>NZ_CP119676.1:1625000-3066297 GCF_029318635.1 Varunaivibrio sulfuroxidans | reverse complement strand
AACGATACTTTTAGCGATGTCGATGACTTTTACGCTCCGCGCCATGGCGGAGGTGCGCAACGTTGCGTAGGCGTCGGCCTCGCTCAAGCTTTTTTGCGTCATCAAAATTCCCTTGGCCCGATCGATCACTTTGCGCTCCTCGAGCGCGCTGCGGGCTTCGGCCAGTTCCGAATGGAGTCGGGAAAAAGCGTTGAACCGGCTGATCGTCATATCCAAAATCGGCTTCACCCGCTCCTTATGTAAACCGCCGACGATATAGGCGCTGACCCCGGCATCGACGGAGGCGGCGATCATGGCGCTGTCGGACCGATCGACAAACATCGCGATCGGACGCTTGACGTCACGGCTCACTTGAAACATATGTTCGAGCACGTCGCGGTTGGGATTTTCCAGATCGATCAACACCACATCGGGATCGAGCGCGGCGATCCGCCCCTGAAGGCGATGGGTATCCGAAATCCACTCGACCAGGTCGTGCCCCGCCTCGCGTAGACCCGATTTCAAAATTTCCGCGCGCACCGGATTGGCGTCGATAATCAAAATTTTAAGGCCGTCGGCCAATACCCGCACCCCACTGCTTCGCCCCAACATCCCATGAGGACGAAGCAAATCGCGTGCCAAATTTTACCCGACAGCCCCACCACCATGACCTTGCCGATATTACATTCACACGTCCTCATTTTCGTTTTTTTAGGGCTATTTTTTAACGCCGCCTTCATCGAAAGGCCAATCTCACAAACGATGGGCCAAATACGATGACGGGATGTGCCTAAATAATACGCAACCCATGCGATTCAAGAACACATGGAGCAAAAAAACCAAACGATATATAAAATGATGCCGATAGCATCTTGGACATGGGGGAATTTCTCGCAATATCGGCGCGGACCATTATATATATCGAATGCGGATTACACCCGCAGAAACAGGAACCGACGATGCCTGGAAACAACAAAAAAAGAGGCCGTTATTACGCCCGTTTTCACGATTTGTCCGACGCCCTGATGATCGTTCTCGATATCGAGGGAACCCTTATTTCCCTTAACCGCAAGGCATGTGAAATCCTGGGGTTCGAGGAAGACGAAATTATCGGAAAAAGCGCGATCGACACGATCATCGCCGAGGACCAGCGTCCCCGGGCGCAAAGGTATTTTACGGCGGTGGGCATCAAGGCCGACGGCCGACACGACGGGACGGAAGTTTCATCAAGCGCCTTTGAGCTGGCGATGCGCACGCGTACGGGAGGAAGACGCGCCGTCGCATGGAAGACGTCCTGCGAAAAGAACAAACGTGGGAATATTACCGAAATCCTGTGTTGGGGCGCCGATCTGACGGAACACGATCAGGACGGCGCGTGGATACAAACCTATAGCAACGTGCTGGACACCCTTCACACCATCACCGCCGACACGGAGCGATCCTCCGAAAACCGCATCCAGAATATCCTCGAACTTGGTCGAAAAACATTTTCGATGCGCTTGGCGATCGTCAGTCGGATAGAAGGTCAACGCTATACGGTCGAACACATTTCCGCCCCCGAAGGAGCCCCTGAGCCCGGCGCCGTTTTCGATCTGGGCGAAACCTACTGCGTCCATACTTTGAGAGCCGACGGCCCCCGATACTTCGACCATGCGGGACGGAGCGAGATCCGCGACCATCCGTGCTATCGGACTTTCGGATTGGAATCGTATATCGGCATTCCTCTCGTCGTCGCGGGGAAACGATATGGAACCCTAAACTTTTCCGACAATCTCCCCCGCAGCCGCCCTTTCAACGCCTACGACATCGCTCTTATTCGGCTCCTGGGCGATTGGGTTCAAAATCAGATTTCCCAGGAAATCACCCAATCGACCCTACGGACCATGAATCAGAACCTGACGCATTTCAAAAACGTGCTCGATTGCACGTTGGATTGCGTCTTCATGTTCGATCCCGAAAGTCTCCGTTTCACATACGTCAACAACGGGGCCGTGAAACAGGTCGGCTATTCCCAAGAAGAAATGATGTCGATGACCGCTTACGACATCAAACCGGATTTTAGCGAAAACACCTTCCGCCAGATGTTGGCCTTCATCATGGCCAAGGAAAACCGTAAGAAAACCTTCGAAACCGTTCACCTTACCCGCGACGGAAGTCGCATTCCGGTTGAGATATTTCTGCAGTATGTCGAACCCGAAAACGGCAGCGCGCGGTGGGTGGCCATCGTTCGCGACATTACCGAACGCAAGAAAATAGATCGCATGAAGACCGAGTTCGTTTCCACCGTCAGCCACGAACTGCGCACCCCGATGACCTCGATCAACGGAGCGATCGGGTTGTTGTCGAACGCCTTCGATTACACCTTATCCGAGGAGGCCCTGACGTTGTTTCAATTGACGCAAAGGAACAGCGCGCGTTTGGTCCGCCTGCTTGACGATGTCTTGGATATCGAGAAAATCGAAGCGGGAAAAATGGAATTTCACCTGGGCGGAACGGACCTTTACGCCCTCGCCATGCGCGCTATGGAAGAGGCCTGCGTATTGGCGAACAGTTACGGCGTTTCCCTCATTTTTAACACCCGGATCGATAACGCTCCGGTTCACGCCGATCCCGATCGGATACACCAAGTCTTGGCCAATCTGCTTTCCAACGCCTTTAAATTTTCACCGAAAGGAGGAAATATCACCGTCGAATTAAACCGTTCCCCGGCGGGATATCGTCTATCGATCAGCGACCATGGTCCCGGAATACCCGACACGTTCCATGACAAAATTTTTGGTAAGTTCGCCCAGGCCGACCCTTCCGATGCGCGAAACCATGGCGGATCCGGCCTGGGCTTGAGTATTTGCAAGGCAATCATGGAAAATCACGACGGTGAAATTGGGTACACTTCTCCCCCTGGATGTGGCGCGACATTTTTCATAACCCTCCCCCACGCAGACATGGCCCAAGCCCCGTGTTAGGTCCCGTGTTAGGTCCCGCGCCGCCGAAGAGACACGCACCGTGACCGTACTCCGGCACGCCCCACGGCGTCGCAGCCCCCGAGCCGACGCCTTCGAACAAAACCTAAAGCGCGGACCCGCGCGGGGAATCTTTCTTTTTCTAGGCGGGCTGTTCTTCATCGTCGGGATCGTCGGCGTCGTATTACCCGTCTTGCCAACCACGCCGTTCATGCTTTTGGCGCTATGGGCTTTCGCCAAAAGTTCGGCGCGGGCCCACCGCTGGCTTTACACGCACCGGGTCTTCGGCCCCTCCCTCAGGCTATGGCGGGAACAAGGCGTCATCCCCCCGGGGGCTAAAATCATGGCGCTTACCTTCATGTCCGCCAGCCTCGGATATCTCGCCATCTTCGCCGCTGCCCCCACCGCCGCGGTGGCTGTCAGCGCGGTCCTAATGACCCTGGGCGCGGGTTACATTCTCACCCGGCCGAGCGCGCCGCCATCCCCTCCGGGCGACGAAACGCCCGAAGGACCCCAGTGATAATGACGCCCTGGCTCAGAGCCTAGTGGTTTGAGTTTAACATTTGAGTCCGATGCAATTGGACACAAATGTGTGAAGAAATCAAACTGCAACAAAAAGATAGATAGTGGTCGGCCCGATGGTTCGCGAGAGCGAAACGTCGGAGTCGATCCACTAGCGCGTCAATGCGCGCTCAAGAAAGTCGAGACGGTCCTGGCCCCAAAACTTCTCGTCCTCCAAAACATAAAACGGCGCACCGAAAACTCCCGCGGCGATCGCTTCATCCGTATAGCCCTGGTAGGCGTCCCGCACCGCCGGATCCTCGGCGCGCGCCAGCAAGGCGTCACCGTCCAGACCGACCTCACCGGCCAGTTGACGCAGGGTGTGCGTATCGGCGATGTCCATTTCGCGCGTCCACACCGCACCAAGCACCGCGCCGACAAAAGCGCCCGGATCCTCGCCTTGCACGTTCAGGGCGGTCACCATGCACGCCGCCTTGGTTTCATCGGCGGGAAAGAATTTCGGCTTGAGGTTGAGAGGGATGTCCAAAAAACCCGACCATCTTTTCAGCTCGATCAAGCGATATTCCTGGCGCTGTGGCGCGCGCTTGGGCAACGGCAACCCCCCGGAGACGGGGAAAACCTTTCTCAATTGCATCGGCCTGTAGGCGATTGCGGCGCCGTGCTTCGCGGCGATGTCCCGAAGGCGTCCGTCGCCCAGATAGGTCCACGGAGAAATCAGTGAAAAATAATAGGTAATGCGTGCATCCATGACATGGCCTTCTCTTATTGAAATCTTGGATTGTGTTTTTTCCGGCTCCCGGCGCCATCGCCGACAAGAGCGCGTGGCGTAAACCTAGTGGTTTGAGTTTAACATTTGAGTCCGATGCAATTGGACACAAATGTGTGAAGAAATCAAACTGCAACAAAAAGATAGATAGTGGTCGGCCCGATGGTTCGCGGGAGCGAAACGTCGGAGTCGATCCACTAGGGTCAGGACCTAGTCGCCTGGAACCGAAATACGGTTCAGTTTCTCGCCTATTTTTTTTCCCATCAATGTCTTTCTCGCTTTGGCGTACTTTTCGTCGTTCCAAAACATTAAGCAGCCGTTACACCCCAAACCACAACAGCCGTCCAACCCCAATTTCGGGGCCTTGCCCTGAAGGGTGCGGCCTCTGAGGGCCGGGCGGGCGTTTTCGGCGCCGGACCCGCCACCGTCACCGCCAAGCCCGCGTTCGATATCCATCGCAACCAAGTTGGCGCGGAGCAATTCCCGGCGATCTTCGCTAAGATCCGACTTGATCCGGGCGATGGTTCCCACGGGTAATTTTTCTTTTATCCTCGCCGTGTCCTCGCTGTGAAAAAGCGCCGCGGGCAGACGCAGCGCCCGGTCGGCCCCCGGCGACGCCTTCTCGAAACGACCGGAGCCGTCCGCGCGTTCGAATGCGTATAGGCGCAGGCGGACGACATCCTTGTCATCGGGAGGCAGAAACTCGATCACGTCGCCCGCCCTCATGGCGTTTCGCGGCGCGAAGATCAGATCGTGGCCGTCCCACCGCTCGACGACGCCAGCGAACAGCCATCCGCCAACGGTCTCGGTCCGTTCGAAATTATGCGCCAAGGGTCCCAGCCGCCCGTCGTGAAAGCCCAACGTGTAGCCCCGGTTTTGCAGGCTGTAGATGTCCTCCAGATACGGCTCGGGGGTCCAGGCGTCGGGGTCGCGATACCACGCGTCGATCGCCCGACGGTAGGCCCGCGCCGTCACGCCGACGTAGTATTCGCTTTTATTGCGCCCTTCGACTTTCAGGGAATCGACCCCGACCTTCAAGAGATCGTCCAATTTGCCCATTAGGCACAGGTCCTTGGCGTTGAGAATGTACGCACCGCGGGCGTCCTCCTCGATCGGCATCAATTCGCCGGGGCGATACTGTTCCTCGATATAGAAATCGAAATCGTCGCGATTGTCCGGCGTAATCTCCACCTCCGCACCGTCCTTACACCGGGCCTTGCGCCGGGCGATGACCTTGTAGTTCCAACGGCAACTCTGCGCGCAATTGCCCTGATTGGCGCCGCGCTCGGCGAGAAAATTCGACAGCAGACAGCGCCCGGAATAGGTCATGCACATCGCGCCGTGGACGAAAACCTCCAGTTTGATGTCGGGGCATTTTTGCCGAATTTCCGCCAATTCCACAAAACTGACTTCGCGCGCCAGAACGCATAAATCCGCCCCCTGCGCCGCCCAGCTTTGCACCGTCAACCACGAACACACGTTGGCCTGGGTCGAAACGTGCAATTCCAGATCGGGGGCGTTTTGGCGCACGTAATGAAACACCCCCGGGTCGGACACGATCAGCCCATCGACCCCGGCGTCGCGCGCCGTGGCGACGAATTGGGCCAGTTTATCGACATCCCGATTATGGGTAAACAGGTTCACCGTCAGGTAAATCCGGCGCCCCCGGGCATGAACGAAACGCACGCCCTCGATCAGTTCGTCCAGGGTAAACGCCGACTGGGTGCGTAAAGATAAGTCCGGCGTACCCGCGTAAACGGCATCGGCCCCGTACAAAATCGCCGTCTTCAACTTGGCGAGCGATCCGGCGGGCATCAACAGTTCCGCTTGGCGCGGACGGGACGAACGGGGCATGACGGCACTCGTTATTGTGATTTTGAATGCGTGATTTTGAATACGGGGCGCGCTTAGCCCGCCATTATGGGATGCGCACCGCGCCGGGTTGGACCCAAGCCGTTATAGCAAAGATCACGCCGGGCGCGCGAAAATTTATCTCGGGGGCCGCCGTAATTAAAAAAAAGCGCTTGGCGCGGCCCTCCGCAAGGATTACGTCTAAGAGGTAACGCACACGCATTGGGAGAATGCGACCCAAGGAGAACACGGTCATGGGAAAGCGTATCGGAGTGGCGAAAGCCGCCAAAATGCTCGGCGTATCACGCTTGGAATTGAACAAGCGCCTTCTTGCGGCGGATATTCCAACTTTTGAAGGCCAGGTCGATTTTGAAAAAGTTAAATGTATCGCACCGGCGTTGGGGTTCAAGGAAAACGCCATCAACGAACGGGTCGAATTCATCCGTAAATTCGCCGTCACCAAGCGCCACACCTCTGCGAAGAACAGCCCCCCCAGGGAACCCGCGAACATTGACGTTAACAAACTGAAGACCGACCTTATGGTCGAAATGAACACGGCGCGGCAGTATCGTCAAATTATCGAGGATGTCGCCGCCAGACTGGGCGAGATGCAGGCCTGCGAAACCGGTGAACGACGCGAACTCGCCTTCGAAATCTGCGAATGGCTGCGCGGGCGCATCAGCGAGGGGGACGCAGAAAAATAACCTCCTAACGGTGCGGGCAAATCGAACGAGTCAACGCTTCGCTTTTGGCGTTCAACTGAATCCAGACGGTGATCCCCTCGCGGTAGGCTTTTTGAATTTCGACGCCGTTCTTTGGACACGCCAGCTTGGCGACGGTGAACTGTTCCATCCGGCTCAATTTTTTAATCTGGTCAACCTGTTGCTGCGAGGGGATCAGCACATCGACGATGATCTTCTTTCCCGATTCGGCGCGCACCTCGCGCGCCACCCAGTTGCCGTTGGGCGGGTTTTCCGCGTAATAGCCTTTCAGCCATTGGGCGACCTTGCCGGCATGGGAATTTTCGCCGCAAGCGCTTAGCGTCACCGCGCAGAAGAGGGCGCCGCCCCCCGCAATCATCATTTTTACCGATCTTTCGGAAAACAGCCCCGTCTTTCGCCAAGGCTTGAGGGCAATTCGCACCACGTCAAAAATCTTCAACGCATTGTCCGCCCCATTATCCGCCCAGGGCGCGCTTTTCTGCGTGTATTTTATCTGGGGCGTATTTTTTATACATTCCCCCGCCTCCTTGTACATTTTTAACATAACCGCAAAAACTTCCCGATCGCCACAGGGAAATCCCTACTTTTAAGGAGGGTTTCACCTAATTTCATCGCGCAAAAAGTGTGTTTAAAATCTTTCTATTCTAAAAAATATACCATAAAATAGGGAGGAATAACAATGCGATGGAAATGGGTCATGCAATCTATGCTAATCGTATCGGGCATCGGCCTGGGCGCCGCAAGCGGGTGGGCCAGCAGCGCTACCGAATTGAACAAGGACTACCGCACCTATTATCAAGATGGGCGCATCGAATATGGCAACATCGGCGATTCTTATAACGCCGATCTCGTGCTTTATCTCGCCGGCAATCAGTTCATGGTGATGGATGAACTGATCAAGGATTTCATGAAAAAGCACCCCAACATCAAGACCACCTACGTCGAGACCATCCCCCCGGGACAAATTCTCAAGCAAATACTCGGGCAAGGCCAAATCAACGGCCAGAACACGGCGATGAACCCCGACGTCTACGCCAGCGTCAATTTGGGGCACCTCAAACAATTGCACGAAAAGGGGCTGATGGACCGCTACGAAATCTATACCCACAACAAACTCGCCCTGATGGTCGCGGCGGGTAACCCCAAGGGCATTGCCGGACCGAAGGATTTGGCGCGCGACGATCTGGTGCAGTCCCATCCCAACCCGATAACCGAGGGCATTTTCAAGTTCTACGGCGCACAAATGCTCAAGGATCTGGGAATTTATGAAAAAGTGACGGGCAACGCCATGTGCAAGGAATGCTGGGCGATCAAGGGGAAGACCTGGTTCACGCAACGCCACCACCGGGAAACTCCCGACCGGATCGAACAGGGGCTCGCCGATGTCGGCATCGTCTGGACAACGGAAATCATCGAAGCCAAAAAACACGACCGCAAGATCGACGGCATCGCCATTCCCGCGCCCTTGAACATGGCCGACAAAGTCGGTTATGCCGCCGGCGTCCTGAAAACCGGACGCAACCACGACAACGCCATGCACTATGTCGGCTACCTGCGCACCAAGGCGGCCCAGGACATATACGCCGAATACGGCTTCATTCCGGCCACCCGCGAAGAAACCGCCCTCAAACCCATCCCGGCGATGTAAGGCGGCGTTATTTCCTTGGATTCTTGGGGGCCGTCTTCGCGACGGCCCCCCTTCACAGGGAAATTTCAGTAAAGAGGCGGGTCACCTCATCGATCGCATTGCGCTCGGAAGGCGACAGTCCCCGCGGGGTGTTGAGTAGAGGCAGATCCATTACGCTCAAGCCCTGCATGTACAAGTCCCGATAGATCACCCTTTCCGAAAATCCGGCCACCACCTTAAACCCAAAGTGACGCGCCGCGGCGTTTAGCGCGGTCGTCACTTGACGTTTATTTTGGGTGAACAACGTCGATATCCGATTGCGCATGACCAACCATTCGAAATCCTCGGTTAGGCGAAGCCTGCCGCGCGCTCCGGTTTGCTTTAGAACCATCGCGCCGTAATGACTGGGACCGATTACCGACATGTCCTCCTGGCGAATTCGAGCCAGGACGCCGATGTCGATAAAACTGTCGTTCAGGGGTGTGATCAATGTATTGGCGTAACTGTGGGCCAGCCGGGACAAGCCGCCGTCGAAGCCGGGCGTATCGATAACGATGACATCGTACGCATCGGATATTCGTGACATCAGTTCGTGAGCGCGCTCCTCCTCCTCGAAGGCGCGCATATAGCCGTCGGCGTCGGCGCTGGGGCGTAACTGGCGAAAATCGGGCGTCGGCAGATCTATCGCCTTTTGCGCGATGACGCGACGACGGTGGATCAAAAACTGACCAAAACTGGCCTGGCGATGATCCAGATCAAGGGCATGCACACGATACCCCATCATGGAAAAATACACGGCCACATGGATGGCGGTCGTGGTCTTACCACTTCCCCCTTTTTCGTTTCCCACGACGATAATGTGCGCACTCACGATAATGGTCCAAACTTCAAAAATCACGCGCCTCGCCGCATGCGCCCCATACAAGAAAAGAACCCCACCAAAACAAGGAATGCAGGTCCAACGTTCGCATGACGGTCACCCGGTGGCGTCGCAAAGGTTAAGCCCTAACCCAATGTCGCGCAACGGCGCACGAAAGACGCCCCTGCGGGCGTGAGCGCGCCCCCTCCCAAGAAAGACGCACCCCCAATTTCGTTCAAAATGATATTACCCGAAAAAAATATAGTATACATGCTTATAATATGTATGTATATTATAAGCACAATGTCCAATACACACATCCCCGAACGCAGCCTTGGCTTTATGATTAACGACGTCGCCCGCCTCATGCGGCGCAACTTCAACCGTCGTGTTCAAAAGCTGGGGTTGTCCCAGTCCCAATGGAAGGCGCTGTCGCACTTGGCCCGTAACGAGGGCGCCAGCCAAGCCTTCCTCGCCGACGTCATGGAAGTTCAGCCGATCACCCTGGCGCGCTTGATTGACCGCATGGTCGCCGCGGGCTGGGTCGAACGGGTTCCTAACCCTTCGGACCGCCGGGCCGTGCGGCTGTACATCACGGACAAGGCGCGTCCCTTTTTGGAGAAAATGCGCGTCCTGGCTGCGGAAACGCGCGAAGAAACCCTTCAGGGATTGGCTCCGCCCCTCCGGGAACAGTTGTTCGCAATACTGGAAAAAATGAAGTGCAATCTCATCGCGCAAGAAAACCCGCCCGCGCCGTCCTCCGGACAAGCGCCCGAACGCGCCCCTAAAAATAACACCAAAAATCAAGGCCAATAACCATATGACCACGAATCCCACGTCCGACTCCCCTTCGGCGACGTCTCCACGAAATGCCCCGAGCGCCGATCTCGCAGGGGATGAGGCGGCGACACAGACCCAGGCCAAGCCTTCGTCCAAGCGGCGTATTTTCAGGCGTATCGCATTATACCTTATTCCCGCGATCGTGATTGTGGGCGGGGTGTCCTTCTATTTTTCCCAGGGCCGCTATATCAGCACCGAAAACGCCTATATCAAAGCCGATAAAGTCGATATCAGCACACAGGTCTCCGGCCCCCTGCTTTCCGTCAACGTCCGCGAAAACCAGGACGTTAAAAAGGGCGATATTCTGTTTCGCATCGACCCCGCGCCGTTCAAGGTCGCCCTTGAGCGCAGCGAAGCCGAACTGGCTCGGGCGCGCAGCGCCATCGCGACGCTAAGGGCCGATTATCAGCGCATGGAGGCCGAACGCAAACTGGCCCAGGTTAATCTTGCTTACGCCCGAAAGGTCTTCGATCGCCAATCCCGCCTCGCCAAGACCAATGTGGTCTCGGTGACGGCGCTGGACGCCGCGCGCCATGACCTAAACGTCGCCCGGCAGCAACGCGACGTCGTCAAACAGCAAGAGGCGGGCATTGTCGCCAGTCTGAACGGCGACCCGAAGACCCCGACCGAGAACATTCCCAGCTTTCAAGCGGCCCGGGCCGCCCGCGATCAAGCCGCTCTGGAATTGAGCCATACCGATGTCAAGGCCCCGTTCGACGGCATCGCGAGCCAAGTCCCCCAAGTCGGTCAGTTCGTCGCCACCGGGACCCCCGTCATGAGCCTGATCTCAAGGCGCAACGTGTGGGTCGAGGCGAATTTCAAGGAAACCGACCTGACCAACGTTCACGCGCTTCAACCGGCGACGATCACCATCGACACCTATCCCGGGCGCACCTGGAAGGCCCGGGTGCAAAGCATCAGCCCGGGCACGGGGGCGGTGTATTCCGTTCTTCCGGCGCAAAACGCCACCGGCAACTGGGTCAAGGTGGTGCAGCGCATCGCGGTGCGCATCGCTCTTCTGCCCGAGACGGGCGCCCCACCGCTGCGCGCCGGCATGAGCGCCGTCGTCACCATCGACACCGGCGTGCGACGCACCCTGGGCTCGTTGTTGAGCGATCTTGGGCTGACGTCGAACAAGCGGGCGGACCGGTCGTAATGTCCGTCGCCACCCGCCTCGCCCCGAATGGAGAGCCGTCGCGCCCCCTGATCACCATATCGATCATGTTGGCCACCGTGATGCAGGTCATCGACACCACGATCGCCAACGTCGCCCTGCCCCATATGCAAGGCAGCCTTTCGGCGACCCAAGACCAAATCGCGTGGGTGTTGACCTCCTATATCGTGGCGGCGGCGATCATGACCCCACCAACGGGGTTTTTGGCGGCGCGGTTCGGGCGTAAGCGCATATTCCTGGCCGCCGTCGCCGGGTTCACTGTCGCCTCTATGCTGTGCGGCATGGCTACATCGCTTACGGAAATCGTTTTCTTCCGCCTGCTGCAAGGGGTGTTCGGCGCCAGCCTCGTCCCCCTGTCGCAGGCGGTTCTTCTGGACACCTACCCGCGTGAGCGCCACGGCTCCGCTATGGCGATTTGGGGCATGGGGATCATGGTCGGCCCGATTTTAGGGCCGACCCTGGGCGGATATCTCACCGAATTTTACAATTGGCGCAGCGTCTTCTTCATCAATCTTCCGTTCGGCATTCTGGCGTTTCTCGGCATCCTGACGTTCGTTCCCGAAACCGGACAGAACCGCACCCGACCCTTCGATTGGTACGGCTTCGCTTTGCTCAGCACCGCCATCGGCGCCCTGCAGCTCATGCTTGATCGTGGCGTCTCGCAAGATTGGTTTTCCTCCGGGGAAATCATCATCGAAACGTTCCTCGCCGCCATCTGTTTTTACATGTTCGTCGTTCACATTTTGACCGCCGACAGACCATTCCTCGAACCGGGCCTGTTCCGCGATCGCAATCTGGTCTCCGGGCTGTTCTTCATTTTCGTGATCGGCATCGTTCTCCTGGCGACAATAGCCCTGCTGCCGCCGTTCCTTCAAACCTTGATGGGCTATCCGGTGCTGACCATCGGCCTCGTCCTGGCCCCCCGCGGGATCGGCACGATGGTTGCGATGATGATCGTCGGGCGCATCATCGCGCGCGTCGATCCGCGTTACTTGATCGGTCTCGGGCTTACTTTGACGTCGTTTTCCCTTTGGGAAATGGCCGCCTTCAACATGGATATCGGCGCTTGGGATGTCGTTCGCACGGGGCTCGTCCAAGGTTTTGGCCTGGGCTTCGTCTTCGTTCCCCTAAGCACCCTGACGTTCGCCACCTTACAGCCCCATTACCGCAACGAGGGCACGGCGTTGTTCAGCCTGGTGCGCAACCTGGGCAGCAGCATCGGTATCTCCATCGTCGTCAGTCAGTTGGCCCGCAACACGCAAATCAACCACGCCGTGATCGGAGAGTCCGTTACCGCCTTCAACCCCGCGCTAAAATGGGCCAACACCGCGCATTTTTGGAATCTGGATACATTGCGGGGGTTGCTCGCCCTCAATGGGGAAGTCACTCGACAGGCCTTGACGATCGCTTACCTTAACGATTTTAAATTGATGATGTTCGTCACCCTCATGGTTTTTCCGGTCTTGTTTTTGTTACGCAACCCCAAACACAAACCGGAGTGATCGCGCCGACAAAACCGGTGCGCGCATGGGGAAAATTCGTGCTTTTCCCCCTCGACGGTTGACACCGGCATGGGGAAACATCCATCTTCTTTACGGAACCTCACCCGGATGGGAATAACCGCAAGGCCGCCGAAGTATCCCTGAACGCGGAAAGACGATGGATCGACAAAACATAAATTTCTTTCGCGGCGCGGCGGGACCCGTTCGCCCCGTTTCCTTCTTTTTTTACCATATTCCCAAATGCGGCGGCATGAGCATTCATACGCTGGCCAAGACCTGTTGGGAACAAATGGCGAAACATGAAAGGTTCGCCGAACCGCTCGTCGAACGGGCCGACGACAAAGCCTCCGAGGCGCGTCTTAGAGGTCGCTCCTATGCGCTGATATCCTCCCATTTACCCTACGGGGTACACGCCCGGTTAATGGGCGCCCCCCTCCTTCTTACCGTGCTCCGCGATCCCGTGAGCAGGGTGCGCTCGGCCTACGCCTACCACTGCATGCACCACGGCGAAACGGTCGATCCGATCGGATTGGAGAAATTCGCGCGCCGGAAAGAAAACCGGAACACAATGACCCGGTTGCTGTCCGGCCTTGACGCCGGCGAAGAGGTCGATCCGGCGGCGCACGAACAAGCGCGAGAAAACCTCACGCAGAACTTCGCTCTGTTCGCCACGACAAAAGATATCCCGGCGCTTTGTGAAACCGTTTTGCAGGCATGCGCCTTGCCCAACGTCATTGCGCCGCACATAAACAAAACACCCGCCGAATATGGCATCGACGCAAGCGCGTTCACCGAAGAGATTAACGCCTGCAACTCCTATGATGCGCGCCTCTTTCAATACGTAAGCACGCATAAAAAGTGTGCGCTGAACGCGACCGACGGCGGCCAACCAACGGCCCGGGAACACCCGTTCACGGTCATACTCGTCGAGCAACGCCACGGGGAGGAAATGATCGCCAAGGGCTTCATGGTTCCCACCGCGTTCCTACGGGAAATCAAGCTCCTGGGGGAGGACGCCACCATCGATGATGATATCTACCGCGACTTTATCCGTTCCGTGCAGGCTCAGGGCGCCTTGGATTGACCCCCCTGCCCCCGCGACGGTTTCCCGATCAATACCCGCCCTTGCGTTTGGTTTCGGGGAGTCCGGCGATTTTGGCCGCCTGCTTGGACGGCTGCATCGGAAACAGCTCGTACAGTCCCTTGGTGGAAAATTTCTCCCCCCATTTTTCCGACATCGCCTTGACCATGGCCCGTTCATTGGGTTGATGCTGGTTATTGGAAAAATATTCGTCGCGCAAAAAATTGATGACGTCCCACTGCCGCGCGTTCAATGGCGCCAAGTCTTCGACCGCTGCGATTTCTCCGGCGATATCCTCGCTCCAATCGGATGTATCGAGCAGATACCCATTTTCACTTTGTTCCAAGTTTGCATAACTCATTTGTCTTTATCTCCCTTGCCCTTATTCTCAATCTACGCTCCCTTATCCGACCGCCGGTCGGCGTGGCGCTTTATACATTAGAGAAAATACATATAAACGAGTCGGGGTTCGTTTTCTAGAACTCTCTCCACCATAACGATAAAGCGACCTCGGAACGCAAACACGGGACGCTCCAACGCATTTTACCGCCTTGAAACGCCCCGTATTTTAAGAGCAACCAGGAAACACACCCGAAAGACCGATTATTCGCGCCGCCTCTCCGGCGTCCTTGTGCTCTTCCCCCCTTAGTCCACGATGGTTTTCAGCCCCCTTAAACCGACGGCTCGCGAGAGGGTGCGCCCTTGGCGTCTTCTTCGCGGTCGCCGTCATCGACCTCCTCGTATCCGGTGATCATCGCCTTGATATGGGATGTCGCAGTATGCCCCGTCGTCGCGAAGTAAATGTGCACGATGAAGAAGATCACCATCAGGAAGGCGGCGAATAGGTGAACCATGGCGACATCGCCCAAATGCAGCCACCCCAAGCCCAGCGCCTCCCACTGCGGGTAATACAGATAAAGCAATCCACTGATCCAGATCAGAGGATTGATCAGCAACTTGACGAACAGGTAAGCCAAGCGCTGCAACGGGTTATGCTTGGTCAATTGGGTCTGACGGAAGGGATGAGGGGCGTGGGTGAAGATGCCGGTCACGTAGTAGCGCATCATCGCCAGCAGATTTTCCGTGGTCGGAATGTACTGTTTCCATTCGCCGGTCGTGAAGTGCCAGAAAATGGCGAACACCCACAACCCGATCAGGAACCACGCCGCCGTGGTATGCGTGCTTTGCGCCGTCTCGTAGCCGAGCCAATGGTACGTGCCGTGGATTTCAAACCCCGTCACCCCCATGGTGACGATGAGAAGGGCCTGCGACCAGTGCCAAAAGCGTTCGAACCGTTTGAAGATATAGATCCGTTGCATGACTTAGCCCTCCTTCCGATGCATCCAGTAACGCAGAGCCCCATGGCCGAGCACGCCCAGCAGGGTCAGACCGGCGATCGTCCAGGCGATGGTGTCCAAAAGTCCGAAGCGGTCGCGACCGGGGATATAAAGGCCCGGGACGTCTTTCAGCCGGCTGTTCAGGCTGTGGCAGGATTCGCACGCCAGCGCATCCTCCTTGGGCGCGACCATATGCGTGATCGGCCAGGACATTTCGGTCCTCACGAACCCCATTTTTCCGCTATAGGTGGCGCCCACGGCCTCCATGCCCGCCGTCAACGCCTTGTCCCAATTGAAGTTGGTCCAATAGGCGCTGTCGTCGGCGCCAAAGGTGTGCACCACCGCCAGCGTTTGCAGACCCTTGTCATAGGCCTGCTTGCCACGCATCACCTTAAACGGCCAGATGCGTGAATTGGGGTCATTGGCGCTGCCGCCGTATTTATTGATCGGAACGACCTCGTCGCCGGTGACCTTGTCGCCGAACAGGGTGAACTTGACGTTGCCGTCGAACCAGCGGTATTCCGGGACCACATTGGCGCCCCAAGCGAAATCCCCCTTCATACCGTTGTAGATAACCTCACCTTTGGCGTTTTTGATTACCAAGGGCTTGCCGTCGGGGGTCAATTTTCCGGCGGTTGACCAGTCCCACCACATCTTGGTGGGATATCCGCCGCGGGCGAATTCCGGAATATGACAAGTCTGACAGGCGACACGATCGGTATGGTCGTTCAGTTTCGGATTGGCCGTGGCCGGATGGGGCCTCGCGCCATGGCACGATTCGCAGGTCGCCCGGCTGCCGTCGGTTCGCCCGGGAACGTCGATGCCGGACATATCCTTGGCGTTGGCGGTATAGCGGCTACCCTGCACCAAGTGTTTTTCCCCGCCATGACATTTCGAGCAGGTGAAATTCAATTTCTGCGGGCTCATATGGACATCCAGGTAGCGCCCGGGATTAATCAGCGAGACGTCCAGATCGCCGTGTTTGACGGCGTTTCCGCCGCCGCCCAGGAAGTGGCACATACCGCAACTGCGCCGGCTGGTGGGGCCGACGTGTTGCGCGATGTCGGCGAGATTGAGCGGCTGGATGAAGCGTCCGCTCTTGGCCGGCCATTCACTGGGCGTGTAGGCCGGATGCCCCGCCCCGGCGGGGAATTTACGATATTTCGATGTGCCGTCGTGACACACCAGGCAGTCTACGTTTTCCTGCTTGGCGAAGTCGAACTTGCCGTCCTTCCAGCCATAACCGATGTGGCAACTGGTGCAGCGCGGCTCGTTCGACACCACGGAACCGCAGAAATTGTTAATGATGTTCTTCTTGCCCAGGCGCTGGCCGGAGCGTTCGTTGACCACGTCCCAATTCCAGTGCTTGGTCTTGTGGACCTGTTTGGCGGCCTCGGTATGGCACTTCAGGCACGCCTTGGTGACGTCCGGTCCGGTGGCGAAGGGACCTTTGAGTTCCTCGAACTTGCTGTGATCGGCGGTGGACGATATGGCTTTGATCTTCGCCATCGTCGTTGATTGCGCCGCCGCGTCGTCCGACGCCCGCGCCACCTCGCACGGCGTCACCGCCGAGAGGGCCACCGCGCCCGTGAGAACAAGAATTCCGCTCAAGACGACCTTAGGAACTCCTGCCCATAGCCCTTGGGCTATTTTGAATACCTTGATCATTTTAATCCCCTACGTTTTCCCTGGAAGACCCTGGCGCGCAAAAGGTCGAGCGGCTGCGATCAGCAGCCCCCCAAATCCTTGATGCCGCCCTGACCGGATCCGCCGCTTCCACCGGGGCTCTTGCGAATAAGCGCCGGAGCGGGCTTGCTCGGATCGAAGGTAATGAATTTTTGCTGGTCGGCGGCGACCTTGCCCATGACCTCGGAAACCAGAGGTCCGAACAATTTGCCCATCAGACCGGAATTCAAAAGGCCGATGTAGGTTTTGCCGTCACCGCCTTCGTAGACGGTGATCGTGCACGGCATCAAAATCGAGAGAATGCGCGTGCCGTCATTCTTGAGCAGAGGCTTTGAGTAATCGGGATTGCAGGCTTCCACCAGAAGAACGTTGGGCACGGTGGCGCCCAGATGGCGGATGGTGTTCGACGGACTACGCAGCCCCGAAAGGGACCATCCCGCCTCTTTGATGTTGTGTTGAATTCGGGCCGCGGTTTCTTCCACGCCATAGGGGCTTGGATACGCCTGTATCATCAACTGGCCCGCGAATTGCCACGCCAAGATCGCAACGAACGCGATCCCGGCGAGAAAGCTTGAGAGGATCTTCAGCATGGCGATGCTCCTCTTCACTAGGATAGGCTTGATCCCTATATATTAGAGTGAGATAATATAAGTAACGCCTAATGAATGCAAGCTAATTCATTGATTTCATTAATTTATCAAAAGATAATTTCCACAAAAAATTAGTAGAATCCGAATGCTGGAGCATATCTTTTAAACTCTCTTTTCGAACCCTCCGGGCGCTGTGGGAGACGCTGCAATGATTGAAAAAATATCGCGATTCGCTATTTTGTTCTTAGCGGCGCCATGGTGCGCCCTCACCGCCTCCGCCCAGGGCGCCAGTCTCGACAAGGGGGCCGTGTTAACCCACTTCGACCAAGCCGCCCGAGACGGCTATCGGGCCTATTCCGCTGCGCCCGCGAACCGCGCCTTCGCCATCGCGCCCGGCGGCGCCTGGGCCTGGGTTTCCGGCGCCGACTTGCAGGAACAAGCCGAAATTCAGGCCCTCGACGCCTGCCGCGCGCACACCGAACAGCCTTGCCAACTCTATAGCGTCAACGACCAGGTGGTGTTCGACGCGGCGGCATGGTCGGCGTCTTGGGATCTGCATATGAGCGCCGCTGCCGCCACCGAGGCGCCAATGGGAACGGGACGCGGCCAGCGCTTTCCCGATCTCGCCTTAAAGGCGCCGGATGGTCGCAAGGTCGCACTTTCGGCCCTGCGCGGCAAACCCGTGGTGGTCCATTTCTGGGGCAGTTGGTGCCCGCCCTGCCAGGTGGAATTCCCAGACCTGCAAAAATTTTACAATGCGTTGACGAAAGACGACAGCGCCGCCTTCGTCCTGGTTCAAGGGCACGAGCCCATCGCCAAATCTCGGCGTTGGGCGCAAAGGCGCGGCTTCACCATGCCCCTTTACGACTCGGGGCAAAAAGGGCGCGGAAACGACACCTTCACCCTGGCCGACGGCACCGTGCTCAACGACCGCCGCTTGGCCGGCGTTTACCCGACCACCTACGTCCTCGACGCCAACGGCTTGGTGGTTTTCCGCTTGGATGGGCCGGGCAAGGAATGGGAACAATATGAAGGCATGATCCGCCATATCGCCGCCGAAGGCGCGAGGTGACGCCACGGCGATTGTGAGGGGACACTTGTTATTGGAGTAGGCGGGAAATAGAGGGAAATAGGGGGAAATTGTGGGATGGCCCTTGTGAACCGTCGGTTTCAGGCGTCAAGCGAAGAAAATTTCGCCGGGCGTTTTGTTTTTAGAGTGCGGCCCAAAAAAGGGTTTTTCGACACTTCGTTTTAGAGTTAGTACTTGTAAGGTGGCAGGCTGGCGAGGAGGGCGCGTCGGCGAGCGACATGCGCTGGTTCGTCATGGGCGGATTGGCCACTACTGACGCCATGTATGGCCTCGCAACTCATTTTTTTGTATATATTATATATAGTTACAGTTACCGGGACGTAAACGGTTACTTTATATGATCGGCCCTTAGCAAGGTGCTCGTCGCTATTTTCAAAAAGGCTTTTGCCTTTTAAGTTATCATTGTGGCCACACGCGTGGTTAACAACTCTTCTCAGCCTATCCTCAAACTCCATAACCACCCCACTCATATCAGCTACCTATAATGGTTGATGGTATCAGCACTTCTTCTTTTCCTCCAAGCCCTTTTCATAAATTATCATTAATATTTTTGCCTTGTATTCAGGCGTAAATCCCTGATTCCCAAACATTTCCTCGGCAATTTTATAGCTCACCTCAAGAACATCAGCATCCAATATGTCCGTCGGCTCCGTTACGTTCTTCGGTCCTTGACCTGTCGCAATCCAGTCGAGGGACACCCCGCATGTCTGAGCGATCTTTGAGAGGCTGACGATTTTGGGCTCAGTTGTTGCCGTTGTGTAGTTTCCAACCGTACGCAATGGAACACCGCTTTTTTCAGCAACGACGGCATTTCCCCCAGAATCTCGAATTACAGAACGGATTCGCTCCGCGATTTCGGACTTTAAGTCTGAAACTCCGAAATCTTCTCTGGAGTTATTTTTCTGTTGCGGAGTTTGGCTAACCATTTAAAAACACCGAATAATTTACAAAAAAAGCCGTATACATCATTTTTTAAACACCGAAAAACCGATAACGGCTTTACAAAACACTGAATATGGCTAAACTTGGTCCACATATTGACCAACTAGACCTTTAAAAAAGCGGCTCCCGCCGCATCTATGGGCACCCAATGGCCAAACAAAAAGACACGCACTGGTGGGACGTAAAAGCGGCCCTTGGCAAAAAGGGCATTAGCTTGTCCGAAGTCGCCCTCCGCCACGGCGTTAGCACGGCCGCAATCGCCAAGATCAAGCGTGTTCCCAACGCCCGTCTGCAATCGGCCATCGCCGAAGTCCTCGGCGCCGCGCCGCAAGACATCTGGCCGTCGCGCTATTACGTCTCCAGCGGCAGGCCTGTCCGTCCTTCCACCTGGTTGAGGAAGAATAACAGGACCATGCGCCGCGCACATGTAAAAAAATCGGAGGCCGCCTGACATGATGAATACCCCCTTTTCTGACCGCGATGCCGCCAAGGCCCATGCCCGGGCGCGCCGGGAATATTTCAACCAAGTATGTCAGTCTCGGTCCGCCGCTCCTGGTCCCATGGGTCAGGCCCATTTTGGCCGCGCTGAAGCCAGTCGTCGCGTTCGGCATATGTTACGCGGGTTGGCGGCCCGTCTTCGTCCTGGAGGTCTGCGATGACCTCAGTGCGCAATAAAGCCTTTGCAACGTCCTCGCGGGTGAGGAGACCTTTGGCCTCCAGCGTCACCACGATCTCTCGCAATGCGGTCTCGACCACGCCGAGGGCATCAAAGCCAGCTGGATTCATTTTTGCCTCCTGTTCTTCCGGTTTGTTAGCAGTTTCCCCGAGCATAGGAGACGGGGCGCCGTCCGTCACGCATGTGCTTCCTTGCCGATATGCTGGCGGCGCCCATCTTTTTGAGGAAACTCAGAATGCTCATTAAAATGATCGACATCGACAGCATCGAGGTTAAAAACCGTCTACGGCCGGTCACACTGAGCGCCGTCAAGGGGCTGGCCGAGGACATCGCCCAGCGCGGCTTACGCCAACCGATTGAGGTCGCGGCGCAAAGTGGCGGAAATAAATATCGCCTGGTCGCCGGCGCGCACCGATTGGAAGCGTGCAAGTCCGCTGGATTAACGGAGATTGCAGCCGTTGTCATTGTCGGCCCCGCCGCGGCGTTGCGCCGTCATGAGATTTTGGAAAACATTACGCGAAACGACTTAAGCAAGTTGGAGCGCGCACAGTTTTTGGCCGAACTGAAGCGCCTTTATCAGGTAGAAAACCCTCACGCCCGCCACGGCGGAGACCGCACAAATGAGCAAGATGCCACTGTTGGCAACTTGAACGATTGGTACGCAGAGGTCGCCACACGTTCGGAGCGCGCCGGCCGGACCATCCAGCGTGAAGCGTCCATCGGCGAACACTTGACGGCCGCCGCCGCCGCCGCGTTGCGAGGGTCCGATTTCGAGGACAACCAAAAAGAACTTTACGCTCTATCGCGGCTTCCCTTCGAAAAACAAGACGCGGTCGCCCAACGCCTGACCGCCCCGGAAGGCGCGGCGAGAACCGTCGCCCAGGCGGTCAAGATCATCGATGGCCACGTCGATCGCGCCGCCGCCGGCGACCCGTCTGAAAAAGCCCTCAACAAACTGAAAGAAACATGGTCCCGGGCCGACGCCAAGGCGCGCCGGCTGTTCGTTGAGCATCTGATCGATGAAGGCAGTCTCTCCGCAGACTGCACCAAGGGGGTGAAATGACCCGGCGCGACGGCCTGACCCTGGACCTTTTGAGTTGGGAACCGCCGACTTTGATTGAGCGGTTCGACGATGCGAGGGTCCGCACCGCGACATTGCGCTCGCGCATCGCTCGCGCGGTGGCCGAGACCCTGAAAGGCTCCGACATCCCCCGCGCCGACATCGCCGCCGCCATGAGCGACTGGCTGGGCGAGGACGTCAGCAAGGCCATGCTTGACGCTTATGCCAGCGAGGCGCGCGAAGATCATACCATCCCGTTTTTGCGTCTACTGGCGATGGTCCACGTCACCGGCGACGTGCGGTTGTTGCAAATGGGCGCGGAATTGTTTGCCCACAGCGTTGTGGACGACAAATATTTGCCGTGGGTCGAGGTCGGCCAACTCGCGGACCGCAAGGAAGACATCGATAAAGCATTCGAATACGCGCGCCGATCGGCGCGGCGGGGGGTCAAGCGATGAAAGAATGGTTCACCGCCGCCGATCTCGCCGCCCGCGCGCTGCCCGGATTGCCCGCGACAGATCGTGGCGTGCAAAGCCTTGCCCAACGCGAGGCCTGGGGCGATCGTAAAAACATGGCGGGCGGGGCGCTGGCCCGCAAGCGCGCCGGGCGGGGCGGTGGCGTTGAATATCATTACACCCTTTTGCCCGCCGCTGCGCAGGCCAAGATCATGATTGATCTGGCCCCGGAAAAGGCGAAAAAATCGGCCGCGCGGGACGAGACGTCCACCGCCGCCGCGTGGGCGTTTTACGAAAGCCTTCCCGATGCCCGAAAGGAAAAAACGATCGCGCGACTGGCGATTATCGAGGAGGTCAATGGGCTTTATCGTGGCGGACTGACCAAGAACCTGGCGGTCGTCACGGTGGGCAAGCGCCACGGGGTGACGCCGGCGACGATATATAATTGGTTCGGCTTGATCGCGGGCGTGGCGCGCGCCGACTGGCTGCCCGCCCTGGCCCCGCGCCACACCGGGCGGACGAAAACCGCCGCGTGCGATGAGGCGGCGTGGGAAATGGTCAAGTCCGATTACCTGCGCGCCGAGCGCCCGACCTTTGAGAGCTGTTATCGCCGCCTTAAAAGTGCCGCCGCCGCTCACGGTTGGGCCGTGCCATCGTCGCGGGCGTTGGAGCGCCGGATGGAGCGCGAGATCGCCGCGCCGGTCAAAATCCTCGCCCGCCGCGGCGTCGATACGCTGAAGGCGATGTACCCCGCGCAGCAGCGCGACCGGTCCGTTTTCCACGCGCTCGAAGCGGTCAACGCCGACGGACATAAATGGGACGTGTGGGTCAAATGGCCAGACGAAGACAAGCCCATGCGCCCGATGATGGTGGCCATCCAAGACCTTTATTCCGGCATGTTTTTGGGCTGGCGCATCGATAAATCGGAAAACCGCGAATCCGTGCGCCTGGCGATCGGCGACGTGGTCGAGGTTTACGGAATCCCCGGACACATTTATTTGGACAATGGGCGCGGTTTCGCCGCGAAGTGGCTGACTGGCGGAATCCCGAACAGGTATCGATTTAAAGTCAAAGACGAGGAGCCGGTCGGCATCCTCACCCAGTTGGGGGTCGAGGTCCATTGGACGAACCCCTATTCCGGCCAATCGAAACCCATCGAACGGGCGTTTCGGGACTTTTGCAACGATATCGCCAAACATCCCGCCTTCGCCGGTGCTTGGACCGGCAACACGCCGCTAAATAAGCCGGAAAATTATGGGTCGAAGGCGATCCCGATCGATGATTTCGTGCGCGTCGTCGCCGAAGGGATCGACGAGCACAACACCCGCACCGGGCGTCGCGCCACCGTCTGCAACGGGCGGTCTTTCGTGCAAACGTTCGCGCCGTCGTACGTCACCGCGCCGATTAAAAAAGCGACCGAGGAACAAAAACGCCTGTGGCTTTTGGCCGCCGAGGGGATCACCGCCGCCCGGCGCGACGGCGGACTGACCTTGATGGGCAACCGCTATTGGGGCGACTTTCTGCACGGTCACCGGGGTCAAAAACTGGTGGTGCGTTTCGACCCCGACAATCTGCACGACGGTCTACACGTCTATCGGCTTGACGGGTCGTATTTGGGTTTCGCCGACGTGATCGAAGATACCGGATTCAACGATGCCGCCGCCGCCCGTGATCACGGTCGCACCCGTCGCGCCTTTATCAAAAACACCAAGGTCCTGCTTGACCAGCACGTCAAGCTGACGGGCCGGGAGATCGCCGCCGGGCTGCCGACGCCCGAAAACCTACCTCCGCTGGAAAGTAAGGTCGTGCGCATGGCCGCCCAGCCCGGTTACGAGCCCTTGATGAAGCGCCCAAACGGACCGGAACCCGTCACGTTAAGCCCTGATGAGGAAGCCGAAGCCGCCCGCATCATCGCCGAAATGAACGGCGAGGACGCGCCCGGCGCCGAAATCGTCGCCCTTCCGGTATCGCCAGGACAGCGGCCCGATTTCAAAACCGACGAGGATTACGCGCACTGGGTTTTGGATAACCCAGAACTTGCGGATGAGGCGGATCGCGCCCGGGTTGGAGAACTGATGAACAACCCGTCGTTCCGCCTGTTGATGGGCGCTGAAGCCCAAGAAAAAAGCCGCCACGCCTGAGCGCGCAACGGCTTTGGTCGTCAAAAGGATGGGACATGCACAGGAATAAATTTGTTCACACGTCAAATGTAAAACGATTCCTCTTGGGGTTGTCGGAGCTCAACGAGCGCGGCGCGCCCGAAGCGTCGATCCTACTCCTGGAAGGCAACGCCGGCCTGGGCAAAAGCCGCACCGCAGAATGGTGGTCGATGCAACAAGACGCAATTTTCATCCGCCTGAAAGCGGCCTGCACGCCGCACTGGATGCTGACTGACCTGGTCAAGGAGCTGGGCGAGCAAGCCCCGGCGCATAGTTGCGAAAATCTCTACAATCAGGCCGCCGGAGTGTTGGCCAAAGACCCGCGGCCAATCGTTGTCGATGAGGTCGAGGCGGGCCTGAAAAACATCAAGGTGCTCGAAACCGTCCGCGACCTTTCCGATCTGGTCGAAATCCCGGTCGTTTTCGTCGGTCGTGAGTTTGTTTGGGGTGAATTGAAGAAAAAGCAGCACTTTCGCACCCGGGTCGGTGCGCATGCGTCATTTTTTCAGTGCACGTTCGATGACGTGCGGCTGTGCTTTGACGAACTTTGCGAGGTTCGGGTCGATGATAGCATCGTCGAAAAGACGCATACACAATCGGACGGCTATATCCGCGAGATCGTCAACGCGGTGGCAAATATTGAACGCATCGCCAAGCGCAAACGTCTAGATCTGGTGACCTCAGATGACGTCGATGGCGTCGATCTGGTGCGCGGGTTCCAACGTCCCGGCAAGATCAAGCGGGTGGCGTGACATGGCCAGCCTCACCAATCAGCTTTTCGAACGGATGCCGCCGCCGGGCGCGCCGGTGACCATCGCCGAGATGGCCGCCGCCCTGGCGCAGCCCAACCGAAAGGTGGTGTATGCGATGGACAAATTGCGCATCCAAGGCTTCGCGCAGCGCCTGCAAACGGGCTGCTATCAGCTGACCGAAAACGGGCTCGAGGCCCGCGCCGCCGGCAAGCGCGTGACGTCCGGCCCCAACGGTCCGTTGACGGGGCAAAAACGTGGCGGCAAAAAAACCCTGAACGCCAAGGTGTGGAAGGCGCTGCGCGCCCGGGGCAAGGCGACGCTGGACGATCTGATGCAACTGATCGACGATCGCACCCTGAAGGACCCGCGCGCATCGGCGCAGCGCTACCTTTGGACGCTCGCCCAGGCGGGTTATGTCCGCCCGCTGAAAAACCGCCGCCCGGGCACCGCGCCGACATCCAACGGATTTAAGGTATACGTCCTTTTGCCGGGCATGAACACCGGCCCGATGGCCCCGCTCTACAGTCACAAGCACCGCGCAGTTGTCGATTTTAACGTGATCGACCCCGCCACCGGCGCGCCTCAAAAAATCATCATCGCGGCGAAAAACCGCGAAGGCGGCGCGCGATGAGCCGCACCGGGAACACCCGCGACACCCGCAGCAACGTCGAAAAGGCCCGCGCCTCTTGGGGCGACCCTTTGCCCGACTGGGTGCTGGCGCTGGCCGATGAATGCGACGCCACCAGCCAGGGGAAAACCGGGCCGAAGATTGGCTACAAGGGCGCGGCGGTCGTTTGCGCCGTGCTGGGCAACAATTATCGCGGCGACCTCGCGTGTGTTGAAGACGCGGTGCGCGGCGCACTAATGGCCGTCACCGTCGCTTGTCCGGTGGACGGCGAGATCGCCAAGAACCTGTGCATCAAAAACCAACGTATGAAACTGACCACCACCAGCAACCGGCGCATCCGCCTCTACCGCGCGTGTCGCGGCGGCTGCGTCCATTCCAGGCATGGAGGGAAAAATGCTTAGCATCGACCTTAAAAATTTCGCCGACAGTCTCGGCAAGTATTCCGACACGGGGATAGAAATTTCCGGCGTGGGAATTTTGGCGATCGTCGAAACGGTCAAGTCCTTCGCCGATCAGGCCCGCGCGCTGGAGTCCAGCACCGCCCACCGGGTGGTCGATTTCGCCGCCGCGCGCGCCCGGCGCGACGGCGCCGCGGGGGCGCGGACGCAGGGCCTTAAAGCCCCCGCCGGCGTCGATGGCGATCCCGATCCGAAAGGGGCGGCGTGATGAACGCCCTGGAGACCCGCGTCGCCCTGGCGACCCTGCCCACGATCAAGCGCGCGGTCGCCCGCGAATTTTGCGTTCACGATCGCGCGCTGGACGCTAAATGGGGCGGTCGTCAAGCCGTCCGCGCGCGCTGGGTCGCCATCCACCTGGCCTGTCGCGTGATCGGCCTTCAGGCCGCCTTGGTCGCCGCGGCCTTCGGCTGCTCGGCGGCGACAGTCTACAGGACGAACCAGTGCATCGCGGAGATGCGGCGCGAGGCGGACACTACGGCGCAGATACGAAAACTGACCGATTTCACCCGCGCTGCGATCGCCCGCGCCCGTCGTTTCGCCGCCTTCGCCCGCCCGCCCGAAGAAGTCGCCCCCACCGACGACGACGCCATGGACGGCGCGCCGGAAACCCTGCGCACATGTCTTAAGTGCCGCAAGGCGTTCGCCGCCGACGGTCCGTTTAACCGCATCTGCCCCCCCTGCGCGCGTGTCAACGCGAACGCATCGGGCTCGCTTGGGGGGCTATATTTATGATCCGCCGCCGCGCCCGCGCGCGCCTCAAAAACCGCTTCATCCGCCCCGTTTTGGGCCTGATCGCGGTCCCGATAATGGCCCTTATACGGGTCCTTATCGACCCCCTTAAAAGACCGTTTTGACAAGGAGCCCGAACCATGGCGAAAACAGCCCGCATCAAACAAGCCGCCACGGCGCCCGTCCCGCAAAACGAGGCCGACGTCAACGCCGCGATCCGCAAAATCGGCGATCTGCAACGCGTGCAGGACGGCCTGAAAAACGCGATGGACGGCGAGATCGCCACCGTCAAGGCGGGCTACGAGGCCCCGCTGGCGCTGGCCGCCGCCGATCTTGAAACCCTCGCCCAGGGCGTGCGCACCTGGTGCGCCGCCAACCGCGACGGACTGACCGGTGGCGGCAAGGTCAAGACCGCGCGCTTTTTGGCCGGCGAGGTGTCCTGGCGCACCCGTCCGCCCAAGGTCACCGTGCGCGGCGTGGTCGCCGTGATCGACCGGCTGACCGACCTCGGACTGACCCGGTTTATCCGCACCAAGCGCGAAGTTGACAAAGACGCCATGCGCGCCGACCCCATCGTCGCCGCCGCCGTCGAGGGCGTCAAAATCGCCTCGGGCGGCGAGGACTTTGTCATCAAGCCGGACGAAACCAAGCTGGAAGAAATCATCTGACATTCCCCGGACAGGAGATCCCCGATGACCGCCCGATCGCCCGAACTGATGCAGGCCGCCCTGATCGATCTTCTGATCGCCGCCGCGCCGTTTCGCTCCGGGCGCGGGCTATCGGTTCCCCGCACGCGGCTCGGTTGCGCCATCGCCCGCGCCCGGCGCGCGCTGGACGCCGCCGCGCTGGACGGCGTCGCCGCCGACTGGAACGGCCTTAAACGCCTGGCGGCCGAGGCCGACGCCGAAGCCCAAAACCGCCCCGGCTACCGCGCCGATCTGGAGGGATAGCCATGGACGAGACACTTTTCCCCCACCTTTGCGCCGCGCCCGCGCCGGGTTTCGCCACCCTCGCCGATCAGGCCGCGGCGGCCGAGGCATGGGAGACGCCGCGCTGGGCCATCGCGGCTATTCTCGACGTCGAAATCATGACCGCCGCCATCCTCGACCCGTGCTGCGGCGCCGGCGCGTTGACCGTGGCGGCTGAGGACTACGGCTATGAGGTTCTCGCCATGGACCTCTACGATTGGGGCTTTTCCGCCCGCACCGGCGTCGATTTTTTAACCCTCAAGACCGCCGATCTTCCCGAACGATTTCAAGGCGGCGACTTCACCGTCCTGATGAACCCGCCGTTCAGCCGGGCGTGCGAATTCGTCGATCGGGCGCACGCCCTGGGCGCACGAAAGATCGTCTGCTTCCAGCGTCTCGCCTGGCGCGAAAGCGGGCGTCGCCGCGCCTGGTGGGACGCCCGGCCGCCCGCGCGCGTCTGGCTGTGCGGCGATCGCGCCCACACCTGGCTGTTCACCATCCCGCCCCAAGACCGCAAGGGCGGGCGCTTCATGCCCACGGCTTGGTTTGTTTGGGAGCGTGGGCATAAAGGCGCCGAAATCGGCGGCACGATTTGGAGGAATAAATCATGACGGCCCATCGCAAATACAAAACCACCCCGGTGCGCCGGGGGATGATCGCCAAGATCAAGATCGCGCAAAAGCAACTGGGCTGGTCCGACGACGCGTATCGCGACGTCTTGGCGCTGCGTTTTTCCGGGCGGCGATCGGCGACGCAACTCAACATCGGCGAGTTGGAAAACCTAATCGCCCACATGAAAGACGCCGGCTTCCGCCCCAAAAAGGCCGCCCCCAAACGGGCGGGCGTCCGCCCGCTGGCGGGCGGCGAGGAGGCGGCGAAAATGCGCGCCTTGTGGCTATCGCTCTATCACCTCGGCGTCGTGCGCGACCCGGCCGAACGCGCCCTGGCGCACTTCGCCCGCCGCCTGACCGGCAAGGAGGCCCTCCAATGGATGGACCCGTGCGAAACGGTCAAGGTGATCGAGGCGCTGAAGGCGATGGCGACCCGCCAGGGCGGCGTCGATTGGTCGCCGATCGCGGCGATCCCCACACCGCTTAACAACCCCCGCGCGCGCGTGATCGAGGCGCAGTGGCGCATCCTTTCCGCGCGGGGCGCGGTCGCGGACGGCAGCGACGCACTGCCGTTTTACGCCGCGAAAATCCTCGGCGAATGCCCGCCGATACCCTTGATCAATCTCACCGTCCGCGCCGCCGACCGCGTCATCGAGATTTTAGGCAAAAAAATCCGCGCCGCGAAGGGGGGTAAGCCATGACCGCCTCCGACCCCGCGCATCACCGCGCCGCTTGCGCGCGGCATGTCCGCCGCCGCGCCCGCCAGCGGGGCGTCGTCATTCGCGGCGACGGGATCGTGCGCCTGGAAGCCGCGATCGAGCGCCTGCGCCCGGCGTTCGAAACGCCGGACAGGCACCGCTTTTGGCTCACCGTCAAACGCCCCGGCCGGCGCATGCGGGTGCTGTACGACACCCGCCTGCACTGCCTGGTCACCGTTTGGCGTCTGCGCAATGGGGGTCTTTAATATGAACCTCCCCGGCATCCTGGCTGAGATCGCCGCCGTCGCCGGCGACGGCGCGGCGCTGGCGCTGGCCCGGGCGCGCGGCGGGACCGAGATCGAGGTTCCCAAAAACCCGCATCCCGATTGCCAGTTGGCGCGGATCGTCGGCCTCGACGCCGCGCGCGCCATCGCGCGGGAAATCGGCCATGGCCGCCTGGCGATACCGATGGCCGCCCTGCGCGGCCCCGCGGCGCGCCGCGCGGCCGCCGCCGCGATGTCCGATAAGGGCGCGTCGGCGGTGACGGTGGCGCTGTCGTGCGATATGTCCACGCGCACGGTGCGCCGTATCCGCCGCCGGTTGCGCCGCCCGTTGCCGCTGTTTGACGCGGGCGGCTAATCGGCGCACAATCGCCGGACGGCGGGCGCCCCCTGACACCCCGCCCCCCTGACATTTGTCACGGGGGCTTTGTTGCGCCCGCCGCCATATCCTCGCGGCATGGAAGACAAAGCCTTCACCGCCGCCGTCGAAACCGTCCTTAAACACGAGGGCGGATTTTCCGCCGACCCCAACGATCCGGGCGGGGCGACCCATTACGGAATCTCGCTGAGGTATCTGCTCTCGATCCACGCGGTCGATACCGACGGCGACGGATTTTCCGACTTTGACTTTGACCGTGACGGCGATATCGACGCCCACGACATCCGCGCCATGACGCGCGGCGCCGCGATCGAAATCTATCGCGACCATTTTTGGACGCCGAACGGGTACGGCGACCTGCCGCCTTTCGTCGGGCCGAAGGTGTTCGACTTGGCCGTCAACATGGGGCCGCGCCAGGCGCACAAATTGTTGCAGCGCGCCGCGCGCGCTTGCGAGGCGAACCTGACCGACGACGGCGTCCTCGGACCCAAGACCCGCGCCGCCATCGCCGGCCTGCCGCCGATGCAGGTGGTGGCCGCGACGCGATCGGAGGCGGCGGGCTTTTACCGCACCCTGATCGCGGAAAAGCCCAAGCTGGAAATCTACCGCACCGGTTGGCTCAGGAGGGCCTACGCATGAGTGGACCCGATATTTGGGACGCCGCGAAGGGCATATTGGCGACCGTCGCCCCCGCCCTGGGAGCCGCCATCGGCGGCCCCTTCGGCGGGATCGCCGCGCGCACCATTACCGGCGCCATTTTGGGCGCGCCGTCGGACGACCCCAAGGCCGCCGCCGCCGCCATCGCCGGGGCCACGCCGCAGCAGCTTGTGGCGCTTAAAAAAGCCGAGTCCGATTTCGCCGCGCACATGCGCGAATTGGACATCGAAATGGAATCCCTCGCCGCGCGCGACCGCGACAGCGCGCGACAGCGCCAGGTCGAAACCAAGGACAAAATGCCCGCCCTGATCGCGCTCGCCGCGCTGGCGGGTTTTTTTGGAATCCTGGGCGCGATGATCTTCGTCCCCATACCATCTGACGCCATGCAGCCGCTGGCCATCATGCTGGGGGCGCTGGGCACGTTGGTGACGCAGATAGGCGCGTACTACTTCGGCTCCTCGTCCGGCAGCTCGCGCAAAAACGCCATGATCGAACGCCTGATGGCGGGCAGCAAGGGGGGCGCCTGATGGATTTCGTCGCCGCCAAGTTTTGGCTCGACACCCTGGTGTTGGCGGGGATGGTGGTCAACGCCCTCTACACTTGGGCGATGAGCCGCCACCGCGCCAACCGCTCGGAGATCGAGGCGGTCAAAAACGACCACCTCGCCCTGATCCAGGACCTTACCCAGCGCGCGCTGGTGATGGAGGCGCGGATCGACGCGCTGCCCGGCGCGCGCGATTTTCACGGCGCACTGCAACAGATGACCAAGATGGACGGCGAAATCGGCATCCTCAACGAGCGGCTGGCGGGGTTCAAGGAATCCCTAGAACGGGTCGAACGCCCGCTCAATTTATTGGTCGAGGCGCAGATGAAAGGGGCGAAGATATGAGCGTAGTCAAGGACGTTTTCCGGCAGGACCGCCGTCTGGTCATCCTACGCCTGCTGGGCGAGGACCGCGCCGGATCGCTCAACGAGCGGGTCGTGCAAAAGGCGCTCGCCGCCTACGGCCATAATCTTAACGACGCCGAATTGCGCGGCGAATTGCAATTTTTGCAAAACGAGCTGGCGATCGATATCGAGCAAATCGCGGACGGCGCCCTATGGGTCGCGCACCTGGCGCGGCGCGGCGAACTGCACCTGACGCGCCAAGACGTCATCGCCGGCGTCGCCCGCCCGTCCCGCCGTTAAAGGGGGCTTTAATGGGCCAAAAAAGCACCATTCAGACCGGCCTTGAAGACGATGACCGCAAGGCGTTGGACGGCCTGATCGTCTCGGGAAAAATGACCCTGATGGGCCTCTTGGAATGGCTGGGCGAGCGGGGCTACGACATCTCCCGCTCGGCGCTGCACCGCCATGTCAAGAAGGTCGAAAAAATGGGCGCGAAGCTGCGCCAAAGCCGCGCCATGACCGAGGCGCTGGTCAAGGACCTGGGTCCCGACATCACCGAAGGAAAGCAGGGCCGTTTGCTGGTCGAGGTCCTGCGCTCATTGGTCTTCGACCACCTGTCCGCGAGCATGGAGAGCATGGACGATGACGGCGGTTTGGATACAAAAGACCTGTCCTTCTTGTCCAAAGCCCTGAAAGACTTGGCGGGGGCCAACAAAATCGACCTCGACCGCGAGATGAAAATCCGCGAGGACGCCGAGAAAAAAGCCAAGGCGGACGCCGCCGCGCGGGTCAAGGCGGTGCTCAAGGAGACCACAAAACAAGGCATCACCAAGGAAACCAGGGCCGCTATCATCGACGGCATCCTGGGGGCGGCGTGATGGACGCCGTCAAGGGATTTTTGGCCTATCAGCAGCGGGCGCTGGCGGCCATTTTCGCGTCGGCCGTCGTCGTCATCGAAAAGTCGCGGCGCATCGGCATGACCTGGGCGCTGGCCGCCGTCGCCGTTCTGCACGCCGCCGCCGCGAAGACGGCGGGCGGCATGAACGTTTTTTACATGGGCTACAACCTGGAGATGGCGCGGGAGTTTATCGACACCTGCGCTTGGTGGGCCGGGCTGTTCGACCAGGCCGCGCGCGCCGTCGAGGAGATTGTCATAAAGGACGAAGGCAAGGACGTCCTCGCCTTTCGGATTAAATTCGCCAGCGGTTTCGAGGTCGTCGCCCTACCGTCCAACCCGCGCTCCCTGCGCGGCATGCAGGGCCTGGTTATTTTGGACGAGGCTGCGTTCCACGACAATTTAGACGAGGTCCTTAAGGCCGCCTTCGCGCTGCTGATCTGGGGCGGCAAGGTGGTTGTGTGCTCGACCCACAACGGCGACGCGGGCGCCTTCAACGTCCTGGTCGGCGACGTGCGCGCCGGGCGCAAAAACTACCGCCTGATCCGTACCGATTTCGACGCCGCCCTGGCCGACGGTCTTTACAAGCGCATCTGCGAGACCCAGGGCAAGGCCTGGTCGGCCGAAGCCGAGGCTGCGTGGCGCGGCGAGATTATCAATTTTTACGGCGACGGCGCGGACGAGGAACTGTTTTGCATCCCGGCCCAGGGGTCGGGCACATTTATTTCCGCCGCCCTGATCGAGGCGCGCATGGACGCCGCCGCCCCGGTGGTGCGTTGGGCACAACCCGCCGGCTTCGCCGAGCTTGCCGACCACCTGCGCGAGGCCGAGTGCCGCGATTTTTGCGCGCGCGAACTGTCGCCGATTTTGGAAAACCTGGACCCGGCGCTGCGCCATGTGATCGGCGAGGATTTCGGCCGGTCCGGCGACTTGACCGTGTTGTGGCCGCTGGCCGTCGATCAATCGCTGATCCGGCGCACGCCGTTCGTTGTCGAATTGCGCAACATTCCGTTTAAGCAGCAAGAACAGATTTTGTATTACATCTGCGACCGGCTGCCGCGCTTCGGGGCGGGCGCGTTCGACGCGCGCGGCAACGGCCAGTATCTGGCGGAACGCGCCATGCAGCGCTACGGCGCGGGGCGCATCTATCAGGTCATGCTTTCCGCCGAGTGGTACCGGGAAAACATGCCGCCCTACAAGGCCGCGTTCGAGGACGGGGCGATCGCGTTGCCAAAAGACGCCGACATCCTCGCCGACCACCGCGCCATCGTCATGGACCGGGGCGTCGCCCGTATCCCCGAGAACGCCCGCACCAAGGACAAACAAGGCGGCCGGCGCCACGGCGACAGCGCCATCGCGGGCGCGCTCGCGCACTTCGCCAGCCGCCAGGACGCCATGGAGTACGACTACACCGCCGCGCCGCCGCCCGGGCGCGACGGGGCGGCGGACGGTCTGGTCGGGCGGGCGCGATTTAACGCAAAAGGAGCTTGGTGATGCTTACCGATCAATGGGGCCGGCCGATGAAAAAAAGCGACCTCGCCCGCGAGTTGTCCGCCCCGACCCTCAAAGGGGTGCGTGGGCTCCAGGGCGGCCACCCGGCCCAGGGCCTGACGCCGGGCCGCCTGGCGGCGATCCTGCGCGAGGCCGAGACGGGCGACGCCACGCGCTACCTGGAGATGGCGGAGGAGATTGAAGAAAAGGACCTGCACTACCTGGGCGTGCTGGGTACCCGCAAGCGCCAGGTCGCGCAGCTGGAGTTAACCGTGATCCCCGGCGGCGACACCCAGGACGATCTCGACAACGCCGATCTAATCCGCGGCTGGCTCGATCGCGAGGAGTTGGAGGATGAGCTGTTTGATATTTTGGACAGTGTCGGCAAGGGTTATTCCGTTGCCGAGATCATGTGGGACACCAGCGGCGGGCAGTGGACGCCCACCCGCCTGATCTGGCGCGACCCCAGGTGGTTCCGCTTCGACCCCATGGACGGGGTGACGCTGCGCCTGATCGGCGCGGGCGGCGCGCTTGAACCGCTCGCGGCCTATAAATTCATCCGCCACCGGACCAAGGCCAAATCCGGCTTGCCGATCCGGGGCGGCCTGGCCCGCGCCGCCGCGTGGGGATATCTGTTTAAAAATTTCGACGTGCGCGATTGGGTGATTTTCGCCGAACGCTTCGGCCATCCCTTGCGCGTCGGGCGCTATGGCGCGCACGCGACGAAAGAGGAAAAAGAGGTTTTGCTAAGCGCGGTGGCCAACATCGCGTCGGACGCCGCCTGCATCATCCCCCAGGGGATGGAGCTGGAATTTATCGAGGCCAAAATCACCGGCAACGTCGATATGTTCGAAAAGTTCGCCGACTGGATCGACCGGCAAATATCCAAGGCGGTGCTGGGCCAGACCCTGACCACGGAGGTCAAGGGCGGATCGCTGGCCGCCGCCCGCGTCCACGGCGGGGTTAAAGACGACATCGAACGGGCCGACGCCAAGGAGCTGAGCGCGACGCTCAACCGGGATCTCGTCCGGCCGATGATCGATCTCAACAAGGGACCGCAAAAACGTTATCCCAAAATCAGGATCGGCCGCGCCGACGAGACCGACCTTGCGCAGATGACCGACAGCCTCGCCAAGCTGGTGCCGGTCGGCCTCAAAGTGTCGGCCAAACAAGTCCGCGATAAACTGGGCCTGTCGGCCCCGACGGCGCCGACGACGTGCTCACCGCGCCCGCCGCCGCCCCGCCATCCGCCGCGCCGCCCGGGCCGTCCGTGTCCGCCTGGGCGAGGGCCGTCGCCGTGGGCGAAACCGCCGGCGACGTCCACATTGCCCCGCCGCCCCCGCCGCCCCCGACGCCATCGAAACCTTCATCGCCGAGCTGGCCGCCGGCGACGATTGGGCGGCGGCGATCGACGATATCACCGGCCCGCTGATCGATCGCGTCGAAAACGCGAAAAGTTACGACGACCTGATCGCCACCCTGGCCCGGGCGCTGGACGGCATGGACGCCGGCGCACTCGCCGAAAAGCTGGCCCGCGCCACCTTCCAGGCCCGCCTCGCGGGCGGCGAGGCCGCCGACCTAAAGGCCAAAAATGGCGGAAATTAAATTCAAAGACCTGCCCCCGAAGGAGGCGGTCGCCTATTTTAAGCGCAAGGGCTATGCCGTCGGCTTCGCTTGGCAGGATGTCTTGAAAGAAGAACACGCCGTCGCCTGGACCGTCGCCAAGGTCGTGCGCCTGGACGTCCTAGAGGACATCCGCGGCGCGGTAGACGCCGCCATCGCCAAGGGCGTCACGCTGAACGATTTTAAAAAAAACATCCGCCCCATCCTGCAAGCCAAGGGATGGTGGGGTCAAAAAATGATGACCGACCCCAAGACCGGGAAAGTCAAAATGGCGCAGTTGGGCTCCGACCGCCGCCTCAAGATCATTTTCGACATGAACATGCGAACGGCTTACGCCGCCGGTCATTGGCAACGGATCGAACGGGTCAAGGCGCGGCGACCGTATTTGCGCTACGTCGCCGTGATGGACGGGCGCACACGGCCCCGGCACAAGGCGTGGAACGGCACCGTGCGGCCGGTGGACGATCCGTTTTGGTCCACCCACTACCCGCCCAACGGCTGGCGTTGTCGATGCACCGTTCAGCAGCTGTCCGAACGCGATCTGAAACGCTTTGGCCACCGGGTTTCCCCACCGCCCAAAACACAGACCCGTCCCTGGACCAATTCGCGCACCGGCGAAACCTCCCATGTTCCCGTCGGCATCGACCCCGGATTCGATTACAATGTCGGCAAGGCCGCTCAGCGCACGCCTATCGACCCGGCGAAATACCGAATGCCCGCCATCGGCCACGAGTCCGCACGCTTGGCCGTGCAGCAGCCGGACTTCGAAAATTTCCTGAAGGGCCGGACGGACGGGACATTCCCGGTGGGCTATGTCGACGACACTCTGGCCAACGCGATCGGCGCGACCGTGCGCCGGGTGGACTTGAGCCGGGACACAATGCTCAAGCAGCTGGACAGCCACCCGGAGCTCACGGTCGATGAGTATCGCGTACTCCCCAACATCATGGCGCTCGGGCGCGTGGTGCAGGACGGAAAGCGCACCTTGGCGCTCCATCACCAGGCAGGCCAGTTGTACTACGCCGCGATGAAGACGACTCAAACCGGGAAGGCCATGTTCCTGCTCAGCTTCCGCCGCGCGAATATGGATGACGTCAAGCGCGTCACCACAAGGGGCGAGGTCATCAGGGATTGGCCCGAGGATTTTAAGGGGAAGTGACGCGCGGGGTGAGGACTCCCAAGTCCCTCACATAGCACTCCGGTTCCAGGCGATGCTGTGACCGTGTTACGGCTGGGAGGTTCACCGCGTCGCCCGCGCGTTCTCAGATTATAGCCCCAATCCCCCCCAAAATCCACTTCCACGAAAATTCGCCCCGTCAGGCCCTTTACGGGGGTTTGAGCGACCAACCCCGCCGCGCCACCCCATGACCCATTAAATGCCCCCTTAAATGGCCCGGCAATCGGGCACATACGCCCGCAAGCGGTGCGCCGTTCGTGGCGGGTGGGATGTTTATGGTGGGCTTTTCTATGGCGGGGGTGGGATCGGTTTTGCGGGTCGGTCCCCTGACACCCGGGCTTCGGCCCCCCCTGACAATTGTCCGGGGGGACGGCCGCGCCGCATCCCCATAAGCTGCCACCAACAGCCAAGCGAGGCAACCCTTTATCAACCAGCCACGAGGACGCGAGAATATGTCCGCCATTTACGCCACCTGCGCCAGCCGGATCCCGGACGGCGCGCCGGACTGGATTAAATTGATGCCCGCCGGCGCGATCGACGCCGCCGATGGGCGTAAATGGCGCGTGGCCGATCCCGCCGCCGTCGCCGCCGCCAGCGACGCGGCGATCGACCTGGTCATCGACTACGAGCATCAAACGGATTTTTCCCCCAAAAACGGCCAGCCCGCGCCGGCCGCCGGTTGGATCAAACGGATCGAGGGGCGGCCCGACGGCGTCTGGGCGCGGGTCGAATGGACCGACCGCGCCCGCGCCCACCTCGCGGCCAAAGAATACCGCTACCTGAGCCCGACGTTCGAGATCGACAAAAAAGGCGACGTTCGGCGGATCATCCGCGCCGCCCTGACCAACAATCCCGCCATCCACGACCTGCCCGCCCTCGCGGGCGCCCAAACGAAAGGACCCCAAGTTATGCCTCCCCAAGTTATGGACGAAGAACACCTCAAGGCGCTCGCCGCGGCGCTCGGCCTGCCCCATGCGGCCAGCGCCGACGCCGACGGCCCCGCCATCATCGCCGCCGCCACGGCGCTGGCCGCCGCCAACGCCCAAAACGTCGGCGTCATCGCCGCGACCGCCGCCGCACTGGAATTGGAGGGCGACGCCCGGCCCGAAGACATCGCCGCCGCCGTGGCCGCCCTAAAGGACGGTAACGTCGCCACCGCCACCGCGCGGCCCGACCCGAGCCAATTCGTCTCGGTGGCGGCCTTTCGCGAACAAAGCGCCGCCTTGAAGGCGTTGCAAGACGACCTGGCGGAAAAAGACGCCGCCGGCGCCGTTCAAAAAGCGATGGCGGCGGGCAAGATCACGCCCGCCAACAAGGACTGGGCGTTGGCGTTGGCCAAAAAGGACTTGGCCAGCTTCAAGGAATTCGCGGGCAAGGCCCCGGTCATCGTCGCCCCCGGCGCCGCCACGGGCGACGCCCCGCGCGGCGTGAAGACGGGCGAAATCGCCATCGCCGCGCGCGCCTATCAGATCGAGATGGCGGGCAAGGGCGTCACCGTCAGCACTTCGGACGCCGTCGATCACGTTATGAAAGGAGCCAAGTGATGGACTTGGGATTGATCAAAAATTACACCGCCGCCGCGGCCATTTTGCCCCGGCGCATCGTCAAGTTCGCCGCCGCCGCGGGCGCGGTCGAACAGGCCGCCGCCGCCACGGATACGCTCATCGGCGTCACCGGCGCGCGCGGCGCGGCGCTGCCCGGCGATCGCATCGACGTGATTTTTAGCGGCGTCGTCGATGTCGATTTCGGCGGCGCGATCGCCCAGGGCGACCTGGTGACGACCGACGCCACCGGGGCCGCCGTCGCCGCCGCGCGCCACACCCACACGGAAAACACCGCCGCCGCCTACACCCAGAACGCCACCACGTCGGCGGCCACCGGCGAGCGCATCATCGGCATCGCCATGGTCGGCGGCGTCGCCGGCGACATCGGCGGCATTTTGATCGCCCCCGGCGTCGCCTGACCCAGCAAAAGGAAAAATCCATGCCCACGTACACCCAATACACCGAAGACCCCGTCCTGACGGCGATCGCCGTCGCCTACCACAACCCCGACGCCAGCCTGATCGCCGACGACGTGTTGCCCCGCGTCAAGGTCGGCGGGCTGAAATTCGGCTACCAGATCTATAACGAGGCGGACGCCTTCGCCGTGCCCGACACGCGCATCGGGCGGCGGTCCAGCCCGAACATGGTCGAGATCGACGGCCAGGATGCCACCGCCGAGTGCACCGATTTCGGCATCGCCGTGCCGCTCGACAACGACACCATCGCCGAGGCCGACCGAAAGGGCTTCGACCCCCGCAAGCAGGCCGCCGAACGGGCGACCAACATCGTCGTCCTCGACCGTGAGCTGCGCGCCCGCGACATCGTCTTCAACGCGGCGAGTTACAACGCCGCCAATAAAATCCAACTGGCCGGAACCAGCCAGTTTTCCGACTTCGTCAATTCCGATCCGATCGGGCAGATTACCGACATGCTCGACGCTTGCTTCATGCGGCCGAACAAACTGGTCTTCGGTCAACGCTCCTGGTCGGTCACCCGCCGGCACCCCGATATCCTCAAGGCGATCAACCACAACGGCGGCGACAAGGGTATGGCGTCGCGCCAGGCCATGGCCGACCTGTTCGAGGTCGATCAAATTTTGGTCGGGGCCTCGCGCGTCAACCTCGCCAAGCCCGGCCAGCCCGCGGGGATCGCCCGCGTCTGGGGCAACCATATCGCGGGCGTCTTTATCGACCGGACGGTCAACACCGGCGGCGGCGTCACTTTCGGTTTTACCGCCCAGTACGGCGATCGCGTCGCGGGGACCAAGGACCTCGACATCGGCCTGCGCGGCGGGGTCTCGGTGCGCGCCGGCGAGACGGTCAAGGAGCTGGCCATCGCCAACCGCGCCGGGTGCTTCATCCAGGATGCAGTGGTGTAAGGGAGACCGGATCATGACCACGAAAAAATACCTTTTAAAGGGCGACATGCCCCTGCTGATGGACGGCAAATTGTACGCCGACGGCGACACCGTCGATATCGACGAGGCCGCCGCCGCGGCCCACGTCGCCGCCGGACGCCTGGAGCCCGTCACGACCCCGACCCCGAACACGCCCTCGCCGGACGGAAAGGCGCCGGGCGCAAAAGCGGGCAAACCGCCGAAGGAATAACCCAGAGGCCGAAACGGTCCGGGCGGTGGATCGTTTCGCAAAAGCCTAAAACTTCCTCGGGCGGACGCCGCCCCGCCCGCCCGAGGACTCTCTTATATATAAGGAACCATCCGTGTGACCTACGCAACCGCGCAAGACATGATCGACCGTTTTGGTGCGCAGGAGCTGATCGAGCTGACCGATCGCGCCGACCCGCCGCTGGGCGCGATCGACGCCCAAGTGCTCGCCGGCGCGCTGGCCGACGCCGACGCCGCCATCGACGGCTACATCGCGGTGCGCTACGACCTGCCGCTGATCGCCACGCCCGCCCTGTTGGTCAAGGTCGCCTGCGATATCGCGCGCAAACATTTATACAAGGACGCGCCGCTGGACGAGGTCACCGCTGCTTATAAGGACGCCATCGCCCTGCTGCGCGATATCTCGCGCGGCGTCGCCGAATTGGATATCGCAGGGGCGGAGCCCGCCGCCGACACCACCGGCGCGCCCGCCATCGCCGGCCCGGCGGCGGTCTTTAACAAAGACAGCATGGGGGGCTTTTGATGACCGGCGTCGCCATCCATATCGACACCCGCGATCTCACCGCCATCGACGCGCGTTTTAAACGCCTCGCCGCCCGCGTGGCCGACATGACGCCGTTGATGGACGAGATCGGATCGATGCTGGTCGCCTCCACCATCGATCGATTCGAAAACGGCGTCGATCCCACCGGCGCGCCCTGGACGCCGTCGATCCGCGCCCTCAGCGAAGGCGGCAAGACCCTAATCAATAGCGGACGCTTGATGACGTCGGTCACCCACGACCCCGGTCGTGACGCGGTCGAGGTCGGCACCAACGTGATCTATGCCGCGATCCAGCAGGCCGGCGGGCGGGCCGGGCGGGGCCACGCCGCGACCATCCCGGCGCGACCGTACCTGGGCCTGTCGGCCGGTGACGAACGCGAGATCGGCCATATCGTCGATGACTATCTGGCGGAGGCGATCCAATGATCGGGGCCATCGAACAGGCGATCATCGACCGCGTCGCCGCCGCGGTTGCCGCCGGCGCGTTGGGGTGGACCCCGCGCGCGGTGGAAAGCTACGGCGATCAACTGGGCGGCGCGAACCTGCGCCAGGCCACCCAATCGTTCCCCGCCGTCTTCGTCATGTACGGCGGCGAGCCCCGGCCCGAGGACGGCCCCGGCGGCAAGACCCGCCACCGACCGGCGTTCACCGTCTTCCTCTGCCAAAAAAACCGCCGCAACGAAGCGGCCCAGAGGCGCGGCGCGGGCGGCAAGGTCGGCACCTACCAAATGCTTGAGGATATTCGCGCCTTGTTGGACGGCCGGGACCTTGGCCTCGCCATCGATCCCATCCGCCCGGGCGCGGTGCGCTCAATCCTGCAAAACAAGGACGCCAGCATCTACGCCCTGGAACTGCACACGTCCTACGACGAAAACCCGCGCGCCGTCGATGCCGGTGCGCTGGGCGCATTTTCCACCTTCCACGCCGATTGGGACATCCCGCCCCACGGCAACGTCGCCCCGCCGCTGCCCGCCGCGACCCCGGACGCCGCCGACACCCTGACCAATTTGGAGATCTAACGATGCCCCCCGCCAAAACCGTCCACATTATTCCCACCGCCGGGCTCAAGGTCCGCGATCCCAAGGGCGGCCATCTTCCGCCCACCGGCGCGGACGTTGACGCCGCCGATCCGTACTGGCGGCGCCGTCTTCGCGCCGGCGACGTGGCGAAATCCGCCGCGATCGAAAAACCCTTCGAAATCGCCGACGGCGACGCCGCCAAGCCCGCCCCGGCCCCCACAAAGGCCCCCACCAAAGCCCCTGCCAAAGCTAAGGAGTCCGGCAAATGATTTCCTTCAACCAAATCCCCATCGATCTGCGCACGCCCGGCGCATATCTGGAATTCGACAACAGCGCCGCCGTGCGCGGCCTGCCCGGGATGCCGTCGCGGATTTTGGTCATCGGTCAAAAATTGGCCGCCGGAACCCAGCCCGCGTTGACCCCGGTGCAAATCCTGGACGAGGCCGCCGCCGAGGCCGCCTTCGGGCGCGGCTCGATGGCGCACCTCCAGTTCCGCGCCCTCAAAGCCGCCAACACCTGGACGGAAAGTTGGGCGATCGCGCTGGATGACGACGTCGCCGCCGCGCCCGCCGCCGGATCAATCCTGTTCGGCGGCGCCCTCGGCGCTGCGGGAACGATCAATTTATACATCGCGGGCCAGCGCGTGCGCATCGGCGTCGGGGCCGCCGACACCCCGGCCGCGGTCGCCACCGCCACCGCCGCCGCCATCAACGCCGCGACCGATCTGCCGGTCACCGCCGCCGTCAACGCCGTCACATTGGCGCAGGTGGACATCACCGCGCGGGGCGCGGGCGCTGCGGGCAACGACATCGACCTGCGCGTTAATTATAATTTCGGCGAGGCGCTGCCCACCGGGCTGACCGCCGTCATCACGGCGATGGCGGGCGGGGCGACCAACCCCGATATCGCAGGCGCGATCGCCGCCTTCGGCGACGCCTGGTACACCGACATCGCCATGCCCTACACCGACGCCGCCAACCTGACGGCGTTGGAAAGCGAGCTCGCCCGCCGCGCCGGTCCCCTGGTGATGATGGACGGCCACGCTTACGCCGCCGCCACCGGAACCCACGCCGCGCTGACCACCTTGGGCAATGCGCGAAATTCCGAACACCTAACCATCATCGCGGCGACGGGCAGCCCGTCCGCGCCGTGGGCGTGGTCCGCCGCGCTTTGCGCCGTCGCCGCTTTCCACATCCGGATCGACCCGGCGCGCCCGCTGCAAACCCTGGCGCTGGCCGGCGTCATGGCCCCCGACGCCGGCCAGCGTTTCACGCTGGAGGAACGCAATTTGCTGCTGTTCGACGGCGTCTCCACTTTCCGCGTCGATGACGGCGGGCGGGTGTTGATCGAACGGGCGATCACGACGTACGAAACCAACGCGGCGGGCATCGCCGACCCGTCGTACCTCGACTTGACCACGATCAAGACGCTGGCCTATCTGCGTTACTCGGTGCGCGCGCGCATCGTCTCCAAGTTCCCCCGCCACAAACTGGCGTCGGACGGCACGGAATATGGCGCCGGCCAGGCGATCGTCACCCCGTCCGTGATCCGCGCCGAGCTGATCGCCCTGTTCAAGGACTGGGAAAACGCGGGGCTGGCCGAAGGCATGGCGCAGTTCAAGGCGGACCTGGTCGTCGAGCGCGACGCCGGCGACGTCAACCGCGTCAACGCCCTGATCCCGCCCGACGTCGTCAACCAGTTCCGCGTCTTCGCGGGCAAAGTTCAATTTCGCCTGTAAGGAGGGCTGAGACATGAATCCCAACAAAAAAGTCGGCAGGGTCACGATCAAGGTCGATGGCGACGTCATCGAAAGCCACCCCGACGCCGAAATTTACGTCGGCGGCCCGGAACGCACCGACAAGGAAAACGGCAATCACCCCGGCCACTGGTCCGAACAACTCAAGGCGGGCGAGGTCAAGTGCAATATCGACTGGGGCGCGGGCGACAGCACGGCGAAAATGGCCGCCTGGACCGACGTCACCCTAACCTGCGAGCTCGACACCGGCCAGACCTATGTCGGAAACCACTACGTCCTCAAAGCCGTACCACACATCAAAAACGACAAAGTCGAACTGGAGTTTTTCGGCCCGGTGATGGAGGAGATGAAAGTTGCTTAACGATAATACCGTCCGGCTTCAGTACCCGATTGTGCGCACCCTGACCGGGAGTGGCGGCGTGCGCGAGGAAAACATCGAAACCGTCACCCTGCGCCGCGCCAAGCTCAAGGATCTTCGCGGCCTCAACCTGAAGGCGTTGGAAACGCTTGAAGGCGATACGCTGGAAACGTTGATCCAACGCCTCTCGGGTTTAAGTAAGGTCGAGGTCGGAGAACTTGATCTAGCCGATCTGGAAGGACTGAGTTTGGTGATCGAGGGTTTTTTTCCGAAACCCAAAAGTTAGGCGGGGTCCCCGCCGACCCGTGGGCGCTGGCGGGGGAATTGGCGTTCGGGTACCACTTCGCGCCCGATGACATTTGGAATCTCGATCTGATCGACGCGGTGCGTTGGCATCGCGAACTGAGGACAATCAATGAGCGACATGACAGCACGCTTTCGGTTTGAGGCCGTAGACAGAATGTCGTCTACACTTCGGCGCGCAACGCGTCAAATTCAGGCGAGTATGCGACAGGCCGGGCAGGCGGCGGAAGCGACGGCGCGGCGGCTCGAACATGTGCGCAACGCATCGCGTAAAATCGGCGATGTGGGAAAATCCATGTCGCTGAAAATGACCGCGCCGATCGTCGGGTTGGGCGCGCTGACGATCCGTTCGGCGGCGCAATTCGAACAATCGATGAACCGCGTCGGGGTGCTCACCAATGCCACGGGAGGGGACTTCAACCGCCTGCGTGCGCAAGCGCGCAACCTTGGGAAAACCACCCAATACTCGGCGACCCAAGCCGCCGAGGGCATGGGATTTCTCGCCATGGCCGGGTTTAAGACGGAAAAGATTATTGCGGCTCTGCCAGGGACCTTGCAATTGGCCGCATCGGCGCAAATGGACCTGGGCCAGGCCGCCGATACCGTCACCAACATTATGTCGGGGTATGGTTTTAAGGCGGAAAGTATCGGGCGAATTAACGACGTCTTGGTGAAGACCTTCACATCGTCAAACACCGACCTACAGCAGCTGGGAGTGGCGTTAAAATATTCCGGTTCGGTCGCCAAGGGAGCGGGAATTAAATTCGAAGAAGCCGCCGCTGCATTGGGGTTAATGGGTAGCGCCGGATATCAAGGATCAATGGCCGGAACGGCGCTGCGCGGGGCGCTGTCGAGATTACTCAACCCGTCGCGGGAGGCGCAAAAGGTTTTAAGTCGCCTCGGCATCAAAAAAAGCGATATCAAAACCTCGGAAGGCGGCATTGTCTCGCTCTCGAAAGTGATTCAAGAGCTCAACAGTCATGGCGCGGGCATCGCTGAAATGATGACGATTTTTGGGGATCGCGCCGGTCCCGCATTCCAGGCGCTGGCGAAGGAAGGCGCGCCGGCGCTGGATAACCTCACTAAATCCTTGGAGACGTCAGGCGGCATTGCCAAAAAGGTATCCGAAGCGCAAATGAAAGGCGCGACAGGTGAATTGCGCCGCCTTACATCGGCGTTCGAAGGGTTGCAATTAACACTCGCTGACGCCGGTTTACTTCGATGGTTCACAGACATGGTCAAGGGACTCACGAGGTGGATAAGCGCCCTCTCGAAATCGTCCCCGATGATGTTCAGATTCGTTTCCGTCCTCGCATTGATCCTCGCTGTCGTCGGACCTCTCCTGATGGTTATCGGGCAGTTGGGAATGGGGTTTTATGGCCTGTCAATCGGAATCCCCGTCATCGCATCCCTTGCCGGATCGATCTGGGGCGCCGTGACGGCCACATGGGCCTGGACGGCAGCGCTGTTGGCCAACCCAATATCATGGGTCGTCATTGGCATCCTGGCCGTGATCGCGGCCCTGGTTCTGCTGTGGCGAAAATGGGGCGCCGTGACGGCATTCGTCAAAAAAATAGGGGCCGAGATCGAGGCTGTTTTTTACAGCGGCATGATGTCGCTGGTTAAATATCTCCTTGGCACTAACATGGTTTCCGTCGGGGTAAAGTGGATTGGCGGATTCGTCGATGGCGTCGTCGCCAAATGGCGCGCGTTGACGACATGGTTGTCCAATGCAATAGCCGGGTTGACCCGGATGATACCCGATTGGGTCAAAAAACGGTTGGGGATTTCCGCCGCCGTGACGACGACCAATGTTAATAAATCGGATACGACACCTAGTTTCACGAGTGCTTATAGGGGCCGGCACAGCGCTGCACACGCCACCGTTGGCGGTGAGCTGCACATCAAGATCGACAGCGATGGCCGCCCGCATGTCAAGGCGCTCAAAAGCGATAATCCTAATTTTGGAATCAATGTCGATGCCGGGCTGGTGATGGGGGGAGCGGGGTGAAAAACTGCGTCTCAATTATAAGCCGACAAGGTGCGCATTGGTCTCAGTGCGGGAACGCGCCGAAAGCCTGTCTCATTGATGTTGCACAAAATTCGAGCGGGCTTTTTCGTCGCTTGGATCCCCGTGTCCACGCCGCTGCCCAGAAAGTAAAAAAGTGTCTGGTACGCCGCGCTTCTGATCATCGTTTTCGGATCGTCGGTCACGTCAATTTCGACGGTGAGATACTTTTTCCAGCCAAATTTATTTGGAACGCTCCCCTTAGCGGACTCACGCAGGGTCGCCCGCGCGCCGGTGACGTCACCCCAACTTTTGAACAGCGGCCCGCAGCTTTTGCGAAACGTACCAAGGGCATTGGCGACAATATCGACGTCCCCTTTTTTATGCACGCCGGTGACGGTAAAGGTGACGTCCTTTGCCGCCCCATCTCCACACGCCGTAAGGGCCAGCAAGCAGAAGATCGTCGCAATCAGGTTTTTCATCCCCACTCTCCCATCCAATCGACAAAAAGGAGAGTAGCACGATGAGCTGGAGAGACAACCTTCGCAAAGCATCGTTTCGGGGCGCGTCGTTTTTCTATTCGTCGGCCGACGGCGAGTTGGGGCGGCGGTTTCAGGTTCACGAGTATCCCGGGCAGGACCGCGCCTATCACGAGGACTTGGGCGCGAAGACGCCGCGCCATCGGATCGAGGCGTATGTTTGGGGCGCCGGCGCCCTGGACCGGGCGGCCCGCCTGCGCGCCGCGATCGCCGCGCCGGGATCGGGCGCGCTGGTCCATCCGGTTTTGGGCGAGCTGACGGTGGCGTGCACCGAGGCCCGCGAGCGCCACACCACCCGCGACGGCGGTTATGTCGCCTTTTCATTGACCTTCGAGGAGACCGGAGACGTCCCCCGGCCGCGCGCCCGGGCGGCGACGGGGGCGCGCATCGACCATGCGGCGGGGGGCGCGATGGGCGCCGCGCAAAGCGACTTTAAAAACACCTTTAACGTCGGCGGATTGCCTCAGTTCGTCGCCGCCGACGGCGCGGATAAGGTGCGCGCCGGGATCGATGCGCTGACGCGGGCGTTTTCGGGGGTGCGCCTGGGCGGGGCGGACGCCGCCGCCTTCGCCTCGGGCGCCGGGGCGGCCCGCGATCAGGCGGCGAGCCTGGTGCGCGATCCGGCGGGCCTGGCGCAAAAACTGGGCGGCCTGATCGCCCTGCCGCTGGACCTGCCGGGCGGGCGTCTGGCGGGGGCGCTGGGCCGGCTTTACGATTACGCCGGCCCCGCATCCGCCCCGACCGCCGCCGCCCCGCCGACCGCGACCCGCCGCGCCCAGCAAGGCAACGCCGACGCGCTGAGCGCCCTGATCCGGCGCACCGCCGTGATCCACGGCGCACGCGCCGCCGCGCGCGAGACCTTCGCCAACCGCGCCGCCGCGCTGACGCGCCGCGACACCCTGGCCCAGGCGTTGGAGGGCGAGAGCCTGACCGCCCCCGATCCCACCTATCGCGCCTTGACGGCGCTGCGCGCCGAAGTCGTCCAAGGCCTGGACGCGCGCGCCGCGGGGTTGCCGCGCTTGCGCGCCGTCACGCCGATCGCCACGCGCCCGGCGCTGGCCCTGGCGCACGATATTTACGGCGACACCCCGGCGGCGGCGGTGGGGATGGCCGATGCATTGGTCCGGCGCAACCGGGTGCGTCACCCGGGCTTCGTGCCCGGCGGCGATACGTTGGAGGTCACGGTCGATGCCTAACGCCGCCCGCGCCAGCCTGATCATCGACGCCGCCGCTTGGCGGGGCTGGGAAGATATCTCGATCACCCGTGGGATCGAACGGATCGCGGGGACGTTCCAACTGACCTTGACCGATCGTTGGCCGGGGCAGACCACCCGGCGGCCGCTTGCCCCCGGCGCGCCCTGCCGGGTCGAGCTTTACGGCCGCCCGGTGATCACCGGACATATCGACGACGTCGAGGAGGCGATCGAGGAGACGTCGCGCACCTTTACGGTGCGCGGGCGCGACCGGGCGGGCGACCTGGTCGATTGTTCCGCCGTGCACAAATCGGGCGGCTGGAAAAACGCCCGGCTGGAGGACATCGCCGCCGACATTTGCGCGCCGTTCAAAATCAAAGTCACCGCGCCGGCGGGGACCGGCGCGCGGTTCGAGACCTTTCGGATTCAAGAGGGCGAGACCGCGTTCGAGGCCATCGAGCGCGCCTGCCGACAGCGCGCCCGCCTGGTTCGTTCGGACGGCGTCGGCGGCATCGTCATCGCCGCCGTGGCGGGCGCGGCCAACCCGAACGGGGCGCTGAAACTGGGCGCGGGCGGCAACGTCCTCAAGCTGCGCGCCACGGCGTCGCTTACCGAACGGTTTTCGACCTACACCGTCAAGGGCCAGGACACGGGCGGCGGCTGGAAGGACGCCACCGATATCGCGGGCGCGTCGGCTACCGCCGCGGACGGCGCCGTCACCCGCTATCGCCCGCTGATCGTCATCGCCGAGGAGCCTGGAAACGGCCCCACCTTCGCCGAGCGCGCGGCGTGGGAGTCCCGCGTGCGCGCCGCGCGGGCCAAGCGCATCACCGTTACCGTTCAGGGCTGGCGCGATGCGGCGGGCGCGCCGTGGCGACCGGGGGACCGGGTCGGCGTGGACTTCCCCCGGCTAAAGGGCGAGATGCTGATCGCCCAAATCACCCACACGTTGGGCGCGGGCGGCACGTTGAGCGACATCGATCTCGTCCTGCCCGGCGCGTTCGACGTGTTGCCCAAGCCCACCGACACGACAAACGCGGGGGGCGCGGGCGCGGGGGGTGCGGGATGGTGACCGAATCCGTGATCAACGCCATCGCCAAGATGACCCGGCCGCTCCAACGCCGGGTGCGGTTGATGATCGGCCGCGCCGTGATCGCCGCCGTCGCCGACGGCGACAGGTGCCAGACGGTGCAAATCACCGCCCTTGCGGGCGAGGTGCTGGACGGCGTCGAGCGCATCACCGACTACGGCTTTACCGCCCATCCCCACCCTGGGGCGGAGGCGATCTTGCTCGCCGTCGGCGGCAACCGCGACGCGGGCGTGGCGATCTGCGTCGGCGATCGGCGTTACCGCTTGACCGGCCTTGCGCCGGGCGAGGTGGCGCTGCACGACGATCAGGGTCAGATCATCAAGCTGGCCCGCGCCGGGATCGAGGTCGCCACCACCCGGCCCGGCGGCGTCACCGTCACCGCGCCCGCCGTCACAATCAATTCCACGGATATCCAATTGGCGGGCGCGGGCGGCGCGCAAATCGCCCGCGTCGGCGACCTGGTTGACGTGGCGTCGGGATCGTCCGCCGGAAGGTGGCCGATCGTCACCGGCTCGGCCAACGTGAGGAGCGCTTAATGGACGCAGTGATTTACCTTGACGAAAAAACCTTAACCGGCGATCTGTCGATGGACGGCGCGGGCCTCGCGGTCGATGGTGGGCTCGGCACCGCGATCGCCATATCGCTGTTTACCGATCGGCGCGCGCACCCGGACGACATCCTGCCCGGCGACGGCGCGCCAAGATCGGGGGGCCGGGGCGGCGGCGACCGCCGCGGCTGGTGGGGCGACGGCGCGCCGCCCGTGGTGGACGGCGCACCCGCCGAGGGCGATCGCATCGGATCGCGATTGTGGCTGCTCGGCCGCGAAAAGATCGTCCCCGAAACCATCGCCCGCGCCCGTACCTACGTGCGCGAGGCGCTGCAATGGCTAATCGACGACGGCGTCGCGGCGCGCGTCGATGTCGCGGTCGAGGCCGCGCCCGGCGGCGTGCTGGCGATCGCGATCACGGTCCGCCGCCCGACCGGCGCGAACGGGCGCTTCGATTACGTTTGGCGCGCACGGGCGGACCAAACCGCGAAGGGGGGGAACGGTTAAATGGCCTTTCAACGCCCGACATTAAGCGAGCTGATCGCCACCGCCGAGGCGGAGATCGCGGCCAACTTGCCGGGGGCCGACGCCGCCCTGCGCCGCACCGCCTTGGGCGTTCTCGCGCGCACCCTGGCGGGTGGGCTGCACGGCCTGTACGGATATCTCGACTTTATCGCCGATCAGGTGCTGCCGGATACCGCCGCCGCCGAATATCTCGACCGGCATGCCGACATCTGGGGCATTCAGCGTAAGGTCGCCGCCTTCGCCGCCGGCCAAGTCGATTTTACCGGGACCGACGGCCGGGCGATCCCCGCCGCCACGGTTTTAACCCGCGCCGACGGCGTGCGTTACGCCACCGTCGCCGAGGTCGCCATCGCCGCCGGGGTCGCCACCGCCGCCGTCGTCGCCGAGGTCCCGGGCGCGGCGGGGGCCGCCGCCGCCGGATCGCCTTTGTCCTTGATCACCCCGATCGCGGGCGTCGCCGGGGTCGCCACGGTCGCGGCGGGCGGCCTCGGCGGGGCCGCGGACGAGGAGGGCGACGCCGCCCTGCTGGCGCGCGTTCTGGACCGCATCCAGGAGCCGCCCCACGGCGGGGCCGATTTCGATTATGTCGCCTGGGCGCTCGGCGTCGTGGGGGTCACCCGCGCCTGGGTCTGGCCGCTGGAACTGGGTCTGGGCACGGTGACGGTGCGTTTTATGATGGACGGCGCGTATGCGGACGGCATCCCCTTGGCGGCGGACGTCGCCGCCGTGCAGGCCGCCCTCGACGCCGTGCGGCCGGTGACCGCCGCCGTCACCGTGGTCGCCCCGATCGCCGTCCCGCTCGACCTCACCATCGCCGGACTCAACCCCGCGACCCAGGCGGTCAAGGACGCCGTCACGGCGGAGCTGACCGACCTGATCGGGCGCGAGGCGGCGCCGGGCGGCGCGATCCTGATCAGCCATATCAGGGAGGCGATCTCCATCGCCGCCGGCGAGGTTGATCACGCCCTGACCGCGCCGATCGCCGACGTCGCCCACGCGACCGGCGAGATCGCGGTGATGGGAGCCATAACATGGGTGTGACGCATGATGGATAAATCCGCCTACCTCGACCAACTGCAACAGCTGCTGCCGCCCGGCGCGGCCTGGCCGCGCGAGCCCGCGGCGACTCTGACCCGGTTGCTCGCCGCCATGGCCGACGGCCTGGCCGACGCCGATGGCCGCGCGGGCGACCTGATCGACGAGGACGACCCGCGCACGACGTTGGAGATGCTCGCCGACTGGGAGCGGGTCGCCGGCCTGCCGGACAAATGCGCCGCCGGGGCGGCGGTCACCATCCAGCAGCGCCGCGCCGCGCTAACCGCCGCCCTGACCGCGCGGGGCGGACAATCTCGGCAATACTTCATCGACCTCGCCGCCACGCTGGGCTACGCGGTGACGATCGTCGAGCACGGCCCATTTCAGGCGGGATTGTCGGCGGCGGGCGCGCCCGTGAGCGCCGAACAATGGCGCTTCGTCTTCACCGTCGCCGCCCCCGCCGCCACTGTGCGCGATTTTCGGGCCGGCCTCTCGGCGGCGGACGAACCGCTGCGCACCTGGGGCAACAAGCCGATGGAATGCGCCATTACCGCCGATAAACCGGCCCACGCCTACGTCATTTTTACCTACGGAGGATAACCATGTTTAAGATCGACAACACCACCGCCGCCGCCGCCGCGCCCGCCGTCCCCGCCGCCGGCGTCGAAGGGTACTTTACCGGCGGCGACCCCGCCACCGGAACCCCGGCGACCATCGTCGAGGCTTGGTTCCTCAATATGATTCAGGCCGAGGGCGACAATCTTGTCACCGGCGCGGGTCTGGCGCGGGACAAGGCCAACAACGGCCAAGTCTACCAAGCCGTCAAGGCGCTTGTTGCGCGCGGCGATGATTTGGCGATGTCCATCGCCGCGCCGGGTTACGTCACCCTGCCGGGGGGATTAATTTTGCAGTGGGGCGAGGCCACCGCGGACACGGTGGGGGTCGTATCGCTATTTCCGATCGCCTTTCCAACGGTCGTCCTCGCCCATTTCGTAACCCTTCACGCCATCGCCGCGCCGACGCAATTTGTCGGCGGCGCGCCGACGACGACGCAAATAACAACCTATTGCAACACCGCCACGGCGGGGGTGCGGTGGCTCGTGATCGGGCACTAAAAATTAAAAAGGAGACGATTATGACGAAATATTTCAGCGCGGCGGCGACGGCTTTTTATGACGACTCCGTCGCCGGACTCCTTCCGCCCGACGCCGTCGCAGTAAGCGACGCCGACTGGTCCGCCTTGCTGACGGCGCAATCGGCCGGGCAGATCATCGCGGCCGACGCCGCGGGTCATCCGGTGGCCACGCCGCCGCCCCCCCCGGCGCTGGCGGACGTCCGTACAACGTCGCTCGCGGCCATCGACGTCGCCGCCGAAACGGCCCGGCGAAAACACATCACGCCGGGCGCGGGACAGGCGATGAGTTACCGCGGAAAAGCCGCCGAGGCCACTAATTGCCTGACCACTTACACCGCCGCCGCGCCGCCGCCGATCGGCGCATACCCCCTGCTCGACAGCGAGGTCGGCATCACGCCCAACGCCGACGGCACGGCGACGACCGACGCCTACCAGATCGCCGTCATCGTCGATGCCGCGCGCCGGGCCTGGGTGACGGCCGAGGCCGCCATCAACAAGGTGCGCGCCCAGGCCAAGGCCGACGTCAAGGCCGCCGCCACCGTCGCCGCCATCGACGCCATCCTCGCCGCCGTCGTGTGGCCGTGATGGGCGATCTCGACAAAATCCGTGCGCGTATCCGGCGCCTTCGCAAGATGACGACGGCAAACGGCTGCACCGAAGCGGAAGCGGCGCAAGCCGCCGACATCGCCATGAAACTCATGGGTAAACACGGATTCGGCGCGTGCGATTCAAAAAGGTGACCCGGCTTCGGCTTCCCGACCGGCGCTTCGACGGGGCGCGCGTGGCGGGCCATAAGGCGGGCAACCGCATCCAAATCGACCCCGGCGTGACCGGTCATAAATCGGCGCCGATTATGCTGGGGTAATAATCCTCCCGCGCGGCCTTTACCGGCCGGGCGGGGGCCGGGGTGCTTCAACACCCCGAACCGGGCGCGGACACGCCCACGACCAAGACCGGCCGAAATCTTGGCCACCCCGCCACCGGCGCACCGGCGGGGAGATTGTAAAGATATTATCCATGGAGTCTATAAAACCCATTCTTCCCATCGCCCCTTACATCGGGGGCAAGCGCAACCTGGCCAAGACTATCGTGCCGATGATCGACGCCATGGCCCACGCAACTTACGCCGAGGTGTTCGGCGGTATGCTGGGCATCTTCCTCAGGCGTGAGATCCAGCCCAAGGCAGAGGTCATCAACGACGCGTCGAAGGACGTGGCCAACCTGTTCCGCGTGCTGCAGCGCCATTACCCCCAGTTCATCCAGACCCTGCAGTTCCAGGTCACGTCGCGGGCCGACTTCCAGCGCCTGATGGCGGCCAACCCCGACACCCTGACCGATCTGGAGCGCGCCGCCAGGTTTCTCTACCTGCAGCGCACCGGCTTCGGCGGCAAGGTCACCGGTCGGGTGTTCGGCGTGCAGGTCAACGGCCCGGCGCGGTTCAACCTGTCCAAGCTGGAACCCATGCTCGCGGATCTGCACGAACGTCTCGCGGGCACGGTGATTGAGTGTCTTGATTTTCGGGAGTTTATCCCGCGTTACGACCGCAAAACGACGCTGTTCTACCTCGACCCGCCGTACTGGGACTGCGAGGGCGACTACGGCAAGGCGCTGTTCAAGCGCGAAGATTTCACCGATCTGGCGGCTATTTTAAGGGGCCTTAAAGGCCGCTTCATTTTATCCCTAAACGACGTCCCGGAGGTCCGCGAGCTGTTTTCCTGGGCCACCATTAAGGCCGTGGAAACGACCTACAGCGTCGGCGGCGGCAACAAGACAAAAAAAGCGGGCGAGGTGATTATTACGACCAAAAAAGACTGAAAAACCCGTTGACAAACACCTAGCCTAAGGCTAATGTGTAGTTATCAGGAGCCAGCGCGGCTCACCTTAAGCAAAGGAGATTATCATGGCTGGTTATAGTTTTATCGACGGCATGAGCAACAATGCCGTTGACGCTTACAACGCAGGCGTCAAGCCCCTCTCAAAAATCACCATAACCGATCTACGTGCAGCCGGCTGGGCGGGCACGAAAAAGCTCGCCGTCGCGCTGGCGAAAGATGGTTTTTGGCCCTCCTCCGAGTGGCACCACTCGGGCGGCACTTGGTACAATCGTGTTGATTTTTACGACCCCGCGCTCCTGGTTGATGCGTGGTCCGAGTTGGACGCCGCCGAGCGCACCGAGAAAAAGGCGATGGTCGAAAAAAAACCTGCGCAGCCGGAAGGCCGCCGCGTCACCGGCCAATATGCAACGTTCGGCGGATCGCGGCGGCGCCCAAGGTTTTTGGGCCACGTCGATTTTACCGGCACCCTCGTCGGCGACTGGATTGAAATCGATGGCGGCGGACGGAAAAAAGCCGCCGGAAACAACATTATTTGGAGCTACGCGGATGATTAAGGACAATGGTGTTCCAACCATGGTGCGCACCGCGCGCGCCATGTTTGGCAAGATTCTCGGCGTCGATCTCGGTCTAACCGACTTTGGGCACATCATCGGCTACGACGGCAAAAATGTTTTTCAAACAATCAAGCGAATTGAAACGGGCGATCGTGGCCTGTCCGGTCCCGCCGCCGTTCGCCTGCGCGACATGGTGCAAGCCGCGAGCTACGCCGCCTACCCCTTGATCATTATCCCCGAATGGTCGTTTGTGATCTCGACCAACGAAGACGATGACGACGGATCGACCTTGATGATCGAACGGCTGTGGTGGCCGCGCATGATTTTTGTCGCCACAGTCCAGGCCGAGGCGTGCCTGGCCGAGCTTAATTTTGAGCAGATTGGAATGATCCGATCGGACGAAATCGACCTCGATCAGATGTCGGTCTGGTGTTTGCAGATCGATCTTTTACCAAAATCAGAGTGGTACGCAAAATTTTACGAGCAGGCCGTAGACCTACTCGCCGCCGAAGCCAATCGGCAATATACTCTCGGAGACGTCTAGGGGGTCGGCGTTATTGGAGGCGGGTTCGATCCGTCCGGCGCTGGACGGGGAGTGGAGCGAAATTTTGGGGGAGTTCGGCCGACTGCTTTGGGGGGGTAACTGGCAAACGGAGATGAGCAGAGCTTTAGACGTTTCTGACAGGACGATACGACGGTGGGCTAAGGGTGACGAGATCCCAAGACCTAACGTTATCGGTGACCTGATGGACATCGCCGATGAACGGTCACGTGGCCTCAATCGCGCTGTGAGCAGGATGCGGGCGGTATTGACAAAAAGAACCCTCTAACAGAGCACAAAAATGGGGTCTCAACGTCGATTAGAGACCCCATTTTTGTGCTCAAAAAACAAGTGACGCTAACTCAAAAATCAAAAGTCGCGCTACAGCGATACGCCAAGACAAAAATCCCCGGCGCCTTGCAAGGCGCCGGGGATTGATTGGTAGCGGAGGAGGGACTCGAACCCCCGACACGCGGATTATGATTCCGCTGCTCTAACCAGCTGAGCTACTCCGCCACAGAATTGGAAGCAGCCCTATAGCGCTCGGCGGGGTGGGCTGTCAAGCATCGATCATCCTTCCCCGACATCCTTCCCCGACACCCTTCACGGCCCCCTCCGGTTCCTTCGATGGGCGCGCCGCCGAAAAGACGGCGCTTCCCCGCGATAATTCAGGCCCTAACATCGACCACGGTACGTCCCTTGACTTGCCCCTTGAGGATGGCCTTGCCCAACTCGATCACCTGTCCCAGGCCGACGACGGTGGTCATTTCATCCAGCTTGTCCATCGGCAAGGTCTCGGTTAAACGTCGCCACGCCTCAATCCGACGAGGTGTCGGACAGGTCACCGAATCGATCCCCAACAGGTTGATCCCGCGCAATAAAAACGGCAGCACCGTGGTTTCCAACTTAGGGCTGGCGGCGAGACCGACGGCGGCGCAACTGGCCCGCGAACGCAACCCGGCGAGAAGATTGCCAAGGATCACGCCGCCGACGTTGTCGATCGCCCCGGCCCAGCGTTCCGATCCCAGCGGTCCCTTGGCGGGGGTTTCCAGTTCCCCGCGCGACACGATGGTATGCGCGCCCAAATCCTTCAGGTAATCGTGGCTGGAGGCCCGGCCCGTTCCCGCCGCGACCTTGTAGCCGAGCGCCGCCAGCACCGCGACGGCGACGCTGCCGACCCCGCCCGCGGCCCCGGTGACCAACACCTCGCCCTCGCTCTCGGGCGTCAGCCCGTGTTCCTCCAGGGCCATGATCGCCATCATCGCCGTCACCCCCGCGGTGCCGATCGCCATGGCGCGTACGGGGCTGAGCCCATCCGGCTTTTTGACCAGCCATTCGGAGCGGACGCGGGCGCGGGTGGCGTAGCCGCCCCAGTGAATTTCGCCGACCCGCCAGCCGGTCAGAATCACGGCGTCGCCGGGGGCGAAATCGGGGCTGTCGGAGTGCTCGACAGCGCCCACCAAATCGACGCCGGGAACGTGCGGGTAATCGCGCACCAGCCGCCCCAAGCCGTTCATCACCATGCCGTCCTTGTAGTTCAACGACGAATGCGAGACGCCTATGGTCACGTCGCCATCGGGCAAGGCGTCGTCATCAAGGGTTTGGATCGACGCCGCGACACCGCCATCGGCTTGTTCCAGCACGATAGCCTTGAACTGATCAGGTGGGGTCATGATCTGGAAACTCCGTTTTGACATCTTCATTTTCATTTGATCGACGTGGAAATTCGTCTATTGTCCGCCGCCGACACGGCGACGTCAATCGCCTCGCGCCGCTTGCGCACACTTGACACATTTGTTACACAGATCGAGACTATCTCGACTTTGCGTAAAATTAAACACATTCACCACGTTTCCGCCCCGACGCCGCGACGCCGAGAAGGCTATATCTGGCGTAACGTCGGTGTGGAACACGAAGCCTTGGGCATGGATATGATCAGTAGCGGCACACCCGCCCTTGAAGTCACCGACATTCACAAACATTTCGGCGGCACCGACGTGCTTAAGGGTGTCTCGCTTACGGCGCGCGACGGCGACGTTATTTCGATCATCGGCTCCAGCGGGTCGGGAAAAAGTACGTTTCTGCGCTGCATCAATTTGTTGGAACACCCCAATCGGGGTTCGATCCGCGTCGCCGGCGAGGAAATGAAGCTGAAACCCGGCAAGGACGGCGCGTTAGAGGCGGCGGACGCCAAGCAAATCACCCGTCTGCGCGCCGAAATCGGGTTTGTTTTCCAAAATTTCAATCTGTGGTCCCACATGACCATTTTGGAAAACGTCATCGAGGCGCCGATCCACGTCCTTGGGCTATCGCGCGCCGAAGCGGTCGAACGCGCCGAGGCCCTGTTGGAAAAAGTCGGCATCAGTGAACGCCGTCACGTCTATCCGGCGCAGATCTCCGGTGGACAGAAACAGCGCGCCGCCATCGCCCGCGCCCTGGCGATGCGCCCCAAGGTGCTTTTATTCGACGAGCCGACCTCCGCGCTCGACCCCGAACTGGTCAGCGAAGTGCTGGCGGTGATGCGCAAGCTCGCCGACGAGGGCACCACCATGTTGGTCGTTACCCACGAGATGGGATTCGCGCGGGAAGTTTCCTCCAAGGTCGTGTTTCTACATCAGGGCCGGATCGAGGAGGAAGGCGCCCCGGCGCAAGTCTTCCAAAACCCGACATCCGATCGCTGTCGGCAATTTCTTGCCAGCCATTTGTAAAATACGGCCCATCGCCTCCGCGCGCGGGAGAACGCATCCACGACACAAATAAAAATTTAAAAATTTCATCACCGACGAGTTGAACGCATCGTTTAAAAATCGCGATTTTTTCGCACCTTGATCTGCCGTTTTTATCGCCGTTGTGTGTTTTTTGACACCCTGCTAAGAACGATACAAAGAAACGTCCCATTTTTACGTCCAGGGAACGACCGAAAGTCAACACCACAGGAGGAGTCTTTTACATGTTTTTCAAGAAAATCGCCCTAGCGGCCGTCGCCGTCATGGCCTTCGGCGCAACCGCCCAAGCAAGCGAGACCATCCGTATCGGGACCGAGGGCGCGTACCCCCCGTTCAACCAAATCGATCCCAACGGGAAGGTCGTCGGCTTCGACATCGACATCGCCAATGCGCTTTGCGATGTGATGAAGGTCAAATGCGAATTCGTCACCCAGGACTGGGACGGCCTCATCCCCGCCCTCAAGGTCAAGAAATTCGACGCCATCATCGCCTTCATGTCGATCACCGACAAACGTAAAAAAGCCGTTGACTTCACCGATCCCTACTGTTCCAACACCCTGGGCTACGTCGCCAAGAAGGGATCGACGCTGAACATCGACGATCTGAACGGCAAGACCATCGGCGCCCAACGTGCGACGATCAGCGCCACCTATCTCGCCGATCACGTCAAGGGGGCCAAGGTCAAACTGTACGACACCCAGGAAAACGCATATCTCGATCTGTCTACCGGACGCACCGACGCCGTGCTCGCCGACAATCCAGCGAACTACGAATGGCTGCGCTCCGACGCCGGCAAGGGCTTTGTCCAGGTTGGCAAGCCGGTCGACATCAACGATAAGATCGGCATCGCGGTGCGCAAGGGCGATCCCCTGCGCGAACGCCTGAACGCCGCCCTGAAGGTCATCCTCGCCAACGGAACCTATCAGAAAATCAACAAAAAATATTTCCCCTTCAGCATTTACTGAGGATAGGAAAAACGAAGACCGGGGCCGCTTCCCGACACGAAGCGGCCCCCCTTCATTTCCGCCCGCGACATGATCGATTTTCACGGATTTTTCGACCAACTTCTGCTCGGCGCGCTGATGACCCTAAAGGTCGCCTTCGGCGCCCTGGCGCTGGGTCTCGGCCTCGGACTTGTCGCCGCCGTCGCCAAGCTATCGCGCTCCACCGTGGCGCGCGCCATGGCGGGAACGTTCACCGGCGTCATCCGGGGCATTCCCGAACTGCTGGTCGTCCTCATCATCTATTTCGGCTCCGCCGGGCTGCTGACGCGCCTCGCCGAGGATTTCGGCCATACCGGTTTCGTCGAGATCAGCCCCTACGGCGCCGGGGTCATCGCGCTGGGTATGACCTTTGGGGCCTACGCCAGCGAGGTTTTTCGCGGCGCGATCATGGCGATCCCGGTCGGTCAGATCGAGGCGGCGCGCGCCATCGGCATGTCCAACAGTCTCATTTTCAGGCGCATCACCCTGCCTCAGTTGTGGCGCATCGCCCTGCCCGGGCTGGGCAATCTTTTTCTCGTCCTGCTCAAGGATACCTCGCTGATCTCGGTCATCGGGCTTGAGGAACTGATGCGTAAAACGACGATCGCGGTGGGCTATACCAAGGAACCTTTCACCTTTTATCTGGCCGCCTCGGTGCTTTATCTGCTGATGACCGTGGTGTCGATGACCGCGCTTTATTTCGCCGAAAAATCGGCCAACAAGGGTTTTATCCGGGACGGCGGTTGAGGCCCCCCGGGATTATGATCGGACAGCGATGAATTTTTCCGTTATTTTCGAAAATCTGCCCCAACTGTTGGACGGCGTGGGGGTGACCCTGGAGCTGGTGGGCGTCTCGTTGCTGATCGGGGCCTGCATCGCCCTGCCCATGGCCTTGATGCGGGTCAGCCGCAACCCGGCCCTGAAGACCTTCGCCTATGGTTATATCTTCTTTTTCCGCGGCACCCCACTTTTGGTGCAGATTTTCCTGATCTACTACGGCGCATCACAGTTTCCCAGCGTACGCGACAGCTTTTTGTGGCCGATCCTGCGCGAGGCGTACTGGTGCGCGATCATCGCCTTCGCCCTGAACACCGGGGCCTATACGGCGGAAATCCTACGGGGCGCCATTCAGGCCGTCCCCGCCGGCCAGATCGAGGCCGCCCGCGCGATCGGCATGACGCGCGCCAAGATGTACCGGCGTATCATCCTGCCCCAGGCCTTTCGCATCGGGCTGCCCGCCTATGGCAATGAAATTATTCTGATGCTCAAGGGATCGGCGCTGGCGAGCACGATTACCCTGCTCGATCTGACCGGCATGGCGCGCACCATCATCGCGCGCACCTACATGCCGGTAGAGCTGTTTTTCGCCGCCGGCGTCATTTATTTTATCCTGACCGCCATCTTGACCCAGGTCCTGAAACGGGTCGAACGACGCGTCAACCGCCATATGACGACGGCGAACACCTAAAAAAGGTTATCCCATGTCGCCGTGCTGACGCCACAAAATGGTCTCTCCGGCGCAAAACGGCGCGATCACGCCCTCCCTTTCGACGTCTATTTTTTCCGCCATGGGCCATGGCTCACGCGACAGGGTCAGGATTTCATCGTTGAGTGGTAGGCCGTAGAAGCGCGCGCCGTTGAGTGCGGCGAAGGCCTCGAACTTATCGAGGGCGTTTTGTTCGTCGAAAACCTGGGCGTATAATTCGATCGCCGCCGGGGCGCTGAAAATGCCGGCGCAGCCGCATGCCGCTTCCTTGGCGCTGACCGTATGGGGCGCGGTGTCGGTGCCGAGGAAAAAGCAGGCGTCCCCCGACGTCGCCGCCTCGACGAGGGCGAGGCGATGCTGCTCGCGCTTGGCGATGGGCAGACAATACAAATGCGGGCGTATGCCCCCCTTGAACAGGGCGTTGCGGTTGATCATCAGGTGATGAACCGTGATCGTCGCCCCAACCCGGGGGCCTTGGGCGCGCACGAAATCCACCGCCTGGGCCGTGGTGATGTGCTCGAGGACGACCTTCAGCGCCGGAAAGTCGCGAAGCAACGGGCTTAACACCCGGTCGATGAAGACCGCCTCACGGTCGAAGATATCGACCTCGGGGTCGGTGACTTCGCCGTGCACCAGAAGCGGCATACCAAGCGCCTCCATCCGTTCGAACACCGGATAGATGCCGCGCAGGTCGGCCACGCCGCGCGCCGAATGGGTGGTCGCCCCCGCGGGATACAGTTTGGCGGCGGTGAAAATGTTTTCATCGAAGCCTCGGGCCAGATCGTCGGGATCGGTCTTTGGCGTCAGGTAACAGGTCATTAGCGGTGTGAACGCGCCGTGCCCCGCCACCGCGGCGTAAATCCGCTCGCGATACGCCACCGCGTGGGCGGTCGTGGTCACCGGGTCGGGCAGGTTGGGCATGATGATGGCGCGGGCGAAACTGCGCGCGGTATAGGGCGCGACGGCGCGCAAAACCGGCCCGTCGCGCAAATGAACGTGCCAATCATCGGGTTTGGCGATCGTTATCGTCTCGGCAATCATGCATCCCCCATTGGCGCGGCCGACCCCGACCATGCCCCTTGTGTCGTCACCCCATCTTGGTAAATCCCCCGTCGGAGGCGGTCAAGGGGCGAGACCGTCGGACAGGACCTCGAAAACGTCGCCATCCGCATTCTTCCCCTCGATATGGACCCGGCGCCACAAGGCGTAGAACAGGATCGTCCACGCCGCCTTGCCGAGTTTTTGACGATCGCTGTGGGCGAACAGACGGCGCACCGCGTCGGGGCGGAAAATTTCCAAGATCGCGTCCTGGCGGGCGACAAGATCGCCCAGTTCGTCGCCACGCCGGGCGATCCACGCGCCGACCGGCACGGTAAAACCGCGCTTGCGTTCGAACGGGCGCGCGCCGGGCAGACCGGTTTCCAACCAGCGGCGCAGCAACCATTTACCCAGTCCCTTGTGCATTTTCAAATGATCGGGAAGGGTGAAGGCGAACGCCGCCAGCTTGGGGTCGAGAAACGGCACCCGACCTTCGATGCCATGGGCCATCAAGCAGCGATCGAGCTTGGTGAGAAGATCGCCCGGCAGCCAATCGGCGCAATCGACCGCTTGAGCGATTTGAAGGCGGGTGCGTCCCTTTAGCGCCGCCTCCATCTCGGCCCGCGCCATGCCGGCGCGCCAGGTTCGGGCCGTATCCTCGTGGCGCAAAATGCCCAACTCCTGAACAATTCCCTTCCTGCGCATCGCCCGGGCGAAGGGCCAAGTACGACATGCGGTACGGTAACGTCCGTAACCCGCGAAAGTCTCGTCGCCGCCCTCACCCGACAGGACGACCTTGATGCCGTTTTCACGCGCGGTTTGAGCCAGTTTCCAGGTCGGTAAAATGGCGTAATCGGCGGCGGGATCATCCATCGCGCGGGCGATCCTGGGCAGCAGGGTCCAGAAATCGTCGGCGCCGAATTCGACCTCGACATGATGGGCGCGCATGCTTTTGGCCAGCGCCCGGGCGTGGTCGCGTTCGTCGTGCACCCCCGCCCCCTCGGCGTCGCGAAAGCCCGCCGTGAAGGCGGTCACGGGTTGTTCGTTTAGCCGCGACATCATCGCCAACAACACCGACGAATCGATGCCGCCGGACAAAAACATGCCGTAGGGCACGTCGGCGCGCTGATGGACGGCGACGGCCTCGTTGAGGCCGTCGTCCAGGTCGCGCAACGCCGCGCCCTTGCCCGTGCGGCGCGGGCCGCCTTCGGGCAGCGCGGCGATGCGGTGGCGCACCGTGATCCGCCCGCCCTCGACAACCAGGGTTTCGCCCGGGGCGACGCGGCGGATACCGGCGAAGGCGGTTTGCATCCCGGTGGTGAATTGCAGGTTGAGCAGTTCATCGCGCGCCCGCGGGTTTTCCGCACGCGGACAAAGTCCCGCCGCGAGCAATGCCTGGGGTTCCGAGGCGAAGGCGAAACCGTCCTCGTTTTCAACATAGTACAGCGGCTTGACGCCGAATGGATCGCGGCTGAGGACGAGACGCCCCCCGGCGGCGCTCCCGCCGCGCGGGTCGTAAATCGCGATCGCGTACATGCCGCGCAAATGGCGCGCGAAATCCACACCATCGCGCAAATACAACAAAAGCGGCGGTTCGCAATCGGAACGGGTTTTAAACCGCTCTTCACCCAGGGTCGCGCGCAATTCGATGTAGTTGTAAATCTCGCCGTTGGCGATCAAGACCACGTCGTCGTCGCCACCCGCGCCACCTCGACTTCCCCCGGTTCGATCGGCGTACAAAGGTTGATCGCCACCCTCGATGTCGATGATCGACAGACGGGTCTGAACCAAGGCGACCCCCGCGCCGCGATAGCGTCCCGCGCCGTCCGGCCCCCGATGGGCGAGCGCCCGACCCAAGGCGTCGAGTTGGGCCTCGCCCGGAATCGCCGCCGCCTTCGTCATCACCCCGGCAATGCCGCACATCAGAACGCCTCCCGCCTGTTTTTTCCTCCGGCGAGCGTCTCGAAAAAATCCATGTAGCGCGCAACGACGACCTCTTCGGTAAAGTTTTCCCGATAGGCGTCGTGGCCACGCGCAACCATCTTCGCCCGCAAGGCGTCATCGGTCATCACCCGCGCGATCGCCCGCCCCATCGCATCGTCGTCGTCGATAGCCACCAGAAGACCGCTTTCGCCATCCTCGATCAGCGCCGCCGGGCCGGCGCTGGCGGCGGCCACCACGGGGGCGCGGTGGGCCCAGCCTTCGATGACCACGTTGCCCAGCGGTTCGTGGCGCGACGAACAGACGAAAACATCCGCCGCCGCCAACAGGGCCGCAACGTCGTCGCGCCAACCCGGCATGTGAACCCGACCGGCGACGCCCAGGTCCCGCGCCAGTTTTTCCAGTTCGCCGCGCAAAGGTCCTTCGCCGCCGATCACCAGATGGACGCCGTCCAGCCGCGCCACGGCGCGGATCAGCACATCGAACGCCTTGTTCTCATGGAGCCGTCCGAGGCCGAACACCAGCGGCGCCCCCGCAGGCACGCCGAGCGCCGAGTGCGAAACCGGCGGCGCGCCGTCGCCGGCGACGAAATTAGGCAAATAGTGCGCTCGTCCGGCGGGCCACCCCGAACGGGTCATATACTCCACCAAGTCGTGGGTATTGCCCACCAGATGGTCGCAGCGGCGGTAATATTTCAAATCGTAATAGCCCCCGAGGCGCGCCGTGAAGACGAACGGGTGCGCCTTTGTCGAACTGGGCATCTTGGCGGTGGCGCGGTTCATCCAGGTCATCACCACATCGGGGCGGAAGGCGGCGATTTCGCGCTTCAAGGCGCGCCGGGTTGTCCCATCGAAAACCCCAGAAAAGGGCAACTGAAGCGCCGAGACCCCGCCCTCGGCCAAGCGGGCGGCGCGCGCATCGTCGGTACGGATAACCACCCTTTGCGCCACGCCGCGCTTGTTGAGGGCGATGACGAGGCGTTCGAAAAAGCCCTCGGCCCCGCCGCTGTGCGCGCCCGCCATGGCTTGCAACAGGCGCATCAGTCGTCCTCCAGGCGGGCTTTGATATGCGACAACAAGGGGAACAGCCCCGCCATCAAGGCGATCAGGAAGCCGTAGACGCCCTCGCGATAGCCCTTGCGTCCGACATAGCACTTGAAAAAGCGCGAGAACAATCGCCGGATGTTGTCGGGCAGGGTGCCGATCTTGCCCGAGGCCCGCAGATCGCGCGCCCGCGCGCTGGAATAACGGTCCAGGCGCAAGATCATATCGGAAATATTCTTATCCACGTAATGGACCATGCGCTGCGTCAACCAGCCGCGTTCCCCCTTGAGGGTGACGCCGGGGTGGATGCGTTGATCGCCCCAGTGCTTGGCCCCCTTGGCGAACAAGCGCGCGGTGGCGCTAACCCCCCAGGACGCGCCCCAGCCATAGCGAACCAAGTGGTCGCCGACGTAATTGTCGAACGGAATCAGAAAATAGCCGAACGGGGCGGTCTCCATGGTGCGGCGAATTTCTTCGGCCAACGCGACGCCGACCCGCTCGTCGGCATCGACCTCAAGGATCCAGTCGCCGCCGCACGCCTCGATACCGGCCATCCGCCGGGGTCCTTCGATATCCCACGACCCCTCGATGATTTTTGCGCCGTGGCGTTCGGCGATCGCCTTCGAGCCATCGGTGCATTTGTCGAGCACGACGACAAGTTCGTCGGCGAACATGAGACGGTGCAAGCAATCTTCCAACTGCGCTTCTTCGTTATGGGCGACGACAAGCGCGCTCAACCGTTTTTTTCGTTCGCTCATCTTTTTCGTCCATCCATAGGGGCCGCTTTCACCCATTAGCGACCCTTCGATAAAGCCGCCGCGCGCACGCGCAAACGTCATCCACCGACAACGAGTCCATCAGACTTTCCGTCGTGCGGTGATTATAGTCGTCGGGGAACAGCCCTTCGATAGGAATTCGGGTCCGCACGAAATCCCCCTTCGCCCCCCACGGCGCGTAGTGTTCAGGGCGCGACGGGCCGAACAAGCCAACCGTCGGCACGCCCGCCGCCGCTGCCATGTGCATCAGCCCCGAATCGTTGCCGATAAACAGGCCCCCTCGGCGGAGACAGGCATGGATGGTCAACAAATGATGCGCCCCAATTAGGGATATCCGGCGCTCTTCGGGCAAGGCGTCCAAAACCGGGTCGAGCATCGCCCGCTCGCTTTCGTGGCCCAGCACGGCGATCCGCCCCCCAGGCAGGATGTCGCCGTCCGCCGTCAAGCGCAGGGCCGTCGCAACGAAGCGTTCGGCCATCCACACCTTACCTCGCCAATTGGCGCTGGGGGCGAGCAGCAGCACCGGTGCGCCCTCAGGCACAAGGTCCCGGGCGGCGCGTTCGTGCTCGGGCGACGTCCATAGCCGCGGCATGGGGGGGGTGTCCTCCAGCCCCAACACCGCGGCCAGGTCGATAACCCGATGGCGATCGCTGTTTTTCATCCGCGCCCCCAAACGACAGCGCCGCTTGGCGAACAACGCCAGAGTCAGAGGCGCGTTGCGCAAATCGACGACGATATCCCAAAACCGTCCGACGCAGCGTTTCCACAGATCGATCCAATGGCGTGAATAGGGCTTTTTGGTAAGGACGATAATTTCCTCGATACCGGGCACGGCCTCGAACAATTGCGCCGACGCCGGTCCACAAGCTACCGTGACCCGCGCGCCGGGATGGCGCGCGATCAAATGATCGAGAAGCCCCGTTGACAAAACACCATCACCAATGCGGGTCGAGGTGACGAACAAAATACGCATGCGTTTATGGTTCCCAAGGGACGCCCTCAATCAACGAAAAGCGCCTCGAACTTAAAGTCGCGCCTTTTATACGGCCTGCGTCACCCCTTGCCTAGGCCCAACTCCCTCTACCCCCGGGCTTGCCAAAATCAATTTCCCGCACCACCTTATAGCCTGGCTTACGGCCTGGATTTACGCCTCGAAAGCGAAGGATAACATTCCATGACAACACCCGCGTCCGCACCCCCCTCGCCGCCCGCACCTCCGGCCCCCATGCACGTCTGGCTTGAACACCGTGGCGTAATCGGCCTCGAAGGGCCGGACGCAGCCGATTTTCTTCAAGGCTTGGTGTCCAACGACGTCTCCCACGTCTCCCCGCAGAACGCTATCTGGGCGGCCTTTTTGACACCCCAGGGGAAATACCTGCATGATTTTTTCATCGCCCAAAACGACGCGCGCCTACTGATCGATTGCGACGCCGGGCGCCTTGGCGACCTGTTGCGCCGGCTTTCCATGTACAAGCTGCGCGCCGACGTCACCTTATCGGATCTGAGCGATCGGTTCGCCGTCGGCGTGGGGATCGGCGCGGCGGCCAGCGCCATCTTAAATTTAAACGAAGACGTCGGCGCGACCATCGCGATGAACGATGCAATTGCTTTTGTCGATCCGCGCCACCGCCAATTGGGCTGCCGCATCATCGCGCCCAAGACGAACCTGAATATCCTGAACGATGCGGGCATTCCTTCTGGAAAATTCGACGACTACGAAACCTTGCGCATATCCCTCGGCATCCCCGATGGACCGCGCGATCTGCGCGTGGAAAAATCCATCCTCCTGGAAAACGGCTTCGACGAATTGCATGGCATCGACTGGGACAAAGGGTGTTACATGGGGCAGGAATTGACCGCGCGCACGAAGTACCGCGGCTTGGTGCGTAAACGGCTGATGCCGGTGGCCATCGACGGCCCCGCCCCCGCGCCGGGAACCCCGATCATGGCCGGAGATCGCGAGGCCGGTGAAATGCGTACACACGCGGGCGACATGGGTCTCGCCCTACTGCGTCTGGAATTCGTCGCCGAAGATGTTCCTCTAATCGCGGGGAGCGCCCGCCTCAGCCCGAGAAAACCGGAATGGGCCGAGTTCTAGGGCATGCCTCCATCGCCCCCGAAACGTCGCAAGGGTACCGGAGCGTCCCTGGAGAAAATAGCCAATCACCTGCTGGTGATCGCGGGGGCCTACAGTTACCGGCTTCGCGAACGGGGACCGTCGGCCGGTGGCGTTTTCTGGAAAAACGACGACGGGCAAATATTGCGTTACGATATCTTACTGAGCATCCTCGACGAACGCGATCATCGAGACGGCGTCTCGATCAACGATCTGGGCTGCGGTTACGGGGTGTTGTTCGATCTGATCGAAGACCAACCGTTCATGCGCGAGGGACGCTTTTACGGCTACGACATCTGCCCCGACATGGTCGAGGAGGCGCGCAAGCTCCACCGTGACCCCCGAGCGCACTTTTCGATCGCCGCAACCCCCACTCACGAGGCCGATTACTCCTTCGTTTCGGGAACCTATAACATGTGCATTGAGGCCGAACGCGGCGCATGGAGCGATTATATCTTCGAAAGCCTGGCGATGCTGTGGAACAAAAGCCGGCGGGGGATCGCCTTTAACATGCTGGACGCCCGCACCCGGGTGCACATCGACGATCTGTATTACGCCGACCGCGCCGACTTCCTCGATTTCGCCCATACCTTGTCGGACGACGTCACCATCGTCGATGACTATCCCCTCGACGAATGGACGATCTTTATCCGCAGATCCCCGAAATGATACGGTCTTACACCACCGCCAATTCTCATTCCAAGCTCCGACGCAAAACGGGGGGCTGAGGCGGACCGATGGACGCCGCTACGGTTTCGTTCGATGAAATTCGCGGCAAAACACGCATCATCTTCGTCCTGAAATTGCGCACTCGTTTTATTTTGGACCCTGAAGCGGCGCGCGGACCCCCGGACGGGCTTCCGACGGGATCAGACGATCGCGGCATCGAGCGCCAAACGCCAATAAGCCACACGCGCCTTCAGATGCGATTTTCTGCCGTGGGGCGAAATATCTTGCGCGAGCCGCTCGACAATTTCAAACGTGAAGCTCTCGGCCCCGTGATCGCGCCAAGCCGCCTGCATATCTCGATTGGGGTTGCTGGCGAAACGCAGCGTGAACCATATCCGATTCTGGACGGTATCTAGGTTTGGACTTTGCCCGACCCATACCCGACCCGAAACGCGACACCGAACGGCGTATATTCCGGCGACGGTCTTGCGTTCTTTGTAGGCCATAATCGCCGTTTTTTTATCGTCACTACGCATTCGCCCACCTCATTCGGAGATACTCTGAGCCGTGCCGACGCACGACGGAACAAGATATTATTATACGGGTAATATTGACGCAAGAAATTTTACCCGTATAATAATATGGACCATCAATCATTCCGGGCCCACCGACATGTCTGAATACCATTCCAAACCCTGCACGGCTTTCGAGGGTACCCGACGGCTGCTCTGTGGCCCACTGATCGAAGTCGCCCTGGCGGTCAAGACGGCAACGGAACGCGGCGCGGCGGCGCCCATACTCACCTTTGACGATGCGACGGGCCACGTCATCGATTTCGATCTGCGCGGAACAAAGGCCGATATCGTAGAGAGGCTGACCCGATTATCGCCGAAAAATATCGATCCATCGTCGTCTCCACGGGCCGCCTCTTCGACGGCTTCGAAGAAATCGGGTGAGTCTCGCGGACGGGGACGTCCCAAGCTGGGCGTTGTTGGACGCGAAGTAACCTTGTTGCCGAAGCAATGGACCTGGTTGGCCGCGCAGCCGGGCGGCGCGTCCGTGACGCTCCGAAAACTGGTGAACGAGGCGCAGCGAACCGGGGGAGCCGCGCAAAAGATGCGCGCGGCGCAAGAACGCGCCTATCGCTTCATGTCGGCGATGGCCGGCGACTTACCCGGCTTCGAAGAGGCGACGCGCGCCTTGTTTTCAGGCGATCGGGCGCGCTTCGATCAACACGTCGCGGGCTGGCCGACGGATGTACGCACCTACGCAACCGGGCTCGCATTTGGCGCGGCGACCGATGGGCCTCCCGTCAAGACGACGCAAGACACCTAAAACGCCTCTTCCATCTCGAACCGACGCGACGAGCCGATCCCCGATGCCGTCCCGCAGGGATTTGTGAAAAATGCCCCAGGAACGTCGTCGAAGACTTTTGAGAGTGAACGGCACTTCCGGCAAGTCTTCTCCTAGTGGTTTGAGTTTAACATTTGAGTCCGATGCAATTGGACACAAATGTGTGAAGAAATCAAACTGCAACAAAAAGATAGATAGTGGTCGGCCCGATGGTTCGCGGGAGCGAAACGTCGGAGTCGATCCACTAGGCCGGTGACATTTTGCACAAACCAGACGCATCAGATGAAGAGGTCCTGACCCTAATATTGAAAAGTCGAGACCCTTAACTCGGTGGAAATTCCACAATCGACCCGACACGAAAAAGGAGAACACACCATGGCGAGAGTCAAGACAAACGGGATCGAAATCGAATATGACTGCTTCGGAGCGAGCGCCGGAGAACCGATTGTGCTGATCTCGGGTTTGGGCATGTCGATGATCCGCTGGACCGCACCGTTCTGCACCATGTTGGCGGCGCGAGGTTGCCGCGTGATCCGGTTCGACAATCGCGATGCCGGCCTTTCGACCCACTTCGACGGCGCGCCGACACCCAATTTCGCCGCCCTGACCGCGGCCGCCACACGCGGAGAACGTCCCCACGCACCTTACACACTCCACGACATGGCCGCCGACGTGGTGGGGCTTCTCGATTCCTTGGCGATCGCGCGCGCCCACATGGTCGGCAGATCGATGGGCGGAATGATCGCTCAACTGATGGCCAGTGAGCACCCGAAACGAACTCTGTCACTGACGTCCATCATGTCGAGCACGGGAAATCGAGAATTACCGCCGACCGCGCCCGAAGTGATGGCGGCGCTGTTCCGGCGCGCACCACACCCGCTTGAGGACGAGGAGGGTTTTCTCTCCCACAACATCGCCTTGTCCCGGCTGATCGCCGGGTCCGGCTACCCGTTCGACGAAATCGCCCAACGCGACCAAGCCTTGGCCGAGGCCAAACGAGGATACAACCCCGCCGGATTTGGTCGGCAAATCGCCGCTATCGCCGCGACCGGCGACCTACGCGCGCTTTTGGCGACGATCACCGCGCCGACTCTGGTGATACATGGGTCTGATGATCCTCTGGTCCCCCCATCCGGGGGAAAAGACACCGCGGCCAATATCCGCGGCGCTGAACTGCTTATCATCGAGGGCATGGGTCACGAACTGCCCCTAGCGTTGTACGAGACCGTAGCCGATGCTATCGCCCGCAACGTTCACCGTGCCTCCAGGGGGAATATGCCCTAAAAGGCGCCATATTCAGAAGTCGGGTTTTCTCGCACCTCGACCCGAGGAAAATCGGCGTGAAAACCGGCTAAACAAATATACCTTTAAAGACGCACGAGGTTGCTCTCGTGCGTCCGTGAAGATACGACAACGATGGATTGCGAAAAAACCTTTTCGAATTTCGACGTTCGAAAAGGTTTTTTCACCGCGGCCAAACCCGATGGATCAGGCCTCTTTCGCGTCCCTCTGCGCCAACGCCGCCTGGGCCGCGGCGAGGCGGGCGATGGGCACGCGATAAGGCGAACACGACACGTAATCCAACCCGACGCTTTGACAAAACATGACCGATGCCGGATCGCCGCCATGTTCGCCACAAATGCCGGTTTTCATCCCCGGACGCGCCGCCCGACCGCGTTCGACGCCGATGCCGACCAGTTCGCCAACCCCCTCGCGGTCGAGGGTGACGAAGGGATCGTTCTCGATGACCGCCTTTTCCCGATAAATCTGGATGAACCGTCCGGCGTCGTCGCGCGACAGGCCAAAGGTGGTCTGCGTTAAGTCGTTCGTTCCGAAACTGAAAAACTCCGCACCATCGTCTCCCGCGGCGATCTCCCCGGCGCGCAGGGCGGCGCGCGGAAGTTCGATCATAGTGCCGACCATGTAGTCCAGCGCCACGCCTTTTTCCGCGCGAACCTGCGCGGCGGCATGGTCGATCACCGCCTTCAAAATGGAGAATTCTTTTTTCGTGGCGATCAACGGGATCATCACCTCGGGGGTCACTTTGCCGCCGCCCTGGATAATTTCGGCGCACGCCTCGAAAATCGCCTGGGCCTGCATTTCGTAGATCTCGGGATAGGTGATCCCCAATCGGCACCCGCGATGACCCAGCATCGGATTAATTTCATGCAGGCTTTTCGCCCGCTCTTCAATAGCTTCGTCGGACACGCCGAGCGCCTTGGCGACGTCGGCGACATCCTTCGCGCCGTGAGGTAAAAATTCGTGCAGCGGCGGATCCAGCAGACGCACCGTCACCGGCAGGCCATCCATGATTTTAAACAATTCGATAAAATCGCGACGCTGGTAGGGCAACAAATTCGCCAAGGCGGCGCGGCGGTCCGCCTCGTTCGCCGCGAGGATCATCTCGCGTATGTGAATGATCCGCTCCTTGTCGAAGAACATGTGCTCGGTACGGCACAGGCCAATGCCTTCGGCGCCGAAATTGCGCGCCGTCTGCGCATCGAGCGGGGTTTCCGCGTTGGCCCGCACCCCCATGGTCTTAATCGCATCGACCCAATCCATCAGGCGCGAGAAATCACCGGACAATTCGGGTTCGATGGTCGGCACCCGACCGACCATGATCTCGCCGGTGGCGCCGTCCAAGGTAATAATCTCGCCCTCACGGACGACCTCGCCCAAGGCGCTCAAGGTCTTGGCGGCATAATCGACCGTAATTCCCCCCGCGCCCGACACGCACGGTTTGCCCATGCCGCGGGCGACCACGGCGGCATGGGACGTCATCCCGCCTCGGGTGGTCAAAATACCCTGAGCGACATGCATCCCACCGATGTCCTCGGGGCTGGTTTCGATGCGCACCAAGATGACCTTTTCACCTCGATCGGACCAGGCCTCGGCGTCTTCGGCGTTAAACACCACCCGCCCCGACGCCGCCCCCGGCGACGCCGGCAGCCCCTGCCCCAAAAGGGTGCGTGGGGCGTTGGGGTCCAACATCGGATGCAGAAGCTGTTCCATCTGACCGGGGTCGAGGCGACGCACCGCTTCGCTTTCATCGATTAGACCTTCATCCACCATGTCCACGGCGATTTTCAAAGCCGCCTTCACCGTACGTTTGCCGGTCCGGGTTTGCAGCATCCACAAACGCCCTTCCTGAACGGTAAACTCCATATCCTGCATGTCGTGATAATGCTGTTCGAGGCGATGACGCACGCCATCCAGTTCGGCGAACGTTTCGGGCATGGTTTCTTCCATCGCGGGAAGTTCGGTGTTCGCCGTTTTCTTTTCCAAAATGGTCAAGGGCTGCGGCGTGCGGATGCCCGCGACCACATCTTCGCCCTGGGCGTTGATCAGATATTCACCATAAAACAGATTTTCGCCGGTGGCGGGATTGCGCGTGAAACACACACCGGTCGCCGACGTATCCCCCATGTTGCCGAACACCATGGCCTGGACGTTGACCGCTGTGCCCCAATCGGCGGGAATATGGTGCAACCGGCGATAGGTGATCGCACGCTGGTTCATCCAGCTGCCGAAAACGGCGCCGACCGCCCCCCACAGCTGGTCGTGCGGATCCTGCGGGAAGGGTTGGCCGAGTTGGTCTGCGACCTTTTCCTTATAACGTTCGACCAAGATCTTCCAATCGTCGGCGGTCAAATCGGTGTCCAAGGTCAGGTCGCGTTCGTCCTTGTGGTCTTCGAGCAGGTCTTCGAAATGATGATGATCGACCCCCAAGACCACGTCGCCGTACATTTGGATAAAGCGGCGATAGCTGTCATAGGCGAAACGGGCGTCACCCGAAACCCGCGCCAGAATTTCCACGGTTTCATCGTTCAGACCCAAGTTAAGGACGGTATCCATCATACCCGGCATCGACGCCCGCGCCCCGGAACGAACCGAAACCAGAAGCAACCCATCGCCGCCCTTACCCCCGAACGAGGCCGACATGTCCTCTTCGACACGCGCCAGCGCGGCGTTAACCTGATCCTTCAGGTCGGCGGGATACGTTTTCTCGTGCTCGGTAAAATAGGTGCAGACCTCGGTCGTGATGGTAAACCCCGGAGGCACCGGCAGGCCCAGCGCGCACATCTCGGCAAGATTGGCCCCCTTGCCGCCCAGTAGTTCTTTCATATCCGCACGACCGTCCGCTTGGCCCTTGGCAAAAGGATACACCCATTTCGTCATCGTTATTAGCCTTCCAATTTGGAGAAATCCGCGATTTCTCCCATTGCCGATTGTATTTGCGAGAGAAGTTTAAGCCGGTTTTCACGCACCGGCGCATCGTCACTGTTGACCGTGACCTTATCGAAAAACGCATCGACGGGCGCGCGCAGTCCGGCCAAGGCGCTCATGGCGTCCTCGAACCGTTCCGCGCGAAGCGCCGGCGTGCTGTCGGCGCGCACGGCGGCCAGGGCCCGAAGCAGGGCGCGTTCCTCGTCCTGAGTGAACAACGCCTGTTCTGGATTCGCATCATAGCGCCGCCCGTCTTTCTTTTCCTCGATCTTCAAAATGTTCGCCGCACGGCGGTAAGCGGTCAGCAGATTGACGCCATCCTCGCGCCCGATAAACGCCTGCAGGGCATCGACCCGGGCGAGCAGACGCACCAGATCGTCCTCACCCCCCAGGGCGAGCACGGCGTCGATCATGTCGTGACGCACCGCGCGCCCTTTCATGTGCACCTTCAGGCGGTCGATGAAAAAGGCCAGTAGATCGGAGGCGATATCCTTGCCGTCGGCCCGCTCGAACACCGCCAGCAAGGGAAGGCGCAGGCCGTTCTCCACAATCAGGCGGATCACCCCCAAGGCGGCGCGGCGCAGGGCGTAAGGATCCTTCGATCCGGTCGGCTTCTCGTCGATCGTCCAGAACCCGACCAGGGTGTCGATCTTGTCGGCCAGGGCGACGGCCACCGATACCGGCGCGCGCGGGCACGCGTCATGGGGACCCAGCGGGGCGTAATGATCGCGGATGGCGTCGGCGACATCCGCGTGCTCGCCGTCGTGCAGGGCATAATAGCGCCCCATCACGCCCTGAAGTTCGGGAAATTCGCCGACCATGCCGGTCACCAGATCGGCCTTGCTGAGGCGCGCCGCCGAGCGCACACGATCCTTGTCCGCGCCGTCGATAAACCCGGCCAATTCGCTGGCCAGGGCCTGAACGCGATCGACCTTTTCGTCGATATTGCCCAGTTTGGCATGGAACACGATGTCCGCCAGATGAGTGGTCCGCGCCGCCAGCGAGGTCTTGCGGTCCTGATCCCAGAAGAACTTGGCGTCCGACAAACGAGCGCGCAGGACCCGCTCGTTACCCTTAATCACCGCCGCCCCTCGATCCGGGGTCTCCATGTTCGCCACGACGATAAATTTCGCCGCCAACGCGCCATCCGAGTTAAGCAAGGAGAAATATTTTTGGTGGCCACGCATGGAGCCGATGAGAACCTCGTCGGGCAGCGCCGTGTATTCGGGGGAGATGTCTCCCATAAGTACGACCGGCCATTCGACCAGACCCGTCACCTCGTCCAATAAAGCGTCGTCAGCGCGCAACGAAAGCCCGACCTCGGAAGCCAGTTTTTGCGCCTGCTCGAAAATTGACGCCCGTCTTTCCATGGGGCGTAACATCACCTTCGCCGCAGTCAACTTGGCCTCATAGTCGGAAAAACCGTCAACGGAAAAAGAATCCGGGGCGAGAAAACGGTGCCCCGCGGTTTCGCGACCGGAATCGACGCCGCCATAAGCGAGCGGAACGACCGCGCCGTCGAACAGCGCTAAAACGCCATGCAAGGGGCGCACCCAACGCTTTTCCTGGGTCCCCCAACGCATCGATTTCGGCCATGTCAGGGCGGTGACGGCATCGAGAAGAATGTCGCCCAGGACATCCACCGTCGCCCTCCCGCGGCGCTCAAGAACGGCGACGTAAAAGGTCTTGCCTTTGATTTCGCGTTGTTCGCAATCGTCCAGCGTCAACCCGCCCAACGATTTCAAGAAGCCGTCGATCGCCCGCTGCGGTGCGCCGGTTTGGGGACCTTTGCGTTCCTCTTTGACGTCCGGCTGTTTAATCGGCAGGCCATCGATAACCACCGTGATCCTTCTTGGGGTGGCGAAGGCTTCGGCGCGCGAGAACGCGAGTTCGGCGCTCTTGAGGCCATCTTCGATCAGGGCCTTCAACTCGGCGGCGGCGCGCGCCTGCATGCGCGCGGGAATTTCCTCGCTGAGCAATTCGAAAAGAAGCTCGGCCATGGCTCAGACTCCCTTCCCGGCGGCGCCGACCCAGGCCTCGCAACAGCCCTTGGCCAAGGCGCGGACGCGGCCGATGTAGGCCGCCCGCTCGGTCACCGAAATCACCCCGCGCGCATCGAGCAGGTTAAAGACATGGCTCGCCGCGATGCATTGCTCGTAGGCGGGCAGCGCCAGCGGCGCGGCGCGGCCGAGCAGGGCCTGGCATTGATGTTCGGCGTCGGCGAAGTGGCGGAACAAAATCTCGGTATCGGCGACCTCGAAGTTAAAGGCCGACTGCTCCCGCTCGTTGCGCAGGAAAACATCGCCATAACGCACCCCGCCGGCGTCGTCGGCAAGGCCGTTCCAATCCAGATCGTAGATATTTTCGACCCCTTGAATGTACATCGCCAAGCGTTCCAGACCGTAGGTCAGTTCGACCGCCACCGGATCGCATTCGATGCCGCCGACCTGTTGAAAATAGGTGAACTGGCTGACTTCCATGCCGTCGCACCAGACCTCCCAACCCAGGCCCCAGGCCCCCAGGGTCGGGCTTTCCCAGTCGTCCTCGACGAAACGGATGTCGTGGGCCAAAGGATCAACGCCCAGGGCGCGCAGACTGTCCAGATACAGCGCCTGGCTGTCGATCGGCGACGGCTTGAGCATCGCCTGGAACTGGTAATAATGCTGCAGGCGATTGGGATTTTCGCCATAGCGCCCATCGGTCGGGCGGCGGCAGGGCTGAACGTAAGCCGCCCGCCAAGGCTCGGCCCCCAAGGCGCGCAGCGTGGTGGCGGGATGAAACGTTCCCGCGCCGACACTCATGTCCTGAGGCTGCAAAATCACACAGCCCTGGCGCGCCCAGAAAGTCTGAAGCTTCAAAATCAGGGATTGAAAACACGTTTCAGGGTTAGGCGCGGGGGGCATGGGCGAACCGGAGAGATAAATGTTGCACTGCAGCGAAAGATAGCCCGGGGGTGTTTCCACGGTCAAGGCTCCCCTCGCCCCCAGCCTTTTCGAAACCGAACAGGCGCAAGAGTGTCATCGAATGATCTGGCACGTTTTATCCCTTCACGCGCCTTCGCGCGCATCCCCAAAAATCCCCGAAGGCCTCCGACCTCGCCTCAATCGTGCGGGCTTAAGCGTGTGGCCTTAACCGACATAAGGGCAGCCGTCGCGCCCGCACGATGTCGTCCCCTTGGCGGCGACATAGCTTTCGCAAACCGGGCACTTCACCATATCTTCGACGCTTTCGTCCGCGGCGCGCGCGCCCGACGCCCGACGCCCGGCGGCGGGATGGGCGGCGGGGCGACCGTTGCGGCGCACCTCCTCGCGAATGCTCTGGACCCGGTTCAGCCATTTAAAGCCGTACCAGACGACACCAACGATGAAGACGGTGAAAATAAACTTCGAAAGACTTAATCCAAACATGATCCCTTATTAGAGGCCCTTCGGGTAGCTGGTCAACAAAAGTCTCTAAAATTTAGCGCGCGCGCCTCCTGCAGAATATCTTGAGCGCGCGACGTATAGCCCCCACCCGCGTCATGCACGATCAAGGCGCTCAGCAATTGCAGTGGACCGGATACGCCCTTGCGCGCCCGCACGATCACGCGTTTGGCCTGCCGCCCGCTCCGAGAACGAATGGGCAGCACCGTGATCGCTCCGGCGCGACCGTGAAGGGCGGCCAGTACGTCGTCCAGTCGGTCGGCGCGATGAACAAACGTGACGTCGCCTTTGGTTTTGGTCATCGCCAAGGCGAATTTGACCCAATCGTCCAGACTCGACCGCCCCTCGACATGGGCGGCGGCGCGTGAGGTTTCCGGCGGAGGGTGTCCCTGGCCACGCTCCATATAAGGTGGATTGACCATGACGTGGTCGAAGCCTCCCCGTGCGATGGCGTCCGGCGGCGCGGCGATATCGCCAAGGACGACATCAACCCTGCCCTGAACGCCGTTCAAGGCGATATTGCGCCGGGCGAGGGCCGCCAATGGTTCTTGGAGTTCGATCCCCGTGACCGTGATATCCGCCACCCGCCGCGCCAAACACAGCGCCGCCGCACCGACCCCCATCCCGGCGTCGAGAACCCGCGCCCGGGACCTCGGGGCGATCGCCGCCGCCAGCAATACCGGATCGATCGCCGCGCGATAACCCGCCAAAGGCTGAAGCAGGCGCACGCGCCCACCCAACAAGGCGTCGTCGCTTACCTCCTCGGGAATCTCGCAGGATGCCGGGGAATCTCTGGAATCAAGGCCGGGATCGTTCGCACCGGGGGAATTCATGACCTTTTGCTCTCACCCGGCGCCATGGCTCAATCCTCGGCGCGAGCCAACGCCTCGCCCTCGGCCAGGATTAGACGCGCCAAGGGCAATTGGTCTTCGTCCACCATCACCCGGCGCGGCACCGCGCCGATCGACCCGTCCATCAACGCGGCATGTTGATCGAGCACGACAAAACGCACCCCCCGACCTTCGAGATGGGCGTTCAGCCAGGATAGAAAAACGGGGTCGTTGGTGCGGACTAATTCAATCATATGCGCGTGTAAAAACTTGACCGGATTGCAAACTGCGTTCTTATATGGCCTTTCTCGGGTGATAGTATAGACAATCGATCCAAAAGGGCAGGAGTTTTCAACGTGGGTGTGGCCGTCAATTTCGACGCAAAACAAGACGCGAAACAAAATACGGCCTCTGCGCTGGATCGCCTGACGGCCTTGCTCGCGGACGACCTGAAGGCCGTCAACCGGCTGATCATGGAACGGATGGACAGCCCGGTGGTGTTGATCCCGCAACTGGCCGGGCACATCGTCGCTTCGGGCGGCAAGCGCCTGCGCCCGCTGTTGACCCTGGCCACGGCCCGAATGTGCGGATACCCCGGCGAACGCCATGTGACGCTGGCGACCTGCGTCGAATTCATCCATACCGCGACGCTGCTGCACGACGACGTGGTCGATGAAAGCGATCTTCGCCGCGGCCAGGATTCGGCCAACGCCATCTGGGGCAACAAGCCCAGCGTGCTGGTCGGCGATTTCCTGTTCTCGCGCGCCTTCGAACTGATGGTGCTGGACGGGTCGCTGGAGGTGCTGCGCATTCTCTCCCAGGCCTCCTCGGTGATCGCCGAGGGCGAGGTGCTGCAACTGATCACCGCCAACGACACGACGACCGACGAGGCGGCCTATCTGGCGGTCATCAAGGCGAAAACCGCGGAACTGTTCGCCGCCGCCTGCGAGCTCGGCTCGGTGGTCGCCGACCGTCCGGCGCACGAACAGGACGCTTTGAAAAACTACGGCCTTAACCTGGGAATCGCCTTCCAGTTGATCGACGACGCCCTCGATTTTTCCGCCAAGCAGGCGACCTTGGGCAAGACCGTGGGCGACGATTTTCGCGACGGAAAAATCACGCTGCCGATCATCCTGGCGTTCGAACGCGCCGGCGAGGACGAACGCGCTTTTTGGCGGCGCACGTTGGAGGACGACGAGCAAAACGACGGCGACCTGGAACACGCCATCGCCCTGATGGAAACCCACGGCAGCCTCGACGACACCGTCGCCCGGGCCCGCGAGTATGGCAATATCGCACGGAAATCACTGGATATTTTCCCCGACGGCGAGGTCAAGAACACGCTTTTGGAGGTCATCGATTTCTGCGTCGAGCGCGCCTACTAATTTTCCCACACGATGGCTTGCCCTCGTCCGCACAGGGGTATATAAAACGCCACTTCAAGGTGACGGAGTGTAGCTCAGCCTGGTAGAGCACTGTCTTCGGGAGGCAGGGGCCGGAGGTTCGAATCCTCTCACTCCGACCAATGGAACCAACGCCTTAGCAGAATTTTGCTAAGGCGTTGGTTCGTATCTCGTCATATCCCCGAGAAACTCAAGCTTAAGAAATCGTCCTCTGCGCTCCCTGGATCGGAGCCAATGGAGCATTAGCGTGCCGTGTGGTTGCGGAGCATATAAAATTTCCCATATTTTTTATCCAGAGGCTTCCCCCATAATTTTTGACATGCGAAAAATTTATCTGCGTTTGAGTGTAATGCTGTCATAAGCTGTGTACATATATAACACTCTACCTCAAACTCGCTCATTGAGCAGATTGATTAAGAGGGAGCACATATCAATGACAGCGTCAACGTATGGAAAAATCGCCTATATGGTCGGGACTGTATTGTCCATCGCGGGGTGTCAAACTACGGCAGTTGGCCTCACCACGCCGAACGCAAGTTTGGCGAGAGAAATCGCATCCAGAAATTGTGCCATTGGCAATAAAAAAAGTGGAATATTTAGAGCCACTACAGAAATTAATCCATCAGAGATTTATGTCTATTCTGTCACTGAGAAAAAAAATGGCTGGAAAATTGCCAATTTCAGTACTCCTATGCTAAGAAGTAGGGTAAATCTTTACTTCAATACGGAAACGGCTGAATTTGCGTGTGGGACCGATAATTGGAGAGAATTATCAGATTCTCCGGTAACCAAACAGATGCCCAAAACATTCCTGATCACCCCAAACCAAGGCTTACGCGCCTCAGCTTCGCCGAGCAACGTTCAAAAACAAGCTATTGCGGTTCAATGGGACGGCTTTAGTCATTTAATGTCTGGCGTTATCGAAGAAACAAGAAAGGGCAAGGGCGGTGACATAAAAGTTATTCTGCCTGACAACCAAGGGACTTGTCTCGGTCGATATAACTACACCCAGGAGGGGAAAGGTAACTGGAGCATTGCCTGCGCAAACAATCTTGCCGCTTCGGGAAGCTTCACGGCTTTCGGCGATGGGAAAGGCACCATAGGCAAAGGCTTTGACGCGCGGGGCCGCGAAGTATTATACATGATGGCAGGCGCACTATGACCGAAAGCCAACGCAACAATTGACTATCGGTCTCGGCATGCATTTCGTGGTGATTTGACTTCTATTACAAAGCTCGAGGGTGGCGAGGTGAGGAGTGGTCATGTACGCCCTCATCACACCACCCGCCCGAACAAAGCGCCGATGGCGGCGGTGGCGGCCATGGCCATGGCGCCCCAGAGGGTGACCCGGAGCGCCGCGCGAAAGATGTTCGCCCCCCCGGCGCGTGCCGAGAGCGCGCCGAGAGCCGCCAGGGCGATCAATGACGTCAGGGAGACCCCGGGAATCGCCTGGCCTACCGGGAGCAGGGCCGCCGCGGCCAACGGCAGGGCCGCGCCCAGGGAAAACGTCAGTGCCGAGGTCAGCGCCGCCTGCACCGGGCGGGCGCTGAGGGTTTCGGAAATGCCCAGTTCGTCGCGGGCATGCGCGCCCAGGTCGTCGTGGGCCATCAGTTGCACCGCAACCCGCCGCGCGAGGGCGATTTCGACCCCGCGCCCGGTGTAAATCTGGGTCAATTCCTCAAGCTCGACCTCGGGACTGTCATCCAGGGCGGCGCGTTCTTTTTTCAGGTCGGCACGTTCGGTGTCGGCTTGCGAACTGACCGAAACATATTCCCCCGACGCCATCGACATCGCCCCGGCGACCAGACCGGCGACGCCGGCGAGCAAAATTCCGCTGCGGTCGGTCGCGGCCGCCGCAACCCCGACGATCAGGCTCGCCGTCGAAACGATACCGTCGTTCGCCCCCAGAACCGCCGCACGCAGCCAGCCGGTGCGATGAATGTAATGATGTTCACCCATGACTGAAAACCTCCCGAAAATGGGAACGCCTTATCTTTATTGGATATCTCGTCGAAAATTTCATCACAGCGTCTTCCTCGCCTTTCTTTTCGGCCCTCTTAAGCTTCGGCTCATGGCGTATTTATACACCAGGTCGAGGGAAAAGCGGACGATCAAGATTGTATTTTAGAAGGGTCCCACCTTCGATATGCCTTGCGAGAACATCCAAAGGTCGTCACAATTCGAGATTGCATTTCACCATCATAACAAGCAAGCCACCGTGCTCATAAAAAAACGGGGACACAGCAAAACGCGATACTAGGGAGGTTCACAGAATGTCGGAAACGATAAATATTGCACTGTTGGGGCTGGGCGCCGTCGGTCAGGAATTCGCGGCTCATTTTTTAGAACAAATCCAAGAAGGCCATAAACCCATTAAAATTGTCGCCGTCGCCGAAAAAGACGTCAAGTCACCGTTCGCGATGGGGTTCGCACAAAACAACGTCCCCGTATTCGAGGACGCCTGCGACGTCGCCACATTAGGCGATCAGGTCGACATCATATTCGACCTTACGGGGAACGCCGATATTCGCCAATCCCTGCGCAACGCCCTGCAGGAGAGCGATAACCGCCACACCGTCATCGCGCCGGAAGTCTTCGCCCGCTTACTTTGGAACTTTTTTGACGGCGCCGCACCCAATTTGCCAAAAAGGAAAAACGGAGGATACTGAGCAGGTCCGCTCACGAGAAAGCGCCCCTAGGCCCAATAGATACGCTGAGGCGTGATATACGGCGAGACCTGAAACATGTCGAGGCTTGTTGCCCCCGGCATTCCCGCACCAACCGTAATCCCGGGCCATCGACGGCGGCATGGGCGAGCGGACGGGTCGGCGTGAAGGCGCGCATGTCCGTCTTGCCGCTTGTGCGCGGGGCCGTTCCCTCATACCATTCCCGCCGCCTCGAAGGACAATGACCTTGCAAAGTCAGGGGGGAGGGAAAAATGCGCGACGCCGTGGTCGGAATAGTCATCGGATGCGTTGTCGGGATTATGCTCGGCGCCACCGTCATCGCCCCACGCATGAATGCGGCGCGTACGGATCATCCTCCCAAGCCGGCGGGATCGGAAACCCTGAATGCGTCACCGTCCACAGGCGAACAAACGTCCCTTCTCACCACGCACGATGGCGGGGCCACCACACACGGTGGCATGGCGCAAAGCGGCGTAACATTGAAGCTGGCCAGCGCGTTTTCCTTGCAAAGCCCCGATATGGGCGCACAGATCACACGCTTCACCGATCAAATCCAACGCGTTTCCAATGGCGCGGTACACGTGTCCGTACAAGCCCCAAACGCACCGATAGCCCCGACGGATTTCTTCGACGCGATTTCCGGCGGAGCGCTGGATGGCGCATTTATCGACCCTGGATTATGGGCCGGTCGCGCCCCGGCGCTTAATTTGTTTTCGTCCGTGCCTTTTGGTCCCGAAATGAACGAATTTTCGGCTTGGTACGCCACCGGCGGCGGACGCGAGGCTTTTGCCGACATCGCCAAGGGACTATCCATGCACGCCCTGGCCTGCGGCGTCGCCCCGGGCATGGCGGCGGGGTGGTTCCGCGTTCCGGTTACCTCGGCCCGCTCTTTTTTGCATTTGCGCATCGCCGCCCGGGGATTGGGGGCGCGCGTCCTCGCCCGCGCCGGGGCCAAGGTTTTCGACATGAAGCCCGCCGATATCTTCATGGCCATGGAGGAAGGTCTGTTGGACGCCGCCCAAGTGCCCCTCCCCACCGACGATTCCCGGATGGAATTCAATCCGGCGGCACAAACCTATTATTTTCCGGGGTGGCACAAACCCCTGACCTTGCTGGCCTTGATGATCCGACAACAACGCTGGGATGCGCTTACTCCAGCGCGCAGGGCACAAATTGAAACGGTATGCGGCGACACCATGCGCCAGGGCCTAGGATCTGGCGAAGCCGTGCAATTCGCCGCCCTGAAGACCCTAACCGCCGACGGCATAAACATCCGACGCCTCCCTCAATCGGCGATCAATACCCTGAAAAAAGCATGGGGCGCTGTCGTCCGTGAGGAAGCCGCCAAGGACAAAACCTTCGCCGCACTTTGGCGATCCCTCAGCGATTTTCGCGAGAATTACGGGATCTGGCGCGAACTGAGCACCCCTTAAGCGCACCCTGAGCGTCATGGGGAGCCTCGCGCCTTGGTCTTCCGGCCGTATCTTCCGGGGTTATGTCAATGCCCGAGATTTTGCCCCGCGCCACGCGCCAATGCGACCGGCAACTTCCCCACCCTGGACAGTAGGTATTCCAGATCATCGGAATCGAAATCGACCCCCAAATCGCCGTATTGCGTTAAAATCCGTTCAAGCATGCGCCGAGAATAACGCGCACGGTCGTTTTCTTCTCCGTCGTAATCCGTTTCGGTCGCGACATCTATGGCCGCGCGCACGGCAGGAAAAAAACTTTTCGGAAGATGCGCCCGATCAAAGATCGCCCGCAGCCCCAATTCACCGGAATCATGCACCAATATCCGGGCGTTCACCAAGGGCGTCCGCGCGAGAACGGCCATGGAGACCTCGAAAAAAGGCATATCCCCCATACACAGAGCGCGCAACACGATCGAGGGCGTTAATCGCCCGTTGTCGTGCATTTGATGGATCATGCCATACAGATCATGATCGCTTGAACCTTCCGTCAACCCAACGGTTACCCGCTCGCGGGACTGAAAAATCAAATCCGAGGCCAGCGAGGGGGGCAACTCATGGTGCTTCACCAAATCCTCGCGCAAGGTTTCCGAAACAAGAGCCACCAACCGCTCACCCACTTTAAGGGGGAGCTTGGGCCGGTGCGCCATTGCACCGTGAACGCGTTCGCTTTGGGTGAAATCATCTAGGACTTTCTGCAAGGCTCTTTCGGAAATTTCGGCCCCGTGGTTCTCGACCAAGACCGTCACCACGTTTTCGTTTTGCGTTTCCACCAAAGCATCCGAAATCGCGGGCGAGACATGCGTACGCTCGGCGATTGCGACCTGTTTCGTTTCGGCGTTTTCACGCACCAGTTCCAATAAATCGACGTCATTCAACACGTCGGAAAAACGTATCATCGGTAGGGAAACCCGATCCACATCGCGCGCCAAATTAAGCGCCACGTCATGGGGAACGTCCGGGTTTTCCTTGAGGTTTTGCGCCAACGCTTCGCGCACGCGTATGGCCGCATCCTTGACCATGACCCGAAAAATTTCTTCCGCCAGGGCGCGTTCGGACGAACTGAGCGACCCTAAATTAAAATCCATCGCAATTTTTGATGCGGTTATCGCACGTCGTTCCGGCGAAGGATCCTGCAACAATTTTTGCACATCGGTTTCGCTCAAAGTAGGTTTGATCATGATCGTCCTAATGGCCAAAGGCGATAAGTACCGCGGGGTCCCTGAGGAGGCACGGGGCCCTCTGCACGCACTGGGCCGCCATGCGTGCGAAAAACATGCATGCGAGAAAATTGCTTATACCTTTCCTCTCGTCACGCGGCCCTTAAGTATACCGCAGGTGGGCGCATCAAAACAAACATGTTCGCGATCATGACCAAAACACGTGTTCATTGCGCAACCACCTCATTTTTCCTAAAGACACAACCCATTAAATATATTAGATTTTTTACATGTCTCTCGGAGGCAGTTGCAGATTATTTTCAGTTAAGCTAATAAATCACACTGTTGTCCTTATATATTCTAAAGGCTCATTGGGACCTTTTGCATCGATTTGGAGTACGTTAAACCATGAAAGCATCACGTATACTCGCCCTTGGACTCGCCACCACGTTCGCGCTCGGCGTGGGCTCGGCCCAGGCCGCATCCAGCGCTGGTGAAAAACTTTTTCAAAGGAAATGTTCCACCTGTCACAAGCTGGACAAAAACGCCGTCGGACCGGAACTGACCGGAATCATCGGACGCAAGGCCGGTAGCGTCGCGGACTTCAAACGCTACAAAGCAATGAAGGGGGCGAAATTCACTTGGGACGAAAAGTTACTTGATGAATGGATCGCCAATCCTCGGAAATTCCTTAAAGAGCACGCCGATATCGTCGGCGGCAAGAGCACAAGCATGGTCGTCAAAATCAAAAAGGAAAAAGAACGTCAGGCGATCATCGATTACCTCAAAACCGCGAAGTAAGACACCGATAGAAGATCTATTTTCGAAACCCCCGCCCCTCACAACGAGGCGGGGGTTTTCTTTCCTCTAATTCTAAGATATTCTGTACCCCACCGTACACAGGTGTCTTTGATTGAAACGCCCCATTCCCTGGTTTGAGCGAGGGATTTTTGCGTTTTTTTCTGTGACCAAGACGATTTCCGGTTACGGGCGCATGAACCATTCACGATCTTTAGGGAAACGCATCCGCCCCTGGTCAGGGCGTGCGTATTTGGGAGGAGTTTAGATGAAAAATAAGACTGTATTAGGCCTTCTCATGGCGGCAACCGTGGCTTTCTCCGCCAGTTCGGCCATGGCCGCAAGCAAGGGCGAGAAGCTGTTCAAACACAAGTGCAGTGTCTGCCACAAAATCGATAAAAACGCCGTCGGACCGATGCTGAAGGGTGTCATTGGTCGCAAGGCGGGCAGCGTTGCGAGCTTCTCACGCTACAACGCCATGAAGGGCGCCAACTTCACCTGGAATGAAGCCCTGATCTCCGAGTGGATCACCAATCAGCGAAAATTCTTAAAAACGCACAAGGATATGGTTGGCGGAAGCCGCACGGCGATGATCGTCCATATTAAAAAGGAAAAAGATCGCAAGGCGATTATTGACTATTTAAAAACGGCTCAGTAACCCTTCTCGATTATTTATCCACCACGACCCGCCGTATCTTTATTGCGGCGGGTTTTTTTTATGAAGATTAGGGTCAGGACCACTTCATCTGATGCGTCTGGTTTGTGAAAAATGTCACAAGCCTAGAAGAAGACTTGCCGGAAGCGCCGTTCACTTTCAAAAGTCTTCGACGACGTTCCTGGGGCATTTTTCACAAACCCCTGCGGGACGGGATGAAGAGGTCCTGACCCTAAAGACATCTCCCTCTCTTGGCGCGCACTCTTAACGGTTTGAAAAAAGTATTTTTCCATCCGAAAGAGGATATCCTCGGCAAGTTCAAGACCGATCCGGCAATTGACGAACCGGAAAATTTAAGGCACTTGTGATTCTTCCCGCCCAAGCAACCGGAGCCCCCCATGTCCGCCGAAAACACCGCACCCGCCCCCCTGCGTTCCGACGAGGACGAGGACGATATCACGGCCATTCGCGAGGGCGTGCGCGCCTTGTGCGCCCAATTTCCGGGAAAATACTGGCGCGACGTAGACCGCGAGCGCACCTACCCTCAAGCTTTCGTCAATGCCCTCAGCGAGGCCGGCTACCTTGCCGCCTTGATCCCCGAAGGCTATGGCGGCAGCGGCCTGGGCATTCGCCACGCGGCGGCAATTTTGGAGGAAATTCACAAATCCGGGGGCAATGGGGCGGCCTGTCACGCACAGATATACACCATGGGCACCCTTCTGCGCCACGGAAGCCCCCGGCAAAAAGAAACATGGCTGCCGCAGATCGCCAGTGGCGCAGTGCGCCTCCAAGCGTTCGGGGTCACGGAACCGACCAGCGGTACGGATACCCTGAACCTGAAAACGACGGCGGTGCGCGACGGCGATAATTTCATCATCAACGGGCAAAAAGTTTGGATATCGCGTGCCGAACATTCCGATTTGATGATTCTGCTCGCACGCACGACCGCCGTGGACAAAGTGGAAAAGAAGGGGCTTGGGCTCTCGGTTTTTCTAATCGACATACGCGAGGCGCTAAAAAACGGCCTGACCATCCGCCCGATTCGCACCATGATCAACCATGCCACGACGGAACTGTTTTTCGACGACCTCGTCGTGCCCGCCGAAAATCTGATCGGCGAGGTGGACATGGGTTTTCGTTATATCCTCGACGGGATGAACGCCGAGCGCATCCTGATCGCGGCGGAATGTATTGGCGACGCTCGCTGGTTCATCCAAAAGGCGAGCGATTACGCCCGCGAGCGGGTTCTTTTCGGGAATCCGATCGGAGCCAATCAGGGCGTTCAATTTCCCATCGCACGCGCCTACGCCGCCACCGAGGCCGCCGATCTGATGGTGCAAAAGGCGGCCCGCTTGTTCGATCAAGGCGACAAACCCGCCGCCCAATCGAACATGGCCAAACTGCTGGCGTCCGAGGCGTCGTGGCAGGCCGCCGACATGTGTCTGCAAACCCACGGCGGGTTCGGCTTCGCCGAGGAATACGACGTCGAACGCAAGTTTCGCGAAACCCGCCTGTATCAAATCGCGCCGATCTCGACCAACATGATTTTGTCGTACATCGGCGAACACGTGCTGGACCTGCCCCGGTCTTATTGAGGGAACCGTAGCGCCCATGAATGCTCCACTGCAAAATCTTCTGGTGATCACCCTGGAACAGGCCGTCGCCGCGCCGTTCGCCTCTGCCAAGCTGGCCGAGGGCGGCGCGCGCGTGATCAAGATCGAACGGCGCGAGGGTGATTTCGCCCGCGGCTACGACAGCGTCGTGGACGGCGAAAGCGCTTATTTCGTCTGGCTCAACCAGGGCAAGGAATCGATCGCCCTGGATATCAAGGAGCCCGGCGACGCGGCGCTTCTAAAACGCATGATCGCGTCGGCCGACGTCTTCATCCAGAACCTCGCCCCCGGGGCCGCAGGGCGGGCTGGGCTGGGCGCGGACGATCTGCGCGCCCGTCATCCGTCCTTGATCACCTGCGACATCAGCGGCTATGGCGAGGACGGCGCGTACCGCGACATGAAGGCCTATGATCTTCTGGTGCAGGCCGAAACGGGCCTGTGCGCGATCACCGGAGGAGAGGCCGAGCCCGGGCGCGTCGGCATCTCCATCGCCGATATCACGACGGGAATGCAGGCGTTCAGCGCCATCCTCCTGGCCCTGCGCGCGCGCGATCGGAGCGGTCTTGGCCAAGCGATCAAAATTTCCCTTTTCGACACCGTCGCCGAACTGATGACGGTGCCCTATCTGCATCAGCGCTACGGCGGCGCGGCCCCGCAGCGGGTGGGGATGAACCATCCCTCGATCGCGCCTTACGGGGCTTACCGGGGCAAGGACGGCCGCCGGGTCGTGCTATCCATTCAAAACGAACGCGAATGGGTCCGCTTTTGCCGCGCCGTCCTGGATAACGAAAGGCTGGCGGACGATCCTCGCTTTGCCGATAACGAAAGCCGCGTCGCCCATCGCGGCGCGCTCGACGAGGCCATCGCCTCCGTCTTCGCCGCCCTCGACCGACCCGAGATCATCCACCGCCTGCGCGACGCCAAGATCGCCTTCGGCGCGCTGAACGCCGTCGCCGATCTTCAGACCCACCCCCAATTGCGCACGCACGCCTTCACGACGCCCTCCGGGACGGCCTGGGCCCCCGCCACGCCCGCCCGCATCACCCCCTCGTGCGACGACGGCTCGGCGCGCACGCACGTCCCCGCCTTGGATCAACACGGCGCCGACATCCGCCGGGAATTTGGCGACGCCCACCCCATGACCGAGGCGCACCGTCCATGAACACGCCTTTTGACGACATGACGCGTTGGATCGGAAACCGCACGCAAAGCGACGATGTGATCACACCGTCTTCCTGCGCCGCAATGGCCGCGACTCTGGGATGGGTCGGTCCGCCGCCGCGAGACGGCGAGGCGATCGGCCCGCTGTGGCATTGGATGTATTTCACCGACAAGGCGCGATCCGGACAACTGGGGGCGGACGGACATCCCGTTCGTGGCGGCTTCCTTCCTCCCATCGCGCTGCCCCGGCGCATGTTCGCCGGCGCGCGGGTACGCTTCGACGCACCACTTTATGTGGGTGAAAAAATTCACCGCCATAGCGAAATTACCGCCATCGCCGCCAAAAAAGGGCGCAGCGGCGCGCTGGTTTTCGTCACCATTCGCCACCGCATCGAAGGGCCGCAGGGTCCAGCCTTGGAAGAAGAACACGATATAGTGTTTCGTGGCGCACGAAGCGCGCAAGACGGGTCGCCCGAACCGAAGCCTTTTACCGGAGCCGTCACCCGACGCAGACGCGTCATGCCGGATCCGGTGCTCCTGTTCCGCTATTCCGCGCTGACCTTCAATGGACACCGTATCCACTACGACCACCCCTACGCCACCCACGTGGAAGGTTACCCGGACCTTGTCGTGCACGGCCCTTTGATCGCCACCTTGCTGGCCGACTTCGCCCGCGAAGCCGCTCCTGAACGGTCGCTGGCGTCGTTCACCTTCCGCGCCAAAGCCCCCTTATTCGCCAATCGCTCCTTCGATATTGTCGCCCTGGAGGAGGGCGGCGACCACGACAACGCGCCCGACACCGACGCGCGCGCCAGGGTGTGCGCCCTCACCCCCGAGGGCGCGCGCGCCATGGAGGCAAGCGCCACGTTCCACGTCCGACCGCCTGTCGGTTAATAAACCGAAATAGTCTTTGACGTCCCCCTCCGGCTCGGGGATAAGGTGGCCTCTTCCGCCCGAGACGGATGATCACGGAACGGGACGCCCAAAAATACGAAAGCCGTTTCCATATGAGCGCCAACGCCACATTGATTAGAATTTTCGCCCTCCTCCTGGGCGCCGGCGCTCTGAACCTGGGTTTAGGGCTGCAAGCAACCTTGCTCGGCGTGCGCGCGGGGATCGAAGGTTTCAGCACCAACGCCATCGGGTTCGTCATGTCCGCGTATTATGTCGGCTTTATCGCCGGCACCTTCTTAAGCCCAAAACTGATCAATCGGGTCGGCCATATCCGCACCTTTTCGGCGTTGGCGTCGTTGGCCTCGGCCGTCGCCTTGTGCTACATCCTTTTTGTCGATCCGATTTCATGGATGGTGTTTCGCGCCATCACCGGTATATGTTTCGCCGGACTCGCCATGGCGACGGAAAGCTGGCTCAACGAAAAATCGACCAACATCAACCGCGGCACCGTCCTTTCGGTATATATGGTCGTCATCCTAAGCGCGACGGCGGGGGGGCAAATGTTACTCAACCTCGCCGAACCGGGGGGGCATCTTCTATTTGTTCTGGTCTCCATCGTGATTTCCGTCGCCCTGGTCCCGGTCGCCCTAACCACCAGCGCGATGCCTGTGCAAATTCACACGACCCGCATGTCCCTCGGTCGCCTGTTTGGACGAACCCCGGTCGGGGTCATCGGGTGCATCGGCGCGGGGGTCGTGATCGGGTCATTCTGGAGTCTCGGCGCCGTTTATGCGCACGCCATCGGCCTATCCACTTTGAAAATATCCATTTTCATGACGTTGGTGATCGGCGGCGGCGTGATCTCGCAATTTCCCCTGGGCCGGTTATCCGATCACCATGACCGCCGCTACATCATTTTCGGCCTGAGTGTCTGTATCGCCGTCGTCGGATTTTTGATCGCGGTCCTGAACCTTGGACTGGTCGGCCTGTTTGTTCTCGCGTCGCTGTACGGCGCGATGATTTTGCCTCTGTATGGCCTGGCGATCGCCCACGCCAACGACCTGATGGAACCGGAGGAGTTCGTTCCGGCCAGCGCCGCATTGCTGTTGCTGTACGGCATCGGCGCGGCAACCGGCCCCATTCTGGCCGCCGTGGCGATGAGCCATGCCGGCCCCGGCGGACTGTTCCTCAGTTCGGCCACGGTCGCCGTTATTCTCGCGGCTTTCGTCGCTTTTCGCATCAGGAAGAAATCCATCCTACCGACCCAAACTCAAAGCGATTTCGTCCCCGCCCCGCGCACGACATCCGTAATTTACGAGATGGACCCACGCAGCGAAAGCGACGACGAGGCGCCCGAAGGCACACCCGAAGTCACACCCCCATAACATTCTCGTTTTTCCGTTCGCGCCTCACCCCGCCCGTTCTTTAGCCCCACCCGGCCCCCACCGGGGGCGTTCTAGTGGATCGGGCCGACGTTTCGCTCCTGCGAACCATCGGGCCGACCACTATCTATCTTTTTGTTGCAGTTTGATTTCTTCACGCATTTGTGTCCAATTGCATCGGACTCAAATGTTAAACTCAAACCACTAGATCTCGGTTTCGAAACCGGCCATTTTCCAGGCGAATATTCCCCCGGACAGGTGGTAAACGTCGCAAAAATCGCCAAGCGCCCGCGTCAGATGATGACCAAATTGAGCCGTGCGCGCACCCGAGGCGCAATAATAAACGACACTTTTTCCCTCGGCGACGGGAATTCGAGAGGGGTCGAAACACGACAACGGAACGTGGTGGGCCAACGCGATATGCTCACGCGCATGCTCATGGGCCTCGCGCACGTCCACCAAAATCGCCTTGTCCTGAACCAACCAGTCCTTAACCGTGTAGGGATCAATATCCTTAATGCCCATCTTTGCCTTCTCCATAGCCGATTGTCGTGCTTCGCCGCCCCCGGGATCGCTTTCGCGCCGGAAGGTTATGCGTTATCGCTTAATTGTTGAGGTTTATCTAATATAAAAGACGGGGGAATACAACGGCTCTGCATTCCCCCTCTTCGCAAGAAAGTTTCGTTCGCCGTGGAGCGCCAGACAACGTTCAATCAAACGCCTTCAGGTAGTCCATGAATTTATCCAGGGGAAGGGGGCGGCTGTAATAAAAACCCTGGATCAGGTCCCCCCCTTCTTTGGCGAAAAAATCAAGTTGATCCTCGGTTTCGACACCTTCGGCGATCACACACAACTCAAGGGAATGGGCCATGGCGATAATCGCGCGCACCAACTCGGCGTCTTCCTTATCGACGGTGACGTCATTGACGAAGGATTTATCGACCTTCAACGTATCGAGAGGAAACCGCTTCAAATAGCTCAAAGACGAGTATCCGGTGCCAAAATCATCGATCGATAATTTAACGCCGAGCGCCTTTAGACGGTCCAATTCGCTACTCACGTTACCTCCCTCGATCAAGAGGCTCTCCGTGATTTCAACTTCAAGACAGTCGGGCGGCAATTTGCTTTGCGCCAACGCCGTGTTTATGGTGTCGGCCATCGCCCCGTCCCTGTACTGCCGCGACGAGGTGTTGACCGCGACGAAAAGGTCACGCCCCGTTTGCTTGCGCCAGAGTTCGGCGTCGCGGCACGCCTTGTTCATCACCCACGCGCCGATCGGAACAATCAGGCCCGTGCTCTCGGCGATGGGAATAAAGGTGTCGGGACCGATCGCGCCCATTTGCGGGTTGTTCCAACGCAGCAACGCCTCGGCGCCGATCGGTCGGCGCGTTTGAATATCAACGATGGGTTGGTAATTTATGCTCAGTTCATTGCGTTCGAGCGCATAACGCAACGCCGTCTCAAGGCGCACGCGGCGCGCGGTTTTCTCATTCATTTCCGCGGTGAAGAACTGGTAGTTGTTGCGCCCGAGGTCTTTCGCCCTAAATAAGGCCGCATCGGCGTGCGATCGCAAAACCTGGGGATCATCGCCATCGGAGGGAAACAGCGTAATGCCAACGCTGGCGGAGATGAAAAATTCGTAACGATCGATATGAAAAGGGACGGTAAAGGCGTCGATGATGTCGCGGGCGGCCTGCTCGATCATAACGGACGATTTTTGAGCTTCTATAATAATTTCAAATTCATCCCCACCCATGCGCGCCACGGTGTCAACCTTACGCACACAACCTTGCAGCCGCCTGCCGACTTCGATCAAGATGCGGTCGCCGACATCGTGCCCCTTGGTGTCGTTGATCGATTTGAAATCATCCAAATCGACGAAAAATACGGCGCCGGTGCCGTCATCGCGCTTGGCTCTTTCGATGCTCTGGGTCAAACGATCCAAAGACAGAACCCGGTTCGGAAGGTCGGTCAGGTCGTCGTAGTTCGCCCGGTGCAAAAGTTGTTCCTCATATTTTTTGCGCACCGAAATATCTTCCATGATGGCGAGAAAATTGGTGATCAGACCGTGCTCATCCTTGATCGGCGAAATAGAGCTGTATTCCCAGTACTCTTCTCCGTTTTTACGCCGGTTAAGGACCTCTCCGCTCCATGTTTCCCCGGTTTCCATTTTTTCCCACAACTTGAGGTAGGCGCCGCTCGAAATTTCTCCGCTCGCCCCTTCGGTGGGGTTTTTCCCTAGTATTTCATCGGGCCGATACCCGGTGGTGTCACAGAATCGCCGGTTGACATACTCGATGACCCCATTGACATCGCTAATCACGACGCTGGCGGGGCTTTGTTCAACGGCCAAGGATAATTTACGGAGCAATTGGCGGTCGGCCTCGTGATCGGTAATATCCTGTACGATCAAAATGATTTTTACCGCACGATTGGCCACGCATTCGGCATTGATCAGAAAACGCAGGTAGCGGCGCTGACCATCACGGCGCACAATCGTGCACTCGATTTCATGATCCTCACACCCATGACGGCTATCATCCAGGGTTTTCAAAAAGCGGTCATGGTCGTTTTCGGAAATCGCCTTAACGATATCCGTGAGAAGCACCCTCGATTCGGACTCAACCCCGAAAATCCGGCAAAACTCCGCAGAAGCCCACACCGCGCCGCTATCCACCGACCACTCCCAGTTGCCCAGTTGCGCGATACGCTGCGAATTGGCCAACGACGCCCCGACCTTGGACAGGGCGTCTTGGGCGCGCCTGCGTTCAAAAACGCGCCCCAGCTGCCCGCCGATATCCAGCAGCATGTAAAACAGGCCGGCGTCCTGTTCCATCTCATCGGACGAAAAAAATTCCAATACGGCGACGACGTCTCGCCCGGCGAGAACGGGAAAGGCGAACGCCGATTTCAAACCAAGACCGACGGCCACCCGGGCGCGCGGAACATCCAGTTCATCGCGAATTTTCGTCACCCATACCGGCTCGGCGGTTGCGAGAACGCGCCCGGCCAACCCTTCCCCCCGGCACAGCCCCGTAGCCATGGTCAAACGGGTAAATTCTCCGTAACGCCTGGGATGTTGGTTCACCCAAAGATCCGAAGGTTTAAGGAGGTCCGGGGCGTCCTCGTGCACCATGTAGGCATGCGCCACGGGGCACCCACAATATGCCGCAATATCGCGCAAACAGATCAACAAAGCCTCTTGCGGCGTCTCCGACACGTTGGCCGCCGCCGCCACGGATTGTTGGAGGTCAATCAGCCCGCTCGATTCGCGCAGGGCCGTTTCGGCGCGGATTCGGCTTTCGATTTCCGCCTCCAAGGTCCGCGTTCGCTTTTCGATATTTTGTTCTAGGTTTTCATTGGCCTCCTTGAGGCGCAGTTCAAACTCCCGGCGCTTCGCCATGGCCGTGGCGATGGCGACGGCGCCGCCAAACACCAACATCACGATCGGAACAAACAGCCACAAAAGCTTCCACTTGATGCCGGCCACCCTGGCCTCTAGCGCCGATTGCGGCACAAAAGTGATTAGTTTCCAAAAATATTTCCCATCCCCATTGCTTGTCGGGCGCGCATCGACGTCTCCGCCTCTATGGGGGGGCGACAGCCGATTGTCTAGAGGGTGGATCGTTCGAAAGGTAAACAGACCGAGTTCCTGGTAAAATTGCCCCCGATCGCTGGTGATGATCTTACGCCAAGCTTCGGGGTATTTTTGTCGGAACGACCCGCCGTGATCCAATTGAAATCCCCACAATTCCCTCGGATCGGGACTGTGCAACCAATATCCACCGCGATTGAGGACCATGGCGTAACGCGCACTTTCCCCCAGACCGTCAAGGAACGTGTTGATAATGGCCTCCCCCGCGAGGGTAATGATCAGGGCGCCTTTTTTACGCCCCGCGCCGTCGAACATCGGTGCGCCAATGTGAATTTGCAGTCTATACGGATGAACAATTTTTCTGTTTTTACGCTCCAACTCAAAAGGAGAAATAAAAACCTGCCCTGCGTTCAGCCTGAAAACATCGGAGAAAAAACGTCGGTCGCGGTCGCGCTTCAGGGCCTGATCGGAAATCACCGTCCCCTTGCCTTTGTTGAAGTCGATGCGAACGCGTTCTTCCCCTTTTGCATCGAAAAGGCGAATCCGTCGATAGCTGTCGCGCCATCCCGCAAAAGCAAGGAGATGCTTGGACAGCACCTCCAGTCTCGCCTGTTCGGATTCATTTTCAAAGCGGCTCAGGCTCTGCAATCCGGTCAGGGAACGCAAATTCTGCAAGGCATGCCCGAGATGATCGCGCACGCGCTGAGCGCCCATTTCCAAATGTAATTCCTCGCGTTCGGCGACAAATACATTCTGGACCTCTTTTTCGGAGTAATAAGCGTATCCGAATACGGCTGCCAAAAACAAACAGCTTGGAACAAACAAGCGTAAAAAATACCGGCGCGCCCGACTGCGATACCCCAAAAAATCAATCCCATTTTCTATTCGAAAGGACGCCGAGAGTCGAAAACTCCATATCGTCCCGCCGTTGCCGAGAGTTGGTTATACCCGATCGGATGAAAACTATCCATCAAGGCGTTGTCTTACAAAAAGGCGCCCAATCGCCCTATTCCCGTATCTTGAGGTTGCCCCACCCTTGCGGAGGAGGACAGCGCATGCTGGACAGGATGTTATTTTTCGTCGCGGCGACCTTTTTGGTTTTGATGGTATACAGCGCGAACATATACATATCCCACAACATTCTTGCGCCAGGCGCGCACGCGCCGGGCCTTACGCCTCCCCCCTCGTTCCTTTTCAACCATCCCCTCATTTCCCATATCGGGATCGTACGCCAATACCCCTCACCCCATGGAGAGGCGCGCACGTCACGGAAAAAAAATAACGCCACTTCTACTTCAAAATAAACAAGCCATACGCTTAAGTACAAATAATAGTATTCATACCATAAAATGTAAATTTTAATTTTATAACTCAACTATAATTCAATAATTATAAAACATTGCACAATACATTGAAATATATTTATGTTTTTGTTTTATACATATGCAACTATAAATTATATATTTATATAAATCACAATAATTATACAATTAAAAATACAATATCCGTATGTAAGCATGCCGACCCCCTGACGTACCCCGGGCTTTATCTTCACGGGGCCGCCTTGTCCGCACGCGCAAGCCCCCAACGCGGATACGGCAGGCCCGTCGAGATGGCGGCGCATGATCGATATGCGAATATTTCGCGCGTCCCACGTAAAGGTTCTTCTCCTTGACGTCACGGTATTCTATATTCCGCACATGAATACGATATCCGGCCTAGATACGATATCTCTGATCGGTGAAAACGACCCTCCCGTTTTCGACGTTGTTTCCGCGCGCGCCTCGTGCCCTCTGTTCATCGTCGCGGACCATGCGGGGCGCGCGTTCCCCGACGCGATGAACACCTTGGGGCTGGCGCCATCACACCTTGACATGCACATCGCCTACGATATCGGCACGCGGCGCATCGCGACATCGCTCGCAAAAAAGATGCAGGCGACGGCGGTAATTGCGAATTATTCCCGCCTCCTGATCGACCTCAACCGTGCGCCGGGGCACCCACAATCCATCCCTGCCGTCAGCGATTGCGTGACCATTCCCGGCAACCAGGATGTCGGCGAGATCATGCAACACGCACGGCGTAAAACCTTTTTTACCCCCTATCACCGCGCCATTCACCGGCATATCGAAACCCTCGAAGGGCAAGGAACGGCGCCCGTCGTTTTTTCCGTGCACAGTTTCACGCCGCACATGAACGGGACGCATCGTCCATGGGAAATCGGCGTCTTGTGGAACCGCGACCCTCGTCTGGCGATACCGCTCATGGATAAATTACGCCAAAGCGGGCGTTTGAACGTGGGCGATAACGCGCCGTACTCCGGCCGGGATGTCGCCTATACCATGGAAAAGCATGCGGGAAGCCGAGGGCTGCCCCATTGCGCCGTCGAAATACGACAGGATCTTTGCGCGACCCCCGACGATTGCGACCGGTGGGCGGGCCTTCTGGCGAACGTCCTGACGCAAATTTTGGCCGAAAAAAAGCTCTACCGCTCCTCCGTCTTGGCCCAAGGTGCGAACGATAGCGAATTTTAAAGTCGTTTTTCCCGCACGCCCCAGGGCGGCGGGTATGCTTTATCGCCCCTTCTCATGATCGCCCCCTCTCATGGCGAACGTCATCAAACATTGAATTCGCAACGGATGGCTTGCCTCGCGGAAGGCGGCGCGTGTATCTTCGCCCTGCGCGAACGGTGGAGCCGTTCGCCGATCGTCAAACACACGACAAACCGCAAAAGGATATTTCATGACTGACGTAGGCGGCGTTGCGGCCGATCATCTGCGATCCTTCGTCGAACGTATCGAGCGTCTCGAGGAAGAAAAAACAGCCCTGGCCACCGATATCAAGGAAGTCTATTCCGAAGCCAAGGGAACGGGGTTCGATGTCAAAATTCTGCGCCAAATCATCCGGTTGCGCAAAATGGATCAGCAAGACCGTCAGGAGCAGGAAGAAATTCTCGACATCTATAAGCGAGCCCTGGGGATGTAGCGCAAAAGCGCTTGCCTCTCCAACTTATCCGCCCTGCCAAACTCCATGTATTGACCGTCGAAAACCCCGCCGGGGCGCGAAGTCAGCCGACCGCGCCGACGATGTGCGCGATCGCCGTGCTGACCCGGCGCACCAGGTCGTATAGTTGCCGCATCGGTTCGAACAATTCGGCATGTTCGCGCTGATAACTTTGCGAATCGTCCGACTGATAGCTCGCCGGTTCGCCGAAAAGTTCGGCGCCGAAGGTGCGCACGGTCTTGGGGAAGGTCGTACACAAAACTTCGAGGGCGTGGTCCAGATCGAGATGAAGAATATCGCTGATGACATCGTCCATGGTGAATTCCTGGTGGCTCGTAAACTTGGGCAGCTGGGTCGCCAACAGAAATATCTCGTGTATCAGAGCGATGCGCACGGCGTGCAGAAGATCTAGATCCGGATAGCACGCGCGCGCCATATCGGGCAGCATTGTCTCGGCCTTGACGGCCTCCAGCCCGCGATCGAGGTTGAGGGTGTCGTTAAGAAAAATCCGCAGGACGCGATTCATCTCCTCGTGCCGCCCTCCGGTGCGCAAAAGCCGCGCCAGAAGCTGCATCTGCTGCGCCCGTTTCGGGTCCTTTTCGACGAACGCCCGGCGCAACCAGATCACCGGATCGTAAAGGGCGACGTAGCCGTTCATGGCGTCTAGGTTGGACAGATTGCGCGCCGAGGCGACCAACGACACGAACCGTCGGCAACGGTCGGAGGCGGCAAAAATCTCGACAAAACGATCCGGATCCTTGGCGATCGCCTTGCCGATACCGCTCATTGAATTGGATAGGTACCCGATCTGTTGCAAGATACTGTTGTGAGGGATCGCTCTAATCTGCGAGGGATGGCTTTGGTCCGCGGCTCCCGCGCCTTCATATTGGCGCTTCACCTTGCGCGAGCCCGTCGGATACATCAGGTTGGGGCCGAACAAGTTCAGCATTCCGGCGTAATCGGGATTGTCGATCAGGCGATCGTTGAAATCCTTGGCGGTCAGGAAAAAGTCCAAGGAATAGTCCGTATCTTCGTAAAAAACATCGGGATCGTCATCCGCGCGATACGCCTTGCCGACGGCGTGGGTGAGCAGGCGGCATACCGTCGCGAACGCCATGTCCGGGGTGGAAAAATAAACATAGCCGTCGCCACCTTGAAAACTAACCTCTTGTTTGACAAAAACCCCGGCTCTGGCGAACGCTGCACGGGACGCGGGCGGATAGGTGTAATCCAAACGGTCGGCGAACGAAACCGGGTGCGCCCCGCGGCCTATGGATTCGCCGTGCGTGTCAAAAATCACAAGATCAATGCCCACCAAATCGTGCTTGGCGAGGCGGCGCGCCAACAGCATACGAATGCGTTCGATCGCCAGGGACGCCGAAACCTGGCCGATATAGCGCCCGGCGTCGGAAAATCCCGTTTGGATGCACAATCGCCCGCGCACGCGGATGTAGTCGCGGTAATGCGGGTTTTCCAAAAGCTCGCCAATAATGTCGTGGCCGTGTTCCATCGCCACGGGGGTTTCGAACAGTGGAGAGATATCGATTTTACTCTCGACGCCAAACAATTTGGCGAAATATAGCGCACATAGCACCGTGAAGGAGGTGTTGCACTCGGCGATCAAGAAGCGCACCGGTTCGTCGGCATCGACATACTTGAGCATTTTCGCGACAACCATGAAAATGCGCCGCGCCGACATGTTTTCACTGAGGATCGAGCCGAAATTGATCGCCACCGTTTCGACGTCATCCAACAGTTCGTTCAATTCGCGCATGAAACGGCGCTTATTGGTGGAATCGTCCGGTGCGCCATCCAACCCAATCTGTTTGCGAATGGCGTTGGTTAACTGGTTGGCGTTGATCCGCACGTGCGTATGGGCGTGGGCAAGACCGAAGTTGGCCATTTCCGCGCGCAGTACGCTCAACCGACGCACCCGATCCTCCCGCACGCTCTCTTGCGCACATTCCTCGGCAATCGCCGTGTTAACCGCATCAATCAGTTCCGCCACATGGACCAAGCGCGTGGGCAGCGTCGCCGACAAGCGACGCGCGAAGGCGGCGACCGCGTCGGGAGTAGACATTTCCGTTTTCAGTGTTTCAATTTCCGCGCACAGTTCGTCGTGACTGCGCACGAGCCGCAGGGCGCTTTCGCGCAGGGCATCGACCGCGCTCCGCCGTCCCTCATCCTGGTCCAGTTCTTCGGCGAAATCGTGCAGAGCATCGCGATAACGCTTGATTTGAATCGCCTCGACGACCATGCGCGCACACAAGGTGTCCGACCAGCCAATATCGGAACGGCCATCGAGATCGTAGCCGACCCAACTGGCGACCGTCAGCACGCGGGGCGTCAGCGTGCGCCAATCTTCCGGGTACAGGCGCGAGGCGACATCCAAGATAACCCCGTACACCCGTTCCAGGGCCGCGTGAATATTCCCGATCGCCATCAGGGCGAAGGCGTTTTCCGCCTCCAAATCAATCCGTTTCGCATCGCCGTGGGCGGCCTGGGTCGCCTCGCGCACCAGCGCGGCGACATCATCGCCGCTCAGCGAAACCCCCTCGCCATCGGTCCCGCTCGCCAATTGGGCGAGAATCCGGGTCAGACGCTGAGAGATCGAAAAGGTCGGGTGGGCGGTGATCACGATACCGAAAATTTCCCGCTCGACGCGTGCGCGAAATTCCGCGAAGGGTAAAAGGACGCCGTCCCCCCCCTCCGATGTTGGATTTTCGTGGGCCAATCCCTCGAACACCGCCGTCAGAAGGCGGGTATTTTCCGCGATCCCGGTCTCGCCGACGTAACGGCGCAGTTTTCGGGCGCGGTATAAAAAGGCATTCCCCGTCAGCAAATGGACCAAATCGCCCAAGTCTTTTTGCGTTACCCGTCCACCTTGGACCTGGCGAGAGAGGTAAATCGCCAATTGCCGCGAGGGTGATTGCAAGTGGCTTTCGCGGGCTTCTTCTTGATAGCCCTCCATGGCCGCCACCAGTTCACCGCGCAAAGCGCAAGCTTCGGGCAAAATCGATTCTTGGATCCGGCAAAGTTCATCCGGCGTCAATGTGCGTTCGGCGCTCACGGTCACAGCCCCCCCCTAATCGTTCCGGCGTTGCGCAAGAAAAAACTGAGCAAGAAACATACTGTCCGTTCGCGCTAAGGTCGGGATCGGTATATTTCTAAGAATGGAAATAACGTTGAGGTTGTAGCCCATCGGACGACGTTTGCAAAGGGTCGGCGCATATATTACAGCCCCTTAATTTATTACAGCCCCTTAATTTTTTAGATCTTTTTATCTTCGCCACCGTCGAACGGCCCCTTCCATCGCGCCCTTCTTTCGCCTTCCCCTCCCCCGGCCCAGCCCGGCGCGGCGCGCGCGTTATTTCTTAGCGAACCCGGCGACCAGTTCGACGTGCGCGGAATACGCAAACTGATCGATCGGCGTCAACGATTGTAAGGCGTAGCCGCCGTCAACAAGGATGCGCGCATCGCGGGCGAACGTCGCCGGGTTGCACGAGACCGCAACAATCGTGCGCGCCGCGCCGTGCGCCAAGGCCGCCGCCTGCGCCGCCGCCCCCGCGCGCGGAGGATCGAAAACAACGGTGTCAAATCGCTTAAGCTCCCGCGCATCTAGGGGCGCGCGATCGAGATCGCGCACCTCGGCCCTAATCATGCCACCCAAACCTGCCCGACCTGCCGCCCTTTCCAGTGCGCGTACTGCGGGAGCGAAGCCCTCGACGGCGAAAACCGGCGCGATTTGCGCCAGGGCGAAGGTAAAACTGCCCATGCCGCAATACAGCTCGGCGATGCGCGCCGCCCCGCCGACACGCCGGGCGATGGCCGCGGTAATGGCGCGTTCACCCTCGGCGCTGGCTTGTAGAAATCCCCCCTGGGGCAAGGCCACGCGCGTACCCGCAAAGGTCATATACGGTTCCCGATGCACGACGATGGCTTCGGGACCCGCGCCGTCGGCGTTGTCCCACGACACTCGGGCTAGGTCGAAGCGCGCGGCGAAATCGACGAGCCGTTGACGCATATTCAGGTTGGGCGCACAAGAAGCGCGGAACACGGCGTCGAGGCCGCCATCGCAGGCCGTCAGCAGGACTTGCACCGCCTTGTCCAGCGCCAGCCCCTCGCGCGCCAAGGCGGCGAACAGGTCGCGCAGCGGCGCGAACAAAGCGCACAACGCCGGCGCCGCCAGCGGGCACCCTTCCAGATCGACGACACGATGCGCGCGGCGCGCGTTGAACCCCAGGGAAACTTTGCCCCCACGACGCACCGCACTGAGCGTAAGGCGGCGGCGCGCGCCCAGCGGCGTCGTCACCAGAGGCTCAATTTCAACGTCGCCCAGCCCTCGGCGCGTCAAGGCTTCGCCAATCCGTTCAACTTTCCAAAGGCGGTACGCCGCATCCGACATGTGTTGTGCGACGCAACCGCCACATGCGCCGGCATGCCCGCAAAACGGACGGATACGCGTGGGACCGTCCTCATGGCGCACGATATCTTCCAGAACATGGCCGCCGCCGCGCGCAGCGCCCACCCGCGCCGTGATCCGGTCTCCGGGCACCGTGTCGGGAGCGAAATAAAGGGCGCCATCAAGGTGAACGAGGCCGTCGCCCTGCCCGCCGATGGTCTCGACCTCGGCGTCTATTTTGCGCCCATCTTGGGGCGACTTGGCGCCCTTCTTCGGGCGTCGCTTGCGCGGGCGCGATGCGAAGGTTCCCTGTTTCATTGGCCTTCCTGATTCATTGGCCTTCCCGATTCATTGGCCTTCCCGGGCCGAAACGCAGCCTTCTATAAAACCGGAAACACTCTCGATTTTGCGTCGAATTGTTCCGTGACATCGTCATTTTATACGAATGCGTCCCTGTATAGGCATAAGTCTGTGCACTGCAAAGCCGAAAGAACTAGGGGCAAAGCCGAAAGAACCTGGGGCGAAGCCGAAATGGGGGGATACCCACGGCCAGAATGGACATAAAACGCGAGCGCACGGGAAACACCTCGAAAAACGCGCCGGAACACGCCCGTCCGCACTGAATTTTGAGGACTCAAAAAAATATGAATCCTAATCAAATGTAATGATAATTACATATTATTATATACACGATATTAAACCACAATATACCAAACGAATCATCACCACATGAATATTAGATATTTAAAATAAACTCCATGTATGTATATGAAGAATATCTAAATAAAAGAAAAATTAATAATTTTTATGATTCTAATGAAAATTATATTTTTATATAAAAAACCAAAAACCGCTCTTTAATATGCCCCCTGAAAATTATCAAATGAAAATTATCTTCCCATCACCGCGGGCGTAAATATCCGTGCAGGCGCAACGCTTATCCATCCCCTTACATTCATGCGTATATGTAATTTAATCATTTGATATCAATATAATTTTTTAAAAACCCCTCCCCTAAACGGATGCGCCATTCCAATGAAATTTGGCTTTAATTCCCTTCTTTTTAAAAACACGTATAAGGGGATAATTTAAAAATTATTATCGTTTTTAGATTATTCATCTTTAGATTAGTTTAATAATTATCCTAAAAAATTTAGGGTATTACCCTATACAATCTATTTGACAGGCTATGGCGTAACACCATAATAAAAATAACTATTGGCTTGTAGTTATGCTCGGTTCCCGCGTGGAGATTTAATCAGGGATTGGAACCGCAAAGACACAACGCAAGACATCACGTATGCAGTCCGACACGCCCCTTGGGAGAGAGGGAGGACATGGATACGGGCTATTTTTATCTTTGTCGTCCAAAGGGGAGGGACAATGAACGAACACGCACCAGCGTCTGCTACGCACGTGGAATCCGCGCCGGAACAGCATCACGAACATCATTGGGAGACGAGTTGGGCGCCCTTGGCCATCGTGGCCGGGGTTTTCTTTTCCGTCATCTTGGCGTTCTCCGCCCATTTCCAATATGAAGACAACACGTTAACGATGGTCTTTATGGGGATCGGCGTTCCCCTGCTCCTCGCCGGGATCGCCAAATGGACCGATGAAGGGTTGAGCCAAACCCCCTTGATCGCCAACGTCGCCAGTGTCGGCTTGCCGATTTTCATCGTTTCGGAAGTGTTCATCTTCCTCGCGTTGTTCACCAGTTACTGGATGATGCGCCTCAGTTTCCATTCGTGGCCGCCCGAGGGCACGCCCGAGATCGAGCTTCTCAATCCCGCCATCATGACGGTGCTTCTGGTCAGCTCCTCGGTCACCATCCACATCGGCGAGGAAAAACTCGACCACGGCAACCATGCGGGCTTCAACAAGTGGTTGATCATCACCATTTTGCTCGGCGCCACCTTCCTGGGCTTCACCGTTCACGAATACCGCCATTTGATCGACCTGGGCTTCGTCCCTTCGACCAATGCCTACAGCACCGCCTTTTACGCCATCACGGGTTTCCACGCCTCGCACGTTTTCGTCGGCCTGGCGACGTTCCTCGCGGTTCTGATCCCTTCGCTGCGCGGGCGAACCAACCGGACGTTCGTGTTCTGCGCCTCGGTGTATTGGCATTTCGTCGATGTGGTGTGGTTCTTCGTCGCCTCGCAAATTTACTTCTGGTGAGAGCCGCCGTCGGACGGTGTATTGGGAACACAAACATGAACGCGTTCATACATTCCATAGCGCTTGCCCTCATGGGGTCCGTTATCGCCGTTTCCTCGGCGATGGCGGAATACGGCGGCGCCAACCCCAACTCGGACATCGACCCAAAAACATTTCAAATCAACGAGAAAAAGGTGTTAGGGACCAAGCTTGACGGCAAGACCGTGCTTATTGACGAGGCCGGCAACGCCTTTACGTTGGGCGATTATTTCGGCAAGCCGCTGATTTTGGTGCTGTCGTACTACACCTGCGACGGCAGTTGTTCGGTCATCAATCAGGACCTGCATTCCCTTTTGAATCAAGTCAAGGGGCTAGATATCGGGCGCGATTATCACGTCTTGACGGTGTCTTTCGATTCACATGACAGCCTAAAAACCTTGGGCGCTTTTAGGAAACATCTCGGGCTGACCGACAAACTGGGCCGAGGATGGACGTTCGCCACGTTCCAAAACCCGGATGACATCGCACCGTTTGCGAAAAAGATCGGTTACAAGTTTTTCTGGTCGCCCCGCGACGCGACCTTTTTTCATCCCGGCGCTTTTTTGTTCATCACGCCGAAGGGGCGGCTGAACCGGGTTCTTTACGCCCTGAACAGCAGTCCCAGCGACGTCAAACTTGCGGTTCTCGATTCAAAACAGGGGAAATTCAAACCGCGAGAGATTATCAATTTCGCCATAAGTCTTTGTTATAGCTATAACTATTCACAGGGCAGCTACACACTGAACATTCCACTATTCGTCGGCGCCGGGTCCCTCACTTTGGGCATTAGCGCCTTTTCGATTTCGGTCTTGGTTTTTCGGAGGCGGAAAATGAGGGAGGTACAATCATGAGGAGACTGGAAACAACGCTGTCCGGGATTTTTCTGGGGACCCTGGGCTCGGCCTTTGTGGCGGCAAGCGCTTTCGCCGAAGGGACCGGAGCGGACGGTTCGGCGGACGGATTTCCCGACCCCGCGGCAGGATGGGATCATCTATGGAAAGAAGTGCTTACGGACATCACCGTGATCGGTGTCGTCTTTATGATCGCCGCGCTTTACATGCTGATCAAGTTTAGGGCGAAAAGTCCCGATCAAGTCGGCGGCGGGCGCAAACTGACCGCCGCACAGGCGGTGGCGTGGGCGCTTATTCCGGCGTCCTTGTTCATGGCCGACGATTTTTTCCTCGCCGCCAATGGATGGACGCAATGGAACGTCCAACGCCGAGTCCCGGCGAACGCCATGGAAATCAAGGTCACCGGCCAGCAATGGTATTGGTCCTTCGAATATCCCGACGGCACGGAAACCGACCAACTGGTGGTTCCAATCGGCCAACCCATCGTGTTGCGCATGTCCTCCGATGACGTCATCCACTCGTTCGGCATGCCCGCTTACCGCGTCACCGAAGACGTCATGCCCGGACGCATCACTTACATCTGGTTCAATCCCGACAAGCCCATGGATACGGTGGTGACCTGTCGCGAGTTCTGCGGAATGAACCATTCGGTGATGTACACCAAGGTGCGCGCCGTTCCGCAAAAAGATTACGAGGCTTGGCTCAAAAAACAAGCCGCCGCCGGCTGATCGCGAGGGAGAGAGATCAATGAGTACACCTGCAAGTGCGACGCTACCCCATCACACCGGGTTTAATTTAAAAGAGTGGATACTCACCACCGATCATAAGCGGATCGGCATTTTGTACCTGATCGGATCGATGGCCGCGTTCGGCGTCGCCGGAATCATGGCGCTTCTGATTCGGATGGAACAAGCCCAGGTCGGCGCTCAACTCATCACCGATCCGACACAATACAACAGGTGGCTGTTCTTTCACGGCGCGGTGATGATTTTGGCCTTTTTGATCCCCGGATTGACCGGATTCGCCGCCAATTACTTTTTACCACTAATGATCGGAGCCAAGGACGTCGCCTTTCCGCGCATCAACGCCTTCAGTGTTTGGCTGTTTTATTTCGCCATCATCCTAGCATTGCTCAGTCTGGTCATTCCCGACGGCCCCGACATCATGTGGACGGGATACCCTCCCTATTCGGTCACCACGATGGCGAACACGTCGTTTTACGTGTTTACCATCCACCTGCTGGGGTTCTCGTCGATCTTGGGCGCCATCAACTTCCTGGTCACCGTGATCTACATGCGCGCACCGGGGATGGGATGGAACCAATTAAATATGTTCGTGTGGACGACGGTCGCCGCCTTTGTCCTGCAGTTGGTCTTTATTCCGGTGCTTGCCGCCGCCGTGACGCTTTTGCTGTTCGACAAGTATTTGGGCACCCACTTTTATGACCCCAGCGCGGGCGGTGACGTGCTGCTTTATCAGAACTTGTTCTGGTTTTATTCCCACCCTGCGGTCTACGTGATCTTCCTGCCCGCGGTGGGAATTTTATTCGAAATCATCGCCACCATGTCGAAGAATCGGATTTTTAATTATAAAATCGCGGTTTACGGCGGAATTTGGGGGATTATCGCCATCGGCGGTATCGTCTGGGTTCATCACCTTTACGTCGCTGGAATGCCCGACTGGCTCCGCCTGGGCATGATGGTGACCACCCTGCTGATTTCGGTGCCCGTGGGGCTTTTGGTGATGTCCCTATGGGGCACCTTGTACAAGGGGGCGATCACCTACAACGTCGCCATGATGTATGCGGCGGCCTGCCTGTATCTGGTCCTGGTCGGCGGTTTAACCGGCATTCCGCTGGCCCTGCCGTCACTGACCTTGCACCTGTCGGACACATCGTTCGTCCACGCTCACTTCCACTTCATCATGGCGTTGTTTTCGGCGTTCGCCCTGTTTGGCGGAATCTATTACTGGTTCCCGAAGATGACGGGACGCTTGGCCGACAGCAAAATGGCCGTGGTCAGTTTTTGGTGCAATTTCATCGGCGTCAACGTCACCTTCTGGCCGCTGTTTATTATCGGTCTCGAAGGCATGCCTCGGCGCTACTGGAATTATGAAATGTTCCCGCAATTCCAGCCCTACCACGAAGTCGCCACCGCCGGAGCCTTTCTCATCGGAATCGGCATGTTGTTGCAGTTTATCAACTTCATATACGCCGCCATCAACGGCCCGATCGCCGAAGACAATCCCTGGAAGTCGAAATCCTTGGAATGGACGCACTGCCCCAACCCTCCGGGTCCGGGTAATTTTCCCGAGGATGTCGTCGTCGATGAGAATTGGACGCCATACAACTACAACACGGACTGACCTGCTGGGCGGACGGGCGAAAACGGCGGAGATCGCAACACGATCTCCGCCCCGCCCCTTTGTCATACGGCAGATGGGTAAACGCAAAGCGACATAAACAATAAAGAAAAGATGCGGAGGGTTAAGGTGAATCAAAACAACACGACACCACGAAAAAAGTGGTCTTTATTTGCCGTTTTACTTGGTATATCGCTCCTTTTTTATGTGACGATCTTCTTCAAAATCGTTGAGTTTGGGCCATGATCCGCTTCAAAAAACATAAAAACCATAGCCGTTGATTCAGGCGTAATGGCAACCGAAGGCGGCATCCTCTCATGATTCAAATTTCAACGTTTCCGCACATTCTCGCGGCGCTGAACGCCCTCACGCTGATCCTGTTGATCGCGGGACGGATATTGATCAAAAACGGCAATCGTCAAGCGCACAAAAAAGCGATGATTTCGGCGCTGGCCGTTTCCGTCGTTTTCTTGACTTTTTACATCATCTACCACGCCAATTCCGGCCTCGCCCGGTTCGGCGGACACGGAATTATCCGCCCTATCTATTTCACCATCCTACTTATCCATGTCATCGGCGCCGCCGCCATCGTTCCCTTGGTGCCGCTGGCCGTATGGCGCGCCGCCAAGGGAGAGATCGAGCGGCACAAAAAAATCGTCCGCATCACCTGGCCGCTATGGGCGTTTACCGCCGCATCCGGCGTCGTCGTTTATTTTTTAGCCGTGCGGTTGTACCCCTATGCTTAGCAGATGTGATCACGCCCCATCATCGCCCCGCCCCCCTTTGTTCGAACGCTACGCCGAGGCGATGGACGATCCGACCAACCGCAACGAGTTGATGCGATGGATGGCGCTCGCCATCGGCGCCTTGGCGATCGCCGGGACCTTCGCCCTGCTGCTTGCGTTTTCACGCGTTCCCGATATTCAGGATTTTTTCCCCTGGCCCCTAAATTTTTTCAAAAAAGGGCTGGTGGTTCATGTCGTATTTTCATTCGTCGTCTTTTTTCTATGCGTCTTCGCCGCCATCGCACACTTGGCGACGGTGCGCCTATCGGGCGGCGCACCCCGCTTCAGGCCTCTTGGGTATCTTGCCTTTCGTGGTGCGGTCGTCGCCTTTGTTTTTCTGTTCGTACCGGCCTTGATGAACCGCGGCCAGCCGACCTTGAACAATTACATCCCGGTCATCACCGACCCGCTCTACTACATGGCGCTGGGCGTGTTGGGGGCGGCCATGGCGCTCATGGCGATCCGACTTTTGCTTAACATTCCGGCCCCATCGCGCACGGCGGCCCATCGTTTCGACGTGCTCAATCTGGCCGCCATCGCCGCCGCCGTTTTCTTTCTGTTCGCCGTGATTTATGTGCTATGGGCGTGGAAAAATCTGGCGGGAACCCCCATCGGCCATCCGTTCAACGAGGATCTGTTTTGGGGGGGCGGTCACATCCTTCAATTCGTCAACACAGCCCTGCTGATCGGGGCGTGGTACGCTCTGGGGGCGACCGCCCTCGGGCGCGCGCCGGTGTGTCCCATGGTCGCGATCGCCGCCCTAGCATGGTTAATGCTGGCGGTGGTGAGTTCGCTTGGGTTTTACCTCGCCTTCGATATGTTCTCCGGCGGGCAGATCATGGCGTTCACCCACCTTCAATACGCCCTTGGCCCCGCGCCCGCCGTCGTCGCGCTGTTCGGACTGATCAATCTACTTAAGCATCGCCGCGCGGGCGAAAAACTGCCGTGGCGCGATCCCGGATTTTTATGCCTTACGCTGTCTCCTCTGGTTTTCGCCATGGGCGGCGTTTTCGGCCTGTTCGTCGATGGCGCGGACACCCGCACGCCGGGACACTACCACGCCATCATCGCGGGCTTGACCCTGGCGTTTATCGGCATGTTCTACAGCGTTTTTCTGCCCCTTCTGGGGCGTAAGCCGAAAGCGGGAAAACTGTTGTTCGCCACGATTTGGTGTTTCTTCGTCGGACAAAGCACCGCGGCGGTGGGTCTGTTCATCGCCGGGGATTACGGCACGGCGCGCAAGGTCGCCGGCGCGGCGCAAGACCTGAGCGCGCTGGCCGCCAAGATCGGTATGGGATTGAACGGCGCGGGCGGCCTGCTGGCGGTGATCGGCGGCGCGCTTTTTGTCTGGGTTGTCGGATCATCCTTAATCCGGCGCCCTGAAAGGATTTAAACAATTGTAATTCGCAATTTCTAAACCAGGCGCCGCATAGGCCTGGCGGCACAAGGGACCGGTACGAAAACAATAGGGTTCCAATCACGGGATTTGTACCCAGGGGAGGGAGAGCACAATGATCGTATCTCAAGACACGACACACAAAAACGGCCTGGCCGAAGGTATCGGCACGGTCGCCGCCGAACGCGACAGCATCCGCTTTCGCATGGCGGACTACGCCAATCTCTTGAAACCACGCGTCATGGCGCTGGTCGTCTTCACCGCCCTGGTCGGTATGATGCTGGCCCCGGTACAGGTCGATCCCCTAAAGGCGTTGATCGCCATTGTATGCATCGCCGTCGGCGCGGGCGCATCGGGCGCAATCAACATGTGGTATGACCGCGACATCGATATCGCTATGGAACGAACGAAAAAGCGTCCCATTCCGGCGGGGAAAATCGAACCGGACAAAGCCTTGACGTTCGGCGTCATCCTGGCGGTGGCGTCAGTCGCCGTAATGTATATGTTCGTCGAAACCCGGGCCGCTGGACTCCTGGCGTTCACCATTTTTTACTATATCTTCGTCTATACCATCTGGCTGAAACGGCGCACCCCGCAGAACATCGTTATCGGCGGCGCGGCGGGGGCCTTCCCGCCGATGATCGGCTGGGTCGCGGCGACCGGCGAGTTCACCTTCGCGTCGGGCATTTTGTTCGCCATCATCTTTTTATGGACGCCGCCGCATACCTGGGCATTGGCGCTCTTTCGGCGTGGCGATTATGAGAAAGTCGGCGTTCCGATGATGCCCGTCGTGGTCGGCGCGAGAAAAACAAAAATCCAGATTCTTCTGTACACCCTCTTGCTGACGCCGGTGACCTTGATCCCCACGTTGATCGGACTGTCCGGCATTTTTTACGCCCTGGCGGCGCTGGCGTTGGGAACGTGCCTGATCCGCCACGCCGTATGCCTGCTTCGCGACACCGACGAACGGCGCGCACGAGGGATGTTTTTCTTTACCATCCTTTATTTGTTTTTGATCTTCGCCGCCCTTTTGCTAGACAAGACGATCTACTTTCCTCTGGATCGCCTGATCGGCTAAACGGACGCATTGATGCAAAAAACACCCTATCGAGACCTCGAAGCGCGGTTCGCGCGCCTCGACGCGCTGGAAGGCGCATCGGCCATGTTGCACTGGGACATGTCGGCAATGATGCCCGCCGGCGGTGCGGAAAGCCGCGCCGAACAGTTGGCCGTTCTCAAAACCCTGGGCCACGCCATGCTCTGCGCGCCCGAGATGGCCGATCTTCTCGGCGCGGCGGCCACGCAGAGCGACCTCGACCCATGGCAGCGCGCCAATATCACCGAAATGCGCCGACGCTGGGTTCACGCCACGGCCATCGACGACACCCTGGTCGAGGCGCTCTCGCGCGCCTGTTCGGCATGCGAAACGGTATGGCGCGGCGCCCGCGCGGAAAACGATTTCGCCCGCGTCCTGCCGTTCATGAAGGAGGTGCTGGCGCTGACCCGCGAGGTCGGCGCGGCGAAGGCGGAAAAATTAGGCGTTTCGGTGTACGACGCCTTGCTCGACGAGTACGAGCCCGATGGCCGCGCCCACGATATCGACGCTATTTTCGCCGACCTCGAAGCCTTTCTTCCCGATTTCCTATCCGATGTCATGGACGTCCAGGCGCGCAAGCCCGCACCCCTTCCCTTGGACGGCCCGTTTCCCATTGACCGACAGCGCGGGTTGGGCCTTTCGATCATGAAGTCCTTGGGCTTTGATTTCGAACACGGTCGGCTCGACGTTAGCCTCCATCCTTTTTGCGGCGGCGTTCCCGACGACGTGCGCATTACCACCCGTTACAGCGAAGACGATTTCGCCTCTTCTCTCATGGGGGTCATCCATGAAACGGGGCACGCCCTGTACGAACGCGGACTGCCGACGCAATGGAGCCGCCAACCCGTCGGCAAGGCGCGCGGCATGAGCTTGCACGAGAGTCAGTCCTTGCTGATGGAAATGCAGGCCTGCCGTTCGCTCCAGTTCCTCAGTTTCGCCGCGCCCATAATGCGCAAAGCCTTTGACGCCCAAGGGCCGGCGTGGACGGCCGACAACTTGGCGCGCCTATACACCCGTGTCGAGCCGGGTTTCATCCGCGTTGACGCCGACGAGGTGACCTATCCCGCCCATGTGATTTTACGCTACCGTTTGGAAAAGGCCCTGATCGGCGGCGACATGCGCCTCGAAGAACTGCCCGGGGCATGGAACGAGGGCCTGCACGCCCTGCTCGGGATCACCCCACCCAACGATCGCCTGGGGTGCCTACAGGATATTCATTGGTATGACGGGGCGTGGGGCTATTTTCCGACCTACACCCTGGGCGCGATGACCGCGGCCCAGTTGTTCGACGCCGCCCGAAAGGCGCAACCCGGATTGCCGGACGCTATCGCCCGGGGGAACTTCGCGCCCCTACTCGGCTGGCTGCGAAGCCACGTCCACGAACGGGCGTCCAGCGCATCGAGCACGGATATCATTACCGCGGCGACGGGAAAAGCGCTCGACGCCGACATCTTCAAAAATCATCTCAAGGCGCGCTACCTGGAAGCGACGTAAGACGGTCCGATCGGACACCGCCCCCGAATGCTCCCGAATGCTCCCACACGCCAAAGGGCGCCGGATTTCTCCGGCGCCCCCTGTCTTGGGATAGCTTCTCTCGGGGGGGATAGCTTCTCTCGGGATACCTCCCGCCGTCCTAAAACGGTCTGTCCGACGTCACTCGCCGTACCAGCCCTTTTCCGCACCGCTGTGGCAGGCCTTGCAGTTGGAAATGGTCTGCACCCGCTTGCCCGGTCCCACATAACGCGCCTCGACGCCGCGATGGGTGCCGACGAACCAACGCTGTTTACTGATCCGCAGCGAATCATTACCACCATTGCGCGGCGCCATCGCCATCATGTAGCGTTCGATATGAATACGCGTTTTTTTATCCAACGAGGCGTCTTCACCGAAGTGATTGCTCAGGTTGGTCATGATTTTTTTCCATGAGCGAGCCGGTAAAAGAGCCGGAGGATAGGGCATGTGACACGCCGAACATTCGTGTTTGGTGATCGCATCGGAGACTACCATGCTCGCCTGTCCCACCTTATTTCCCCGTTCGTCGTTATCGTTATCCGCCCACGCCAGCGACGATACGGCGAGCGCCGGTAAAATCACAGCTATGGCCAAGAGCTTTTTCATCATGGTCGTCGGTCCTTTGCGTTGGTGATTTCTTAAATAAGAGGCACCCTAACGGGCGGGCGCTGAACATATCCTGAACGCAGCGGACGAGACGTGGGTAACCCTGTGAATGGGTAACCCCATGAAGAAGAAGGCGGAAGGATGTCTCCCCCCGCCCCCATTCTTGCCAGGATCGAGAGCTTAGAGACCGGGGATGCCCCCGATGTACCCCACCGACGCTTTTTGCCGGTCGGTCCTTTGCATGATCTCCGCCTTCAGCGCCTTGTCGGCGACATCGACGCGCTCTCCGGCGTGTTGGAAGTTGCTCATGATGTAGGCGTGCCCGCCCAGGTTCTCGACCACCTGGAGCCCGGTCGATTCGGCACCGATCGGGGTCGAAAGGATACGCGACAGCTTCCGGCTATCGACATTGAACGCCCACAGATAATTGTTGGCGTGCATGCCGCTGTCCTCACCGATGAACAGCGTGCGCATCTTGTCGGAGAAATACAGGTTATCGGGATTGGCCACCTTGTTGAGTTCGGCGGAGTTGCCCATGGCGTCCATTTTCGCCATATCGACGCCGACCAGTTCGGGCACACCGCCCATGTACACGGCGACCAAATCGCTGTCGATCGGACGCCCTTCGGAGTCCTTAACGCCCCTATCCAAAGTCAAGGCAAAGGTTGCACCCGCCTTGAGTTTCGGAATACGAATGTCGTCCTTCGGACCGCCATCGTGCGGGGTCATGCCCTTTTCCATGTAAGACATCGCAATATAAACCGTGCGGTTGGTCGGATCAAAAGCGACGCCTTCCATCTTATTGAATTCCGTTGTCGCCCCGAGATAAGCCGCATAGCGCCGCGATTCCAGAAAAGCCGCGGCTTTTTCCTTGCCCGGGCGCAGGCGCACGAACTCGTCTTTCTTCTTCAGGCCGGCGCGGATGCGCTTGAAGCCGGGCTTGGGTTCGTCGGCGAATTCGAAAATCGTGCTTTCGCTGCCGGAGAATTTCTCCTGATTGGCCAACTTCTCGATCTCGCTGTCGGAGCCATGACCGAGGCGAATCCAAGTCAGCTTCGCCTCGCCGGCGTGCTTGTCGGAAACCTGATTCCACTTCGCCGCGTATAGCGTGCCCACACTGAGATCGCCGGGACGATCGGCGATAAACATGAACAAGCCGGTATAGGCGCCGTCATCGCCGAAATAGACGGTCCGTTCGTCCGACAACACCCGAGATTTTTCCCAACTGGCGCGGCCCATGGCGAAATGCTTGACCACCTGGGTTTCGCCGCCGGGGTTCACGCTGACCTCGACGATATGTCCGTACTGATAGGGGTTGGCTTTCTTTTGACCATCGAAATACAGATCGCTAAGGCCCTTGATCGCCTTATCGACCTTCGAGCGTTTGAACAGATCGTAATCTTCCTCGGACCCCAGGTGGGTATTCCAGGGCGATTGCGAGCCCGCGCAGGGAATCCACAAACCGCCGACCCCGGAAAAATCGACGTTGCTTTGATCGACCGCCTTCAGCCGCCCGCTAGCGACGTCCTGCGAAATTTTGGTCAACGACATGCTCATCGGCATGCGCGAATACCAGTTTTTGGCCTTGTAGGCGATCTCGCCGTTTTTCAGCAGCCAATCGTATTCCCAGTGGGTGACGAGGTACACATCGCCGCCCGGCAGCATCAGCAAGCTGTTGGCGTCGGGGGTCTCGGCGACCACCGGATCGCCGTTCATATCCTTGATCGGCGCGCCCTTGACGTCATAGAGCTGGCCCGCCTCGTTCGGATTCGAGCCGACCTTGTCGATATTGTTGAACAGCGTGACATAGTCCAGATTCTTGGTTTCCACCCGACCGTCGGCATAGCGCACCTCGACCTTGGCGTCGCTGTAGGTCTTGGTCATCTTTGCGGCGGTCGTCGGCGCGGGCATGCCGATGAATTCGACCGCGGCGACGCCGCCGGCGGCCAGCGCGCTCGACGACATCAACGCACCGGCGGAGAATATCCCCGCCGCCATGAAATTCTTAATCGTTCTTTGCATCATTTTCCCTCCAGATAAATGACACCGCGCGCCTGGTCACGCGATGATGCTTGCGAGAAAAAGACCTAACGCGATCGTGTTACAGTTTGATGTTTCCCGCCGCGCTTCACGTTCGCGAAGGCGGCCCGCGCGACGTCGGCAATTGCCATTTGCGCCCACCCGGACTATACCGGGTGCTCGATTGTTCGTGACAGCAAGGTTGCCCGTGAAATATATCAGCACCCGGGGACAGGCCCCCGCCCTTTCTTTCGACGACGTGTTGTTGAGCGGCCTCGGCCGCGACGGCGGTCTGTACGTTCCCGAAACCTGGCCACGGTTTACCCCGCAAGACATCGCCGCCATGGCGAGGATGAATTACCGGGACGTGGCCGCGGCGGTGATCGCGCCCTTCGTCGAGGGCGCGATCGGCATGGACGACTTGAAGGCCCTGATCGAAACGGCTTACGAAAATTTCGACGATCCCGAGATCGCGCCCCTCAAACGCCTGAGCGACGACGAATGGCTGCTCGAATTGTTCCACGGGCCGACCTTGGCGTTCAAGGACGTGGCCTTACAGTTCCTGGGCGGCATGTTCGATCACGTCCTCGGCGAACGGGGATCGAAAATCACCGTCGTCGGCGCAACTTCGGGCGACACCGGATCGGCGGCGATCGCGGCGTGCCGCGATAAAGACAGTATCGAGATTTTCATCCTCCACCCCGAAGGTCGGGTCAGCGACGTTCAACGCCGCCAAATGACCACGGTGCTTTCGAAAAACGTGCATAACATCGCCTTCAAAGGTAATTTCGACGATTGTCAGAATGCCGTGAAGGCGCTGTTCAACGATCTTGAGTTCCGCGACCGTATCCACCTGTCGGCGGTCAACTCGATCAACTGGGTGCGGATCATGGCCCAGATCGTTTACTATTTTTGGGCGGCGACGCGGATCGGCGCGCCGGAGAAAAAGATCCAGGTCGCCGTTCCGACAGGAAATTTCGGCAACATTTTCGCCGCTTACGGTGCCCGGAAAATGGGGTTGGGGATCGAAAAATTCATCATCGGATCCAACAGCAACGATATCCTGATCCGCTTCATTCGCTCGGGGAAAATGACTCCAAAGGGAGTTCGCCCGACCATCAGCCCGAGCATGGATATCCAGATTTCAAGTAATTTCGAGCGCCTTTTATTCGAAGTCTGCGATCGCGATCCGGCGCGGGTGCGCGCGTTTATGGCCGATTTCCGAGACAAGGGCGAATACGCCGTTCCCCCCGAGATTTTCAAAAAAATCACTGACCTGTTCGACGGCGAATATTTCGACGACGCCGAAACGAAGGGCATTATGCGCGCGGTATACGTGGAAACGGGCGAACTTCTCGACCCTCATACGGCGATCGGCGTCGGCGCGGCGCGGGCCGTTCGCGAACCCGGCGACGCCCCGGTGATTTGTCTGGCGACGGCCCACCCGGCGAAATTCCCCGATGCGGTTCACGACGCCTGCGGCGTTTATCCCGAATTACCGAAACGCCTGGCTGATTTGATGACGCGCGAGGAACGCGCCGACGCCTTGGACAACGACCTTGACGTCTTGCGCGAGTACATCGTTCATCATATCGAACCACAATAGGTTTTTCATGACCCGCACCATCCGCATCACGACCCTGGACAACGGTCTGCGCGTCCTCAGCGACCCCATGGACAGTGTCGAGACCGTCTCCGCGGGAATTTGGATCGAAGCGGGCTCGCGCTTCGAACAGCTGCCGATCAACGGCGTATCCCATTTCCTCGAACATATGACGTTCAAGGGGACGGCGCGGCGCTCGGCCCAGGCGATCGTCCAGGAAATCGAAGACGTCGGCGGACAAATCAACGCCTATACCTCGCGCGAGAATACCGCTTACTACGCCAAGGCGCTGAAGGAAGACTTGGGGCTAATTGTCGATATCATCGCCGATATCGTGCAAAACGCCCGGTTGGACGCGGAAGAATTGGAACGCGAACGCAGCGTCATTTTGCAGGAAATCTCCCAATCCGTGGATACCCCCGAAGACATCGTTTTCGATTATTTTCAGACCGCCGCGTTTCCCGACCAACCGATAGGGTGGCCTGTGCTGGGTTCGAGCGAAGGCGTGCGCGCCATGCCCCGAAAATCCATTCGGGACTACATGACGCGGTACTACACTCCTTCGCGCATGATTTTATCGGCGGCGGGCAAGATCGATCACGACCATCTTGTGGCGTTGGCCGAGAACGCTTTCCCCCGTGCATCGGGCGACGTTCGGGAAACCGTCGCGCCGCCGCAAAAATCCCGCTACCAGGGCGGCGAATTCCGTCAGTACCGCGATCTGGAGCAGGTTCAAATCATACTCGGGTTCGAAGGCGTGTCGTTCGACGACCCCGATTATTACGCCGCGTCGGTGTTTTCCACCCTCCTTGGCGGGGGCATGTCGTCTCGTCTTTTTCAGGAAATACGCGAAAAACAGGCCCTGGTCTATTCCATTTATTCTTTCTTGACCGCCTATGACGATGGCGGCGCCTTCGCCATCCATGCCGGAACCGGCGAAGAGGAGGCCCAAACATTGATGCCCCTGATTTGTGCGGAAATCCAAAAAGCGCGCACCTTCGTCAGCGCGGAGGAAATCGCCCGCGCCCGCGCCCAACTGAAGGCCGGCATCCTGATGGCCATGGAAAGCACCAGCGCGCGCAGCGAACAGTGCGCCCGACACGCCCTGATCTATGGCCGTGTCCTGGACAGCGCGGAAATGATCGCGAAGATCGACGCCGTCGATGAAAAGGCCGTCGGGCGCGCCGCCGAGCGCCTAACGTCCAGCCTGCCGACCTTGACCGCCCTGGGTCCGGTCTCGAAAATCGAATCGTTCGAGAAAATTTGCGCCCGCCTGACGTGACGCCCCCGGGACGCATCGGGACGCATCGGGGCGCGGGCGGACGGCGCGCTAGGCGTGCCCGGCGTACTCGCTGAGCATTCGCACATCGACGCCGATCTTAGCGAAGGCCCGTTCCCATTTGGTGTCTTGATCGTCACCAAAAACCAACGTCGTATCGGCATCGACCGCCATCCAGCCGTTGTCGAGCAATTCCCGGTCCAATTGACCCGGACCCCACCCGGTATAACCAACGGCGAACACCTTGTTTTTTGGGCCGTGTCCCTCGGCGATGGCGCGCAAAACATCCAGGGTCGCCGTCATGGCGACGGCGGAGTCCACGACCATCGTCGAATCGCGCATGTAGTCGGGGCTGTGGAGCACGAAACCCCGTTCGGATTCGACCGGTCCGCCAAAATGGACGGCGATATTTTCCGAAGGATGGGCCACCTCAATCTTCATTTGTTCGAGCAGTCCATCGAAGGAAACCTCGTCGAGGGTGCGGTTCAACACCAATCCCATGGCCCCATCCGCATTGTGAACACACAGATAGATAACCGTTTTTTCAAAACGCCGGTCATCCATTCCCGGCATGGCGATCAACAGTTTTCCCGCCAGATAGGGAGATTGTTTTTCCGCATTTTCCTGTGTTTGCGCCATCGTTTCACACCACCGACTGACAAAAAAACCCCCGTTTCGGCGCGTTTGCGCCAATACGATCGACACATACCGTGTTCGGCAGTATACGTCCGATAGTCAAAAGATAGGAAGAAAAACAAAAAAACGAAGCCATTCCGCCCATTATTTTTCATCAACACATCGTGAACGGGGCGATTCCAACAGCTTTAGGCATGATTTCGCCATGTTCTTCCCCTATCGTCACCCGTGACACTTTTTTTCGTATCGGGGAGCGCGCACCTCCCCTTCAGGGGAGTTACGCCGACGCCATGGCCACGTTTGTCTTTAATTTATTTCCTCGCACTCTACGCCGCTTTTCCCTGATCGTTGCCGCCGCGTTGGCGGTCGTAACGACGATCGGCGTCCCCGTCAACGACGCCGATGCGCAAGGCGCACCCTCGCTGGCATCGCCATGGTCCAGCGAACAATACGCCACTGTACGTCTGGAATCCGAACGCATCGCCACCGGCGACAAGTCGGCGATTACCCTAGGTCTGCATTTCAAGCTGAAGGAAGGCTGGAAAATTTACTGGCGCGCGCCGGGAGACGCCGGCTACCCGCCCCGGATCGATTGGTCCGGATCGCAAAACCTCGACGGCGCGCACTTCATATGGCCGCACCCGAAGCGATTTTCCGTCCTCGGTTTCGAGACCATGGGCTACAAGAACGAGGTCGTGCTGCCCATCCGCGCCCGCATCACCGACCCCACCAAGCCGCTCGTCCTGCACGCCAAAGTGGATTATTTGGCCTGCGCGGAACTGTGCGTCCCCTATACCGCCAACATCACCTTGAACGTACCCAGCGGCCCCGGCGCGCCGTCGGCCGAAGCGCACCTTATTCAACAATACGTCTCGCAAGTTCCGCTCACCGGCGCCGCCGCGCCAATCGCGGTAAAATCCGCGATTTTTCGCCCCGACCCAAACGATCCCGACAAGGGGATCCTGCGCATTACCGCCACGGCGCGCACGCCCTTCGTTTCGCCCGACGTTTTCATCGAAGGGGCGTCGGAGTTGGTTTTTTCCGCCCCGAAAACGACTCTCAACGGTGTGGACGCAATCCTGGACGTTCCCGTCGAGGGGGTCAAATACCTAAGCGCCCCCTTCACGGGACGTAAAATTACATTGACCGTCGTGGACCCTCCACTTTCCGCGCAGAGCGACGCCACGGTGAAGGCGGGCGCGCCCCTTGCCACGGGCCCCGCGCATACCGGAGGCGTTTCCCTGTTGGCCATCCTCGGGCTCGCCTTGCTCGGCGGGTTGATCTTGAATTTGATGCCCTGCGTGTTGCCCGTCCTATCGATCAAACTCCTCGGTGTCGTCCGCCACGGCGGCGGCGACGTACGCGACGTGCGCCTCAGTTTCATCGCCACGTCGGCGGGGATCGTCGCTTCCTTTCTGGTGCTGGCGGGCGCGTTGGCCGGACTGAAGGCCGCCGGAACCGTCATCGGTTGGGGAATTCAATTTCAGCAGCCCTGGTTCCTGATCGCAATGACCGTCATCATCACCCTTTTCGCCGGTAACCTGTGGGGATTTTTTGAGTTTCGCCTGCCTTATGCGTTTTCCGCCATCGGGACCGGCGGGCGCGACCATCAGGGCCTGGCTGGCCATTTCTTCAGCGGCGCCTTCGCCACCTTGTTGGCGACCCCCTGTTCCGCGCCTTTCTTGGGCACCGCCGTGGGATTCGCCCTAGCACGCGGAACAACCGAGATTTTCGCCATTTTCGCGGTGCTCGGTATCGGCCTCGCCCTACCCTATCTTCTGGTCGCGGCCTTTCCCCGGCTGGCCACGCGACTACCCAAACCGGGACGCTGGATGGAGGTCCTGCGCCGCATCCTCGGATTTGTCCTGGCGGCAACCGCGATATGGCTGTTGAGCGTCCTTAAGGCGCAAGTCGGCGACACGGCGGCAATCCTCATCGGCGCGTTGATGGCGACATCGATCGGCGTGCTTTGGCTGCACAAACGGCTACCCGAACGCTTCGCGCCCGCCGGCTGGGCCGCATTATTGTCCCTGTTCATCGTCGCTTTCCTTGTCCCCACGATGGCGTTTTTACGCCCCGCGACACCCCAGTCTCAATCCACGCCGGCTCTGAACGCCCTATGGAAGCCCTTCGACGAGGCCGCCATCTCCCGACTGGTCGCCCAAGGCAAGACGGTCTTTGTTGACGTAACCGCCGACTGGTGCATTACCTGTCAGGCCAACAAGGCGCTGGTGCTCTCCAAGGACGACATCATGAAACGCTTGGAGGCCGCCGACGTCATCGCCATGGAGGCCGATTGGACGCAACCCAACGACGCCATCGCCCGGTTTCTGTCGCGCTACGACCGTTACGGCATCCCCTTCAATATCGTTTACGGACCCGGCGCGCCCAAGGGGGTAGTGCTCCCGGAATTGCTGACCACGGACGCCGTTCTGAACGCATTGAACGCGGCCGCCCTGCATAAACGCTGAGGGGAAAATAAATAGCCGCGCAGACGCCCCCCGGCTTGTTCCGCGCCAATGTCCGACTATCTTTGTCTACGAGGTTTCGACTTATTTCATTTTAAAGAGGGAGCACGCCATGACCATAACCCCCGGAAGCGCCATTCCCACGGCAACCGTCTACGAGATGACCCCCGATGGCCCCCAGGGCGTGAGCACGGACGAACTGTTCAAGGGAAAACGCGTCGTCATGTTCGGCATACCGGGTGCGTTCACGCCGACCTGCTCGGCGCATCACCTGCCCGGTTTTGTCCAACATGCCGAGCGCCTGCGCGAAAAAGGGATCGATTCCCTGATTTGCATGGCGGTCAATGACGCCTTCGTGATGGGCGCCTGGGGCAAGGACCAGAGCGTCGGCGATACCGTGCGCATGATCGCGGATGGCGATGGTGAACTGACCAAGGCCATGGGCATGGAATTGGACTTGACCGGCAAGGGCCTGGGGCTACGCTGCCAGCGCTTCGCCCTGGTGGTCAACGACGGCGTCATTGAACGCGTCGAAATCGACCCCGCCGGAACGTTCGAATTCACAAGCGCCGAGGCCATTTTGTCGTCTCTTTGAAGACGGGAAATTTGGAATGAAGTCACGGGAGGCGCGGACCGGGATTGTATCTTAGATTTTTCCGCGCAATAAAAGCGCTGGAAATTGTTCGGCGGAAACCGGACGACTAAAGTAAAAACCCTGCACCTCGTCGCAGCCGTTGGCGCTGAGATGGGCGAGCTGAGCCTGGGTCTCGACCCCCTCGGCGGTGACCATCATGTCTAGGGCGCGACCGAGGTTAATGACCGCGTTAACGATCGCAGCGTCGTTGCCGTCGCTGATGATGTCGCGCACGAAAGACATGTCGATTTTAATCCGGTCCAAAGGAAACCGCTTCAGGTACGCCAACGAAGAGTAACCCGTGCCAAAGTCGTCCAGGGATATCTTCACGCCAAGCTGCGTGAGGTGATCCAGGATATCCGCCGTCTTGCTCGCGTCATCCATGGCCGTGCTTTCGGTAATTTCCAATTCGAGATATTGGGGATCCAATCCCACCTCGTCGAGAATATCGGCGACCATGCCGACCAAATAATCGTCGCGAAATTGAACCGCCGATAGATTCACGGCGACACCCAACGGCTTCAGACCCATATCCTGCCACGCCTTATTTTGGCTGGCCGCGGTGCGCAGGACCCATTCGCCGATGGGAACGATCAGGCCACTTTTTTCCGCCAGGGGGATAAAGTCCGACGGAGGGATATTGCCCCGTTCCGGATGATTCCAACGTATGAGGGCTTCCATGCCGACAATTTCACCATCCTTGCTCAGCACCTTGGGCTGATAAAGCAGATAAAATTCCTTGTTTTCCAAGGCGCGACGTAGGTCCTGCTCCATCTCGTTACGCGAACGAATGATGTCGCTCATATTGATGTCATAGAAGGCGAAGGTGTTGCGCCCTCTGGACTTGGCTTCATACATAGCGATGTCGGCGTTGCGCAGAAGTTCTTCGGGATTTTGATCGTCGAGCGGGTAGACGGTAATCCCGATACTCCCCCCGATGAAGATGTTTTTCGCACCAATTTGAAAAGGCTCGCTCAACCCCTTGAGTATCTTTTTCGCCAGCAGTTCGGCATCGTCAACATGGCGGATCGAGGGCTGAATCACGGCGAATTCATCCCCTCCCAGGCGCGCGACGGTATCGGTTTTGCGGATGACCGATTTGAGTTTTTTCGCCACCCCCACCAGGAGGGCGTCGCCCGCGCCATGACCCTCGCTATCGTTAACGTCCTTGAAAAAATCGAGATCGAGGAAGTGCAGCGCCACCATCCGGTGATCGCGGTCGCCCTGCAGTTGGGCCATCTCCAAGCGATCAAAAAAAACAGCCCGGTTGGGAAGCCCGGTCAAAGAATCGTAATTGGCTTGCTGCCAAATCGTTTTCTCCGCCTCCTTGCGATCCGTGACATCCTGAATGGCGGCGATGAATCCCCCACCCCCGCCAGAGGTATGATGTTGCAGATGCACCTCCACCGGATACAACGTTTCGTCCTCACGCATCAGCACCGTTTCGAAAATGTGGATGTCCTTTTCACCCTCCAAGAGGCGACCCAACATCTGGCGGAACTGAAGGTCGGTGAAGGTCGGCATCAGATCGAGCGGGGTCATCCGGCGCAATTCATCCAGGGCGTATCCCAGATTACGCCGGGCGGTTTTGTTGACGTGACTGAAAAGAAGCGTTTGCGCATTGAAGGCGTAAAACTCTTGCCCCACCAGATCGAACAAAGTCAAGGCATCGTCTTCAAAGGGGCCGTCGCCGGCCTTTTCGTAATGAATGACGAACCCGCCGTCACTCAACGCGTTAATCACGCCGTCAAGGTCCGCCCCATCGTACTCCTTGGGCAACAAAAAAGCGGCGTCGCATTTTTTTATCAACTCCAGGCCGCGCCCGATATGCCCATCGGGATCGCCGGGACCGTAGTCGCCACGCAATGACATTTGACGGATGAGGTCATCGACATACATGCCGACACTAATATCGGGGGGGAGAATATCCAACGCCCGGTAAAATGCACGATTGAAGACCTTCAGCTTTCTATCCGCGCCAAAGACCGCGATTCCCTGTCCTATGTGGTCAAGAAACTCAAATGGGCGCGCGCCACCGTCCGTCAGTTCATCGATCGGCACATCGTACATGTCCTTCATGCCATCCATATTTCGAGTCTTTTTCCCAGGGCGCACGCGGAGCCAGACCGCACACGGACAAATCGTTCGCGAAAAATACTTAAGACGGCCTAGCAAATCGATCCGCGAGAACAATTGGGCCGAAATCCCCCCGCAAACCGACCTTTATAAAACAATTGTACATGAAAATGCGTTCATATGTGAAGACTCTGATATATTTTCCACGAACGTGGAAAACTAAAAAATCAACACGCGGCGCCTGGACGCATCAGATTTAAGAGGTCCTGACCCTAGTCGGGGTTTAACACGACGCCCCGGCGCGCGAGGGCGTCGGCGCGCTCGTTCTCGGGGTGCCCGGCGTGCCCCTTGACCCAACGCCACGCCACGTCGTGGCGCGAAAGCGCGGCATCCAAACGCCGCCACAAATCGGCGTTTTTAACCGGCTTCTTGGCGGCGGTCTTCCATCCGTTTCGCTTCCAGTTATGGATCCATTTGGTGATCCCGTCGCGGACATAGGTGCTGTCGGTATGAACGATCACGCCGACCGGGCGCTTCAGGCTCTCCAGCGCGCGGATCGCGGCCATCAGCTCCATTCTATTGTTGGTCGTAGCGTCCTCGCCACCGAACAGTTCCTTTTCGTTACCATTCCAAAGCAGCAGGGCGCCCCAACCGCCGGGGCCAGGGTTCCCGCTGCATGCCCCATCGGTGTATATTTCGACGGATTTTGCCGGCGCTTCGCTCATATTTTTTCAATCCCTTGAGTCAATCTCTTGAGGTTGTATTCCTTCGCACGCGCCGCGCTTATTCGAGGCCATAATCCGACGGGTGGCTCACTTCTTGATGAAATCGCAGTTTCGCCAAATATTCCAATGGGTTTTTCGGCGTGACAAAAGCATCCTGCGGCGTGTTCAACCAATCATAAAGGCGGGTCAATAAAAAACGCATCGCCGCACCGCGCGCCATCAAAGGCAGCGCCGCCAACTCCCGTTCGGAAAAGTCGCGGTGACGACGGTAGGCGCTCAACATCCGCCGCGCCTTGGTGATGTTGAAGCTGTTGTCGGCCTCGAAGCACCAGGCGTTCAAGCATATCCCAACGTCGTAGGCGAAAAAATCGTTACAGGCGAAATAGAAATCAATAATCCCCGAAAGGCGTCCGTGGCGAAAAAAAACATTATCGGGAAACAGATCCCCGTGAATAACACCGCCGGGCAATTCTTTCGGCCAATGGGCCTGCAGATACGCCAACTCCCGCGCCAATTCCTCGGTCAACCCGGCGCGCACTTCATCGCCGCGCCCCCGGCACGAAGCCAAAACCCCTTCCCAGGCGTCGATCGTCAACCTGTTCGCCCGGCGCATCGGAAAATCCTGCCCCGCCAGATGTAGTTGCGCCATGCCCGCCCCCACTTCGGCGCAATGCTCCACCAGGATTCGCCGCGGCCACATTCCCGCCAAGAACGTCACGACCGCCGCCGGACGACCGCACAAGGTTCCCAAAGATTTTCCGTCGCGCCGTTTCAACGGCACCGGACAGGGAATACCCTTAGCCGAAAGATGCCCCAGCAAGTTCAAAAAATACGGCAAATCATCAGGCTCGACGCGCTTTTCATAGAGTGTCAGAATGTAGTTGCCGGTTTCCGTAATAAGTTGAAAGTTCGAATTCTCGATTCCCTCGGCGATCCCCTTGCAGGCGAGGATTTCGCCAAAATCGTAGCACCCGGCGAAGGCGTTCAATTCGGTATCGGAAACTTCGGTATATACAGCCATGCGGTCAATCCGGGGATGGGGATAAAGGGGGATCTGTGTTTTCATAGATACCCTCCATCGTTCTGACAAGGGGGTATCGAGACGACGGCGGGGTATCATCGAGACGACGGCAAGCCACGACAAGGGCACACGATGCGCTATTTGGAGACACACCCCGGAGTTTACGCCGAGGTTCGCCGAAAAAAAAATGTCCGGGGCCTTCGCGGCGCCCTCGGCGTGTTTTTAGGCCTCGGCCTGCTCGGGGTTCTTCATTTTTCCAACGCTTGGGCGGCCTACGGCGTGGATAGCGCGAACAAACAAATGGACGATGCCGCGCGAACCACCGGCGCGCCGCTTTTGTTGCCCGGATCCACGCTTTCCAAGCAAGCCATATTGAAAATTCAGCATTTCCTACGCGCCCAGGGCCTCTATCTCGGCCCACTCGACGGACGTGAAAGTCCAACCTTATCGCGTGCCGTGCGCGAATTTCAGAAAAAAACGGGATTGCCGATCGACGGACAAATCACCGACACCCTGGCGCGACGCATAGAGCAAAGCGAAAAAATAGACACCCTGCTGCGCCGTCTTGAAAAAAACCGGCGCGCCTCGACCATCAAGGCGCGCGACGCCTTGCGTAACCATCCCGAAACCCGATATCTGATCGAGGATCGAGACCGGATCAGCCGAGAGACGGCGGACCCCACGCGCCACCCCGACGCCTGCTTCGCCCATCCCACGCCGCGCTGCCTGCTTAGCGAGGCATTTCAAAGCGCCAAAGCGATCTATAAACCCGAGATGCGCGACTGGGCCCTAGGGGAGATTTTGGTCTCCCAAGCCAAGGCCGGGATTGCCGATGACGCCATGGAGGCCGCCCGACGCATTCACGATCCCCGTTTGATCATGCGCGCCTTGCGCGATATCGCCATAGGACAAGCTCAAGCGGGGCAGGACGCCGCCGCCATGAACGCCGCCCGGATCATTCCCGATCCACAAAAAAAGATCGAAGCCCTTATCGCCATCGCCGAGGCCCAATCACGGTCCCGAACTCAATCCCGAACTCAATCCCAAGTTCAATCCCAAGCCCGGACGCACGCCAAGTCCCACGCCCAGGCGATGGGTCGCACCATCGCGCGCGCCCGCACCCTGATCGAGACGTTCCCAAACTCGCGTCAACGCATTGAATTTTACGCCCGTTTAGGCGCCATTGCGCTGCGCGCCAACGGCTCGACCGCACGCATCGCCGAGGATATCCTTCGGCGCGCCGAGAGTCTGGCGCGTGGCCTTCCCACCCCCCGGGAACGGGCGCATGCTCGCGATCAACTGGCCCTCGCCTACGCCAGGGGCGGCCAGCCCGACATCGCCCTGCGTCTCATGAAAATCGGCGGTGACGCCAAACCCCGGGCACAACAAACGCCGGTGTTGGTGGCCAGCGCCCGTCAGCAAGTCCTGGCGGGCGACACCGCGGGCGCGCTCGACACCGCGAAAGCCATCGCCGGGGCGCGCTACCGCGCGGTCATCCACGCCTCCATCGCCGTTAGTCAGGCCAAGGCCGGCGCTTTCGCCGCGGCGCAGGACGCCATCGACACCGCGCTCAAGGAAGCCGAAGGAATTAAACTGCCCTTCGCCAAGTCCTACGCCTTGGCGCATATCGCCCTTTCCCTGGCCGAAATCGCCGATCTCGCCTCCCCTCGCCGCGAAGCGTCCACCCTCAATACCCGCGCGCTTCGCACCGCAAGCTCGGTCGGCGACGTCCGGCTGCGCGCTCAAACCCTGTGGTCTATCGCCGACATTCGCGCCGCCGGCGGCGACAACGACGCATACCGGCGTATTTCCTCCCGCGCCGAAGCCGCCAGCGCAAGCATCAAAAGCGCGCTCGCCCGGAGCTGGATGTTTGCCGATATCGCCACCCGGCGCGCCCAGGAAAACGACATTCCCGGCGCACGGCGCGCCTTCGCCCGCGCCCTGGACGAGGCGAAACGCATTGAGCCGTCCTGGGGCCGGGCGCGGGCGCTGGCGAAAAGCGCCGCCGCACTCAGCGAGATAGAAAGCATCGCGATGAACGCCGAACCATGACGCCCCCCCGGGCGCTTGAACGCTTGTAAGCGATCGTGCGCTCCTCTACATTGCGCAATTGCCGATAGGCTTTTCATTTCCCGACCGTGAAGAAGGATTCCTTTATGACCACCCCACACATTGCGCAAAAGGCCCCCTACGCCACCGAGCTTGAGGAAGGCAAGACCTACTACTGGTGCGCCTGCGGACACAGCGCCAAACAGCCGATGTGCGACGGCGCCCACAAGGGAAGCGATTTCAAGCCGATGGTTTTCACCGCCGAGAAAACCGGGACGGCTCACCTGTGCGGGTGCAAGGCCACCAAGACGCCGCCTTATTGTGACGGAACCCACTCGAAACTGTAATTTCCTCAACGTATCGGGCTCCGTTTTCGAATAACGCCCCTCCCCTTTCCACGCAAGGAAGCCTCACGCAGGAAAGCTCATGAAATTTCCCCCACGCACGGTTTTCGCCATCGCCGCCCTGGCGTTTCTGGGGGCATGTTCCTCTTTGCCCAATCCGTTCGCCGAAAAAATTCCCCCCGCGTGCCCGCGTATCGCCATTTTACAAAACGCCGGCGCAATCACCCACTTCACGCCGGATGGCGGACATGACATTACCGACATCCGCTATTCGGGCGATATCCTGCGCCTGAATTCGCTGTGCGAAAACGCCTTCGACAAAAACGGCGCGGGGACGATGACCGTGCAAGTCAGCCCCGTCCTTTCCCTCTCCCGCGGTCCCGCCAATACCGAAGGGACTGCCGCGCTCGCCTACTTCGTCGCCTTGTCGAGCAAGCAACACCCGTTGTGGATGCGCCGAACCTTTCCGTTGCACATCACCTTTCCCCAGAACCTGACGCGGGTGCTGTGGTCGGACGATGTCCCCATAACCCTGACAATTCCCGTTGAAAAGGGACAAAAACCGAGCGACTTCACCGTCTATGTCGGCTTCGTCTTGAGCCGGGACGAATATCAACACAACCTTAAAATCCGGGCCCAAGGCCAATAACGCCCACCGAAATCGAACTCCCCCCCCACGGTTATCAAAAAAACCGCGCATATCGCGCGCATGGCGATTGACGTGGTAAAGGCAATCTCTAGAATACCCCCGTCGGGGCGTGCTCCGACACAAGGACGAAAATAAGGTACCTCAACTACGTACCGCCACGGGAGAGACCGCCCCTTTCGCGTTTTCTTAATGCGAAGCGTCGGCGCCGAAGGAGCAACCACCCCGGAAACTCTCAGGCAAAAGGACCGTGGACGGCTAGAGGCTCTGGAAAGCAGGCGCCCGCAACATCCCGTAAAAGGGAAAAAACGGAGCGCCTCACCGAAGATGTAACCTGCTTCTCGCGAAGGTTCGTGGGGCGCCGGGAATCTTTCAGGTTCCAAGACAGAGGGGGCATTCACCGGCTCACGAACCGCGCCCGCGGGCCAGAACGCCGCCGATCTGTTGGAGAATTCCGTGAGCGACACCCCCCAGACTCCCCCCCTGAAAACCACTCCGTTGGACGCCCTGCACCGTGAATTAGGCGCCAAGATGGTGCCCTTCGCCGGTTACGACATGCCGGTGCAGTACCCGGCGGGCATTCTCAAGGAACATCTGCACACCCGCGCGCATGCCGCGCTGTTCGACGTCTCGCACATGGGCCAGGCTTTTCTGCGCGGCGAAAATGCCGCCAAGGCGTTCGAAAAAATCGTCCCCGGCGATTATCAAGGCATGGCCGCGGGCAAAACCCGCTACAGCATCTTGACCAACGACAAGGGGGGCATCCTCGACGATCTGATGGCGACCCAGTTGGGCGGCGATCTTTATCTGGTGGTCAACGCCGCCTGCAAGGAGCAGGATTTCGCCCACATCGCCCACCACACCGAGGGCGCGGCGACGTTGGAGATTATCGACGACCGCGCCCTATTGGCGCTGCAAGGACCCGAGGCCGAAACGGTGCTCGCCCGCCTCTGTCCGCCTGCGCGCCATATGCTGTTCATGAGCTTCGCCGAATTGACGATCGCCGCCATCCCCTGTTTCGTCACCCGTTCGGGTTATACCGGCGAGGACGGCTATGAGATATCGGTTCCCGCCGATCGCGCCCTGGAATTGGCGCGCATCTTGCTGGACGAACCCGAAGTCGCCCCGGCGGGATTGGGCGCGCGCGATTCGCTGCGCCTAGAAGCCGGATTGTGCCTCTACGGCCACGACATCGACCAGGACACGACCCCCAGCGAAGCCGGCCTGAATTGGGTGATCAACAAGCGCCGCCGCGAAGAAGGCGGTTTCCCCGGCGCGGATATCATCCTCGATCAGATCAAAAACGGCGTCCGGCGCAAGCGCGTCGGCATCCTGCCCGAAGGGCGCGCCCCGGCGCGCGAACACACCGAAATTCAGGATATCGACGGCGCGCGGATCGGCGAAATCACCAGCGGCGGTTTCGGCCCCAGCGTCGGCGGCCCCATCGCGATGGGCTATGTCGCCAGCGCCCACGCCGCCCCGGACACGCCGGTGCAACTGATCGTGCGCGGCAAAGCGCTGCCCGCCAAGGTCGTCAAAATGCCGTTTGTCGCCCATAACTACAAAATCAAATAAGACCGCTTTTTTCACCCCCATCACCAAGACCGTTAAAGGAACGCCCACCAATGAGCACCGTCAAATACACCAAGGAACACGAATGGGTCCGCGTCGAAGGCGACAGCGCCTACGTCGGGGTCAGCCAATACGCCCTGGAGCAGCTTGGCGATCTGGTCTTCGTCGAGGTGCCCGAGGCCGGGCGCGAACTGAAACAGGGGGACGAAGCCGCCGTCGTCGAATCGGTCAAGGCCGCCAGCGAGATCTATGCCCCCCTTTCCGGCGCCGTGCTTGAAGGCAACGCCGCCGTCGCCGACGACCCGACCGCGGTCAGCCCCGACGCCAATGGCGACGGCTGGTTCTTCAAGATGTCGATCGCCGACGCCGGCGAACTGGACGGCTTGATGGATGAAGACGCCTATCGGGCCTACACCGCGGGCCTCGAATAAGGAAAGACACCATGCGTTACCTGCCCCTGACCGACGCCGATCGCAGCGCCATGCTGGACAAAATCGGCGTCGGCGCGACGCGCGATTTGTATTGCGACGTCCCCGCCGGCGCCCTACTCACCGACCCCGTGGACCTGCCCCTGCACAAGGGGGAACAGGATGTCGAACGGACGATCGCCGCGCTGGGGGCGAAGAATATCAGCCCCAGCGACGCGCCGTGTTTCCTGGGGGCGGGGGCTTACCGCCACCACATCCCCGCCACCGTCGATTATATGATCCAGCGCGGCGAGTTTCTCACCGCCTACACCCCCTACCAGCCCGAAGTCTCACAGGGCACCTTACAGGCATTGTTCGAATTTCAGACCCAGGTCGCCCTGCTGACGGGGATGGATGTCGCCAACGCCTCGATGTATGACGGCGCCAGCGCCTGCGCCGAGGCGGTGATGATGGCGGCGCGTATCACCCGACGCGGGCGCGCCGTGCTTTCCGGCGGACTGCATCCCCATTACCGCGCGGTCGCGGACACCCACGCCCGCTTCCTGGGCCACGAGATGACCGGCCCCGCCCCCCGTCTTGAGGGCGACGAGGATATCGCCGGCCTAATCGACGACAATACCGCCTGCGTCGTGGTGCAGACCCCCGACGTCTTCGGACGCCTGCATGACCTCACCGCCCTGGCCGAGGCTTGTCACGAAAAGGGCGCGCTTTTGATCGCGGTCTTTACCGAGGCGGTTTCCCTCGGCCTGATCGCCCCACCGGGGGAAATGGGCGCGGATATCGTCGTCGGCGAGGGCCAGTCGATCGGCAATGCGCTGTCGTTCGGCGGCCCCTATGTCGGCCTGTTCGCCACCCGCGACAAATACGTGCGTCAGATGCCGGGCCGGGTCTGCGGACAAACCCGGGACAGTGAGGGTAAGCGGGGTTGGGTGCTTACCCTGTCCACGCGCGAACAGCATATCCGCCGCGAGAAGGCGACCAGCAACATCTGCACCAACGCCGGACTGTGCGCCCTGGCGTTCACCGTCCACATGTCGTTGCTGGGCGAGGACGGCCTGCGCCGCCTTGCCGAGATCAACCATGCCAAGGCGGTCATGCTGGCCGATAAGGTGGCCGCCATCAACGGCGTGCGCGTGGTCAACGACACCTTCTTCAACGAGTTTACCGTCGAACTGACGCGCCCCGCGGCGTTGGTGGTCGAGGACCTCGCCGCCAGGGGCATCCTGGGCGGGGTTCCGCTGTCGCGCCTGATGCCCGGGCGCGCGCAATTCGCCAACCATCTTCTTCTCGCCGCCAGCGAAACGGTCGGCGACGACGACATCGCGCGGCTGTGCGCCGCACTTAAAGAGGTTCTGTAAAATGGACGTATCGCAAGGACGCAAGGGCCAGCCCATGGCCGGCTCCATTTCCCCCGCGGGCGAGACTTTCACCGGCAATCGCGCCCTTCATCTGGAAGAACCGCTGATTTTCGAATTGGACGCCCAGGGCCGTTGCGGGGTCGATCTCGATCCCGCCCCCGCCGTCCAAGACCGCTTGGGCGGGTTGAAGCGCCGCGCCCCGGTCGGTCTGCCCGGTCTCAGCGAGCCTCAGGTCGTGCGCCATTTCACCCGGCTCAGCCAGAAAAACTACGGCATCGATTCGGGGATGTACCCGCTCGGCTCGTGCACCATGAAGCACAACCCCAGGCTCAACGAAAAGCTTGCCCGCGCCAAGGGATTGGGCGATCTGCACCCGATGCAGCCGGACAGCACCGCGCAAGGCGCGCTGGAGCTGATCGACACCCTGGCGCATTGGTTAAAAACGATCACCGCGATGCCCGCCGTCGCCATGTCGCCCGCCGCGGGGGCGCACGGCGAATTATGCGGAATGATGGCGATCAAGGCCGCCATCGACGTCCGCGGCGAGAAGCGCGGTCGCGTCCTGGTTCCCGAATCGGCCCACGGCACCAACCCGGCGACCGCCGCGGCATGCGGGTTCAGTGTCGATTCGATCCCCGCCAACGCACGCGGCCGGGTCGATCTTGACGCCTTCAAGGCGAAACTGGGCGACGACGTCGCCGCGATCATGCTGACCAACCCCAATACCTGCGGCCTGTTCGAAAACGACATGATCGCCATCGCCGAGGCGATCCACGACGCCGGCGGCTACTTCTACTGCGACGGCGCCAATCTGAACGCCATCATGGGCCGCGTGCGCCCCGGCGATCTGGGCATCGACTGCATGCACATCAACCTGCACAAGACGTTTTCCACCCCGCACGGCGGCGGCGGCCCCGGTGCGGGCCCGGTGGTGTTGTCGGCGGCCCTGGCCCCCTTCGCCCCGCTGCCCTATGTGGTTCATGACGCGGCGGGGTACCGCCTCGTCGAACACGACGAAGGCGGCGACGCCCAGCCGTTCGGCCGCCTGAAGGGCTACCACGGCCAGATGGGAATGTTCATCCGCTCGCTGGCGTATATGCTCAGCCACGGCGCGGACGGCCTGCGCCGAGCCTCGGGCGACGCGGTGTTAAGCGCCAACTATCTGCTCGCCAGCCTGCAAGATGTGATGAGCGCCTCGTTCCCGGGACCGTGCATGCACGAGGCCCTGTTCGACGATCATTTCCTTAAAGATACCGGGGTCACCACCTTGGATTTCGCCAAGGCGATGATCGACGAAGGCTTCCATCCGATGACCATGTACTTCCCGCTGGTCGTCCACGGCGCCCTGCTGATGGAACCGACGGAAAGCGAGAGCAAGGAAACCCTCGATCAATACATCGCGACCTTGCGGGCGCTGTGCGCGCGGGCGAAATCCGGCGATATCCAGACGTTTAAGGACGCTCCGCGCTTCACCCCGCGACGCCGGCTCGACGAAACCGCAGCCGCGCGCAAGCCGGTGCTGCGCTGGAAAGCCGAGACGGAGGGAACTTCGGCGGCGCAATAAAAACATCCCCCTCGGACGCGGCGGCGGTTAACGGACGACCCCGGACTCGGGCCGCCGCCCGCGTTCTTTCCGGGCCGGCGGCGAAGACATCAGAGCAGCAGACATCAGAGCAGCAACGAAGACAAGGCCGGCGACACGGCGGCGGGTTTAAAACAATCCGTCCTCGTCGGCGTCGGTCTGCGGCAAGGCGTCCTCGCCGCCGCCGAATAAGTCGTCCATATAGGCGAATTCCTTGCGCAGGCCGCGACGGGCGAGCAGCTTGCGTTGCGCCGGTTCGGGAAAATCGGAAAACATGATCGCACCCCGTTCGATCAGGATGTCGATCAAATCTTCCAAAATACGAATAATGCCCAAATCCGATTCGAGCAATTCCTGCTGGGCGCGGGCTTCGGGGCTATCGTTCTGAAGAAAGGACGTCAGCTCGTGATCGTTGGCCGCCACGAATTCGGAACCCTCGACCTCTTCGCTCAACACCGCAATAATGCGCCCTTCGGCATTGCGCATGATGTAGGGCATAAAACCCCTCCCGTCCAATCATTCGGAACATAAAAAGTTTATTATTCAATGATATAAAAAAGACCGCATCAAATGCCAGCGCATTATTCGCGCTAAGCATTATTTGCGCTAACGCCGGTTCACCGCCATCGCAGTTTTTCGGCACGCCTCCTAAATTCGGAAACTTTCTAGAAGGCGAGATAATCGCTCAAACCCGTTTTCCCGACACGGATATTGAAGGACAGGGCCTTGTGATATTTCCGTTTATAATCGCGGTACAGGGCCGCCGTGGACACGCTGTGGGGGAGATTGACGGCGATCTTGCTATTATCCCAGGCGAAAACGTCCTGGGGAAAGGTCAGCCCCTTAAACGCCGCGGACGGCCAGCGATAAGCGGCAAAATGGGTTTTTCCCCCGACACAGGCCACCACGGTCCAGTAAAAATCGGCGGAATTTAGTTCCAGCCCTTCGGGCGCGCCGGCGAACGCGCCGTCGCGGCCAAGATCGTCGCGCAAGGTTTGCATCTGCGTCGGGCTGAGCGTACGGTGCGCCTCCGCGCCGCGCCACGGCGCGAAAAGATCGCCCGGCGTCCCGACGGTAAAATCACTGACATCGGCGGGGCCGAGAACGCGTGTTTCCATGGTCGCGCCGCGCGCGCCGGTTTCCATGGCCGCGCCGGGCGCGCCGCCAATCTCGTACATACGCACCTGCTGAAGGTAAATGCCGTTGTAAACAAGACGATAGTGATCCGGCGCGCCCGCCGTGCACTGGCGGCGGATATCGTCTCCGTTAAGGTAGGAAAACCACGACAGTTTGCGCACCACGGGCTGATCGATCCCCCCCCGATAGGCGCATCCGGCGAGGAACAAGACAAAAACCAACACGGCGCCTTTTTTAATCATCACGATCCTCGATCACTTCGAAGTCATGGGTAATCTCAGCGCATTTCGCCAGCATGATCGAGGCCGAGCAATACTTCTCCGCCGAGAGGTCAATCGCGCGGGCGACGTGTTTGGGGTCCAGATTTTTGCCGCTAATTTTAAAATGGACATGAATCCGGGTAAACACTTTAGGGTCGGTTTCCGCCCGCTCGGCGGTAATTTCGGCGATGCAGTCATGCACCTTCTGGCGCGCCTTCTCGAGGATCATGGTCACATCGAACGACGTGCACCCCCCCAGTCCCAACAACAACATTTCCATCGGTCGCACGCCCATATTGCGTCCGCCATGCTCCGGCGCGCCGTCCATGATCACCGCATGACCACTGCCCGCCTCGCCGATGAACATCTTGTCCCCGGCCCATTTTATACGCACCTGCATGAAAATCCCTTTCGAGCGCCGACCTTCGGACCTCATCCGGGTCCATATCGGCATGCGATGACACGCCGCTTTTCCGCGAGCGACGCGTCATCGTAGCAAATTCATCGTGACGGTGCGATCTTTTCCACACGAAAAACCGGCGGCGGCGCACGGTGCGTTACGGCACGTCCACCAAGACCACTTCACTGTCCTCGCGGGCCTTGACGACGATCCCGTCTTCTTCGTCAATCGCCGCTCCCGAACGTTCGGAGAGCGCCACGCCATTGACCTCGATCACACCCCGAGCGGGAACGACATAGGCCTTGCGCCCCTTTTCGAGAGGATAGACGGCCTGTTCCCCCTTGTTCAGCACCGTGGCCGACAATGCGGCGTCCTGATGGATGAACAATGCGCCGTCATGCGCCTCGCCCCCTCGCCCACTGACCAACACTTCGAATCGCCCCTCGCGGGCGGGGGTATCGAAGCTGCGGGTTTCCCATCTCGGTTGGTGACCCGCGCGATCGGGTTCGATCCAGATTTGAAACAGGCGCAACGGCCCGTCCTCGCGGTTATGTTCCGCGTGCACTATTCCGGTGCCTGCGCTCATCACCTGAACCTCACCCTGGCGGGTGCGCCCCCGGTTGCCTAGGCTGTCTTGGTGGCTGACCGCCCCCTGACGCAGGTAAGTGATGATTTCCATGTCCCGATGCGGATGCATGTCGAAACCGGTCTGCGCCGCGATCAAATCGTCGTTCCACACCCGAAGCGCGCCGAAACGGGTACGTTCCGGATCGAAATAATCGGCGAAACTGAAATGATGGCGGGCGTTCAACCAACCATGGTCGGCATGACCCAAACTTTCAAATGAGCGAACATCAATCATCGTCTTTCCTTTTCTCCATCGGTTTTTCCGCGTGTGCGTTCATGCGGGAAAGGCGGCGGCCTAGGCGAACAATTTTTGAGCGATCTCCGCCACATGTGCGCCCTGAAAACGGGCGATGGCCAATTCGTTCGCGCTGGGCGTGCGTGAACCGTCGGGCGCCGCCATGGTTCCCGCGCCATAGGGCGTCCCACCGCTAATTTCATCCATGACCATCAATTCCTGACACGTACAAGGCACCCCGACCACGATCATGCCGTGATGGAAAAGGGTGGTGTGAAACGAGGTGATCGTGGTCTCATGACCGCCGTGCTGTGTCGCCGTGGACACGAACACGCTGCCGATCTTGCTCGCCAAAGCGCCTTTCATCCACAACCCACCCGTCTGATCGAGGAAATTACGCATCTGCGCCGCCATGTTGCCGAAACGGGTCGGTGTGCCGAAAATAATCGCGTCGAAATCGGCGAGCGCCTCGGGCGTCGCCAACGGAGCCTTTTGATCGACCTTAAACCCCGCACCCTGGGCGGCTTCGGACGACATCACCTCGGGAACGCGCATCAACGTCGCCTGTGCGCCGTCGATCGACCGCACACCGTCGGCCACCGCCTCGGCCATCGTTTCGACATGGCCGTAAGAACTGTAATAAAGCACCAAAACCTTACTCATGAGTGACTCCTTCCTGATAGATGGACGCCCGCAGCTGTGATCTCGTTCACGGGGGCAACAAAAATTCCGGCTGAAAGAAACCCTATTCATTTAATAAAAAATTGACAATCATAGCAAAATTCACAATATTGTTTCCCATTAAGAAACAATATTGTGAACCCTATGGACAAGCTCGCCGCCATGACGGTCTTCGCCCACGTCGCCGAAAGCGAAAGCTTCACCGCGGCGGCGAACGAACTGGGCATATCAAAGGCGGCGGCCAGCAAAATGGTCTCGACCCTGGAAGATCACTTAGGTGTGCGACTGATCAACCGCACCACGCGCCGGTTAAACCTGACGGAAGTCGGCAGCGCCTATCTGGAACGCACGGTGCGTATCCTTTCCGACGTCGAAGAGGCCGACGCCCAGGCCGGAAGCCTCAACGCCGAACCCCGAGGCACCTTGCGCATCAGCGCGCCGATGACCTTCGGGACCAAGCACTTGGCTCCGCATATCGGCGCATTGATCGCCAAACACCCTCGTCTGAGGGTTGATCTCGACCTCAGCGACCGCATCGTTGACGTCATCGATGAAGGGTATGATTTAGCGATCCGTATCGCGACGTTGTCCGATTCCAGTCTGATCGCGCAAAAACTGGCTCCGGTGCGCATGCTTGTTTGCGCATCGCCCGAATATTGGCGCGACGCCCCCGCCGTCCACCGCCCGGAAGACCTGAGGGCGCATAACTGCCTGCTTTATGCCTATACGCCGCCGGAATGGCGTTTCGAAACGTCCGAAGGCCCGATAATTGTCAAGGTATCGGGAAATTTTCGCACCAATAACGGCGAAGCCCTGCGCGCCGCGGCATGCGACGGCTTGGGGGTCATCCTCGAACCCGACTTCATCGTCGGACAAAGCATTCAATCCGGACGGCTGGTCAGCGCACTGGGCGACTTCCCCATCCCTTCGAGCGCGGTGCACGCGGTTTACCCGCCGGGACGCCACTTGTCGGCTAAGGTCCGCGCCTTTATCGCCTTCGCAAAAGAAACCGTCGGACGACGCCCCTATTGGGGTATCCCTGGAAACAACGCCCCATAAGACGTAACCCCAACGTCCCTCCCGGACACCCTTCCCCCCACGAGAAAACTGTAAAAGTATTTCGCAACCCGGCATGCGGATACCTATATCTAAGGTGATGACATGCGCTACAATGGGGAATTATGGCTAAAGGTTTTTCAAATATACATGGCGTCATACCCTTCCCCACCGGAACAGAGAACGATAAGGGTGGGGAGCATGCGCCCATGAATTCCAGATTTTTTTGCGGCGATCTCGACATTCGGATCGACCGCGAAGGTGGGTGGTTTTATAATGGAACTCCCGTCTTGCGTAAGGAGATGGTCTGCCTGTTCGCATCCGTTTTGCTGCGCGATGAGGAAGGTGATTTTTGGCTGGTCACCCCCGATGAAATGGGCCGCATCGAGGTTGAGGATACGCCGTTCATCGGGGTTGAGCTGTTCTTCGTGGGTAGCGGGGAAAATCAAGTGATCAGCCTACGCACCAACATTGACGAAATTATCACCATCGACGCCGCCCACCCGCTGCGCATTTCGATCAATCCCACAACCCACGAGCCGTCACCCGTCGTCACCGTGCGCGATGGGCTTGACGCCCGCTTGAGCCGTGCGGTTTATTATGAATTGGTCGAACGAGGCGAAGAACGCCGGGTCGGGGAAAAAACCTTGTTTGGGGTATGGAGCGCCGGCCTGTTTTTCGAACTCGGCTCACTTAACGAGCATGAGTGACAGGAGCGTGAGTGACGCGTGTCAGAATCAAAAAAGAGTGGCTTGTTCGCCATCTGAAAACACCTTCTCGTGGACAGAACCATGGCCTCGCGGGGGATCGCGACGTTGACCCCACCCTGCCGCGCGGCGACGTTCTGCGCGACGCCGCCGTTCTCATCGCTATCGTCCAGAACCCCAGGGAAAGCACCATTTTGCTGACCCGTCGCACCGATCATCTCGCCCATCACCCCGGCCAAATCAGCTTCCCCGGCGGACGTCTGGAGGACGGCGAAAGCCCCGCCGAGGGGGCGCTGCGTGAAGCCTGGGAGGAAACCGGGCTCGACCCACACGACGTCGATATCATCGGACGGCTCGATACCTACGTCACCGGCACCGGATTCTCCATAAGCCCCATCGTCGCCCTGGTAAAGGCCCCACTGACCCCGGTCCCCGACCCTTTCGAGGTCGCCGAGATTTTCGAAGCGCCTCTCTCATTCTTGATGGATCCGACCAATCACAAACGCCACGATGCCGTCATCAAGGGCGTGGCGCGCCACTATCACGCCATACCTTATGGCCCTTATTACATTTGGGGCGCGACGGCGAGCATACTGATAAATTTGTATCGACGTCTCGCCTAGGCTCAGGACCTAGTGGTTTGAGTTTAACATTTGAGTCCGATGCAATTGGACACAAATGCATGAAGAAATCAAACTGCAACAAAAAGATAGATAGTGGTCGGCCCGATGGTTCGCGGGAGCAAAACGTCGGCCCGATCCACTAGACCAGGGTTCCCCGCCACGAATGCCGCCGTCCCGCCCCACTCGGTTAACGCTTTCTTGCCGTACACACGATTAGAAGCGTATTTTTAGACGGAGCGCGCCCACGGCGCCCCATACGCATGCCCCAATGTCGCAAAAGGACGCCCCAACGTGGATCCGACAGGACAAATTCCTCGCCAACCGTGGATGCTTTGGCCCGAAACTCAGTCCGTGATGGCGGCCCTAACCGCGCGGGGGGACGAGGCCCGCTTCGTCGGCGGTTGCGTACGCGACAGCATTTTAAAGCGTCCCGTCAACGACATCGACATCGCGACCCCCGCCCCGCCGGAAACCGTGATCGCCTTATTGGAGGCCGCCGACATCAAGGCGATCCCCACCGGGATCGACCACGGTACGATCACCGCCGTGATCGGCTCTACGCACTTCGAGGTCACCACGCTGCGTATCGACGTCGCCACCGACGGCAGGCGCGCCCAGGTTGCCTATACCGACGACTGGACCCAGGACGCCGCCCGGCGAGATTTCACCATCAACGCCATGTCTTGTACCCAGGACGGCGATATTTTCGACCCTTACGGCGGCCTCGAAGACCTTGGGCTAGGCCGGATTCGCTTCGTCGGCGACGCCCGCCAACGCATCACCGAGGACGTCTTGCGCCTTCTGCGTTTTTTCCGTTTCCAGGCCGCTTACGGACGCCCGCCGCTCGATATCGAGGCGCGCAACGCCTGCCGGAATCTGGCGTGCCGCCTTCCCGAGCTTTCCGGCGAGCGGGTGCGCGGCGAGCTGTTTCGTATTCTGACAGGCCCCAATCCGGCCGACACCCTGATCGTGATGCGCGAGGAAACGGTGCTCGACTATATCCTGCCCGAGGCCCGCAATATCGCCCGCCTTAGGATGACCGAATGGCTCAGCACCCGGGCGGTCAGGGTCGAAGGGCTGGAACCCTCGCCCGTACGCCGATTGGCGGCGTTGATCGGCAAAGGCGGCACGCCCACCGATGGCGATCCCATCGCCGACCGCCTGAAATTTTCAAATAAGGAACGCGCCCACTTGCGCCTGATGTTGGCCCCACCGGAAGCCATCAGCCCGGACCTTCCAGTCGCGGCCCGCCACCGAATGCTCTATCGCTTCGGCAATACCAACGTCCGCGATCTCGCCCTGCTCGCCTGGGCCGATGAATTGACGCTAAACGCCCACCTTCCCCGCCCGCGCACCGACGCCTGGATCGCGATTGTCGAGGAAACGGCGACGTGGCGGCGACCCGAATTCCCACTCAAGGGCCGCGATCTTCTCGACCTGGGAATCCCGCCGGGCCCCCAAATGGGAAACTTTCTGAAGAATACGGAAGCCTGGTGGCAAGACGCCGACTTCGTTCCCGATCGCAGCGCTTGCCTGGAGCACCTGCGCCGGATCGCCGAAAGTTAATCCCCCCCCGGCAAGAAAAAGGGGTTGCGCCTCAAGGAGCGGCGTTTTATATGATGCCCACCCAAACGGGACCGGACCCATCCGCACCAAAAACCCACGCGCCGTCGTGACGCCCCTTGGAACGGATGCAAAGCCCTCTCCCTCAATCGCTGAAGCGCGATGAAAAACATTTGGGGCGCATAGCTCAGTTGGTAGAGCAGCTGACTCTTAATCAGCGGGTCGTAGGTTCGAGCCCTACTGCGCCCACCAATTCAAACAACGCCTTAGCTGGTATCGGCTGAGGCGTTGGTTTTTTCGGGTAAGCGATAGGTAAGCAGTGCAGGGATGGTAATGCCCCCGAAAAAGAGTGGTGATGGATTCAATTGGTCACAGCAACACCGTGTCGAGTCTATGAGCTGGCGTTTCGAAGTCCAATGTTTTTCTTGGGCGACTGTTAAGTTTTTCAGCAACTCTATTGAGGTCGCGCTGTGAATATCCTGACAAGCAATGTCCCTTGGGAAAATATTGCCGCAGCAATCCATTCGTATTCTCGTTTGTTCCTCGCTGCCAAGGGCTGCTTGGATCACAAAAATATACGTCCATGTTCGTTGCCATTGAGAACTTTCGGTGTGCGGCTAATTCTGTGCCCCGATCCCAAGTTAGACTTTGCCTCAAAAGGTTCGGTAGTTTTTTCATTTGCTTCGATAACGCGGTCACAACGGTCTCCGTGTCTTTTCCATCGACTTTCACCAAGACTGTAAACCTCGATTGGCGTTCCACAACCGTCGCAATGTAACTGTTCTTTGAACCGCAGATGAGATCGCCTTCCCAATGCCCAGGAACGGCCCGATCTTCGATTAAGGCCGGTCGTTCACTGATCGAAACACCGCCAACAATCGCTCCCCTGGAGGCCACTTTATGGTTTTTAGAATGCCTGAACTTGCGTTTGGTTCTCAGGTGGTTTCGCATTTCCTTTCGAAATAAACCACGCGTTTGTATAAACAAACTTTTGTAAATTGTTTCGGGGGACACGCGTAAACTTTCATCGTCTGGATATGTCAGTTTTAGCCAACCCGATATTTGTTCAGGTGACCAATTTTCAGACACTTTACGCGTAACCAGTCCTTTTAAGAGGATGTTTTTAGCAAGAAGGCATGGCTTTGGCCGTTTAGATCGTTGCCAAGCGGCCTTATCGGCATCTGCGGCTCTATATCGAAGGCGTCCTCCATTCTTCTTGATCTCCCGGCAGACAGTAGAGGCACTTCGACCCAGAAAGCTGGCAATCGATCGAATACTTTGACCCGTCACCACGCCTCTCGATATTTCTTCGCGCTCGCCCAAAGATAAAGACCTCGTGGATCGTATTCGATGACGAAGCTGGATCCCGCCGTGGTAGCGTAAATATGAGAATATCGTTGCTGGAGGTTTTTCAATGGCTCGGGCAATCTGAATCATGGGAATCCCATTTTTCCATTCATCCCAAATAACCGCCTTCTTTTGATCGTTCATAGGGGGTGGCTTTTGCATATACCGTAATCCTCATTATCTATAAGGCGTTCAGAGTATGTTGCATCGACCAATTGAATCCATCGTCTTCAAAAGTAGAATTTTCTCGTAATGTTTTTACAGGAGATTCAAATGAAGAAATCCCGATACACGGACAGCCAGATCATCAATATTTTGAAGCAGGCGGAGGCTGGCACGCCGGTTCCGGAGCTTTGCCGAGAGCACGGTATGAGCAATGCCTGCTTTTATAAATGGCGGGCCAAATATGGCGGCATGGATGCGTCACTGATGGGGCGGATGAAGGAACTTGAGGCTGAAAACAGCCGACTCAAGAAGATGTACGCCGATGTGCAACTTCAAAACAATGTCATCAAGGAAGCCCTGGCAAAAAAGTGGTGAAGCCGTCCCGGCGTCGTGAGATGGCACAATGTGCTGTCAACACGGGGCGGCTTAACATCCGGTCAGCGTGCGCGGCCTTCACGATCAGTGAAAGCTGCTATCGCTATCAGCCGAAGCTGAGCGATGAGAATGCCGAGATTGCCGACGGGTTGATCTTGCTGACGAACCGGCAACGCAACTGGGGCTTCAAGCTGTGCTTTTTGTATTTGCGTAACGTCAGGGGCTTTGGCTGGAACCACAAACGTGTTTATCGGATTTACTGCGAGCTGGCGCTGAACCAATATATTTTTGAAACGATTGACGAGGTACAGGAAGCAGCCACAGCATGGTTGTGGACTTACAACAATGAACGGCCCAACATGGCCATTGGCGGAATAACGCCAAAACAAAAACTTGCCATGGGCATGCCCATGGCAGCTTAAAACATTCTACTTGCAGAGACCATTCAAAAAGGGGGTATTACCCAGTAAGTTCCTTGCCTGCCTCTGCATCCCTGATCGCAACCTAAATCCGCCAGAGACCAGTCCAGAATCAACGCTCAGAATCGCAAAGGCTGCATCAAGCCGGGTTTTGATGGTCGTCTGCCGAGGCTTTCTCACAACCGTTTTTGCATCTTCCCTATCGATCAATATTCAGAAAAACGGGTCGCACGTCAGTTCCAGCCTTTGTAACCTGTCCGGGTTTCCAGGTTCACATCAGGCTAAAATTCCTGTTCCGAATATGGTTAAGGGCGTTGTGCTCACGTACGATCATGGCTATGTTGCGTTAGGTCGAAAGAATTATGGACAGTGAGGGAGCGGGAATCCAAATCAGGCCGCGCCGAGAGGCCGAGATGGATTCGGTGTGAGCTTACTGAGCTTCATTGAGTTGGATCAATATCCCTATGGGTGCACCTGTTCATTTCATCCGCAGCATCGTAAAATACCGCGAGATGGTCCTTGCGTTGGCGTGGCGCGATTTGCAAAGCAAGTATGCTGGGACCCTGGGAGGATGGCTTTGGATGATAGCCCACCCCGTCGCGATTGTGACGGTTTTCTACTTTGTATTTGCCGTTGGCTTCAAGGCGAAGGGGGGAGGTAGCGCACCCTACATACTTTGGTTCGTCAGTGGGTTGGTACCGTGGATTTTTTTTAATAGTTCTTTGATTTCCATAACAAATTCAGTTTCGAGAAATATGCATCTTGTTAAAAAAACAATTTTTCCGACCGAGATATTTCCGATTGTGTATCTCAGCTCTGAACTATTCACGCACGCTGTGTTTTTTGTGATATTATGCGGAATGCTTGTATTCTTTAATATAACATTTACTCCCGGTAGGTTGCTTTTCTTGTATTTTCTTTTTTCGACGTCGTTTCTTTTGCTTGGACTAGGGTGGCTGTTGTCGGCGCTACAAGTTTTTTATAAAGATATTTCTGAAGCGCTCACCATACTTCTTAACCTCTTATTTTGGGGAACTCCGATAGTGTGGTCGCCAAGTATTCTCCCAAAGGAGTATCTGGGAATAGTCGAATATAACCCAATGTACTACATCGTGGAAGGTTATCGTGGAACTTTAGTTTATGATCACGTTGTTCTACCTGGGATAACGCAAACAATTTCCTTTTGGACTATCGCGGTACTGGTATTTCTTGTCGGAAATTATGTTTTCCGACGTTTGCAGCCTGAATTCGCTGATATTTAGCAACTGAAATTACATGAACCCTGATTTATCCATTTCGATCCATAACGTTTCCAAGAAATTCAGGCTATTTAGTTCTCCGAAAGAGCGCCTTTACGAAGCCTTGCATCCCTTTCGCAGGCAATATCATCGTGAATTTTGGGCGCTGAACAAAGTTTCCTTTGATGTTGGTAAAGGGGAAATTGTCGGTATTTTAGGGCGAAATGGCTCGGGGAAATCGACCTTACTGCAAATTATCTGTTCCGTTATGCGTCCCACGTATGGCGATGTTCAGGTCAATGGGCGAATATCCGCGCTCTTGGAGTTGGGAGCTGGCTTTAACCCTGAGTTCACCGGGCGGGAGAATGTCATTATCAATGGCGCGATCATGGGGTTTTCGCGGAGGGAGATGCTGGAAAAGATGCCTAAAATTAAGGCATTTGCGGATATAGGCGAATTTTTTGATCAGCCCGTTAAGACATATTCATCCGGCATGTATGTGCGCGTCGCCTTTAGTGCAGCCATTCACGTCGATCCGGAAATTTTGATTGTTGACGAGGCATTGAGTGTCGGTGATGCCCGGTTTCAACATCGCTGTTTTCAACGTGTTCGTGATATTATGGAGCAGGGGAAAACTATTTTATTCGTCTCCCATAATACGGATACTTTGCTGCGCATTTGTAATCGTGGCGCTGTTCTGGATGGTGGCCGCCTGTGTTATTTCGGACCAATCGCCGATGCTGTTAATCATTATGCGAAACTTTTGTACGCGTCTACTGAAACGTCTCCGGAAGATGTTGCCGTTGAGAGCGAACCTCTTCGTAAGTCAACACATGACCGTCCAAGTTCCCTAACCCCAGACGTTCGAGATGCTATAGCCAACAATCCCTATTATAATCAGCATGAAACGCGCCTCGGAAATAATGAAGCCCAAATCATTGATTTTGACATTATTGTTGACGGGAGAATTAACCCGGAAGAAATACCAGCTCATAGGAGTGTGGAATTAATTATAAAAATATTTTTTCATAAAGATATAGATAATATTTCCACAGGGTTTGCTTTTGTAACTGTTGATGGAACGTACGTTTTTGGGACAAATTTTGAAAGTTTGGAGAGACCGCTGTTTTCTGGGCGTAATGGCAAGAGTGTTGCCGTTAAATTTTCTTGGAAATCCCATTTCACGGGGGGGGATTTATTTTTAAACGTTGGATGTCATACCTTCGTTAATGGTGAGGTTACGTTCCTCGACGTCCGGCGCTCCGTCGCGAAACTGAAATTTGCCGATACACCGGGTATTGCGGGCTTCGTTGACCTGGAAGTCGGGACGGAACTTCTTCAGATATCAGACGCCCCTTCATAATATTTTTGCCTGATGACGTGAGACCCGAGTTCCCTCCAGTTATGGGTAGGTCCCGGTTTCAAAACAATGCCCTTTGTGAGCACTTTGATCAAGCCGATATGGGGCATGCCCCATATCGGCTTGATCGGCAAATTCCACCGGCGTTGCTCCGCCATGCGCGGAATGCGGCCGGACGTAATTATAATCATGCTTCCAAGTTGCTAGTACGGCCCTGGCATGGCGCACAGAGCTGAACAGCGTCTCATTAAGGCATTCATCACGCAGCCGCCCGTTGAAGCTTTCCACGAAGGCGTTCTGCGTTGGCTTGCCCGGCTGGGTGTAATGCCACTCGATCCGCCGCTCCTGAGACCACTTGAGGATTGCGATGGAGGTCAGTTCGGTGCCGTTATCGCTGACCACCATGTGCGGCTTGCCTCGCCGCATGATGATCGCATTAAGTTCCCGCGCCACACGCAGACCTGACAGGGATGTATCAGCGACAAGCCCTATACATTCGCGCGTGAAGTCATCGACGACACACAGAATGCGAAACCGCCTTCCGTCGTCCAAGGCGTCTGAGACAAAGTCCAGCGACCAACGCTGATTCGGCCCCTGAGGCAGCAGCATCGGTGCCCGTGTGCCCAAAGCACGTTTGCGCCCGCCGCGTTTACGCACCTGAAGGCCTTCTTCTCGATATAAGCGCCTCAGCTTCTTCTGGTTCATGTGTACGCCTTCCCTGGACAGCATAATGTGCAAACGACGATAGCCAAATCCCCGACGTTCCGCAGACAACGCACGAAGACGCCCCCGGATCGGTGCATCGTCCGGTTTGATGGACCGGTAACGAACCGAGCTACGGTCCGTTCCTGTGGTGCGGCACGCCCGCCGCTCGCTCACCTCATAGGTTTTTCGAAGATGAGCGACAGCCTCTCGCCTGGCGGCGGGCGTCACCACTTTTTTGAATTGATGTCTTTAAGCATGGCGTTGTCGAGCATGGTCTCGGCCAATAGCTTTTTGAGCCGGTTGTTCTCCGCCTCCAGCGCTTTTAAGCGCTTGGCGTCTGACACGTCCATGCCGCCAAATTTCGACTTCCATTTGTAAAACGTGCCTTCGCTGATGCCGTGGCGACGACAAACATCAGCCGTCTTCTGGCCAGACTCTTGCTCCCGCAAAATCCCGACGATCTGTTCTTCCGTGAAACGTGAACGCTTCATATCCATCTCCTTCTTCGGTGATGGACTCTACTTTAAAATGGAGGAAATTTCGGGTCTCACGTCAGTTGGAAAGGCTTCTCCGGCTTCCCACGCTGCGATCTTCTTGAAGGAGGCTAGTGCCTCATCGACGGAATACCCTGCACGCTTACGCGCCCACGTGATTAAGGCAGGAGTGACAGGGATTTCTTTGCCGGACATATTCTCTCACACAGTCAATTTGTGATTCGTAACCAAACATACTGAACATTTGCCTTTTCTTAAACTGTCCAACTACACGGCGGACTGCCGATCCGCAGTGTGAGACACATATCATTATTGTAACCCATTGATCATAATAAATTTTTAGCTGCCGGAAAATTGCAGAAAGTCTGACGAAACCCGACCTAAAAATTGGTCGAAAAAGCAAAAAAACCAGCAGCTAAGCTACTGGTTTTTTTGATTGGCGGACAGGGAGGGATTCGAACCCTCGGTACGGGTTTACCCCGCACGGCGGATTAGCAATCCACTGGTTTCAGCCACTCACCCACCTGTCCTGCGTAGCGCTCGAAATGAGCGGCGAAGGCCCCTTACATAACCGCTGTTGCGCCATCAATCAAGCGCTTCGCGCACGACGGAGAAAACTATTCTCGGCGACGTTTTTTTTCGCGTCCGAACGACGGCGCGCCGCCTTACCGCAGGTAAAGAAAACGTCTTACTTCGGCACCTTCATGCCCTTTTGCACGGCGGGACGTTGGGCGATGGCGTCGAACCAGCGTTTGACGTTGGGGTAATGATCCAGGGAAACATCCTGCCAATCGCAGCGCGACACCCAGGGGAAGGTCGCCACATCGGCGATCGAATAGGCATCGCCCGCCATGTAGGCATTGTTTTGCAAGCGTGCGTCGAGGACGCCGTAAAGCCGCTTGGTCTCGTCACCGTACCTTTTTTTGGCGTAGGGAATGTCCTCGGGGGCGAAGCGCATGAAGTGGTGGCATTGGCCGAACATCGGCCCAACGCCACCCATCTGGAACATCAACCATTGAAGCACCTCGTAACGTCCGCGCGCGTCGGCGGGCAACAGGTCGGAGCCGGTTTTTTCCGCCAGATAGATCAAAATCGCGCCCGATTCGAACACCGTGATCGGCTTACCGTCCGGTCCCTCGGGATCGACGATGGCGGGAATCTTGGAATTGGGGTTAATCGCAATATATTCCGGCGTGCGTTGCGCCCCTCCGAGGATATCGATGGGATGGGCGGTATAGGCCAGCCCCACCTCTTCCAGCATGATGGACGCCTTGTAGCCGTTCGGCGTTGACCAGGTATATAGATCGATCATTTTTCCACTTCCTTTTTCGCGGCGCGGCGCGCCAATTCCACCTTCGTTGGCCAAGTACCCTACGCCTTCGACCCTACCGGAGGCAAACCCAATACGGCGGTGGAAAACTCTTGTGTGAAAAGTGGCACAATCAATGCACGAAACCGAGTATTAACGGCCCTGGCATTTAAATTTGCCGTTAAACATAGGTGACTTTGGCAAAATGAAACGCAAAATGCATTTGCCGTCGCACGTTACCGATTTATCCGTCGGCCAGAACACGCCGACATCCGCAACAACAGACCAAGAAATGGCCCCCAGGCTTCCTGCTGAGCAGGACGTCGCGCGAATGCTGATCGCCATGCACAAGCATGGGCTGGCATTAAGAAAATGCGTCATGTTGCATTTAAACGAGGTCGGTAAATACGTGCTACTGGATCAAGCCCGCAAGGAATTGGGCTACCCCCAAGCGTGGCCGATCGTCCGGACAACGGAAATTGATCGGCGATATCGCGAATTGCTCGCGTTTAGCGATCTAAACACGCCATAATAATTTGTGGGGAGCCCGCCGTGGAGAACGCGCGATTTTCAAAATGGAAACTCGCCGCCGTTCACGCATCCTCCGCGATCATTTCCTGCGCCCGGAGGAGAAGCTTTTTCATCAGATTATCCAGTTGAGAAATTTCTTCGGGTGCGAGACTGTCGAGCAACTGGCGCTCGCGGGCGCGGGCGCGCGGGATGATGTCCTGGTAAATTTTTCGGCCCTTCGCCGACATGCGCAGGCGCGAACGGCGTTTATCGCTAATATCCTGGCGACGTATCAACAAGCCGTGTTCCAGCATCCGCCCGATAGCGCGGGAAACCTGCACTTTATCCAAGTTCGCCCGCAAGCCAATCTCGCTCGCGATGAGGGGCTGCTCGTGCCCCAATACAGCCAAAATACGCCATTCATAAATGGTCAACGAAAACTGTTGAGCGTAAATCTGGGCGATGGTGCGCGTCACGAGACCCTGCAAAACGGAAAGGCGGTAGGGAAAGAAGCGGTCCAACTCCAATCGAGCCGAACCCGGCTCCAGAGCCTCAACCTCGCCCCCATGCGCCGCGCACGCGCGCACGCCTTCTTTATAGTCCGACATCCCCCCCCTCTGACGTGTCCCCGTGGACACTAGCCCCCATTGCCTTCCTCTTCCGCTCTCTCGGGTCAGGACCTAGTTCATCTCCGCCAGACGCTCAGATGAATAGGTCCTGACCCGAGTATTGAAGTTATTTCCAAAATACCAGCAAAGCAAGAAAATCGGGAATATTTTGCACCGCATTATTCTTGATTCTTGTCCATCTCGGGCGCGACGACGCCGAGCGTTCTTCCCCGGGTTTGCACGTGGATCGCCCTGTTAAAGCGATCCCACCGTGACGAAAATCGGCGCGCATCTACCCGCGACCATCACCTATTTCATAACGATTTCCATAACGGTCGTCGAACGCAAAGCAGAGCGGCAAACGAAAAAGCGAAGGGATGCCCCCCAACGGGCGCCACGCGAACGGGCGATTCCCCACTCCACGGTAAAAAATAGCCATTAACGATGGAAAAGGTCACCGGGGAGAACAACATACACAGGAGTATTTAACACAGTCATACAAGCTTAAGATCGATTGTCGGAACATGAATAAACGCATCCTTTTCGTCGACGACGAGGCGAACATCCTATCTGCGCTGCGGCGCATGCTACGCCCCATGCGCGATTCATGGGAAATGGCGTTTGTCGATAGTGGCGATAAAGCCCTGGAAATTCTTAAAAAAAGCCCCGTCGATGTCATCGTTTCGGACATGAAGATGCCGACAATGGACGGCGCCGCCTTTTTAGGCGCCTGTCGGAAAATTCAACCCGAAGCTCTGCGCATCATTCTATCGGGCTATGCCGATCAAGAAAGCGTTATCCGCACGATCGGCCCCGCGCACCAATACTTAGCGAAACCGTGTTCCAGCGAAGAACTTATCTTGAGCATCCAAAACGCGATGAAACTGCGCGACATCCTTACGGAACCCGAATTGCGCCGCCTCGTCTCCAAAGTAGAGCACCTGCCGACACCCCCGGCAAACTTCGGCGAACTTCTGCAAGAGCTGAACTCGGAACACGGGTCCGCAGGCAAGATTGCGGAAATCATCAACCATGACGTCGCCATGACGGCGATGGTGTTGAAATTGACAAACTCCGCTTTTTTCTCTCTCGCCGCGCCCGCGACCTCCCCCCTTCAGGCGGTGCGCGTCCTGGGTTTTGAGACGATCAAAACGCTCATCCTTTCCGGCGCTATTTTCAGCCGCTTGGAGCCTCATAAGGAATTGTCCGCAACCTTCGACACCCTGTGCTTGCGTAGCCAAGTCATCGGTCAGCTTTCCAAGGAAATCGCCATAACTCACGGTGTCGATAGACACGTGGCCGAACATGCCGAAATCGCGGGCGCCCTATCCCATCTTGGGATCATTCTCGAAATTTCTGAAATTCCCGATCAATTTCAGAAGATTATGTCCATGACGGACCGCGAAAAATGTTTGGTCACCACCGCCGAAAAACACGTCCTGGGCGCGACCCATAGCGAAATAGGCGGGTATCTTCTTGGCCTTTGGGGATTTTCCCACCCCATCGTCGAAGCCGTATCGTTTCACCACGCGCCATCGGATGCCCCCGATCAAGGGATTTCGCCGCTCCTGTTTCTCCATATCGCCCAGGAACTCGTACGTTTTTCCATCGACGAACTGGAAAATTTGCCTCCCACGCACACCCGTCTCGATCTCGATTATCTTGGAAAATTGGAGGTATTAGGGAAATTCCCGGATTGGATTTCCTGCGCCGTAAAAACCAAGCAGGGGTATGAAATATGAACACATCCACCGTGTCCGCCTAGGAAAGCGAGAGGTATGCCAGAGCAAGACGTCGTTTTATTGGTCGATGACGAGGAAAACGTTCTGTCCGCCCTGCGCCGGCAGATGCGGGGGATGCCGTTCGCCCTGGTTACCGCCAATAGCGCCTTACAAGCCTTGGAATTAGCCCATCAGGGCGGAAAATTTTCGGTCATCATCGCCGATATGAACATGCCCGCCATGAACGGAATACAATTATTGGAGGTGTTTCAAAAACATTTTCCCGACACTGTGCGCATCATGTTGACGGGTAACGCCGACCAGAAAACGGCCATGGACGCCATCAACCAAGGCAGCGTGTTTCGCTTTTTCACCAAGCCGTGTGAACGCGAACAGCTACAAAAGGGGATCGACGATGCGATCAAGCAATACCGCTTGGTCATTTCGGAACGGGTCCTGACCGAACAAACCCTGGCCGGAAGCATCAAGGTGCTCTCGGACGTGATGTCGATGATGAACCCAAAAGTCTTCGGACGCGGGATCAAAATCCGTGGGTGGACCCAGAAGGTCACCAAGACGATGGGCATACCCAACCCTTGGCAGTTGGAACTGGCGGCGATGTTGGCCCAGATCGGCGTCGTCGCCCTTCCCCAGGAGGTATTGAAAAAATCGGGTACGAGCGAGGCTCTCTCTCCGATGGAACAGGACATGGTCGCGAAAGTCCCCGAGACCGGCAAGAAGTTGTTGCAAAACATCCCCCGCATGCAGGAGGTCGCCCAAACGGTCTATTACCAAAACAAGTGTTTCGACGGGACGGGTTTTCCGCACGACAAGATCAGCGGTAAGGAGATTCCGCTAGGGGCGCGGTTGCTTAAAATTTTCCACGATATCGACGCCATACAGCCCGACCCGGAACCCAGTCCCGCCGCTATCGCGGCGCTTGAAAACAGGACCGGGTTGTACGACCCCCGTCTACTCAAGGTCGTCAAGTCGATTTTCCTAAGCAAAGAGGACCGCAGCAAAACGGCGCAACAGAAAGTACTCGAACTCAATGTTCCACAACTACGCTCCGGCTTGACATTGCTTTCCGACATCAAACTTCAACAAGGGCACCTGATTCTCGCCAAGGGAACGAAATTGACGGACACCCAAATCGAACGACTAAGGAATATTGCGCAAATTCGAAAATTCAACCTGCCCATCCTGGCTGTTCAGGAGACCGCCTGAGACGGCGGAAAACCGACTATTTTTCGTGAAATCGAAGGTATGACATGCTGTTATTCGTTGATGATGATCCAAATTTACTGGCGGCCTTCCGACGCAACCTTTCCATGAAGTACGACATGGATATCGCCCTCAGCGGAGACGAGGCCCTCAACCTGATCGCGACGCGTGGCCCTTATGCCGTGATTATCAGCGACATCAATATGCCCGGCATGAACGGCGTCGAATTTCTCACCAAGGCGCACCAAATCGCCCCCAAATCGGTCAAGATCGCCCTTTCCGGATGGGGCGAGAAGGATGATGTCATTCACGCCATCAACGAAGGACATATCTATCGCTATCTTACAAAACCGATCGCGCCGGCCAATTTGCGCGACGTCCTCGACGACGCCATCCGTCTTTTCCTGGAAAATCGCCAGGGCACGCATGTTCAAGAATTAACACCGGAAGATTTCGTCCGTTACGGGCGCGACCTGAAGGTCGCCGTCGAACAAAATCAGTTCTTTATCCGCTATCAACCCCAAATTAACATCGCCACCGGTCGCCCGCACGCCGTCGAGGCGCTGATCCGCTGGCGCCACCCCGAGCATGGCGTCATCGCACCCGCTCAATTCATTCCAGCGGCGGAAATCACGGGAGAAATTATTCCCATCACGCAATGGCTGCTGCATACGGTGTGTGAGGATATAGCGCAATTGCGAGAGCAGGGCCGAGAAATCATCGCCTCGGCCAATATTTCCGGGGCCTACTTCACGCAATTGGATTTGGTCACCTCGGCGCTGAACGCCACCAAATCCGCCGGAATTCCACCGCGTTTTCTGGAATTGGAACTCACGGAAACCGTTTTTATCGAAAACATCAACGACCTGAAAAAAACCCTTATCGAGTTGGCCAAGGCCGGCTTTTCCATCGCCCTGGACGATTTTGGCAGTGGATTCATGGGGTTTTCCTACCTCAGCGATCTTCCGGTACACAAACTAAAAATTGACGGGTCGTTCGTCCGTCACATGCTGAACGACACAAAAAGCGCCGCAATCGTCAAATCCCTCATTATCGCGGGTCAATCCATCGGTCTTGGCGTCGTCGCGGAGGGGATTGAAAACGCCCAACAGGTCGAAGTCCTAAAAACACTCGGCTGCAACATGGGGCAAGGCTTCCTTTATAGTGAGGCCCTCGATTTCGACGCATTGAGCACATGGTTATCCGCCCCCGAAAATCGCCCGGAAGGCCTTCCAAAGGCCGCGTGGGGAATTCACCATTGAGCGGAGAGACATCATGAATTTTCATTTCCTCCCCCCGGAGATGGATAAATCGTTGGCGCATACCGGGTCGTATGATCCCGTTTTGGTCGTTCTGTCCTATATCATCGCGGCGCTCGGCGCTTACGCGGCATTGAAGATCGTCGCCCATATTCGACACTCTGAAAACACGAAAAAGGCCCGCTGGGGCTGGATCATGGCCGGCGCCCTGGCGATGGGAAACGGCATTTGGTCGATGCATTTCATCGGGATGTTGGCGTATTCCACACCCGATTCGATTGACTACGATATCAATCTGACCGTTCTGTCGGGCGTAATCGCCATGCTGGCCAGCGCCGCCGTCATTCATATCGTCGGGAATTCCACAGTTTCCCTCAAACGTATCGCCGGCGGCGGACTCGTTCTCGGCGCCGGAATCGCCGGCATGCACTACGTCGGGTCCAGCGCAATGGTGATGGATGACGTGATATTCTATGATCCTGCGCGATTCTTGTTTTCCATCATCGCCGGCTTGTTGTTGTCCTCCTTTGGTTTGTTTGTTTTTTTTATCGTCGGGCGCCATAACTCTTCTTCAAAATCGCACGCGCTTGCATCGGATTTTTTCGGTGCGGCGATTTTGGGGCTGGCGGTCAGCACGACCCACTACATCGCCATGTCGGCGACGTATTTCTTCCATGCCGATTTTCAGCATGTCCCCAAATCCACAGAAATACACCCTTCCACCCTGGGCGCGGCCGTCGCCGTCGCCGCCCTGCTCGTCGTCGGACTCAGCGTGATCGCGACGTTCGTAGACCGCCACCTGCGACAAGCGATGGCCTCGGCGCAAGAAAGCCGCACGGCGATGTTCGACATCATGCGGGCGACGCCCCAGGGGGTGGTCGTTCTGGACGAGAACCTCAATATCGTCACGCACAACGATGCCTTCACCAACCTATTGCGGCCAATTTCTCGGCTTCTTGTCAAAGGCACGCCCTTGGAAACGTTGATTCGCGGGTGGTGCGAGGCGGGCATCGTCGATACCACGCCCCTTGATATCGAGAGCTACGTAAGCGCGCATCTTCAACGATACACCACGGCATCCGGAATTTACGAGGAACAATTTCGAGACGGCCGCTGGTTTTCAATCAATACAAAAAAAACATTTCAAGGCGGCGTCATCGGAATATGGACCGATATCACCAAGCACAAGCAGGCGGAGTTAGAGTCCCGTTCGCGTGAAGACTACGTACGCAAGATTCTCGACAACATCATTTCCGGTGTCGTCATCGTTGATGAGCAGGGAACGATATTGATGTTCAACTGCGTGGCGGAGGCCACGTTCGGTTATGAAAATTCCGAAATTCTGGGTGAAAACGTGTCGATACTCGTCCCTCACCCGCACCGCGATCGACACGATGACTATATCGCCGCACATAATTCGACCGAAACGCCGCGCATTCTTGGAACCGGCACTCGGGAGTTGGAGGGGCTGCGCAAAAACGGCGAGACCTTTCCCATTGAATTGGGCATCAGTAAATTAGACACCGAACAAGGACGGCAATTCATCGCCGTCGTTTCCGACATCAGCCAGCGTAAGAAAGACAAATTACACCAAGAAGAGCTTGAGCGGGATCTGATGCATGCTTCGAAAATGGAGGCCATCGGGCTTCTCGCGGGGGGCATCGCGCATGAAATCAACACCCCCACGCAATACATCGGCGACAACTTAACCTTCCTACAGGATGTTGTGGGAAATATCCTGGCGGTTTTGCGCCCGACGCATACGCTTGTGGAAGCCTTAAAAAATGCCCCCGATGGATGTCCCGTTGACGCCGAAGAGCTGGAAAAACTGGCGACACGCCTAAACGATCTGGATATCGACTATCTTGAAGAGGACATCCCCCAGGCCATCGAACAATCGCTGAACGGCGTCAAGGATGTCGCGCGTATCGTCCTGTCGATGAAGGAATTTTCCCATCCCAGCACCAAGGAAAAAACACTCGCCGACATCAACGCCTCGCTAAAAAACACCCTGACGGTATCCAGAAACGAATGGAAGCTTTTCGCCGACATCGAACTGGACCTGGACGAAAACTTGCCCCAAATTCAGTGTCTCCCCGGCGAAATCAATCAGGTCTTTTTGAACATGATCGTGAATGCCGCCCATGCCATTCAGGAATTGAATGCGTCGGAAAAGGGAACGATAGCCTTAAGCACCCGATTACGAGAGGACATCGTCGAAGTGAAGATATCCGATACCGGAGCCGGGATGTCCCCGAAGGTGCAGAAACACATGTTCGATCCCTTTTTCACGACTAAAAAAGTCGGCAAGGGAACCGGGCAAGGCCTCGCCATTTCCTGGGATATCGTGGTCAACAAACACGGTGGAACCATTCAGGTCCAGTCACACGCGGGCAAGGGCACGACATTTACCATTCAACTCCCGCTCACGGCGCCGGACATCGAGTAGACCGCGCGCCGAAACATCGACATCTCGCAGGCGGGGCGTTCAAGGGGGCGGCGTTCGAAATACCGGCGACTTGGGAGGCGCGGCATGCCTTCCCATGAAGCGTTCCAGTTCGTCAAGATAAGGCGCCTGCGCGCCGTGGCGGGTGCAGCACAGCGCCGCCGCCGCGCAGGCGAAATCGAGCATCCCGGAAACCTCCGCCACGCCTAGGCGGCGCAACGCCCGCGCCTCGTTCACGCCGGCGCGCATCAGCGCGGTGATAAAACCGGCGTTGAAGGTGTCCCCCGCGCCGACGGTATCGCCCACGACCACCTGGGGAGGACGGACGCGCGCCCATCCCCACGGCCCCAAAGCACGGGCGTCGTCGCCCCCCCGGGTCAGCAAGACCACGCTCCCTCCAAGGGAGGCGAGATGCTCGGCGGCGGCCTCGTCCGTCAGGTCGGGATAGCACCACTTTGCATCGTCGGCGCTGATTTTGACGATGGCGGACAGCGCGCAGAGCCGTTCCATCCGCGCCATGAACGCCGGGCGGTCGGAGACCATCGCCGGGCGGACGTTGGGATCAAAATAAACGATGACATCCCGCGCGTGGCGGTCCGCCAGCGCCTCGATCGCGGCGGCCGGGGGATCGACGATGGTCGCCAACCCTCCGATCAGGAGCGCGTCGGTTTCGTCGGGCAGCCGTTCGGGGAAGCGGTCGGGATCGATGATCGGCGTTTGCGGGCCGACGCCATGAAAAACGTACTGCGCGCCCTCGCCGCTTTCGTGAACCAGGGCGATCGGCGTCGCCAGCGCCCGCGATTGCAGCAGATCCATACGCACCGCGCTTTCGTGTAGACGGGCGCGCACCATGTCGCCCAGCCAGTCCGCGCCCAACGCCCCGAAAAAGGCGGTCTTTATCCCCAGGCGCGCCGCGCCGATCGCACTATTGAACGGTGCGCCACCGGGGATCGGGCGATATAGGCGTTCGGCCCCGGCGCCAACGCCGACGAAATCCACTAGGGCCTCTCCGCAGCAGACCAACATGGGCTTTTTCCTTCTGCTTTGTTCTTACGCCGACGCCCCTGCCGGCGCTCTTTGCAAGGCGGTCCCATCGGGCCGGAAGAGGTGACAGTGCGCACCCGAAATTTCGATGCCTATTTTCGCGTGTTCGTGCAACGGCGTATCGCCGCCGGCGCGCAACGTGATAATCCCCGTGTCGGTCCTAACATGCAGGAAGTGCGATTCGCCCAACTGTTCGAGCACCTCCACCGCGCCGTCGAGAACCGCGTCGCCCGCCGTCGGGGCGGCTGCGCCGGCCTCGATCTCGCGCAGGTGTTCGGGGCGCACCCCCAAGGTCAAGGCGTCGCCCGCATTGACGCCACCGCCCGCGACCCGAGCCACCACCGTGACCCCGCCTGCGATGGCGATTTTTACCCCGCCCGCGTCGGCGCTCACCACTTCGCCGTCGATAAAGTTCATCTGCGGCGAGCCGATAAATCCGGCGACGAAACGGTTCTGCGGATGATGGTACAGATCGAGCGGCGCGCCGACCTGCTCGACATTGCCGTCGGACAGGACGACGATGGTGTCGGCAAGGGTCATCGCCTCGACCTGATCGTGGGTGACGTAGACCATCGTCACTCCCAAATTTTCGTGCAGTTTGGCGATTTCGATGCGCATCTGCACCCGCAACGCCGCATCCAGGTTGGACAGCGGCTCGTCGAACAAGAACACCTGCGGCTCGCGCACGATCGCCCGCCCGATGGCGACGCGCTGACGCTGGCCTCCCGACAAATGTTTGGGCAGGCGATCCAGCAGCTCGCCCAGTTCCAAGATACCCGCCGCCCGGCGCACCCGCTGGTCGATCGTTCCCTGTTCCGCCTTAGCCAGTTTCAAGCCGAACGCCATGTTCTGATAGACCGTCATATGCGGATACAAGGCATAGGACTGAAAGACCATCGAAATGCCGCGTTCCTTCGGGGTCAACTCGTTGACCCGCCGACCGTCGAACAAAAGATCGCCCGACGAAATATCCTCAAGCCCGGCGATCAGGCGCAACAACGTCGATTTACCGCACCCCGACGGGCCGACGAAGACGGTAAACGCCTTGTCGCGAAGGTGCAGATCGACGCCGTGAATAACCTCCACCCTGCCGAAGGATTTGCTGACGTTTTTTAAGATAACCTCGGCCATTGTCCGTCAATCCTTCTTGTTGTAAACGCCGTACCACACGCCGTAGCCGCCCAGGGCGATGCTTCCCCGCGCCCCCCCGCCGGACGCGGCGAAGCCGTGGCCGTCGAGCGCCGACAAGCCGTCGAAGTCCGACACATCGACCTTTTGCGCCGCGCTCGACAGGTTGAACAGGCACAGGATCGGCGCCGTCCCGGTGCGGCTGAACGCCAGGATCGGTTCGGGTCGATCGTGAAAAACGATGCCGCCCCGGCGCAACGCGTCGTGGCCGCGCCGCCAGGCGATGAAACGCCGGGCATGGGCGAGCACGGACCCATCGTCGGTCTCCTGAACGCCGACGGCGCGGGCCGCGTGTTCGGGCGGCACGGGCAACCATGGCGCGGCGTCGCTAAAGCCCGCCGCCAAGCCGCCTTCGCGCCATGGCATCGGGGTGCGGCAGCCGTCGCGTCCCTTGTAGGCGGGCCAAAACCGTTTGCCGAACGGATCTTGCAGCAATTCGAAGGGCACGTCGGCCTCGCTCAGGCCCAGTTCCTCGCCCTGATAGACGCACGCCGAACCGCGCAGCGACAGCAACAGCGCCAAGGCCATCGGCGCGAAACGGTCGGGGTCCTTGCCCTTGTTCCAGCGCGTCACGACGCGGCGGATATCGTGGTTGGAAAACGCCCAGCACGGCCACCCACCGCCCACCGAGCGTTCGAACGTTTCCACCACGTCGCGAATGTGGGCGGCGGAGTATTCCTCGGTCAACAGGTCGAAACTGTAGGCCATATGAATGCGCTTGCCGTCCTCGGTATAAGCCGCCGTGGTCGCCGGCGGATCGGTGTCGGCGCCGATCTCGCCGACCGAGGAAATGGACGAATATTCGTCCATCAGCCCGCGCAGGCGTTCGAGAAATGCGAGGTTCTCCGGCTGCGTTTTATCATGGACGTGATCTTGAAAGGCGTAAGGGTTGTTGTCCTCGACTCCGGTCAGGGATTTCCCCTTGGGAAGCGGCGGGTTGTCGCGCAATTGGCGGTCGTGGAAATAAAAATTAACGGTATCGAGGCGGAAGCCATCGACCCCCCGATCGAGCCAGAAGCGGGCCGCGTCCAGAACCGCGTCCTGGACCTCGGGATTATGGAAATTCAAATCGGGTTGGCTGATCAGGAAGTTATGCAGGTAATACTGACGGCGCGCGGTGTCCCATTCCCACGCCGAGCCGCCGAAAATCGACAGCCAGTTGTTGGGCGGCGATCCTTCCGGCTTGGCGTCGGCCCAAACATACCATTCGGCCTTGGGGTTGGTCCTGTCGGCGCGGCTTTCCTTGAACCAGGCGTGCTGATCGGAGGTGTGGCTGATCACCAGGTCGATCATCACCCGAACGCCCCGGGCGTGCGCCGCCGCGATCATCTCGTCGAAATCCTCAAGAGCGCCGAATAGCGGATCGACGGCGTTGTAGTCGGAAACGTCGTAGCCGAAATCCTTCATCGGCGAGCGGAAAAACGGCGAAATCCAAATCGCGTCGGCGCCCAACTCGGCGATATAATCCATGCGCCGGGCGATCCCCTTGAGATCACCGACGCCATCGGCGTTGGTATCCTGAAAGCTGCGGGGATAAATCTGATAGATGACCGCTCCGCGCCACCAGTCGGGATCGTTCTTCAGTCCCAGCGTCTGCGCATCCGTCCCTGCCTTATCCGTCATCTCTGCGCCTTATCCCTTCACCGCCCCCGCCGTCAGGCCGGAGACGATCTTGCGTTGAAAAACCAAAACCAAAACGATCAACGGCACGGTCACGATCACCGAGGCCGCCATGATATTGCCCCATGGCAGCTCGAACTGGCTGCCCCCCGTGATCAGGGCGATCGCCACGGGCACCGTGCGCATGTCGTTGGACAACGTGAACGTCAGGGCGAACAAAAATTCGTTCCAGGCGGCGATGAACGCCAACAGCCCCGTCGTCACCAAGGCGGGCCACATCAAGGGCAGGAACACCCGGCGGATGATGATCCAATCGTTGGCGCCATCGACGATCGCCGCCTCCTCAAGCTCCTTGGGAAGTTCACGCATGAAAGTCGTCAACACCCACACCGTAAACGGCAGGGTCAGCATCAGGCTGGACAGCACCAGCCCCTGCAAGGTGTTGTACAGCCCCAATCCACGGATCAGTTCGAACATCCCCGACATCACCGCCACCTGGGGGAACATCGACACGCTTAAAATCGTCAACAACAACAGGCCGCGACCGCGAAAGCGCACCCGCCCCAGGGCGTACGCCGCCGTCACCCCCAAAAATAGGGACACTCCCACCACGGCGGAGGAGACGATCAACGAATTGAGGATGTTGCGGGCGAAGGGCTGTTCCTTGAACACCGAAATATAATTGGAGAAATCAAAACTATGGGGGAAATAGGAAACCGTGAACAATTCCGAGCCGAAACGAAAGGATGTCACCACCGCATAATAAAACGGGAACACGGCGAACAACACGATCACCACGACCAAGACCCCAAACGCCCCCTTCAGCAAAATCCGTTTCATCACCGTTCCTCTAATCCGATACCTTGACGCGACCGGCGAAAATAAAGACGATCGTCAGCGCCGCGATGATCAAGAACAGCAGCGTCGAGGCCGCCGAGCCGATCCCGACATCCTGGAAATCCACTAACTGCTGGCGGGCGTATACCGACATCGACATGGTGCCTTCGGAATTGGATGTCAGCACATAGATCAAATCGAAGATCCTGAGGGCGTCGAGCATCCGGAAAATGACCGCGACCATCACCGCCGGCCAAACCAGCGGCAAGGTGACGCGGAAGAACACCTTGACGGGATGAACGCCGTCCACCCGCGCCGCCTCGTAACAGTCGGACGGCAGCATCTGTAGTCCGGCCAGAATCAACAACGCCATGAACGGGGTTGTCTTCCAGACATCGACCATGATCACCGCCCACATCGCAGTATCCGGGTTGGCGGTCCAGGCGATCGGGTGGCTGATCAGGCCGAGGTGGCTCAACATATCGTTGATGATGCCGAATTGATCGTGCAGCATCCAGCCCCACATCTTCGCCGATACGATGGTTGGGATCGCCCACGGGATCAAGATGGCCGCGCGCACTACGGCGCGCCCGAAAAAACGCGCATTGAGAACCAAAGCGACGATCAGCCCGAGCACCGTTTCGAAAGAAACCGAGATCAAGGAAAAACGAACCGTGTTCCAAACCGCATGCCACCACACGGGATCGACGAGAACGCCATAGTACGCCCCTCCCGACTTGACCAGATAGTTATCCAAGCCAATGAAGTGATACACCGACATGTTCGAGAGAGACGCGTCGGTGAAGCCGAACCATATCGTACGGCCCAAAGGCCAGCCCGCAACCAGCACCAGAACGATAAGCATCGGCGCCAGGAAAATCCACGCGGCGCGCAAACGCGCACGCGTCAGGTTGGACCGTTTGGCCATGGCCTTTTACGCCCCCCACTCCAAAATATGCTCCAACGGCAACACGCCCGTCCGACAGCGGGAAAACCGAAGTCCGTCCTCCCGTGGTCGGCGTATGGGCGCGTTACATCCTGTAAGTTACCACTTGCCGCGCTTGATGCGCTTCAAATTGCCGTCCAGGCGCGCCAGCGACGCCTTGGCCGTCGCCCTGCCGGTCAGGACGTCATGCACCGCATTCCAGAACGCGCTGGACACGCGGTTGTATTTCGCGCCGGTCACCCGTGAGGGACGTGCCACCGCATTGGCGAAAGTGGCGCGCAGAGAGCCGAAAAACGGCACGGCGGCCAGAACCTCGGGATCTTCGTACAAACTGACAATCGTCGGATTGTATGACCGTTCGATAGCGCGACGCTTCTGTTCGGCGCGGCTGGTCAGATACATCACCAAATCCGCGGCGGCGGCCTGGTGCTTGGAATATTTCGACACCGCCAACTGCCAACCGCCAAGGGTGCCGGTATTCTTGCCGTTCACCCCACCTTTGGGCAGCGCGGCGACGGCGATTTTCCCCTTCACGGGACTGTCGGCCGAATTGCCCAACGCCCAGGCATAAGGCCAGTTACGCATGAACGCCGCATTACCCGATTGGAAGACGCCGCGGGCCTCCTCCTCGGCGTAATTGAGCACCCCCTCGGGGGCGATCTTGCCCGGCCAACTCGCCGCCATGGTCAAGGCCTCGACCGCCTTGGGATTGTTGATCGTGATATCGCCCTTGGCGTTGACGATGTCGCCGCCACCGTACGAATCAACCCACTCCAATGCATCGCAGGTCAATCCCTCATAGGCCTTGCCCTGGAACACGAAGCCCCAGAATTTTTTATTGCCCGCGGCGCGCTCGCCATCTTGGATTTTTTGCGCATCGGCGGTCAGCTCTCGCCACGTGGCGGGGACAGACAGGCCATATTTTTCCAGCAGGTCCTTGCGGTAGTAAAGCACCCCGGCATCGGTGAACCAGGGCATCGCCACCAGACGCCCGCCAACGGTATTGTTCTCGACGATCGCCTTGAAATGCGCTTTCTCCGCGCCCTTGGAGTACTTTTTTAAATCGATGAAATACTGTCCCAAAATGCCCGGCCAAATGACGTCGATTTGAAAAACGTCGATGTCGCCGGCGTGGGCGGCCAAAAGCTGTTGATACAACGCCAAACGTTCCGTCGTCGAATTCGGAGTCGAGACGACCTTGACCGTGTTTCCGGTTTTCGCCGCCCAGGCCTCGGCGCCGCTTTTACAGATGTTCAGCTCGGCCCCGACGGCCCCGCAGGAAATCGAAACCTCGACCGCCCGCGCCTGCGCGACCGTACCGAGCGCCATGACCGCGACAGCGGCGGGTAATAGGAATTTCTTAAGCATGATACGCCCCTTCTCCCTATAAAAATCATATTTTTCAATATGTTCGCATCCCGTCATCGACAATGTATATCGACGGTGGTGGATGCGCATTTATTTCTTCAAAAGCGACACTATTCAAAACGAATGTCAACCCCCCCTCCAGAAAGTTTTGGGAGAAACACCCATCTCGTGCCCGGCAAGGCCGTATGCCGCCAAAGGAACCTCCCTCGCCGGCGCGGAATTTTTACCGTGTGAAATTTTAAGGGTATTTAAAACCCAAGGGCTATGGCCGCGTCTCTTTAGTCACCACGAGATCAGTCTCCACGGGATCAACATCTATCCAGATCACGCTGCCGACGTCGAGCACACTTTCAAAACCGATCTCACAACCCATGGCGGTCGCTATTTTTTTCGCCACGACCAGGCCCACGCGCACCCCCTCCTCGTCATCATCACCGCTATCCAGCCGGCGCCGAGGGTGAAACAGGTCTTCAAAACTATCTTCGGCAAGACCCCCCCCCATATCCCGAACGGAAAAACGAAGTTTGCCGTTCTCGCCGTTCTCTATGAAAGTGCAGGAGACGCGCACTTCGCCGCCGGGGCGGGTGCATCTGGCGGCGTTGGACAGCAAATTTTCGAGGACGGTCTCAAACCCTCCTGGATCGACGAAAATATCGGGAAGGTCCCGCCCCTTGCAATCGTTTTGAACGCTGAGACGGCGTGCGTCCACCTCGGGCGCGATCCCGGCGAGGCAGGCCTCTATGATGGGAAGCGCCCGGACGGCTTGCGGGACCAATTCCATTGTCTCGTTTTGCATGTCGGCAAGCTGTAAAACGCCATCGATCAAATGTAAGAGATGGGAGCCCGCCTCGACGATTTGCGTCACATATGCGCGCTGATCTTCGTCAAGAGGATTATCTCCCTCCAATTTCAATAATTCCCCGAAACCGATAATGGCGTTCATCGGAGTCCTCAACTCATGGCTCACCGATGACAACAATTTGGATTTCGCACGGCTGGCTTTTTCCGCCCTGAACTTGGCGTCGATTAGATCCTGCTCGGCCTGCCTTCGTTGGGTAATATCACGCAAAATTCCGGTGAAATACCGCTTCTCATCGATGGTAAATTCACTGATCGCAACCTCCATGGGAAACATCGCGCCGCCCTTGCGGCGACCTTCCAATTGCCGCCCCACACCGATAATCTTTGATCGAACACCCCCTTCGTACGCCCGCATATAGGCGTCATGGCGCGCCGATATTTGAGAAGGCATCAGGATGCCGACCTTCTGGCCCAGGAGTTCCGTCTCGCCATAACCGAACATCTCCAACCCCGCCGGATTGACGCTCAAAATATACCCATCGCAATCGGTGGTGATGATGGTATCGGCAAGATTGTCGATAACCGTCTTCAGCATCGCCTGCGCGCGCGCGCGTTCAGACATCTCCAGTTCAAGCGCGCGCGTCCGTTCGCGCACCAGGTCTTCCAATTCGAACGACAGGACGCGCAAATCGTTTTCACGGGCGCGGACGCTATCGGACATGACGTTAAACGACCGGGCGAGATCCCCCAATTCATCCCCCGGACGAAAATTGACCAAGGCGCCATAGCGTCCTTCGGTGATCTGTTGCGCGCCGTGGCGCAACAGCGCCAGCGGCGTTGTAATCAGCCGGCGCAGCAAATAAATTCCGATCGGCAGCACCAACAAGGCGATAAGGGCCATGGTTTCGAGGCTCGCTACCGAAAACGCCTCGATTTCTTGCACGACTTCGCCCTTGCTGACGCCGGCGAAGAAATAAGCTCGGCGACCGTCAAGCAGGCTGACCTTGCCCCCTTCCAAGTAATACCCTCCGGTGGAGGCAAGGGCGTGGGACATTTTTTGAGCAAAAAGATCGGCGACGGCGCCGATATTCTCAAAAGCCCCGCGCACGGCCGACGGAGCGCGCAACGTCCCGACATTGTGCGCCGGACTTCCAATAAAATACGAAAAATTTATGCCGGGATGCGCCGTCACTCTTTCGATGAAGTCCGCATCGATGCGCCGCGCCACAACGATTTGACCCAACGGTTGGCTCCCTCCTCGGATACTTCTTTGGACAAGGGCGCGCGCGGCGGCCCGATATAAATAACGCCCATCACTCAGGTAGAAGGAGGTGTTTGGAAAATTCATGCCCAGACGGACGATCCGTTCGGCGAAAGTTCGCCCGCCAAACAAAACATGAAATTCGCCATCAACACGATCTTTCATAAAAAGGACCGCGTCTTTTCCCCGCCCGGCTCGGTAACCTTTCACAATCGGTAGGGAGGAAGTCCCTTCCTCGCTTTTCTCGTCGGCGGGGCGCTCGACAAACGCGTTCAATCGCCCATGAATATCCAGGGCGGCGATAAAATCCAGGTGCGATTCGCCGATGCGTTCCTCCAATTCATCGGCCAATCGCACCCTTTGCACGGCAACGTCCATCGCCACGAAAGGGTCGTCCATGGCGATGGATTGCGTCAACGCAACGAGTTCGCCCTGCCGGGCAAGCACATTGGCGATATCCTCTAAATGCAGGGTGTATGTCGTCAGGCCGGTGCGCACATGAAGCAAGGTTTCTTCCAATTTGGCGCGCGCATTGTCCTGCATGTGGGATTTGATCTGGTATGTAAACACGAGGCCGACCAAAAGCACCGCGCCAAATAGCGATCCCAGCCAAAAAAGCAGTAAACGTTGTTCTAACGTGAACCTGCGAGGCCGAAGCCCTTGACCTTTATCGCCTTGCATAAACCTAAAATTCCATCGCGCGCGCCAAACATCCGGTCTCCCGCTCTATAAATGGGGCGTAACGGCGCAAAAGAAATGTATTTTTCTTGCTCCGTTATTTTCTCCCCCCATTATTCCCCCACGAAGAAACCCGCACGCACGCGACCGGAGAAGGCATCGACCTCGCGCAATGGAGAAAACCGTTGACCCGGCCCTAAAATGTACGGGAACGCGCTCTCCGGGAAGGGGTTCCTTACATCAAGCCCGCTTCCTTGTCGTACTTGATCGCACCGGGGTGCAGCGGCGCGGACAGTCCATCCTTGATCATTTGCGATTTTTTCAAGTTCTTAAACGCCGGGTGCAGCTTCTTGAATTCATCGAAGTGCTCAAACACCGCCTTAACCACCGTGTAGACGACATCCACGGAAACGTCGGACGAGGTCACCAACGTCGCACCGACGCCGAAGGTTTTGACATCCTTAGGGTTCCCACGATACATGCCGCCTGGGATGGTGGCGTAACGGTAGTAGCCGTTATCCCTAACCAGCTTATCGATCGCGGGGCCGGTCGCGGGAACGAGAACGCCGTCACAAGCCGTGGTGGCGTCCCTGATGGAATCGGACGGATGACCGACCGAAAAAACCATGGCGTCGATCTTATCGTCGCACAGAGCCGCCGACTGTTCGGACGACTTCAATTCCAAAGCCAGGGCGAAATCGCTTTTCGTCCAACCCAACGCCCGCATCACAGCCTCCATGGTGCCACGCTGACCGGATTCGGGATTGCCGATGTTGACACGTTTGCCCTTAAGGTCGGCCAGGGTCTTAATGCCGCTGTCGGCACGGGCGACGATGGTGAACGGTTCGGGGTGGATGGAAAACACCGCGCGTAGTTTTTTAAAGGGACCCGCCGCAATAAAGATCGGATTTCCCGTCCCGTAGTAGGCATGGAACTGTGAATCGGATTGAACGACGCCCATGTCCAACGCACCGGAACGTATGGCGTTAAGGTTGTATATCGACCCGTTTGTACGCCTCACGGAGCAGCGTACGCCATAGTCTTTGCGCTCCTTGTTGATAAGGCTACAAATGGCTCCGCCCGTTGGATAATATACCCCGGTCACGCCGCCGGTACCGATGGTGATGAACTTTCCGGATGCCGCCTTGGCGCCCGGCGCGCCAAGGCCGAAGGCGGCGCCAATCACGGCCACCATCAACGCCATCACGGCAAATTTCTTCATAGGATCCTCCCAAGATAAAAATCATATGACGACAGCGCAGGGCGTGGGGTACCCGCCGTCTCCATCGCTCACAAAAACCTCCGAACGACGCATCTTCCTCGGCTCTCTCTTACTTGGGGTTTCCAACCGCCAACATTAACCTTTTTTCCAGACCCCTCCCAAATGAACCCTTCGACAGCAAAAACAATACGTATATTTTTGTTTTCAAAGCCAAGCCGGATTGCCGGTCGCGTAACGGATCGCTATGATTGTCCTTTCTTTTTTTCAGCCCGCCATTTTTTCGGATAACAACGGCCTATGGAACACACACCTATGGACATTAAAGATCATATTCGCGCGATCCCCGATTTTCCTAAAAAGGGTATCCTTTTTTACGATATCTCGACGTTGCTTTCCCACCCCGACGCATGGCAAGTCGCCATGGGGCGGATGGCCAAGATCGTCGGCCAACACCGTCCGGATATCCTTGTCGGCATCGAGTCGCGAGGATTTTTAGTCGCGGCGCCGTTGGCGCTGAAACTGGGGTGCGGCTTCGTGATGGCGCGCAAACGCGGAAAGCTTCCCGGAAAGACGGTGGAACACGAATACGACCTTGAGTACGGCACCGACGCCATCGCCCTTCAAGATGACGCCTTGGCGCCCGGGCAGCGGGTCGTCGTTCTCGACGACCTTCTGGCCACTGGAGGAACCTTGAATGCAACCATAGAGCTGTGCAAAAAAGTCGGCGGTAACGTTGTCGGAGCCGCAGGCATCATTGAGTTAACCTTCCTCAATGGACGCAGCCGGATTGATGTCCCCTTCGATTCTCTGATATCATACGACGCATGATGCGAGACGCATGATGCGATAGGTCGAGCCGGACGGCGTGCGCCATGCTTTTTCCGGGATGCTCGAAGCGACCGAGAAAGGCCGCCCTTCTCGGTCCAACAGGGAAGGGTTGCGATGAATACTCCGCCGCGCCTGAACGTGGAAGTCGTTGCGCAGTTGGTCCGCGATGTCGGCTATGAAGCCGCATTGGAATTGTGCCGGATGTTTGCCGATGACGCCCGCCGACGCGTCAAACACATCTCCGCCATGAACGTCTCCGGCGATATCGGGCGCATGGTCGAGGACGCGCACTCCCTAAAAAGCTTGGCGTACACCTATGGTACGGAGAGTTTGGGCGACAGGTCATCGTTACTCGAATCGACATGCAAAAGCGGCGACGCCCCTTCGGCGCGCCAACATGCGGCCGCCATCGAGAAACACATCTCCCCTTCTCTTCAGCTTCTTTTCGATTACTTGGAGGGCGTTCAAGCTTAGGCGCGCGCGGTGCGAGGTCCCTGAACGCCGGCTCACTCTTCATCCCACCCCGCCCGCTTGCGATAAAGGGTCGATGCGCTGACCCCCAGGCGCGCGGCGGCCTTGGGCACATTATCCCCACACAAAGCGATCGCGTGCTCGATAATCACCCGTTCCGTTTCCTCAAGGGGGCGGATGTCGTCCTCTTGGATAGGAAAACATTGGGCTTTTTCCCGCGCCACGCCTACCGCCACGGCGCGATCTTCCTCCTCGGACGTCGGCGCGGCGCCGTTCGTCGGCGGCAAACCGGTTCCCGCGTCCGCCCTGGGGAAATTCCGGGCATACTCATCCAAGGGCGCGGGCAGCATCTCCGCATCGATTTCCGCGCCATCGTTCAGCACCACGATATTGCGTAACACATTTTGCACTTGCCGAACATTCCCAGGCCAGGGATAGCGCAGAAAAACGGCCGTCACATCGGGCGCCAGGCGTTCGAATTTTTTGCCTTCTTCCTGGGCGAACCGATCCAAAAAAAACTGAGCAATGCTCAATACGTCGCTTTCGCGTTCACGCAGCGGCGGTAGATGAACGGGAATGACATGCAGGCGGTAAAACAGATCTTCGCGAAACCGCCCCGCGGCGACCTCTTCCATCGGATCTTTATTGGTCGCGCAGACGAAGCGAATATCGACCGATTCCAGCGTGCCGCCACCGACCTTCTGAAAAGTCCCGGTCTGAATAAAGCGCAGCAACTTGGTCTGCAGGTCCATATCCATTTCGCAGATTTCGTCGAGGAACAGCGTACCGCCTTCGGCGCGGCGGGCGGCCCCCTCGCGTTCGCTCAGCGCCCCGGTGAAAGCGCCCTTGACGTGACCGAAAATTTCACTCTCCATCAAATCGCGAGGGATCGCCCCACAATTGATAGCGACGAACGCCCTGTCCTTGCGCGGACTTTGGTTGTGCACGGCTTCGGCGGTAACCTCTTTTCCGGTGCCGCTTTCGCCGGTGATGAACACCGTGGCTTTGCTGGGTGCGGCGCTATCGATAATACGATAAACCGCCTGCATGGCCAGCGAGGAGCCGATAAAACCGCAATATTCCTGACGGTCGATATCCTTTTGGTAGGTCTCGACAATTTTTGTCAGACGATGACGCTCGAGGGCATTCTTTATGGTTGTCGTCAATCGGCCCGCGGAAAACGGCTTGAGCAGAAAATCCGCTGCGCCCAAGTGCATCGCCTCGACGGCGGTGTTCACCGACGCGTTGGCCGTGATTACAATCACCACGCACGGCAACTCGAACGCCCCGACATGGCGCAGGATATCCAGGCCGTTCATGTCGGGAAGCATCAAATCGAGAAGAACGACCTCGGGGGGCTCTCTCTCCAACGCCCGCATGGCCAAGTCTCCCGTTGCGACATGGGTGACGTCGTAGGGCTCGTTTTTCAAATATGAAATATACGTGCGCGCCAGCGGAATCGTATCCTCGACAAGAAGTACACGAGGCCTAGTGTAAGTTACCATCCTATGTTCGCGCTCCCCTCATCAATACAACCAAGAACACACGAAACGCATAGATCATAAAAAGGCATCATCTCTGATAAATGGTCACTCGATCAATTCACATAATTTCATTTTTGTCTATTGCAATCCATTTACTCGAACGTGACTAATTATTTTTTTCATCAACGTCGGCAGGGCAATATCCGAAAAATGGGACTCGCGGACCCACATCCCGGGAATATCATCGCCTACACGAGGGACGAGCACGCAAACCATCAATTCTAGACGAAAATGGGTAAAAACATGGATCACGACACCCGATAGAAAGGTAATATCTCCCGCTACGGGCGCGAAACGCGCGGCGGCGTTAGGGCCTATTTTTTGTTCTTCCAAGGGAGACATGGGAATTCCCATCATCCCCCCCAGCAGGCCTTTTTCTTCTCGACGTTGAAAGAAGACATCCCCATCTGGGCGGCGCAACCAATAGGCGACGCCATGGCGCGTCGGCTTTTTCTTCTTCGCCGTTTTCCGCGGGTAGTCCAGCGGCGTCCCCCGCGCATGGGCGCGGCAGTCGCCCTTCCACGGACAGTGGACGCAAAGCGCCTTTTTCGCCGTGCACACCGTCGCCCCCAGATCCATCATCGCCTGGGCGAAATCACCCGGTCGGCGATCCGCCGTCAAGGTTCCGGCGAGGGCTTCGATCTCGGCGCGTGCGTGGGGAAGCGCTGTGGATACGCAGAAGAGACGCGCCGTCACCCGCACCACATTACCATCGACGGGGGTCGCCTTCTGCCCGAAGGCGATCGCCATGATCGCCGCCGCCGTATAGGGACCTACCCCGGATAAGGCGCGTAAATCGGCCTCACGAGAGGGAAACCGCCCCCCCCATTGCGATACGATCTGACGTGCGCAGCGATGTAAATTGCGCGCCCGCGCGTAGTAGCCCAGACCTTGCCAGGCATGAAGAACGTCGTCCAGAGGCGCGCGCGCCAAGGCCGCGACATCGGGCCAGCGCGACAGGAACGCGCGATAGTATGGGATAACCGTCGCCACCGTGGTCTGCTGGAGCATGATCTCGGAGAGCCAAACCCGATAAGGATCGGCGCCGGGCGTATCTCCGTTTTCGCCTCCCCTCGGCGGCGTCCGCCACGGCAGCTCCCGGTACGTGCGATCGTACCACGCCAACAGGGAACCTTGCAGACGCGCGCGCGCATCCCGCGAGAAGGGGGGCGTTTCGGACGCTTTTTCCATGGGGATATTCACTGTTCTTGTTCTATACTTAGGCACGCCCTACTGTAACGCTTGGCGGTGCGACGGCAAAGCCCCAAGCCGCGCAAAGTTATGGTCCAGACATCCGCCGACAAAAAAGCCCGGCATCCGCCGACAAAAAAGGAAGCTCCCATGAGGCGCCCGTATCGAAGCAATGGCCCAAAGGCGTTGGCGCCGAGCATTGATAAAATCACGCGCCGTCTTTTCGGCAAGCGGGGCTTTACCGAAGCCGCCGTCCTCAACGATTGGCCGTCCGTCGTCGGCGAGGATTTGGCGCGTCATTGCTTGCCCGAAAAAATCACCTACCCGGACAAAAGTAAAATTCAAGGCACGTTACGCCTACGCGTTGCGAACGGCGCCTTCGCCGTGGAGATGCAGCACATGGAACCGGTGATCATCGAACGTATCAACGCCTTTTTCGGTTATCGCGCGGTCGCCCGGCTTCATCTCGTTCAGGCCCCGCTGCCGCAATCCTCTTCGCCTTCTCGGTCGGTCATCAAGGCGCAAAAACAAAAAAAAGAACCCGATCGCGCCCCCCCGGTCACCGGAGAAACCGCACATGACCTGGACAACGTCCAGGACCCCGAACTAAAAGCCGCGCTGGAGGCTTTGGGGCGGGCCATCACGCCCCCCACCACCCAGTGATACGCCAAGAACACGGCGACCCGAATACGGCGATACGGGTCGCCCGGAAAGCTAGTGGTTTGAATTTAACATTTGAGTCCGATGCAATTGGACACAAATGTGTGAAGAAATCAAACAGCAACAAAAAGATAGATAGTGGTCGGCCCGATGGTTCGCGGGAGCGAAACGTCGGAGTCGATCCACTAGGGTCAGGACCTATTCGTCTGATGCGTCTGGTTTGTGGGAAATGTCACAAACCTAGGAGAAGACTTCCCGTATCGGCGCCCCCGAAGAGTTATCCACCATCTTCGCCGCGCCGCGCCATGAGGCGTCTTGCCGAAAGTTTGTATCCTCGGATACAATCCAACAATATATAGTGCCGAAGGAGGCTAAATTGTCCCGCACCACACCAATCTTAGTTTTCGCTTTCATCCTCGTCGCTTCCGTCGTCGCCCCGTTGGGCGCGCGCGCGGCGAACGTTTCGCTGGACGAAGCGCTGTCCCCGAAGGTGATGGGCGACGCCAACGCGCCGCTCACCCTCAACGAATATTCCTCCATGAGCTGCCCGCATTGCGCCGCCTTCGACCTTGAGACTCTGCCTTTGATCAAGAAGGAATACATCGACACCGGCAAGCTCAAGCTGGTGTATCACGACTTTCCCCTCAACAGCCCGGCCCTTGCCGCGGCGATGGTGCTGCGCTGCGCCGGCAATGAAAAATATTTCGCGCTGATGGACATGCTGTTCCGTACTCAGGCGCAGTGGGCCGCGTCCAGCGATCCGGTCGCCGGCATCAAGGAGGTCGTGCGTTTCGCCGCCATTAGCGACACCGACGTCGATGAGTGCCTGTCCAACGCCACTTTGCTGCGCGCCATTCAAGATGCCTCGCAGAAGGCGCAAAAGGACCTCGGCGTGAACTCGACCCCGACCTTCTTCCTGAAAGGGACGAAAATCCCCGGGGCCCTGTCGATTGCGGATTTTCGCAGCCTAATCGACAGCAAACTGAAGGCCATGGGGAAATAGCCCCAAGGCGAAACATCGGATTTTACCGTGCGTTTTAAAAAACTCAGGTTGAGCGGCTTCAAGTCCTTCGTTGACCCGAGTGAGCTGCACATCGAACAGGGGCTGACGGGAATCGTCGGCCCCAATGGGTGCGGCAAGTCGAATTTGGTCGAGGCGCTGAAATGGGTGATGGGGGAAACCTCCGCCAAGCAAATGCGCGGCGCCGAAATGGACAACGTCATTTTTGGCGGTTCGGCCAACCGACCCCAGCGCAACGTCGCCGAAGTCGTCCTGCATATCGACAACACGTCCCGGCGCGCGCCTGCGCAATTCAACGACAGCGACGAGTTGGAGGTCAGCCGGCGGATCGAGCGCGAACGCGGGTCGGTCTACAAAATCAACGGGAAGGATGTCCGGGCCAAGGACGTCCACCTGCTTTTCGCCGACGCCGCGTCGGGCGCGCGCTCCGCCGCCCTGGTCTCCCAGGGGCGCATCAGCGCCCTGATTTCGGCCAAGCCGAAAGACCGACGGATGCTGTTGGAAGAAGCCGCCGGCATCACCGGCCTGCATTCGCGTCGCCACGAAGCCGAATTGCGTCTGCGCGGCGCGGAAAGCAACCTGGAACGGCTGGACGATATCCTGGTCACTCTGGAAAATCAGTTGCAAAGCCTCAAAAAGCAGGCGCGTCAGGCGGTGCGTTACCGCAACCTCTCCGACCATATCCGAAAGGCCGAAGCGACGCTTTTTTACCTGCGTTGGGTACGCGCCCTGGAGCACCTGGACAATCATCGCACGGCCCTAAAATCCGCCCAAGACATCACCGCCACGCTCACGGCGAAGGCCGCGGAAATTTCGCGAGGACAGTTGGAAGCCGCTGAAATTCTTCCTCAACTGCGCATGAAAGAAGCCGAGATCGCAGCCCAACTGCAACGCCTAAGCATCGCGCGCGATACCTTGGAGCACGAAGAACACCGTATCGCCGAGGCGATCGCGACAAATCGTCAACGGCGCGATCAGGTCGCGGGCGACATCGAACGCGAGCGCACCTTGTCCGCCGACGCCGAGCGTGCGATCGTCGCCCTGAGCGACGAAGCGACACGCATCGAAAGCGAACGCGCCGGCGAGGCGCAAGCGCGCCTGGAAGCCGAGGCGCGGCTTGAAAAGGCGCGCCGGACCGTCGCCGAGATGGAAGTCCGCCATACCGAACTGACCGAAAAGGTCGCCGCCGACGAGGCCGAGCGCGCCGCCTTGGCGCGGACATTGCGTGAACAGCAAGACCGCGAGGCGCGACTCGACGAACGGTGCGCCGACCTCGCCCGACAATATCAGGCGCTGCAAAACGATATCGCCGCGGCCGACGGTCTGCTCAAGACCGAACGGGATATGGAACAGGCGCAAAATGATTTGAACGACGCCCGCGACGCTCGCGAACACGCGGGCGCCGCTCACATCGCGGCGCGTGAAGCCTTCGAGACGGCGCGCGCACTTTTCGAGGATAAACGCGCCGCGCGCACCGCGTTGGAAGCCGAAGAACGCGCCCTGGCGCAAATTCTGGAGCATGACGCGGGGCAACAATGGCCGCCTCTGGTTGACGACCTGCACGTCGCGGAGGGCTATGAAAACGCCCTCGGCGCCGCCCTCGGTGAGGACCTGACAGGCGCTACCGATCCCGCCGCCCCCATGCATTGGCGCACCCTGCCCCCCTACGACGCCCCCCAGGCGTTGCCCGAGGGGGTGCGCGCACTGGCCGCGCACGTTCAAGGCCCCCCCGCGATCACCCGCAGCCTCGAACAGATCGGCGTTGTCAAAGACGACGCCCAAGGCGACGCGCTTCACGAAACCCTATATCCGGGGCAACGCCTGGTCAGCCGCGACGGCGCATTGTGGCGCTGGGACGGGTTCACCATCCGCGCCGGTGCGCCAACCGCCAGCGCGATACGGCTCGAACAGCGCAACCGGTTGCGTCTTACCCGCGAGCGTCTGCAATCGGCCCGCGCAAAAGAGGCGGACGGACACCGCGTCGCCGACGACGCCGAGAACGCGATGCGCGCCGCACAACAAAGCGAAACCGACGCCCGCGCCCACCTGCGGCGCTGCGAGGACGCGCTCGGCGTGGCGCGCGAAACGATGGTCGCGTTGCAAGCCCGCACCGCCGAACAAACGGCGCGCATCGCCAACTTGGAAACCGCGCGACACGCCGCCCTGAACGATCTCGACGAAACCCGCGGTCACATCACAAGCCTTCAGACCGAAGTCGCCGCCCTGGCGAACGTTCACGAAGACCGCGACGAAGTTAACCGGGTACGCGCCCAGTTGGCCGAACGCCGTACCGTTCACATCGAATGCCAAAGCGCCTACAACAGTCTTCAGCGGACCGCCGAGGAACGCGCCCGCCGCTTCGCGGATATTCACCGTGAAATCGCAACCTGGCGCGACCGGGATGCAGGCGCGACCCGACGGATCGACGATTTGACCGCGCGTATCGGCGATCTCGAGAGCGAACTTCAAGAACTCACCGTCCGTCCGGGCGAAATCGAAGCCCGGCGCCGGGAACTTCTATCGCAAATCGAAGACCACGAACGCCGACGCAAAAGCGCCGCCGATCGTTTGGCCGAAGCGGAAACGGGCTTGGCCGAGATTGAACGCCACCAACGCAACGCCGAGGTGGATCTGGCGAAGGCCCGCGAAACGCGGGTCCGCGCCGAGGGGCTGGTCGAACAGGGAAAGCAAGCCTGCGCGGCGATCGCCGAGCGGGTCGGCGAACATCTCGGCTGCACGCCCGACGAACTGGCGACGCTGGGAGAAATCGACGAAAACGCGCCCCTAGCGGACATGGAGGCCACCGAACGCAAGGTCGAACGCCTGGTCCGTGAACGCGACACCATGGGGCCCGTCAACCTGCGCGCCGAACGTGAAGCCCATGACATGGACGCGCAGATCGAAACCTTGACCGACGAACGCAGCGACTTGATCGCGGCCATCGAAAAATTACGCCACGCCATCGCCGAACTCAATGGTGAAGGGCGCACGCGCCTACGCGCCGCGTTCAAAGACGTCGATCGTCATTTTCAACAGTTGTTCGTGCGCCTGTTCGGCGGCGGCAATGCGCATCTGACATTGACCGATTCGGACGACCCCCTGGAGGCCGGCCTGGAAATTATGGCCAGCCCCCCGGGAAAACGTATGCAAACGCTTTCCCTGCTGTCCGGCGGCGAGCAAGCGCTGACCGCCCTCGCCCTGCTGTTCGGCGTTTTTCTCACCAATCCGGCCCCGATTTGCGTATTGGACGAGGTCGATGCCCCTCTGGACGACGCCAATGTCGATCGCTTTTGCACCTTGCTCGAAGAAATGGCCGAAAGCACGGGAACGCGCTTTCTGACCATCACCCATCATCGCATGACCATGGCGCGCATGGAGCGCCTCTTCGGCGTCACCATGGCCGAACGGGGGATTTCCCAACTGGTGTCGGTCGATCTCGAACGGGCGGAAGAATTACGCGAGTCGGCGCAAGCCTCTTAACATCACTGGTAACCCTAAATTATAGCTTTATAATCAATATGTTATGGGAAAATCATTCCGCCTTGACAGGATATGGGACGGACGATATGTTGCGGCGCTGTTCGGGCACCGCTCCAATTGAATCTTGAGAATTCCTAGAATTTTCCAGATTGATGGGGTATAGTCGCGTCGCTAGGTTTCCTGCGGGTTTTGAGCTATTCTAAGAGGTTTGGCAACACGTAGGAATTGCAAGATGGATGCTGATGGCCCACCGGGCGTAAAAGAAGACGCAAAGGAAACCATAGAAAAAAATACGGGCGAAAAGGCCAGGGGGAACCCAGAGAATCTGGGGGCGCGAATTCGAAACGCGCAGAACACTTCCCATCATCGGGAAACGCAACCGACCATCACCGGATCTTTAAGCGGGGTCGGCGCGGCGCTTAGAATTGGCAGTGAGTTGCTGGCGGCTTTGATCGTAGGGGTCGGCACGGGGTATTTCCTTGATGTTTGGCTGGGTACGCGACCATGGATGATGGTGGTGTTCTTTTTTCTCGGCTCCGGGGCTGGGATATTGAATGTTTACCGTGCGGCGTCCGGATTTACGTTTGCGGGCGAGAACGCGGTCAAGGCGCAGAAAAACGAACGCCACCAGGGCGTTCGCGCGCGGGACGAACACGATAAAAGCGGCGCCACGGAACGTGCGCGACGCGAAAACGCTACGCGGCGGCACAAAAAAGCACCCCCGCGCGAGAGTTGAGGGTATTCGCACTCGGTGGTGACGCCGGGCGCATGATTGAAATGTTATTGGAACGCAAGGCCCCTTCATTTTACAAGGGTGTCCGGGCATAGGGTAAACCGTGGTGACGCGACGCGACGCCCAGGGGAAACGAACGAGACAAACGTGGCCAGTCCTTTAGAACAATTCACGATTAAACCTCTGATTCCCGTCGAAGTGGGCGACATCAACATGTCGCTGACCAATTCCGGAATGGTCATGATCATAACGATCGTAACCATTTTCCTGTTTCTCACGTTGTCTATGCGTGGGCGCGCCTTGGTGCCCAATCGCTGGCAACTGATGGCCGAACTCAGTTACGACTTCGTCGCCGGGATGTTGCGCGACAACGTCGGCGCCGAGGGACGGAAGTATTTCCCCTTCGTCTTCTCGCTGTTCATGTTCCTGTTGTTCGGCAACCTCATCGGACTGCTCCCTTACAGCTTTACTTTCACAAGCCACATCATCGTGACCTTTTTCATGGCGCTCGTCGTTTTCGTCGGCGTCACCGTGATCGGCATCGCGCGCCATGGATTTCGTTTTTTCAGCCTGTTCATGCCCTCCGGCGTGCCGATCATTCTGGCGCCGATTTTGATCCCGATCGAAATTCTGTCCTACCTTTCCCGTCCGATCAGCCTATCGATTCGCCTATTCGCCAATATGATGGCCGGACACACGATGCTGAAAGTCTTCGCCGGGTTTATCATTCCGTTGGGTTTCATCGGCGGATGGGCGCCCTTGGGCGTCGATGTGGCGCTGACCGGGTTTGAATTTCTGGTGGCGTTCTTACAAGCTTACGTCTTCACCATTTTGACATGCTTGTATTTGAACGACGCCATTCATCTTCACTAGGGCGATAGCGTCCTTATGGAATACCGTCTCAACCAAGATCAATTGACAATCGAGGAATTGAAATAATGGAACTTGTGGCCGCAAAAATGATAGGCGCCGGGCTCGCAGTCGTCGGACTGGGTGGCGTTGGCTCCGGTATCGGCAACATCTTTGCATCGCTGGTCAGTTCGGTTGCGCGCAATCCCGCGTCGCGCCCGCACGTTTTCGGCATGGCGATGCTGGGCTTTGCCCTGGTCGAGGCGGTGGCGCTTTACGCCCTCCTCATCTCCTTCCTGATCCTGTTCACCTAAAACGGATGCCTCACCCCCAAGCGCCTAACCGCGTCTTGGGGGTGAGGAGCGTCCCTTGAATTTCGGAGCCCGCCCCATGCGGATTCTTTCTCCCGCCAGCCTCTTGTGTTCCGGATCCTGGCGTTCCGGCTTCTGGGTCTTAGCCCTCGCCCTCGGTTTTCCCGCCGAGGCGTTTGCGGCGACCCTGCCTCAGCTCGAAGTCGCGATGTTCCCGCCGCAGATCGTCTGGTTGGTGATCTCCTTCGTGGTGTTGTACATCTTGATGGCGAAAGTCGCCCTTCCTCGCATCGGTGAAGTTCTCGAAGAGCGGCAAAATCGGGTTGACGACAATCTGGCCAAGGCCCAAACCCTGAACGACGCGGCCGAAACCGCCAAAGAAGCTTACGAGAAGGCTTTATCCGAGGCCCGTTCGAAGGCGCAAGGCGATCTGCGTGCGGTCCGCGAGCGGGCCGACCGCGAGGCCGCGAACCAACAAACGGAACTGAGCGAAAAATTGAAGGCGACCGTCCTTCAAAGCGAAAAGGAAATCGCCGCCAGTAAAGCCGAGGCCATTGCCGGCGTGCGTGACGTCGCCGTCGATGTCGCCGGCGTCATCGTCGAAAAATTGATCGGCGAGGCCCCCGGGAAAGCTACGCTCGCCAAGGCCGTCGATTCGTTCAGTGACGCCTGAAGCTCCGCTTAACGACCTGACCAGTTAAGGACACTCCGACATGGAACCCCAAGCCGCCGCCGGCGCGATAGAACACAGCGAACCTTTTTTCCATTCTCCGGAATTTTGGGTCGCCGTCGCTTTCGTGATTCTGATCGCCCTTTTCGGCAAGAAAGTGTTCGTGATGATCGTCGGCGGACTTGACGACAAGATCGAGAAAATCCGCCACGACATCGACGCCGCCACCCGTCTGCGCGAGGAAGCGCAGGATAAACTGGCGCAATTCGAACGCAAACAACACGAAGCTATCGGCGAGGCCGAGCAAATCATCGCACGCGCCCATGAAGAGGCCGAACGGATGGCCCAGGAAAGCGCCGAGCGCCTGCAAGACAGTCTCCGTCGAAGCGAAAAATTGGCGAAAGAACGTATCGCTCAGGCCGAAGCGCAGGCGATCGACGAGGTCCGCTCCAAGGCGATCGAACTGGCGATCGAGGCCAGCAGGAAAATTCTCGCCGAGGATTTATCCACGCCGAAAGCCACGCAACTGATCGACGATGCGATCAAGGATATCGAAACCAAACTGCATTAACGATTCCTGTGGCGCTCTGAGGGAATGCATAAAAGAAAGCGGTCCTGGTGAGGCCGCTTTCTTTTATGCGGGGCATGTCTCTATTTTCAGGCTTCTCCCAACATCGCCATCCATTGGTCTTCGTTGAGAACGACAACACCGAGATCTTGCGCCTTTTTCGCCTTCGATCCCGCGCCCGGCCCGGCGATCAGGTAATCCGTTTTTTTCGATACCGACCCCGCCACTTTCGCCCCTAACGATTCGGCCCGGGCCTTGGCTTCTCCACGGGTCATTTTTTCTAAAGTTCCGGTAAAAACGACGGTTTTACCGCCAATCGGCGATGCGCCATGATCGGCGGCGACGAACGGCTCGACCCGATCGAGCAAGTCCGTCAGGTCATCGAGGACGTCGCGATTGTGCGCTTCGTCCATAAAAGACAAAATATCGTCGGCGACACGCCCCCCAATGCCGTCGATGCCAATCAATTCGCCGTAAGCCTCGCTTTCGCGATTGTGCGCCGCGTCCATGGCGGCGCGCCAACGTTCCAGACTGATGTATTGTTTCGCCAACAACCGCGCGGTCGCCTGGCCGACCTGGGGAATGCCCAGAGCGTAAATGAAGCGCGCCAAGGAGATCGTCTTGCGCCGACCGATCGCGGAAATCAGGTTATCGATCGATTTTTCCGCCCAGCCTTCCCGCCCACGAAGATGTTCGACCCGATCGGGAAGGCGAAAAATATCGGCGGGGGTCTTGATGATCCCAGCGTCTAGGAAATCGCGCACGTGTTTTTCCCCAAGACCCTCGATATCGAAGGCGCCGCGCGACACGAAATGCCGCAAGCGTTCGACCGCCTGCGCCGGACAAACCAGTCCCCCGGTACAGCGCCGGGCGACCTCTCCCGGCTCGCGCACGGCGTGGCTTCCACAGCGCGGGCAAAGCTCGGGAAAGACAAAGGGGATACTGTCTGCGGGCCGCCTTTCGCCGACCACGGCGACCACCTGAGGGATCACATCGCCGGCGCGCTGCACGATTACCGTATCGCCAATGCGGACGTCCTTGCGTGCTATCTCATCCTCGTTATGCAAGGTGGCTCGCGACACCACGACCCCCCCCACCGTTACCGGCGTCAATTCGGCGACCGGTGTCAGCACCCCGGTGCGCCCGACCTGGATGGAGATCGCCCTCAGCACCGTCTGCGCCTGTTCGGCGGGAAACTTATGGGCGACCGCCCAACGCGGCGCACGCGAGACGAAGCCCAACCGTTCCTGCCAATCGAAACGGTTGACCTTGTAGACCATGCCGTCGATATCGTAGGGCAACAACGCCCGCCGCGCGGCGACATCGCGATAGCTGGCGAGCATATCGGACACATTCACGCACAACCGGGCCAACGGATTGACCGAAAACCCCCAATCCTCAAGGCGCGCTAAAAATTCCCAATGGGTGGCGGCGATCTGCGCGATCCCCCCGCTGATTTCGCCACTGGCATAGGCGAAAAAATGTAGCGGACGGCGGGCGGTGACGGCGGGATCCTTCTGGCGCAGGCTGCCCGCCGCAGCGTTGCGCGGATTGGCGAACGGTTTCACGCCGGCGGCGACCTGTTCCGCGTTAAGGCGCGTAAAATCGTCCTTCGCCATATAGACTTCACCGCGCACTTCCAGCACCTCTGGAAGCGGCGCATCCGATTTGACCGCGATCCGTTTGGGAATATCTTTCAAAGACAGAAGATTGGCGCTGACGTCCTCGCCGCTGATCCCATCGCCCCGCGTGAGGCCTTGAACGAAGCGCCCTTTTTCATAGCGTAGCGAAATGGACAAACCATCGATCTTGGCCTCGCTGACCATCTCCAGGGAAAGCTTGTCGTCGTCGCGCAATTCTTTCAGGAAGCGACGCACCCCCGTGACGAATTCGACCAGTTCGTCCTCATCGAAAACATTCCCCAAGGACAGCATCGCCTTGGTGTGCTTAACCTTGGCGAAGCCCGATTGCGGCGCCGCCCCGACTCGCTTCGAGGGGCTATCGTCGCGAACCTGACGGGGAAACCGCGCCTCGATCGCCGAGTTGCGCCGGCGCAGGGCATCGTAGTCGGCATCGGAAACAGTCGGGGCGTCGTTCTGATAATACGCCGCGTCATGGGCGGCGATTTCATCGGCCAGGGCCTTCAGTTCGACAATCGCGTCCAGTTCCGTCAAGGCCTCCTCCGGGAGGTCCCTGAGATTTTTCTGCTTGGTTTTCACGGTTACGATTCCGTTCCCTGAAGCAAACTGTCGGCGGCGGCGCGGGCCTCGTCGGTGACCCGCTCACCGGCCAGCATACGCGCGATTTCTTCCTGGCGATCGGCCCGGCTCAATTCCTCGACCCGGGTGCGCACACCTTCGGGCGCGGCGCTTTTGGACACCCGCCAGTGGTTTTCCCCACGCGCCGCCACTTGCGGCGAATGGGTAACGACCAAAACTTGGACTTCATCCGCCATCCGCGCCAGACGTTGCCCGACGGCGGCGGCGGCGGCCCCTCCGATACCGCTGTCCACCTCGTCGAAAATCAGGGTCGGCACCGGATCGGCCTTGGACAGCACCACCTTCAGGGCCAGCATGAAGCGCGACAACTCGCCCCCCGAGGCGATCTTGCCGAGCGGCCCCGGCGGCGCGCCGGGATTGGTCGCCACCTCGAAGGCGATGCGGTCCCATCCGCCCTCGCCCCAGGCGTCGGCATCCCCGCCACCGGCGACGATGACGGAAAAGCGCGCCGCCCCCAGACGCAACGGCGCCAACTCCGCCATCACCGCGTGACTTAAAGTATCGGCGGCGGCAACGCGCGCTGCGCTAAGCGCGGCGGCGGCATCCTCGTAGGCTTTGCGGGCGGCGGCTTGCGCATGGGTCAATTTTCGCACCCCGGCGTCACCGTCATCGACTTCCGCGAGGCGCGCGGCGATGGTCTCGCGCAAGACTGCCAAATCATCGACCGTGACGTTATGCTTGCGCGCCAGGGCTCGCAAAGCGAACAAGCGTTCTTCCAACTGTTCGAGATGGTTGGGGTCAAGATCAACCCGTTGACTGGCGCGCTCCAACTGCAACAGCGCCTCGGAGATGTTTTCTTGGGCCAATTCCAACGGTTCGAGGACCGCCTTCAAGGCGCCCTCGGTTTTTTCCACCATCGGTTCGAGTGCGCGCACGGCATCGCGCAACATGCGTTCCACACCGCGCCCCTGCCCCAGGTCCTTGGCCGCCTGGTTCATGGCCTCAAGAAGCTTTTCTCCGTTCATCATCCCCTGGCGTTGGCGAGAAAGCTCGCTCTCCTCGCCGGGCTCCGGGGCTATATCGTCCAATTCGCCAAGGGCATGGCGAAGGAATTCCTCGTCGCGGCGGGCTTCCTCAAGGGCGTCAACGGCGCGTTTTCGCGCATCAACCGCCGCCCGCCAGTCGCGGTGCGCCGCGCCCACCGCGGCCAATAAATCGCCATGTCCCCCATAGGCGTCGAGCAGAACCCGGTGTACGGACGTATTAAGCAGACGTTGATTATCGAATTGGCCGTGGATTTCGACCAGTTCGTCACCGATCCGTCGTAACAACGACACGCTGACCGCCTGATCGTTGATGTATCCGCGTGAACGCCCGTCCCCCGCCAGAACACGGCGCAAGACCAACGGCTCGTCCCGCCCGACGGCGATGCCGTGCTCGGCCAACATATCCAGCACCGAATGTTCTTGGGGTAAATCGAATTCGGCGCTGACCACGGCCTGCGCCGCGCCGCCGCGCACCAGGCGAGCCTCGGCGCGCGCGCCCAGGGCGAGTCCCAGGGAATCGAGTAAAATCGACTTTCCCGCCCCGGTTTCCCCGGTAAAGACGCCCAAACCGATCCCGAAGGTCAGGTCGAGGCGATCGATCAAAACCACGTCACGAATGGACAGCGTGCGTAGCATCAAAGCCCCTACCAGAATTTGTACCAGGGGTTTTTTTGTGCCGTTGGGCCGATTTTTTTTCCTCCAACCAAACGGTAGGCATCGCCATACCACGTGCTGCCGGGAAAGTTATACCCCAGAACGGCCGCCACCTTGCGGGCTTCCGCCTTCAGGCCCAACGCCCAATAGGCCTCGACCAAGCGCAGCAGGGCCTCGGGGGTATGCGTGGTCGTTTGGTATTCGTCGATCACCCTCTTGAATCGATTGATGGCGGCTAAATATTCGCCCTTGCGCAGGTAATAGCGCCCGATCTCCATTTCTTTGCCCGCCATGTGATCGCGCGTCAAATCGAGCTTGACCTTCGCGTCACGGGCGTAGGGACTGGTCGGAAAACGGGCGATCAATTCCTTCAAGGTGGCGTAGGCGTTTTCCGTCATCTGCTGATCGCGCGCGACGTCGGAAATTTGCTCGTAATAGCATAGCCCCTTCAGGTAATACGCATAGGGCACATCCTTATTCGCCGGATGGAGCTGAATAAAACGGTCCAAGGCGTTGATCGCCTGATCGTAACGATTGTGCATATAGAGGCTATACGCCGCCATCAGCTGAGCCTTGGTGGCCCAAACCGAATACGGATGCTGTCGTTCGACCTCGTCGAACAATTTCGCCGCTTCGGCGTAATTTTCCTTCTGCAACTGATCGGCGGCGTTGTTATAGAGGGTCGCGACCGGCGTCTCCTTATAGGCGGGCTGGTCGGATTTTCCGCTAAAACTTGAGCAACCGGACAGAATCAAAAGGGAAACGACGCTTGCCCCGGCGAATTTCACGAGCCGGCGTCTTTTAGGGGTAACGTAAGCGTTCACCAGGACTTTTCCATGCGAGATAAGGTTGGGGCGAGACAAGGGTTGGGCATAAGGATTAAAGAGGGCGGATTATACCACGCACGCTCGCCCTCTTGGCAAGCTCCCATACGGCCCCACGACAAAAACGCGCCGCCAATGTTTTTCCCGGTGGTCAACATTTTTCCCGGAGAAACGGGCCGACGCGTTCCGGCTTTTTGGTTGAGATCAGGCGCGCGCGGCGGCGACGGTGTCTTTCGACCATGCCCCCGCGGGTTTCGTCGCCTTGACGGGCGCGGCGGACGACTGCACGTCATAGGTCCACGCGTCGGCATCCTTAAACAAGGCGCGCAGCAAGCGGTTGTTGACGTCATGGCCGGAACGCATCCCGCTAAACGCCCCGATAATCGGGCCGCCGGCGAGATAGAGGTCGCCGATCGCATCGAGAATCTTATGACGCACGAATTCGTCCTCGTAACGCAAGCCATCTTCGTTCATCACCGTGTCGCCGCTAAGCACGACGGCGTTATGCAAAGATCCGCCACGGGCAAGCCCCGCGGCGCGCATTTGTTCGACCTCGTTGAGGAAGCCAAATGTCCGCGCGCTGGAAATTTCCTTCTTAAAGACCTGATCGTTGACGTCCAAGGCGCAGGTCTGTCTGGCGATCCGCGCATTGTCGAAATCGATTTGAAAATCGACCGAAAAACCATCCCTCGGCGACAGCGTGGCGCGCCGCGCGCCGTCGTCCACGATCACCTCTTTAAGCACCCGAATCGCCCGGCGCGGCGCGGCTTGTTCGCAAACCCCCGCGCATTCGATCAGAAACAGGAACGGGGCGGCGCTGCCATCCATCGCCGGAACTTCGGCCCCGTTGATTTCGATGAGGACATTGTCGATACCGGCCCCGGCGAGCGCGGACATCAAATGTTCGACCGTCGAAATCGTCACCGCGCCACGACCGATCACGGTGCACATGCGGGTCTCGACCACATTATCCCAGGTTGCCGGAATCAGAACGCCGCCACCCTGAATGTCGGTGCGCTTAAAAACCACGCCGCTGCCGGGAGCGCCGGGAATCAAACGCATCGTCACCTTTTTACCCGAATGCAACGCAACGCCCGTGCACGAAATCGGGGCCTTTAGGGTTTTTTGCATGACCACGCCGGCATTTGAAAAAACGTACCCTTCGTCGCCGCGCGTCCTATCGATATCCATGAGCCCCATAAAATTTTTCCGTCCATTCACATCACACCGCCCTATCGAACAACAGGCACCCTATCGAACAACAGGCGCTCTATCGAACAACAGGTATGGCGCACAATCGCCGGGAGTCCGCAGCCCCCCCAATGCGACCTCGAAAAACGCGACCTCGAAAACAGCATCGAGGCCGAGGAACCGCGCAAAATCGAGGGGGGATAAAACGCTGAGTGCTCCAAGTAACGTTTTAGCAACGTCGCCTGAAGCACTCAAATCAAGGATTGTTACAGAATGTTACTTTTTCTCAGGACGTTAGACCATAAAATCCCTCAATTGGCCTGGCGACGAAGAAAGGCGGGAATTTCCAGCAAATCTTCATCCTTGCGCGCCGAGGGCAACCGATCGTCGGGATCGAGACCGCCCAGCATAGGTTGACTTGGCGGGGAACTTTTCTGTTCGCCGTCCTCGCCGCGCGGGGCATCCTTTCTGGCCCGGTTGCGCACGCTTCCCGTAACCAATTCAAACAGGCTTTGCGCCTTGGGCTTTTGGGCGGGCGCATCTTTCGGTGGTGTTTGGCGCGTGGGCTCCAGCGCGCCGTTGTGCATCGCCGCCTCGGCGAACGGATTGGCCTTGACGGTCTCCGGCCCATTGCGTCCGACCGGCGCCGGCGGAATGAACGGCGCGCGAACGTCTTCGGGGGGGGCCGCATTTTGCGCCGCGTCGCCGACAAAATCGGCTTCGGACGTGCCGTCAAGGTGGGGCACGTCGTGAACGCCTTTTTCCATTTTCGCCGTATTACCGTCCGCAGACGGCGCTTCGCTGCGGCTTAGGGCGACCGCCGCGGCTTGCGCCGCTTTTTCCGCGATGTCGGCGGCATCATCGACATCGTCACCGCCCGCAACGGGACGTTCCGTCATGGGCGAAGGCGTTTCCGGCTCGGCTTGCGCCGCCACCAGGGGAACAGGAGACGCGTTTTCCTCCACGGTATCCTCGACCTTGTCTTTCGCGACGCCATCGCTGAGGTGCAGATATTTCGGCTGTGGGCGTTCGCCGGCGACACGGTCGATCCCGGTCGCCACCACGGATACCCGCATCGAGCCTTCCATGGCCGCGTCGAAGGTCGAACCGAAAATAATATAGGCTTCGGGATCGACTTCGGCGCGAATCCGGTTCGCCGCCTCATCGACTTCGAACAGCGTCATGTCCATGCCGCCGGTGATGTTGATCAACACCCCCTTGGCCCCCGCCATCGAAGTGTCATCGAGAAGCGGATTGGAGATCGCCGCCTCGGCGGCATCCAGGGCGCGGCGTTCCCCGGCGGCCTCGCCGGTGCCCATCATCGCCTTGCCCATTTCGCTCATCACCGTACGCACGTCGGCGAAATCAAGATTGATCAATCCCGGCATGATCATCAGATCGGTCACCCCGCGCACTCCCGAATAGAGGACGTCGTCGGCCATGGTGAAGGCATCGGCGAAGGTGGTGTTTTCGGTCGCGACACGGAACAAATTCTGGTTAGGAATGATGATCAGGGTATCGACGTACTGCTCCAGTTCTTCGATGCCCTTTTCCGCCGTGCGCATGCGCTGCGGACCTTCGAACTGAAAAGGCTTGGTGACCACCCCGACCGTCAGGACGCCCTGATCACGCGCCGCCCGCGCGATCACGGGGGCCGCACCGGTACCTGTGCCCCCGCCCATGCCGGCGGCGATAAACGCCATGTGCGAGCCTTTGATGTGCTCTAGGATGTCCTCCATGGATTCTTCGGCGGCGGCCCGCCCGATATCCGGCTTCGCACCCGCGCCTAAACCTTGGGTTAGGGCGCTGCCCAGTTGCAGGCGGCGTTCCGTTCCGGCCAGGCTCAGGGCCTGTGAATCGGTGTTCGCCACGACAAACTCAACGCCCTCCAACTTGGCGTTGATCATATTGTTGACCGCATTTCCGCCCGCGCCGCCCACGCCGATAACGGTAATTCGCGGTTTTAAATCGTGCAGGGCATTGCCTTGCGGGACGCTCAAATTGATGGTCATAACTTCCTCCGCTCCTAACCAAATAGATATTTACCAGCGAATCGGTTTATTTTTTGTTAACCGATTGATTCTCAAAAATTTTCTTTTATCCATCGCCCAAGGCGGCTCCACCGGCCGTCGGACTCCTCACAGGGGCGGTACGCGCGCCCCGCCACGTCTTGCGAACTGCTCGCCGCGTACGACAACAACCCCACCGCAGTTGCGAACGCCGGCCCGGAGACCATTTCGGCCAACCCCGGAAGCGTCCGCGGCCGCCCGATACGTATTTGTTTTTGCAGTATTTCTCCCGCCATCTCCTGGACGCCGGGCAATTGACATCCTCCCCCCGTCAAAACCACGGTGCGCCCGGCCAATTTATCGAAGCCCGCCGCGCCGAGGCGATCGCGCACCAATTCAAAAGTTTCTTCGATGCGCGGGCGGATGATTCCGACCAACATCGAACGGGGCACCTGATTAATTTCGACATTTTCCTCTTCGCCGATCAGCGGGGCCTTGATAATTTCATGATCGTCCGACGGCGAGGCGATCGCGCTGCCATATAGGGTCTTCATCCGTTCGGCGTGAACGATCGGCGTCGCCAACCCCCGCGCGATATCGTTGGTGACGCTGGCGCCGCCAACGGGAATGCTTTCGACATGCACCAATTCGCCGTCGAAAAACACGGCGATGGTCGTGGTGCCGCCGCCCATGTCGATGACGCAAACCCCAAGATCCCGCTCGTCGGCGCTAACCACGCTCAGCGCCGAGGCGTAAGGCCCGACAAGCATGTTCTCGATCCCCAGGTGACAGCGTTCGACGCCCGCTTTCAGGTTGCGAACCGCCCCCGTGGATGCGCTCACCAAATGCAAATTGACGCCGAGGCGATCGCCGAACATGCCACGCGGATCACGCACGCCCTTGTGTCCGTCGATGCTGTACCCCACGGGAACGGTATGAATCACGTCGTGCTCGGGGGGCATGTCGCATTCGCGCGCCGAAGCTTCGAGGATGCGGCGAATATCGCCATCGCCGATTTCGTGCCCGGACAGGGCGACTTCGTAGGCGATCAAGCGCGAACGGTAATCGCCCCCCGACAAATTGACGTTGACGTGACGAATGTTATCGCCCGCCATTTGTTCGGCGGCCTCGACGGTGGCGCGAATGGAGGCCTCCGCCGCCTCCAAATTGACGATCGCGCCCGCGCGCACGCCCTTCGAGACCTGATGGCCTATGCCCACCACCTCCACGCCCTCGCCGCCGTGCACGCGAGCGATCAGACAGCACATCTTGGTCGAACCGATATCCAGCGCGGCGACCAAGCCCGTCCGTGTTTTCGTTTGTAACGCGCCCTTCGTCATGGCCTCTTCTTTCGCAAACGCGCGGTTTTTTTCAACATGTTCGGGGACCATCCCGGTTTTTGCCTTTGTTTCTCGCCCCGTACCCAAGGCCGGGTCATGTTTCGCGTCCCGAACCGGATGCGGAAACGGCTTTTGCGCCCCCCGACGTGCGAATGATCAAACGATCGGGTAGGCGCAGATCGAGGATCCGAACATCGCGCGCCAACACGTCATGCTCACGTTCGTAGCGCGCCAGACGCTTCCACGCCGTCAACGCGCCTTTTTCGGGCAGACGCACGGCTATCCCCCCCGCCAACCTCAAATCCCAGCGCCGGCCGCCAACGCGCACCGCGGCCCTGACCCGACGCATCAATGCCGGCTGACTGGACAGAATTTCCAATAATCCGCCGATATGCTCGGGCGCGTCGGGACCAACGACGACAAAGAGATCGGCGAAGCGTTCCAAATGCTTGCGGGTGATCACCTCGCCGTCTTCATCGATCAGGGCGAATTGACCGTCGTTTTGCCACAACGCCATCGGCGTGCGTTCGTGCACGCGGATCACCACGGTGTTGGGAAGCATCCGTTCGACCGACGCCGTTTTGACCCAAGGCAATTGTTCGATCCTTTCGCGCGCGGCCTTGAAATCGAAGGCCAAAATCGGCGCGCCGCGGCTTAGGCGCACCGCGTTCAACAAATCGCCGCGCGCCGTCATGCGCCGCCCGACAACCAGGATGTCCTTCACCGTCAGCCCCAGATCGGCGCTGCGCGCGATCGCCGCCCAACGAGCTTGCTCGTAAATTCGCGTCATCCACCCGCTCTGCCAAAGCAACCAACCCGTCATCCCCAGCGACATTCCGCCGAGAAAAACGGCAGCGAAGACCGCCATCGGCGTACGCCACAACGGCACCACACGGCGGCGCGGCGGCGGGGACGTTTTTTCGGCCTTGGCGCGAACTTTACGGGAAAAGAAGGAAAGCATACTCATCGGTCGCACTCCGCATGATCGACCATCCACGCCACCAGATCTTCGAACGACACCCCAACGAAACGCGCCTGTTCAGGCGCCAGAGAGGTCGGCGTCAATCCGGGTTGGGTATTGATCTCCAACATGAACAGATCGGCGCCGTCGAAACGAAAATCCGCCCGCGACACGCCCCGGCAACCCAGGGCCGTATGGCCCAACATCGCCTGGCGCAAGGCGGCTTGGTAAACCGGCTCGGGCACCGGCGCGGGCAAGATATGATGCGAACCGCCGGTCTCATATTTGGCGTCGTAATCATAAAAACCGTGGGATGTCGTGATTTCGGTGACCGCCAGGGGACGATCGCCCATCACCGTCACCGTCAATTCCCGCCCGGGAATGAAGCGTTCCACCATCACCGTGTCGCCGTAAGGCCAACCGCCTTGACCGAATGGCGGGGCGTTATCGCCTTCGCGCACGATGTGCACCCCAACGCTAGAACCCTCGTTCAACGGCTTAATCACATAGGGGCGCGCCATCGCGTCACCCCGCAGGACCGCGTCGCGATGCACGACTTTGTCTTCGGCGACCGTGATCCCCGCCGCGGCGAACAGGCGTTTGGACATCGGCTTGTCCATCGCCAGGGCCGAAGCCAGCAACCCCGAATGGGTATAAGGTATGCCCAAAATATCGAGCAATCCCTGCACGCAGCCATCCTCGCCGTAACGCCCGTGCAAGGCGTTGAAGACGACGTCGGGACGCGGATAAAGGCGGGTCAACAAGGCGCCCATGTCGCGCTGCACGTCGATCGAGGTGACCTCGTAGCCCTTGGCGTGCAGGGCGTTGGTGACGGCGGCCCCGCTAACGAGGGAAACCTCGCGTTCGGCGGACCATCCGCCCATCAAAACGGCGACATGCTTGCTCATGGGGTGGCCTCCCGTGGTTGCGGCGCATCACCGGCGCCATGCGGATCGACGCCGATACGCCGAATTTCCCACTGCAGGCGCACACCGCAGATTTTCAGCACGCGTGCGCGGACCTCCTCGCCGAGCATTTCCAGATCGCGCGCCGTGGCGTCGCCCATGTTGATCAGGAAATTGCAGTGTTTCTCCGAGACCATCGCACCGCCCCGTTTCAGCCCCCGGCAGCCCGCCCGGTCGATCAATTCCCAAGCCTTATAACCTTCGGGATTGCGAAACGTGCTGCCACCGGTCGGCGTGCGCAACGGCTGGGCATCTTCGCGAGCGCTGCGGATGGCGTCCATCGCCGCCTGGATGTCGCGGCGCGCCGTCCGGCGGCCGCGCATATGGGCGCGGGTGAAAATCCAATCCTCGGGAACGGCGCAATGGCGGTAGCCGAAACCCAGATCATCCCCGCTTAGGCGGTGAACGGTTCCCGTGCGATCGACCGCATCGGCGGCGATAACGACGGCTTTCATGTCGGCGCCATAGGCCCCGGCGTTCATACGCAAAGCGCCGCCGACGGCGCCCGGAATACCGGACAGGAATTCAAAGCCACCAAGCCCTTCCTTGAGCGCCGTCAGGGCGACACTGGCGTCGAGCGCCCCCGCCCCCACCGTGATCTCCTCACCGTGAACGTCGATATCGACGAAGCCCCGACCCAAGCGCACCACGACGCCGGGCACGCCGCCGTCGCGCACCAGGATATTGGAGCCGACGCCGATTACCGTCACCGCGACATCGCCGGGGCAGCCGCGCAGGAAAGCGGCCAGATCCTCGGCGTCGGCGGGCTTGAACAGCACCTCGGCGGGGCCGCCGACGCGAAACCAAGTATTCTTGGAAAGATCCGCGTTCTCACTCAGGCGACCGCGCACGGCGGGCAGACGCGCGATCAAGCTCAACGATTGCATGGCGGCCATCATGACGCACCCTCCCCGTCATCGCCGCGTCCGGCGACCCACGTGGATTTCGCGCCATAGCGCAACCGGCGCAGTTGTTCGGGAAGCGCGTTCGCCCATTGGCTGATGCTGCCCGCTCCCAGGCACACCACCAAATCGCCGGGCCGAGCGAGATCGCTGATGATTTCCGCCAGGGCGTCCGGCCCCGGCAAGGCCATCACGGTGCGATGGCCATGATGGCGCAGACCCGCCACCAGGGCGTCCTTGTCGGCACCCTCGATCGGGCCTTCCCCGGCCGCGTAGACGTCGGCCACCAAAACCGCGTCGGCGTCGTTGAAACAGGTGCAAAAATCCTCGAACAAATTATGTAGGCGGGAATAGCGGTGCGGCTGCACCACCGCGATCACGTCGCCCTGACTTGCCGAGCGGGCGGCCTTAAGTACCGCCGCGATTTCCACCGGGTGGTGGCCGTAATCGTCGATAATGGTGATGCCGTCGATTTCTCCGGTACGGGTGAAGCGCCGCTTGACCCCCTCAAACCCCATGAACGCCGTGGTGATGACGGCGTTGTCGATCCCCATTTCGCGGGCGATCGCAATCGCGGCGAGGGCGTTTTGCACGTTGTGTTCGCCGAACATCGGCAGACGCACGGCGCTCAATATCTCGCTTTCCTCGTCGTTGCGTCGGGTGAACTGAACGTCGAAGATCACGCCGGCGGCGTCGGCGCGCAGGTTCAACGCGCGTACGTCGGCCTGCGGGCTGAAGCCGTAGGTCACCACCCTGCGGTCCGAAACCCTGGGGATCAACGACTGTACTTCGGAATGGTCGATGCACAAGGCGGCGAAGCCGTAAAAGGGGATGTTTTCGACGAAACTGTCGAAGGCTTTACGCAGGGCGTCGAAACTACCGTAGTGGTCCAGATGCTCGGGGTCGATGTTGGTGACCACCGCGATCGTCGCCGGCAATTTCAAAAACGTGCCGTCCGATTCGTCGGCCTCGGCGACCATCCAGTCGCCCGACCCCAGGCGCGCATTCGTTCCCAGCGCATTGATGATGCCGCCGTTGATCACGGTGGGGTCGAACCCGGCGCTGTCGAGGACGGTGGCGATCAGCGACGTCGTGGTCGTTTTGCCGTGGGTGCCGCCCACCGCGATCGACCATTTCAGGCGCATCAGTTCACCGAGCATCTCGGCCCGGCGCACCACCGGAAGCAGACGCTTGCGCGCGCTGACCACCTCGGGGTTGTCCGCCTTGACGGCGGACGAAATCACGACGACGCCGCAATCACCCAAATTTTCCTCGCGGTGGCCGATGGCGACGGCGATGCCCAGGGCGCGCAGGCGGACGACGTTGGCCCCCTCGGCCTGATCGGAGCCCTGCACCTTGTAGCCCAGATTGTGCAGCACCTCGGCGATACCGCTCATGCCGATGCCGCCGATGCCGACGAAGTGAATGGTGCCGATGGTTAGGGGAAGCGCTCTCATGACAGCGACCTTTCAACGCCGGAAGGAACCGTTCGCACCGTTTCTTCGATCAGGGAAAAAACCACGTCGGCCAGCCGTTCGGCGGCGTCCACATGTCCAAATTCGCGGGCGCACTGGGCGGCGGTGGTTAAAATCGCGGGCAGGGAAAACAGCGATTCGAACCGCTCCGCCAGGGTTTCGGGGGTCAATGCCCGGTCAGGGATCAACCAGCCCGCCCCGGCGTCATCGACGGCATGGGCGTTTTCGCTTTGATGGTCATCGACGGCGTGGGGATAGGGCGCCAGGATCGACGGCCGACCGACGGCGGCGATCTCGGCGATGCTCGACGCCCCGGCGCGCGAAATAACCAGGTGGGCGGCGGCCATTCGTTGCGGGACATCGTCAAAAAAGGACGCCAACTCGGCGGGAACCCCCAGGCGCGCGTACTGCGCACGCACCGCGTCGATATCTTCGGGGCGACATTGCTGCACGATACGCAGGCGCGCGCGCAAGGCGCCGTGGACGCGCGCGACCGCGTCGGGCACAACGGTGCTGAGGATTTTAGCGCCTTGCGATCCGCCGAGAACAAACAGATTGATCGGCGCATCGTCGGTCGGCGGAACGTAGGGAATTTCGCGCATTTCGACAATCGCGGGGCGCACCGGCATACCGGTATGAACGACCTTGCCGGGGGCCGCCGCACCGAGACCCTGGGCGCGATCGAATGATGTCGCAATCCGCGTCACCCGGGACGCCAACAATCGATTGGCTCGCCCAAGCACGGCGTTTTGCTCGTGTATTATCGTCGGATAGCCGCCGAACGTCGCCGCCAGCATGGTCGGCGCCGATGGATAGCCGCCGAAGCCGACAACGACGTCGGGGCGCAAGCGCTTGATCAAACGGCGCGCCTGAAGCGTGCCCATCGCCAAGGCCGTCAGCGAGCGCATCCGAGCCAACGTTCCCTTGCCCGCCAAACCGCCGGCGCGCACATAGTGCGTCTCGCTTTTTCCCAACGCGCCCCCAAACGAACGACCGCGCCGATCGGTCACCAATGCCAGGCGGCACCCGCGCGCGCGCAACACGTCGGCCAGGGCCTCGGCGGGGAAAACGTGCCCGCCGGTGCCGCCGGCGGCGAGGACGATCAGGGGGGCGCTCATCGTGGACCTCCGGCGCCGGGGCTTTCGCGGGTCAGCGCCAGCACCATGCCCATGGTCAGCGCCAGCGCGATGGTGGACGACCCCCCGTACGAAACAAACGGCAGCGTCATGCCCTTAGGCGGCATTAAGTTGGTGGTCGAGGCGATGTTGATGATCGCCTGCAGTCCGAATTGGACCAAAAGCCCCGAAACGGCCAGCAAGGAAAACAAATCATTCCCCTTAAAGACCTTTGAAAAGCCCCGCAGGACGATGAAGGCGAATAAACCGACAATCAACAGGCACAACAACAAGCCGAATTCCTCGCCCGCGACCGCTAAAATGAAGTCGGTATGGGCGTCGGGCAGCAATTCCTTGACCCGCCCTTCGCCGGGGCCGCGCCCGAACAGGCCGCCGTTGCTGAAGGCGTCGAGCGCTTTTGTGACCTGGTACCCCCCGCCCAGCGCCGGATCGAAGAAACGATCGACACGTATCCGGACATGATCGAAGACGAAATACGCGCCGACCCCGCCGCCCAGGAACATCAGGGCGATCGCCCCGACCAGAACCAACGGCAACCCGGCAAGGAAAAACTCCACCGCCCACACCGCCCCGACGACGATCGACATCCCAACGTCGGGCTGTAACAGCAACAGGCCGACGACGACGACGAACAATCCACTGGCCAGCGCATACCCCGGCAAATCGTTACCGACGCGTTGTTCGGCGAACATCCACGCCGCCAGCACCGCGAAGGCGGGTTTGACGAACTCCGACGGCTGCACCGACAGCCCGGCGATCGAAATCCATCGCGCGGCGCCCTTGGTTTGCACCCCGACCAGAAGGACCGCGATCATCAAAATCAACGAGACGGCGCACATCAAAACCGCCAGACGGCGCACGCCCCTGGGCGACAGCAAAGATACCGCCACCATCAAGACCATGCCTGCGGGCAGGAACACGAACTGACGGCGCACGAAATGAAAGGCGTCATAGCCGATCCTCTCGGCGACGCTGGGCGAGGCCGCCATCGTCAGAACCGCGCCGATCGCGGCGATCACGATCACCGCGGCCAGGGTCCAGCGATCGACGGTCCACCACCAGCGCCCGATCAGGCTGGTATCCGTGCGTGCGAACGTGGTGCTCATGCGATCCCTTCCTCAGCGCAACTTCAGGGTTGAAAGGCCGATCAACGCCAGGATCGAGGCGATGATCCAAAATCGAATAACGATGGTCGCTTCGGCCCATCCCTTCTTCTCGAAGTGATGGTGCAGCGGGGCCATGGCGAACACCCGCTTACCGGTCAACTTGAACGACACCACCTGGACGATCACCGAAACCGTCTCCAACACGAAAAGCCCGCCGACGATGGCCAACACCAATTCATGCTTGGTGATCACGCTGACCGCACCCAGGGCGCCGCCTAAGGACAGCGACCCGGTATCGCCCATGAAGACCCGCGCCGGCGGGGCGTTAAACCACAAAAAGCCCAATCCGCCGCCGATCAACGAACCGCAAAACACCGCCAGTTCACCGGCGCCGGGGACATGATTAAGTTGCAGATATTGGGCGAAAACGGCGTTGCCGACGATATAGGCGATCAGGGCGAAAACGCCCGCCGCGATCATCACCGGCACGATCGCCAGGCCATCCAGGCCATCGGTCAAGTTCACCGCATTGGACGCGCCGACCATGACAAACGCGGAGAACGCCAGGAACATCCAGCCCAGGTTGATCATCACGCTTTTGAAAAACGGCACCGTCAGCGTCGTCTCCAAGGCGGGCGGCATCAGGCGCATGATCCATAACGTCGCGGCCACGGCGAACGAGACCTGCAACAGCAATTTGAGCTTGCCCGGCAATCCCTTGTGGTGACGTTTGCTGACCTTCAGATAGTCGTCCAGGAATCCGACGCCACCATACGAAATGGTGACCCCGAGGGCGGCCCAGATGTACCCGTTGGTAAGATCCGCCCACAACAAGGTCGCCAAAATGACCGCCAGCAAAATCAGAAAACCACCCATGGTCGGGGTGCCCTGTTTGCTCAATAGGTGGCCCTCGGGGCCGTCGTCGCGGATCGGTTGGCCGCCTTTTTGCTTGCTTTGCAGGTGACGGATCACGCTTGGGCCGAAAATAAAACTGATCAACAGCGCCGTCATCACCGCGCCGCCGGTGCGAAAGGTCAAATATTTAAAAACATTCAACGCCGCGAAATCGGACGCCAGCGGGAAGAGAAAGTTGTAAAGCATTATTTATTTTCCTTCCGCACAGGCGCTTCGCGCGCTGCGTCGCTCGGCGTTTTAAAAAATTCGTCCTGGCGCAACAAGGCGTTGACGACAACCTCCATGGCCACGCCACGAGACCCCTTGATCATCACCACGTCGTCCTCACGCAAAGCGTTAAGCAGGTCGCCCAGCATCGCGTCGGACGTCGCCAGATGGGCGGCGCGCATACCACGGGGCAACGCCCGAGACAAGGCCCGCATGTGCGTCCCGCAGGTAAAAACCAAATCGACCTTGCAGCGCTGCAGTTCGTCCACCAATTCACCGTGCAGACGATCCGCTTCGTCACCCAGTTCGAGCATGTCGCCCAAAATCGCGATCCGCCGTCCCGAACGCTCGGGGCGGGCCGCCGCCAGGACCTTGAACGCGGCGCGCATCGACGTCGGACTGGCGTTGTAGCTTTCATCTATGATGTCGAGAACACCCGCCCGCCAGGCGATGCGATGGCGCGCGCCGCGCCCCTTTGGCGCCTCGACCCCCGCAAAATCGCGGGCCGCCCGCGAGACATCGCCACCCGCCGCCGACACGCATCCCAGAACGCCCAGGGAATTGAGCGCCCAGTGCTCTCCGGCAACGTTCAGGCGATAGGCGATCCTTGTTCCCCGCACGATGGCCTCGACCTCGCCGCCGTCACGATCCGGACGGAAGGCCGTCAGGCGCACGTCGGCGTCGGGGTGGCGACCGAAGCCGATCACCTCGGAAATGGCGTTCTCTTCGGCGCGACCGGCCAGCAGGTCGAAAAACGGATTGTCGCGATTGAGCACCGCGATCGCCCCAGGCGCGGCGCCTTCAAAAATTTCCGCCTTCGCCAAGGCAATTTCTCGGGTCGATGAAAAATAAGCGCTGTGCACGGCCTCGACCGTCGTCACCAGGCAGACGTCGGGGCGGGCGATGCGCGACAGCGCCGCCAGTTCGCCCTCGTGGTTCATCCCCATTTCAAGAACGCCATAGGCCGCGCCGGCGGGCATTCGCGCCAAGCTGAGGGGAAGTCCCCAGTGATTGTTCAGGCTGCCCACGCTGGCCGAGGTCACGCCTTGCGCGCCGAGAACGTGGCGCAAGGCCTCCTTGACGCCGGTCTTGCCGACGCTGCCCGTCACCGCAATAATTTTCGCCCGGGTCCGCGCGCGGGCGAAGCGGGCCAGCCCCTCCAGTCCCTTCAAGGTGTCGTCGAGGACGAGCATCGCCTTGTCGGCGCCCACCTGTTGCGGCATTTGCGACACCATCGCCGCCGCCGCCCCCTTGGCGAAGGCCTCGACGACAAAGCCGTGACCATCGAAATTGGGCCCCTTCAGAGCGACGAACAGGTCCCCCGCCTTGATCGTCCGAGTATCGATCGACACGCCCGAGGCCCGCCACGGCAGGGTCGAACGCCCGCCGGTAGCGCGATCGGCGTCGTCATGGGTCCACAAGGGGGATGGGGCGTCGATCATCGTTGCCCCCCTGCCGCCCCGGCGCGGGGCAGGATATTCGCGGCGCGGAATTTTTCTATCGCGGCGCGGGCCATGGCGGCGTCGTCGAACGGAATTTTGCGGTCGCCGACGATTTGAACCGTTTCGTGCCCCTTGCCGGCCAGCAGCAGGACATCGCCGTCTTCAAGGCGTCCAATCGCGGTTTCGATCGCCAAGGCGCGATCGGCGATATCATCGGCGCGCGGGCAGGCCGCGATAACGGATTGGCGAATTTGGGCGGCATCCTCGAAACGGGGGTTGTCATCGGTGACGACCACGCGGTCGGCCAGGGCGCAGGCGATTTCGCCCATCGGCCCGCGCTTGCCCTTGTCACGATCGCCGCCGCACCCGAAAACCACGTCGAGACGGCCCCGGGTATGGGGACGCAGGGCCTTAAGGGCTGTCTCTAGGGAATCTGGGGTGTGGGCGTAATCGACATAAACCCGCGCGCCGCCGGGCGTCGTTCCCGCCCGTTGCATCCGCCCGGGCACCGCTTCGATCGCGGGCAGCGCGTCCAACGCATCTTCGAGCCGCGCCCCGCACGCCACCACCAGTGCGCAAGCGCACAGCGCGTTCAAGGCCTGGAAAGTTCCCACGAGGGGAAGCGCCACATCGCGGCGGCAACCCAACGCCTCAAACGTCGCATGAAGGCCATCGTCCTCGGCCCGGCAGGCGATCAAGCGGAAATCGCGACCCTCCCGACCATAGCTGAAAACCTGCAACCCTCTGGACCGACAGATGTCCGCGACTTGCCCCGCCTCTTTCATGTCGGCGTTGACGACGGCGGCCCCATCGGCGGCGACGACATCGGTAAAAAGGCGCATTTTCGCGTCGAAATAGGCCGCCATGGTGCGGTGGTAATCAAGATGATCCCGCGTGATGTTGGTGAACGCCCCGGCGCGCACCCGCACCCCGTCGAGGCGATACTGCGCCAAGCCGTGGCTCGATGCTTCCATCGCCAGGTGATCTACGCCGTCCTCGGCGAGGGACTTTAGCGCGCCGTATAAGGCGACCGGATCGGGCGTGGTCAACATCCCGGGGGCGTTCAGGCGCGGAGAAACCAACCCCAGCGTGCCCAAGCTGGCCGCGTCAATGCCCAGGCGGGTCCAAAGCTGGCGCACCATGGTGACGACGGACGTCTTGGCGTTGGTGCCGGTGACCGCCACCACCGTTTGCGGCGCGGGAGCGTAAAAGCGCGCAGCCAGTAAGGCGAAACGACGACGGGGGTTGTCGTCATGCAAAATACAGACGTCGTTTCGCACCGTCTCCACGTCCGTGCCCGGTGGGGCCAGAATCACCCGCGCGCCGCCGGCGATGGCGTCCGCGATGAAGGCGCGCCCGTCGCCGTGGCTGCCCGGCAGCGCCGCGAAAAGATAGCCCGGAGCGACGTTGCGGGAATCCGCGCTCAGCCCCGTGATCTCCTGGGTCCAATTTTCCGCGCCACACGCCAACTCGATTTTCTCTCCGTTAAACATATCAATAAGGCGCATGGGCGCCCCCTTGCAGCGCTACGCGCTGCAACGCGTTGTCGTGCGCCCCGGGGTCCGCACGCCCGTTCGTTCTCGCATCCGCCATAGTGGAGGGGATGGACAACGGGTTGCCCGGGGTGTTGGTGTCCTTCTCGACCCCGGTTTCGGGATAAATATCCTCGATCGGAGCCATTCGCGCGATCACGCGCCCGACCACAGGGGCCGCGACCCAACCCCCGGTGGCGTAGTTAAAGGTCGCCTTGGTGCCCTTGGGTTCATCCAAAAGGGCGAGCACGACGTAGCGCGGCGCGTTCATCGGAAACGCCCCGATGAACGAAGAAATCAGCGCTTTATTGACATATCGCCCGCCCTTTTCCTTTTCCGCCGTGCCGGTTTTTCCGCCCACCAAAAGCCCCGGCGCCGCGGCCTTCTTGCCAGTGCCGTAGCGCACCACAAGACGCATCAGCGCCCGCATTTCATCGCTGGTTTTTTTGGCGAAAATGCGGCGACCTTTGGGGACGTCGCCGGGGGCGCGTTTGAGCACCGTCATGGGACGGAAAATACCACCATCGACCACCGCCATCACGCCGCCGGCCAATTGCAACGGGGTCACCGCGATGCCATGACCATAGGCGATGGTCATGGTGTTGATGTCGCGCCATGGCGAGGGCGTCAGCGGCGATCCGATTTCGGGCAGTTCGATCGACGCCGGGGAAAGCATGCCCAGCCTGCCGAGATAGTCCTGCTGTTCCTTGGTGCCGACATCCAACGCCATCTTGGCCGAGCCGATGTTGGACGAATAGACCAGGATTTCAGGCACCGAGAGCCAGCGCTTCTTGGCGTGAAAATCGGAAATCAAGAAGCGCGCGACATGGATCGGCTTGGAGGCGTCGTAACCGTCGCGCAGGGTCACGGTGCCGGTGTCCAAGGCCATCGCCGTGTTGAACAGCTTGAAGGTCGATCCCATTTCGTAAACGCCCTTGGTCACCCGATTGAACCCGGCGTCCCCCAACGCCCCACTGCTTACGTTGGGGTCGAAATCGGGCAGCGAGACCATGGCGACAAGTTCTCCGGTACGCACATCGAGGACCACCCCGGCGGCCCCCTTGGCGCTGAATTGCGTCATTGCACGCGCAAGTTCCTCGTGCAGAATGCCTTGCACCCTAAGATCGAAAGACAGGACGAGCGGCTTCGGATTCGCCCTCAGGCGCGCATCGAATTGCTTCTCGACGCCGGCGATCCCCTTACCGTCAACATCCGTGAAGCCCAAGACCTGCGCCAATTGCGGGCCATTGGGGTAGACCCTGTGGTCTTCCTCACGAAACGCCAGTCCGGGTATTCCAAGGCGGTTGACATCATAGACCTGATTGGGCGTCAGGTTGCGCTTGATCCATATAAACCGCGCCCCCGATGACAATTTACGGCGAACCTCATTGACGTCGAGATCGTTCAACACGCCAACCAATCGCCGCGCAGCGGTGGCGGGATCGATAATTTCCTTCGTGTCGGCATAAAGCGATTGGGTCGGCAGACTGGTCGCCAGAATAAATCCGTTGCGATCGACGATGTCGGCGCGCGAAACCACATAATCCTGGGACAACGCCCGGCGGTGCGCCAAACGCTGGGCTTTGCCGTCAAACGCGGTCAAGTCGATCAGCCGCCCGCCGATGACGATGAACGCCATGGCGAAAACCAGCCCCGTCACCAACAATCGCGTGCGCCCCGTTTCCATCGCCTGGGCGCGCAGTCCTTCCCGGTGAACGCGCTTGGCGTTCAAATCCTCGAACGTCAGGGTATCGGGATCGATCGCGGCGGTCATTGGCGCACCCCCACACGGTCCAGCACGACGCCGGAGATCGAGGGATCCCGGGGAAGGTCCTTGGATGGGTCCCGGGGCGCCCCTTGAGGCCAATCCGCCGCCACCGAAGTTTTCCCTCCCGCGGCGCCGGGGCGCCGGGGCAGGTCGGCGAACGTCGTCAATTGGGCCGACGCCACCGGCGCCAGATTGAGATACTTTCCCGCCAAGGCGCGCAGACGCTGCGGCTCGTTGAGCAACGCCCATTCGGCGCGCAACACATGAATGGCCTCGTGGTCGGCCTTAATCGATCGGGTATAGGATCGCAGCGCCCCGTTGAGGTCCTGGACCTGATATTTCATCAAGAACAACACCAAGCTGAGTCCCCCCGCCAACAACAGGAACAACAAAGTGGTATGGCGAAAAAATCCTTTCATCACACCGATCTCCCGTCTTGCGCACATGGCGAAACCGTCGTGCGTTCGGCGGTGCGAAGGCGCGCCGAACGCGCCCGGGGATTGCGTGCACACTCCGCATCGCCGGGTTTGATCGCGCCTTTTTTCAACAACCGAAAAGTCGGCTTGCGCGCCGCAGGCGTCTGGGGCGCGTGGCGCGAAGCCTGCCCCGCCGTCGAACTGCGTCCGCGGAGGAACGTTTTGACCCTGCGGTCCTCCAAGGAATGGAAAGCGACGACAGCCAACCGCCCCCCCGGACGCAGCAGGACTTCGGCCCCCAACAGGCCGCGATCGATCTCGCCCAGCTCATCGTTGACATAAATGCGCAAGGCCTGAAACGTGCGGGTCGCCGGATCGATGCCATCGCGCGTACGCCCCACGACCCGGCGCACCAAACCGGCCAACTGGGTGGTGCGCTCGAAGGGCGTTTCCGTGCGGTCGTTGACGATCGCCCGCGCGATCCGGCGCGATTGGCGCTCTTCGCCATAACGCCAGATAATATCGGCCAGTTCCTTCTCGCCCGCCGTGTTGACGACATCCGCCGCACTAGGGGCCTTGTTGTGCGCGTCATCCCCGTGCGCGACATCCCCGGAAGCCCCCCCCATACGCATGTCCAAAGGACCGTCGGCGCGAAACGAAAAACCGCGCTCGGGGCTGTCGAGTTGCATCGAAGAAACGCCAAAATCCATCGCCACGCCATCGATTTGAGCGACGCCGACCCCATCCATCAAGGCCGCCATATCGCCGAAGCAGCCGTGCACCAAGGTGAAGCGCCCCGGGTAAATACCGGCCAATTGATCCGCGCGCGCGCGCGCATGGGGGTCGCGATCGATCGCCCACACCGTGCACGCGGCGGCGTCCAAAATGGCCCGGCTGTAACCACCGTCGCCAAACGTCGCATCAAGATAAACCCCACCGTCGCGAGGCTGGATGCACGCGAGAACTTCCGCCAACAAGACCGGGATGTGAGGGGGCTGGGACACGGCTCAGTCCTCCTCCGAAAGGTTGGGTTTGATCACGTTGGACCCTGCCCCCGACGCGGCGGCGGGACCCAACTTGACGGTCGCCCCGCGCACCCGCGCGCGCGCGAAAGCCTGGGCGCGATTTTCCTCGTAAGCGCCCGGAGACCAGATGCGAAACCGCGCGCCCCGACCTACGAACAAGGCCTGATCGGACAGTCCCGCATACGACATCAACTCCTCGGGCAGGGTGATCCGCCCTTCCGGATCGAAGGCGAGTTGGTGGGCGTTTTCCAGGGTGATGGCGACGATATCGTCCTGGTCATCGGAAAAAAGATCCAGATTATCGTCCAAGCTATCGCTGAGGCGCTGCATGAAGTGCTCGCCACACGCCTCGATGGCGTGAAACTTAAAAAAGGGAAAAGCGTAAATTCCGGCAAAACCACTGTCCGTAAGGGCGGCGCGAAAAACCTTGGGAACCGAGACCCGCCCCTTTTTATCGATCTTGTTGATGTGCCTGCCGACCAACAGAGCCATCGGGAAACCCCACCTTTTCTATATCCCACCACATCTGCGCCGATCTTTATCGCGCAACGGAATTCTTCCCAGAACACGAGATGGGATATTTTGGGATAACATGGGTAAGTATGGGCGTCAATGGTTCATAATGGTTACAATTTATCGTGAAAATAAAACTAAATTAAGAATAAAACCATCAAACGCTGCATTTCCATTATTCACAACATTATGAAATTACGGTTTTTTTTGATGATACTCTAAAAACAGCACTTGTTATTGTTCTTGCTTTGTTCTTGTTTACGCCCGCCCTGTCGCCCCGCCCTGTCGTAGGCCAAAAACACGCCCTAAAAAACCTCCTGTCGCAGGAGAGAAAAAAATGCCCGAAAAATGCCCAAAATGAGGACGAAAGCGATCGAGGAAGGGGGAATATCCCCGACAATCCTCAATCACCTATTTTTTGGGTCCTCTCACCTGATTGTGGAAAATTACGCAACGCCCCGGAATTACCCCAATTTCACAACCCAAATGGAACCACCCCGCCTAACGACGCCCCCGATATCCCCCATTTGACGCCGAACTTTTTTGGAACATCTGTTTTGGTGCGCCTTTAATGGTACAAAAATATCAAATTTTATTGACAGATATCATCCTAACATGAAATCCTACCCGGGGTGGAACGCACCACGATAAATTCGCCTTAAGACCGCCACATCAAAACAGAATACGCAGGCAGAATTACGTAGGGAGCCTGGAGCGAACAAAACCGGGCCTTGCGAAGCAGAAAATCGTGGTAAAACAGGGACGCGCGCAAAAGACAGGGGCGCGCGCAACACAACGATGGACGGGGACACTCGTGGCTCGGAGACCTTGGCCGAAAAAATCGCCCGACGGACGGAGCGGTTCACCAGGCTTGAAAAAGTTCTGGCGAATTATCTCTCGGTGCGCCCCGACAGTCTATTGATCGGAACCGGCGCGTCCCTCGCCGCACAAGCCGGGGTCAGCCCGATGACGGTCAGCCGCTTCATCCAAAAACTGGGGTTCAAAAATCTCGCCGAGGCCAAGAGGGCGCTACGCCGGGAAGCCCACGGCCCCACCGTTAGTCGGTTCAGCAGACGCTATGAGATGTTCCGCGAGACCGCGGGAAAAACGTTCGACGGTCAAGCCAATTACGAGTTGCAGTGCACCGCGATTAAAAAGGCCTACACCCTGCGCACGGAACCAATGTGGAAGCGTGTTATCGACATGGTCGCCCATGGACGCCATCTTTTCACCGCCGGATTCCAGACCACCAGCCATCTCGCCGACGGGTTGGCCATGCACCTGGAATACGTCCGCCCCAACGTTCAGCACCTGGACGGCGTCAACGGCACGTATGCCAACGTGCTGGGCGCCAACGTGCCGGATGCCGGCATACCGGGGGGGGACGCGGTCAAAAACACCCTAATCATCATCGATATTTTCCGTTATGGCCGCAACGGCCCGGAATTGGCGCGCGTGGCGCGAGACGCGGGGGCGGACGTCATCGTGGTTTGCGATGAATTTTGCGATTGGGCGGCCGGCATCACGCCCTACGTCCTTCCCGTAGCGACCAACATCGGCCTGTTTTTCAGTTCCACGGTGGCGATTCAGGTTTTGCTGAACCTACTTATTCACGACGTCGTTGACACCCTGGGCGAAGCGGCGGCACGACGCATGGAGAGCCTATCCGAGGCGCAAAACCGCTTTGGACAATACTTAAAATGAGAGACCGCGCAGGTCTCCGACGGCATAAAAAAAGAAAATGACGGGAACACCCGGCACGCGTTACCGCGACATCCAATGGGCGCGGCCCATGAAAACGAGTGGAGGATACCATGAGAACGAAGACTGCATATGCGCTTCTGGGCGCCTTGTGGCTGTTTACGGGAGGAATTTTCGCCGTCCCGGTCGCCCACGGGGCTTCCGACGTTTTGGTGATCGGTAAGGCCGAGGATCCGAGGACCCTCGATCCGGCGGTAACCATGGCGAACAACGCCTGGACGGTGACCTATCCGGTATATCAACGTTTGGTGCGCTACCAAACCAAGGACGGCAAGGGATTGACCACGGTGGAAGGCGAATTGGCCAAATCGTGGACGGTTTCGCCGGACGGCCTGGTATGGACGTTCACCCTGCGTGGCGGGCAGAAATTCGATGACGGGACTCCGGTCACCGCCCAGGCCGTGAAATTCAGCTTCGATCGGCTTCTCGCCATCAAGCAAGGTCCGGCGGACGCTTTTCCCTCGCTGGTCTCGATCGATGCGTCTAACGACACCACCGTGAAGTTCACCCTGTCCAAGCCCTTCGCTCCGTTCCTCTATACTCTGGCCAATGACGGAGCGGCGATCGTCAACCCGAAAATCGCCGCGCACGCCAAGAACGGCGACCGGGCGCAGGGCTGGCTGTCGGTGCATTCGGCGGGCAGCGGCGCCTATCGCGTCGCCAGCTGGGAAAAAGGGCAAAACATCGTGCTCGAACCCAATCCTTATTACGGCGAAACCAAGCCCGCGTTTTCCAAGGTGATTTTCAAAATGATCGGCGAAGCCTCGGCGCGGCGACTGCAATTGGAGAGCGGCGACATCGATATCGCCGAGAACCTGCCCAACGACCAGCTCGACGCTCTGCAAAAGACCCCCGGCGTGCGCGTCGGCGAATATCCCAGCCTCAGCGTGACCTACCTGTACCTGAACAACAAAAAGGGCGCCTTGGCCAACCGCGACGTGCGCGAGGCGATCTCCTACGCCATCGACTACAAGGGGATTATCGACGGTATCCTGTCCGGTCAAGCCGAACAGATGCGCGGGCCCATTCCCGATGGCATGTGGGGGCATGACAAGACGGTCCATCAATTCAGCCATGATGTCGCCAAGGCCAAGGCGTTGCTGAAAAAATCCGGCGTCAGCGTGAGCAAGCTCGGCTATCTGTACGCCACGCGAGACCCCAACTGGGAGCCGATCGGCCTCGCCGTGCAGGCCAATCTCGCCGACATCGGAATCAAGGTCGATATGGAAAATCTGGCCTACGCGACCATGCGCGATCGCCTGGGCAAGGGCGATTTCGACATCGCCATCGGCAATTGGGCGCCTGATTTCTCGGACCCCTACATGTACATGAACTACTGGTTCGATTCCGCCCGCCTAGGACTGCCGGGCAACCGCGCGTTCTACGTCAACCCCAAGGTCGATAAATTGATCCGCAAAGCGGCGACGCTCACCAAGCAGTCGGACCGCTTGGCGCTCTACCAAAAAGCGCAAAAAATCGTCGTCGCCGACGCCGCCTACGTCTACCTCTTCCAGAAAAACGCCCGCGTCGCCATGCGCACGAACCTTAAGGGCTTTGTCTATAATCCGATGCTGGACGAGATCTACAACATCGCCACGATGCATAAGTAAGCACGCTTCCCCCCCCCCCGGCGGCGCCGCAAGGACGCGCCGGGGGGGCACGATTTTCCAATACGCAACGATCGGATCGCCCATGTCCATCACCGTCATTATTCGCAAGCGCCTAGGATTTCTCGTCCTCGTCGTCTTCGGCGTGTCGGTCATTACCTTCGCCATCTCCCATATGATCCCGGGCGATCCCGCGCGCCTGATGGCCGGCGAGCGGGCGGACGCCGCCACCGTCGCGCACATGCGCCACCAACTGGGACTCGACCTTCCCCTGTACACGCAATATTTCAGATACGCCGAGGCCTTGGTCCACGGCGACCTGGGGACCTCGATCCGCACCCACCGCCCGGTCCTCGACGACATCCGAATTTTCTTCCCCGCCACCCTCGAACTTGGGGTCGTCGCCCTGCTCTTCGCCACCGCCCTGGGGGTGCCGCTGGGAGTACTGTCGGCGGTCCATAAGAACCGTCTGATCGACCATATCAGCCGAACCCTGGCGGTGACCGGCATATCCACCCCCGCCTTCTGGCTGGGGCTAAGCGCCATTACCCTGTTTTATGGAAAATTGGGATGGTTGCCCGGTTCGGGACGCATCGCCACCGGCCTCGCGCCACCGGAGCACATCACCGGCTTTTACCTGATCGACGCCCTGCTTACGGGAAATGGGGCGGCCTTCGAAAGCGCCCTGCGCCATATCGCCCTGCCCGCCTTGACCCTGGGCTTCGTCCACCTGGGCATCGTCGCCCGACAAATCCGCTCCTCGATGCTCGACGCAATGGGCGAGGATTACGTCCGCACCGCGCGGGCCGGCGGCCTCGCCCGGTGGACGGTCATTTTGAACCACGCCCTGCCCAACGCACTGATTCCCTCGCTGACCGTCCTTGGGCTGGCGTTTGGCGATCTTCTTTATGGCGCGGTGTTGACCGAAACGGTCTTCGCCTGGCCGGGCATGGGATCGTACGTGGTCAAATCGATCCAGGCGCTCGACTTTCCCGCCGTGATGGGGTTCACGGTGGTCGTCTCGATCGCCTATGTTTTGGTTAACTTGGCGGTCGATCTGCTCTACCTCGTTCTCGATCCGCGCATCCGGTGGAGAGACGCGTCATGATCCGCACGCACGCCCCCTCGCGAATCGCAAAGACGTTGGAGAAAGGGCGCTACATCGCCTTCCGCCTGCGCCAAAGACCGTTGATGACCGTGGGGATGGCGATCATCCTTTGTGTCGTGACCGCCGCCGTGTTCGCCCCCCTGATCGCCCACTACGACCCTTACGCCATCAATCTGCGCGCGCGCCTGCAGCCCCCCGGAAGCGCGCATTGGTTTGGCACCGACGAGGTCGGGCGCGATATCTTCAGCCGCATCGTTTACGGGGCGCGCCAATCGGTCAGCATCGGTATTTTCGTCGTCCTCATCGCGGGTGGCGTGGGCTCCACCCTGGGCGGCCTCAGCGCCATGATCGGCGGCTGGACCGACACCGCGATCATGCGCCTGATGGATGTTCTCTTGTCGTTTCCCTCGCTGGTGTTGATCATGGCGCTGGCCGCGGCATTGGGGCCGAGCCTGCTCAACGCCATGCTCGCCATCGCCATCGTGCGCATTCCCTTTTACGTCCGCCTCGCCCGCGGCCAGACCTTGTCCCTAAGGTCGATGGACTACGTCCGCGCGGCGCGTACCTTCGGCGTCGGCAACTGGCGCATCCTGCGCTGGCATATCGCCCCTAACGCCCTATCCCCGATCATCGTGCAAGGCACGTTGGACCTGGGCGGCGCCATCTTGATGGCCTCGGCGCTCAGTTTTATCGGCCTAGGGGCGCAGCAGCCGACCGCCGAATGGGGGGCGATGGTCGCCACCGGGCGCAATTTCATCCTCGATCAATGGTGGTATTCGGGATTCCCCGGCTTCGCCATCCTGATCACCGCCATGGGTTTCAATTTGCTGGGCGACGGCCTGCGCGACATCCTCGATCCCAAACAAAAGGAACGGCAATGACCGCGCCCGGCGAACCCCTGGTCGATTTTCACGACCTGAAGCTCGAATTCCCCATTTACGGCGGCGCGATCCAGGCCCTCAACGGCGTCACCTTGAATGTCGGCCAGGGAGAAATCGTCGGCGTCGTCGGCGAATCGGGCTGCGGCAAGTCGGTCACCGCGATGATGGCGCTGCGCCTGCTCCCCGAAGGCGGTTACCGGATCACCGGGGGAAGTGCGCGCATCATCGGGCGCGATTTGCAGGCGATCCCGGAACGCGACATGACCGCCATCCGCGGGCGCCGAATAGCGATGATTTTTCAAGAACCGCAGACGGCCCTTAACCCGACGAAAAAGATCGGCGCGCAGATGATTCAGGTGATTCGCCGCCACCAGGATCTCGACCACGACGCGGCGCGGAAGCTCGCCTTGTCATTACTGTCGCAAATGTGGATTTCCGAGCCCGAGCATGTCCTCGACGCCTATCCCTTCGCGTTGTCCGGCGGCATGCGCCAGCGGGTGCTGATCGCCATGGCCTTTTCCTGCGAACCCAGCCTGATCATCGCCGACGAGCCGACCACGGCGCTCGACGTGACGGTGCAAAAACAGGTTCTTTTGTTGCTGCGCGCCAAGGCCAAGGAACGTGGGGTCGCGGTGCTGCTGATTTCCCACGACATGGCGGTGGTTTCTCAACTGTGCGACCGGGTTTACGTCATGTACGCGGGCCAGGTCATCGAAAGCGGCCCGACCCGGGACGTCATCACCTCGCCCAAACATCCCTACACCCAGGCATTGTTAGCCGCGACGCCGCAAGGCGCGGCGCCCGGCGCGACGCTGCGCGCCATCGCGGGCAGTTTGCCCAATCTGGTCACACCGCCTTCGGGATGCCTATTTCGGGAACGTTGCGATGTCGCCTTCGCCGCCTGCGCCCGGCGTCCCGCGCTGAGCGCGATCGCGCCTCCGGCCACACACCTGAGCGCCTGTTGGCTGACCCAACAACACGGTGAGCCCGCGCCATGACGTTTTCCGATGACCCTACCGCGCGCCCACCAACCCCCGACGAGGCGGACGCGCCGGACGTCGCCCTATCCCTGAGAGAGATCGAGGTCTGCTTCCCCTTGGGCCAAGATTGGCGCGGACGACCCAAGGGGTACGTTCACGCCGTCAATGGGGTCACGGTGGATGTCCTTCGCGGCGAGACGCTCGGCATCGTCGGCGAATCCGGATGCGGCAAAAGCACCCTGGCGCAAGCGCTGGTCGGCCTGGTTCCCCTGAGCGGCGGCACGCTGAAAGGTCCCGCCACCCACGCCGACGCGCGGCGCATGCAGATGATTTTTCAAGACCCCCAGTCTTCCCTCGACCCACGCATGCGGGTATGGCGCATTATCACCGAACCGCTTAGCGCCCAGAGGCGCATGTCCAAGGACGAACTGCGCGAGCGCGCCGGACAGTTGGCGCAAAGTGTCGGCCTGCGCCCCGAACACCTGGACCGCTTCGCCCATGAATTTTCCGGCGGACAACGCCAACGCATCGCCATCGCCCGCGCGCTCGCCCCCGATCCCGAGGTGATCATCCTCGACGAGCCGACATCGGCGCTCGACGTTTCGGTGCAGGCGCAAATCCTAAATTTACTGCTCCAGGTGCAACGCGAACGGGGATTGACCTATGTTTTCATTTCCCACGACGTTTCGGTGATCCATCACGTCGCCAAACGCGTCGCGGTGATGTATCTCGGTCAAATCGTCGAACTGGGGTCAAGCGAAGCGGTTCTCGCCGCGCCGCGCCACCCTTACACCCGGGCGTTGCTTGACGCCGTACCGCGAATGATGCGCCCGCTCGAAAGCGACGCCCCGATCGACGCCTCGGAACTGCCCAGCAACCGGATATTGCCCTCCGGGTGTTTTTTCCTTGGACGCTGCCCGTTCGCCACGAAGGGCTGCCACGAGGCGCAAACATTGAGACCGGACGAAGGCACAGGTGAGGTTTTGGTGCGCTGCCACCGCGCGCAGGACCTCCCTCCGCTGGTTTTTCCCCCGGCAGACCTTCCCGGCGACGCTCCCGCGCACAATTCCACGCAAAAATTGGCGCAAGATTGAGGAAAAAGCATACAGAGGCGTTGAGCCACAGCGAAACATCCTTATATTCAACCCCTCGATCGTAGACAAACAGATCCCGTGCGATGCCCTGCGCGCCGCTAAAACCAAGGAGAACACCATGTCCAACCAACTCGCCGCCTCGCACATTCTGCTGATGTATGAAGGCTCCATGCGCTCGACCGCGACCCGCTCCAAGGAAGAAGCGCTTCAGGAGATCGAGGCGCTGAAGGCGCAACTGAACGACGGCGCCGACTTCGCCGAACTGGCCCGCGCGCACTCCGATTGTCCGTCGGGCGCCGGTGGCGGCAGCCTGGGGACTTTTTCCAAGGGGCAAATGGTTCCCGAATTCGAGGAAGCCACCCTCGCCCTGGAACCCGGCGCGCATAGCGACGTCGTCGAGACCTCGTTCGGGTATCACCTGATCCAGCGTGACGGTTGAAACAAGAGGCCGCGACCGCACCATCCGGTCGGAGAGCGGGACGAACGTCTCACAAAAACCCCCCGAAACCACGAGGTTTCGGGGGGAGAGACGGCGCCCCAGGTGGCTGACGCCCCAACATGTATCAATTAGATATATCAACTAGACGCCAATCAAGATCACGTTCGGCGGGTGTGACCGTTCGGGTGTGGCCGTTAACGGTCACGTGTTATCGAGATCGGTCGTGTTTTTTCTACCTTACGGCGCATCATATAAGCTGAAGTCGTTATAACTCATATTCCAAAAATCATGGTGTGACGGCCATCACAGTTACGCTTTTGATAGGAATAAAATGTGGAATTTCACACGCCAGCCCCTCTTTCCGAGCCCCACTTCCTCACGGATACCTCTTCACCTTTCTACGCGCCACCGAGCCTCCACCCCGGCAATACGCGGCATGGGGACTTTCTCCGCCGCGGTCCGACGCGCAAAAGATAGACACCCTTAAAACGAGTATATTGCCCATAGCCGTAGCGTATGGCGTCCATTGCGACTATATTGGAACGACACGTGTTTTAGGCGCTCATGCATCAACCGCACAGTCAGGCCTTTCTTTATTCATGAGACCACGCGAATCTTTGCCTGCGCAAAAAAATTCCCGCAACGATATCAGGACCATCCGCACCCTACTGCCCTATTTATGGCCGAAGGATGCCTTCGGTTTGCGCGCGCGCGTCGTCATCGCCCTGGTCCTTCTCGCCATCAGCAAGGTCGCCACAGTCGTCGTGCCGGTAATCTTGAAGCATGCCGTGGATACGCTCTCCAAGCCCGGCGCGGGGGGGGTCGTTCTGGTGCCTGTCGGCCTGCTTTTGGCCTATGGATTGGCCCGCATTCTGTCACAGGTCTTCCGGGAACTTCAGGGCGCGATCTTCGCCAAGGTCGCCGAACGGGCGATCCGTCAGGCCGGCCTGAAAACCTTCCGCCATCTGCACAAACTCAGCTTGCGTTTTCACCTCGACCGTCAGACCGGCGGTCTGTCGCGGGCCATCGAACGGGGCGCGCGGGGAATTGAATTCTTGCTCCGGGTGATGCTGTTCAACATCATCCCCACCATCATCGAAATTATCCTGGTCACCGGGCTGCTTTGGAAAATTCTCAATTTCTGGTTCGCCCTGGCGACGCTTTCGACCATCGCCGCCTATGTGGTGTGGACGCTGGCGGTGACCGAATGGCGCACCCACATCCGCAGGCGAATGAACGAAAACGATTCGATGGCGCACACCAAGGCCATCGATTCCCTGCTTAACTACGAAACGGTCAAGTACTTCGGCAACGAAGACCACGAGGCCCGACGTTTCGACGTCGCCTTACAGGGCTACGAGAAAGCCGCCATCGAGAGCAAGACCTCGCTGGCGCTGCTCAACGTCGGCCAGGGGGCGATCATCGCCATCGGCGTAACCATCGTGATGATCATGGCGGCAAGCGGCGTCGCCAACGGCGCGCTGTCGATCGGCGACTTCGTCCTGGTCAACACCTATTTGCTGCAACTGTATTTACCGCTCAATTTCCTGGGTTCGGTCTACCGTGAGATCAAATATTCCCTGGCCGACATGGAAGCCATGTTTTCCCTGTTGAACGAAGCGGCCGACGTTACCGACATCCCCGGCGCGCCGCCCTTGATCCCCAACGGGGCCGAAATCAGGTTCGAGGACGTCTCCTTCGCCTACGATCCCCGTCGTCCGGTCTTGAAATCGATGTCCTTCACCGTTCCCGCCGGGCGTACGGTGGCCATCGTCGGACCCAGCGGGGCGGGAAAATCGACCATTTCTCGGCTGTTGTTCCGCTTTTACGACGTCACTTCCGGGCGCGTCACGATCGACGGCCAGGACATCCGGCGGGTCGCCCAGAACAGCCTGCGCCGGGCCATCGGCATCGTCCCTCAGGACACCGTTTTGTTTAACGACAGCATCTACTACAACATCGCCTACGGTCGCCCCGAGGCGTCGCCCGCCCAGGTCGAGGACGCGGCGCGCATGGCGCGCATCCACGATTTCGTGATGAGTCTGCCCGACGGCTATCAAACCATTGTCGGCGAACGGGGGTTGAAACTGTCGGGTGGCGAAAAACAGCGCGTGGCGATCGCGCGCACCATATTGAAGCAGCCCGCGATCTTGCTCTTCGACGAGGCGACTTCGGCGCTCGACAGCCACACCGAGCGGGAAATTCAAGCCTCGCTGCGCGAGGTCTCGACCGACCGGACGACCTTGGTGATCGCCCACCGCCTGTCCACCGTGGTCGATGCCGACGAAATCCTGGTCCTTGAGGACGGCGTCATTAGCGAACGGGGCGGCCATACCGCGCTATTGGAGAAAAACGGCGTTTATGCCGCCATGTGGCGACGCCAGCAGGAGGCCAGTCAGGCATTGGAAACCCTAGAGCGCACCGGTGAGAACATGCGACACATCGACGAAGCGAGCGCGCTTTAGCAGAGCCGCGTCCCGGTTTCGGTAAAATCTTCGGCTTCGATCACACCGCCGCCCAAAAGCCGCGCGCCTTGATAAAAAACGCAAGCCTGACCGGGGGCGATCTGGGCCTCGGGTTTGGCGAACACGACCCGCGCCCGCCCGCCCGGCGCGCCGAACACCCGGGCCGCCACCGCCGGTTGGGTCGAACGCACCTTGACGCTAAGCTCAAGCCCCTGACCGTCCAACGGCGCATCGCCCAGCCAATTGACGCTCTTCACCGAAAGCCCGCCTTGCAACAACGCGCCCTTCGGGCCGACCACGATACGATTGGCGTCGGCGTCGATCCGAATGACGTACAACGGATCGGGGGCGGAAATGCCCAGCCCCCGGCGCTGGCCGACGGTAAAGTGTAAAATGCCGTCGTGCCGTCCCAGAACGCGACCGTCGCCATCGACAATATCGCCGGGCCGCCGCGCGCCCGGGCGCATGCGTTCGACGACGGCGGCGTAATCGCCCTCGGGTACGAAGCAGATGTCCTGACTGTCGGGCTTGTCCGCGACCGGCAAATCGTAGCGCCGCGCCAAGGCGCGGGTGGCGTCCTTGTCCAGGTCGCCCAACGGAAACCACAAGAAATCCAGCTCCTCGCGGGTGGTGGCGAACAGGAAATAGCTCTGGTCGCGCTTGGCGTCGCGGCCTTGATGCAACTGGGGACCGTGGAGACCGTCCACGCGGCGCACGTAATGGCCGGTCACCAGGGCGTGGGCGCCCAATTCGCGGGCGCGGGTCAGCAGATCCTGAAACTTGACCGTGCGGTTGCATTCGACGCAGGGGATCGGCGTTTGCCCGGCGAGATACGCATCGGCGAAAGGCTCCATCACTTTTTCGCGAAAAACCGCCTCGAAGTCGAGTACGTAATGGGGAATGCCGATGGCGTCGGCGACCTTTCGCGCATCCTTAATGTCGCGCCCGGCGCAGCACGATCCGGCGCGCGCCACCGCTTGTCCGTGATCGTACAGCTGCATGGTCACGCCGATGGTCTCAAAGCCGCGATCCTTCAAAAGAGCGGCGGTGACCGACGAATCGACGCCGCCGGACATGGCGACGACGACGCGGGTTTTTTCCGGCGCCCGAACGGCGGGAATATCGAGAACAGGCTTATCCATGGAGGGGAATATAACGGCCCGAGCACCCGACACAAGGGCATTGGCGGATTATTTCCTCTCGGCATGCCGCGCGTCCAACGCTCACCCTTCGTCCTCACCAAGCGCCTCACTGAGGGCCATCAGCGTCTTCGAGCGGAATTCCCGGCGATACAGGACGGCGACGACCCAAATTACGGCAACGGCGAAAAGGAGCGGGTTGATGAACCAACTGAGGATCGCCAAGCCGAAATAATAGGCGCGCAGGCCGCTGTTGAAATTGTACACAGCCATCGTGATGACCTTGGCCGCGCCCTTGGCGTAGCGCAGCGCCTGAGGGGTATCGCACTGACTGGGCGGGGGCGCGGCGCCGACCAGAACGATCGTGTAGTTGAACTGCCGGATCGACCAGGCGAACTTGAAGAAGGCGAAGACGAACACCACCAACATCGTCAACAGCTTCAATTCCCAAAGCGCGTGGGTGGTCTCGATCGCGAAGGGCAACGTCGTCACCACCGCCTGCGCCTTGTCCAGCGAGCCCAACATCGTGACCAGACCCGCTAGGATAAAAATCGTGGTCGAGGCGAACAACGTCACGCTGCGCATGATCGAACTTAGGATCGTCGAATCGACGACCCGGTTTTCCCGCGCCAACATCCGGCGCATCCACATTTCGCGGTGCCCGCGCATGGTCGCCATCAAGGTGCGGCCCCGAAGATGGACGTGATCGGCATAATACATATAGCCGCCCCACGACAGCACGAACCACACCACCACCAGAATGTCTTGGAGCGGAATTTTCACGGTGAAATCATCCCATCGTTAGAAAACAACCGCAACAGTGTACCACGACGCCGATGCAGGGCGAGGACGGATGAGCGGCGCCCCTCCCCGAGGGCGAAAACCCCTCCACCAAGGGCAAGGTTCGTCAAGATCATGGCCTTCAAGACCACTTCGCATCGGTTTTTTCCATGAAGCGTCGCACGTTGACGACGGCGCGCCGGTGCGTCCCCTCGCCGATCACCTCGATATCGTCGTACACCTTGACGGCAAAGGTGAGGATGCGCCCTTCGACGGCGAGCAGCTCCACCTCGGCCCGCGCGCGCATACCCACTTTGCTCGCAGCGACATGACCGACATCGACATGGATGCCGACGGTATGTTCACCCTCGTCCAGATGTCCGCGCAAACAATCCACGCACGTCGCTTCGATAAACCCCACCATGTACGCGGTGGCGAAAACCTTCGGCATATCGGCGAACCCGTCGAAGCGCCCCGCCAGACTGGGCACCGTCAAACTTTCATCGATCGCCAGTTCCCCCGTGCGCCGCAGCCCCGGTTTTAAAGTCGCCCTCATGGTCTTCCCCCCTCTATCTTGCGCCGGATTTACCCCGCCTCGACCCTCCGAGGGCTTCGCCGGGGGCGCGCACGTTGCAAAATCACCGTCGCCCCAAGCGTCATCAACAACCCCGGCCAGAGCGCGCCCCACGGCGCGGCATGGCCCAAGCCCAAACCGATGAGCAAGACCAGCGCCGGATTAAGGTAGCTGTAGGACATCACCTTGGTCGGCCCGATCACCGTCGCGCTCCACTGAAAACTGAAGAACGTGATGACGGTGGATATCCCCAAATAAACGATCCCAGCATAAACAGGAAAAGGCACCGCGGTCCACACAACCCCATGCAATCGCGGCAGGGACAGCACCAACAACCATGCCGCGCCGCACAACAGAGTCCAAAATGTCATCTGGGCCATCGGCTCGCCGCGATACAGGTGTTTCACCAAGGCGCCGTACAGACCCATCGAAATGGTGGCGAGCAGAAAGATGACGTCGCCGCGGTTTAAATTCAGCGCCAAAAACGCCGCGCCATCGCCGCGAAAGACGACCCACATCGCCCCGCCCATGCCAACCGCAAGCGCCGTCATCGCCAGTGCGTTCAGGCGGTCCTTCAACAAAATAAAGGACGCCACGGCGGTAAATGTCGGCAGCAGGGTGAAAATCGCCGCCGTATTCAGGGCCGAGGTATAGCGCAGGGCCGCAAACATGCCCCAGAAAAAGACGACGAAAAACAGACTGATCGCGCCATAGCGCGCCAAAGCGGCAAATCCGGGAAAGCGAAGACCGTAACGCCAGGCGACGAAGGGGGCGAGCAACGCCGTCGCCAGGGAAAAACGCAGCAGCGCGATCAGAAGACTGTCCAACCCCTGGGTGATCGCCGCGCCGACGGGGAACGACGTCGCCACCACCATCGTCGCCAAGAAACACAGCAGATGCGCTCGGCTTTCTCTCGACCTGTCCCCGGCGTCGCTCACTTCGTATTCCTTTCCCGTATGGCGCAAACGCCCGCTTCAGTCGCGTTCCTCCAGCCATGCCATTTGAATCGCTTCGAGAATTTTTTCGTTGGATTTTTCCGGATCGTCGTCGAACCCCGGCAAAGCCTGAACCCATTTCCATAAATCCGTGAAGCGCACGTGCATGACGTCCACCTCGGGATGGGCGTCCTCCAATTCAATGGCGATGTCGTAAACATCCGTCCAGCGCATGGGCCGTCCTCCCGATCTTATTCGACCAACATGTTGCGGGTCGCCGCGGGCAGCGTCACCACCAGGCCGTCCAGTTCCTCGGTCATCTTGATCTGACAGCCCAGGCGCGAGGTGTGGGTCAGGCCGAAAGCGAGGTCCAGCATGTCTTCTTCTTCCTCGCTGGCTTCGCCCAATTTATCGAACCACGCGTCATCGACAACGACATGACATGTCGAGCACGCCAACGAGCCCTCGCATGCGCCTTCCAGGTCGATATCGTTTTTGTGCGCAATTTCAAGGACGGAAAGACCTTCCGGGGCATCGACCTCAAGGGATTTTCCGTTGGCGTCGATGAAAGTCATCTTGGGCATTGTCGTTTCTCCTAAAACGTTCTTATGCGCTGGCGCGCTCCAGGTCCGCTTGCGCGTGGGCGCATTCGGTGTACTCCGCCGACCCCGATCGGGCAAGCATGTCAGGCATCGGGTGTGTCCGCTTGGCCGTCCAGATCCTCGACGCTGACCCCGCGCAGGGCGGCGCGGATGCCCCGATCCATGCGTTTTTCCGCGAACGGCTTGGTCGCGTTTTCCAGGTTTTCCGCCAGGGTCGCGATCCGTTCACGGTCGCTTCCGGCGATGGCGTCGCGCAGGGCGGCGATGGCCGTATCGATATCCCCACGCGCCGCCTTATCGAGCAAATCGCCGTCAACCTCAAGCGCCGCCGCCACCGCCAAGATGGCGCGTTCGGCTTCGACGCGAGATTCGGCGAGGAGGCGCGCCTGCATGTCATCCCGAGCGTGCTTCATGCTGTCGTACAGCATGTTCGACATTTCATCCTCGGACAGGCCGTAGGACGGTTTGACCGCAATTTCCTGGGCGATGCCGGTGACATCTTCGGTGGCGCCGACCGTAAGCAGGCCGTCGGCGTCAACGTTGAAGGTCACGCGGATGCGCGCCGCGCCCGCCGTCATCGGCGGAATGCCATGCAGTTCAAAACGCGCCAACGAGCGGTTCTGATCCACCATCTCGCGTTCGCCTTGCACGACATGGATCGCCATCGCGCTTTGGCCGTCTTTAAAAGTGGTGAATTCCTGGGCCTTGGCGACCGGGATCGGCGTGTTGCGTGGGATGATTTTTTCGACCATTCCGCCCATGGTTTCAATCCCCAAAGACAACGGCGTGACATCCAAAAGAAGGGTGTCGGAACCCATGGTCAACGCCTCGGCCTGCAGGGCGGCGCCGACGGCGACGACCTCGTCGGGGTTAATATCGGCCAACGGCTCGGCGCCGAACAGCTGTTCGACCTTGCGCCGGACGAGGGGCATACGGGTCGAACCGCCGACCAACACCACGCCGCGGATATCCGACGGGACGACGCCGGCGTCTTCCATCACGCTACGGCACAGCGTTAAGGTGCGCTCGACCAGGGGCGTGACCAAATCCTCGAAATCATCGCGGCTCAGAACATGTTTGGTCGGCTTGGCGTCAACGTCCATCACCCACTCGCCGGTGTCTTCCACGCTCAGGCATTCCTTCGCCAGGCGTCCGGTCATCAGGGCAAGCTTGACCTCGGAACTGGTCAAGGTCTTCTCGTGTAGGCTTGTCGCCCGTTCCTTCAAAAAATGTTCGGCCACGGCATGATCGAAATCGTCGCCGCCCAAGGCCGCGTCACCACCCGTGGAAAGTACCTGAAAAACCCCCTTTTCCATTTTCAGGATGGAAATATCGAAAGTCCCTCCGCCCAGGTCGTAAACGGCGTAAATTCCCTCGGCCTCGCTATCCAAACCATAGGCCAGCGCCGCCGCGGTCGGCTCGTTGACCAGGCGCAGCACCTCCAGACCGGCGAGGCGGGCGGCATCCTTGGTCGCGCTTCGAGCGGCGTCGTCGAAATAGGCGGGAACCGTAATCACCGCCTTATCCACCCGCCCGCCCAGATGATTTTCGGCGCGCTCTTTCAAGGCGCTCAGAATTTGGGCCGAAATTTCAACCGGCGTTAGGCGGTGGCCGGCCACATTCAGACGCACCATAGCGCTTTCATCGCCCTCGGAAGGGTCGATGTCGAACGGCAGCACGCCATCCAGCCCCTTAACATCCTCGGGACCGCGCCCCATTAGGCGCTTGATCGAGCCGACCACGTTTTCCGGCCGGTCGAGCAGTAGGCGTTTCGCCATTTGCCCGACGATCGCCGAACCGTCGGCGGCATAGGCCACCACCGAGGGGACCATCGCCCGACCGTCTTCATCGCGCAGGACCTCCGGCGCGCCGCCCGAACTGACGGCGACCACCGAATTGGTGGTGCCCAGGTCGATGCCGACGGCAAGCATGGCGTCTGCGGCGTGGGGGAGCGGGGTTTCGCCGGGTTCGTGAATTTGCAGCAATGTCGCCATGGTATCCGCCTTAATCCTTACACTAACAAAAACCTTCCGCTCGACCTCAACCCTGGGCCAACTGGGCCCGGCGCGCGCGGATTTCATCTTTTAATTTCATCAAGTATTTCAGTCGGGTGCTCAAGGAGCAGGCGCCCTCGATATCACCGCCGGCGAAGGCTTTCGACAGGCCGGTCAAGACATCCTGCGTTTCGGCCTTGGCCTTGGCGGCGATGGCGTCAACCGCGGCGACGTCGCCGGCCTCGCTCAGGGCCTCGCGCACCTCCATCGTTTCCATCAAAATATGCGGATCGTTGACCAGGTTGCACCCCTCCGGGGCGACATCGACGCCCAACAGGTGGACGAGACAATCCGCCCGTTTAAGCGGATTTTTGATGGTTTCATACGCCTCGTTCAGACTCACCGCTTGCTGTTGCGAAAGCATTTTTTCCCGCCCCGTCCGGCCCGCGAACCGATCGGGGTGGAGCTTGCGCTGCCAATCGAAATATACCCGATCGAGCGCCACGAGATCGACATCGAAGGTCATCGGCAAACCAAGGCGGGTAAACGGGTCAACGGCCCCCGGCGGCTGAACCGCGGCGCAGGTCGGACAAAACGCCACGCCGACGGACAGTGGGCCGTGACACGACCAGCACGCCACGACGGCAGGCGCCCGATCCGCCACTGCGGCGTTCGTCACCGCGTTTTTGATTTGGTCAACCGTCATAAATCCCCTCAAATTCGCTTATAAACAAGACGAAACCGCCCTCACGGGCGGTCTCACGAGCGTCGGCGTCGGACCTAAACGTGGAAAGATTCGCCACACCCGCAACGGCCTTTTTCGTTGGGGTTGGTAAAGACGAACCCGGTTTCGAGCTTGCCTTCGACATAATCCATTTCGGTGCCGATGATGAACATCGTCGCCTTGGGATCGATCAGCAGGGTCACGCCTTCGGTCTCGACGACCTCGTCGAACGCGTTCTTTTCTTCCGCGAACTCCAGCGTGTAGGACATCCCCGAGCAACCCTTGGTGCGCACGCCGATGCGAATGCCCGCCGTGGGTTTATCGCGCCCCTGGAGCAGCTTCTTGACCTGCTCGGCCGCCGCCGGTGTAATATTCATCATGGGAGGACGGTCAGTCATCATGGAACCTCGTCTGTGCTGTCTTTACGCGAAATCGCCGCATGCCCCCGGTTATTCCGCCGCGTTTTTCTTGGCCGCCTTGTCTTTATAGTCGGAAATCGCAGCCTTGATAGCATCCTCGGCCAACACCGAGCAATGAATCTTCACCGGCGGCAGCGCCAATTCCTGGGCGATATCGCTATTTTTGATCTTGCCCGCATCGTCGATCGACTTGCCCTTCACCCATTCGGTGACCAACGACGACGACGCGATCGCCGAACCGCAACCGAAAGTCTTGAACTTGGCGTCCTCGATGATGCCGTCCTCGTTGACCTGAATCTGCAAGCGCATCACGTCGCCGCACGCCGGCGCGCCGACGAGCCCGGTGCCGACCCCCTCGGCGTCCTTATCCATGGAACCGACATTCTTAGGGTTTTCGTAATGTTCGATCAGTTCTTTGCTGTAAGCCATTTTCTTCGCTCTCCTAAAGAGTATGCCGTTTACGCACGATGTCCGTGTCCGCGCGGTTTAGTGTTCGGACCATTGAATGCTTTTCAAGTCGATGCCCTGCTGCGCCATTTCCCACAACGGACTCATTTCGCGCAGCCGCTCCACCTCGGAGGCGATGCGCTCGACTGCGTAGTCGATATCCTCCTTGGAGGTGAAGCGCCCGAAGCCGAGGCGTAGGCTGGTGTGTGCGAGTTCTTCCTCGACCCCGAGGGCGCGCAGCACGTAAGAGGGTTCCAACGACGCCGACGTGCACGCCGATCCGCTGGAGACCGCCAGATCGTTGATCCCCATCATCAACCCCTCGCCTTCGACATAGGCGAAGCTGATGTTCAAATTGCCGGCGACGCGCTGTTCTAGGTCGCCGTTCAGATAAATGTCGGGAAGACGTTGCTTCATGCGATTGTAGAACATGTCGCGCAGAGTGCGCAGGCGTTCGGTCTCCGCGCCCATTTCCTTTTCGGCGATGGCGCAGGCCGCGCCGAAACCGATGCACAGCGGCGTCGGCAGAGTGCCCGAGCGCATCCCCCGTTCCTGGCCGCCGCCGGTGATCAGGGGCACCAAACGCACCCGCGGGCGGCGGCGCACATAAAGCGCCCCGATTCCCATCGGACCGTACAACTTGTGGCCTGAAATCGACATCAGATCGATATTCATATCCTCGACGTCGAGCGGAATTTTGCCGACCGCCTGGGCGCAATCGGTATGGAAAAAGACCTTACGTTCGCGGCAAATCGCACCGATTTCCCTAAGCGGCTGGATCACGCCGATTTCGTTGTTCACGCCCATGATCGACACCATCACGGTCCGGTCCGTGATCGCCGCGCTCAAGACCTCCGGGTCGATCAAGCCGTTCTGCCGAACCGGCAGATAGGTGACGTCGAAGCCTTCCTGTTCGAGGTGGCGGCAACTGTCGAGCACGCATTTGTGTTCGGTCACGCAGGTGATGATGTGGTTCTTTTTCTCTTTATAAAAATGGGCGACGCCCTTCAGGGCGAGGTTGTTCGATTCGGTCGCGCCCGAGGTGAAAATAATTTCCTTCGGATTGGCCCCGATAATCGAAGCCACTTGTGCGCGCGCCTTTTCCACACCGTCCTCCGCTTCCCAACCGAAATGGTGGTTGCGCGAATGGGGGTTGCCGAATTTTTCTGTCCAATAGGGGGCCATCGCCTCGACCACGCGCGGATCGCACGGCGTCGTCGCCTGATAATCGAGGTACAGCGGCGCGTTCTGGGTCCACTTTTTTCGAACGGTATCGGTCATCTCAAGTCACCTGTTTCCTGTTTTTTCATGCCGCCGGGTTCGCCGTGGCGGCGGTGTTGTGCATACGCGTATAGAGGACGCCCCAGGCGTCGATAAATCGGTCGATATCGCGCGCCGTCGAACCGTAGCCGAGGCTGACGCGAAGGGCGCACGAGGCATCGCGCGACGACGCCCCCATCGCGCCTAGAACATGGGACGGGCGGACCTTGCCCGAGGCGCACGCCGCCCCGGCGCTGAGCGCGATCCCGGCGAGGTCGAACGCCATCACCTGGGTCTGCGCGACGACGTCCGGCATCGTCAGGCACGACGTGTTGGCCAGGCGCTCGGCGGCGGCGGAAAAAATCCGCACATCCGAGCAGATCGCCCGCACGCGCCGTTCCAAATCGTCGCGCAAGGCTTTGACGCGCGCCATTTCCCGGGCGTCGAAGCGCACCGCCCGCGCCGCCGCGCCAAAACCGGCGATGGCGGCGACGTTTTCGGTGCCGGCGCGAAACCCCTTTTCCTGCGCGCCACCGCGAATTTCGGCGTCGATGCGCCCCCCGGCGGCAAGGAGCAACGCCCCTGCGCCCTGGGGGCCGCCGATCTTGTGGGCCGACAGGCTCATCGTATCGACGCCCAGTTCCGCCATGTCGAGGGCGACCTTGCCCACCGCCTGCACCGCGTCGCAATGCACCAAAGCGCCCGCGTCGTGGGCCAGACGCGCGATCTCGCGCAACGGTTGCAGGACGCCGGTCTCGTTATTGGCCGCCATGACGCAGACCATGGCCGGGGTATCGTCGTCATCCAGCATTCGCGCCAGGATGTTCAGATCGACGACGCCTTCGCCATCGACCGCGATGCGTTCGCAATCGCCATCAACCTCAAGCACCGAAGGGTGTTCGATCGCGCTCACCAAGACCCTGCGACAGCCGCTTCCCTTCAATGCCAGATTATTCGCTTCGGTGGCCCCGCTGGTAAAGATTACGCCTTCGGGATCGCCACCCACCAACGCCGCGACATCGCCGCGGGCGTCCTCGACGATGCGCCGGGCGGCGCGGCCGAAGGCGTGCACGGACGATGCGTTGCCCACGCCCAAGGCGGCGGTCAGGGCGGCGCGGGCGTCCTCGCGGATCGGCGCGCCGGCATTGTAATCCATGTAAACGGCATCTTCGGTCATGATGGTATCCGTCGCCGGTTTAAAGTCATCCATAGCCCCCTCGAAAAGGACGCATCCGCGTTCTACTGGGCCGCGGCGACGGCGTCGCCGTCGCCGTGGGGGAACATTTCCGCGCCGCGCAGCAAGATGCGTCGCTCGCAGACGTCGGCCAGCGAGACCGAGCTAAGAAACAAATAAATCTGGCGTCCCAGCGCCTCCCACAACTCGTGGGTAAGGCAACGGCCTTTATCCGAGTGACATCCCGCCGGAGAACCTGCGCTGCACCGGGTCGTGGAAATCGGCTCATCGACCGCCATGATGATATCGGAGACGCGAATATCGCCCGCGCCCCGGGCTAAAAGATAGCCGCCGCCGGGGCCGCGCACGCTTTTCACCAACCCCCCCTTACGCAACTTTCCGAATAACTGTTCGAGATAGGAAAGAGAAATTTCCTGACGCTGCGCCACGTCGGCCAGGGATACCGGGCGGGCGCCCGCATGGGTGCCCAGGTCGGCCATCGCCATCACGGCGTAACGTCCTTTAGTGCTTAATTTCACAATGCATACTCCTTCGCTTTAACCCTCGCATGGCCGCGAGGCCGTGGGCGTAACGTTTTGTTTTTGGTGGGCCATCATCGAAAACGCCGCCCGTTTTACGCCGTCCCTGTCTTTTCTTCTTCCCGTCTTGGCGTCACCGTCCCGCCATCGCGCCCATCGTGCAAACCATCGGTGGCGCGCGCAGGCGCGCCGCCCTCCAGTTCCTCGACCCGTTCCATCAAGGTTTCCACCTGGGCGCGCAAGTGTTCGATCGTACGCAACACCGGATCGGGGCAACCGTCCGCCGGCGTTCCATAAGGAATGAAATCCTTGGCCTTGGCCCGGTCGCGGGGCATGACGACGCGCCCCGGAATACCCACCACGGTGACCCCTTTGGGAACATCCTTGGTAACGACGGAATTGGCGCCGATTCGCGCCCCGGCGCCGACCGTGATCGCACCCAAAACCTGAGCGCCCGAACCGATAATCGCGTCATCGCCAATGGTGGGATGACGTTTTTGGTTGACCTGTTTATGCGAATCGACGCTGGGCGCGATACCGCCCAAAGTCACCGATTGATAAATCGTGACATCATCGCCGACCACGGCCGTCTCTCCAACAACCAGACCAACCCCGTGATCAATAAATAAGCGCCGTCCAATGCTCGCCGCCGGATGAATTTCGATTCCCGTCAAAAATCGTCCCGTTTGGGAAATCACCCGCCCCACAAACTTCCAACCATGACGCCAAAACCAATGCGATAGGCGATAAAACACGATGGCGTGGAACCCCGGATACAAAAGGGCGACTTCCAAGCGTGAACGCGCCGCGGGGTCGCGGGCGATAAACGAATCAATATCTTCCCTAAAACTCTTGAAAATCATGACCTTTGCTATATCTTAACGGCGTGCGCTGCCTGGTTTCAGGAGGGCGCGCCCGAACGGCGCGTGAACGGTGTGCGCCGGTGGGGCGTCTCCTCAGGGGATTGAGCCGAGTATAATAAACCCGACTAACATAGTCAAGTTTAACGATTAACTTATTGTTTGTGCACGATACAAATTCCAAGTTAATTTCTTGGTTATAGCCCAAAAACAACACGACGGATCCTCATCGACCATGCCAGAAGTCATCTTCAACGGGCCTGAAGGCCGCCTTGAAGGGCGGTATCATCATTCCAAAAAAGCCAATGCGCCGATCGCTCTTTTGCTTCATCCGCACCCCCAACACGGCGGCACGATGAACAACAAGGTGGTCTATGCCCTTTATCAAACTTTCGTAAAGCGCGGCTTTTCCACCCTACGCTTCAACTTTCGCGGCGTCGGGCGATCGCAAAGCAGCTTCGACAACGGACAGGGCGAAATGAGCGACGCCGCCTCGGCGTTGGATTGGATGCAGACTCACAACCCCAATGCCTCCAGCTGTTGGATCGGCGGTTTCTCCTTCGGCGCGTGGATCGCCATGCAATTGATGATGCGCCGCCCGGAGATTGTCGGTTTTATTTCCGTCGCTCCGCCCGCCAACATGTACGATTTTTCCTTCCTCGCCCCCTGCCCGGCCTCGGGGCTGATCCTTCAGGGCGACAAGGATGAAATCGTTCCCATCGCCTCGGTCGATAAATTGAATCAAAAATTATCAAGCCAGAAAAACATCGCCATCGATTATCGCATCGTCGAGGGGGCCGATCATTTCTTCACCGACCAGATGGACGTCCTAAATCGCCACTTCGAGGATTATCTCGACACGGCCCTGGCGGCGAAAGGCTAACCTTCCCTCCCAACGGAGCCGTCTTTCCTCGGCGGGCGACGTCAGGGCGGTTGATGGTAAACGCCGCCGCTGAGCGGTGTGGCGACGCCGGTCGTTCCCGGAACGCTCAACGCCAACTTCCGCAACGATCGCTGCGCCAAAAAGGCGAAGGCCTGCGCTTCCAGGGCGTCGCCATCCCAGCCCACGGCTTCCACCGGGTCGGCGGTCACGAAGCGATTCAACGCCTCCATCAGGCACCCGTTGCGCCGCCCGCCGCCACACACCAGCCAGCGGTGGGGCGCCTTGGGCATCGCCCGGCGCGCATGCGCCATGGCGCGCACCGAAAAGTGCGTCAACGTCGCCGCGCCATCGGCGGGATCAACCCCATCCAAGCGCTCCAGAACCGCCGCGAATTCATCCCGATCCAATGATTTTGGCGCCATGCGGGCGAAATAAGGATGCCCCATTAAATCGTCGATCAGCGCCTCGTCGGCATGACCCGCGCGCGCCAAACGCCCGCCTTCATCCATCGGGCGGCCGATCACACGCGCCGTCCAATCATCGATCAAGGCGTTGCCGGGGCCGGTGTCGAAGGCCAGGATATCGTCGCCGTCAATCCACGTAACGTTGGCCACGCCGCCGATATTGAGCACCGCCACCGGCTTCGTCAGCGGCTCCGCCAAGGCCCGATGATACAACGGCGCCAAAGGCGCGCCCTGACCACCGTGCGCGACGTCGTTGGCGCGAAAATCGCCGACCACGCCAATCCCCGTTTCCCGCGCCAACAGACCGCCATCGCCGATCTGGCGCGTGACCCCGTGGGCGGGATCGTGAAACAGAGTATGTCCGTGAAAGCCAATCACCGCGACGTCCTCACGGGCGACCGCGCCCTCGGCCAACAGTCGCTCGACCGCCTGGACATGCCACTGCGTGATCGCCCGTTCGAGTTCGACGTCTTCGGACGTCGCCTCGGGCTTGACCCGCCGCGCGCCGACGGCGCGCCCCAGGCGATGGCGAATATCCAGTGGGTAGGGCAGACTCAGAAAAGGCCCATGAGCTTCGACGAAAATTCCGTCGGTACGTATCAGCGCGGCATCGACACCATCCATCGACGTTCCGCTCATCAACCCTAATGACCACGGCATCATATGAATAATCCTTTGTTTTTTATATCCGTGTTTTTAGGCTGCGCTTTTTTTAAGATCAACATCTCGGTCTCACCTACCGCATCGCAACCACGAAGGGGGACTGTGGTGTCCCGTTGTTCGCCACCGGACAATATGCTAAACACACTCGCCGGGGCGCGACCTAAGTTTCGATCCCGCCCGCCTTCGCCCCCCGACTCCACCTCACGCCCACAGCGCCCATTCCCCGGAACTCAATCCATGACCGATCAAGCAAGCCCCCTGAAATCCGATTTCCTCCGCATTATCGCCGAACGGGGATACATGCACCAGTGCACCGATCTCGACGCCCTGGATAGCAAAGCCGTCGCCGCGCCGATCACGGCCTACATCGGTTTTGACTGCACCGCCGCCAGCTTGCATGTCGGCTCCTTGCTGCCGATCATGATGCTCCGCATTCTACAGAAAAGCGGCCACAAGCCGATTATTTTGATGGGCGGCGGCACCACGAAGGTCGGCGATCCGTCGGGCAAGGATGAAGGGCGCAAGCTGCTTGACGAGGAGACGATCCACGCCAACATGGCGGGGATCAAGGGTGTTTTCTCGAACTTCCTAAACTTCGGCGACGGCCCTACCGACGCCGTCATGGTCAATAACGACGATTGGCTGGCGGACCTTAAATACATCGACTTCCTTCGCGATTACGGTCGCCATTTCTCGGTCAACCGGATGCTCGGCTTCGAAAGCGTCAAGCTGCGCCTGGACCGCGAACAACCCCTGTCTTTTCTCGAATTCAACTATATGATTTTCCAGGCCTATGACTTTCTCGAACTGGCGCGCCGCAACGATTGCGTATTGCAGATGGGCGGGTCCGATCAGTGGGGAAACATCGTTAACGGCGTCGAATTGGCGCGCCGCGTCGATGGCCGCGAAGTGTTTGGCCTGACCACCCCGCTATTAACCACCGCTTCGGGCGCGAAAATGGGCAAGACCGCCGCCGGCGCGGTGTGGCTGAACGCGGAAATGCTCAGCCCCTATGACTATTGGCAGTACTGGCGTAACACCGAGGATGGCGACGTCGGTCGATTCTTACGTCTGTTCACCGAACTTCCCCTGACCGAAATCGCCCGCTTGGAGCGCCTTGAGGGCGCCGAAATCAACGACGCAAAGAAAGTCTTGGCCTTCGAGGCGACCCGGCTGTGCCACGGTGAGGCCGAGGCCGAAGCCGCCGCTCAAACGGCGCGGCGGACCTTCGAGGAAGGCGCCCTGGCCACGGATTTGCCGACGGTCGAAATTGCGGCCCAGGATATCGCGAACGGTATCGCCGCTTTCGATATCCTACGTTTGAGCGGTTTGTGCGCCTCGGGCGGAGAGGCCCGGCGCCTGATCAAAGGCGGCGGCGCACGCATCAACGACCGCCCCGTGACCGGAGAAACCCAACGGGTCTGCGACGCCGATATCACCACCGAAGGCGTGATCAAGGTATCCGCGGGTAAAAAACGTCACATCCTGATCAAACCCGTCTAATTTGGGGCGCTAGGCTTCGAGGTCCGTGACTTCGGTACGTTCGGCGGCGCCCGATTTTGCGGAGTCGGCGCGACGGGCGCCGGAATAGGCGTCGGCGAATTGCCCAAAATCGCACCGAAGATGTTGCGCAAAATTCCCGGCGCCAGAACCGACAAAGGGTTGACCGTGATTTCCGTATTGTCGGCGTCGCCCTTGACCCGGTACGTCGCGGCGAACATCCCCCCTCCTTTCTCGGTGCCGGTCAACAGCGTGCCCAAAACCGGAATTTTTCCAAGCACGCTGTTCAGCGCGTAGGCGGGGACGATGGTGCCCTTCATGTCCAACGTCTTCGCCGGACGATCGTACCAGCCGTCCATGGTCAAGCCGATCGACGCCCCGGACGCCCCGGCATTCTTGAATTGAATGACCCCTTTATTGTAGGCAAAAGGAACGTTGAGGTCGGCGAAGCTAATCCCCTCGCCGTTCAGGGCATCGACGATCCCGCTCAAGGCCATCAACGAGAGGAGGCGCGCCAGAACGGGCGCCTTGATAATTTGATAGTTCTTCACACTGACCGTGCCGCTAAGCGAGGTTTCCGGCGCTTGATCGTCGAAAACGCCATCGACGGCCAAGGTTCCGCCCACCATGTTGGGATAATAATCGAGAAGCCGCAACACCGCGCCCGCGTCGTCCGAGCGCATCGTCAGGCTGCGCGCCGCCGCCCCCTTGCGCGCGACATGCGCCACGAAGGTTTTGTGATCCGCGATATTGGCCGAGACGTCGAGCCGCTTCCATTTGCCCTCGCCGCGCACGAAAAGCGCCTTGACGTCGCGTATCGCATGCGCGCCCTTGTTGAGCCAAACCTTATCGATCTTGGCGCTGACGGTATAGGACAAGTCCTCCAGAAGACCCTTTTTTCCGCCCTCGCCCTGATCGCCGAGTCTCGACCACAGAGGGCCGAAATCAAAAGACGGGCCCTTTAAAACGACGCTCCACGCGCCCCCATCGAGAGAACTGATCGATCCGTTTAGATTGGAACGCCCGATAACGGCCTCGTTCAACACGACCCTCTTGAGAGCGCCGCCGGCGGTGTCGAAGTGGACCGCCCCCGACAGCTTCAAATCACGTGAGGTCGCGGAAAATTTCGGAATATCCCCAATCTTGTCCGCATCGTTCAGCTTGATATCCACCGAAGCCTTGCCGGCGACCCCCGCGGCCTTACGCCATCCCAATTCGGGAATCGATAAGCTCAACCCCGTCAGATCCAGCCCTGCGCGCACACGCTTGCGCCCATCCTGCAACACCGTCAGGGCGGCGTGCCCCCCAAAGGTTCCCGTAACGCCGTCATCGTGCAAGAAGGTTTCGAAAGACGTGGGGAGGCCGCCGCTCAACGCGCGCACCTGCGCCATGGAAATCGCATGCCCCTCGATATTGAATTGGCTGCGGAACAAGGCGGCGGGCTTAAAGTTTTCGCGCCACGACAACCCGACGGGCACGCCACCGATACGCGCGGCGCCAATCATGTCCAGCCCGCCATTATCGACTTTGATATCGAACTGCCCATCGCCAAGGTCGCGCCCGAGGACAACGCCGTCCAGGGACGCATCCTTGACGTGCGCCTTGGCGGAAACGGCGATCTCATCAAACTTCAATGTTTTTTTAAGGGGCAGCCCCATCACTAGGTCGATCGTGGCCCGACCCGAAGCATGGGCCGGGTCGAGCCCCACCCCTCGGGCGAATTCCAGGGGCTTGCTGTCGATAAATTCGAGCACATTGCGCAGCGGTCCCGTGATCGGAACGTGGACGTCGGCGTAGGGGATCGGGTCGCTCAGCTTGGTAAAAACGACGGTCCCGGAATCCGCGCGCATGCCGTGGCTTTGCGCCTGTTCGATTTGAATTTTGAATTGTTTGTCGTCGAACGTGGCGCGGGCGCGTCCGTCATGTAGAACCGGCAATGGCGGCAAAATGTCGATGCTCAGGTGATCGGCCTGCATCGTCCCACTCACCGAAGTTAGGGAAATCGCCCCCCCATGGAGCGCAAGCGCCAAATCGACGCTGACGTCATTCAATCGCCCGCCCAGAAAATGTTCATCCACCCAATCGCGCACGTCGCGCACCAAGCTCGGCGGCCAATAGTTCATCAACGGCTTCACGCCGACGTCGCCAAATCCGACCTTGGCGACGATCGCCAGATCGCCCCACGGCGACGTCGCGCCTCCCCGGGCGTCGATCGTCGCCGCCAAGCGGGCGCGGGGACCGTCCAAATTCATCTCCAGCGACGCCAGATCGATCCGCTTGCGCGCCGCGCTGTAGCTCCCCCGGGCCTTGAGCGTGGAAACCGGAAACGCCTTATCGACAGGTGCGGGAACGAAAATCTTGACGCCTTTGGTGAAATCGACGGTGACGTCATCAATCGCCCAATCGCCGCTTAATCCCGCATAGCGCCCCTTGATATGCATCCCTTCGATCGCCACGCGCTGCGCCAGGGGCAACATGCCCATGCGTTGGGCCACGGCGATAGGCACGGCGAGATGCCCCCGCCCCCCGGTCAGGTCGAAACCGATGCTTTCGAAGTCCCCCCGGGGGGTCAAACTTGCGGTCAGGGTGCCCTGTAGGGGAACGTCCAGTGCGGACAGGAAACCGATCCGGTCCGACAGTTCGGCGTAGGCGCTTGGATTGAGGGCGTCGAAACTGCCTCCCATGTCTATGCGGTTGGCCGCCTGATCATAGGTCCCGATGAGCGAGACTTCGCTTTTGCCCTGGGGGCCGTCCAGGTTGAGCGTCGCCTCGCCCTTCAGCCCCTTCGAATCACGGCGGATATCAATATCGGACGACGACGCATTCCAGACCAGGGCGGTACGCTCGTCAACAATATCGACTTCCGCGGCCATCATCCCCACATGCGTGAGGTAACTCATCGGACGCGCCACATTAGGCGTACTCATGATATCGGCGAAGATGCCCGCCACGAGATCGCCGGTCCCTTCCGGCGAGGTCGCCAGGTTGGCGAAGTCGAAATCCACCCCACCCGCCGCACGGCGCGTCACGCGGAGTCTGGGGCGAAACAGTTCAATACTTTTGGGCGCGATCACCCCATGCCACAGGGCCTTTGTGCTGATCGCCAAGGATATCTCGGGAACGCGGGCGATGGTCTTCCCGTCCGGAGCGTTCGCCTTGACGTCGAGAACGCGCACATCGACCGGCTGGCGCCATCCTCCCCAGGATACGACGGTGTCGGCCAGCGTGATGCGAAAGTTCCGATTGTGGTCGGTGTTGAGTATGTTTTCGATATACGGCGTCAGATAAGACAACGACACCGGGCCGCTGGAAAGCCGCCACGCCGTGAGCGCCAGCAAGACCGCCAGCCCCGCCACCAGCCCCGCGAAAAGATGCACCGATAGCCGCAACGCGCGTTTGATCATGTTTTACCTGCACCCACGTCGTGGACCCACACCACAAAAAAACGGCCCACGTTATAAATCGAGGTCACACCGCAAGGAGGGCGCGACAATTGCGATCATCGGTGTTCTTTGGTTGACCGTCCAGACACGATCGCCCACTCTTAAAGACATGCACAATACTCCCGCAAAGGCCATCGCGTTCAACCCCGACCTTCTGCCCTTGCCCGCCGATGGTGAACGGGCCAGGGTCGGGTTCGAACGCTGGCGCACGGCGCTGAGTGAAACGGGACTCGCATCGTCCGCCGCCGCCCTGGAGGCCGAGCGCCCCCTTCGCCGATTGCTTGAAGTCATTTTCGCCGACAGCCCTTTTCTTACCTCATGCGCCATCGGCGATCCACACTTCAGCTGCGATATGCTTACCCGCGGCCCGGACCACATGATCGAAGCCGTGCTCGCGCCCTTGCGCAACCCGCCACCGAGAGACGAGACCTTCGACAGCTTAAGCCGTCGCCTGCGCATCGCCAAGCGGCGCGTCGCCCTGATCACCGCGATCGCCGATATCACCGCCATCTGGCCGTTGGAAAAAGTGACCGACACCCTGTCCTCCTTCGCCGCCCTGGCGTTAGATAGCGCCTGCGCGCACCTGTTGCGCACGAGCGCGCAAAAAGGCGCCTTCGCCCTCGCCAACGAAGACGACCCCGTGCGCGGATCGGGTTTGATCGTCCTGGGCATGGGGAAATTGGGTGGGCGCGAACTCAATTACTCCAGCGATATCGATATCATCGTGCTTTTCGATCGCGAACGCATCCACAGCGAAAACCCCGACGGCCTGCAAAAGGCCTTCGTTCGTCTGACCCGCAATTTGGTCCGACTGTTGGATGAACATACCGCCCATGGCTATGTTTTTCGTACCGACCTGCGCCTACGTCCCGATCCCGGATCGACTCCCCTGGCGATTTCCGCCCTGGCGGCGGAAACCTACTATGAAAGTATCGGGCAAAACTGGGAACGCGCGGCGATGATCAAGGCTCGGCCCGTCGCCGGCGACATCGAGGCGGGCGAAGCCTTTTTGCTCCACCTGAAACCGTTTATCTGGCGTAAAAGCCTCGACTTCGCGGCAATCGAGGATATCCGTTCGATCAAGCGCCAAATCAACGCTCATAAGGGCGGCGATAAAATTACCCTTTTCGGACACAACCTGAAACTGGGGCGAGGCGGCATCCGGGAAATCGAATTTTTCGCCCAGACGCAACAGTTGATCTGGGGCGGACGGGAAGCCGGCGTGCGCGTGCGCGCCACGGTGGGTGCGATCTTCGCCCTGGTCGCCCATGGCCGGGTCGCGCGCCACAGCGCCGACACCCTGGTCGAAGCCTATCGTTTCTTGCGCCGGCTCGAACATCGACTGCAGATGATCGACGACAAACAAACCCACAGCTTGCCCGAAACTCCCGATGATATGGATAAAATCGCCCGCTTCATGGGCTATGGCGACACCGCGGAATTTATCGCGCGGGTTTTGGCGACGTTGCGTGCGGTCGAGGAAATATATGCCTCCTTATTCGAAGAATCGCCGGCGTTGAGCAGCGGCGGCGATTTCGGCGGAAACCTCGTTTTCACCGGAAGTGAAAGCGATCCCGAAACCCTGGCGACCCTTGAAGGCATGGGCTACGCCAAGACCAAAACCGTTGACGCCACGGTCCGCGGGTGGCACCACGGGCGCTACCGGGCGACACGCAGCACGCGTGCGCGCGAACTGTTGACCGAACTGATGCCGAGCATTCTCGGCGCCTTGGCCCACACCCCCGACCCCGACGCCGCCTTCGTGCGCTTCGACGCCTTTCTCGCCAATCTGCCCTCGGGGGTTCAATTATTCTCCCTGTTTCATTCCAATCCTCAATTGCTCGAATTCATCGCCGAGATCATGGGCACTTCGCCGCGCCTCGCCAGTTATCTCAGCCGCAAGGTTTCGGTCCTCGACAGCGTTCTCAGCCACGATTTCTTCGCCCCGCCTCTAGAACCGGACGATCTCGCAAAAGACCTCGATAACGCCCTTCTCGAAGCCCTGGATCTACAGGATACCCTTGACGTCACGCGACGTTGGGCGAAGGAAAAAAAATTCCAGATCGGGGTGCAAAGCCTCCGCGCCACAATCACCACCGAAGACGCCCAAAAAGCCCTGACGAACATTGCCGAAACGCTGATCCGCGCCCTACAGTCGCGCCTCGAAGATATCTTCGCCGAACGTCATGGCCGCCTTGCCGGCGGGGCCTTATGTGTCGTCGCTTTCGGTAAGCTGGGTGGGCGCGAAAAAACCCCGACGTCGGATCTCGACTTGATCTTCATCTACGATGTCGATGCGGGGGTGGAGCGCTCCGACGGCGCGCACCCTCTGCCGCCCAGCCTCTATTACGCTCGCCTGTGCCAGCGCCTGATTAACGCCCTCAATGTTCAAACCGGCGAGGGCAAGCTGTATGAAATCGATATGCGCCTCAGACCGTCCGGAAACGACGGTCCCATCGCCTCCACCTTGGAAGGTTTTCTGTCCTATCAAAAAGAACAAGCCTGGACCTGGGAACACATGGCGTTGACGCGCGCGCGCCCGCTGAGCGGACCGCACGCCCTGAGAGACCGCGTCGCGACGGGGGTTCGCGATATTTTGGCGCGCGAACGCGACCCCGACAAACTCGTCGCCGATGTCGCCCACATGCGCGCGCGCATGGATAAAAAGCACCACACCGCCTCGATATGGAATCTTAAATACCTGCGCGGCGGCCTGATCGACGTCGAGTTTATCACCCAGTACCTGCAACTGCGCCATGCCCACGCATACCCCGACATACTGTCCCCCACCACCGCCACGGCGCTGGAGCGGATCGCCGCCCACGCCCTGATCGCACAGCCCGACGCAAAAACCCTGCTGGCGGCGCTGGCGCTGTGGCAAAACTTACAGTCCATGATCCGTCTCGGCCTGACCCCGCGGGAAAGAGACGCCAAAGACATGACCATCCCCAAGGCGTTGGCGAAACGGCTGTGCGCCCTGGCCGGCGTGAAATCCCTGGCGCATTTGGAAACCCTAATTCGCGACACGGCGCGGGACGTCATGGCGATCTACCACGTCATGGTCACGCAACCCGCCCAACATGTCGGAGGCGCGCAGGATACCGGCGCGCCATCCGCCCCACCGCCATCTCCTCCATGATGATATTCCACCCAGCTCCGAGGAACACTGATGACACCCAACCCCGTGACACTCAATCCCGGCGATCCGGCTCCCGACGTCACCTTACTCACGGATAACGGACACCCCCTTTCCCTCGCCGAACTCAAAGGCAAGAAAGTGGTGCTTTATTTTTATCCCAAAGATTCCACTCCGGGATGCACCCAGGAAGGCGCGGATTTCCGCGATCTTCATGACGCCTTCACGGCCCGAGGCGTCGTCGTGTTGGGCGCGTCCAAAGATAGCGTCAAGCGCCATCAGAATTTCAAGGCCAAGCACGGCTTCACGTTCCCTCTTCTGTCCGATGAAGACGGCGCGTTGTGCGAAGCCTATGGCGTATGGGTATTGAAAAAAAATTATGGCCGCCAATACATGGGAATCGAACGGACCACCTTCCTGATCAACGAAGCCGGTATCCTGGAAAAAATCTGGCGTAAGGTCAAGGTCAAGGGCCACGCCCAGGAGGTCCTGGACGCCGTGACCGCGTAGCCGGAGCACGCGTCCGAGCGTCCTTGGAAAACCCGACCTTGAAGCTCGTGGCCCGTGCGCCCACCTTGTAAGGGGTCATGACCGCGCACAGGAAGGAAGCCCCCATGCCGTCAAAGTTCGTGCCCAACGCCGAGGATGTCGATCGTCAGCTAGAGAGTGAGTTTCTCGAAGACGTCAAGGATACCGTCAGCCAGTTGGATATTCAGTTGGCGAATTTGCGCGCCAACAAAAACCTGCTCGACGAGGGGCTCGCCCCGGTACGCCAATTGGTGCATAACCTGATGGCCCAGGGGCGCGGCGTCAATATGCCGACCATTCATCTTTTGGTTCACCGTCTCAACGAATACCTCACCGAGGTGAAGGCGCTCGACGACACGCATGTTGACAACATCCAGACCTTTGTCGATAAAATCAACGGCGTTCTCGACGGCGACATCGACCCCGCCGGCATCGACGCCACCCCAAAGCTGGTCCGCGAGCTACCGAAAAAGGTCTTCGCCGATATCGATTTCGGCGACATCACGCCGCAGGACGTCGAGGTGCTTCTGGTCATCCCGGAACGGTCGATGGCGCGCATCGTCGAGCAGGAAATGGCCGCATGCGGATACCGTACGTCCAACGCGAAAACATCCTACGAAGCCTTTAATCTGGCCATTCAAACCAAGCCCGACCTGATTGTCGCATCGATGGAGTTGGGCGATCTGCGGGGCGTCGATCTGGCCTGCGCCTTCGCCGCCATGCAGCCGACCCACGCCTTGCCTTTCTGCCTTTTGACATCCTACGAATGGGGCAATCCGGCCCTCGACCGCCTGCCGCTACGCGCCGCCTTGTTGCGTAAGGGACCCGCGTTCGGCAGCGATTTGGCCGAAGCCTTGGCGCGCTTTCGCATCACCTGACGCATCCAGACCGAGAGGCGAGAAAGATGGCCGCCGTAGAACTCTTGTCTCCCTCCCATGGGTCGGCTAGAACCAAATGGAGGTTCGCAAAGGGAATGGACAATGGCTGAAAGCGATCAGGAAAAAATCCCTGAAGACGGCGATCCACAGGACGTTTCCGATGCCGCCGAGGTCTCTACCGAAGAACAAAACGGTTCTCCGTTAAAAAAAGTCCTGACCCTCGTCAAAGCGCGAAAATATGCCGTGCTAGGGGGGATCGGCGGGGTCGCGGCGCTCGGGCTGCTGATCGCCTTCCTGTTGGGCGTTTTCTCCCCCCACGAGGAAAACGGCGTTCAATTGGATATTCCCGCGCCGCCCATTCTCTATGAAATGCCCAGAATATCGGTGGACCTCAAATCCAACCTCTTGATCGCGCCGATGATCAGTTTTGTTCTTTTGGTGGAAATTTCGCCAGAATCGAAACCCAAACTCGAAGCTCAAATGCCTCGCATCTTGGACGCCATCAACAAATATCTGCGCACCCAGACCCGAGTCGATCTATCCGGCGCGGCGGGTAGCGAGCACTTGCGGCATGACTTGAAAGCGATCATCACCAACGCCATGAAACCCGACATCATCGGGGAAGTTTTGTTCAAGAAGATTTTGATACGATAGACGCTTATTATTTAATTGGTTAAGCGGCGCTCATATGCAAAAAAACGGCGCGCCAACCATGGCGCACCGTTCTGTTTTCTTCTTTTTCCTCTTTTTCCTCTTTATCGCCTCCTCGGTCTTGCCGAAAGGGCCGGGTCTTGCCGAAAGGGCGGGGCGGAGGATAAAAATCTACCGTTCGAAAATAATTTCCACCCGACGATTTTTAGCTTCGCGCTGACCGTCCGGGGTTGGCACTTGCGGACTGGTTTCGCCGGCATATTTCGTGGTCACCTTATCGCGAGGAAACCCATCCTCCACCAGTGCGTTGGCCGCCGTATCGACGCGCGCGCGCGACAGCTTCATATTGTAGCTGTCCGAGCCCGAACGATCCGCATGGCCGATCAACACCACACCGGAGACCTTAGCCTCGCCGGCCGCCTTCGCCGCATCGTCGATGATCATCTTCGCCTGGGAGGTCAGGGCGGAACTGTTGAAGTCGAAATACACCTCATAGGGTCCGGGAATCGGCACGACCACGGGTGCAGGCATAGGCGCGGGCGCTTGCGCTTTCATCATCCTCAACATCGGTTCGGTCTTGAGAAACTCGCTTCGGCATTTGCTGTCGGTGTTGTTTTCGGCCTCTTCTTCGAGCCAACAATCGAACATCACCTGAGCATAAGCCGCCTTGGCGGGCATCCGATCGCGCGCGCCGGCGGCGAAATCATCCATCAACTGCGCCCGCGCCGTATTCAAATACGCCGCCCGATCCATGGATACCGGCCAATCGGAAACGACGAACGGTTCGACGCTTGCGCCCTTCGCCGCCTGTTCGGCCTTGCGCGCGAAACGCGCGGCATGATCCCATTCGCCAGCTTCATCAGCCTCGTGAATGGCGTAAGTCCGGTACTGGTTGCTCAGTTCGGAAGAAAACGTTCCCCCCACGCTCGGCGGCATGGCGCGCACGGAATCGACCGCGTTGATGTCTCCGAAAGACGCACACCCCGCTAGGGCCACGCCGGCAAGTCCGAGGGCGACGTATTTTACGTACGGTTTCATTGTCGGTAATCCTTCACCTATAACACCCGTGTCCAACGCACACGCCTTCGACGCACACGCGCGGAACCGCGATCTAACGCCGCGCGTCCCGTTCACATAGCCCTCAAAAACCACAATGAACGTGAGCCTATACCCCACCCAAGAAAACATCAACAAATAGTTGCAGTTTCAATACGCCGATACCGTTAATGTATATCTGCGAACGATGATATCAGCCCTCTTCGTCGCCGCCCTTCACCCGCTGAGCGAGTGCGGCGGCCATGAAATCGTCGAGGTCGCCGTCGAGCACCGCCGAGGTATTCGATGTCTCGACGTTGGTGCGCAAGTCCTTGACCATCTGGTAGGGCTGAAGAACATACGAGCGGATCTGATGCCCCCACCCGATATCGGTCTTCGCTTCATGCTCGGCCTGGGCCGCGGCCTCGCGGATATTCAATTCGTGCTCATAGAGGCGCGCCTTCAGCATTTTCATCGCCGCCGCCCGGTTTTTATGCTGGGAGCGGTCGTTCTGGCACTGCACGACGATGCCGGTCGGATTGTGGGTGATGCGGATCGCGCTGTCGGTCTTATTAATGTGCTGCCCGCCCGCCCCCGAGGCGCGGTAGGTATCGATGCGAATATCCTTGTCGAGAATTTCGATATTGATGCTGTCGTCAACCTCGGGATAAACCCAAACTGAGGAAAAGCTGGTGTGGCGGCGCGCCGAGGAATCGTAGGGCGAAATACGCACCAAGCGATGGACGCCGCTTTCGGTCTTCAACCAGCCATAAGCATTTTGGCCCGAAATTTTAAGGGTCGCGGATTTAATCCCGGCCTCTTCCCCGGGACTTTCTTCCAGCCACTCGGTCTTGTAGCCGTGGGCCTCGGCCCAGCGCAGATACATCCGCGTCATCATTTCGGCCCAATCCTGGGCCTCGGTGCCCCCGGCCCCGGCATGGATTTCGAGATAGCAATTATTGGCGTCGGCCTCACCCGAAAGCAGGGTCATCAATTCCGCCTTGCGCGCGCGCAAGGCGATCTCGCTCAGTTGGGCCTCGGCCTCACTGACGATGTCCGCGTCGTCTTCCGCCTCGCCCATTTCGATCAATTCGAGGTTTTCGTCCAGGTCGCCACGCAGCGTATCGACGGCTTTGATGCCGTCTTCCAGAACGGTGCGCTCGCGCATCAGGGCTTGAGCCTTAGCGGGATCGTTCCAAAGATCGGGGTCTTCGGCCTGGGCGTTCAGTTCTTCAAGTCGGAGCAGGGCGTTGTCGTAGTCAAAGATGCCTCCTCAGCAGTTCCAGCGACTGCTTGATGTCCTGAGTGATGCTCTCGATCTCGGCGCGCATAACCGCCCCTCCGCTCTTGGTGAAGTCCGAGACGCGTTCTTAGACGCGCCGAAGGGCGAAGGCAAGGTTTAGATGGTTCCCAAACACCGAATATGGCGGTTTTGCGCTTGGGAACAGGTTGAAATCAATAGAGACCGCCCGAACCCGAACCCACCGCCGGCGTCGGGGCTTCCCCGGAAACGGTCTCGACGCCGTCCAGGACCGCGGTCTTGCCCATGGGGATGGTCCCCGGCTTGAAGGCCTCCAAAATCACGTTGCGGTCCCCGGGAAGCGCCGGGCGGCCTGTCGTGGCGTCGACACGAACCAGACGGATACCCGGTGGAATACGAAACGGAGTCGGCGGCTTTCCGGTCAAGGCCTTGGCCATGAATTCACGAAAAATCGGCACCGCGACAGAGGCGCCTTGTTCGTGCGGCCCCAGCGAATGCGGGTCGTCGAACCCGGTGTACACCCCGACCGCCAAATCCGGTGAAAAACCGACGAACCAGGCATCCATGGCCTTATTGGTGGTGCCCGTCTTGCCCGCCAAGGGCCATTTCAGACTTCGGATGCGACGCCCCGTACCGCGTTGCACCACACCTTCGAGCATCGACACCATCTGATAGGCGCTCGCCGGGTCGGTCACCTGTTTTCGGACATCGGGGATCTGCGGCACGCTTTGACCCATCCACACATCCGCCCGGCACCCGGTACACACCCGCTTGTCGTTTTTAAAGATGGTCACGCCGTTGCGGTCTTGGATACGGTCGATGAAGGCCGGCGTAATGTATTTTCCGCCGTTGACCAGCATGGAATACGCGGACGTCAGCTTCAACAAGGTGGTCTCGCCCGCGCCCAAGGCCATCGACAACTGATGGGGAAGGTTATCGGTAACGCCGAAGCGTTTGGCGTAGGCGGCGATTTTGTCCATGCCCACCGTCTGCGCCAGACGCACGGTCATCAGGTTGCGCGATTTTTCCAACCCCAAACGCATCGTGCTGGGGCCGTAAAATTTCTGGGTATAGTTGGCCGGTCGCCATTTCGGCAGGCCCGGCCCTTGGTCGATCACGAACGGCGCGTCCAGGATAAGCGTTGACGGCGTAAATCCACTGTCCAACGCCGCCAAATAAACGAACGGCTTGAACGCCGAGCCGGGCTGACGATACGCCTGAACCGCCCGGTTGAATTGGTTCATATCGTAATCCCAGCCCCCGACCATCGCCAGAACGCGCCCGGTGTGCGGATCCATCGCCACGATCGCCCCTTGAATCGCGGGGATTTGGCGCAGCGCATAAACGCCCGTCGGAGAGACCACGGGCGTAGACGCCGAAACGGCGGTTGCCTTTGACGCCTCATCCGCGCGCACCGCCTCGACGGCGATCACATCGCCCACCTTGAGCACATCCGAGACCTTGCGCACCCGAGGCCCCACCCTTTCGCCCTTTTCCCAGGCCCGCGCCCAGGTCATCCGGGCAAGCGGCAACACACCCTTCGTTCCGTCCTTGAACCGTAAACCCGCCTCATCCGCGCGCACCGCCGCGACCAGGGCGACACGCCAATCCTTGAGGCCGGCGGGCCGCGTGAAGTGCGCCAATTTCAGCGCCGTGTCGGGGCCCGAAAAATGCGCCAACGGCCCGCGCCAGCCATGACGCCGGTCATAGGATTGAAGCCCGTCTTCAAGCGACTTTACCGCCATGTCCTGCATCGCGGGATTAAGCGAGGTGCGCACCGAAAGTCCGCCGTCGTAAAGCTTTTTTTCGCCAAAGCGGGCGACCAGTTCACGGCGCACTTCCTCGGCGTAATAGGGCGCGGTAACATATTCCGTGTCGTCGCGCCGACGCAGGCGCAACGGCTCGGCGGTCGCACGCGCGGCCTGGTCGGCGGTGATGTACCCGTTAATCCTCAAGCGGGATATGACCCAATCGCGCCGCTCCTTGGCGGCCTTGGGATGGCGGGCGATGCTGTAATTGCCGGGCGCCTTCAACAACGCCGCCAGATACGCCGATTCGGCGATCGTCAATTTGTCCATCGGCTTGTTGAAATAGTTCAGCGCCGCCGCGGCCACACCGTAGGAACGCCGCCCCAGGTAAACCTCGTTCAAATACAGCTCCAAGATACGATCCTTGGAAAAGGCGCGCTCGATGCGCAACGCCAAGATCGCCTCCTTGATCTTTCGCGTGATCGAAACTTCGTTGGTCAGTAAAAAATTCTTGGCGACCTGTTGCGTGATTGTCGAAGCCCCGATCGGCCTTTTTCCAGACCCGTAATTCTTAATATTGGTGATCACCGCGCGCAGAAGGGAAAGCGGATCGACGCCAAAGTGTTCGTAAAAATTTTTATCCTCGGCCGAGAGTACGGCGTGAATCAGCAATCGGGGGATCGAGCGGATCGGAACGAAGATACGCTTCTCGTTGGCGTATTCGGCCAGCAACCGCCCATCGCCGGCATGAACCCGGGTCATCACCGGAGGGTCGTAGTTGGCCAGTTGTTTATAATCGGGAAGATCGCGACCATAATGGACAAAAATAAATCCAACCGCTCCCGCCCCGATAAAAGCCAAGATCACCAATCCGCCCAGAAAGGTCGCCAGCACACGCCACATTACACATCAACCACAATTTTCAACATCCAGCCCCCATCCGAATAAAGCCCCCACCCGAACAAAGAGTGGGCTGCGCCCGCCCGTCATAGCCGAGATACCCGTCCGCGACCAGTCCATAGCAATGAAGGGTCAGTTCATAGCACTGAAATATGTCAACGTTTTGACGTCCCGCGCCTATTGCCCGCGCCTTCGTCACAAACGCCGGTGGCCAGCCTAAACGGCGAAGAATTAGTTGCGCCGCGCTTCCTCGACGCCCTTGAAGTGGGTATCGATACCCCGCAAAATCGCGTGCGCCAGCATGGCGCGATACCGCCGCGACTGCAGGGCTTTTTCATCCTGGGGGTTGGATAGAAACCCCAATTCGATGAGAACCGAGGGCATGTCCGGGGCTTTTAAAACCGCAAATCCGGCAAACCGATGCGTCTTCCTCAGGAGTTTTGTCGATTTGCGCAGCTCTTTCACCAGTTGCGTAGCGAATTGCGCCGATTGGTTCATGGACTCGCGTTGCGCCAAGTCGATCAGAATATTGGTGACGTCGGGCGATTCTCCGGTCAAGTCGATCCCCGCGATCAGGTCGGCCTTGTTTTCCTTCTCCGCCAAAGACGCCGCTTCTTTATCCGAGGCTCGCTCGGACAATGTATAAACGGACAAGCCACGCACCTTGCGGTTGCGCGTCGAATCGGCGTGGATGGAGATAAACAGATCCGCGCCCGCCGCGCGGGCCACGGCGACCCGCTGACGCAAACGCAGGAAAATATCCTTGTTTCGGGTCAGCACAACTTTGTAACGCCCCGTTTTGCGCAGTACGTCGCGCAATTCACGCGCCATTTTCAAGGTGATATTTTTTTCAAACTGGCCGTCGGCTCCAATCGTTCCCGGATCGACGCCGCCGTGGCCGGCATCGATCGCGATCACCATTTTGCGGGGCGTCCTGGGTTTCTGTGTCGATTTCGGCACGGGAACGGGACCCGCAATCAGCCCCGCCCCGGATATTTTCTCCGTCGTTCGGGGGACCGTCCCGCCCGAGGCCGCAACCTCTGCGGAAGCGCCGGTGGCGGCGGGAGCCGCAACCGGACGAGGGGTTCCTTTGGCGCGACGCGCTTTGCGCTGTTCGGAAAGAACAGTCCGAAAAACCGCCGGAGACACGCCTTGTAGATCCATCACCAAGCGGTAAGCGTGGCCATTTTTCGGCTTCAAGAGAAAGGTCTTTTTTATTCGCACCGGCCCTTTCATATCGAGAACAACGCGCGTCACGCCGGGGGAAAACAGGCCGTAGCGCAATTTATCCAGTTGGCCGACGCCGCTGGGCAGTGGCTTCGCGGGCAGACGCCATCCCACCTCGGGCAAATCGAGAACGACACGATAGGGCTGGGGTAGAACGAACGCATCATAGGTGATCTCGGTGTTGAGATCGATCACCACCCGGGTTTCCCCGGGGTGCGCGCCAACGCGGATGTTGCTCACGACGGTCGTGGGATGGGCGGCGGCAGGTTGTTGGGCGGCAGCCTCCGAGGCGCTTCCCATAATTGGCCCCATAATTGGCCATGCGAACATCGCGACGGCCACGATGAAGCCGAGCGCCAGCCCCCTGCATATCCCCTCGGTGCGTTTCCCCTGCCCCGTCACGCGCATCAATGAAGCTCTCCCGACCCTTCCGACCGTTATCCTCGCCCGGGGCGCGCCCCGGAAGGGTGTCGCGCCGCCTCGCATTTCATCCAAAAAGGCGATTGTCGAACCAAAATACTACGGTTATGTTAACAAATCGACGTTGTATGGATTGGTGTCTATCTCTGCGACGACGTCAACGTATATGATTTATATCCTTTAGAATGTTAAAAGGTGTATAACTATTCATAACAGGGTGCGCTTGCATCGTGTTCTGAACGAAGAACTATCGGAATATTGGAGGTTGATGCGTTTTCGCAAAGGCTGTTATCCGCCACGGAGGCGTTGTAGCGGTCTGGTGGTCGGCGTCTCGCCCACGAAAAATTCCCGGATACACGCCAAATCCCCGCCAAGGAGTCGGTTATGGCCGAAACGTCGGCGATGGCCCTCTTGATGGGGTATGTTTTTGGGATTTATCCTGGTAAACATATCTTGGAAGTTGGGTTCCTGGAATTTGAACCCTCGGGAAATCAATCGCCTGGAGGGTGGGCTTTCGGGAACCTAACCCGGGGAACGCTGTCTGGCGAAAGCGAAGAAAAGGGAACGTGTGGCCTTCGCCATGGGACTTACGCCATGGCCCTTGGCGGGCGGCGCGACCTGACATCACCTCGAGCGATTCCGGCGGGATGACCCGTTCAGCCCACAACTTGAAGGATTTACTCATGCTGGCGAAAGCCGCGCGCAACACTTTCCGTTATCGTCCTTTCGCTATCGCGAAGGGTCGCCGGGCTGCGTGCGCCGCCAGCATTTCACCAACACGCACGACGACCCCAACCCGGCCAACGCCGACACGGTCGCATGTGCATCGGAGTCACAAAATTAATGTCAACAAAACGCATGCTCATCGACGCTACCCACCCGGAGGAAACCCGGGTCGTTGTGGCGGATGGAACCTACCTAGAAGATTTTGACGTCGAAGTCGCTTCACGCCGACAACTCAAGGGCAATATTTACCTCGCTAAAATCATTCGCGTGGAACCGTCGCTTCAGGCGGCGTTCGTCGATTATGGCGGCAATCGCCACGGTTTTCTCGCGTTTAGCGAAATCCATCCCGATTATTACCAAATCCCGGTATCCGACCGCGAAACCACCGTCGAGCCCGCCCATGGGGCGGACGAGGGCGCGAACGAGACTTCCGCCGATGAGGCGGGCAGTGGCGAAAACGGCGGGGCGGAAGACGTCAACGATCATAATGGCGACGAGAACGACAACCACGTCGAAACCTTGGGCGGAGACGACACGGAGGCCGACGACGAAGATCTTATCCAGAACAAAACGCAAAACGACTATCGGCGCTATAAAATTCAGGAAGTCATCAAACGTCGCCAGATCATCTTGGTTCAAGTGGTCAAGGAGGAACGGGGCAACAAAGGCGCCGCGCTGACGACATATATCTCGCTGGCGGGAAGATACTGCGTATTGATGCCCAACACGGCACGTGGCGGCGGCGGCATTTCGCGCAAAATCACCAACAGCGCCGACCGCAAGCACCTCAAGGGCATTCTCAACGATCTGTCGATTCCCGACGGCATGGCGGTCATCGTCCGCACGGCCGGAATTCAACGCAGCAAAGCCGAAATCAAACGCGATTACGAATATCTTCTGCGCCTGTGGGACCAGGTCCGCGAACGCACGTTGGAATCGACGGCGCCAACCCTGGTTCACGAGGAAAGCGACCTCATCCGCCGTTCGATCCGCGATCTATACTCCCGCGACATCAGCGAAATTCTGGTCGAGGGCGACGCGGCTTACAGGCACGCCAAGGACTTCATGAAATTGTTGATCCCCAGCCACGCGCGCCGGGTCAAACAATACAAGGACGAAGAGACTTCGTTGTTCCGCGCCCACGGGATCGAAGACCAGCTCGACGCCATCCACAACCCGATCGTCCAGTTGAAATCCGGCGGTTACATCGTCATCAACCCGACCGAAGCGCTGGTCGCGATCGACGTTAATTCGGGACGTTCGACGAAAGAACGCAATATCGAGGAAACGGCGCTGAAAACCAACCTTGAGGCCGCCGACGAGGCCGCCCGTCAGGTCAAGCTGCGCGATTTGGCCGGTCTGGTCGTGATCGATTTTATCGACATGGATGTGCGCGCCAACAACGGTCAGGTCGAGCGGCGCATCAAGGAGGCGATGAAAAATGATCGCGCCCGCATCCAATTGGGCCGCATTAGCCCGTTCGGCCTTCTTGAACTGTCGCGCCAACGACTGCGCCCCAGCCTGATCGAAACCAGTTCCGAACCGTGCCCGCATTGTGAGGGCACCGGGGTGCGCCGCTCGACCGATTCGACGGCGCTAACGGTCCTGCGCGCGATCGAGGAAGAAGGTTCGCTTCACCGCGCCAGCGAAATCGCGGTGTACGTGCCGACCGACGTCGCCCTTTACATCCTCAATAACAAACGCAAGGCCGTAGCCGATATCGAGACGCGCTGCGCCCTAAAAATCGTCATGGAAAATGACGACACGCTGATCCCCCCCGCCCTGCGCATCGAACGCACCAAGGCCCCCACGGGCGAGGTCATTTCCGAAATGGTTTCGACGACCCGTCGCGGCGACGAGAACGCCGGCGACGACGGCGCGAAGAAACGCCGCCGCCGTCCCCGACGACGCAAATCGGGCGAGGATGGAGATTCAACGGAGGTCGAGACGCCCACCTCGAACACGAACGCGACCCATGGCGACGCCTCGTCGAGCGACGATGACAAGCCGGAAAACGCCGCCGAAGGCGTCTCCACGGAAGCGAGTGGTGACGGGGAAGATCGCCCCAAACGCCGGCGTCGGGGACGGCGCGGCGGACGGCGCCGGGGGCGTAAGGACGGAATGTCTCCATCCTCCGAGGGCGAGGGCAAGGGCGCGCCGACGAACGAAGGTGAAGACGGCGCGGACGCACGCCGGACAAACGCCGCCACGCCCCTGGAGCAAGATCGGGACGCCACCGCACAAGCGACCCCCGGCGACGACGTTTCCGTGAGCGCCGGCGACGTCGAGATTGCGGAAAATCGTCCGGAGGAAGTTCAAGAACAGAGCCGAGAATCGGCCCCGAAACAGGCCTCGGAGGAAACCCAAGAAGCTCCGAAACCCAAGCGCCAACCTCGCAAGCGGCGCGCCCCGACGAAAAAAGCCACGACGTCCGACGGCGGCGAAACCACCACGCCCGAGGCCGCGCAAGAGGTCGATGAGACCGAGGCGGTAAAGACCGAGGACGACCAAAACGGCGAGGAAAAACCCAAACGGCGCCGTTCGCGGGCCCGCCCCCAAGCCGCCGCCAAGACCGCGGCGCGCAAAACATCCCCGAGGAGCCTCCCGTAAAGGAAGAAACCTCTGCCGAAGCGCCCCCGCAACCCGCCCCGCGCCCGCCGCCCCGCCGTGGACACGGCGGACACGGCCACGCCGTCGCCTCAAACGCCGGCTCCGGCAACGCCCGATACAGGCGAAGAGTCCGCCGCTCCCCGCCCCCGGCGGCGTGGCTGGTGGAACCGCTTGACCAGTTAGGGCGAAATTTCCTTGTCGCCCCACCACCTTGTCGCCCCGCCAAGGGCGGCGGTGCGTCACCGATACGACGAAGGCCCGGACACATCGTTCCGGGCCTTCGTCGTTATGCCTCTTTTTGGTGTTTTCAGGCGTCGAGCACGGGACCGGGTATCAAGAACGGGGTGAAAAAACGCCCATCGAAAATCAATTACGCCGCCAGTCCTTCAAACGCCGGCAAGCTCGAATCATGTCCTCGTGCGCGCCGGCGAAGGACAGACGGATGAAACGATGCCCACGATGCGGATCGAAATCGACGCCGGGAGTCACGGCGACGCCGATTTCCGCCACCATGCGCCGACAAAGATCTTCACTGGACGCCGTTTGGTCCGATACGTCGGCGTAAAGATAAAACCCCCCCTCGGCGGGCGATAGTTTATCGAATCCGGCCTTGGGCAGTTCCTCAAGCAAAAGATCGCGGTTTTTGCGGTAACGGGCGACATTACCGTCCAATTCCTCGCGGCAATCGAACGCAGAAAGGGCGGCGATCTGCGAAAGTGTCGGGGGTGAAATAAACAAACTCTGGGCCAGACATTCGATCGGGCGCGCCAAATCCTCGGGCGCCACCAGCCACCCCAGACGCCAGCCGGTCATCGAAAAATATTTCGAAAAACTATTGATGACGACGCCCCCGCAATCGTACGCCAAGGCGCTGACACCCTGCACGCCATAGGTAATGCCGTGATAGATTTCATCGGAAATCAGACGCACTTCATGGTCTCTGCACCAGTCGCACAAGGCCTTCATCTCGGCGTCATGGAGCATGGTGCCCGCCGGGTTCGACGGGCTGGCGACAATTAACCCGTCGATCGGCTTCGCCAGCCCATCGAGGGCGCGCACGGTGGGCTGGAAGCGGGTTTCCGGGCCGACGGGAATATCCACGACCTCGATCCCCAGAGCGAGCAAGATATTGCGATAGGCGGGATACCCCGGACACGCCAAGGCGACGCGATCGCCGACATCGAACGCCGCCAAGAACGACAGCACGAAGCCGCCCGACGATCCGGTGGTCATCGCAATCCGCGCGGGATCGACCGCGACACCGTAGGTGTCGCGGTAGTGGCGCGCCAGGCGTGCGCGCAATTCGGGCAATCCAAACGCCGGCGTGTATCCAATGGCGTCGGTAAGCAACGCCTCGCGGGCCGTCGCCAAAACCTTTTGCGGAGCCTTGCTCGACGGTTGACCGACTTCCAGATGTACGATATCCGCGCCTTCGGTGACGCGGCGTTGGACATCGCCCATGATGTCCAGGGCGAGAAAAGGGGGAATCGTCCCCCGGGTGGAGATCTTTAAAGCCATTGAGAAATTGTTCCTTAGTGTTGCGCGCCGACGCCCAATCCCGCGCCGCGAGTGTCGGCGGAAACCTGGCAACTCCCGGGCTTAGGTGGAAGCCCATCGGGACATGAAATGGCGACCACGCGTCCTTGGTCCGCGGCTTTCCCGAGATGGTGGCCGCGCCGAGACAAGGCGTCGATAACCGCCTTTTTCATGGTCGGTTCATAAAAGGTGATATCGGGCGTCGCCGGGTTGAACACCCTAGGCGCTGCCATCGCCGCGCCCAGGCGCACCCCGGCCAACTGAGTGCGCGCGGCGACGTTGACGAGAGCCGCCGGCGCCGGCAATCCCCCGCCGGCGGCTGCGGCGAAATAGACCTCGTGAACGTTATCGTTGGTGACCAGCATCGGCGTCAACGCCAGGGAAGAACGCCCCCGGGCCGTCGGGTTTTCAGCAAGGAAAATGCCTGTACCTTGGGCGACTTTTCCGGTGCCGAACGCCGCCCCCAGGGTAAAGGCGCAGGCCACCGCATCGCCCTGGGGATCGACGGCGACGATGCTCGCCGCCGACGGCGACGTGCGCGGGGTCGGCGATAAAGGCGCGAAGTGCGACGCCGGCGTGTGCCGACGGGAATCGAAGGACGCCATCATATTTTTACTCCCGGTGTCGATTTGGGCGACGTTGCCGACCTGCCCGCCGCCGCGCTTGGCGAACGCGCGCATCGAAACCTCGGCCAGGAGATGAGCGCGCGCCGCCGCGTCGTCCGAGGCGAAACCGCCATCGCGCACGATCATCGCCCACATCCGGGCGGCCAACGCACCGCCTTCGGGCGGGGCCGCGAAATAGGCGGTGCGCGAGGAAATCAAGCTGCCAAAGGGGACTTTCAACGGTGCCCGCCACTGCGGCGAAAAATCACGCAAGTCGGCAAGATCGAGCGATCCACCCGCGGCGCGATCGGCGGCGACGAAACGACGCGCCCAAGGGCCTTGATAAAAATCGCCGACGCCCTTGGCGCGGATCAGGCTGAGTACCGACGCCAAATCCGGGCGCAGCAAAAGATCGCCCTCGCCGACCGGCGCACCGGTATCGCGTCGGGCAAGGATCGCCGCGACTCCCGGATCGGCCATCAGGGATTGTTTCACCGGATCGAGCTCGCGCGCGAAAGCCTTTGAGACCGGCGCGCCAAAGCGCGCCAAGGCCTCGGCCGGGGCGACAAGCTCGGCCCAACGGCGCACGCCATAGCGCGATTGCAAAGCGAACATGCCGCGCACGTTACCGGGCACCGCATCGGCGATGCGGGCGCCGGGCAACACCGTTTTCGGCGCACGGTTGAGAAAGTCCAGGGCCTCGACGGCGCCGCTTTTACGGTCATGGACAAGACATACCCCGCCCCCGCCCAGTCCCGCCGAGGACGGCAGGCCCACCGCCATCGCGAAATAACCCGCCGCCACCGCGTCCGCCGCCGTGCCGCCGGTGTTCAAAACATCCTGGGCGATCAGGGCGGCGCGGGGGTCGGCGGCGGCTACCGCCCCCGAAAACCCTTGGACATAGGTCAAAGTTCCCTGCGACACTCCCGACGTGGACGAACAGCCCGCGACGAGGACCAGCGCCGCGAGAACGCCAAATTGACGCCGGCGCGCCGCGTGACTACCTTTAGGCGAAACAGTAAGGCTCAATCCCTTGATAAACCGCATGCGCACGCTTTTTCCTTTTATCCTGAGAGGCCTAATCTTAAACCTAGGCTTCGTTCTTTGGCTTTCATCGGCGCCGCCTGCCAACGCCGCCGGCATCAACCTTATCCGCGACAGTGAAATTGAACGTACCATCCGCACCCTGGCGACGCCAATATTCAAAGCCGCAGGATTACACCCCGGGGATGTGAAAATCTACCTGGTTAACGATAACACCCTTAACGCGTTCGTCGCCGGGGGGCAAAATATCTTTATCAACACCGGATTGATCCTGAGAAGCGAAACCGCGTTGCAATTGGTCGGCGTCATAGCCCACGAAACCGGCCATATTCAAGCTGGCGATTTATCGCGTACCCCACAGGAACTCGCCAAGGCCAAGATGTACGGCATCTTGACGTCGGTCCTCGGCCTAGCCGCGGCGGTGGGCACCGGACGGGCGGACCTTGGCGAGGCCATCATCCTGGGCGGCCAGGGAACCGGTCAGCGCGCCTTCTTGAAATATTCGCGCACCCAGGAGGCCGCCGCGGATCAGGCCGCCATGCGTCTGATGGACGCCGCCGGGGAATCGTCCGAAGGCCTGCTCCAATTTCTCAATATCCTAGAACGCCAAGAGAAACTGAGCCTTGGCCATCCCAACCCCTACCTTTTGTCCCACCCCCTCAGTCGCGAGCGCGTCGAAGCGTTGGCTCAGCACGTCGCCCACTCGCCTTTTTCGACGGTCCCCATCCCGCCCGAAGTCCACGCTATGTTCGCGCGGATGAAGGCCAAGCTGTTCGCCTTTCTCAATCCCCCCGCGGCGACGTTGCGCCGTTATCCCACGACGGACACCTCCCTGCCCGCGCGCTACGCGCGGGCGATCGCCGCCTATCGCACGCCGGATTTGCCCAAAGCCCTCGACGAGATCGACGCCTTGATCAAAGGCCATCCCAAGGACGGCTATTTCTGGGAACTGAAGGGGCAAATGTTGTTCGAAAACGCCAAAGTGCCCGAGGCCATCGTCGCTTACCGGCGCGCCGCCGAGTTGTTGCCGAAGGCCTATCTTATTCGCAACGATCTCGCCCGCGCCCTGCTTGAGGCCGGCGACCCGAACCTGTTGCAGGAGGCTATTGACGATTTCAAGACCTCGCTGAACGATGAAGCGGATCAGCCGTTCATCTGGCGACAGTTGGGAATCGCCTATGGGCGCAAGGGCGATCTGGGCCAAAGCGCCCTCGCCCTGGGCGAGGCGGCCTTGCGCAGCGGCGACACCAGCGAGGCGATTTACCACGCAAACAAAGCGCAAGGCTTGCTGCCCCATGGATCGCGCGGCTGGCTACACGCCCAGGATCTTTTGGACGCCGCCCATCAGGCGAGCAAGGATAGCGGTAAGGCGCGATGAGGTCCGCCGCCGCGCGCCCCTTTATCGCCCACCCCCGGGTCGTCGTCTTATTTTTTTCGATACTGGCCGCCTGCGCCGCGCCGCGCGCGCCCGTCACGCCCGAAGGCCGTCTCGACGTGCTGGCCCCCGACCCGGGCTTTTTCTCCCGCGCCGCGCCGGGCGATTGGGTCGTCGAGGGTATGCACGATGGCAAAGGCGGCGGGAGCAAGAGCGGCGGAACTTGGTCGCTTTCCTCGTTGGACGGCGTACCCGCGATTAAGGTGGTCAACGGACGCGCGCCGTCGGTTGCGGTACGGCGCACCCAGGCCCTTGTCCTGGCGACGCCGTTTCTCAGTTGGTCTTGGAACGTCGGACCGTACCGCGGCGCATTGCACCCATTGCGCCTTATCGTCGGCTTCGACGGCGGCGCGCCGGATACCGGCAAGGGGTGGGACAATGGCCTGTTTCATGCCTTTGTATCGAAACTTCCTTCCCATGACCGGGAAATTTCTTTCGTCTGGGGACGTTCCGCCCTGGAAAGGGGAAAACTCTTCGCGCCCCCCTCGCACGGAAGAAAAACGCCCGCTCCCTACTACGTCGTACGCGGCGGACGTGAAAACACCAGCCAGTGGTGGTTGGAAACCGTTGACCTGTCCGATCTTTACAGCCGCGTCTGGCCCGGCGACGACATCGAAAAGGCGCGCATCGTGTTCATCGGTCTCGCCGCCGAAGGGGGACGCCCCCCTTCCAGCGCCTATTTTTCCGGCATTCGGCTCTCGCGTTAAACGTGTTCGGACACGCACCGTCATGTTCTCACCATAATTTGATCGCACGGTGCGCCTGATTCCTTGTGTCCTTCCTCCAGGCGGGGCAAGATGTCCAACCTTTCACGACGCCCTTTCAACCGATAGAGTTCCCATCCCATGACCGCAGCCTCGACAATACGCTCCTTCCTCGCCGCCGCAATGCTCACACTGGCGGCCTTCCTTCCCGCCTATGGCGCCGAAGGCGGGCAAAGCGCCTTGACGCCCGCTCAGGAAAAAGCGGTCGAAGGGGTCGTGCACGATTATCTTTTGAAAAACCCCGAATTGATCATCCAGGTCATGCAGGAGCTGCAAAAACGCGACGAAGCCCAACGCAAAAATCAAGCCAAAACGGTTCTCGGCCACGCCAAAAAAATGGTCGAGCACGACCCGACATCCCCGGTTTTGGGCAACCCTAAAGGGGACGTCACCGTGGTCGAGTTTTTCGATTATCGCTGCCCGTACTGCAAGCAAGTCTTTCCGGCGACGCAGAAATTGATCAAGAGCGATCCCAACCTGCGCTACGTTCTCAAGGAATTCCCGATCTTGACCCCCGAATCGCTGATCGCATCCAAGGCGGCCGAAGCGGTGTGGCTACACCAAAGCACCAAGTACGCCCCCTTTCACGCTGCGATGATGGAGGCGCGCGGGGGACTGAGCGAAGCCAAAATCTTCGATCTTGCGGCGAAAAGCGGCGTTGACGTCGCTAAGATGAAAGTCGAGATGAACGGCAAGGACGTCGCCAAGGCCATCGACGACAATCACCGCCTCGCCCAGTCCTTGAATATCACCGGCACGCCGACGTTCATCATCGGAAATGAGTTAACCTCGGGTGCATTGCCCATCGACGTCCTGCGCGCCAAGATCGCAGCGGCGCGCAAAGAGGCGAAAATGGCCCACTAGGGCAAGCGCACGTCTCGCAACTTTATTGCGGCGGGGGCATGGGCAGCTTCAACGGCGTCAATGCCCCCGCCGCCCCGCGCGATATCGAGTGCGGCGCGATCGGTATAAGGACGAAGCGCGACCCTGCCGCACCATCGACGAGGAGCAGCAGGTTCTTTCTCCCCGCCGCTTTCGCCTGCCGGTAAAGGGTCACCACCTGATCGGGCCGCCAGACGTCAACTTGGTTGACTTGACGAATGACCTCGCCGCGGACCAAAGCAGGCGTGGCGTCCGCATCTTCGGCATCGAGCATCGTAATGACAACGCCCGTCGTTTCCCAGCGCACGGCGAACAGCGTGCGCATCTTTTTCGTCAATGCGGCCACCGTTATACCGATCGCGGGAACAGACGCCACGGCGTCTCGGACAACACCGCGTGCGGGCGGTCTTTGTCCCACGACCAAGGACAGATCATGGTTTTCACCCATACGCACCACGGTGACGACGAGGCGTTTTCCCGGGGGGACCGCGCGCATCAACGTCATGATTCGCGCATAGTCCTTCACCCGCTTGTGAGCGAGAGCCGTGATCAAGTCTCCCGGTTTAAGTCCGGCGCGATCGGCAGGTCCGCCCAAATCCACGCCCCGGATCAAGACGCCTTCACGCGCCCCCGATCCCAAGGCCTCGCCGACCGCCGCATTGGCGCCCTGAACGGACAGCCCAAGATAGCCATCCTGGGCGCCAAACGCGAGGGCGGACACCCCCATCACGACGACGAGAATCCAAGAAAATCCCGCGCATATCCCCATCGCACGTCGTGCGAACACTTTGCCCTCCTAGTGGTTTGAGTTTAACATTTGAGTCCGATGCAATTGGACACAAATGCGTGAAGAAATCAAACTGCAACAAAAAGATAGATAGTGGTCGGCCCGATGGTTCGCGGGAACGGAACGTCGGCCCGATCCACTAGCATCGGGGTGATGTTATCGGCTTTATTTTAATCAACTTAACGTTGATGCTGAAGGTAGGATACTCCAGGACCATACGGCTAGGAATACCGTTGTCGAGAATTTGAACCTCGATGCTGTATTCCGGTTCGGCGGCCAGGCTGCCCGGCGGGTAAAACCCCATCCGCACGTTCCATCCGGGACGGTCGAGCAACGCGCCGAGCGTGCTCCCCGCCCCTTTTCCGGCGGAAAAGGGCTTGGAAATAAAGGCCTCGATACGACGGCCTTCATCAACCTGGGAACCGTCAAACACGGTGCTCGAAAAAATGTGCTCCCCGGCCTCGGCATGGGCGAGCAGACGGATGCTGTGCATGGTGGGAAACAAGACGTCGGGATCGAGGGCGATCGTCCGTGTCTCGGGTTGAACGAAAACCGCCTGCGCGCCGTCCGCGCCGTGGGCGGCGTGGCCTTGGATATCCTCGCTGAGGTTGCCGATAATATTACGCCCGGAAAACCGGTAGGATTTTCCGTCCAAAGACTCCCAGGTCGATAAAAAGGTGTGCTGCGGTGAATCGCGCCCATCGTTGCGCATCACATTCATCAACCAGCTCTGGTCGAACAGCCAGCCGCCGCACGTTTTTTCGAAGGAGCTCGTCGTCTCGCCGCGAATTTCAACGACGGAACCACTGTCGTCTCCCTTGCCCAGGGATAGGGCGTACGTGGCGCGATATCCCGCCAGATCAACGGCACGGGCCGTAGCCGGAAGGAATACCGTTCCCAAAATGATCGCCGCTAAGATGTTTTCAATGCGCCTCACCGCCTACTCCTTATTCGAAATTCCAAAACCCCGCCCAAAATTCCACGTCGGGGGCTCCTCTCCCCGTGCCTCCCCGCGCACCCCGTATTCACGAGGCTCGAAAAAAAGAGCCTATCGGCGCGCCAGGCGTTCGAACAGCTCCGCCAGGGTGTCGGCGAAACCCTGGACGTCGAGCAGCGGGCTTTTCTTCAACTGCTCCCTTAGTCCTCGGCGCAACTGGCGCAATTGCGCCCTGTCGTCCGCGAGGGCGCAAGCGATATCAACGTATTGCGCCGCATCGTCGGCACACCAGCGCGCGTTTCCGCTCGCCTTCAAAATGGTTTTTCCCATCAGCGAAGCCCTTCGATCGCCTTTCAGGGCGACCACGGGTACGCCCATCCACAGGGCGTCGCAGATTTCGCCAAGACCATTAACGTCGGGCGTATCGAGCAGGATATCGATGTCGCTCAAAAAGTGACCCCGCGGGGAGACGCCCTCTTCGTCATCCTGTATCGATATCCGTTCCAGCAACCCCGTTTGCGAGAAGGCGTCGGCCACCAGCGGCCACAACTGGCGTTGTTCAAGACCGCCGCCCAGCAATAAGCGCGAACGCTTGACCCGGCGCAAGACATCCGCCCACAAGGGGATGGCGCTTTGCATGCGGGCCAAATCCAAGACCCCGCCAAAGGTAATAAACCCCTTGCGCGCCACCGGGGTTTTATCGCTGCCCGGGGTCACCAAGGTTGGTCCGCCGGAATAGGCGAACAAGGAAGACCCCAGACTTTCGCAGGCGACCCCGCCACCGTCACGGCGATCGATATCCAGCATATCGTCACAGCTTAGAATGACATCGCAGCATCCTTTCGGCGCCGCCAGGGGCGTCCCCAACCAACTCACCCTGACCGGAGCGGGCCCGCGCGCCAACACGGCGAGGCGATGATCGGCTTGTACGGCGCAAGTATCGACGATCAGGTCCAGGGCGTCGTTTTGCATGATCCTGAACAGCGTATCGTCATCGATGTTGAACGTACCACGCCAATGATGGACCTCTTTTTCCAGACGCAGTGTCGCCGGATGGGTTTGCGTATACTGCTGATAGGCGAAAACCTTGAACCGTTTCGGATCGAGCCGAGAAAGCAAGCCGATCAGCAGTTCGCTCTTATCGGTAATCGCCGCGTGTCCGATGATCATGCCGATATGCAGGGCGTCGTCCCCTCGGGGACGCGATACCGGTTTATCGCCCGCGCTTCGCGCGCCTTTCGCCGCGGCTTTGTCTTTGTGCGTCGCGGCCACCAACGCACCTATCTTGGCGATGATCCCGGGATAGTCCCGCCAAGCGTCTTGATCGCCATACATCAGGGAAATCGCCTTACGGCACAGCGCGTCTATCCCATCCGGGGCGATCCGCATGGCCTTGTCGATATTCGCCATGGCCTCGCCGATACGCCCCTCCGCCAACAGGGCGTCGCTAAGATAGGTCCAGCATTCGGGGTTGTCCGGGGCCAGGTGGGCGGCTTTTGCAAGCACCTCGGCGGCGCGGGGGATGTCATTGACGTTGATCAACGCCCGCCCCAGCAAGATCAGACAATCGACATTATCCGCGTTCAGGCCCAATTCCCGTTCGCAGTAGGCGATGGTTTTCTTATAGTCGCGTTCATAAAAATGCACCGCCGCTTCCACGTAGTACCACGACAGCGCCACATTCTTCATGTTTTCTTCGAAATCGTCGAAGCCTTGAGGGACGTAGCGCTTGAGGGTCGGGTTGGAAACCAGCGTGGTCGCCAACTTGGAGTAATAAAGACTGTTCGACAAATCGCCGACGCGCGAATACATCGCACTTAGGATATCCGCGAACTCGCGCCAATCCGGTTCGCGCGCGTGACCTCGTTCGAAAAATTTAATCGCCCGCCCCAGATCGTCGAGCAAAAAAGAAACCAACCCAAGAACAAACAGGGCCTCGGCGCCTTCGGGATTGATCTTCAACGCCTGCTCGCACGAGCGAATGGCTTCATCATTGTCCGAGGATGTAAACGCCAGAAAAGCCTTTTCGACATGATCCAGATAGGCGTCTTCACCCGTATCGGTCGCAACCGTCATTCCGACGACTCCTTAACATAAACGTTCACCGCACGCGCACCGTTCCCGGCGATATATAGGCGGTCACCACGCGATCACCTATTGTATAAACACCATTGTGTCCTTCCGGTTAAGATTTCATATCGTACCCAACATCAACCTTCTCATCCACCCTCAACCACCCCATCCGCCCTCTCGCGAACATAGTCATCGCGGAGTGGGCATTTTTTTCCCCCCCTACCTATCCCTACACACCCTTATTTTCCCGTCTTGGGCAAAAATAATATAAACAAAAAAATAAAACATTTTAGTTTCAATTAGATATTCCTATGGCACACCCCTTGCAGAACTTCCGCCAGGATTCATTACGCGCGGAATTTTGCCATGGAAACCACTCCGATAAAGTCCAAGGACCTGCCCCCAGGCGTATCTCCTGTATCTAAAACGGGGGATCCTGCGGCTAAACTGCTCGATAAAATCGGCGGTTTCGGCGCCTATTTGCATAAAACCGGCGTGCGGCCCGGCGTCGGCAACGTCCTGTTTTCTTTAAAGGGATTGTTGGATGTCGGCAAATTAGCCCCAGGCAAGACCGACCGCCTGGATGCCCCTCATGTCAATACACCCGTGCGCGCCGACGATACGCAACAACAAGCCTCCGCCCCCAAGAACGACGCGACGTATGACCACGCGTCCCACACACACCACCCCGACGACACGCCCCACGACGACCGTCGGCGTCGGGAAAATAGCTCGCATAGGGATGATACGCCCACATCGAAGGCGACGTCGCGAAACGATGCGCAAGACCATACCCCCACGGCCACGGCCAAAAGTCACGATGACGCCCCGGACGTGAAACGCGCCGCCGGCAAGGATAAAAACAGGGACGATAACGCCCCCGCCGCGGCGATCGCCGCCGCCACGCCGGACACGGCCAAACCGCCCGCCGCTTCGGTTGTCGAGGTCGCCGCCCTGACCACCCAAGCGGCTCGCCGGAACGTGCGCGATACGCCCACGCCCCGGAACGACGACGGTTTGGCGGCGCCCCTAAAAAAGGACCTTGGCGGCAAGGCGCAAAACATTCCCCACCCCGCCGCAAACACGGCTCAGGAAGAAGCCGCGAAAGCGGCCGCGGCGGCAGGGAAAGTCACACCGGCAGGAAGAGGCAAACAAACCCACGAATTGGGTTCATCCCACGGCGCCCAACAAACCCAAGGCGCCCCGGCGGCGAAATTGGATTCCGAGGCTTCCGCACGCCAGCTGCAGGCCCAGGCGCTCGCGCGGACGCTCGGCGATGACGCCCGGATGAAAGTTCATGTCAACGTCAAGGATGACGCCACAACCCTAAAATCGCAGACGTCGGCCAGTTTGGCCCCGCAAGCGGCCTTAGCGAGCGCCCGGGGACAATCGCAGAGCGCCAAGCCGTCGAACGGCCACGGCGCGACTCAGACAAAGGCCTTGCACTTGGCGCAAGCCCCCGTTGTTCAACCTCAAGGCGCCGCCCAAATTGGCGCGGTCCAGGCCGCCTTCGACACCGCCCTGAAAGCCGCAAACGGCGGTGGCGCGGCGACGACGGCCCTTAACGCGTCCGGCGCGGCGGCAACGATGGGGGCTATGAGTGGTGGGGAAAGCGCGCAGGCGGCCTCCCTGGGAAGCCCGATGGGACTCCAGACGCCGACTCAGCAAAGCGCCGCCATTCATAAATCCGCACCACCACCGCCCACCCCCTCGCACAAACCGGTGGCCGAACAAGTTTCGGTCCAGATCACCAAGGCCTTGGCCGACGGTCTGGATAAAATTCGCATCCAGTTGCGCCCGGCGTCCATGGGCCGGGTTGACGTTCAGATCGAGCTCAGCCGCGATGGCCACGTTTCGGCCGTCATCTCGGCCGACAACAAACACACCCTGGACATGCTGAAACAAGATTCCCGGGAACTTCAAAAAGCCCTTCAAGACGCCGGCCTGCAGGCGGGAACGGGTGATTTAACATTTAACCTCAACGAGAACGGCGCACAAGGCGGCGGCGGCCCGGAACATCAGCCGCCTCGGTTGCGCGCTATGAAAGAGCCGTCACTCGAAGACTTGTTGAGCGCCGGTCCCGATCATACGGATGTCGTCACCAAAGATCGTGTCGATATCCGGGCCTAAGGAGAAATAAAAATGTCAATTTTAAGCGGCGTCGGCACCACGGGAGCGGCCGATACATCGACACAGTCCGGTCAATCGAAGAATAAGCTCAACAAGGACCTCAATCAGTTCCTCACCCTGTTGGTGACGCAACTCAAAAACCAGGACCCTTTGCAGCCTCTAAAGGCCAACGAGTTCACCAACCAATTGGTCCAATTCGCCAGCGTCGAGCAGCAAATCAATCAGAACTCCAATTTGGAAAAATTGCTGACCCTGCAAAAATCCTCTCAGGTTTCCTCGATGGTCAGCTATCTGGGGCGCTCGATCGAGGCCACCGGACAGCAGTTTCAATTACAGAAGGGCGTCGGAAAATTCAGCTATACCCTGGGCGCCAACGTGCAGGACACCACCGTCACCATCCAAAACGCCAAGGGCCTGACCGTGTATTCGGGACCGGGAGAAACCGCCTCGGGCAAGCACGTCTTCAACTGGGACGGCAAGAACAATAGCGCTCAGCAAATGCCCGACGGCGCCTATACGGTCAATATTTCCGCCAAGGACCATCTGGGCAATATCCAGGACGTCGCCCAAACCATCTTCGGCACGGTAACAGGAGCAGGTGTCGATGCCGGAAGCGCCATGCTCGACATGGGTGCGGTGCGCACGAAAATGGACAACGTGATATCCGTACAATAGCCCGCGACGGCAAGAAACAAGACCAAAACCGGCGCATGCCGCCGCAATGCTAAGGAGAAGAAAATGAGCTTGTATGGTGCACTGTTTTCAGGCGTTTCCGGCCTGACCGCCCAATCGAGCGCGATGGGCGCCATTTCCGACAATATCACCAACGTCTCGACCATCGGCTACAAGGGGACGACCACAAATTTTCAGACATTGGTGACCAAGCAAACCTCTTCGACGTTTTATTCCGCGGGCGGCGTACAGTCCAAGCCGCGCCAGCAAACCGACGTCCAAGGATTGTTGCAATCATCGACATCGCAGACCGATATTTCCATGTCCGGCGCCGGATTTTTCGTCGTCAATCAGGCGCCGGTTCCAGGAATTAGCGACCCGTACCTATATACCCGCGCCGGATCGTTTATCCAGGACGATCAAGGTTTCTTGAAAAATGCACAGGGCTATTACGTCCAGGGTTGGCCCACCGACCCCGCAGGAACGGTCATTCCGGCGAACACGAACTTGACCGTCCCCAATCAAAACGTCATTTCCTCGGACTACTTGGAAAGCATCAACCTTAATCGGGTCGGCGGCACGGCGGCGGCGACCAATACGGTCGCAATCGGCGCCAACCTGCCGTCCAGCGACGTCGCCGGAACCTCGCATAAAACGGACGTCCAGTTCTTCGATTCCCTAGGCAACGCCAACAACCTGTCGATCAACTACACCAAATCGACCACCGGAAACCAGTGGAACGTCGGAATCGCACCGCCACCGGGCACCGCCGTCAGTACTTTATACGACAATTCCGGGAACGTTTATTCCAGTTCGGGGTTGGTCGAATTCACCGCCATCCCCGCCGCCGGCAGCACCATTAAGATCGGCTTCGGATCGGCCACGGCGACGACTTATACCTTCGTCAACGGCGCACCGACCGGCAACCAGATCCAGGTTGACGGCGGGAAGACCTTGAGCCAGGTCGTCGCCGCGCTGGTCGCCAAGGTGCAAAGCGCCGATCAAGCCTTCGCCGTGCAGTCCAATCGCATAGAGGTCAAGCCCGGCGTATCGACCGCCATTCAATTCAACGAGGGCGGCGTTGGCGAAATTTACGTCGATCTTTCGGCGACCTTGAATTCCACTGGCGGCGCGGTGACCAATCAAACCGGATCGTTCACCGTCAAGCAGACGGATAACGCCTACAGCAATTACACCATGCTGCGCTTCGACCCGGCGAACCTTCCGGCCAACGGCGACACCATCTCCATTCGCGGCACCACATATACCTTCCAGTCGGCGGAGCCGGCGAGCGACGGCGACACCGTCATCACCACCAGCACCTTCGGCGCCATGATGGCCGACTTGGAGAACTCGATCGAGGCCAATGATTCGGTTCTCGCGGTGACCGGCAACCGGGTCAAGCAATTCGACCTGGACAACAACGGCACCAACGACACCCTGTATATCGAAACCGTCGCCAACGTCACCGACAACATCGACACCTCGGGCATGACCGCGGCGTCGCGGCCCAAGGACGGCGACTTGACGGCCTACGCCTCGACTACCATTCCGGTGGCGACGGCGTCGGGCATCGTGTTCAGCGCCGACGGCCTGCCCTCGACCTTCAACGTCAAGGATCTCGAATTGCTTGGCTTTGCCAACGGCGCGCAAAACATGAACAACGCCACCAATGAAGGCAAACGCATCACCTTTGACTTCGGCACCGTCGGACAAGCTAACGGACTGACTCAGTTCGGCGCCGAGTTCACGCCCAATTTCATCACCCAGAACGGGTCGAAATTCGGCACCTTCTCCGGCGTCACCATCGGCACCGACGGTCTTGTCACCGCCTTGTTCGACAACGGCGAAACGCGCAAGATTTTCAAAATCCCGGTGGCCACTTTCACCAACCCCAACCAGATGTCGTCGCAAACGGGAAACGTATGGACGGCGACCCAAAATTCGGGGGATTACACCTTACGCAACGCCGGTAGCGGGGCGGCAGGCCAGATCATTCAAAGCGCGCTCGAAGCCTCGACCGTGGATATCGGCGCCGAGTTCACCTCGATGATCGTAGTCCAGCGGGCCTATTCGGCAAGCACCAAAATTATCTCGACGGCCGATCAGATGCTTCAAGAATTGATGAACGTCAAACGATAAGTCCTTCCTTAAAAAAAGAAGGAAACGAAGCAAAAGCCGGGGGCGGAACGCCCCCGGCTTTTTTATGTTTTTCTCGAACGCAACCAACGCGCTCCACGACTCCGGCGGGCGAAATTTCGCATGGCGCGCGGTCTTTTTATCCTTATCTTTTTCCCGGATTAGGCATTCATTAACACGAATCCTCTATCAACAAAGGGCTTGAGGGAAAGAATGCAAGGTACAATGAAACACGATACATCCCACGACCGCCCCGTGGGCGGAACGATCGGTGGAGCCTCGTCCACGGCGAATATTGACCACGTCAGCACGGACGAGAGAGACATGGACGCCAACGAACTTCCGCCGGCGGACACAAAACGCTGGGTTAGCACACGCAAGGCCCAAGTCGTCACCGCCGTGCGTACGGGCGTCATCACATTGGAAGAGGCGTGCCGCCGATATGCGCTGTCGATCGAGGAATTCGTATCCTGGCAGCAAAAATTGGATCGCCACGGCACGGCCGGCCTACGGGTTACACACCATCATCGTCGGCGTGGATAGGGCGCGCACGTCGCCGCGCGTCCTCGTTCAGTCTCCGTCTGGTTTCAAACCCCACACGTCCCCGTCTCCCGAGGCGGCGGGGCGATGTTCGCCGGAATCTTGTTCTTCCTCGTGCGCTAGGGGAAAATCGACCCAAAACGTGCTTCCCACGCCATTTTCACTTTCGAAGCCGATGACGCCGTTCATCAAATCGACCAGCTTTTGGCTGATCGATAAACCGATTCCCGTCCCTTCGATTTTGGCGGCGTCCTCGCTTAAACGGGTGAAGGGCTGAAAGACCGCCTGCTGTAGCCGAGAAGGGATTCCCGATCCGTTGTCGGCGACGGAGAAACGGAGCATGCCATGGCCGGTTTGCGCACAAGACACGATAACCTTGCCCCCGGCGACGTTATATTTAATCGCGTTGGTCAGAAGGTTAAGAATGACCTGCTTAAAACGCACCGCATCGGCCAAAAAAATGGGCGCCTCGCCCTCACCTATTTTATTATGCACGGAAATTCCGCGCTCCCGAGCCATTTCACCGATCATGCCCAGACATTCTTCCATCGCGTCGTAAGCGACAATTTCACTGATATGAACCTTTAATTTACCAGCCTCTATTTTCGCCAGATCGAGAATTTCATCGACCAAGAACAGCAGGTGTTTTCCGCCCTTTCGTATTTGCCCAATGGATAACGAAAGATGCGGATGCGCCTCCACCAGAGGGTCGCTTTCCAACAGCTGCGCGAACCCCAAGACCGTGTTGAGGGGCGCCCTCAGTTCGTGGCTGAGGGAGGAAACGAAATCCGTTTTCGCCTTCGACGCCTTAACCACTGCTTCCTTATCGACAAGATCGGAGGCTTGGCGCGCGTTGTGCACCGCCATCGCCGTCGTCGCCGCCAAGGCGGACAGCGTCATGCGATCTTGTTCGGAAAATGGACGCCCCCCTAATTTATTGACAACCTCGAGAACGCCGATCGCCACACCCTGAATAATCATCGGCGCACACAGCAACGACAGCGTTTTAAACCCGGTCGCCTCATCGACCCTCCTCGAAAAATGCTGGTCCGCACTGACGTTATCCACGATCAGGGGGGCGCGCTCGCGAAGGGTCCGCCCGATAATGCCTTCGCCGGACGGCAGCCGCATGCCGAAAATATCTACCGGGCCCGAACATGCCTGACACACGTTCTCTTCCGTATCGATATCGATCAAAAACAACGATGCAGCCTCGGCGTGCAGGTGCTCCTTGATTTCACGCACCCCCGTTTCAAGCGTCGTGTCGAGGTCCAACGACGCGGCGAAGGCATTGTTGAGAGACTGCACAAGAGCCAGTAACCCGGCTGGGGAACCCGCGTTTTCCGTCACGGGCGTTTCCTCGTTGGCGGGCGTGTGACGCGCACCTGATGACGAAATGTTAACATCCGGCAGTATCATGAAAATTACCCACTCGATCATCCTATGGCCCGGGCGTCCTATGGCCCGGGATAAACCGCCCCCGTGCCGCCGGTCGCGGCGCACACGTTTTCCCGGTCGGATTCTTATCCGTTGGTATATATCTTGGCGTTGAACGTCTCCTGTGCAATATCCTTTTCAGACAGGGGGATAAATGGGGAAATTATACCCGCGCCGATCGGGGGGCGACCTCAGGAGAACAGCCCCCAAAAAGGAAGAAAAAAACAATATAATTTATTGTTTTATATGATGTTAGGCGTAATATCAGAATAATTTTAACATATAATGCTTGTAATATTTTTGCGCTATGTGATCATCGCCGCGACATTGTCTTCGCACCAACCAGACAAGGAGCCGCGCCGTGTTTCCTCAGCATGGAACCCCACCGCCGTTTACGCCGGTTCTGCTGGCCGGAATCGCCGCGCGACCCCTCTCACCGCGACTGCTTCAACCCCTTGTGGATAGGGCCTTCCGGCGTTTTCACCAGACTCAACCGGATTTATTCGACCGCCTTTCACAGTTGTCCGACCCGACTTACTTCATCGACCCCTGCGATTTGCCTTTCGCCTTTATTCTGGACGCCGACGGCGCCGGGGCGAACGTTGAGGTGACGCATGAAAAAACGCGGCCCACCGCCGCCACCATTCGCGGCCCCTTGATGAGTCTGCTCGATCTCTTGGAAGGGCGCATTGATGGCGACGCCCTGTTTTTTTCGCGCACCCTAACCATCGAGGGCGACACCGAAGCCGTGCTCGCCCTGCGCAACGCCGTCGATGGCGCCGAGGTCAACCTCATCGAAACCATCCTGCCCTCCTTCGGCCCGTTGTCTCGACCTCTGCACGGCCTGGCCCATGCCGGGGGACGCCTGTTCGAGCGGGCGCGCCGGGATCTCGAACTTTTGCAGTCATCATTGCTGGCCTCACGGCACGGGGGGAAAACGCCATGAGCGCCATGGAACTGGTTTGTCCCGCAGGCACGCCCGCAGCGCTAAAGGCCGCCGTGGACAACGGCGCCGACGCCGTTTACATGGGCTTTCGCGACGCCACCAACGCGCGCAATTTTCCCGGCCTCAACTTCAGCCGCCCCGAGTTGGAGCAAAGCCTGGCGTACGCCCACGCCCGCAATTGTAAAATTTTCCTGGCGATCAACACCTTTCCCGAAGCGGGCAACCCGGACCCCTGGTTTCAGGCGGTTGACGACGGTGCGGCGCTCGGCGTGGATGCGGTAATCCTCGCCGATATCGGCATGCTCGCCTACACCACGGAAAAACATCCCGACCTGCGTCGCCATCTATCGGTCCAAGCATCGGCGTCGAACCCGGAATCGATCCGCTTTTACGCCGACACTTTCGACGTCAAGCGGGTGGTCCTGCCCCGTGTCCTGACGCTGGGGGAAATTACCGCGTTGAACAAGGAAATTTCGGTCGAGACCGAGGTCTTCGTCTTCGGCGGCCTGTGCGTGATGGCCGAGGGACGCTGCGCCTTGTCGTCCTACGTCACCGGGCAATCGCCCAACGTCAACGGCGTCTGCTCGCCGGCCTGCGCGGTGCGCTACGAGGAAGACGGCGATCGCATGATCTCGCGTCTCGGCGATTTCACCATCAACATTTTCGAACAGGGCGAGGCCGCCGGCTACCCGACCCTGTGTAAGGGTCGCTTCAAGGCCGGGGGCAAGATATCGTACCTATTCGAAGACCCGGTCAGCTTGAACGCCGCCTCGATCCTGCCCGAACTGGCCGCGGCGGGCGTCTCGGCCTTGAAAATCGAAGGCCGCCAGCGCGGCAAGGCCTATATCGCCCAGGTCGCCGCCTCGTTCCGCAGCGCCGTTGACGCCATCGCCGAAGGTGGCGGCCGTGGCGCCCCGTCCGACCTGACGGCGATTACCGAAGGCCAACAAAAAACAGCTGGCGCGTACCAAAAAACCTGGCGTTAAAACTGGGCGCGGGCGCCACCGGACAGTGACGGAGAAAACGATGAGCCACCCCACAACCCTGGTCATGGGTCCGGTCCTTTACAATTGGGACCCGGAGGCCTGGCGGGACTTCTATTTTCGTATCGCCGACGAGGCCGATGTTGACGAGGTTTGCGTCGGCGAGGTGGTCTGTTCCAAGCGCACGCCCTTTTTCGAACCCTATATCGGCGACGTCATCGAACGCCTGTTGGCGGCGGACAAGCAGGTCACGTTATCGACGCTGGCGTTGATCATGACCAAACGCGAGATGCAGAGCGTCCGCGACTTGGCCGCAATGGACGACGACAACATCACGGTCGAGGCCAACGACGTCTCGGCCACCGCGCTTCTCAGCGGGCGGCCCCATGCCATCGGCCCCTTCGTCAACGTCTATAACGAAGGCACGCTGGCGTTTCTCGCCGCCCGTGGAGCGCGGTCGGTCTGCCTGCCCGTCGAATTGGGCCGGGACGCCATCGCCGCCCTAGCCAAGGACGCGCCCACCGCGCTCGAGGTGCTGGTCTTCGGGCGCTTACCCCTGGCGATCTCGGCGCGCTGCTATCACGCCCGCGCCCACGATCTGCATAAGGACGGCTGCCAGTACGTCTGCGCCAAGGACCCCGACGGCATGGAGGTCGAAACCCTGGATGGCAAGCCCTTCCTGGCGGTCAACGGGGTGCAAACTCTATCCCACGCCTATACCGACCTCGGCGCGCACATCGCCGAACTGCAATCCATGGGTGTTTCCCGCTTACGCCTATCGCCGCACCAAAACACCGACATGCCCTCCGTCGCCGCCATCGTGCGGGACCTCAGCGCCGGAACCATCGCCCCCGAGGAGGCCCGCGCCCGCCTCGCCGCGCTCAACCCCGCCGCCGATTTCTGCGACGGCTACTTCAACGCCGCCCCGGGCTGCGAACGAATGGACGGGTGAACGAACAGGTCACGGGACAACGAAAGCACATCCGTATATGATCGGGGAACCCGGGTCAACGCCGGCGACGACGCCGGATGGACAGGCCTTTTCCTAGACTTGTGACATTTTTCACAAACCAGACGCAGCAGATTAATAGGTCCTGACCCTAGAAACGAATATGGATTCTTCGCGTGAAAGCGAGCCATCTTTTCGGTGTTATCGGCGTGGTTTGCGCCCTCTGTCTGGGAGGCGCCGTCAGCGCGTTTCCGGCGGTTACAGCCTATCTTTGCCCGTCGTGCTATGGCCTCTCTCACCTTGGGCGGGGGCTTTATGTCGAAGATACGTCCCGAGCACAGAAGGATTTGCTCTTGGCTGCGGTTTCCACAGCCGAAGAAAAGGTCGGCTCTTTTTACGGCGCGTTTCATCATCGACCGACCCTTTTGGTTTGTTTCACCGATAATTGCGACCGACGGCTCGGCGGACGGGGCGCACGCGCCATGACGTATGGCGCCGCCTTCGTTTATATTTCGCCGAGGGGGCTCAATGGGACAATCCTTGCCCATGAGTTCGCGCACATCGAACTCAACCGTCGCATAGGCTTTTGGGCGATGCTAACAAACGCCGTTCCGGCATGGTTCAATGAGGGGCTCGCGGTCCTGATCTCCGGGGACGAACGTTATCTGCCGCGTTCCAAATCCGGCGGCGAGGGCTGTGGGGGGAAACGTTTCTTCGATCTCCCGGCGAATACGCGTGAATGGAGACGGCAGGCCGGAAAGCCGGGCGGAAGCATGTATGCGGAAGCCTTTTGCGATGTCTCTCTCTGGATTCGGCGGCACGGCGGCAAGGAAGGCGTTCGCGCCACACTCTCGGATATCCGCAACGGCGGCGTGTTTCCCACGCCATAGTACGGCCAGGACCATGTGATCACCTCAGTTTACCCCATAGGCACGGATATCAACCGAAAAAGACCGCGCGCGAAAAGGGTCGAAGCGACCGGAATCGGTAAAATAAAAAATGTGGGGCCGTCGTATTCCTGAAAATTTGCCCCCCGTCCATTGAACCAAAACCAATCACAAGCCGTATTTTAGGATGGGGCTTAAGATGTGACGACGGAACACACAACACGAAGCATCGTTTATATCTCATGGAGGGGTATTCGTTCCAAAGACGATTAAGATGTCTGTCGAACTTAGTACGAATGGGCTTATCTTCCGTGCCCATATTTTCTGAAGATGGGATTGAAAGGCGCCCATCAATTGCGCCGGGTGATCAGCCAGTATGTGATCCCCAACGCCAGGACGACGCTGGCCGTACCGTAAATATAATGCGGCGTAATCCGTTCGTAGTCGAAAATGATGACCTTCCGCGAAATCGCCATCAAGGCGGTGGCGACGACGAGGCGCACCGGGATGACGTTGGTGCTGAGGTACATGCTGATGTTTATGAATATCTCGATCGCGATCAACACCGCGAGAAACGCGCCGAAGGTGGCGAGGATGTCGCTGATCTGCAACAGCATGAAGGGCGGTTCCGTGACGCGCTGGTAGAGCACGAAGACGACGTCCCCTATGCCCCACACGATGACCATCACCATCAACACCGCAAGAACCTTGACGGCGACGCGAATGATCCGGTGGAGAACGCGTATAGTCGGGTCTTCGTGCTCAAGATGGAGGTCGTGGCCGGGTTCGTGCTGGCGCAATGTTTCGTCGTCGTCGGTCATGCCATCCCCATCACCAATTTCGCGCGGACCCGCGCCGCCGATGGGTCTAGGATCGGAACCTATTGCCCATAGTTCATGATGACTATACGCCCTCAAGGAAGATTCGGCCACCAAAGCGGGAGAGAGCGAGAAAAAAGGCCACACCCAAAACGCCCAAAAAATCAGGTTTAATCGTGGTACCCCTCGCCCGGCTTCACCTTGCCGCGGAACACCCAGTACGAATAGGCGGTGTAGCCGAGAATGATCGGCAGCAGGAAGGCCGCGCCGATCAGGAGGAACTTCAGGCTGACGGTCGGAGCGGCGGCCTGCCAAATGGTGATGCGCATCGGCACCATATCGGGGAAAACACCGATTCCGAGGCCGATATAGGACAGTAAAAACAAGCTCTGCGCCGCGAAAAAGGGAATGACGTCGTCGAAATTGGCCAGTGCGCGAAACAGTACAAGCCCCACCGCAACCACCAAAAGCGGGACGACGAAAACATAGACGGCGGCGACCCCGCTCAACCAACGTGTCACGAAGCGCGGGTCGAGCAGCAGCATCCAGACGCTGACCAGCACGATCATCACCAACAATCCGGCGGCGGCGCGCCGCGCCCAAACGTAGGCGCGCACCTGCAACGCGCCCTGGGTTTTCAAGATCAGCCAAGTGCTGCCCAGCAAGGCGTATCCGCACACCAGGGCGACGCCGCAGAGCACGCTAAACGGGGTCAACCAATCCCAGCTCCCCCCCGCGTAAGCGCGGTTGGCGTAGGCGATACCCTGCACCCATGCCCCCAGGACAATTCCCTGGCAGAGCGCGGCGAGTACCGAGCCGCCGGCGAAGGCGACATTCCAGACCGGGAGGAAACGCCGCGTTTTCCAACGAAATTCGAACGCCACCCCACGCAAGACCAGCGCCAAGAGCATAACGACGAGGGGGGCGTACAGCGCCGGCAAAATCACCGCATAAGCCAATGGAAAGGTCGCCAACAGCCCCCCACCGCCCAACACCAGCCACGTTTCGTTGCCATCCCAGATTGGAGCGACGGAATTCATCATCTGGTCGCGCGAGGATTCGCCCTCGGCGAACGGAAACAAGATGCCGACCCCAAGGTCGAAACCATCGAGCAGGACGTAAATAAGAACGGCGAGGGCGATCAGCAACGCCCAAATTAGAGGATAATCAATGACCATCAGAGCACACCCTCCACTTTCTCTGTCTCCGCGTGAACGCCTGAATCATTCTGCGGAGAAGCCGGGTCGGGATTTCGCCACGGCGTCTTTTTCATCTGACGGCCGATGTAGAAAAAGCCCGACGCAAACACCCCGAGATAAACGACCACAAACCCCAATAGGGAGGCCCCGACGGCGGCGAGGCCCAGCGGCGAGGCCGAATCGGCGGTCCGCAACAGACCGTACACGGTGTAGGGCTGACGTCCGACCTCGGTCGTCACCCAGCCGGCGAGAACGGCGATAAATCCGGCGGGTCCCATCGCCAAAGCCGCCCAGTGGAGGCGGACGTCGGTGAACAGCCGCTTCTTGCGCCGCGCCACGAAGCTCCAGAAACCAAGGGCGAAAATCGCAAACCCGATGGCGACCATCACCCGGAAGCTCCAAAATACGATCGGCACGTCGGGCCAGTCGCCGCGGGGGAAGGCCTCCAGTCCCTTGATCTCGCCGTTCCATTGGTGGGTCAGCACTTCCGAACCCAGGTGTGGAATTTGCACCGCGTACTCGACGGTGCGCTTGGCCATGTTGGGCAATCCGAACAGGATCAACGGCGCGCCCTTCTGGGTTTCGAAATGACCCTCCATGGCGGCGATCTTGGCCGGTTGATGCTTCAACGTGTTCAGGCCGTGCATGTCGCCGGCCAAAATTTGCAGTGGGCCAACGAACGCCGCCATCCCCATGGCCATCGAGAACATTACCCGCGCCGCCAAGTTTTCGCGGTCTTTCAATAGGTGCCACGCGCCGACCGCGCCGACCGCCAGGGCCGTCGTCAAATAGGCCGCCAACACCATATGCACAAGGCGATAGGGAAACGAGGGATTGAAAATTACCGCCCACCAATCGACCGGGACAAATTGCCCCGCGGGATTGATGGCGTACCCCGCCGGGGTCTGCATCCAGCTGTTGACGGCGATAATCCAAAACGCCGAGGCCAGGGTGCCCAGCGCCACCATCAGGGTCGCCATGAAGTGGACCTTGGGGCCGACTTTTTTCAGACCGAACAACATCACGCCCAGGAACCCGGCCTCAAGGAAGAACGCGCTCATCACCTCATAGCCCATCAAGGGGCCGATCACGGGGCCGGTTTTGTCGGAGAAGACGCTCCAATTCAGGCCGAATTCGTAACTGAGAACGATCCCCGAAACGACCCCCATGGCGAAGACGATGGCGAAAATCTTTAGCCAATATTGAAAAACGCTGAGATAGATATCCCGTTTGGTTATCAGCCACAGGCCCTCAAGGACCGCGAGATAGCTCGCCAAACCAATGGAAAAGGCGGGAAGAACGATATGGAAACTGATGGTGAACGCGAACTGGAGGCGTGCCAGGAATACTGGGTCGAACAAATCCATAACGTACTGACTTTCCGAGAATGTAATTATGTGAGACGCACCCGGCGAAGGTGTGTGAGTCGCGCCTGAAACACCGTGGGCGAGGTTTGCAAGGCGGCGCGTATCCGGCATCATGCGAAAACCTCACGGAACTCTAACCGTTATTATTATCGTGTGCAAATCCCCACCGTTTGGCCGCAATGAAGCCGACGGGAAATAGGGCGATCGACACCTCCCCGACATGTCCTCAAACGGCGCCCCCGGACGGCAACCGAAAAAGCCCCGGACGTCCTAGAAAAGTGGGGTGTTTTCGATACTTTTTGCCCCTTTACCATCCGGTCTAATTTTCGGACGCACGCACCGCGAGCGTAAAATCGAGGGTAGACATGACACCCCCACGCACCTCAGCCATGCCCCGACAACATAACTTTTGCGCCGCCGATATCCACCGTGATAGTCTTCGCGCCGTCATTCCCCCCCATTCGGGCGGCCCCGAAAGGAACTCCATGATCGGTCTGGCCCATTCCAGCGCGGCTGTTTCCGCCGCATTTCTGGCCTCCTTGGTCGAGTTCGTCGAGGCCTTGACCATCGTGCTGGCCATCGGCGCCGTGCGCGGCTGGCGATCCGCGTTGCTGGGTGCGGCGGCTGGAGTGGTCTTTTTGGTCTTGTTGGCCGCCGCCTTTGGACCTTTGCTCGGCGCGCTTCCGATCTCGTTGCTTCAGCTTGCGATCGGCATTCTTTTGCTGCTTTTCGGCATGCGTTGGCTACGCAAGGCGATTTTGCGTTCCGCCGGAATTCTCAAAATTCATGATGAAACCGCCATATTCAAGCGCGAAACCGCCGAATTGAAGACGCAAGCCCCCACCCATGGCCCTTGGGATGCGATCGCCCTGATCGGCAGTTTCAAGGCCGTGGTGTTGGAAGGGTTGGAAGTTATTTTTATCGTCATCGCCGTCGGCGCACCCACCGGCGCCCTTATCGCGGCCTCGGTGGGCGCGGGCGCGGCCCTTCTTGTCGTCGTCATATTGGGCGTCGCGATCCACCGGCCATTATCCCGGGTGCCGGAAAATACCCTGAAATTCGCGGTGGGGGTGATCTTATCGGGATTCGGGGTGTTCTGGATTGGGACGGGACTGGGCATTTCCTGGCCCGGCGAGGATCTTTCCATTCTGTGGCTTATTTTTGGATTTTGGGTGACGGCGATACTTTCCGTCCGTCTTTGTCGGGGCCGGACCACGGTACCTAGCGCCCCCCCGCGGGAGACCGCGTCATGACGGGACTGCGCCTAATTTTGCGCGAACTGTTTTCCATGTTCGTTGACGACGTCTCTTTTTCGTTGGCCATCGTCGCCTGGACCGCCTTTCTCGCCCTGGTGTTGCTGCCCGCAATGACGGGTGCGGCCACGGCGTTCATCGGTGTGCTGTTTTTCCTGGGGTGCGCGGCGATCTTGATGATCAGCACTTGGCGGGCGGCGAGCAAAACCGCCAAGGACGCCACCCGTCAAGGATAGGCGATATCTAAAATTTCGATCTCGTCTTCACCCGACGGCGTGTCCACGACAACCCAGGCCCCGACGGTCTTGCCCATCAATGCCCGACCGATCGGCGAGAACATACTGATGTGTCCCTTATCGGTGTCGATTTCATCGCGACCGACAAGGGTGACGGTGCGCGATGGATGACTTTGCGTGGCGACCGTCACCGTGGCGCCAAAATAGACTCGGTCGCGATTTTTCTGCCCGGCGGGATCAACCACCGTCAAGATTTCCAGCCGTTTACGCAGAAATCGAACGCGGGAATCGATTTGGCGTAGACGTTTCTTGCCGTAGATGTAATCACCGTTTTCCGATCGGTCGCCGTTGCCCGCGGCCCAGTGCACCGTGCGCACGACCGCAGGACGTTCTTGTTCCCACAAAGTGTCGAGTTCCTTTTTCAGGCGGGCGAGGCCTTGCGGCGTGATATATTCGGCAGAACCGTTCATGGCGTCCTATATAGCCCGTGACGCGGCGACAACAGAAGAAATTTACGAAAAAACGCCCCGGCCGCACGATAGGGCCGGGGCGCAAAAAACGAGCCGTCTTAAAAAATCAGGCTTTCTGCATGAACTCCAAGAATTCATCGACGCCCTTGCGTAGGTGATCCGCCTCGCCCAACAGGGCTTGCGAAGCCTCGCGAACCTGCCCCAGGGCGGCGTTCGATTCCCGTGACTTTTCCGCAACTTCCGAGATGTTGGCGGAAACCGCCTCGGTTCCGCGCGCCGCCTCTTCGACATTGCGGGCGATTTCGTTGGTTGCCGCCGATTGCTCTTGGACCGCCGAAGCGACCGAGGCGGCGACTTCATCGACGCCCTGGATATGCACGGAAATCCCCCGGATCGATTGCGCCACGGTCCCCGTTTGCGATTGCATTTCACCAATTTGACGGGCGATTTCGTCGGTGGCCTTGGATGTTTGCTTCGCGAGATTCTTGACCTCGTTGGCGACCACGGCGAAGCCCTTGCCCGCATCGCCGGCCCTGGCCGCCTCGATGGTCGCGTTAAGCGCCAGCAGGTTGGTCTGATCGGCGATCGTCGTGATCAATTCGACGACCTCGCCGATGCGCCCCGCCATGGCCTCGAACTCCGTCATCAGCGCCGATGTATTCGTCGCGGCGTCCTTAGCCTCCGACGCCATCCGTGTGGCGTTGGAAACTTGGCGGCTGATTTCCTCGATCGACGAGGTCAATTCTTCGGTCGCCGAGGCGACGGTCTGCACATTGGCCGAGGCCTGCTGCGCCGCCGCCGCCGCGGTCTGCGAATAACTATCCGTAGCCGCCGCAGCCGTTTCGAGTTGGGCCGTCTCGTTCTGCACTTCCTGGGCGGCCTCGGCGACATGCTCCGTTACGGCTTTGACCGCTTTCTCGAAATCGTTGCTCATTTGAACGTACTTGGTGACGTCTTCCCAGTTCAGCATCGAGGCGAGATAGCGCCCCTTGGCGTCGTAGATCGCCGTAATATGATTTTCGATGGTGATCCCACCCATGGTGAACTTGCCCTTGTAGGGCAACCGCTCGGGATTGGTGAGAAGATCGCGCACAACGTTCTCGTTTTTATGGAAGCGTGTCACCGTCGCCCCGATAATGCCTTCGACATTATCCGCGATCGGGTGATCCATGCGGGCGATCAGGTCTTTCGCCGCCTTGTTGGCGTAAGTGATTTTCAGGCTTTCCGGGTCGCACATCATGACGCGGGCGGGCTGCACCTCGACCATTTGACCAAGACGGAAAGCTTCGTTCACGGCGACGCGCAATTTCTCCATGGCCTGCGCCATCACGCCGATTTCATCATGACGATTTTGGTACGGAATGTCCTCTTCCAGGCTGTTTTCCGCAAGAAGCCCCAGCGCCTCGGAAAGACGCGGCAACGGTTTCAACATAAAGCGGAAAATAACCAGCGCCAGGGCGACGGAAATCGCCATCGCCACCAAGATCGTGAGCAACAGCGTCGTGGACACATTTTTCATCATGGCTTCGATCTCGGACTTGGAGACACCGGCATAGAGGATACCGTTGACCTTTCCCGAGGGACTGAAGATCGGCATATAGATCGTGTAATAGCCCTTACCCAAAATCGTCGCTTCGCCGCGATAGGTCTTGCCCGCCAGCATCGCCGGATAGACGGGACCATTTTTATTCAACACCGTGCCCACCGCGCGCTTACCGTCGGGTCCCACGATATTCGTCGTTTTGCGCACGAAATTTTTTGTTTTTTCGTCCCACTGAAAAATAGTCGCCGTCTCATCGGTCATATCGCCGATGCTGTCGATCAAGCTATGGCTTCCGAAGTAAGGAAACTGATCCATCATGATCCGCGTCAGATCGCCCGTCTTCGAACGCCGCACGACAATCGGCAATCGCGACAATTGCATCACCGTGGCGGCGACACGAAGACTTCTGTCCTGGCGTTCGATGACGGAGCGCTTCATCTCGTGTTTGATTTCGAGAACCGCCCCCCCCCCGGCGGCGAGGGTTGACAGCACGATCAGCGCCAGTGTCACCAATGTGGTCTTAGTCGTCAGCTTGATTTTGGACAAAAAAGTGGGCCGCATGAGTCATCCCCTGCTTCATGTAAGTCTCAGCACTGTTCGAAATTGCGCCGCCGAAAGAACGTGTCGAAAACGCTTTTAGCTGATCTGTGGTTTGGTGATTGCCGGTCGTGAATACTCTTTAAAACTTAAGAAACACAGAGAACTCGATAAAACTCTGAGACGTTTCTAACCTTTTGATTTGATATAATTATTTTTCAATCATCACCGTCTTTATCGTAATCCGACAACCCATCGCAAGCCTAAAATGGACTTAGAATAAAGCACCTATCGGATTTTCATGGCGCGCGCCCCAGCCCCGCCATACGCTGTTTCGCCCTTTAAGGTTGCGCCGCTCCTCGCCTCGATTGGCCCTCGCCCCGACAAAGCCGTTTATGACGGTGACGCAATAAATTTTCACTTCTAAATTCATTCGAAATATATAATTCCCAAATCGTTAAATAATTCGTCGTTTTATACGCGAAAGCAGAGAAAAGGAATGCCCGACAACCCAAGGTCGAGACCACGCCAAGCACTCGGCGTGCACGTATGCGGGGGCTTAGAATTTTAAAAAAGATCCCCTAAGGGTTGCTTTTTCGCCATGCAAAAAATATTTTTTACGTGCATAAAAAAATACTCGGATTCAAGACTGAAGCTCAACGTTCGGTAAGTCCGCTCACCACAAAGCGTACAATTCTGCTTTAAAGAAAAATAATAAAAATGGGGTCGAGAATCCCATGGGGATGCCCCGGGGAATCCCATGGAGGTGACTCGGGCCGGGCGCACGTCGGACGCATAGAGAGAAGAGGCGGAGCACGTTCCGCAGGACGGCGAAAATCAAGGCATGCCCCCATGGAGGGAGACGGTCCCGCCCTCTATGGCGTCAGTGTTTTTCCATCAGTAGAAAATCATTGTTCAGCCGCCCCATCGCCAACAAAAGTTGATAAACGGCGGTACGCTGATCATAAGCGGCGGAGGTATAGTTGATTTGCGCGTTGCTGACTTCGTTCTCGGCGTCGAGGACATTGATAACGGTTTCCTTCCCCGCGGCGCGCAATTTCTTGCGCGAGGCGAAAACCTCCGAAGCGATATTCACCGCGTTGGCCAACAATCGGGTCCGCTCTTGGGCCGTCAACAGAGTATGCCAGGCGATTTTCGCCTGTTCGATAACCTTGCTCGCCAAATAATCGCGATTGTCTTTACTTGCCCGGTAGTCAAATGCCGCCTGGGCCATGTCGGCCCGGGTGGCGAAGCCGGAAAAGAGGTTCCAGTTCGCCCGCAACACCACCGATTGATCGCGCTGAGTCCCGAGAATAGCGCCTGTATTTTTTTCATAATTGGCGCTGCCGACCAAATCAATCGTCGGATAGAGCGCCGATTGCGCCAAACGTTCCCGTTCGTGCGCCTGCTCGACCGTCAACGCCCCATTGTTGATGACCGGATTCTCCTTAAGCCCGATTTGGATCGCCCGCGCCAGCGAACTGGGGATCATCTCGGGCGGCGGCGCGGGATCGACCATGGCGCTCAACTGAGGAGCATGCCCGAAAAGCTGTTGGTAGGCGGCGATCGCATTTTGTAGAGCGCCCTCGAAACCGACGCGACGTTCCTTGGCGATTTGGAGCCTCGACTTAGCCTGCAAAACATCCACCGCGACGCCGGAACCGCGGCGCACACGCTCGTCTTCCAAATTCAATTGATGCTGAATCGTTGTTTCGTTGTCCCGCGCCATACCAACCAGGCGGCGCTGGCGTAAAACATTAATGTACGCCTTTATACCTTCGAACATGGTGTTCTGGCGCGTCCCCTCAAGCGACATACCGGTCACCCGATAGCCGAGTTCGGCGGAACGAATTTCGGCGCTGACCGCCTGACCGTCGAAAACACGCTGCGTGACCGTCAGGCTCGCCGTCGTTTTGGGACGCTGCCACGTGTCGCCCGGATGAGACGCCCTCTGCGCCGGGGTGTCGACGCGCTCGGGACCATGATCGAGTTGCATGGAAACCTGGGGAAGATTTTTGGATTCCGCCTTGTCGATGTCATAGCGCTTCGACTGCAATCCTTTTTCCGCCTGTTTAATCCGGGGGTAGTTTTGCAAAAGCCCCCGCAGTTCGGAAACCAGCGTGTCGGCGCGCGCCGGTGCGCCCGTCCACACCGATAGCCCCGCAACAACCAGGCCCACAACAACCAGGAATGACGCACTGCGAAACAAATCAAAACTCCCTACCGGACGACGAAGGCAAGCGATGGGCGGAACGGCGAGAAAGTCCCTTCGACAAAGCGCAGATTGCTGCGGGGACCAACTTTGGAACGCACCTAGTGGTTTGAGTTTAACATTTGAGTCCGATGCAATTGGACACAAATGTGTGAAGAAATCAAACTGCAACAAAAAGATAGATAGTGGTCGGCCCGATGGTTCGTGGGAGCGAAACGTCGGAGTCGATCCACTAGAAGAATAATTCTCGTAACGCCAAGATCAATGTTATAGCGTACGCATTGACAGAACCCAAGCCCCCGTGTTTGTCCCGCTCGGCGGCGGCGACGCGCCTCACACCAAATCTTTTCGCCCCCCGGCCACACCGTCTCCATATACGGACTTGCTCCATATACGGACTTGCCAAAAAACCGCACTCGTTTATTTTTCAGTCAGATCGCGGTCGGGCGCGCCGAAAATCCGCAAGAATTTACGTAAATTCCAAGGTGACATCATGAGTATATGGGGAAAAATGATCGGGGGCGTCGCCGGGTTCGCCCTGGGCGGCCCCCTCGGCGCGCTTCTCGGCGCGGCGGCGGGACACGCCGTGGACAAAATGCGCGCCGGCGCGGAACTTCCACACGGCGACGGCCACTCCGAGGCCGGGGCCGCCACACGCCAAGTCGCCTTCACCATTGCCGTGATTGCGTTAAGCGCCAAAATGGCGAAGGCCGACGGACGGGTCACGCGCGATGAAATTCGCGCATTCAAGGAAGTCTTTCGCATCCCCCCCCAGGAAATGAAAAATGTCGGGCGCATTTTCGACCAAGCCAAAACGGATACCGCGGGATACGAAGTCTATGCCCGTCAGATCGCCGCCATGTTTCGCGATCAACCCGCCGTATTGGAGGAACTGTTGGGCGGCTTGTTTCACATAGCCAAGGCCGATGGTGTCGTTCACCCTTCCGAATTGGAATTTATCACCAATATCGCGCGCATCTTCGGTTTCGACCCTTCGGTCGTCGAACGCCTGCGCGCGGCGTTCACGGCGGGCGCAGGCGCGGATCCCTACGGCGTTCTCGGCGTCCCGCGTGAGGCTTCGGACCAAGACGTCAAGAACGCCTACCGCAAGCTCATTCGTGAGAACCATCCCGATAAGTTGATGGCCCAGGGTTTGCCCGAGGAATTCATCGAACTGGCCAACGAAAAAATGACGGCGATCAACGGCGCCTACGACACGATCAAGAAAGAAAGAGGCTTGAAATGACCGCCCTTTCGCCCAACTTCGACGCCCGGGCGAAGGACACCCAAATCGACATGCTGGTGCTCCATTACACCGGCATGCAGAGCGCGCGCGACGCCTTGACCCGCTTGTGCGATCCTGCCGCCGGGGTCAGCGCCCATTACCTGATCGACGAAGACGGCGTCGTCCACCGCCTGGTCGATGAGGATAAACGCGCCTGGCACGCCGGGGTGGCGTGGTGGCGCGGCAGTATCGAAATCAACGCCCGGTCAATTGGCGTCGAGTTGGTCAACCCCGGCCATGAATGGGGGTATCGCCCCTTCCCCGAGGCGCAAATGCGATCCTTGATCGAGATATCGCGCGCCATCCTATCGCGCCACCCCATTCCCGCGCGCAACGTCGTCGGACACAGCGACGTCGCCCCCACGCGAAAAACCGACCCGGGGGAATTTTTCGATTGGGCGCGCCTGGCCGAAGCCGGCATTGGGTTATGGCCCGTAGGGGTAACGCCCCATCCGGCGCCCCCCGATCGCGCGCGCGCGATTTTCAGTGGATACGGCTATGAAATCAAAAATTTTCCCGCCACGGTGCGCGCTTTCCAGAGGCACTTTCGCCCCGACAACGTCACCGGCCAAGCCGACCCCGACACCCTCGGCGCCCTGGTCGGCTTGCTTGACCTGATACCCTCCTGACAGCGGACCGGACGCGCCGCGCGCACACGAAAAATGGCGGCGAAGATAATCTCCGACCATCCAAAAAGACCTTTCGACGACGTAAAAAACTCCCCCGCACCGGGGGTTACTGCTATAATAAGTTTCACCAGCAACGAGATCGCGACCTCATCGTGGCCTATGGTGGTATGTGATTTACCCCTTGTCGCCGGGCGGAAACAGCAGGTCCTAACGCTTGGCCGGGGAGTGATCGCACGGGCGCCCAAATCTTTGGCGCCGCGCCGGGACAACAAGGAGGGCCATGCTTAAGCACCGAACAACCGCCCTCGGGTTCGCCGTCATTATTCTCCTGTTTGCCGGATTGGGGTTTTTTTCCGTCGGCAAGATGCGGGAAATGACCGGCGATGTGGACAATATCTACCGTCACCCCTTTGCCGTCAGCAACGCGGCGAAGAACGTCAAAATCAATTTATTCGCCATGCATCGCGATATGCATGACATCCTTCTGGCGGAAAATAAAAGCCAGGTGGACGGCATCGTCGAACGGATCGACGCCCACGAACAGATCGTGCTTCAACAGTTCAATGTGTTGTTCGATCGGTTTTTGGGGGACATGGCGATCGTCCAACGGGTCCATCGCGCATTTGTCGCCTGGAAACCCATTCGCGACCAAATCATCGCTCTTGCCCGCAAGGGCGACCGCAAGGCGGCCCTCGCCCTCATCAGGGGGCGCGACGCGGCGCATGTCGATGTCCTGGACAAGGAAACCCAGGAATTGGTTGATTTCGCGGCGCACAAGGCCGAGTCCTTTCACCTGCGCGCCATGGAGAATGAAAGACGGACGCTTTTTATCCTCAGCATTTTGGTGATGTCCACCATTGGAGCCTCGCTCGTGGTCGCCATGCTGGTTCTTCACGATTTGAACGCCACCGACCGGGCTAACGCCCGTCGCGCCCACCTGATCGATCAAAATATCCTAATGTGCACCTATGACAAAAAGGGCCGAGTCCTTGACATCAGCAACGCACTGTGCCGATTTTTAGGTGTTTCAAAGGACGATATTTTAAATACGCACGTAAATTTCTTCGTCAATACGTCCGATGGCGGGCAAACCATCAACGAGATATGGAAAACGATTAAAACCGGCGCGCGCTGGTCGGGGGAAATAAAGCGGGTGCTGCGCGATGGGTCGGTAAAATGGGCGGCATCGATCATCGTTCCAATTTTAAGCGACAAGGCCGACAGCTACGAGCCCGAGGGCTATTCCAACATCCTGCACGATGCCACCAATAAGAAGTTATCGCTGACCGATCAGTTGACGGCATTGTACAATCGCAGGCGTTATGAAGAAATTGTCGACAGGGAAGTCAAAATCGCCCAACGCAACAAGACGTCCCTGACCCTCGCCATTTTGGATGTTGATTATTTCAAGAAATACAATGATTTTTATGGTCACCCCAATGGCGATAGCGTCCTGAGGACGATCGGAGGCATCTTAAAAAAGAACATGAAACGCCCCACCGACTACGCTTTCAGGATCGGCGGCGAGGAATTCGCCATACTTTTTTCCGGCCTGTCGTGCGAGGAATCGGCGGCTTTTCTCGAAGCCTTGCGCGCCAGTGTCGAAGCGACGCAGATCGCTCACGAAAAAAGTGACGTCAGCCCCTATGTCACGATCTCCATCGGAGCCTGCCTGAGCACGGGCGATCGTACTTTCAACAAGGAACTGCTTTATATCAACGCCGATAAGGCGCTCTATCGCGCCAAGGAAACGCGCAACACGGTTGTCCTCACCTAGTGGTTTGAGTTTAACATTTGAGTCCGATGCAATTGGACACAAATGTGTGAAGAAATCAAACTGCAACAAAAAGATAGATAGTGGTCGGCCCGATGGTTCGCGGGAGCGAAACGTCGGAGTCGATCCACTAGGACACAAGGGCGGGCCGTCGCCCGGCGCCCTCACTGTGCCTCGGTCGGCGCCCGCCGGCGTCAATCGGAGCTTGACGCGGTTATATCCGCTGGCGTCAATCGGAGCTTGACGCGGGGAAGATTGCGCTTATTTTGCGCCCTGAGATCAGACGGTTGGATGACCGCTCCCCGCCTTCGGGCGGGGGGAGGAAAGTCCGGGCTCCACGGAAGCACGGTGCCGGGTAACGCCCGGCGGGGGCGACCCTAGGGAAAGTGCCACAGAAAGCAAACCGCCCATGCGCGCCCCGCGACCCGACGGGTTCCCCTTGGGGTTCCCCACGCGGGGCAGGCGGCGGGTAAGGGCGAAAGGGTGCGGTAAGAGCGCACCGCGCCCCCGGCAACGGGGGCGGCACGGTAAACCCCACCGGGAGCAAGACCGAGTAGGAACGGCGCGCGGGCTTCGGCCCGCAGGCGGGCTTTCGCGCTGTCGTTCGGGTGTGTCGCGCGAGGCGTTCGGTAACGAACGTCCCAGATGAATGGTCATCCATCGCCTTCGGGCGGGGACAGAACCCGGCTTACAGACCGTCTGATCTCATTTCTTCCACATGCCCCTAAACTCACCCCCAAAAATGGCGAAAACCGCCCCCCGAAAAAGAACGGTGCTCTTCTTCATTGACCCGCTTGCAACGGATCATCGTTTCGGCTAGGTTGCGCCCCGTTCCCCCTGCCGGGTCCACTCGGCAAGGCCACGCTGCGGAGAGATGCCGGAGTGGTCGAACGGGGCGGTCTCGAAAACCGTTGTGCGCTTGCGTACCCAGGGTTCGAATCCCTGTCTCTCCGCCATTTTTTAAATCTCACGCCAATTCGCTTCGCTCATGGTTCCGATGGGCATGCGATGTCGGGTGGCCTCGAACGCCCCTCGCCTGCGCATTAAAACCCCTTGGGAGATAGACGCTCTTCCTTTAAATTGCTCTCAATTAAATTGCTCTCAATTAAATTGCTCTCAATTGGAAGCGCGGCCGTGGGCGGCGCGCGGATTTGACGCGTTGGACGGCATCATGAAGCTTGATCGTATCGGAATTGCTTTTGCGTTCGCCGCCGCCGTTCTTTTCGGAGCCAGCACGCCGTTGGCGAAAATGTTGCTGGCGGACACGAACCCGTGGCTTTTGGCCGGGCTTCTTTATCTTGGTTCGGGGATCGGCCTTTCCATTGTCAGGATCGTTCGCGCCTCTCGGGGTGACGCGTTGACCCGTTCCGACTGGCCATGGATGGCCGGCGCCGTCGTCACGGGAGGTATCGCCGGTCCCGTTTTTCTCATGTGGGGTTTGTCGGGAACGTCCGCATCCGCCGCCTCGCTTTTGCTCAACGCGGAGGGGGTTTTTACGGCTCTCCTCGCGTGGTGGGTTTTCCGAGAAAACTTCGATCGGCGCATCGCGCTGGGCATGGCGGCCATCGTATCGGGCGCCGTCGTCCTTTCGTGGACGGGAACGATCGCCGTGCGTTCCCCCTGGCCCCCGTTGGCCATATTGGCGGCGTGCTTGTGTTGGGGCATAGACAACAACCTGACGCGAAAGGTTTCGCTATCGGACCCGTTCCAGATTTCCGCGATCAAAGGGCTCGTCGCCGGCGCGACCAACGTTTTTCTCGCCCTCCTGTTAGGCGCGAACATCCCCTCAATTCCAACCCTTGCACTATCCGGCGTCGTCGGTTTTTTAGGGTACGGCGTCAGTCTTGCGTTATTCGTGCTGGCCTTGCGGGAACTCGGCACATCCAGAGCGGCGGCGTATTTTTCCACCGCCCCCTTTGTCGGGGCAATCATATCCGTCCCTCTGCTTGGCGATACGGTAAGCTTCTCGCTTGTTTTCGCCGGTGGATTGATGGCCTTCGGGGTTTGGCTTCACATTACGGAGAACCACGCACACGAGCATAAACACGCCGCGGTGGAACACACGCACGCCCATGTCCACGATGATAAACACCACCAGCACGACCACGAGACCCACCCCGATGGATCTCATATTCATCGCCACAGACACGAGCCCGTACGGCACTCGCATTCCCATTATCCCGATGAGCACCACCGCCACGCACACTAGGGTCAGGACCTCTTCATCTGATGCGTCTGGTTTGTGCAAAATGTCACAAGCCGAGGAGAAGACTTGCCGGAAGAGCCGTTCACTCGCAAAAGTCTTCGACGACGCTCGTGGGGCATTTTTCACAAATCCCTACGGGACGGGAGGCGTTCTCCTTGATTTTTCGACGGGTTGGTTTTATCCCTGTACTCACGGTTAACGGAACACGGTGAAAGTCCGTGGCGGTCCCGCCGCTGTAATCGGGTTTGGGGGATGTGGGCTTTACGCCCGGTCACTGATCGGCGACGCCGATTGGGAAGGCCAGTCCTTCATTATTCGCCCGAAAGCCAGAAGACGAACCGGAAAAATGGAACCTTAAGGGTCGATACCCGATGGCAAAGGGAATCGGTGGGCGCGTGCGTCTGCTGAGGCCCTTTTTTTATTTGTCACGGGAGATGACCAATGCGCAACACCTCGACCTCCGTATCCACCACGCCGACCCGGGAAAATTCCGCCGTCGATGACCCCGCCGCCGATGTCCGCGACGAAACCCAAGGCGCCCCTCTGATCTCCCCCCTGATCGCCCGGCGCAAATCGTGCGACGCAGACGGGACCGGACTGTCCCATTACATTTTGATGGATCGACAGGTTCCGCAATGAACGCGTTTGACAAAGCCGCGGTCTCGGGCTCCGAAAGGACCCGAGACCACCGCGGAGCGGCCGACGCGCCGCCCCGGTTTCACGTCTTCGACATCGACCATCCGCGCTATCGGGCGCTGATCGAACCGGACAGCGCGTTGTGGGCCCTGGTGGACACATCGAACCATGCGAAAACGGCGATCCCTCCCCGTCTCAGCCGTCTTTACGACGACACCCATGAGACATTGAACGGGGAAATGGACATGCTGCGCTTTCATCTGAAACCGTCGGCCGTTTATTTCAATCCCACCGAGCGGTGCAACCTAAACTGCTCTTACTGCTATATCCCCGGCGAAATGCGCAAACACGGCGAACATATGTCGGCGCATAAGCTGATCGACGCCCTCGCCCGTCTGAAGGACTATTTCGCCACCACCGTCCCCGAGGGCCGCTTGCCTCAAGTTATTTTCCACGGCGCCGAACCGTTACTGAACCGCGACGCCGTCTTCAAAGGCATCGAGGCTTTTCGCGACGATTTCCGCTTCGGCGTGCAGACCAACGCCACCTTGCTGGACGACGACGCGGTGGCCTTCCTAAAGGAGATGCGCTGTTCGGTCGGCCTGTCGCTGGACGCCGCGCAAAGCGCCATTGCCGACAAAACCCGCAAAACCTGGGGCGGGCGCGGCGTTTTCGATGCCGTCGAGGCCGCCATGGCGCGCCTGCGCGGTTACGAGGGTTGGAGCGTGATCTGCACCATGAGCAGCGAAAACCAGGACCATTTGATCGAGATGGTGGACTTTTTGCACCAAAATGAGGTTCCGACCTGCATGTTGAACGTTCTGCGCTGCACCATGGCGGGCGCGCGCCCCCTGCGTTCGCACGAGGAAAATCTCGCCGCCCGCTTCATCGCCGCGCTCGAACGCAGTCATGGACTTTACCGCGAGACCGGACGCAAGATGGTGGTCGCCAATTTCGCCAACATCCTGATCGCCATGCTGGCCCCGACGGCGCGGCGCTTGATGTGCGATATTTCGCCGTGCGGCGGCGGGCGCAGCTTCTTCGCCCTCGGTGCGGGGGGCGATCTGTTCCCATGCAGCGAGTTCATCGGCCTACCGGCGTTCAACGGCGGCAACCTGTTCACCGACGACATCCCGTCGGTTTTGGACAGCGCGCCGTTTCGCGCCGTCACCGAAAGGACCTGCGAGGCGATACCGGCCTGCGCCGGGTGTTCGATTCGCCACTTCTGCGGCGCGCCCTGTCCCGCCGAGGCCCATGAAATGAACGGGGCGATGGACCGGATCGGCGCATTTTGCACCTTTTACAAGGAACAAGCGCGCTACGCCTTCCGCCTGATCGCCGATCGGTGCGAGGACGATTTCCTATGGGACGGCTGGGACGACGGCGCACTCAGCCTTTTTGATATCGCCTAATCCCCATCGCGGCGCATGTAAATCGAGCGAAACGGGCGAAACAAGGGGCGTCCACCTGCCTAAAAACGGTCTCGACGGGCCTTTTCGGCGGGTGGGCGCCCCCCCCATGCGCAGACACAAAACAATGTGCAGACACAAAACAATGCGCAGACACAAAACAACCGGCGCGGTCGCATTCGAAAAATAAAGAGCGTTAAAACGACGCGCAAACCCCCGGAGCGCCCCCCCCACATCATCGGTCGAGTACTCAGGAGAAAAAACCCACCCCCATCGCGCGCAAATACACGCCCCGTCGCCCGTAAAAAAACTTTTTCCGTCAATCCATCCATCCTCGCTCAATTTTTTACTTGCCTGGGGACGCAATCACGGTGACTTTTATTCAAGGGTCAGGACCTCTTCATCTGATGCGTCTGGTTTGTGAAAAATGTCACAAGCCTAGGAGAAGACTTGCCGGAAGTGCCGTTCACTTTCAAAAGTCTTCGACGACGTTCCTGGGGCATTTTTCACAAATCCCTGCGGGACGGGATGAATTTAAGCGCGGATGTCGTTGGAAAATCCTTGCAATGAGGGCCATTGCGGCGGGTTCTCCGCCTAACCCACACTTAAATTCATCTCTGCCAGACGCATCAGATGAAGAGGTCCTGACCCTAGCAAAATTCTACCATCCCTAAGCCCATGACCCAATCGCGACAAAGACAACTTAATAAATTTCAACATGACCAATTTACGAGAGCGCAATAAGAAAGATCGGCGGAACCGCATTCTAGATGCCGCGCGCCAAAATTTTCTGGAACATGGTTTTGAGAATGCGACCATAGATTCGATCGCCGCGATCGCTGATGTTTCCGCCGTGACAATTTACAACTATTACGGAACAAAGGGAGGGCTTTTGTTAGCCCTGGCCGCACGAAGCGGCCAAATCTTGATCGAAAAAATAAAAAATGTCGCACCGAAACCCGCAAAAACGTCGATGGATGCGTTGGATGCATTGTGCCGTCTCTCGACGACGGTCAACGACCACGCCCTCGCCGACCTGGGCCGCGCCATTTGGCGCCATACGATCGCCACAAGTATCGTCGAGGGGCGTCCCGAACTCGGTCACGACTATTTCAGGATTGCTCGGGAGTTAAAGGCGCTTTTATGTGGTTGCGTCGCCACGCCGGAACGCAGGAGACGCGACGGCGGACGCGGACACCCCTCCCCGGGCGAGATCTTTTACAACATTCATAACGCGCGCTTTATCCAGTTTATAACCGACACGTCAATTCCCCGCGAGATGCTCGACGTTCTCGTCCGCAGGGATTACGCCTTTATCCTTGATGTGCCTTATACGGACGCGTGAATATCCCTAGTAAAGCCCCCCGTCACATCCGATTGCTGTCGGGTATCGAACGTCGCCGTCCCTTTTCCAACAACGCCCGTGGGTGTTGATTGCTTGTATCGTGCACGACGGCATCACGCGGAGAACCCTTTTTGCGCCTCTGCGCGTGCGCACATTTTCTCCCCTGGCGGCAAGGCGCGAGCCTTACAAGGGTTCGGCATGGGGGTTGCATGGAATTCAAGTGGCGAGAGGCCACGGGACGTGGTTTACCGGTCCCCTGTGATGATGGGGCGATAAAATACTTGACTTTGTTTTTGAAAATCATTATCAATTGCATATTATATATTCCTTAATAAACCCGCTTGGGAAAAAGCGCCGCGCAGAAGCAAAAAGCGATAAGAGAACGCGTTTACGGTGACATCGTAGAAAACAGGACGTTCCCACACTGTCCGTCCCGTCAAAGGCAGGAAAGGTTAAAGATTATGTCGTATGTGACCCTCAGCCAAACGGCCTTGATACTATTTCGCGAGGGCGCCGAGGCGCTGTTGATCATTGCGGCTCTGGCGTCCTACCTCACGCGCGTCAACGCCCCCGAAAAAACGCGCGTCCTCTATATTGGCGGCGGCGCCGGAATCATCGCCAGCATCATTCTGGCATACGTTTTCGCCACCTATTTCGACGGCAATCACAACGACGTCCTCGAAGGCGCGACCCTGGTCGTGGCGGCGTTGATCATGCTCTACGTCAGCGGCTGGCTTTTTTCCAAACGCGACGGCGCCGCATGGCAGGGGTATCTGCGCGGCCAGGTGGATTTGGCGCTGAAACGCTCGACCAATTTAATTTCCCTGGGACTGGTCGCATTTCTCGCCGTTTTCCGCGAGGGCGCGGAAACCGTGCTGTTCCTTCAAGCCGTGGCCAATGGCGAAAACGGCTGGTCTTTTTCGTTTGTCCTCGGTCTCGTCGTAGGCTTTGGCGCGCTGACCGTCCTTTTCCTGATTGTGCGCACGATGGCGGTGCGCCTGCCGCTGAAACCGTTCTTCACCTTCACCGCCGTATTTTTGTTCTACATGGCGGTGAACTTCCTCGGGCAGAGCGCGCAAGCGTTTCAGGAGCTCGGCTGGTGGGGCTTCACCAATGACAACCTGCCGCAATGGCTGATCAACATCGGGGCCAGCCCTTCGTGGGAGGGCTTCGCCATGCAACTCATCGTGATCTGTCTGGTCCCCGTGGTTCTGAGGTTGCCCGCAATGCGCCCAACGGCCAGCATAAGCCGCTCCTAGAGGGCCTACGCAACGAAAGGGCAAACACCAAAGTCGTGTGCTCACTTAATGGAACACCGCAAGCGCGCAAATTTGCTCATGACATTTCCATATCATAATTGGGCACACGACCAAGGAGCGATACCCCCCTTGACGTTGCACGCCTAAATTGACACACCCCACAAAATCGTGCACTGTCCCTCCTGCGGCGCCCATGCGCCTCGACCGAATGGATATCTCGTTTCATTCTCGCGCCGCCGGTGGCGAACTTCTTCTCAAATTTAGGCCTCCATACCGCATTCGCTCGTTTTTTGCGCCCTAGATTCGCCGACCTCTTAAGGAGGACCGAGCGAGTCCGATGGACGCGAACGGTCCGTGTTGCTTGGATCACATGACGGATCGGGCGTTCGAGGTGCGTGGCGCACGGCATGGCGTTTTAAAGAGGGTGACAACATGACCAGACGAGCATTAGACGACCGCGCTTTGGCTCGGGGTGAAGCCATTTTCCTAATACTAACGCTTATCGTCATGGGGCAAGCTTCGATCGATATCTACTTGCCATCGATGCCCGCGATGGCCTCCGACTTTAATGTCAACAGCGCGGTCATTCAGCTCACGGTGTCGCTATTCCTTTTGGGGTATGGCTTTTCCCAACTGTTTTACGGACCGCTTTCCGATCATTACGGCCGACGCGCGGTCCTCTTTTTCGGACTTCCTTTATTCACGGTATCGACGATCGCCTGCGTCCTCACGCATTCCGCCGGATGGTTGCTCTTTTTCCGCCTCTGCGAAGGGGTTGGAATCGGCACCGCCAGCGTGTCGGCGCGGTCGATAATGAGGGACTGTTTCTCTTCGGACGAGCTGCCTAGGATATCGTCATACATGGCGATGGCATGGGCGTTGGTGCCAACGACGGCCCCAATGATCGGCGGCTATATTCAGAATTTTCTCGGCTGGCGGTCCATTTTTCTGCTCCTGGTTGCGCTTTCGATACTCCTGAGCGTGTATGTCTTCTCCCGCGTCCCGGAAACCAACAAGCATACCCAAGCGGGACCGATCTCCTTGAAAGCGCCCTTCCATGCCTATAAAACCGTGTTGAGCAACAAGACCTTCGGCGGCAACATGCTCGTCCTCTCGGCGTTGTTCAGTATTTTTAGTATTTTCAACGCCTATAGCGCCTTTTTGTTCGAGGTGAAATGGGGCGCATCCCCTGTGATTTACGGATGGATATTGCTGTTCATCTCGTTCGGTTACATGCTCGGATCGTTTCTGAACAGCCGCCTGATCGCCCTGCTCGACGTGCGCAGGGTGACCAGTTTGGGGATGGCTGTGATTGTCCTGACGAGCGGAATTTCAGTTCTCATGCACCGATGGGGATTGATGAATGGGGTCGGGCTCGCCCTGGTTATGTTTCTTACCTATGCAGGGTTGGGGTTGATATTCGCCAACTCTATCGCCGCCAGCCTGCGCCCCTTCCCCAAGATAGCCGGAAGCGCCAGCGCGATGTACGGCTTCCTGGTCTTTACCGGCGGATTCGCATCAAGTGCGATCTTCATCAAATTGTTACACCCCGGACTTGGCGTGCTCGTGACGGCATTTTTGGTCCTGTCGCTGGCGATGGCGCTGACCTTTATGGTCATGGCGCCGAACCGACCGACGCCCCTGAAAAAATGAACCGCGCAACATCGGCAAATTATGTCAACGTGCATTAGGGTCAGGACCTCTTAATCTCGATACATAGGGACATTTTCCCAGTCGCCGATCATCTCGACCGTCAGGGCGCTTACCGCCGCCGTCAACGGACTGTTGGTCACGATATCGCCATCGCATTGCACCGGATCCCCCAACGCCGGCGCGCTTTCCGTCCCCGGCCCTTCCGCCGCGACAATGACGCGCGCCGCTTGCGCGGAGACGACCCGAAAGTCGCCGAAGCGATGTAAAAGACCCAAGGCCAGAGCCGCACAATAACGCAGCGCCGCCCCGGCCCCCGGCGTTTCAAACAGGCAAACCTGAAGCCCCGGCACGTCCAAGCGAGCCTCGGGGGCGCAAACGAAGCGCCCGCCATAATAACGGCCATTGGCGATAACGACGGCGCTCGCTCGATAAGGCACACCATCGATTTCGACGCGATAGTGATGACCGGCGTACAAGAAAGCGCCGATCAAACTGCGCCAAACATAAGCCAGTTTACCCCAGCGGCGCTTCAATTCGATCGATACAGAACGCACCACGAAGGCGTCGAAACCGATGCCCGCCATTTGGGCGAAACGTCTGCCGTTGGCTTCGCCCAAACGGCATGCACGCGCCGGAGCGTAAGCGATCAAGCGAGCGATACGAACGGGGTCGGCGCGACGTCCATTAATCACCCCCAATTCCAAAGCCAGGACATTAGCCGTCCCCAAGGGAATTACCGTCAACGGCGGCGATGCGTCATGCATGCCGTTGAGGACCTCGTTGATGGTGCCGTCACCCCCGGCGACCACCAGGACATCCCACGCGTCGCGCAAAACGCCGCGCGCCAATTCTTCACCGTCGCCGGGTTTTTCGGTTTCGCACAGGTGGGTAGAGCAGCCTTCCCGTTCAAGCTGGGCGACGGTCTCTTCGAAAAGCGCCCCCCGTCGCCATCCCGCCATCGGATTATGAATAATGAAGACACGCCTTTTATTTTTCGGTCTTTTATCTTTGGGCTGGTCCAAGAGATCCTCCACACCTGCGGCGGATACAACTAGTCCTGGTGTTTCGTGGCGTTTTTATGAAGGTCGTGTGATCTATTTATTCTACAAATATAAATTTTTTATCAAATGATCGCCAATCAACCATCTACATATAGACAAAAATACAAATATACACTCAACATTGGCCAACGAATACGAAGCAAGCACGAACTGTTCGATAGGTCAAAATTATGCACGGGCCCATACCGACACCTCAGGCGACGTTCCCCGTCAAGAAATACCGTACCATTTGGATATCCGACATTCATTTGGGCACACGCGGATGCCAGGCGGAAATGTTGTTGGATTTTCTCAAGCACACCGAATCCGATGTTCTGTATCTGGTCGGCGACATCATCGACGGCTGGCGCATGAAGCGGTCTTGGTATTGGTGTCAAAGCCATAACGACGTCGTTCAAAAATTGCTGCGCAAGGCGCGCAAGGGTACGCGGATCATCTACGTTCCCGGCAACCACGACGAAAATTTTCGCGATTTCACCAATCACAATTTCGGGTCGGTTTCCGTCGTGAACGAGGCCATCCACGTCGCCGCCGACGGCAAACGCTATCTGGTGCTGCACGGCGATCAATTCGACGGCGTCGTCAAATTCGCCAAGTGGCTCGCCTATCTGGGCGACAGCGCCTACACCGCGGCGCTAGCGGTCAATCATTGGTTCAATGTCGCCCGCCGGCGCCTTGGCTTCCCGTACTGGTCGTTGTCCGCCTTCCTCAAGAAAAAAGTCAAAAACGCCGTCGAATATGTCAGCCGCTATGAAGACGCCGTCGCCGCGGCGGCGCGCGCGCGCAATGTCGATGGGGTCATTTGCGGCCACATCCACTGCGCCGAAAAGCGCCCAATGGGCGACGTCATCTACTGCAACACGGGAGATTGGGTGGAAAGCTGCACCGCCCTGGTGGAAGACGATAAAGGACACATTGACATTTTGCACTGGTCGGACGTTCGCGACCTGTCGATCATGGGTGAACACACAGCATGCGCATCGTCATTATCTCGGACGCCTGGTTTCCTCAAGTCAATGGTGTCGTTCGCACGATCGACACGCTCAGGAACGGGTTGAAGGAACACGGGCATGAGGCCGTCGTCATCGGCCCGGACCGCTTTTCGAGCATCCCCTGCCCGACATACCCGGAAATTCGCCTCGCCATCGCCCCGGGGGGGAAACTGACGAAGCTAATCGAAGACGCCATGCCCGCCGCCATTCACATCGCCACGGAAGGCCCTTTGGGGGTTGCCGCCCGGCGCTATTGCCTGAAACGCGGGCATCCGTTCACCACCGCCTATCACACCCGTTTCCCGCAATACATCCATTCACGCTTTCGTATCCCTTGCGCCTGGAGCTATCGCTTCCTGCGCTGGTTTCACAATCCCTCGTCGGCGATCATGGTGGCGACGCAAAGCATCGAGGACGACCTGAGGGCGCGCGGATTTACCCGTATTCGCCGCTGGTCCAGGGGCGTTGACACCAAGATGTTTCACCCCCGGGACAAACAGTTCCTGAGCGGTCCCCGCCCGATTTCCCTGTATGTCGGACGCATCGCCGTGGAAAAGAACATCGACGATTTCCTCTCGTTGGATCTGCCCGGCACGAAATATGTCGTCGGCGACGGACCCCAAATGGCGCACTTGCAAAAACGCCACCCCGAAGTGCGCTTCGTCGGCATGAAAAGCGGCGAAGATTTGGCGCGCCATTACGCCGCGGCGGACGTTTTCGTTTTTCCCAGCCGCACCGACACGTTCGGCCTCGTCCTGCTGGAAGCGTTGGCCTCCGGGGTGCCGGTCGCGGCCTACCCCGTGGCGGGGCCTTTGGATGTCATCGGCGGCACCGACGCCGGCGTTCTCGACGAGGACCTGCGCACCGCCGTTCTAAAGGCCCTCGGCATTCCCGCCGAAACTTGCCGCGCCCTCGCCGGGCGCTACTCGTGGGCGGCCTGCACGGAACAGTTTATCGCCAATCTTCATCCGTTCGAAAACGCCTCTGTTCCGATACGAAGAGAGGCCGAAGCCCCCTCTATGGAAAAGCCATAGACCGCGCCGTTTTTTTAGGCACCCGTCTCGACCTCGGCGATATCCACCGTACGCTGGGCGGGGAAGATAATCTCGACCACCAGCCCCGCCGCCGTCGATGAGGCGATGCGCAACGTCCCACCATGACTTTCCATGAGCGCCTTCGACAAAGACAGCCCCAGGCCGGTGCCGCCTTGACCACGGGCGACTCCGTTGTCCGCCAGATAAAACGGTAAAAGAAGACTATCCGCTTCTCCGGGATGCAACTCCCGTCCCTCGTCCGCGACCGAGAAGCGCACCCGATCGCCTTGATCGAACATCACGTTAAGGCGTACCGTACCTCCCTCGGGCGAACGCAACACGCCATGGGCGAGCAAGACGGTCAAAATTTGGCGGACCCGGCGCTCATCGCAATGCAAGGCCGGTATATCCGGGGCGATCGCCGTCTCGATCCGGATTTCTTTATCGGCTGCCGCGGCGCGCGCATGTTCCAGCGTGGGTCGCACCAAGTCTGGAATAAGAACGGTCCGTTCCTCCAGCTTAAGCTGACCGATTTCCAAACAAGAAATATCCATAAGATCATCGACCAAAGAGAGAAGATGCGCCCCTGAGCCATGAATGTTTTCGACATAATCGACATAGCGCGGGTTTCCCATCGGGCCGAAAATTTGATTTCGGATGGCGTCGGAAAAGCCTAAAATCGCGTTCAGCGGCGTGCGCAATTCATGACTGACGCCGGCCAGGAAATTGGATTTCGCCCGATTGGCGGCATTGGCCTTTTTCGTCAACGCGGCGAGTTTGATCGTATTGGCGTGAATTTCATCCATCATGTGATTGAACGAAGCCGCCAGGCGGATCACTTCGCGGGGGCTGAACCGGGGCAAAGCCTCGACCCGCGAGGACAGAGCGCCCCGAGCGATGCGGTCCGTGGTTCGCACCACGGCGCGCAACGGACGCGACAACAGTCCCGACATCCCCCAACTGATCGCGATCGACATCAAGACGCCCAGGGCGGCGATCGCATACACCGCCCAGCGCAGGGCCCGCGCCTTGGCCTCGAGTTCCGCGTAGGGCTGCGGGACCATCACACCCCAGCCGACGCCGGGGACGACGGCGAATCCTGCGATCATTTTTTCTTTTGAATGTGGAGAATAGAAAATACCGACCCCACTTTTTCCCCGCATCATTTCCTGCACGATGTTCAATGCCGACAATGACTTCATCTCGGCGACGAAGCTGGGGTAAGGGTGGGCGATCACTCTTCCCACGCGATCGACGATGACCGCATGACCACGCCCACCGAAAGATATCAAGTGCTGCAGGGAAATCATGTGATCGGTCGCCAATTCGCCGATAACGACGCGCTCTCCCGGCTTCGCCATCAGCAGGAAAACCGTCGGTTCACCCTGGGCGTTTCTGAAAATATTGCTAAGAACCACGCGCCCCGGGACCGCCTTCGCGCGGGCGCGCGCTTTCGTCAGGGTACGAAAAACGGCGGCGGAAAAACCATCCCCCCGAGAACAATTGAAACCGCAAATACTGCGAACGAGTCGCCCGGAACGATCGACCTCGCGAACGGAGCGCACCCGCAATCCACGCAGCGTTTTTTCAATGCCCGCGGGCGGCCCCGAAAAATCCAGGTTTTGCGCCGCCAAGGCAAAAACAAGGCGCACATCCTTAACGTAACGACCGAGTGACTGAGTCAGGTTTTGCGCCAACAAAAGATGCTTCTCTTTGACGGTCTCTATTTCCCCGTTCATGGCGGAATGTTGCGCCCAAACGGAAAGGACGACAACGGGGAGAATGGACACGAAGAGCATCGCGAAAAATAATAATGTACGAAGTTGAAGTGAAAACCGTTTCATATCGTCTAACTTTTAATACTTTAATGGGCGCTTAATTAAACGATACTCGAAATCTCATGTGCGAGAGAGCGTATCACCCCTCTGGCGCAGGCTTGGCCAGAGACCTCCGTAACGACAAGAACCAATGCTCAACACACATTTAGGGAGCATTCTTTGGGCACTACAGGTCTTTTTTATGGCCTTTTAGGGGAAGCGGCCCTATTTTGCAACCCTGCAGACATGGTTCCTCGGATTTTTTGCGCCACCCTTCAACCGGTCGATAGAATGAAAAAAATAAAGAATATATTTTCGCACCGCAAGTATTGGGCGAGCCGCTTCGGCACTTCTCCCTTTTTACCGACCTCGCGCGAAGACATGGAGCGGTTGGGTTGGGACAGTTGCGACATCGTTCTGGTGACCGGCGACGCCTACGTCGATCACCCCAGCTTCGGGATGGCGGTGATCGGTCGCGTTCTCGAATCTCAGGGCTTTCGAGTCGGAATACTCAGCCAACCCGACTGGTCTCACCCCGAGCCGTTTACCGCCTTGGGACGTCCCCATCTGTTTTTCGGGGTCACCGGCGGCAACATGGATTCGATGGTCAACCGCTACACCGCCGACCGCCGCCTGCGCCATAACGACAGCTACACCCCCAACGACGAAGGCGGCAAACGCCCCGATCGGGCGGTCATCGTCTACGCGCAGCGCTGCCGGGAGGCGTACAAGGACGTCCCCATCGTGATCGGCGGGATCGAGGCCTCGCTGCGCCGGATCGCCCATTATGATTACTGGTCGGACAAGGTGCGCCGGTCCGTCCTGTTCGACAGCAAGGCCGACCTGCTGGTGTTCGGCAACGCCGAACGCGCCATCGTCGAGATCGCGCACCGCGCGGGCAAGAAAGAACACCCGCGCGACATGACCGACGTTCGCGGCACCGCCTTCGCCCGCGACGCCGTCCCCGAAGGATGGACGATGATCGACGCCACGGCCATCGACGAGGGTGACGGCGTGCACACCGGCGCCAAACTGCGCCCCACCGCCGCCGGTGGCGATCTTCACCACGTCGTCCGCCTGCCCGCCTATGAAACCGTCCGCGACGATCCCGTTCTTTACGCCCAGGCGTCGCGGATATTGCACCAGGAAAGCAATCCGTCCAACGCGCGCGCCCTGGTGCAGCGCCATGGCGATCGCGAATTGTGGCTGAACCCGCCGCCGATCCCCCTGACGACGGCGGAAATGGACGGCGTTTTCGAACTGCCCTACGCCCGCGCGCCACACCCCGCCTATGGCGACGCCCGCATCCCCGCGTGGGAGATGATCCGTTTTTCCGTCAACATCATGCGCGGGTGTTTCGGCGGCTGTTCGTTCTGTTCGATCACCGAACACGAGGGACGCATCATTCAAAATCGCTCGGAAGGCTCCATCCTGCGCGAGATCGAGGAGATCCGCGATAAAGTCAAGGGCTTCACCGGCACCATTTCCGACCTGGGCGGACCGACGGCGAACATGTACCGCCTCGCCTGCAAGGACGATAAAACGCAAAGCCTCTGCCGCAGGCTATCGTGCGTCTATCCCGACATCTGCAAAAACCTGAACGTCAACCACGACCCCCTGATCGACCTTTACCGCAAGGCGCGCGCCATTGTCGGCGTCAAGCGGGTGCACATCGCCTCGGGATTGCGCTACGACATCGCCGTGCGCAGTCCGCGCTATGTCAAGGAATTGGTCAAGCACCACGTCGGCGGTTACCTGAAGATCGCCCCCGAACACACCGAAAGCGGCCCGTTATCGAAAATGATGAAACCGGGGATCGGCGCTTACGATCGCTTCAAACAGATGTTCGATGCGGCGGCGAAAGAGGCCGGTAAGGAACAATACCTGATCCCCTATTTCATCGCCGCCCATCCCGGCACCTCCGACGAGGATATGATGAACCTCGCCCTCTGGCTCAAGAAAAACGGTTTTAGGGCCGATCAGGTGCAAACCTTCCTGCCCTCGCCGATGTCCCTGTCGGCGGCGATGTATTACAGCGAACGCGATCCATTACGCCCCGTGCGCAGGCGCGATGAAGACACCGTGCGCACGGCCAAGGGCCTGAAACAACGTCGCTTGCACAAGGCGTTCCTGCGCTACCACGACGCCGAAAATTGGCCGCTTCTGCGCGACGCCTTGAAACGCATGGGGCGCGCCGACCTAATCGGACCGTCGAAACGCCACCTGATCCCCGCTTGGCAACCCGCCGGAACCGGGCGCAAAGGCGGCGAGGGCGCGCGCGCCGGGCGCAAGCACAAGACGCAAAAATTCCTGACCCAACAATCGGGTCGAGGCCGTCGCCCACCGCCACAAAACAAAGAAGGCGCATAAACGCCCCACGGAAACCGCCCCGAGCCGAGAAGCCCTACGGACACCGTCCCCAGTCCGGTGGTTTATTCGAGGCAAGAAAGCCCGCCGACAGGCGGGGTGTTTTGTTGGAGAAAATTAAACCGTATCAAAAAAACACCGTCGGGACGCGACCCGGCGTTTCAGAATCGAAAAGTCGGAGTCAATCCACGAGGCTCAGGGCATTCCCCCAGAGTGACCGCTTCCGCCGCTTCCGCCACTTCCGCCGCTTCCGCCGCTTCCGCCACTTCCACCGCCGCCGCGCCCGCCATCCGACGCCGCGCCCCCACTGGAATTGCGTCCCCCCCACTTCGACGCGCCGCCGAAAACTGACTTATGCCTCGTATTTCGAGAACCTTCTTCTTGTTTCGCCCTCGCCGCGGCCTGCGGAGTCGGCGCGCCCGGCGCGCCGTCGAAGGCTTTGGGATCGAAACTGCGCAGAACTTTAAAGCCGCCTGCGCCGCCTTCTCCGACAACGCCGAAAACGATGACACGTTTTCCGTTTCGCAGTTCCGCGCCGCGAAGCGCACTGGAATCGAACGGAAGATTGTCGATCGACGGCGCGCCCTGGCGATTGACGTACCCTTCCAAGGAAAGGCGCGTTACCCGCCCGCCGAAAGGTGTCTTAGGTTGCACGTCGATGCGACGCGCCCGCATCACACCCCCCGCCAAGCGCCCAACAACGCGCACGATATCGCCCTTTTTCAAGCGTGTCCCCGACGGGCCGACCAAAACGCGCCGACCATTAACGATAACGGCGTTTTTGGCGACCGCTGAAACGGAACCCAAGAGGGCGGCGAAATCGGCGCGGGGCGCGTGCGCCACATATCCCGCCTCGATCACGGTCCCATGGCGCAGACCACTGATCATCACGTCTTCACCGACACGCAAATCCGCAATCCCCCCAGGGCGCGCGCCCAACTTCGGATCAAACCGGATTCGCGGCGGGAGGTGCACGATTTGTCCCATGATGCGCAACCGTGAAGCTTTTACATCAATCGCATCGATAGGGCCGGCGACTTGGTAACGCACTTCGATCGCACGAGCCGTCAGACGCCCCCCCTCCCGGCGCGCCTCGACCGCCACCAGTTGTCCGACGCTTAGGCTCGCCGCCGTTTGACCCTCGATGATCGTGTTCAACGCCATTTTCGGATCATAGGCGACATGCATTCCGTTAACGACAATACTGCCAAAGCCGGTAATCGTGCCGACGATGCCGGTGCCCCCGATTCCTCCTCGCCAAAATTCCATTCCGGTCCCCCCGATCCCCCCCTCGATCGAGGCCGAAAAAAGACGGTTTGAGGCGCTCGGCGCACAGGCCCCCAAGAGAATGCCGAGCGCCAAAATCGCCGGATATCGCGAGGCTCTCATTCCTTGTCGTCCTTGTCCATGGGCGCATCCTTTTCGCTTTTGAAAAAGTAAACGCCAAAATTCATCCGCAGGGTCGCGTCGGGATTTCCGTCATCCTTACGCGCAAGATGAAGCGCCTCGCGGTTCATCTTCACCAGGGCGTCCATTCCGATCGCGCGCGCGCGCGCCTCCAAATCGGCCACCGACCGGGGTGTCAAGCCGTCATAATAGGTAGACCGTTCCAAAAATGGCGGCGTCCCGCCTTCCAGGTTGTGCGTGGCGGCGGCGATATGATCGTGAAGATTACGTCCGTAATAATACGCCAGATCGTCGAACCCCCGATTGGGAATGAACGATTGCGTGTTAAGGCGGACCAACCCGTCGTCGAGCGTCACCATGCCTTGGCGCAGCCATTCATCGAGCAAGGTGCGGGAACGTAAATCCTTGCTGATACTTTCCACCAAGGAATCGAACGAAACCGGACCGCTGCGCGGCAACGCCCGAGGCGCGCCGGCGTCGTCCAGATAAGGGGCCCGGCCCGTCCAATGCCCCGCCACCTGGGCGCCGATCGTGACGTAGGGCGATCGGACGATCGCATCGCGCGGGGTCTCTCGCAAGCGCTTCACGTCTTTGCGATGCACGCCGGTGATCAAGCTGACCCTGCTGTCGGTCAGGCGCTTCCCCTCGACCGTGAACTCCCCGGCGACATCGACGAAAACCGACTTCAGGAGCGTGCAAAAATGGGGGAACGTCATCCCATGGGCGATTAACCCGCGCACCAAGGGACGCAGCAAAAATTTCAGAGCGCCAACATAGGCTTTCGGCGGTTCGATCGACTGCACTTGAGGACCCGTACCCTTCGATGACGAAACGGAAGCGGCCCCACGCATGGGGTGAAAACACCCCGCGCCGGATGAAACCGCCACCCTACAATGTATAGGTAAGTGAATTTATTGTGGGAATCAATCCCACTTTCTTATTGACGTGGGAAAATTTCCCGCATATAACAAAAATCATAAGTGGGAAATTTTCCCATATTTATTACTTCCTCACTCAAGGAGAGCCTCATGACACGTTCTCGTTTCCCCCTGACCCACCTTCCCTTCGCCGCCCTGGCGTTGATTTTAGCGGGGCCGATTTACGCCCACGCCCAGGAGGCGACCACGCCGACAACGGGCGCCACCGACGTTCAAAATTTGGCGACGTTTCCCGGCGAGCAAATGCTAACTCCCGCCGAAAAACAGCAGTACCAAGCGCAAATGCAAAACGCCAAGAGCGCCCAAGAGCGTCAAGACCTGACGCGGGCGCTGCGCGAGACCATTAAGGCGCGGATTCAGGAAAAGAAGGATCTTCTCGGCGTTCCAAACACGCCAAACGTCGCTGAAAACACCCAAAAAACACAGGAAAAACACGCTAAAGCGAAAAGCCTCTTTGGCCGAGGCGCCAGCATCTACGGTGAACGCGCCAGTCATGGCGGTTCCGGCGGCGGCATCGGCGGAGGTTCCGGCGGCGGCATCGGCGGAGGTTCCGGCGGCGGCTTTGGCGGAGGTTCCGGCGGCGGATCCGGGAGTTCAAGCGGTGGTGGACACGGTGGTGGTATGCGGTAATTAGCCCCCTTTTTACCCTACCATAACCGCTGCGGAAGCCCCCTTTCCCCGTTGGAAAGGGGGCTTCTCCCTTAACTACAGGCAGCGTAAGCGCAAGAGAACGCGGCGCGACGGACAGAACCGCCCGGCTTTAAAATGCCGGCGTGGCCTTACCACGGGATGCAGCGCTGCGAAGATGAAATCCATCACGAATCCGGGGCGTCTAGCGCGCGCGCCAAAGATTCACGCAGTTCCACTCGCAGGGCGTCTGTTTGCGCCTGCGCGCCGCGATACAAGGCGACGACCCGTGCGCCGAGAGGCGTGAGTTTGGCCCCCCCTCCCGAACGCCCTCCTTGCGTCGTCTGCACGACGGGCCGCCCTAAGGCTTGGTTTAGCGTCTCTATCAAAAGCCACGCACGGCGGAACGGCACACCCAACGCCCGCCCGGCGGCGGAAATCGACCCCTCCTTCTCCACATGCTCCAAAAGGGCGATCTTGCCTGGCCCAATCGTCCCATTTTCAAGACGTATTTTAAGCCGCAGCTGCAGATTTAGCGTTTCCTCGCTCGACATGTCGCCCCTCTCCTTTCGAAGCCCGCCAATTAACGCGCCCCGAACAAACAATAACAAAACACGCGTCTTGACAACCGTCGTTGACGTGAGTGAGGATGCCGCCGTTATGCTAATAATATCACAACGCGATTGATTTCTCTAAGGTTCACAACTTCGCCGCCCCGTATTTCAAATTTTTGGTCCAGCCAAGGAATTTAAATCATGAAAAAAACTTTTTTCGGAGCGCTACTCGCCCTAATCCTCAGCGCCGCGGCGATCCCGGCCGGGGCCGCCGAGCGCTTCATCACCGTCGCGTCTACGACATCGACGCAAAATTCCGGACTTTTGGATTATCTTCTTCCGATTTTCACTAAAAAAACCGGAATCCATGTACACGTCGTCGCGGTAGGCACAGGACACGCCATCCGCATCGCGAAAAATGGCGATGCCGACGTTTTACTCGTTCACCATCGCCCGTCGGAAGAAAAATTTGTCGCCGAAGGGTATGGTGTCCGGCGTTACGGCGTCATGTATAACGATTTCATCATCGTCGGCCCGAAAACCGACCCCGCCCATATCAAGGGCTGCAAAAGCGCCGCCCGGGCGCTTAAGGAAATCGCCGCCGCCAAACTTCCCTTCGTTTCCCGGGGCGACAACAGCGGAACCAACAAAAAAGAGAACGAGTTGTGGAAAAAAGCCGACGTCAATGTCAATAAGGCTTCGGGGACCTGGTACCGGTCCACGGGTTCGGGCATGGGCGCGACACTCAACACCGCCGCATCCATGAACGCCTATACCTTGAGCGACCGGGGCACCTGGATCAGCTTCAAAAACAAGGCCGACCTGAAAATCTTGTGCGCGGGAGACAAGGCCCTGTTCAACCCCTATGGCGTCATTTTGGTCAATCCGAAAAAATTCCCCCAAGTTAAAGCCAAAGACGGCCAGACTTTCATCGATTGGCTGATCTCGCCGGAAGGCCAGAAAACGATCGGGGCGTACCGCCTGCACGGCAAGCTTTTGTTCACGCCGGACGCCAATAACGGGTAACCCCCACTTTACCGCACGGCTGGGGCGCGACGGAAACATCGAAAGGCCGCCCATCGAAAGATGGGCGGCCTTTTTTCGCCTCGCGTTCTTCGCCACCACGAAGGCTTTCGCCCCCCAGGGCGACACGCTTTACTGTCCGCTGACGGCGCGGTCCAACACCGCCGGCGTGACCCCCGCAACGCGCTCGTAAATACTGTCGAAATACCTCCTCGACGTATCCAATCGACACAACACGCCAAAGGCTATTTTTTCCTTGATGTTGGGGTACGCGGTAACCGCCGGGGCGATGACATTGGATAACCAACCCTCACCGTGCTCCACGTCCAACGCACCATGATCGCTGTAGTAATTCAAGTTTTCGGCGCGAATGCCCTTACCTAGGCTGAGACTGACGATCAAATTCTGCACCACGGGATCGACCAGTTCGGCGAATCCCAAACATCCGATATTCTCGAAATACTGAGAACGATTGGTGGCGAAGCACATAAACAGGTTGAACCCGGCATACCCACGCCAATCGAAAAGACGCGTGGACAGTTCGACGATGTCCATGTCCGACAACTGGGCCTCATTGGATTCGAACAGCCGCACCAACTGACGGTACAAATTGGTATGCTTCTGTTTCGGATCTCCGCTGCCCAGTTCATCGAAAAGATTGCTCGCCGTTTCCATGAGGGCGCTGCCCCCGTTGCCGACCACCGAAAGGGCGACCAAATCGACGAACGTGCTGGCGACAAGCCCTTCAAACTTGAAGAAGGTGTAAAAATCTTCCAGAGACGATTCGTTCGACCCCAAATAATCGAACAGCGGATGTTCTTCCAATTTCGCGTCTTTCGCCAACTGAGCGACCCAATGGATGAAATCCGCGTCGTCGCCGTGAACCGCCCGGCGCAACTCGCTTCCCAATTTTTCCCGTAGAGACACCAACCAACGCTGCTCGATCATATGGCGCACCCGTGCGATCACCGGATGATTTTGGTTGACGCTGATTTCCGGCGACGGGCGCGCGATCGTGGTGAAATATATTTCAAAAAGAATGCGGTGCACGCTCAAAAGCGCCGCATCGTCATTCAACAGAAAGGCCTTATGCACCACCCGCTCGATCGCAGTGAAAAACACCTCGTTTTTTTCCGGCGTATCCAGCACGACGCTAATGTCGTCCGCCCGGTACACGGTCATAAAGGTCGAATACAGTTCAGTTTGCATGATGACGTCCTATTCATTTTGGAGGCTTCGTTCCGATAACCATAAAAAACACCGTCGCCACCCTTGTTGCGGCCACCACCGGCGCGGCGCCCGAGAAGGCGGATACCCAACGCCACGGTCCCTAAAGCAAGGCGCGGCAAATCGACAACGGAGTCATGTTTTCATCGCTCGTTCAGTCCAATATTTCTTTTCCTTTCAGAATCCGCCCCTCTTGGATCACGCCGCACACGCCTGAATAGATAACCGTGCGCGACAACTCACGCGCATACATATTGATGTATTCAAGGAATGAAACACAATATGATCCGCCAATCAACTATATAGTTGCATTGTTTATATATCATTACACTCTTTGGCGGATTGCCGTTATCGCTCTTGGCGCCTTTACGGACGCGGCGACGAGACGCCCTCCCTCCAAGTACGGCGTACGACGGGGCGAACTTAGGCAGGCCCGGGCGGACCTGAGCGGGGAGAAAAATTTAGACGGAGGGCGTTTTTTGGGTATGCGGATTGAATTTGTAGCCGACCCCCGTAATCGTCAGAATAAATTCTGGATTTTTAGGGTCACGTTCAATTTTTTTGCGAATCCGGCTGATATATGCGTCGATCATTCTATCGGAAGGGCCATCATCGCACCCGCTGAGCGCATCAAGGAGCTGACCGCGGCTCAAAACCCGCCCGGATTGACGCACCAGCGCGCCGAGAAGGGCAAATTCCCCTGGCGTCAAGGCCACATCCCGCCCATCCGGCGCGGTGAGGGTAAAACCATCCAGGTCCATCAACCAACCGGCAAAGACCAACGGCATGCGCGCCTTCCCTGCGCGCGAAGCCGCCGGCACGGAAGCTCCCGCGCCCGCCCGGCGCGCTAATAAATTACGCACCCGCAATAAAAATTCCTCGGGAGCCACGGATTTGGTGACATAATCATCGGCCCCCACCTCCAACCCGGCGATCCGATCTCCGCTATGCTCGCGCGCCGTAAGGATCATCAGGGGCACACCGGAACGCGCGCGCAATTTGCGCGCCAACACGATCCCATCCTCATCGGGCAGATTCAAATCCAGCAAAACGAGATCTGCCGGGGCTTTTTCCAACGCGATGAACATGTCATGTCCGGAACCAACCTGGACAACCCGATATCCGGCATTTTCCAAATAAAGCGCGATGAGCGCGCGCACGAATTCATCATCCTCGACAATCAAGATGCTTCGGCTCATTTCGGCGCCAGGTTCAGTCACAATCCGTTCACACCTCGATCAAACCCCAATCATGCCTAGGTCGTAATTTTGACCTCCGGGGCGCGAAGGGGGGTTTCCGCCCGAATCCGCCCCCCTCTTAGTTTTAAAAAAGCCCCCCCACTTAGTTTTAAAAAAGCCAAGGTCGCGAGGCGTAAAATGCAAAATACAGTATGCCGTTTTGGAAAATCTTTGATGAGCGCGACCTTATTGGCGCTCCTGGCGGCGTTTTCCTCAACGGCACACGCCACTGTGACATCGGGCGAAGCACGACATCAAGAGATATCGAAAATCCACAACCTGGACATTCGCCCCCTGTGTTACAAAGGCGCACCCGGATTTCGAGTCAGGAATGTTGGCGATGATTTTTCTCGCCGCGCCGTGTTCACCCTGAAGGCGGCGCGCATGGCCACATCGCTTCCATCCCGTAGCCTGCGTCTCAAACAAGGACAAAGTGCGACATTTCACGCCCATGAGCCGCGATTGCCATCGACCGAGAGCGTCTATCTATACATGACGCGCGCCGGAGAAAACAGCGCCCCCCAACCCTTGGCGCGCGTGATGTGCGCCCCACAAGAGCATGGACTGAAGAACAGAGGATAAGATTTTCCGCCTCGGGCGCCCTCCCCCTCTCGAACGCCCTCCCGTGTGCTTGTCTTTTTAAGAAATGCCCCTCGAAGAACCGCTCACTTTGATGTATCGGTCTCGATCGATTGGGTGGGCGGCGCCCAAAAGGATTTCATGGCCTCGGTCAATCGGGCGCGTTGCCGCTCACCGGCGACCAACCAGATCACGATCCAGACCACCATCGTCACCGCGATGGCCCCCTTCATAAGCGCGCGCGCGCGGGGGGCCGCCATGCGCGCCGCCACCCAACGCCGATTGGTGGCGTAAACATGAACCATAACGGCAAGCCCCCGAAACGGTGCTTCAAAAATAGTTTTCATCCACGCCATAATGAAAAAGAGGCTCCTTGTCATCGCAAGCATCGCCGGCCGAAACGCGAACGCCGGACAGTACGCCAAAACCTTGTAGAGGAAAAGCACGCTGAGCCCCCCCCTTGCGCCGCGACGGGAGCCTCCGATGCGCGGACATGACGGCGACGCCAAAAGCCCACAACTTAAAAAACCGCGCCACAACACGAGAATAACTCGCACAGGCCACGCAACATCCATATTCACATAAAATAAACGACCCCAACCAACGGACGCGCCCACAACACCCTAAAAGTAAAATTAGAATAATAAGAATACTTATTCATAATTTTATATCGAGCGGAACATATAAAATATTTCATAATGTTTAATTAAAAAAATAATGAGATAGCTTTATCTAATAAATAATAATTTTTTAAAAATTATTATTTATTAATTAGGTTATAGTAATATAATAAAAAACTTAAATAACAAAGCAAATATAAAGCATATAAGACATTACTAATCTTTAGCTATAATGGTAATTAAGTCTATTTTTTGCATTTTTTGTGAATCTTGTTTTAAATAATTTAGATTATTCCTTGATAAATTAAAAAATCCCCGCATAATAAAAAAAACATTAAAGGAGACGCCCCCCCGCGCTCCCACGCCTAAAAAGCATTCCGGGGCATGATGGGGGAAAGCGTGCATCTTGTGCTTTAGAGGGAGGCACCCGCTGCAAGGTTAAGCCACTCCGGCTTGGTCAGTCCTCGACAACCGCAGGCGTATATATCCGGCATCACCGCCGGAGCGTTAGGTGACTTCTCATTGCAAAACTTTTCTTGACGAAAAGGGGACGAAACATCGAGGGACTCGGAGAAAAGGCGCAAAGAGACGATTTTACATTTTTTCTCCGAGGAAAAGAACAAAGCACGCCGAATTTGACCACTATGCCGGCTTAATGCTTCGAGTTAGGCATCATCGTAACCTTTGAAGAAACATAAAAAAATGAGGGAGAGACTCTATCATGAGGGAGAGCTTTAATATGAAAAAATACCTGATTTTGGCCCTATTCGCTTTTGGGGTGAGCCTTACCCTGGTGCACGTCCAGGATGCGAAGGCGGCGGAAACCATTGTCAAGGTTCAAATGTGGAACGACGGCATGAACATGAAACTCAAACTTTCGCGGCACAGCGCGCCGGCCGGAAAAATCACCTTTCAGGGCACCAACACATCACAGGACGGCACCGTTCATGAAATGTTGGTCGTAAGGGTCAAGAACAAAAACGAAAAATTGCCCTACGACGCCAATTCCGGGCGCATCCCCGAGGATAAAATTTCCTCCCTGGGTGAAATTTCCGAAACCGACCCCGGCAAAACCGGCACCCTGACGCTCAACCTTACCCCTGGACTTTACGAGCTTTTCTGCAACAAACCCGGCCACTTCATGGCGGGCATGCACGAGTATTTTACGGTAAAGTAACCCACCCCGAGCCGCGCGCCCCGGCGCGCGATCAAACGAAAAACACCTGCCGGAAACATGTTGCCGGCAGGTGTTTTTTATCTTCTCGCAATCATCCGTATCTCGAGAAAACGCCCACGCCAGACCATGCGTTCCGCCCAATTACGCCGCATGACCACACCATGTAAAACGGCCCCATCACCTTGCAGGAGGATTACCCGCCGGAAAATTTATTGACCATCAAGGTCAATCCATTGAGCAATTTTTGCCCTTCGGGCCCGCCGTCGCCCTCCATGCGTTGAGAGATGATCAATTTCATTGCATTGACGTGCAGACCGATCATCTCGATTTCCTTCTTGCCGGCTTTTTCCCATTTTTCCACCAGCCGGCACAAACGGTCGCCGACGGCGGTCATCAGCGGGTAGTTAAAACTCCCGCCTTGGCCTTTCATATCATGGGAAATTTGGAAAATTTCATGGATTTTATCTTTGCTTCCCCCCGGATTCGCCTTGAGATCGCCAAACACCTTTTCCAGACGAACCAAATCATCTTCCGCCCACAGGAGGTAATCGCCGGCCAGATTTGCGATGACCTGTTCGGCCCGTTCCAACGCCGCCAGATCGACAGCGCCCGCGCCCCCCTTGGAAATTTTCCCTTGTAGGGTATTGGGTGGATTTATGATTTGTGGGAGCGTCGCATCATCTTCTGCCATTGGCCGACCTTTCTTAACTCTTTGTATTCGCCATCACACGTACGGGCGCCGCCCGCAACTCAAAAACCGGAACTTTTTATGAACACATCGACGGTCATGCCCCTTACCCGTTCAAAAGGGCATTCACCTCATCTTGGGAAAGCTCCCCGGGCTCTTCCTGTGAAGAAGAAGATTCGCCCTGGTTTTCCTTGCGTCTTTCCGGTCCCGAGTAATTGGGGTTTGTTTTTCGCCGCCGATCGGGGCCGAAATACAGCCCGGCGCGAACAAAGGGACGGGGTTGCTCGATAATTGAACGGATCCGCGAATACAATTTCTTCGCCGATATCGGCTTGGCGAGAAATTCGTGCACGCCCGAATCGCGCGCCTCCATCACCCGGTTCATTTCCGTGTGTCCGGTCAACATGATGATGGGGACAAAGGGATTTGGGCTATCCGCGCCGGTACGCACCAAGCGCACGAAGTCGAGGCCGTCGAGGGGAGACATGTTCCAGTCGCAAATAATCATGTCCGCGGGAAAATGGCGCAATTCCTTGAATGCATCGGCGCCGTCCTGCGCCTCAAGAACGTTCTTCACCCCCAAAGCGTGCAGAATGCTTTTGACAAGGGCACGCATATGCTTGTTGTCATCAACGATAAGAAAATTCAATCTTGTCAGGTCGTATTCAGCCATTCCGCTCTACCATTTTCCACCCGCACCGCAGATGGACCGACGTTGCATATGGGATGTTACGAGGGGTTATTCCAGAAACATATGCCCCAAAGCACAAGACCGCTCCGCAGAACCCTACCACAAGACGAGGAGGACGGCACGAACCGATTGCCCCCCCTCCGGCGAGGCCCGGGCCGCACAACGCCACACCGCACCGCACCGCACGATACAAACCATTTGAGACAGAGGCGCGTGAAAAGTATAGCTCCAACCTTGAAAAATGGACAAATACCATCTCCAACGCATGCGGAAGCACCATTTTCCACGCACCCTACAAGAGCCCCAACACCCGCAATTCACGCGCCATTTCCTCCGGCATATCCTGTGCGGAGGCCATGGACGCATCTAGGTCCTTGGGGGCTTTTTCTTCGCTTAAATAGCGCCACCCTTGGAACGGGCGGAAGGAAACGGGCTGCGTGCGCACAAGTTTGGGGTCAAGCACGAAGGCGCACAGCGGCGCGCCATCCTCGCGGCGCAGGCCGCTTTCGATATCGACGAGGCGCTGACGTGCGCGAATAACGCCACGGATGACCCAGTAGAGCGATCCTCCATCCAAAACGTCCTCCCGGCGACGCGGGGCGTTTCGCGTGAAATGGCGCAGGACGCCCTCTTTTTGTAGGCGTTCCTTTTGTATCCGCGAAAGATGGTCATTGTCATCGACGCCGACGGCGAGTTTCAAAAGATGCTGCGTCATTTAGGGGACCCAACGTAAAAACGGGGCGTAAAAACGGGGTGAGAACCCCGGACACGCCGAGACGGAGAACCACGCCCACGTCACCAGGGAATTTCCGTTCCGTCATAATTATAAAACCGCCCACTCGACGCCAAGGTCAACCCGGCGATGACTTCGCGCATGGCGCGGACGCTCTGCTCGGCGTCGATCGCGGCGCTGGCGCCGCCCATATCGGTGCGCACCCAACCGGGGTGAAGCATTGCGACGCTAATCTTGCGACCCTCAAGATCGACGGCGAGACTGCGCATCACGGCGTTAAGCGCGGCCTTGCTGGAGCGATAAATATACGATCCACCGGACGTGTTGTCGCCTTGGCTGCCCATTTTGCTGGAGATCGCGATGATTTTTCTCTGTTTCGAGGACCCGATGTGCTCAACAAAGGCCTCGCATATCTTCAGGGGCGCCATCGCGTTGATGCGCACGGTTTCCACCCAGTCGTCCAGGTCGATGGACCCAAACGGCGCCGGGCGCGGCCCATAAACACCGGCATTGTTAATCAACACATCGATCGCGGTTTTGCGAAGGGTCCGCGCCACCTCGCGAATTCGGACGATATCGGTGACATCCAAGGACAAAACGTCAAGCGACCCCGACAAAGCCGAAAGACCTTGCGCCTTACTCGGCTCACGGCACGTGGCGATGACCTTATCTCCATCGCCCAGATACTGCTTGACGAATTCCAATCCGATCCCCCGGTTCGCCCCGGTAATTAAAATCGTGCTCATTGATCGATCTCCTTTTTCGTTTTACCAGGGTATCCTTGCCGTGGCGCGTCGCGGCCTCGGACCGAACTTAAGAAATGGTATCGCACTCACAGCATCGCGCTCACAGGAGGAACAACGTCCCCAGCCCGAGAAAAACCAAAAAACCGACAACATCCGTCACCGTCGTTAAAAAAACACTAGAGGCGATCGCCGGATCGACACCCATTTTCTCCAACCCCAGGGGAATGGTCGCCCCGGCGAAACCGGCGACGATCATGTTGACCACCATCGCCAACGCGATCACGATTCCGATCATGGGACTGGCGAACCATGCCCATGCCACGCCCCCCATCAAGACTGCGAACAACACCCCGTTGACCGCGCCCACCATCAGTTCCTTGCTAACCTGGCGCAGGGTATTGGTGGACGTCAATTCCTTGGTCGCCAGGGCGCGCACGACGACGGTCAGAGTCTGGGTCCCGGCATTTCCGCCCATCGACGCCACGATCGGCATGAGGATGGCCAGGGCGACGATCTGGTGGATCGTCGCCGCGAAAACGCCGATCACCGAGGACGCCAAAATAGCCGTCAACAAATTGATTAACAACCATGAAAACCGCGTTCGCGTCGTCGCCATCGTCGCGCTGTACAGATCGTCTTCACGCACGCCGCCCATGCGCAGAATATCGTCCTCGTGTTCCTCGTCGATGACATCGACGACATCGTCGATGGTAATCGCCCCGACAAGGCGGCCCGCCGCATCGACGACCGGCGCCGACACCAGATCGCGTTGCCGAAACAAGTGCGCGACGTCTTCCTGATCGGTTTCCACCGAAATCGGATGCATTACCGCGGACATGATATCGGCCACGGGAAGCTGGCGTTTCGAACGCAGCAGCATGCTAAGGGCGATCCGCCCGATCGGGACACGCTTCGGATCAACGACGAAAATATCGTAAAAGATGTCGGGCAGTTGCCATTGTTCCGTCTCGGCGCTGGTGCGCATGAAATCAATGGCTTCCCCGACCGTCCAGAATAAAGGGACCGTCATTACCTCGCGCTGCATCAAGCGCCCGGCGCTGTCGTCGGGGTAGGCCAGCCCCTCTTCGATCAGCACGCGATCGCTGTCGGGAATCGCCTCCAGAACCGTTTGTTGATCTTTTTCGTCCAGTTCTTCAAGAACATAGACGGCGTCGTCGCTTTCCAGTTCGGCGATCGCTTCGGCGACACGCCCCAACCCCAATTGTTCGATAACTTCATCACGAACCGTTTCGTCCAATTCGGAAAGAATTTCCGGATCGAACGTGTCACGAACGATCGAGAGCACGGCGAGGCGCTGATCGAAACTGAGCTGTTCGAGAACATCGGCCGCGTCCGCGGGATGCATCTGCGTGAAAAGGGCGAGAACCCCCGCGCGATCGTCATCGCCGAGCGCCGAGGCTATTCGAGCCGAAAAGCCGGACGGGTTCAAGGCCGTTTCGGTTTGGCCCTCCCCACCCTCGGACGAGGGATCGTCACGGTGGAGGGGGGCGCCCGGGGAACCATCGCCGGGAGCATGATGTGGGTCATCTTTCGGGGTTTGTGGGCCGTCGTGCTGTGATTGCGTCACGAAACCTCTCCCTACCAACGATCCGACACGCCGATATGTATATCACACGCGCGGACGCCGCGGCGGCGACGCAGAGTGACATTTAAACCTATTCGACCGCGCCCCAACCTACGGCGTCGTTCTAAAAAAGCGCCCGTTTTTCATCTCGTATATTAGGCCAGATCCCAGCGTTCCCGATAGAGGCTTCATAAAATTGCCAAAAATGCCGCAGTCGAGAACACGTCCCGCCCTCATTCCCAAACAAAAGCCCCATTTCGGAAGACCTCAAAAGGAACCGAAATGGGGCTTTGTAAATGGTGCGGTCGAGAAGACTCGAACTTCCACCCGTGTTACCGGACAGCGACCTCAACGCTGCGCGTCTACCAATTCCGCCACGACCGCATAGCCAAACGCCGCAGCGCGCCTTAATGGGAAACCCCATGGGAATCTTCGGAAATTTAATCGATTTTCCGCCCGGCGCGCCATTGCATGGAGGGGAGATAGCAAATACTTTCGTTGCAATCAAGCGGCATCGCAGTTCTAGGGAAAGGTTTTATGCACAAGCGCGATCAGTCATCATCCTTTTTGCCCCAATCGGCCCCATCTCCGGACGACGCGCCGCGCGCGGTCGAATGGATCGTCGCCCCCGGATTGGTCGCCTATCCCGACGCCGTCGCCGCCATGGAAACGCGGGTGAAAGCCATTCGCGACAAGCGCTGCGCCCCCGCGATCTGGCTGGTCGAACACCCGCCGCTGTACACCGCCGGCACCAGCGCCCACCGCGCCGATTTACTCGACGACGGACGTTTCCCGGTCTACGCCGCCGGACGAGGCGGCCAATACACCTATCACGGTCCCGGCCAGCGGGTGGTCTACGTAATGATGGATCTGAAATGGCGCGCCAGCGACCTGCGCGCCTATGTGCGCGACCTGGAACAGTGGATGATCGACACCCTCGCCCAATTTTCCGTCGTCGGCGAACGGCGCGAGGGACGCGTCGGCATTTGGGTCGCGCGCCAAAACGCGGCCCTGCCCCGCGAAGACAAAATCGGGGCGATCGGGGTGCGGGTGCGCCGCTGGGTCAGTTTTCACGGCATGGCCCTGAACGTCGCCCCGGACCTCGGACATTTTTCCGGGATCGTTCCGTGTGGCATTCGCGAACACGGCGTGACGTCGCTGCGGGATTTGGGCATCGACGCCACCATGGCGGACGTCGATGCCGAGTTGCGCCGGACCTTCACCCGCGTTTTTGGTTATCGAACGGTGGACGCCTCCAGCCTCGTCGCCCCATCCCCGCCTCAGCCAGCCATGCCCGCAAGCGGGGGGAACCCATCCCCCTGAAAACGGATGCAGACGCCAAAGCCCCTTTCGTCGTCGTCCTTGAAGACAATGCGCGCGCCATGCAGATCGCTGACCGCCTTGACGATCGCCAACCCCAGGCCGCTACCCGGAGTCGAGCGGCTACGCTCCAGGCGATAAAAACGACGGAACACGTTATCCCGCTCGTCCGGCGGTATACCCGGGCCGTCGTCGAACACACAGAGCGAGACGGCTTTTTCCTCTTTGCGCAGGGCGATGTGCACGCGTCCCCCGGGGGGCGAATAATTCAGGGCGTTTTCCAGCAGGTTGACCAGCGCCTGCATCATCATGTCGCGGTCGCCCCGAATGGCGACCTCGGAATCTATGGTGCAGGTCAGGTCCCGGTTCTTATCTTCGGCGACCGCGGCGTAAGCATCGGCGATGGCCGAACAGACCGTCGACAAATCGACCGCGCCCAAGGCCAGACGACGCCCCCCGGCCTCGATCTGAGCGATCCGCAGCAAGGTTGCGAAAACGGTGAGAATGCCGTCGGCGTCATCCAGCGCCCCCTGAATGGCGGCGTCGTAATCGGCGGCGGTCTTGGCGTCGCGTTGCGCCGCCTCAAGACGCTGGCGCAGACGGCTGAGGGGCGTTTTCAAATCGTGCGCGACATCGCTGGAAACCTGGCGCATGCCGTCCATCAAGTGCTGTATACGCTCCAGCATGGCGTTCAAGTTGAGCGCCAAACGGTCCAATTCGTCGCCGCTGCCGCGCACCGTGAACCGGTCGTTCAGGCGCAGGGCATTGATTGACTTCAAGGTGCGGTTGATATCGTCGATGCGTTTGAGAAAGCGCCAGCTTAAAAACATCCCTCCCGTCAACGCGAGAACGATGGTCACGGCGAAGGCCCAAATGAAGGCGCGCACAATCGCTTCTTGAGCCTCAAAAATGGGGTGGTTGTCATACCCTACCCACAACCTCAAATCACCGGAAAGGCGAACCCCATACAAAAAAACCGAATACCCTTCGCGCGCGCTGGGCGGTTTATCTTCGCCGCGCAGGCTTTCGGGTAAGGGTCTTTCGACTATGGACCACCCCAACACCGCCGGCGCTTCGGGGAAATTTCCCGCGATCAGACCCTTGGAAACGCTTTGCAATCGGTAATACAAATCGGCGCGCATCGACGGTTGAGAACGGCTTTCTATTTCCAAAGCCAATTCTTTTTCGCCCTGGTGTTTGTAGACATCGCGCAACAGGGCGACGTCACGCATCACCGTTTCGCCGGCCTGCTTGCGCAGGGCGCTGCCCGCGGTCCAATAAATAACGCCGAAAAGAACGGCGACCGATAGGGAAAACGCCACCGCGAAAATCAAAGTCAGCCGAAAATGCGCAGTCGTCACATAACGCCGGGGCGTCTCAATCAAACGCGCGAAGGCTGTATCCCGCCCCGCGGACGGTTCGAATAAGTTCACAGTCAAATTCCCTGTCGATCTTGGCGCGCAGTCGGCTGATATTCGTTTCGACCACATTGGTCTGCGGATCGAAGTGAAATTCCCAAACATTTTCCAGCAGCATCGTTCGGGTCACAATCTGCCCGGCGTGACGCAAAAGATACTCTAAAAGGCGAAATTCCTGAGGCTGCAACGCGATCGCCCGGCCATCGCGGGTCACGGTGCGTTTCAAAAGATCCATGCGCAACCCTCCCACCGACAGCTCGGTCAACTGATCGGCCATGTGCGGGCGACGCAACAAGGCGTTCAGGCGGGCGAGCAATTCGGAAAACGCGAACGGTTTCGTCAAGTAATCGTCACCGCCCGATTCCAGACCCTCGACCCGATCGTCAATCCCGCCCATCGTCGTCAAAAAAAGCACCGGCGTCTTAACGCCCGCCCCGCGCAAGGTCTTGACCACGGCCAATCCGTCGAGACCGGGCAGCATGCGATCGACAATCAGAACATCATAGTTTTCCGAGGCCGCCAAAAACAATCCGTCTTTGCCGTTGGCGCTACGCTCGACCATGTGGCCTTGTTCGCCCAACCCCTTGCTCAGGTAGGCCGCCGTTTCATCGTCGTCTTCGATCAATAAAAGTTTCATCGCCCACGTACCCGTCCCACGACTGATTTTTTACCACGCCCCACCGTCCGCGCATTTCTTGAAACGCTCAGTTTATAGCGATCCGGATAAGGTAGACCTTTCGCGCGCTATACCGTTTTGTGATATCCGCACTTCCGCACAAAATGCGCTACACGGTCTCCAGTATGGTAAAATCCGCATCGTCCGCGCATAAAGACGACGGAGACGGCGCAAGGCCCCCCTGCGCATCATCGAAAAGTTCGACAACCCGCGAAACCTTGCCCCATGCGGGCCCTTCACGGCAACGCATCGCCATTTCATCAACCGCCTGGGGCGCGCCGCAAAAAAAGGCCTCGACCGCGCCGTCACGGCGATTGCGCACCCACCCGCCAATACCCCGGGAGCGCGCCTCGGCCCGTGTCCAAGCGCGAAACCCGACGCCCTGAACCCGTCCTTCAATGCGCAGCCGGAGGGTTTTGATGGTCTCTGTCTTCATCCGCCGCCTCATATTCGACGCTGCTTTTTCGATGCCGATTTCGCACCCACGATGACGTCAGGTCGGGGGAAGGAGGTGAAATTCGGTCCAAATGGGCTCATCGCCACGCAACGGTTTTTCATCGATACGCACCATTGACGCCGGTCCCTCGTCGGCGCCGCGGACAAACTCCAAAATCCGCTGAATGCCGCCGCAATCCCCTGCGAACAATGCATCGACCGAACCGTCATGACCACGCACCCGCACCCAGCCATCCATGCCCAGAAGCTGCGCCCGGTCGGCCACCGCCTGCGCAAAGACGCCATCGACCCCGGGTCCCGTGAATTTCACCTTCATAACTTTTTCGTGGCGCTCAAATCCCTTGGGGGAAAGCGGAGAATCCCTTTTTTTCGCCCCCCCTTTTCGAGACGAGATGCGTCCCGTCGGTGTTTTTTTGCGTCGTGGGGTGAATTTTACAACATTGCCGCCCTTTTCCGGCCTTTTTTTATCCCCGGGCATAAACGTTCCTCATACAAACTCCACGATCGTCTGATCGACGCGTAAGCTCTCGCCTTTTTGCGCGTGAACGGTTTTGACCACACCGTCTTTGTCGGCGCGCAGAACATTCTCCATTTTCATCGCCTCGATAACGGCGATCTCGTCCCCCGCCTTCACGCTCTGCCCGACATCCACCCTAAGATCGACAAGAAGCCCAGGCATCGGCGAGATCAGGAGGTTCGACACATCTCGACCCGGCTTATCCACCATCAAGCCGCTCAGGTGCGCCGCGCGTTCGGACAACACCCGGATATCAGCCTCACTTCCCGAGTTAATCAATCGATAGCCGACATTCAAGCGTTCGACCTGCACGCAATAAAAGGCGTCATTGATGCGCGCCTCGAACATTCCCTCGCCCAAACGCCAGGTCGTGACCACCCGATGGGTTTTCTTGCCGACCGCCACCTCGAAACCGCCCTCGACGATGCGCGCCGTCGCCCGTGTCCGCCGCCCCGGCGCAAGGATCACCCAGTCGTCCCTGACGGCGCGTTCATGGTTGGCCCATTGTCCGGAAATTTGAGCCGCACGCGCCTGATAGGCGCGGTGCATGCACACCGCGACAATATCGAGAATAACGGGATCGTCATGAACGACGTCGGCGGAACTGAAGCCGTCTGGATATTCCTCGACGATGAAATCGGTCGATAACCTCCCCTCGTTGAAGCGGGGGTGCCCGACCAACGCCGCCAGGAAGGCGATGTTGTGGCGCACGCCGCGAATGTAAAACGCGTCCAGGGCGAGGCGCATCCGCGCGATCGCCAGTGCACGGGTTTCACCGTATGTAATCAACTTGGCGATCATCGGGTCGTAGTGGATCGAAATTTCGCCGCCCTCATAGACGCCGCTGTCCACCCGCACGCCGCCCTCTTCGCCGGGAGCCCGGTAGCGCACCAGACGTCCGACCGAGGGTAGAAACCCGCGAAACGGGTCCTCGGCGTAAATTCGCGTCTCAATGGCCCATCCCTTGGGGCGGATATTTTTCTGGACGATCCCCAGCGGCGCCCCCTGGGCGACACGGATCATCAGATCGACCAAATCGACGCCATAGACCAGCTCGGTCACGGGGTGTTCCACCTGCAGGCGGGTGTTCATTTCCAAAAAATAGAAATTCTGCCGTTGATCGACGATGAACTCCACCGTCCCGGCGGAGACGTAATCCACGGCGCGCGCCAAGGCCACCGCCTGCGCCCCCATCGCCCGGCGGGTTTCGGGGGTGATGAAGGGGCTGGGCGCTTCCTCGACGACCTTTTGATGACGGCGCTGGATCGAACATTCCCGCTCACCAAAGTGAACGATATTCCCCTGCCTGTCGGCCATGATTTGAATTTCGATATGGCGCGGGTTTTCAATATATTTTTCAATGAAAACCCGGTCATCGCCGAAGCCGGACTTGGCCTCGCGCACGGCGGCGGGAAAACCCTCGCGGACGTCCGCCTCGTCCCTGGCGATACGCATGCCCTTGCCGCCGCCGCCCGCCGACGCCTTGATCATCACCGGATAGCCGATGGCCGCCGCCACCTCGATGGCGTGATCGGTGTCGCGCAAAGCGCCGTCAAACCCGGGCACCGTGCTGACTCCGGCTTTTTCGGCCAACCTTTTCGATTCGATTTTATCGCCCATCGCCTTGATGGCGCGGGGATCGGGACCAATGAACGTCACCCCCTCGCGTTTCAAGCGGCGGCAAAACGCGGCGTTCTCGGATAAAAAACCATACCCCGGATGAACCGCGTCGGCGCCGGTTTTCTTGATGGCGGCGATCACGGCGGCGATATTGAGGTAGCTTTGCGCCGACGGCGCCGGCCCGACGCACACGGCTTCGTCGGCTTCGATCACATGCAGGGCGTCGCGATCGGCCTCGGAATAAATCGCCACCGTCTTGATTCCCATGCCCTTGGCGCTGCGGATGACGCGACAGGCGATTTCGCCGCGGTTGGCGATCAAAATTTTACGAATTCGAACGCCGTCCTTACGCACGTTTTTTTTCACGGGGCTTTTCTTCACCCCCTGTTTCGCACCCGTCGTCTTGCGAACGCCACCGACCGTTTTATCTGACTTCGGCGCCATGGACGCCACCTCCCTTTTTACTTTTTGATTTGCGCCCACTCACGCATCGAACAACGCCATAACCTTGCGCGCTTTGGAAACGATCACGAACGCCCCGCCAAGCAGGACGACGACAAACCACGGGATCCTCGGCGTGTAGGCCAGATTGACGACCAGCGCCGCCGCAATCAAAAACAGAATTCCCGCCAATTGCGCGGCGAAACGACCCAGGCATCTCAATTTTTCCTTATGCGTATCTTCCTTACGCGCCAGCCGTTCCGTCATCATCGCCCCGCACCGTTCCCACGTTCTCCGATCCCAAATCGGCGCTTCACAGCGGGATGTTCCCGTGCTTCTTCCAGGGCGTTTCCAACTGCTTGTTTTTCAGCATGCGCAACGAGCGGCAGATGTTGGGCCGCGTGCTATGCGGCATGATAACGTCATCAATGAAGCCGCGCCTGCCGGCGATGAAGGGGTTGGCGAATTTTTCCCGGTATTCCTGCTCGCGCCGGGCGATTTTCGCACTGTCCGTCATTTCCTTGCGGAAAATGATCTCGACCGCGCCCTTGGGTCCCATGACCGCGATTTCCGCCGACGGCCAGGCGAAATTGACGTCGCCGCGCAGATGTTTCGAACTCATCACGTCATAGGCCCCGCCATAGGCCTTGCGGGTGATCACCGTGACCTTGGGCACCGTGGCCTCGGCGAAGGCGTAGAGCAGCTTCGCGCCGTGCTTGATGATGCCGCCGTATTCCTGCGCCGTTCCGGGAAGAAACCCCGGCACATCGACGAAGGTCACCAGGGGAATATTGAAGGCGTCGCAAAAGCGCACGAAGCGCGCCGCCTTGAGCGACGAGTTGATATCCAGACACCCCGCCAGCACCATCGGCTGGTTGGCCACGATGCCCACGGTGGAGCCTTCCATGCGGGCGAACCCGATCACGATATTGCCCGCATAATTGGGTTGCAGTTCGAAAAAATCCTCCTCATCGACGATTTTTTCGATTACCTCTTTGATATCGTAGGGTTTATTGGGATTATCCGGGACCAGCGTATCCAGCGACATTTCGCTGCGTCGATCGCTGTCTTGTGTCGGGCGCAGAGGCGGTTTTTCCCGGTTGCTGGCGGGCAGGAAGTCGATGAAGCGGCGCAGATAGAGCAATGCCTCGACATCGTTGACGAACGCGCGATCGGCGACCCCCGATTTTTGGGTATGGGTGGCGGCCCCGCCAAGCTCTTCGTGGGTAACTTCTTCATGGGTGACGGTTTTCACCACATCCGGCCCGGTCACGAACATGTACGAGGTATCCTCGACCATGAAGATGAAATCGGTGATCGCCGGGGAATACACCGCGCCGCCCGCGCACGGTCCCATAATCACGGAAATTTGCGGGATCACTCCCGACGCCATGACGTTGCGTTGAAACACCTCGGCATAACCGGCCAGCGAGCCGATGCCCTCTTGAATCCGCGCGCCACCCGAATCGTTCAACCCGATCACCGGCGCGCCGACCTTCAACGCCTGATCCATGATCTTGGTGATTTTCAAGGCATGGGTTTCCGACAACGAGCCGCCGAGCACGGTAAAATCCTGACTGAAGACGAAAACCAAGCGCCCGTTGATCGCGCCGTATCCCGTGACCACGCCGTCGCCCGGTATGGTTTGTCCCTCCATGCCGAAATCGGTTGAGCGGTGCTCGACGAACATGTCCCATTCCTCGAACGATTCGGGGTCGAGCAAAAGTTCGATCCGCTCGCGCGCACTGAGCTTGCCCTTGGCGTGCTGCGCCTTGACGCGCTGCGCGCCGCCGCCCTGGCGCGCCCGTTCGCGCTTTTCTTCCAATTGCCGAATGATGTCGTGCATGGACATCCCCCTCATCGTCGCTGCGATACCACGAATTTTTCCCGCGAGATGTCCCGTCGTGAGGACCATTTTTAACCGTTCGGTGGGGAAAATCGTTATTTTTGATACCACGCGCGCCGTGCATTTGCACTAGCGAAAAGCCCGCCCACGCCTTATGATCGCAGACGATGGCACATAACAAAAAAGCATTTCAGCGCATCGCGATGGAGGTCGGCCCTCTGGCCTTGTTCTTTGTCGTCAATGCCCGCGCCGATATTTTCTACGCCACGTTCGCCTTCATGATCGCCACCGTAGCGTCGCTGGGGTATGCCTATTTCAACGGTCGGCACATTCCGGCGATGCCCCTAATCGCGGGGGCGTTCATCCTGGTGTTCGGCGGTTTGACCTTGATTTTACAGGACGATACCTTCATCAAGCTCAAACCGACCATCGTCAACGCCCTGTTCGCCACGGCGCTGTTTGTGGGGCTGGCCCTACGCAAAAATCTGTTCAAAATCGCCCTGCAGGGCGCGATCCACCTGGACGAGGGGGGATGGCGCAAATTGACGTGGCGCTGGGCCTTTTTCTTTCTTTTCCTGGCGCTGGCCAACGAATACGTCTGGCGCACCCAGACCACGAATTTTTGGGTTGATTTCAAGGTGTTCGGGGTAATGCCGCTAACCGTTTTGTTCAGCGCCCTACAATTGCCCCTGATCATGCGCCACCAAATCGACGACCCCGGCGATGCGGAGCCTTCCCAAGAAGCGCAGCGTAACGAAACCTAAACCATCGCACCGCGGCCTCTCCGTCAGTCCCTATCCAGGGCCAGCGCGTTCACGGCATGGCCGATGTCCGTTTTCACGTTATCCCGGCGGATTCGCGCCTCTTCGTCTTGCCCCCAACGTTCGATTTGATAGGTTTCGTCAAGGTGCGAAAGCGCGAAAGCCTGCTCCGCATCAAAGTGGCCCTCGGCGGCGGCGGCGGCGATGATGAGCGAACCCGTCATCTCCGCCAGATCGCCCAACACCGTCAGGCTTAGATCACGAAACCCCGACACATACGCGCGCAGCGCCCGATGGTGGGTATCGGGTTGCTGAACAGGCATGATCCCCCGAGCAACCGTGAAACGCACGGCGAACCTGTCTTGCGCCCAGTCGAGGACCGGGTCCCACCGCGCACTTTGCCGTGCGACCAGGTCGGTGGGGTCCTCGGCGCGGTAACACAGCGCGTCGGTATCGACGTGACGTATCATCGCGTCGATGATACGTCCGCGCGCCGGCGCGATGCGGTCAATCGCCGTGCTGGCATAGCGGGTCAGAGGCATGGTGGCGGGTAAAATGGTCTCACCTTGGGCGCGCCATTCTCCGGCGACGGCGTCGCCCAGCGTCATGGTGCGCACCGCCAACACCTCCCCACCAGGGGTTTTGACGGTGCGCCCATCCAAGGCGATGGAAAATACGCCGTCGTGAGGAACAACGGCGACATCGGCGTAACGGCGCTTACTCATGAAATTCTCACGACGGTCTCAAGGCGGCGACGGACTCTATTTCTGGCGTTTTAGCGCCCTATCACCCCCTTGACAAGGCCTTCGACACCTTTACCCAGATCGCCCGACGGCAGGTTTAGGGGGGTGCTTTGCGGTGTCCGCGGGGATGCGTTTCCAGGCCGGGACGTTTCCGGCGTCTTGGGTTGTCCAGACGCGTTCCCAAGCGCCTTCAGGCAGGACGCGCTCAGGGCGGTCGCGTCGCCCCGAGCGCCGACAAGCGACCCCAACAACTGCGCCGGCGTGGACAACACGCCGCCCACGACCCCCAATGCGCCCGCCACGGCCCCGCCGACATCCGTGGTAACCTTGGGCTCTAGGAACGTGCCCTGTATTTTAAAGGGCAGCGCCAGTTTCGCCAAACTGACATTTTTCGCCGATGTCGAAACGGAAAAATCCAGTTTCTCATCACGCAAATCGGCGCTTCCCCGCCCCCACGCATCCAAAGCGGTGGTATCCATCATCAAGGCCTGGGCCGTCGCCAGACCTCGGTAAACGTCGAAACGGGCGACCGTACAGTTGATGGCGGTGGCGTTTTGGTCGTTGATCCAAGGCAGGACGTTCTGCAAGCCGGTCATCGCCGCTTGCAACGTGGTGTCGTTGAGACGCCCGTCGCGGCCCACCAACAGCACCCGCCCCCCCAGGGTCGCCATGATCTGCCGCACGGATCGCCCCGTTCCGTGAACGTCGATATCGCCGTCGAGCTTAAGATCCAGGTACGGCGGTTGACCCAGCAGCTTCAACATGGAACCGACATCCAGCGCACGGCTTTCCAGGCGCAAAGCCAGGCGAGGTTCCTGATCCGCCACGCTGGCGCTAAGCACGCCGTCAACTTTCGTTCCGCCCAGCTCCGCCGAAAGCGTTTTGCTGTTCAGTTCGCCGTCACTGATGGCGAACTGGGCCTCGACATGATCGATCTCCGTGCGGTGCGCTATCAATTTGCCCAGAGAGATCGAGGCTGTGACATCAACCTGTTTAAGCATCCCCCACGGCAACGGCGCGGCGGAAAAAAGCCGTTTGTCCGGCGCCCCCCCCTGGCTCACATCCGTCGCGGTGGACGCACCGTCCCACCCCGGCAAAATTTGATCCAGGTCCAGGCGCACCGCCGTGAGGTCGGCGGTCAACTTTGGGCGCGCACCTGAAAAATCGACATCCAGCCGCCCCCCAAGATCGCTGCGCCCGGAATGAACGGCGATATCTCCGAATCCGTAATGCGCGCCCGCCCCCTTAAGATTGAAGTTCACCGTCGTCTCGGCCACGACCGGCATACTCGCGCCCAGCGCCCGCGCCAAACGCTGGGTGTTCATGACCTGCGCCGAAACCGCGATATCCACCCCCAAGCCTTGGGCGGGTTGATCGACGCCCCCTTCCATCTTGACGGAAAGACCGGGCCCCTTGAGTTCGAGATAAACGGGGAACGTTTCGCGGCCACTTTCGAGCAATTGACGCAACGAGCCCGTTCTGGCCACCGCGGCGACCTCGGCGTCGCCCAAGCGGCCCAGAACATCCCAACGGATCGGCGCGTCGTAGGTTTGCGCGCGCGCATTCAGACGGTCCAGGGACAATGTCACATCCTGGGCGTCGCGATGATTAACAAAGCGCACCCGCACATTGCGCATCGCAATGTCGCTAATACGGGGCACGAAGACGCCTTCTCCCGTGGATGGGGCGCCCATGTCCGCCGTATTCTCCGCCGGCGGCGTTCTGGAAACCGAGGGAAATTCCCAGTTCGCCTTTCCATCGGCGCCGACTTCCGCCAAAATGGTAACCCCGTCTATCGCCAAATGCTGAATATGAACGGTCCCCAATAAGAGCGGCCACAAGTCCAACCGAGCCTCGACATGACGCACCGTAGCCATGGTGGGAGTCTGGCTCCAGGAAGCATTGGCGAAGGTTACGCCATCGACGCTTAGAGTCGGCGTCAGCGCCGTTTTCAACGTGATATTCCCCGTGATCTTGAGATCGCGGCCGGTGGCGGCCTTGACCTCGGCGCTGATGGTGTCCTTGAAACGATTGAAATCCATCTGCGACAGCATCACCACGGCGGATACCGCCACGGCGACGACCAGCAACATCGTCACGCCCGCAATTTTTAACACTCTGCGCATCACGCCGTCTCCATCATCGCGTCCAAGACCCCCGTCAAATCGGCGAAGCGCGCGATTACGCAGTGTGCGCCGGCATCGCGCAAGGCCGCCGGATCATGATATCCCCAGGCGACTCCGATCGCACGAACGCCGGCATTACGGGCCATTTCCATGTCGTAGGTGGTATCGCCGATCATGACGGCGGCGCGCGCCTCGACCCCGGTCTCACGCAGCGCCTGTAACATCATATCCGGCGCCGGCTTCCCGGCGGGGGCGCTGTCTGAGGTCTGAAGCGTGGCGAAGCGTCCTTCCAAGGCATGCGTTCCGATGGTGGCGTCCAGGCCACGGCGCGATTTTCCCGTCGCCACGCCAAGCAGCCAGCCGGCGCGCTCAAGCCCCCCGATCGCCTCGATCGCCCCCTCGTAAAGCGGCTCATGAACGCGACCCGCCCGACGCAATTGGGAAAAGGCGTCCTTATAGCTTTCGCATACATTTTGGTGACGCTCATGTGGGTGCTCCGGGAGCAACCTCGAAATCGCCTCGATCAGCGGCAACCCCACCATGGAACGGACATCCTCGGGGCGAGGGCGATCATGACCGTGCTTGATGAAGGCGCGGCGCATGGCATCGACGATCGCCTGTTGGCTGTCAACCAAGGTACCGTCACAATCGAAAACAGCGAGACGCAATGCGGGGGGCGTATTCATCAAATGGCATTCCTTTTCCTTTCGATAAAATGCGCTCGCCGCGCTTTAAAATCCATAAACAAAAAAAACTCAGCCAAATAATCCGCGATAGACTTTCCATCGCCCCCGAAGAGGCGGAACGGCGCGGCTTTTTTTCGTCAATGGTGCTATGATCCCGGAGATGAACCAGCCACCCCCCACCATCGCGTCCCCCGCGACGCCTTTCGCCGCCGCCCGGCGGATCGGCGTGTTGCTGCTCGGTTTCGCCTTCCTGCTCGCCCCGGCGATTTTCGCCCCGCCTCTTGGACTATCTTCCACCGCCTGGAAGACCGCCGCCATCGCCCTGACGATGGCGCTGTGGTGGGCGAGCGAGGCCATCCCCCTCGCGGCGACCGCCCTGCTGCCCATCGTCCTTTTCCCCGCTCTGAAGATCATCCCCCTGGACAAGGTCAGCCACGCCTACGCCAACCCCCTGGTTTTTCTTTTTATGGGAGGGTTCATGTTGGCCTTGGCGGTGGAGCGCTGGGGGCTGCACAAACGTATCGCCGTGCTGGTTCTGGCGCGGATCAGCGCCCGTCCACCCGCCGTTCTCGCGGGGTTCATGGCGGTATCGTGGGGTCTTAGCATGTGGATCAGCAACACCGCCACAGCGGTGATGATGTTGCCGATCGCGCTATCGGTGATCCGCGTCATCACCCCCGACGAGCGTTCCCGTTCCCCACGCCCCCTGCCGGCATTTCGGGACACGGTCCCGGAGGAAAGGCGACGTCATTTCGCCCAGGCGCTGCTTTTAGGCACGGCCTACGGCTGTAGCATTGGCGGTATCGCAACGCTGGTCGGCACCCCGCCCAATGCGTTCTTCGCCGCCTTCATGGCCGAGCGGTACGCAATCTCTATCGGCTTCGCCCAATGGATGGCCTTTGCCCTGCCGCTTTCGCTCGCTCTGTTGATAATGACATGGATCCTGTTGTCCCGTTTTATCTATCGCCTTCACGAACTGGACATCACCGCCGCCACCGACGTGATCGCGCGTGAACGGGCAAGTTTAGGGCGCATCAGCGGGCCGGAAAAAAGCGTGCTCGTCCTGTTTGTCGTCACCGCGCTGTTCTGGATTACCCGGCCCCTCATAAATCAGCTGACGAGCGTATTTTCCCTGAGCGATGCCGGGATCGCCATAACGGCGGGACTTTGCCTATTTCTGATCCCCGCCCGCCTCAAGGAAGGGGGGGGACTTCTCGACTGGCCGACCGCACGCCGCCTACCGTGGGGAATTCTGATCCTTTTCGGTGGCGGACTCGCCCTCGCCGACGCCGTTGCCGCCAGCGGACTGGCCGTTTGGATCGGCGAGGCATTGCACGGTCTTGCCGTGTTCCCGCCACTAATTCTCGGCGTCCTCCTGACCAGCGTCACCGTTTTTCTAACCGAATTGACCAGCAACACCGCCACCACGGCGACATTTTTACCGATTATCGCCTCGCTCGGCGAAAACCTGGGCATCGCCCCCATGGTGCTGGCGCTTCCCGTGGTCATCGGCGCCAGTTGCGCGTTTATGATGCCCGTCGCGACGCCGCCCAATGCGGTCGTTTTCGCCAGCGGACATCTGCGCATCTGGGATATGGCGCGCGCGGGGATACTGGTGAACCTGGGGGCGATTTTGCTGATCAGCGGATACACCGCCATTTTCGCGCGCGCGTTTCTCGTCACCTGGAACTGAAATACGGTGCATACGCATATGACACACGGAAAAAGGCTTCGGCTAGGGTCGGGACCTATTAATCCGATACGCCTGGTTTGTGAAAAATGTCACAGACCTAGGAGAAGACTTGCCGGAAGTGCCGTTCACTTTCAAAAGTCTTCGACGACGTTCCCGGAACGTTTTTCACAACGCCCTGCGGGACGTCGAACTTCCGCGAAACGTCGAACCTCGCCGAAAAAGACGCCACCGTCAGAAGGCGGCCCACGCTATCTGACGGTGGCTGCTGCCGTGATCCCTGGGGCGCCAGACTCTGACATAAGACCACGGCATTCTCCGCGACCCCAGGCGCGTGTACGAAAAAATCGCCCCCCGGAGCCATGACTCGAAACTCTCCGGCCTCTCTTTTTCTCCCTCGGCCGCTGGCCTTTGCTTAATTCTCAAACGAAAACCAAGACGGGATAAGGGTCACGCGCCTTGCGGTACGCCCTTAAAAAAAATTCAGCCAACAAATTTGTAGTGCGTTTACCCTCTTAACCAGAAAGGCGTCATTTCCCCGTAACCCCCGTGAAGCATATCTTTCAGGCCCCAAAACCGTGTTTCAAGGGCCTATGTGACAGGCGAACCTTACAACTTCCTGACAACAAGGAAGTTTGTCTCACACATTACGGAAATTTTTCCCCCTAGCGGGAACCTTGCACTGGAATACGCAAGGAAAACCGCGCTCCCCCGCCGGGCGCGTCCTCAACGGTCACTTTCCCGCCATGCATTTCCATGACCCTTTGCACGATCGAAAGTCCTAAACCCGCTCCACCACCGCGCCGATCGGCACGCAAGAAGCGTTTAAAAATGGATTCGCGCATGCCTTCGGGAATGCCGCGCCCCCGATTGCTGACCATGATGACATGTTCTTTTTCTCCGGCGAGCACCTCTAAGATAATTTTTGTGCCTCGGGGAGAATATTTGATGGCGTTTTCGATCAAGTTGCACAACGCCTGTTCCAGCGCGGGGGCGTTGCCTCGGACGATCAGGGGGGTTTCCGCACCGATGACCTCCAAGGAGCGGGCTTCGCTAATGGCGTAGGGCGCAAGAAAAGCGGAGATCGTTCGACTGACCTCGGCCAGATCGGCCTGTTCATTGACCGCGATGACCATCGAATCGAGCCGAGTGCGCGCCAACAGTTGCTCGACGATACGCGACATGATGGCGACGTCATGCCGCAGGGCGTCCAGCGGCGCCGGACGCGTGATGTCCAGAGCGTCGATATTGGCGCGTAAAACGGCCAACGGCGTGCGCAATTCATGGGCGACATCGGCGGCGAAATTGCGGTGACGCTCGACCTTCGCCTTAAGCGCTTTTTCGGAGCGCTGTAAGTCGCGGGCATAGCGAAAATTAAGAAAACTCGAAATCACGATCGCCAAGGCCGAAAAAACGATCGCAACGACGATATGGTTGATGTGCACCGCCATGGGTTCGGGTTGGCAATGCCCGTAGAGGAAAAGCTTGACCTGTTCTTGCAGAAAAAATTCACACGTGACCGCAAAAAGACACAAGGCAAGGAGTGTCATTACGGCATTGAGGATGATGCGCTGGACCATGACTGAAAAACCTAGCCCTCGCTTCCCTCGGAGAGGAGATACCCAACCCCGCGCAAGGTATGGATCGAGACGCTGGCCCCTGCGTTATTCAGGCGTTTCCTCAGTCTGGAGATGTGCGCCTCGACGGAATTGGACGAAACGTCGTCTTCAAACCCATACAACTTTTCTTCCAGTACATCCTTCGGCACCACGCGCCCGGCGCGGCGCATGAGTTGCTCCAAAACACCCATTTCCCGACGTGATATACCGATCGTACGGGTATCGACGCGAACCTCGCGAGCGGTGGTGTCGAAAAATAAATTCCCCGCGTGAAGGGTCAACCCCAAGGCGCCGCCCGGGCGGCGCAGCAGGGCGCGCATCCGCGCCACCACCTCCTCCATCGCAAAGGGTTTCAAAAGATAGTCGTCCCCCCCACTGTTGAGGCCCCGCACCCGGTCGCCGACGCCGTCGCGCGCCGTGAGGATCAACACCGGCGTACTGTCGCCCTTGGCGCGCATTTGCAAAAGAAGATCTATACCGTCGCCGTCGGGCAACCCCAGGTCCAGGGCCACGACATCGAATGTCGCCGCGTTCAACGCCGCCTCGGCGTCGGCCATCGTGCCCAGGGCATCAACCGTGAACCCCTCGCGCTCAAGTCCCTTTTGCACGGAAGCCGCAAGCCGGAGGTTGTCCTCAACCAACAAAACGCGCATGAAACCCTTTCGTTCGCCACACTCCCTCCAAAATCATAAGCTGGCGGGGGGGGGCACGCAAAGGTTTGTGCGTCACGGCATATCGCCGAACCCCTCCTCGGCCCCTTCGTGCCCTTCCTCAAAGCCCAGGAATCGCCACGTGGCGCGCATATGTTCGGGAAGAGGGGCGCTGATGCGAAGGGGGCTACCGTCGGACCGCGCGAACGCGATGCTCCGGGCGTGAAGATGCAGCTTGCGTCCCCCCGCCAGCCCTTCGAGAAAGGCGCCCTGACCGCCATATTTTCCATCGCCCAAAATCGGTGTCCCCACCCCCTGAGCCATGTGCACGCGCAATTGATGGGTCCGCCCCGTTAGGGGTTCCATCGCCACCCAGGCGGCCTTACGGCCGGCGCGGTCGATGATACGGTAAAGGCTTTGCGCCTTGCGTCCCCGGGACGCCTCGGGAACAACCTTTTCCCCACCCTTGCCGGGTATTTTGCCCAGCGCCAGATCGATCATGCCTTGATCCGGCGAAGGTACGCCAACCACGATCGCCCAATACAGCTTATGAACCTTTCGCTCGCGAAACAGCGCCGTCAGGCGGGCCGCCTCGCCTTGCGTGCGCGCCAGCACCAGGACACCCGAGGTGTCCTTGTCCAGGCGGTGGGTCAAACGAGGCCGATCGGCGCCGAAACGCAACCCGTCCAACATGGCGTCAACATGAAGGACCGTCCCCGTCCCCCCCTGCACGGCAAGACCGGCGGGTTTATTCAGGACGATGATTTTATCGTCCTTGTAAAGCACGCAATCACGCAGGGCTTGGACGTCCTCGGCGTGGGGTTCGCGCGCGGTGGACGGACGGACGGAAGGCCCGACGCCCTTTTCGCCGGCGCTCAACGGCGGCACGCGTACCGTTTGCCCTGCTTGTAACCGAAAGCCGGCATCCTTGAGTCGTTTGCCATCGACGCGAATTTGCCCCGTACGCAACAGTTTCTGTATCCGTCCCTGGGTGATCCCCGTAAAACGACGTTTCAGCCAGCGATCCAGCCGAACATCCGCGTCGTCCGCATCAACCGTGATGGTTTCCACCCCCGCCATACGCCCTTCTCTCAAGAAATGAGCAGGCGGAGCGCCGCCATCCCACCCCAAAACGCCAGAAATCCGAAAATAACCGAGGACAGGACATAGCCCGCCAACGGCATGAATTCGCCCCGCTCCATGAGAAAAAACATATCCATAGAGAAGGTCGAAAAGGTGGTGAACGCGCCCAGCGTCCCCACCACTAAAAAGGCGCGCAGGGCCGGACTGGGCGACCACATCAGGGCCATTGTTTCGATCAACGCCCCAAGAATAAAAGACCCGACAAGATTGACCGCCAGCGTCGCCAGGGGAAGGCCGCCATGGTACCAGTGGCCGATGACGGACATCACCACATAGCGTACAACGGCCCCGGCGGAGCCCCCCAAGGCCACGGCCAAAATCATGACCGGCGAAAGCGCCTGCATTCTAATCCCCCTTCTCCGTTCTCAATTTCGCCCAATAAGCAATGCGTTTGGCGACCTCCCGTTCGAAGCCGCGGTCCTTGGGCGTATAAAACTGATGACGCGCCATGCCCTCGGGGAAGTAGTCCTGCCCCGAAAAGCCCTCATCGGCGTCATGATCGTAACGATATCCCGCGCCATACCCCATCGATTTCATCATCTTCGTCGGGGCGTTTAAAATATGCTTGGGCGGCATTAACGAGCCGGTTTTTTTCGCCGTCGCCAGCGCCGCCTTGCCCGCCACGTAGGCGGCGTTCGATTTGGGCGCCGTGCCCAAGTAAATCACGCATTGGACCAGGGCCAGTTCCCCCTCGGGGCTGCCTAGGCGCTCGTAGGCCTCCCACGCCGCGATCGCCTGGGGCAAGGCCCCGGGGTCGGCCATGCCGATATCCTCCGAGGCGAAGCGCACCAGCCGCCGGGCGATAAAGCGCGGGTCCTCGCCCCCCGCCAGCATCCGGCTCAACCAATACAAGGCGGCGTCGGTATCCGATCCGCGCAGGGATTTATGCAGCGCCGAGATCAGATTGTAGTGCCCCTCCTGGGCCTTATCGTACAACGGCATACGCTTTTGCACGACATCGGCCAGGGCGGCGCTGTCCAGCGGGCCGCCTCGTTCCGGCAATGAAAGGATTTCGTCGGCCATATTGAGCAGATAGCGACCGTCGCCATCGGCCATCGCCCTGAGGGCGGCGCGGGCGTCGGCGTCGATCGGCAAGGGCCGTCCCTCGGCCTCTTCCGCACGGGCGAGCAGACGCTCGAGCGCCGCGTCGTCGAGACGGTTCAAGACCAGAACCTGGCATCGCGACAACAGGGCGGGGTTAAGCTCGAACGACGGATTTTCCGTCGTCGCCCCAACGAGGGTCACCGTACCGTCTTCGACGTAGGGCAGGAAGCCGTCTTGCTGGGCGCGGTTGAAGCGATGGATCTCGTCGATGAACAGCACCGTGCCCTGGCCGTCCGCACGGCGTTTTTGCGCCGCGGCGAACACCTTGCGCAAATCGGCGACGCCGGAAAAAACTGCCGATAAAGGTTCGAAGTGCATCGCCGTGCCATCGGCGATCAGGCGCGCGATGGTGGTCTTCCCGGTTCCCGGCGGCCCCCACAAAATCAACGACGACAACCGCCCCGACGCCAGCATGCGCCCCAGCGGCGCATCTTTTTTCAGCAGGTGATCCTGCCCCACCACGTCGTCCAACAGCTGCGGGCGCAGCCGATCGGCCAGGGGGCGCGGCGCCTGATTTTCGAAAAGGCTGCTCATCCTCCAAGCGCCAACGACAGTTTTTGCCCGTTGCGTTCGATCACGATGCGCCATCCCCTCCCGACGTTGCTCAGGGCCTGTTTGACCTGGGTAACCGCATCCGTCTTCATTCCGTTAATACGCAATATCCGATCCCCGGGCTGGAAGCCCAAACGACCGGCGTTGCTGGCTTCGAGGACATGCATGACGATCACACCCCGGGCGCCGTCCTCAAGGTCGTTTTCCTGCGCCAAGGCCGGGTTGATGTTGGCGATCACCGCGCCGGACAGTGGCGTCGCTCCCTTCACCTGCGTGGTGTCGCGCGGCGGCGTCTCCGGCGGCGCCACCAACGCCACCGTGAGCGTGATTGTCTTTTTATGTCGCAACACCTTCAGTCGGGTGCTACGCCCGACTCCCATCGTCGCCAGGCGAAAGCGAAGATCCTGTGGGGTTTCGACTTCTCGTCCGTCAATCGCCAGCACAACGTCTCCGACGCGCAACCCGCCTTTCTCGGCGGGGCCGCCGGGGACAACTTTACCCAACATAACGCCATAAGGCCGGTCCAACCCCAGCGCTTGCGCCATGTCGGCGCTGACCGCCTGCCCCGACGCGCCGAGCCAGGGGCGCACCAAGTGGCCGCTTTTTTCAATACTGGAGATGGCGGCGCGCACCAGGTTCGACGGGATGGCGAACCCGATCCCCATCGAACCGCCGGACTTGGAATAGATCGCCGTGTTCAGCCCCACCAAACGACCGTCCATCGCCACCAATGCGCCACCGGAATTTCCCGGGTTGATCGCGGCGTCGGTTTGAATGTAGGAATTCAAATCCGACAACCCCGCCTGCGTGCGCGCCAACGCCGAAACGATGCCGCTGGTGACCGTCTGACCCACGCCGAAGGGATTGCCGATGGCCAGCACCAGATCGCCGACCTGAACCTTATCGGAATCGTCGAATTTCAAGGTTGGCAAGCGTACGCCCTTGCCCGGGTTAATTTTCAAAACCGCAAGATCTACCCGGGCGTCGGTGCCCAATATCCGGGCGCTAAATTCCCGCTTGTCGGCGAGCACGACCTTAATTTCATCCGCCCCTTCGATGACGTGATTATTGGTGACGATCAGCCCCCGCCCATCGACGATGACCCCCGACCCCAGGGCATTTTGAACCTGCTTGCGCGTCCCGCCGAGGGTGTGGCCGAATTGATCGCCGAAGAAATGGCGAAAAAAAGGATCGTTGAAAAGCGGCGCGACCTGGCGCACGCGAACGGTTTTCGAGGTAAAAATATTGACCACGGCGGGAGCGACCCTGCGTACGATCGGCGCATAGGACAATTGAATTTCGGACCGCGATTCGGGCGCGCGCCGATCGACCTGGGACCAGGCCCCCTGCGAAAAAGCGATGCTGGCGCCCAACATCGCCGAAAACGTCAGCGCAATCTTCAACAGCCGGTTCATACTTAAATTCTTCCCCGTAAATGAGACCAATATATGGCGACATTTTAGTCCAAACGTAAAGAGGCAGCCCGAAGGCTGCCTCATAGATACCCGCTTTAAACGCGGATTATTCAGCGGAATCGTCTTCCGATGCAGCGGCTTCGGCGGCAACCCGAGCCTTGTCGGCGGCGCCCTTGGCGTCGGCGTCGCGTTCAACCAATTCGATCACCGCCATCGGCGCCGCGTCGCCGTAGCGCATACCGGCCTTCAAAACCCGGCAATACCCGCCGTTGCGTTCCTTGAACCGTTCGGCCAGCGGACCGAACAGCTTGGCGACGATGGCATCGTCGCGCAAAACCGAAAACGCCTGACGTCGAGCGTGCAAATCGCCGCGTTTGCCCAGGGTGATCATGCGATCGACGAAACGTCGAAGATCCTTGGCCTTGGGCAGCGTGGTCTTGATCTGTTCGTGCATCAGTAAGGACGCCGTCATGTTGGCGAACATCGCCTTACGATGGCTGCTGGTGCGGTTCAGTTTACGTCCACTCATACGGTGACGCATGACGGTCTCCTTTGTGATCTTGATTGCGCGCACGCAATCGATAATGCTCGACACGGCTCTGCTTTGCAGCGCAACGAAATTGCACATAAAGGCAAACACCGCGACGTCGGGCCACCCCGGCCCGGGTCGTTGACGTGAAGTTCCCGTTAGTAGGGCTCTTCGAGTTTCTTGGCCAGTTCCTCGATATTTTCAGGCGGCCAGTTGGGAATATCCATCCCCAGGTGAAGCCCCATTTGGGATAGGACTTCCTTAATCTCATTGAGCGACTTACGCCCGAAATTCGGGGTCCGCAGCATGTCCGACTCGGTCTTTTGCACCAAATCGCCGATGTAAATGATGTTGTCGTTTTTCAGGCAATTGGCCGAACGAACGGACAGTTCCAACTCATCGACCTTACGCAACAGATTTTTGTTGAAGGGCAAGTCGTCCTTGGCGTCTTCTTTCGCCGTCGCCGTCTCCGGCTCCTCGAAATTGACGAACAGGCGCAATTGCTCTTGCAGAATGCGGGCGGCCAGGGCCACCGCATCCTCGGGCGAAACCGACCCGTTGGTTAGCACGTCGAGAGAGAGTTTATCCAAGTCGGTATCTTGCCCGACACGGGTATTCTCGATTTTATAGCTGACCTTGCGCACAGGCGAGAAAACGGAATCGATCGGAATCAGGCCGATCGGCGGATCCTCGGGACGGTTCTGCGCCGCGGCGACATACCCCTTTCCGGTATCGACGTAAAACTCCATGTGCAGCTTGGAGCCTTCGTCGAGATGACAGATCACGAGATCGGGGTCCATGACCGCGATGTCGGGTCCGGTTTCGATCATCCCCGCCGTCACGGCGCCGGCTTTGGTCGCCGTCAAGGACATCCGTTTCTTTCCCTCGCTCGCGACGCCAAGACCCATCGCCTTGATGTTGAGGATGATATCGGTAACGTCTTCGCGAACGCCGGGAATGGACGAAAACTCATGTTGGACGCCATCGATATGAATGGCCGTCACGGCGCCTCCGCGAAGGGAGGACAAAAGAACGCGGCGCAATGCATTGCCGAGAGTCAAGCCGAAACCGCGCTCGAGCGGTTCGGCAACCACGGTCGCATGACGCGCCGGGTCCGCACCAGGGACGACCTCAAGCTTGCTGGGCTTAATAAGTTCCTGCCAATTTTTTTGAATCACGGGTGTGACCTCACGTCTGGCGATTTCACGACGCCCCCGATCGGGGACTTCTCATAGTTCAACCGTTTCCAAAAGGAAACGGTTGCCGGGTGAACCGGATAACCTGCGGTGCGCGTCGTTAAACGCGACGGCGCTTGCGCGGGCGGCAGCCATTGTGCGGAATCGGCGTCACGTCGCGAATGGACGTAATCGTAAACCCTACGGACTGCAGGGCGCGCAGCGCCGATTCACGACCGGACCCCGGACCCTTGACTTCGACCTCGAGGGTTTGCATACCATGATCCTGCGCCTTACGTCCGGCATCTTCGGCGGCCATCTGGGCGGCATAGGGGGTCGATTTGCGCGACCCCTTAAAGCCCTGGCTTCCCGCCGACGACCACGCAATCGCGTTGCCCTGGGCATCGGAAATCGTAATCATGGTATTGTTGAACGTCGCGTTCACATGGGCGACGCCAGAAACGATGTTCTTACGCTCGCGGCGACGGGGGCGCTGCGTGGATGGTTTTGCCATTTGTATTCCTCAGGTTAAACGGTCGGTATTGCTCGTTACCGATTATTTTTTCTTACCGGCAATAGACTTGGCCGGGCCTTTACGGGTCCGGGCGTTGGTGTGGGTGCGTTGCCCATGCACCGGAAGACCACGACGGTGACGCAAGCCGCGATAACACCCAAGGTCCATCAGCCGTTTGATATTCATGGCGACTTCACGACGCAGATCGCCTTCGACCCGATAGCCCGAATCGATGGTTTCACGGATGCGCAGGATTTCATCGTCGGACAGCTCATGGACGCGCCGCTCGCTGGGAACACCAACCTTTGCGCAGATTTCCTTGGCGTGGGTACGGCCAATGCCGTGGATATAAGTCAGCGAGATTTCGACCCTTTTAGCGGTCGGAATGTTAACGCCTGCGATTCGGGCCAAAGCCGGATCTCCTTAAACTTTGGTTTTAAACGATATTCATGACAGAATCCTGAATGAAGGGCGCGATTATATGCCGAAACATTCTCAAGTCAACATGAACTCGTCAAACCACGATTTCGTTCAACTGACGGGTGACCTCGTCGATCGCGGCCATTCCGTCAACACTCTTCAAAACCCCCTTGCCGGCATAGTATCCGGCGATCGGGGCCGTTTGCTCGTGATATGCGTCAAGACGCGCACGAACGGTCTCGGCGTTATCGTCGGCGCGGCGCTTAAACTCCGTGCCGCCGCACTTATCGCAAACGCCGTCCTGTTTGGGTTTCTGAAACGAGTCATGATAACCCGCACCACATTTCGCGCAGGTATAACGCCCCGTCACCCGTTCGACCATGGCGTCGTCATCGACCTTGATTTCGATGACATGGTCAATCTTCAGTGACTTATCCGACAGCATCGTGTCCAACGCCTCGGCCTGGGCCGTCGTGCGCGGAAAGCCGTCGAGAATAAACCCGTTTTTACAATCGTCCTGGTCGATCCGCGAGGAAATCATGTTGATGATCAACTCGTCCGAGACCAAGCCGCCCGATTGCATGACTTCTTTTGCCTGCTGGCCGAGGGCGCTTCCCGAAGCCACCTCGGCGCGCAGCATGTCGCCCGTGGACAGTTGTACGATGTTCAACGATTCTTCGAGCCGTTTCGCCTGCGTACCTTTGCCTGCACCCGGCGGTCCTAAAAGAATTAAATTCATAATTTAACGCCTTCCCCTAAGTTTTGATTTTTTGATTAAGCCTTCGTACTGATGGGCGAACATGTGCGATTGGATCTGCGAGACCGTATCCAAGGTCACTGTGACGACAATCAACAGGCTCGTTCCACCGAAATAAAAGGGTACTGAAAAACGTGAGATCAATATCTCCGGCAACAAACACACGGCGGCCAGATATGCGGCGCCCAGAACCGTGAGTCTGGTTAATATTTTATCCAAATAATGAGCGGTGTTCTTTCCCGGACGAATGCCCGGTATAAACCCGCCGTACTTCTTCAAGTTATCGGATGTCTCTACAGGGTTAAACACAACTGCAGTATAAAAGAAAGCAAAAAATACAATCAATAAGGTGTATATGGACAGATACAGCGGTTGTCCGCGCCCGAGAAGTGTGGCTACCGTGGACAGCCATGCCGGCCCCTGCCCCGCGGAAAGACCGATCAGCGTGACGGGCATCAGCAAAAGAGAACTGGCGAAGATCGGGGGGATCACGCCCGCCGTGTTGATCTTCAGCGGCAGGTGGGTGCTTTCACCGCCCATCACCTTATTGCCCTGCTGGCGCTTGGGATATTGAATAATGATTCGGCGCTGGGCGCGTTCCATGTAGATAATGAAAAAGATCACACCCACGGCCATCACCAACAAGCCGACGATGAACAGGGTGGACAGCGCGCCCGTGCGGCCCAACTCCAAAGTTCCGGCAACCGCCTGGGGCAGGTGCGCCACAATTCCCGCGAAGATGATCAACGAAATACCGTTGCCGACGCCGCGCGCCGTCATCTGCTCGCCCAACCACATCAAGAACATGGTGCCGCCGGTCAGCGTGATCACGGTGGTGAAACGGAAAAACATCCCCGGATCATGAACGGCGCTGCCCGCGCTCGAAGTCATCCCCTCGAGCCCGACGGCGATCCCGTAGGCCTGCATGACCGTGATCGCGACGGTCAAATAGCGGGTGTACTGGTTGATCTTCATCCGCCCGCTTTCGCCTTCTTTCTTCAGCGCCTCAAGTTGCGGCGAAACCGCCGTCATCAACTGGATAATAATCGACGCCGAGATATAGGGCATGATATTGAGGGCGAAAACGGTCATCCGCGACAAAGCGCCGCCGGCGAACATATCGAACATCCCCAGGACACCGCCGGAATTCTGACGGAAAATATCCGCAAGAACGACCGAATCGATGCCCGGCAGAGGGATGTACGTTCCCAGCCGATACACGATGAGAGCGCCCAGGGTAAACCAAAGACGCTTCTTGAGCTCCGTCGCCTTTTGGAAGGCTTGGAAGCTCATGTTCGATGCAAGCTGTTCGGCGGCGGATGACATCTGTGCGCGGTTCCTTATCGCAAAAAGCGGGTTATTTGTCTTCGGTATCCGCGGCCGCAGCCTTGGCGGGAGCGACGACGCTCACCGAACCTCCGGCCTTTTCGACCGCCATGATGGCCGACTTGGACGCACCGGCGACCTCGATCGCCACCTTAGCGGAAAGCGCGCCGTGACCAAGCAGACGTAGGCCGTCATATTGCCCCTTCAACATGCCCGCCGCGCGCAAGGCCGCTTCGTTGATCGGCTTTTTAACGTCCAACTTTTTGTCGTCGATCGCTTTTTGCAACTTGCCCAAATTGATTTCGGCGTAGTTTTTGGTGAACGGGTTTTTGAAGCCGCGCTTCGGCAAACGCCGATAGAGCGGCATCTGACCGCCTTCGAAACCGACCAGCGAGACGCCGGAGCGCGACTTTTGACCCTTGACGCCGCGTCCAGCGGTTTTACCGGTTCCCGAGGCGATACCTCGACCGACGCGCTTGCGCGCTTTGGTCGCACCCGAATTGTCCGACAGTTGATTGAGTTTCATTCTATTATCCTCATATTCCTTGCGCCGAAGGCGCCGCTTAGGCGGCGTCTTCGACTCGGAGAAGGTGTTTTACTTTTTCGATCATGCCACGCACCGAAGGGGTATCCTCCAGCTCACGGGTACGATGCAACTTATTCAGTCCCAAGCCGATCAAGGTGGCGCGTTGGTCGCTTTTACGACCAATCGGGCTTTTCACCTGAGTCACGGTCACCGTGGCTTTTTTCTTCGCAGGCATCGAGCTTACTCCTTACCGGCGCTGACGACGACATCGCTGTCGCCACGGCGCGTCACGATTTCGCTGACCTTCAGGCCCCGGCGCGACGCCACACTGCGCGGAGAGGCGCACCGCTTCAAGGCGTCGAACGTCGCCTTAATCATGTTGTGCGGGTTTGCCGTGCCGTTGGATTTGGCGACGACATCCTGAACGCCCATGGTTTCAAAAATGGCGCGCATCGGGCCACCGGCAATGACGCCGGTACCGGCGGGGGCGCTGCGCAAGATCACGTTGCCGGCGCCATAATGACCGACGATATCGTGATGCAAGGTGCGCCCGTCGCGCAACGGAACGCGAATCATTTTCTTCTTGGCGTCTTCCGTCGCCTTGCGAATGGCCTCGGGGACCTCCCGGGCCTTCCCGGTGCCGAAACCGACACGACCGCGCCCATCGCCAACGACAACTAGGGCGGCGAACGAAAAGTTACGCCCGCCCTTAACCACCTTGGAGACTCGGTTAATTCCAACCAGACGATCCAGGAGTTCGACCTCCTCGCGCTGGCGCGGTTGGCCTCGGCCCGACTTATTTCCACGGGGGGCATTTTGTGCCATCAAACGAACTCCTTAGAAAGACAGACCGGCTTCACGCGCCGCATCCGCTAAAGCTTTGACCCGACCATGGTAGCGATATCCGCCACGATCGAAAACGACGTCCTTGATCCCTGCGGCCAGGGCACGCTCGGCGATCAGCTTGCCCACTTCAACTGCGGCCAAAACGTTGGCGTTGGTGAACTTACCACGCAGATCCTTTTCCAAGGTCGAAGCGCTGGCGAGCGTGGCGCCCTGCTTGTCGTCGATAATCTGGGCGTAGACGTATTTGTTGGAACGAAATACCGACAAACGAATCCGACCACCAGCAAGACTGGCAAGGCGGGACCTGTTCCGTTGACGGCGGCGAGCAAAGAGTTTTTTCGCGTTTGCCATGGTTCTACTTCTTCTTGCCTTCCTTGCGGATAATGAATTCATCGGCGTAACGCACGCCCTTGCCCTTATAGGGTTCGGGGGGGCGATACGAACGGATTTTCGCCGCCGTCTGACCGACGCGCTGACGATCGGCGCCACTGATTTCGATGTGGGTCTGATCAGGACAGGCGATCGTGATGCCTTCCGGCGAGGGATGACGCACTTCGTGGCTAAAACCCAACTGAAGCACAAGATCCTTGCCCTGCATCTGCGCGCGATAGCCGACACCGCTGATTTCGAGCTTTTTGGTGAAGCCTTCGGAAACACCGACGACAAGGTTGTTGACGACGCTGCGCGACATTCCCCACATCGCCTGGGCCCGCGCCGAAGAGCCGGACGGAGCGACACGAAGCTCGCCGCTTTCTTGGGTGATCATGACTTCATCGGGCAGAGTGGCGCTGAGAAGACCCAATTTTCCTTTAACATTAACGTTCAAACCGTCGATTTCGACGGAGACGCCATCCGGTACGGGGATGGCGTTTTTACCAATGCGAGACATGGCTTATTCCTTCCCCTTCCTTAAAAGACTTGGCACAGCACTTCACCGCCAACGTTGGCGGCGCGCGCTTCGGCATCGCTCATCACGCCACGCGGAGTGGAGATGATCGAGATGCCCAAACCATTATAGACCTTCGACAGGTCCTTAATTTTCGAATAGACACGCCGTCCCGGCTTGGAAACGCGCGAGATCTCCTGAATCACGGGGCTGCCCTCGTGATATTTCAGTTCGATCTTCACTTCCTTGACGCCGGTACGAACCTCGGCCAACTCATAGCCACGAATAAAACCTTCGCGCTGAAGGACTTCCAGCACATTAGTGCGCAAATTCGACGCCGGAGCGTAAACGACGCTTTTTCCCGCGCGTTGCCCGTTGCGGATACGGGTCAGCATATCGCCTAAGGGGTCTGTCATAGACATTGGTTTTGTACTCCCTAACCTACGCGCTTACCAGCTCGACTTGACCATGCCGGGGATTTCTCCACGGGAGGCCAAATCTCGCAGGGCGATACGCGACAGCTTGAACTTGCGGTAGTTGCCCCGAGGGCGTCCGCTCAGTTCACAGCGCAGGCGCGCGCGCACAGGCGATGAGTTGCGCGGCAAGGCCGCAAGTTTCAATTGGGCGTTGAAGCGATCTTCGGCGGAGGCCTCGGAATCCTTCGTAATGGCCTTGAGCGCGGCGCGCTTGGCGGCGAACTTCGCAATCAGGCGTTCGCGCTTGGCGTTGCGTTCGACGGAACTCTTCTTAGCCATTTACTTGTCTCCTCCGGTCTCGCCGCGGAAAGGCATGTTGAACGCCTTCAACAGAGCCTTGGCTTCGGCGTCGGTCTTGGCGTTGGTGCAGATAACGATGTCCATGCCCCGAATTTTATCGACCCGATCATAATCGATTTCGGGGAACACGATTTGCTCCTTCAGGCCCATGGCGTAATTGCCACGACCGTCGAAACATTTTGCCGACACCCCGCGAAAATCGCGTACCCGCGGCAATGCAACGGTGATCAGACGATCGAAAAACTCAAACATGCGATCCCGGCGCAACGTCACCTTGCATCCGACGATCATATCCTCGCGCAGCTTAAATCCGGCGATGGATTTCTTGGCGCGGGTAATCACAGGCTTTTGTCCGGTGATCGCGGTCATGTCTTCCAACGCGCCCTCGATCTTTTTCTTGTCCTGGGACGCCTCACCGACACCCATGTTCAACACAATCTTCTCCAAACGGGGAATTTCCATCGGATTGGTGTAATTGAACTGAGCCTGCAGGGTCGGCACGACCTCGTCTTTATAAAATTCTTGCAAACGTGTCATTTTCGATCCCTCACTTGTCGATGACTTCGCCGGAGCGCTTGGCGAAACGCACCTTGCGACCGTCTTCGAGAACCTTAAAGCCGACACGGGTCGGCTTATCGTCGGAAGGATCGGCGATGGCGAGATTGGAAACGGCGATCGGCGCTTCTTTTTCAATAATTCCACCGGCCTCGGTCTGGCTCGGACGCGTGTGGCGCTTCACCGTGTTGACACCCTGAACGACGGCGCGATTGTCTTTCGGCTCGACGCGCAGAACCTCGCCGATCTTACCCTTGCTGCGGCCGGTGGTGACCACCACGCGATCGCCTTTTTTAATTTTCAGTTTCGTCGCCATCACAACACCTCGGGGGCCAGCGAAATGATTTTCATGTATTTCTTGGACCGCAACTCACGAGTCACGGGGCCAAAAATACGCGTGCCGACCGGCTCGCCCTGCTTGTTGATCAGCACGGCGGCATTGCTGTCGAAACGAATCGACGAACCGTCGGCTCGTTTGACATCCTTCGCGGTACGCACGACGACAGCGCGGGCGACTTCGCCCTTCTTGACGCGGCCGCGCGGGATGGCTTCCTTGACGGAGACGACGATAACGTCGCCCACCGAAGCATATTTACGCTTAGATCCGCCCAGCACCTTAATGCATTGGACTTTGCGCGCTCCGGAATTGTCAGCTACCTCCAGATTGGTTTCCACCTGGATCATTACTTCGTTCCTTTTTCAAGCATCACGGTCTCCGCCGGCAAGGTTGCCCTTGCTTTAAGCGGACTCGGTGACGACTTCCCAAACCTTACGCTTGGAGATGGGCTTGCATTCGCGGATCTTAACCAAATCACCGGTCTTGCAAACATTCGTTTCATCGTGAGCAGCATATTTCTTGGATTTACGGATGAACTTTTTGTAAAGCGGGTGCATTACTTTGCGTTCGACCAAAACCGTTACGGTCTTATCCATTTTGTCGCTGACCACGACTCCTTGCATTACACGCCTCGGCATATCGTGCTCCTTTACGCGGACTTCGCGCGTTCGTTCAATAAAGTCTTAATACGCGCGATGTCACGCTTGACCTGGCGCCGACGCGCCGTGTTTTCGAGCTGCCCACTGGCCGCCTGAAAACGTAAATTAAAAGATTCCTTGCGCCGGTCCAAAAGCTGATCTTTCAGCTCGTCGTCGCTTTTCGGTCGCAGATCTTGGGCTTTCATCTCAGTCCTCCTCGCCAAGGCGGGTGACCATGCGGGTCCCGATCGGCAATTTAGCGGCGGCCAGCTCGAAGGCGCGTTTTGCGACATCGTAGGGCACGCCGTCAACCTCAAACATGATCCGACCGGGTTTAATGCGCGCCGCCCAAAACTCAGGCGACCCCTTACCCTTACCTTGACGGACTTCGGCGGGCTTGCTCGAAACCGGAACATCGGGAAAAATCCGAATCCACACGCGACCGGCACGCTTCATGTGGCGCGTCATGGCGCGACGAGCAGCCTCGATCTGGCGTGCCGTCAGGCGCTCCGGCGATGTCGCCTTCAGGCCGTAGGTGCCAAAATTCAGTGTAAAGCCACCCTTGGCGACGCCATGGATGCGGCCTTTGTGCTGCTTGCGATATTTCGTACGCTTTGGGCTCAGCATGTGCTTGACCTATTCTTTCTTCACCTCGCGAACCGCTCAGCGGCTCGGCTGTTGGTCCTGGGCGCGTTTATCAACCGCCATCGGATCGTGGGCCAAAATTTCGCCCTTATAGATCCATACCTTGACGCCACAAGCGCCATACGTGGTGTGCGCCGTGGATACGCCATAATCGACATCGGCGCGCAACGTGTGCAAAGGCACCCGGCCTTCGCGGTACCACACCGTGCGCGCGATCTCGGCGCCGCCCAAACGTCCGGCGCAATTGACCCGAATGCCTTCGGCGCCGAGGCGCATCGCGGACTGCACGGCGCGCTTCATGGCGCGGCGAATGGAAACGCGGCGTTCCAGTTGCTGGGCGATTCCGTCGGCGACCAATTGGGCGTCAATTTCAGGCTTGCGGATTTCTACGATATTTACGTGAACTTCGGAACCCGTAATTTTAGAAACTTCCTGGCGCAGCTTTTCGATGTCCGCGCCCTTCTTGCCGATAATGACGCCGGGCCGCGCGCTGTGGATCGTCACACGGGCTTTTTTCGCCGGGCGTTCGATAACGATTTTCGAAACGCTCGCCTGCGCCAGGCGCTTTTTTAGGTACGTGCGGATCTTGAGATCCTCGTGAAGCATCACGCCATAGCTTTGATCCTGACCATACCAGCGCGAATCCCAGGTGCGAATGACGCCGACGCGAAAGCCGATCGGATTAATTTTATGTCCCATCAGACAGTTTCCTCTCGTTCACGTACGATGACGCGCAAATTGCTAAACGGTTTCATGATCCGCCCCGTACGGCCACGCGCACGGGCGCGCCAGCGTTTCATGACCATCGCGCGGCCCACGGTGGCCTCGGCGACATAAAGGCGGTCAACGTCGAGTTGATGGTTGTTCTCGGCGTTGGCGATCGCGGCCTCCAGGACTTTTTTTACTTCGCCGGCGACCCTACGCTTGGAGAACGTCAAATCCCCCAAGGCGCGTTCGCAGCTTTTGCCGCGAATAAATCCAGCGACCACATTCAGCTTTTGCGCGCTGGTGCGGATCATCTTCGACGATGCCATCGCTTCCGTATCGGCAAGCTGGCTGACAAAGGCTTTCTTACCCATGATTATCCCCTCTTGCCTTTTTTGTCGGCGATATGGCCGGCAAAGGTGCGGGTCGGCGAAAATTCACCCATTTTATGGCCGATCATATCCTCGGTCACCAGGACCGGGATAAACTTGCGTCCGTTGTAGACGCCGAAGGTCAGGCCGACAAACTGCGGCAGAACCGTCGAACGGCGCGACCACGTTTTGATGACCTGGTTGCGCCCGGAGGCGCGCGCATCATCGGCTTTTTTAAGCAGATAGGAGTCCACGAAGGGGCCCTTAGTGACGGAACGAGGCACGGTCGCCCTCCTTACTTCTTGCTGTGACGGCGGCGCACAATCAGGCGATCCGTCTTTTTGTTGCTACGCGTGCGCTTGCCCTTGGTCGGCTTGCCCCACGGCGTGACGGGATGGCGGCCACCGGAAGTCCGGCCCTCACCGCCACCATGGGGGTGATCGATCGGGTTCATGGCGACGCCTCGAACGCTCGGGCGTTTGCCCAGCCACCGCTTGCGGCCGGCTTTGCCCAACTTGATGTTCTGTTGGTCCTGATTGGATACGGCCCCAATCGTGGCCATGCATTCGGCGCGAACCAGGCGCACCTCGCCGGAACTCAGCTTGATCTGGACATAGCCCTGATCCTTGCCGACGATCTGCACGTAGGTCCCCGCGGAGCGAGCGATCTGCCCGCCCTTGCCTTGTTTCATCTCGACGTTGTGCACGATCGTGCCGACCGGGATGTTCGCCAACGGCAATGCGTTGCCGGGCTTAATGTCCGAACCGACGCCGCTGACGACCTGATCGCCCGCGGCCAGCCGCTGCGGCGCCAGAATGTAGCGCTTTTCCTCGCCATAGTTGACCAGGGCGATAAAGGCGGTGCGATTGGGATCGTACTCGATCCGTTCCACGGTGCCGACCACGCCGATGTTATCGCGCTTGAAGTCGATAATGCGATAGCGCCGTTTGTGGCCGCCGCCGATACGCCGCGCGGTAATCCGCCCGGTGTTGTTGCGTCCGCCCTTTTTACGCAGGCCTTCGGTCAGCGTCTTTTCGGGCTTACCTTTCCAGAGGCTGGAACGATCCACCAGGACCAGACCGCGTTGGCTGGGCGTTGTGGGATTGAATTGTTTAAGTGCCATGATCGATCAAACCCCCGTCGTAACGTCGATCGAATTACCCTCGGCAAGGGTAACGACCGCTTTTTTGGTATCGACGCGCCGTCCGATACGACCCCGGAAGCGCTTGATCTTGCCCTTCGTCAGCAAGGTGTTCACGGCCGTCACTTTGACCTTGAACAAAAATTCGACAGCAGCGCGAATTTCCGGCTTGCAGGCGTCCAGAGGAACCTGAAAACAAACCTGGTTGAATTCCGAAACGAGCGTCGCTTTTTCGGTGATCACGGGCTGGCGAATAAGTTCGTACATCCGCTCTTTGGTGGGGTTGGCGATACCGCTGTACTTCCTCATTTCAGGCGCTCCACAAGCTTTTCCACCGCGGCCTGGGTCAGCACCAAGGTATCACGACGCAAAATGTCGTAAACGTTGGCCCCCTGGCTGGGAAGAACATCCACGCCGACAAGGTTGGACGCCGCGCGGGCGAAATTCTCATTCACGCTTGCGCCGTCGATCAACAACGTCGATCCCCACCCCAGTCCGGCCAATACTTTGGCCAGCGGTCCGGTTTTCGGCGCATCCAGATCAACATTATCGACGATGATCAATTTCCCCTCGGCCTGTTTGGCGGACAACGCCGTCTTCAAGGCGAGGGCGCGAACTTTCTTCGGCAGGGCGTGCGCATAGGAGCGCGGCGTCGGTCCGAACACGATACCGCCGCCACGCATCTGCGGCGCACGGCTGGTGCCTTGACGGGCACGACCGCCGCCCTTCTGGTTGAACGGCTTTTTGCCGCCACCGGATACTTCGCTACGGCCCTTGGTCTTATGGGTTCCGCCGCGGCGCTTGGCGAGTTGCCAATTAACGGCGCGCGCCAGAAGGTCGGCGCGTACCTGGAGACCGAAAATCGTCTCATCCAGATCGACGCTGCCGACTTTTTTGTTTTCGAGACTGATGACGTCGCACTTCATAACATCTTATTCCTTTGTCTCGGCTTCGTCGGCCACGGCCGACGCCTGGTCTGCGTCAAGCGGCGCATCGCTCGCCGCAACGTCCTGGGTGCGCACGCCCCCCGGAAAGGGAAGTCCTTCCGGAGCGACCTTCTTGACGGCGTCCGAAATCAACAGATATCCGCCCTTGGATCCGGGAACCGCGCCCTTGACCAGCAACAGACCGCGTGCATCGTCCGAAGAGACGACCTCAAGGTTCTGCGCGGTCACCCGAACGGCGCCCATGTGTCCGGCCATCTTTTTGCCTTTGAAGACCTTGCCGGGATCCTGACATTGACCGGTCGAACCGTGCGAACGGTGCGAAATCGACACGCCATGCGAAGCCCGAAGCCCACCGAAGTTATGACGCTTCATGGCGCCGGCGAACCCCTTACCGATGGTGGTGCCGACGACATCGACATACTGTCCTTCGACAAAATGCGATGGGATAAGCTCGGCCCCGACCTCGATCATGGCGTCCTCGGAAATCCGGAACTCGGCCAGTTTGCGCTTGGGCTCGACCTTCGCCTTGGCGAAATGGCCGCGCAAAGCCTTGGTCATGCGCTTCGCCTTGGCGGCGCCGACACCGAGTTGCAGGGCCGTATAGCCGTCCTTTTCGTTCATTTTTTGCGCAACGACTTGGCAGCCGTCAACCTTAAGAACGGTGACCGGAACGTGCGTTCCGTCGTCCTTGAAAAGGCGCGACATGCCAATCTTCTGCGCAATCAAACCGGTACGCATAGTCTTATCCCTTACAACTTAATCTCAACATCGACACCAGCGGCGAGGTCGAGCTTCATCAGCGCATCGACCGTCTGCGGCGTCGGATCGACAATGTCGAGAACGCGCTTGTGGGTGCGGATCTCAAACTGCTCACGCGACTTCTTATCAATGTGCGGCGACCGCAAAACCGTAAATTTCTCGATCTTGGTCGGCAGGGGTATAGGCCCGCGCACCTGCGCACCCGTTCTGCGCGCCGTATTGACGATCTCGCTGGCCGACTGATCGAGCACACGGTGATCGAAAGCCTTAAGTCGGATGCGGATATTTTGATTATCCATTTTTGGACCTATCTCCTTGGCCCCCGAACAAAACGGGGGCCGTTATCCCTACGTCTAAACGCTTAGATTTAAGCGATCACCTTGGCGACGACGCCGGCGCCGACGGTGCGTCCGCCTTCGCGGATCGCGAAGCGCAGGCCCTCATCCATGGCGATCGGAGCGATCAGCTCCACCGTCATCTGGATGTTGTCGCCCGGCATCACCATCTCGACACCGTCGGGAAGCGCCACCGAACCGGTCACGTCCGTCGTGCGGAAGTAAAACTGAGGACGGTAGTTGCTGAAGAACGGCGTGTGACGTCCCCCTTCGTCCTTCGTCAGAATGTATGCTTCCGCCTCGAATTTGGTGTGCGGCGTGATCGAACCCGGCTTCGCCAGGACCTGACCGCGCTCCACGTCCTCGCGCTTGGTGCCGCGCAAAAGAACGCCGACGTTGTCCCCCGCCTCACCCTGATCGAGAAGCTTGCGGAACATTTCAACGCCCGTGCACGTCGTCTTCTGCGTGTCGCGAAGACCGACAATCTCGATCTCCTCGCCAACCTTGATCACGCCGCTCTCGACGCGGCCCGTCACTACCGTGCCACGGCCCGAAATCGAAAACACGTCTTCGATCGGCATCAGGAACGGCTTGTCCTTCGGACGCTCCGGCTGCGGAATGTAGTCGTCAACCGCCTTCATCAGCTCCAAAATCGCTTCGCGACCCGTCGCCGCGTCGCTATCTTCAAGCGCCGCCAACGCCGAACCCTTGATGATCGGAATATCGTCGCCCGGAAAATCATACGACGAAAGAAGTTCGCGGATTTCCATCTCGACAAGCTCAAGAAGCTCCTCGTCGTCAACCTGATCAACCTTGTTCATGAAAACAACAATCGCGGGAACGCCAACCTGACGCGCCAACAAAATGTGCTCGCGGGTCTGAGGCATCGGACCGTCGGCCGCCGAAACAACCAAAATCGCCCCGTCCATCTGCGCCGCGCCCGTGATCATGTTCTTCACGTAATCGGCGTGACCAGGGCAGTCAACGTGCGCATAGTGACGGCTCTCCGTCTCGTACTCAACGTGCGCCGTCGAAATCGTGATCCCGCGCGCACGCTCTTCCGGCGCCTTGTCGATGTCCGCGTACGCCGAAAACTCGGCCCCGCCGCTCTCCGCCAAAACCTTCGTGATCGCCGCCGTCAACGACGTCTTGCCGTGGTCAACGTGGCCAATCGTGCCGATGTTGCAATGCGGCTTCGTACGCTCAAATTTTGCCTTACCCATCTTTCTTACTCCGTTCGTGCCCGGCTCTCATCAGCCGGCGAGTTTGGTCTGAATTTCCGCAGCGACCGCCTGGGGCACTTCGGAATAATTGGAAAATTGCATGCTGTATTGGGCGCGGCCCTGAGACATCGAACGCAAGGTGTTGATATACCCGAACATATTCGCCAGCGGCACCATCGCCGTGACGACGCGGGCGTTACCGCGCTGCTCCATATCGTTCACCTGACCGCGGCGCGAATTAAGGTCGCCGATGATGTCCCCCATGTATTCCTCGGGCGTGACGACTTCGACCGCCATCACCGGCTCAAGAAGTTTCGGCCCGGCCGCCCGCATACCCTCGCGGAAGGCCGCGCGGGCGGCGATCTCAAAGGCGAGAACGCTCGAGTCCACGTCATGGTAGGCGCCATCGAACAGGGTCGCCTTGAAGTCGATCACCGGGAAACCGGCGATGACGCCCGTATCGCAGGCGCTCTTGAGGCCTTTTTCGACTCCGGGGATATATTCCTTGGGCACGTTGCCGCCGACGATCTTGCTTTCGAAGACGAACCCGGAACCGACCTCGCCGGGCTCGAATTTGATCTTGACGCGCGCGAACTGCCCCGAACCGCCCGACTGCTTTTTATGGGTGTAATCGACGTCATGCTCTTTCGAGATGGTTTCCCGATACGCCACTTGCGGCGCGCCGACATTGGCCTCGACCTTGAATTCGCGCTTCATGCGATCGACGATGATATCGAGATGAAGCTCGCCCATGCCGGAAATAACGGTCTGTCCGCTTTCGATATCGGAAGCGACGCGGAAGGACGGATCTTCCGCCGCCAAACGCGACAACGCGACGCCCATTTTTTCCTGATCGGCCTTGGTCTTCGGCTCGACGGCGACCTGAATCACAGGATCGGGGAATTCCATCCGTTCCAAGATTACCTTGGACGACGGATCGCACAGGGTATCGCCGGTCGTGGTGTCTTTCAGTCCGGCCAGGGCGACGATGTCGCCGGCGCGGCATTCCTTGATGTCCTCACGAGAGTTGGAGTGCATCAACAACATCCGGCCGACACGCTCGCGCTTGTCCTTAACCGTATTTTGAACCGACGTTCCCGTCTCCAAAACACCGGAATAGACGCGAATGAAGGTCAACGAGCCGACGAACGGATCGTTCATAATCTTGAACGCCAGCGCCGCGAAAGGCTCGTCATCGGAATTGTTGCGCTCGATCTCTTCTTCGGTGCCCGCCTTGATGCCCCTGATCGCAGGCACGTCGGTCGGCGCGGGAAGATAGTCGATGACCGCATCGAGAAGTGGCTGCACGCCCTTGTTCTTAAACGCCGTCCCACACAAAATCGGGACGAAGGCGCTGTTCAACGTGCCCTTGCGGATACATGTGTTGAGGAGCGCCTCGTCGGGCTCGGCGCCTTCGAGGTAGGCCTCCATCGCGGCATCGTCTTGCTCGACGGCAAGCTCGACCAGGTCCTGGCGATACTGCGCCGCCTTGTCGGCAAGATCGGCCGGGATATCGAGATACTCGAACTCGGCGCCCAGGTTCTCGTTCTTCCAAACGATCGCCTTCATCTTGATCAGATCGACGACGCCGGCAAAATCCGATTCGGAACCGATCGGCAGTTGGGTGACAAGCGGAACCGCGCCCAGGCGGCTGACGATCATATCGACACAGCGATAAAAATCGGCGCCGGTGCGGTCCATTTTGTTGACGAAACAAATCCGCGGAACGCCATACTTATCGGCCTGACGCCACACCGTTTCGGACTGCGGCTCGACGCCGGCGACCGAATCGAAAACCGTCACCGCACCGTCGAGCACGCGCAATGAGCGTTCGACCTCGATGGTGAAATCGACGTGTCCCGGGGTGTCGATAATATTGATTTGATGATCTTTCCACGCGCAGGTCGTCGCGGCCGACGTGATCGTGATGCCGCGCTCTTGCTCCTGCTCCATCCAATCCATGGTCGCGGCGCCGTCGTGAACTTCGCCGATCTTGTAGGATTTTCCGGTATAAAAAAGAATGCGCTCCGTCGTCGTCGTCTTGCCGGCGTCAATGTGCGCCATGATGCCGATATTGCGATAGCGATCGAGAGGTACTTTACGAGACATAATCGCCACCTATTACCAACGATAATGCGAAAACGCTTTGTTCGCGTCCGCCATTTTATGCGTATCTTCGCGCTTCTTCACCGCGGCCCCACGATTGTTCGCGGCGTCGGACAATTCGCCCGACAACCGACCCACCATGGTATGCTCGGAACGCTTGCGCGCCATATCGACGATCCAGCGAATCGCCAACGCCTGACGGCGATCGTTACGTACCTCGACGGGGACCTGATAGGTCGCCCCACCGACGCGCCGCGAGCGCACCTCGACGGAGGGCTTCACGTTATCGATCGCTTCATGAAAAAGCTTCAGCGGGTCGCTGCCCAGCTTCTGTTCCATGACGTCGAAGGCCCCGTACACGATACGCTCGGCGACGGACTTTTTGCCGTCGAGCATCAGGGAGTTCATGAATTTGGTGACCACCAGATCGCCATACTTGGCGTCGGGAAGAATTTCGCGCTTTTCGGCGGCGTGACGACGAGACATCTTATGACCCTACCCTTACTTAGGACGCTTGGCGCCGTATTTGGAACGGCGCTGACGACGACTGGACACCCCTTGGGTATCCAAGGTGCCGCGGATGATATGGTAACGCACACCGGGAAGATCCTTGACGCGACCGCCACGGATCATGACAACCGAGTGCTCTTGGAGGTTATGACCCTCGCCCGGAATATAGCTGGTAACTTCAAACCCGTTGGTCAAACGGACACGCGCAACCTTGCGAAGCGCCGAGTTCGGCTTTTTCGGCGTCGTCGTATACACGCGCGTGCAGACACCGCGCTTCTGAGGACACGCCTCAAGCGCCGGAACTTTATTGCGCACGACGGGAGCCTTGCGCGGCTTACGGATCAACTGGTTAATAGTCGGCATACCATTCTTTCCATTCACATACGCACAGCGCCGGGGCAGCCCGGCAACCATGCGATAACCGCCAATAGAATGGGAGCATCCCTGACCTATCGGCGGTGTTTCCCGGCGTCCAATTCGACGCCGCTATGTTAAAAAACGCTAACTCAGTCAAGATTGCGTCTAAGCCGCTTGGGCTTACCACCAACCCCCTGAGAAGGGCCGCATACTATGCAGGACCTCCCCCCCCGTCAAGCAAAACAATTGGTTTTTCCCCGCCGCCTACGCAGTTTACGCGCACAGCCCATGGATGATTCCATGGAAAACGCATAAAAACGGCGGAATTCCTCGTATATTCAAGGAATTCCGCCGTTTTTCGGATCGTCCATATTTATATGGGCCGGTCAGTCGGAAAGGCCCGATTTTCCAGCGTTGGCGCCCTCGTTCGCGACATCCGCGGCGAACAGGTTTTCCGCCGTGATCTCGTCGGCGACCTCGACCTCGGCGCTGGGCGGTGGCGCCAATTCGGCGTCCCGCTCGGCCGCCACCGCACGCAGACGGTTCATCACCGACCCCGTACCCGCCGGGATCAAGCGCCCGACGATGACGTTTTCCTTGAGCCCGATCAAGCTGTCGTGCTTGCCGGACACCGCGGCCTCGGTAAGCACCCGAGTCGTTTCCTGGAACGACGCGGCGGAGATGAACGACTGGGTCTGCAACGACGCCTTGGTGATACCCTGAAGCACGGGATTCGCCTCGGCGGGACGTTCGCCTTCTTCGAGCAACTTCGCATTGGTGATGTCGAATTCGATCTTGTCCACCAATTCGCCAACCAGATAGGTGGTGTCTCCGGGGGCCGTGATTTCGACTTTCTGCAACATTTGCCGGGCGATCACTTCGATATGCTTATCGTTGATCTTAACGCCCTGCAGACGATAGACGTCCTGAATTTCGTCAACCAGATATTCGGCCAGCGCCTCGACGCCGAGAACCGCCAGAATATCGTGAGGCACGGGGTTGCCATCCATCAGGGGGTCGCCGACCTTAACATAGTCGCCTTCCTGAACGCTGATGTGCTTGCCCTTGGGAATAAGGTATTCCCGAGGCTCGCCATCGCCCTCTGTCGGAACGACGATAATCCGCCGCTTGTTTTTATAATCCTTGCCGAATTCGACACGCCCTTCGATTTCACTGATGATCGCATGGTCTTTCGGCTTGCGCGCCTCGAACAGCTCGGCGACGCGCGGCAGACCGCCGGTAATGTCGCGGGTCTTGGCGCTTTCGCGGGGAATACGCGCCAACACATCGCCGGCATGGACCTTCTGGCCGTTTTCCACCGATAACACCGAATCGACCGACAGGAAGTAGCGTGCTTCCAGGCCGTTATCCAAGGCCAGCAATTCACCGGCGTCGTCACGCAGCGTAATACGCGGCTTAAGATCGCCGGCCTTGGGCTGCAGGGACTTCATATCGACCACGATCTTGGACGAAATACCGGTGGCTTCGTCCATTTGCTCGATCAGGGTGACCCCTTCGAGAAGATCGACGTAGTTCACCACGCCTTCCTTTTCGGTGATGATCGGCAGGGTGTAGGGATCCCATTCCGCCAAGCGGTCGCCGCGCTTGACGACCGCCTTGTCGGCGACCATCAGCTTCGCGCCGTAAGGAATGCGATGGCGCGCCCGTTCGCGCTTCTGGCTGTCGAGCAGGACGACCTCGGCATTGCGCGTCATCACGATCAACGCTCCGTCGGAGTTTTTCACCGTGGTGCAGTTCTCCAGCCGCGCCTTGGCGTCGGCCAGGGCTTCGGCGTAGGATTGCTCGGAACCGCGCTGCGCCGCGCCGCCGATGTGGAAGGTGCGCATGGTCAACTGGGTGCCCGGCTCGCCGATCGACTGCGCCGCGATCACGCCGACCGCCTCGCCGACGTTGACCCGCGTGCCCCGCGCCAGATCGCGGCCATAGCACGAGGCGCAGACGCCGATCTTGCTTTCGCAGACCAGCGGCGAGCGGATTTTCATGCTCTCCACTTCGGCCTCTTCAAGCCGACCCGCGATTTCCTCGTCGATGAGAACGCCCTTGGCGACGAGCACCTCGCCACCGGTCGGGTGGAGAACATCTTCACCCGCGGTACGACCGAGAACCTGTTCGGAAATCGGCGAGATCGTCTCGCCGCCTTGAACGATCGGGCGGGCGATGACGCCAAGGTCGGTGCCGCAATCTTCATCGTAAATAATGCAGTCCTGGGCGACATCGACCAAGCGACGCGTGAGGTACCCCGAGTTGGCGGTCTTCAGCGCCGTGTCGGCGAGTCCCTTGCGCGCGCCGTGGGTCGAATTGAAGTATTCGAGAACGCTGAGGCCTTCCTTGAAGTTGGCGATAATCGGCGTTTCGATGATCTCGCCCGATGGCTTGGCCATCAGGCCGCGCATGCCGGCGAGCTGCTTCATCTGCGCCACCGAGCCACGGGCGCCGGAGTGCGCCATCATGTAGACCGAGTTGATCGGAACGCCCGGTTTGTCGATCGACAGCTCTTTCATCATGGCGTCGGAAACCAAATCGGTGCAATGCGCCCAAGCATCGACGACCTTGTTGTATTTTTCGCCCTGGGTAATCAGGCCGTCTTGATATTGCTGCTCGTATTCCTTGACCTTTTCGTCGGTCTCATTGACCAGTTTTTCCTTCGAGGGCGGGATCACCATATCGTCCTTGCCGAACGAAATCCCGGCGCGGCACGCGTTGGCGAAGCCGATTCCCATCAGACGATCGGCGAAAATGACCGTTTCCTTCTGGCCGCAATGGCGGTAGACGACGTCGATGACGCTGGAAATTTCCTTCTTTGTCATCAGCTGATTGATCAGCTCGAACGGCACCTTGGGGTGACGGGGCAGAAGCTCCGACAAAATCATCCGGCCCGGCGTGGTTTCGGTGCGGATGATCTTCGGCTTACCCTCGGAATCGACCGTTTGAAAGCGCGCCGTGATCTTGGCGTGCAGACTCAAGATACCGGTATCGAGGGCCAATTGCACCTCGCCCTGATCGGCGAAGATCATGCCTTCGCCCTTCTCGCCTTCACGCATCATGGTCATGTAGTACAGCCCGAGGATGATGTCCTGCGAGGGGACGATGATCGGCTTTCCGCTGGACGGGCTGAGGATGTTGTTGGTGGACATCATCAGGACGCGGGCCTCAAGCTGGGCTTCCAGCGACAACGGCACGTGAACCGCCATTTGATCGCCGTCGAAATCGGCGTTGAACGCGGTGCACACCAGCGGGTGCAATTGAATCGCCTTGCCTTCGATCAGCTTCGGTTCGAACGCCTGAATGCCCAGTCGGTGAAGGGTCGGGGCGCGGTTCAACATCACCGGGTGTTCGCGAATCACTTCTTCCAGGATATCCCACACCTCGGGGCGCTCTTTTTCGAGCATCCGCTTGGCGGCCTTGATGGTCGGCGCCATGCCGTACAGTTCGAGCTTCGAATAAATGAACGGCTTGAACAGTTCGAGCGCCATTTTCTTAGGCAATCCGCACTGATGGAGCTTCAACTCCGGCCCCACCACGATCACCGAGCGACCCGAATAATCCACGCGCTTGCCCAGCAAGTTCTGACGGAAGCGGCCCTGCTTGCCCTTCAGCATGTCGGACAGCGATTTCAACGGGCGCTTGTTGGCCCCGGTGATGGCGCGGCCACGGCGACCGTTATCGAACAGGGCGTCCACCGATTCCTGCAGCATGCGTTTTTCGTTGCGCACGATGATTTCCGGCGCGCGCAGTTCGATCAAGCGCTTCAAGCGGTTGTTACGGTTGATCACACGACGGTACAGATCGTTAAGGTCGGAGGTCGCGAAACGGCCGCCGTCGAGCGGCACCAGCGGGCGCAATTCGGGCGGGATCACCGGAACGACTTCCAGGATCATCCATTCGGGGCGGGTGTTCGAGGCGATAAACGCCTCGACCAGCTTCAGGCGTTTCACCAGCTTCTTGCGCTTGGCCTCGGAATTGGTTTCCTTGAGTTCGACCTTGAGGGTCTCCAATTCCGTTTCCAAGTCGATCGCGCACAGCATTTCGCGAATCGCCTCCGCGCCGATGCCGACCTGAAAGGCGTCCTCGCCATATTCGTCGAGGGCGTTCTGGTACTGTTCCTCGGAGAGTAATTCATGGAGCTTCATCGGGGTCAGGCCGGGCTCGACGACGACGTAGTTTTCGAAATAGAGAACCCGCTCCAAGTCCTTCAAGGTCATGTCGGTAAGCAGGCCGATGCGCGAAGGCAGAGACTTCATAAACCAAATATGCGCCACCGGCGAAGCCAGATCGATATGGCCCATACGCTCGCGCCGGACCTTTTGCAAGGTCACCTCGACGCCGCACTTCTCGCAGGTGATGCCCTTGTATTTCATGCGCTTATACTTACCGCACAGGCACTCGTAATCCTTCGTCGGGCCGAAGATGCGGGCGCAAAACAAGCCGTCGCGCTCGGGCTTGAAGGTGCGGTAGTTGATCGTCTCGGGCTTCTTGATTTCGCCGAACGACCACGAGCGGATTTGCTCGGGCGAGGCGATCGAAATTTTCATGTGATCGAAACGCTGCGTTCCGGTGACCTGCCCGAAAACCTTCATCAATTCGTTCATGGGATATCTCTCCTTGAAAGGGGGTTTCGAGTCAGTTCAATTCGACGTTCAGGCCGAGCGCCTGAAGTTCTTTGACCAGAACGTTGAACGATTCGGGGATGCCCGCCTCGAACGAATCGTCGCCGCGCACGATCGCTTCGTACACCTTGGTGCGCCCCGACACGTCATCGGATTTCACCGTCAACATTTCCTGTAGCGTGTAGGCCGCGCCGTAAGCTTCGAGCGCCCACACTTCCATTTCACCGAAACGCTGGCCGCCGAACTGCGCCTTGCCGCCCAGCGGCTGCTGGGTGACCAGCGAGTACGGGCCGATCGAACGGGCGTGGATCTTATCATCGACCAGGTGATGAAGCTTAAGCATGTAAATGTAACCCACCGTGACCTTGCGATCGAACGGCTCGCCGGTCCGCCCGTCGATCAGGGTCACCTGACCGGAGGTCTCCAATCCGGCCTTGCCGAGCATATCGGCGATATCTTCCTCGCGGGCGCCGTCGAACACCGGGGTGCCGATGGGAACGCCGGCGCGCAGGTGGCCCGCCATTTCCAGGATCTGACCATCGTCCAAGGGGGCGATTTTCTCGGTGTATTCATCGGCGTAAACGTCGTTGAGCACCGCGCGAATTTTGCTTGTATCGCCCGAACCGTCGGCCCTCGCCGCATCCAGCATTTCGCCAATTTGCAAACCGAGGTTGGCGCACGCCCAGCCCAGATGGGTTTCCAAAATCTGCCCGACGTTCATACGCGACGGCACGCCCAGCGGGTTGAGCACGATATCGACCGGACGTCCGTCTTCGAGGAACGGCATGTCTTCCATCGGCATGATGCGTGAAATGACACCCTTGTTGCCGTGGCGACCGGCCATCTTATCGCCGGGTTGCAGCTTGCGCTTCACGGCGACGAAGACCTTGACCATCTTCATCACGCCGGGGCTGAGATCGTCGCCACGTTGCAGTTTATCGACCTTGTCTTCAAAACGTTCCTGCAAGGCCGCGATGCTGGCTTCGAACTGCCCCTTCAAAATTTCGACGTCGTTCATCGCCTGATCGTCGGCGACGACGATCTGCGATTGCTGGCCGGGCGTGTATTGGGCCAAAATTTCCTCGCCGATAACGGAACCGGCCTTGATCCCCTTGGGGCCGGACACGACTTTCTTGTCCAGCAATAGGGCCTTCAGGCGCGCGGTGAAGCTGCGCTCCAAAATCGCCCGTTCATCGTCGCGGTCCTTCGCCAAACGTTCGATTTCGGCCTGTTCGATGGCCATCGCGCGTTCGTCCTTTTCGACGCCGCGGCGCGAGAACACGCGAACATCGACGACGGTTCCGGCGACCCCCGGCGGCAGACGCAGCGAGGTGTCGCGCACGTCGGTGGCCTTCTCACCGAAGATCGCGCGCAGCAGTTTTTCTTCCGGGGTCATCGGGCTTTCGCCCTTCGGCGTCACCTTACCGACCAGAATATCGCCCGGTTTGATTTCGGCGCCGATGTAGACCATCCCCGCCTCGTCGAGGTTCTTCAATGCCTCCTCGCCGACGTTGGGAATGTCGCGGGTAATTTCTTCCTGGCCCAGCTTGGTGTCGCGGGCCATCACCTCAAACTCTTCGATATGGATCGAGGTGAAGACGTCGTCGCGCACGATGCGTTCGGAAATCAGGATCGAATCCTCGAAGTTGTAGCCGTTCCACGGCATGAACGCGACCAGCACGTTCTTGCCCAAGGCCAGATCGCCCAACTCGGTGGATGGGCCGTCGGCGATGGTGTCGCCGGCTTCGACCCGGTCGCCGACCTTGACCAACGGACGCTGGTGCAGGCAGGTGTTTTGGTTCGAACGTTGGAACTTCAGCAGGTTGTAGATATCGACGCCCGACGCCGAGTGCGAGGTTTCCTCGGTCGCCCGCACGACGATGCGCGTGGCGTCAACCTGATCGACCACCCCGGAACGGCGGGTGACGATGGTCGCCCCCGAATCGCGGGCGACGGCTTCCTCCATGCCGGTGCCGACCAGCGGCGCCTCGGCGCGCAACAGCGGCACCGCTTGGCGCATCATGTTCGACCCCATCAAGGCGCGGTTGGCGTCATCGTTTTCCAGAAACGGTATCAGCGCCGTCGCCACGGAGACCAGCTGCTTGGGCGAAACGTCGATGAACTGGATGTGCTCCGGGGTCACCATCACGAAGTCGCCGGCCTTGCGGCAACTCACCATATCGTCCCCGAAGCGCCCCTCGTCGTCGAGCTTGGCGTTGGCCTGGGCGATTACGTAACGCGCCTCTTCCATCGCCGACATGTAGACGACGTCATCGAGCAATTTACCGTCTTCAACCTTACGATACGGGCTTTCGATGAAACCGTACTTGTTGACGCGCGCGAAGGTCGCCAGCGAGTTGATCAGGCCGATGTTCGGACCTTCCGGCGTTTCGATCGGACAAATCCGGCCGTAATGGGTCGGGTGCACGTCGCGCACCTCGAAACCGGCGCGCTCGCGGGTCAAACCGCCCGGCCCCAACGCCGACAGACGGCGCTTGTGGGTGACTTCCGACAACGGGTTGGTCTGATCCATGAACTGCGACAATTGCGACGAGCCGAAGAACTCACGCACCGCCGCCGACGCCGGCTTGGCGTTGATCAGATCGTGAGGCATCACGGTATCGACATCGACCGAACTCATCCGCTCGCGGATCGCCCGCTCCATGCGCAACAAACCGACGCGATATTGGTTTTCCATCAGCTCGCCGACCGAGCGCACACGGCGGTTGCCAAGGTGATCGATATCGTCGATTTCGCCGCGACCATCCTTCAGATCGACCAGAATGCGCACCACTTCGAGAATATCTTCCCGGCGCAACACGCGCATGGTGTCGGGCACGTCCTCGAAACCACAACGGGCATTCATCTTGACCCGACCAACCGCCGAAAGGTCGTAGCGTTCGGGGTCGAAGAACATGCTGTTGAACAACGCCTGCGCCGTCTCCAGGGTCGGCGGCTCGCCGGGGCGCATGACGCGATAGATATCGATCAGGGCTTCTTCGCGGCTGGTGTTCTTGTCCACCGCCAGGGTATTGCGGATGTAAGGGCCGACATTGACGTGATCGATCGCCAGAGTCGCGATCTCGCTGACGCCGGCGGCGTCAACCGCCTCCATGATTTCCTCGGTCAATTCGTCGCCGGCTTCGGCAAAAATTTCACCGGTGGCGGCGTTGAACAAATCGACCGCGGCATAGCGTCCGATCATCTCCTCGCTGCTCACCAAGATATCGCTCAACCCACCTTCGACCATCTGCCTTAACTTGCGTGGGGTCAGTTTTTCGCCGGCCTCGGCGGCGACTTTGCCGGTTTTGGCGTCGATCAGATCCTGGGTCAGCTTGACGCCGCGCATGCGCTCGCCCTGGAAAGGCGTTTTCCAACCCTTCGCCGTGCGCGTAAACATTACCTGATCGTAGTAGTAGTTGAGGACTTCCTCCGGGCTCATGCCCTGCACTTCGAGGGTGTCGAGGATTTTGCCCTCCGCCTCCAACGCGGCGCGTTTCTGCACCGTCTGGGCGCTGTCCAGCGCCATCAGAAGAGTCGTTACCGGCAACTTGCGACGCCGATCGATGCGCACATAGACCAAGTCCTTGGCGTCGAATTCGAAGTCGAGCCAAGAACCGCGATAAGGAATGATCCGCGCCGCGAACAGGAACTTACCCGAGGAATGGGTCTTGCCCTTGTCGTGATCGAAGAAGACGCCTGGGGAGCGGTGCATCTGCGAGACGATCACCCGCTCCGTGCCGTTGACGACGAAGGTGCCGTGGCGGGTCATCAGCGGCATGTCGCCCATGTAAACGTCTTGTTCCTTGATGTCGCGCACCGAGCGCGCGCCGGTTTCCTCATCGACGTCCCAGACCACGAGACGCAGCGTCACCTTCAAGGGCGCGGCGAAAGTGATGCCGCGCTGTTGGCATTCCTCGACGTCATATTTCGGAGTTTCGAATTCATAGCCGACATATTCCAAGGTGCCGTGTTCGGAAAAATCTTGAATCGGGAAAACCGACTTGAAAACCTCCTGCAGGCCGGTATTGGTGCGCTCATCCTGGGGGACGTGCTGCTGCAAAAACGTCTCATAGGACGTTTTTTGGACCTCGATCAGGTTGGGCATTTCGACGGCGGCGGCGATCCTGCCAAAATCCTTGCGAACGCGCATACGCCCAGTATATGACAAACCCATGATACACCCTATTTTTCAAACGGTTAACCCGCCCCTCACGAACATCGGGAGAGACTCTTCACCCCGAGAGGGGCCTCAAACGCAAAAAACCCGGCGCGCACCCGCCCCCTCAGGGGCCCCGAATGAGTGCATCGTCGAGCTGGCGCATCCACTTTTCCGGCTTCGGCAGGCCAATGCGTGTGGACGCGGACTTTAAATTTTAGAGATGGCGGCGGTACGCATCGCGGTAGCCGCCGCCACCTAAAATAATTTCACCCAAGGACTTTCGCCCATGGGCGAAAAAATTATTTGACCTCGACGCCAGCGCCGGCGGCTTCGAGCTTGGTCTTGATCTCGTTGGCTTCGTCCTTGGTCACGCCTTCCTTGACGGGCTTGGGCGCGCCTTCGACCAGATCTTTCGCTTCCTTGAGGCCCAGGCCGGTGATGGCGCGGACTTCCTTAATCACGTTGATCTTCTTATCGCCGATCGAGGCCAGGATAACATCGAATTCGGTCTTTTCTTCGGCGGCTTCGGCGGCAGGCGCGCCGGCGGCGGCGACCGCGACCGGAGCGGCGGCGGAAACGCCCCATTTTTCTTCGAGCATTTTGCTCAGTTCGGCCGCCTCGAGGACGGTCAACGCGGACAGGTCTTCAACGATCTGCTCTAGATTAGCCATGAGTAGTGTCTCCTAAAATTGGCTTGAACGGTATTTAAATGGAGGTCCGGCACTAAGCCGCTTCACCCTTTTGAGAATAAGCGCCGATGACCCGAGCCAACTGACCCGCGGGCGCGGCGGTAACGCCGGCGATACGGGTTGCGGGCGTCGAGATCATGCCGACGAGTTTGCCGCGCAGTTCATCGAGCGAAGGCAGCGTCGCCAGGGACTTGACGGCTTCGACGTCAAGCACGTTGGCGCCCATCGCCCCACCCATGACAATGAGCTTGTCATTGGTCTTGGCGAAGGACACTGCGATCTTGGCCGCGGCGACGGGATCGGCGGAATACGCCACCCCGGTCGGGCCGGTGAACATGTCGGTCAGATTCTCGTACGCTGTTCCTTGAAGGGCGAGACGCGTAATCCGGTTCTTGGTCACTTTAAAGCCGGCACCGGCTTCACGCATTTTGTTACGAAGATCGGTGATCTCGCCGACGCTCAACCCGGAATAATGGGTGACGACGACAAGGTTCGATCCCTCGAACACCTTGCGCATAGTGCCGACCAGTTCTTCTTTTTGCGAACGGTCCACAGAACGTCTCCAGTTCTCGTGACGCGGTCCCGATTTCGGTTTGGGATCCGGCGCCGTTGCACGTAAACGACCTTCACTCCTCGCAGAGGAAAACGAAGGCCCCGGTATCCTGTCCAGTGCAACTGTTCAAGCCGCTTCGTCGTTTCCAACGGGAAACAAAAAAAACGCTAAACGCACCGTCTGTGCAGGCGGAAACCCATTAAACCCCACGCTTGGGGAACCTACAGTCTTGGACAGGTTTGAAAACGCACTCGCCTTCGCGTCTTTTGCGAAAACGCCTTGGGAACTTCATCGCCCCCACGAAACAAAAGCGAACACATTTTCGAGCCCCTCCGCGCCGTAACGCGAAGGGGCCATCTCATAGTCGATCTCAGGCCCGCCGTCAACCCTCGCCGGCGATCGCGCCCAGATCGAGGCTCAGGCCCGGCCCCATGGTGGAGCTGAGGGAAACCTTCTTCAAATAGGTTCCCTTGGCGCCGGAGGGCTTGGCTTTGTTGATCGCATCGATAAAAACGCGAACGTTTTCCAGAATTTGCTCTTCGCTGAAACTCGCCTTGCCGACCCCGGCGTGAATCACACCGGCTTTTTCGACGCGAAATTCAATCTGACCGCCCTTGGCGTCCTTGACCGCCTGAGCGACGTCCTGGGTCACGGTGCCCAGCTTCGGGTTCGGCATCAGGCCGCGCGGCCCCAGGACCTTACCCAATTTGCCGACGACGAGCATCATATCCGGGGTCGCGATGCAGCGATCGAAATCCATTTCGCCGCCTTGGATTTTCTCCGCCAAATCGGCATCGCCGACGATGTCGGCGCCCGCATCAAGGGCTTCCTTGGCCTTGTCGCCTTTGGCGAAAACCGCGACGCGCAGCGCCTTGCCGGTGCCGTTGGGCAGAGACACCACGCCGCGCACCATTTGGTCGGCATGCTTGGGATCAACGCCAAGGTTCATGGCGATCTCGATGGTTTCGTCGAACTTAGCCGTCGCGTTTCCCTTGATCAGCTTCACCGCCTGGTCGAGGGCGTAACTTTGGCTACGGTCAATTTTTTCTTTCGCCTGCTGAAGGCGTTTTCCATGCTTCGCCATTGTCTTACTCCACCACGTCCAGGCCCATCGAACGGGCCGAGCCAATAATCATCTGCACCGCGCCGTCGATATCGGCGGCGTTTAAATCGACCATTTTCTGCGCGGCGATTTCACGGCATTGCTCCATGGTCACCGACCCCACGGTCTGGGTCCCGGTGGTTCCCGCGCCCTTGGTGATCTTGGCTGCTTTTTTCAGGAAGAAGCTCACCGGCGGCGTTTTGGTGATAAAATCAAAGGAGCTATCCTGATAGGCCGTGATAACCACAGGGATTGGCATTCCCTGCTCCATGCCCTGCGTGCGGGCATTGAACGTCTTGCAGAATTCCATGATGTTTAGTCCAGCCTGACCCAACGCTGGGCCAATCGGCGGGGACGGATTTGCGGCGCCCGCGGGCACCTGTAACTTGACGATCGCTTTTACTTTTTTAGCCATTATGAATCCTCAGATTTCCTGTCTGTGCTTCTGAGACGGCGTGGTCCGACCATGGCTGGCCTCCCACACGACGAAGCGGCGTTACGCCGCACGCACCTCAGGCCTTTTCGACCTGGGTGTATTCTAATTCGACCGGGGTCGCCCGGCCAAAAATACTCACTGCGACCTTGAGGCGGGCGCGCTCCTCGTCAACTTCCTCGACCAAACCGTTGAAGGACGTGAACGGGCCGTCGCAGACGCGAACCTGCTCGCCGACCTCGAATACGATCGAAGGTTTGGGCCGATCGACGCCTTCTTGAACCTGATCGATAATGCGTTGCGCCTCGCGCTCGCTGATCGGCGTCGGACGATCCTTGGACCCGAGAAAACCACTAACCTTCGGCGTGTTCTTGACCAAATGCCAGCTCTCGTCGTTCATTTCCATTTTCACCAGGACGTAACCCGGGAAAAATTTACGTTCCGTATTGACCTTGGCGCCGCGACGAACCTCAACCACCTCCTCGGAAGGAACGAGAACCTTTTCGAGAAGATCTTCCATCCCCGCCTGACGGGCCTGCTCCTCGATCGATTGAGCGACCTTTTTCTCAAAGCCGGAATAGACATGCACGACGTACCACTTTTTCGCCATGGACTTATCCTCCCAGACCGAAAATCAGTTTCACGCCAAAGGCCAAAATTTGGTCAACAAGAAAGAAAAAAATTGCCGACACGATGACCATGACAAAAACCATCGCCGTCGAAACCATGGTTTCTTTGCGCGTCGGCCACGTGACCTTCGAGGCTTCCTGGCGCACTTCGCGCATAAACTGTGCTGGGTTGGTTTTCGCCATCTTGTCTAACTTACCACTCTAATTCAGGCCGACCCAATTCGGTCTTCGATGCACCGGCGGACCTTGTGAAAAAGCGCTCTTTCACCAAGAACGCATATCGTAAAATGGCAGGGGCACCAGGGCTCGAACCCGGGACCTGCGGTTTTGGAGACCGCCGCTCTACCAACTGAGCTATACCCCTACTGTGTATCCGAGGGCCTTCCCATAACGGAGAAGGGACAGGACGAGGCGCGCCCCTCCTGCCCGAACCGCTCAGCGCGGAAAGAGGGACATACCCCCTTCCCGCGCCAAAGTCCAGTATGTTTAAGCGATCACCTTGGCGACGACGCCGGCGCCGACGGTGCGTCCGCCTTCGCGGATCGCGAAGCGCAGGCCCTCATCCATGGCGATCGGAGCGATCAGCTCCACCGTCATCTGGATGTTGTCGCCCGGCATCACCATCTCGACACCGTCGGGAAGCGCCACCGAACCGGTCACGTCCGTCGTGCGGAAGTAAAACTGAGGACGGTAGTTGCTGAAGAACGGCGTGTGACGTCCCCCTTCGTCCTTCGTCAGAATGTATGCTTCCGCCTCGAATTTGGTGTGCGGCGTGATCGAACCCGGCTTCGCCAGGACCTGACCGCGCTCCACGTCCTCGCGCTTGGTGCCGCGCAAAAGAACGCCGACGTTGTCCCCCGCCTCGCCCTGATCGAGAAGCTTGCGGAACATTTCAACGCCCGTGCACGTCGTCTTCTGCGTGTCGCGAAGACCGACAATCTCGATCTCCTCGCCAACCTTGATCACGCCGCTCTCGACGCGGCCCGTCACTACCGTGCCACGGCCCGAAATCGAAAACACGTCTTCGATCGGCATCAGGAACGGCTTGTCCTTCGGACGCTCCGGCTGCGGAATGTAGTCGTCAACCGCCTTCATCAGCTCCAAAATCGCTTCGCGACCCGTCGCCGCGTCGCTATCTTCAAGCGCCGCCAACGCCGAACCCTTGATGATCGGAATATCGTCGCCCGGAAAATCATACGACGAAAGAAGTTCGCGGATTTCCATCTCGACAAGCTCAAGAAGCTCCTCGTCGTCAACCTGATCAACCTTGTTCATGAAAACAACAATCGCGGGAACGCCAACCTGACGCGCCAACAAAATGTGCTCGCGGGTCTGAGGCATCGGACCGTCGGCCGCCGAAACAACCAAAATCGCCCCGTCCATCTGCGCCGCGCCCGTGATCATGTTCTTCACGTAATCGGCGTGACCAGGGCAGTCAACGTGCGCATAGTGACGGCTCTCCGTCTCGTACTCAACGTGCGCCGTCGAAATCGTGATCCCGCGCGCACGCTCTTCCGGCGCCTTGTCGATGTCCGCGTACGCCGAAAACTCGGCCCCGCCGCTCTCCGCCAAAACCTTCGTGATCGCCGCCGTCAACGACGTCTTGCCGTGGTCAACGTGGCCAATCGTGCCGATGTTGCAATGCGGCTTCGTACGCTCAAATTTTGCCTTACCCATCTTCTTTTCCTACTGCTCACAGGCTTCCAGAAAAACCACTAAAACCACACGCATCATCAAACCGGACCAACCGGGAAAACCGATCGAACCAGAGCGCCTTGGAGCGGGTGAAGGGAATCGAACCCTCGTCGTAAGCTTGGAAGGCTTCTGCTCTACCATTGAGCTACACCCGCAAACTCCAAGATGCCCGGCCAACGGGCGCTTCGATCCGAGGCCGCAACGCCGCTTCGCGCCCGCCCCATGTGTCCCGACCCGTGTGCTTCGACCCACGTCTGTGCTTCGACCCACGTCTGTGCTTCGACCCACGTCTGTGCATCGACCCACGTCCAAGCCCCCGCACTCATGTGATGGTGGAGGGAGTTGGATTCGAACCAACGTAGGCGTACGCCAACGGGTTTACAGCCCGTCCCCTTTAGCCACTCGGGCATCCCTCCACGGCTCATCACACACACGCCGGCGCGCCGACGATGCGAACGAGCGCACTATGAGGATTTAGACCGCATTGTCAACTTTCAAAATACCCCAAAAGCGGTTCAATCATCATTTTATTTTCAAAATTTCGGTTTTGCTTGTCGCCGCCATCGCCCCGGCTTAAAAGAGGCCATGGCGAAACGAAAACGCAGAATACCGAACGCAGGGAAACCTCCCCGTCATACGGCGGATAATGCCCCATGGCCGCCCCATGGCCGCCCCGACGAGACGGTGGGCGCACCGCGCGAGGGAACGCACGCGCGCACGCGCGGCGCGCTTTGGCTCTATGGCGTCCACGCCGCCTTGGCGGCGCTCGCCAATCCCCAGCGGGTGATCTATCGCGTCGTAACCTCGGCGCAATCGAGCCTCGATGGCGACGCCAATGGCGCCGCCGAAATTGGCGAAACGAACGGCGCCGCCGCCCGGCCCAAGGCGGAGATCCGCGACCGCCGCGAAATCGACGCCCTGCTGCCCCCGCACGCCGTCCATCAGGGGATTGCCGTACAGGCCGAAATGCTGCCTGTCGTAAGCATAGAAGATCTCTGTCATGACCTTCGACGCGAGCCGGCGACGGCGGGTGATACGGCGGGTGATGAAGCTCGGCGACAGCACGTCGTCGTCGTCCTCGATCAAGCCACCGATCCGCAAAACATCGGGGCGGTGATCCGTTCGGCCGCCGCCTTCGGCGCCGCGGGGGTCGTCATCCACGACCGCCATGCCCCGGACGTTACCGGGGCCATGGCCAAGGCCGCCTCGGGGGGCGTCGAAAAAATTCCCCTGGTGCGCGTCACCAATCTGGCCCGCGCCCTGGACTATTTGAAAGGGGCGGGTTTTTGGTGCGTCGGTCTCGACGGGCACACCGACAAGATGCTTACCGACGGCGTCCTCGAAGGCGGCGACATCGCCCTTGTTCTCGGCGCCGAGGGGCAGGGGCTGCGCCGCTTGACCCTGGAGACCTGCGATCTCGTCGCCAAAATTCCGATGAGCGATGCGATCGAAAGTCTGAACCTTTCCAATGCCGCGGCGATCGCCTTGTACGAATTCGCCAGAACCCGCCGCACGTAACCGAATCGCGACCGAGCGCGCCTCGAAATCTTTTCCATGCGCGATAGATGCAGACGTTGACCGGGGCCGCGCTCCGGCCTTATAAAGGCGCGCGCCACGGTGACGTCGCTCGTGGATTGACTCCGGCTTTTCGATCCCGAAACGTCGGGTCGCTTCATGCGGTTGTCTTTTTGATAGGGTTTGATTTTCTTCAACAAAACGACCCGCCTGTCGGCGGATTCTTTTGTCTCAGTCAAACCCCTAGGGCCGGCTTAGCTCAGTTGGTAGAGCACCTGATTTGTAATCAGGGGGTCGCGGGTTCAAATCCTGCAGCCGGCACCATCCTTCCTGCGTATTCCCATTTCCCGTCTACGTACCGTATCCCAAGCCGGCCTTTCGTGTCGGCGCTCCGGCGCAAGATTTCCGGACACGAATTTCCGTTGGCGATAAAACCGCCTAGGCGTAGAGTTGCAAAATTAAAAATTCCGCCATGGGCAGACCCTATGTCCCGGCGGAATATCGTGCTAATACATTACTCTAATGAAAGGAAACCCTCACGCTCACCATCGTTTTTTCAATCTCGATTTCTGGATAAATTATGGAGAAAATCGGCTCGATATGGCGCAAAACAAGCACACGTTTCTTCATGATGATCGTGCTGATTTTGACGCCCTTGATCGTGGATATGTTTTATCAGGTCTATGTCCACCGCCAAGAGCAGTTGGAAAAAATCCGCGCCGACGTGGAAAGTATCTCCTCTTTGGTCGCCAAGGAACACCTCTCGCTGTTCAATTCCGCGCGCGAAGTCCTCGTCGCCCTCAGTCAAATTCCGCAAATTCGTGGCCATGACACCGCGGCGTGCTCGAAAATCCTGACCAATGTCGGGGCTCGATTTACCCAATACACCAATTTTTCCAAAGTCGATTCCACGGGACATATCGTGTGCAGTTCGACGCCGATGGACAAACCGGTGGACGCCTCAAAGGGAATCAATATTGTCGATGCGTTCGACAAAGGGGTTTTTTCTCTTAGCGGGTATCGCATCGGCCGTCTTACGGGAAAGCCGGTGATTGTCTTTTCGCAACCCATATTTTCCGCCGAGGGACAGGTCACCGGCACGGTCAACAGCGGATTGAACTTGAACTGGCTGAGCGCCTACCTTACCGATCTGTCGATCCCCGACAAGGCCAGCGTGACCGTCTTCGACCGCAAGGGCGTCGTCTACGCCTCCTACCCCAGCGGCCACCTTAAGATCGGCGTCTCGATCGCCCAAACCCCTCTCTTCAAATCCGTGATCACGGAAACCGGAGCGCAATACGCACGCTATAACGATCCGAAAATGGGGGAGATGTTGGTCGGCTTTCGTGAGGTGCGCAATGTCCCCGGGGGCGTTTTCATCACCACCGACATCCCCAAGTCCGTCGTCCTGGCCGGAATCGAAAAGACGACATGGGAACACGTTATTGTGGTTTTTTCCGTCATCGTCTTGAGCGTCTTGCTTGGATGGGTCCAATTTCACCTCATTTTCGGACGCTGGATCGAACGGTTGGCGGCCATGGCCCAGCACCTGGCGCAGGGTGATTTTTCGGCCCGCGCCCACGTCCCCTACAGCCAGGGAGAGTTGGGCGCGCTCGCCCACGCCTTCGATTCCATGGCGGAGCGCTTGCAAACCCACGATCAGGTCTTGCGTCAAGCCAAGGATAACGCCGAACACGCCAACCATGCCAAATCCGTGTTCCTCGCCAATATGAACCATGAACTGCGCACCCCGCTTAATTCCATCAACGGATTCGCGGAAATGATGGAATTGGAGATGTTCGGCGCCCTCCCCGCACAGTACAAGGAATACGTCAAAAACATTCATTCCAGCGCCGTGCATCTGGGTGGCGTCATCGATGACATTCTCGATATGGCCAAGGTGGAAACGGGAAAAATAGAACTTTCTGAAAAGGAGGTCGATGTTCCCCTCTTGATCGAGGACGCCCTGTTCATGGTCCATCGCATGGCCAAGGAAAACGGAGTCAAGCTGAAGCTCAACATCGATCGGAGCTGCTTCCTCATAGGCGATCCGATACGCCTCAAGCAATGCATCCTCAACCTGTTGTCCAACGCCATCAAATTTTCCCCCGGCGGCAGCGTCACCATCGCCACCCGATGCGAAGCGGGGTTTATTCTGGAAGTTCGCGACACCGGCATAGGGATGACCGCCGACGACATCAAAATCGCCCTGCAACCCTTCGGTCATGCCGAACAACGCGCCTTTACCCGACGTTTTCAAGGAACCGGACTGGGCCTACCGATCACCAAACAGTTGATTGAAATTCACGGTGGTGAATTGATCATCGAAAGCGAGATCGGGCGCGGCAGCACGGTCACCATTCGCCTCCCCACAGAGCGCGTATTCAAGCCCCCATCCCCGTCCGCCGGAGCGACGCGGGACGATGCGCCCAAAAATTCCCAAAAAAATTCCGCCGCAAACGAAGACCGAGACGAATAGTCCGACGGAAAGAGGGATGCCGACCCCCGAAAAAATAGAGGCGGAACGACCACCCTTCGCCTCCTTGGCGCGCGTTCAGCGCACCAAGGAGGCGAACATCCGCAAGGACGTTAAAAATAGGAACAACGCAAAAGCGCGTCGCAACCAGAGGGGGTGTATGTTGTGGGCGATTTTAGCGCCCAGGGGCGCCGTCACCATGGTTGCCGGAACGATCAAAGCGAACCCGATTAAATTGGCGTAACCGATGCTGAACGGCGGCAGGTCGGAAGCGCCCAGACCGCCGAGGATAAAACCAATCGTGCCCGGAATGCTGACGATCAAGCCGATCGCGGACGCCGTGCCGACGGCGCGGCGAATAGGATAGCTGAAGGCGCTGAGGATAGGGACCGTGAGCGTCCCCCCGCCGATGCCCATCATCACCGAAAAACCGCCGATGATAAATCCGATGAAGTGGCGCACGATACCTCCGGGCAAACGCTCGGCGATATGCATACCTTCCTTGCGAAAAGCCATGTTGAGCGAGACCAGAATCGCCACGACGGCAAAAACTCCCGTCAGCACGCTACCTTTGGCGACCCCCCCCACGATGGCGCCCACCACCACACCGACGGCGATGGCGACGCCCCAGCTTTTAAGCAACGCCATATCGACGCCGCCACGGCGGTAATGGGCGCGCATCGACATGATCGAGGTAGGGATGATCGTCGCCAGCGAGGTGCCCACTGCCAGATGCATGCGCACCGCTTCGTCGATCCCTAAATAGGGAAACAAATTAAACAAGACGGGAACGATGACGATCCCCCCCCCGACACCCAACAACCCCGCGAGCACGCCGGCGATCCCTCCGGTCGCCAATAACCCCAACGCAAAAGACAGCATAAATGTCGGATCGGCCATCATCGTGTTGATCATCTAATTATTTTCTCCCTTATTCGCGGTGTGTGCGGTTCCGACACGCCCCGCGCAAGAATCGAGTCTCCATCCCTTATCGTCGTTTCATGCCAGAGGAAACGATCAAGCGCAACGCCCCGTTCCGCTCCGGTCGATCTCTTTGTTCGTTTTTTCTTTTTACACGCCGCGCGAGATTGTTTTTCAATTATCTTTTGTAAATTCAAAAATTTATTCTCCCTCTTGCTCCGGCCGGCCATAAACGGGCTTGCCTAACCTCGTGGCGACGGGCGCGACGCACAAAGGAAAACGGCGCGGTCCACGGACGAATATTCCGGCGCGCTTTCTATGTGGTGAAACCATGGTGTAAAGTGAACCATGGTGCACAGTGTCTGGGACACGGTGCGAGAAATTCACCGCATGGCGACACCCTCATGAGACGGCGACATGGCGCGCAAGACGGATAAAATCGGCTTTTGGAGCGCCACCGCCATTGGCGTCGGCGGCATGGTCGGCGGTGGAATTTTCGCCGTATTGGGGTTATCGGTACAAGTTACCCGCGCCGGGGCCCCGCTTGCCTTCGCCCTTGCCGGAGGCGTCGCCCTGCTCAGCGCCTACTCCTACGTCAAGCTGTCGGTAACTTTCCCCAGCGAGGGAGGAACAGTCTCCTATATCGACAAAGCCTTTGGTCCCGGCCTGTTTAGCGGATCGGCCAACATTTTGCTTTGGCTGAGCTATATTATCATGTTGTCGCTTTACGCCCATGCCTTTGGCAGTTACGCGGCCCAACTCATGCCCGCAAGCCAACAGGTCTTCTGGCTTCATGCCTACATCAGCCTCGCCGTTCTCACGATGACCGCCTTGAACATGGGGGCGGTTAAAATTGTCGGCGAAGCCGAAGACGTCATCGTCGTGATCAAAATCTCTATTTTGCTCGTTTTCGTTCTTATCGGCGCGCTAAGCATCGACCCGTCCCGACTCGCCCCGTCGCAATGGGCGGCCCCGTTGCCCTTGGCGGCGGGCGGCATGCTCATTTTCGTCGCCTACGAAGGTTTCGAGTTGATCGCCAACACCGCCCGAGACGTCCGCGACCCCGTACGCACCTTGCCGCGCGCTTTTTATGCCGCGGTCGGTTTCGTCATCGTGCTTTATATTGCGGTCAGCGCCGTCGCCGTGGGCAATTTGACAATTCCCCAGATCATCGCCGCACGCGATTTTGCCCTGGCCGCGGCGGCGCAGCCTTTTCTCGGAGAAAGCGGCTATATGGTGATCACGATCGCCGCCCTGCTATCGACGGTATCGGCGATCAACGCAACCCTCTACGGCGCGGCGCGCCTGTCGTATGTCATCGCCAAGGACGGCGAATTGCCCCGGTTCCTGGAACGCAAAGTCTGGAGCCGCCCCGTCGAAGGCCTGCTCATAACCTGCGGCGCGACCCTCCTGACCGCCAATTTTTTCGACATTCAAAGTATCTCGACAATGGGAAGCACGGGTTTCCTGCTGATTTTCGCCATCGTCAATGCCGCCGGATTTATTTTGGCGGAAAAAACCGGTGGGCGGCGGTGGATCAGCGCCCTGGGCGGGGCGTCGTGCCTGGCCGCCCTGGCCAGTCTCATTTGGCGGACTGCCACCACCACACCATCGAAATTAGGGATTCTGGCCGCCATGATCGCCCTCGCCGTAGGCGTGGAAATCCTTTATCGCCTGTTCGTCCGCAAGACCAACGCGCGGGTTTAGGGTCAGGACCTAGGGTCAAGACCTCTTAATCTGAAGCCTTTCGGCGCCGACGCGCCCGCGTTCATCCGCGGGCTTCGCCCTCATAGCAACGCATTATTCCTTCCCCGTTCCTCTTTCTCAACACCGCCAAATATTCAGGACGGGTTCAGACTTAGCCGTTTAAATTAAATTTAATATGATATTGTTCAGTATATGGTGATAAATAGTGCGTACTTGCAAGTACTTCATGGCATTACCCTTTGTTTTTATATTACCTTTATTTACAATGGGATTTACTTCGGTTGCCGTGGCGGATACCCTGGATTACACCGTCCTACGCAACGGCGCCCCGATCGGCAGTCACGTCATCGACATTTCCGGCCCCGACGGAGGGCAAACGGTAAAAATCACGACAAAAATACGGGTTAAGGTTGTTTTTCTCACCGTATACCACTTTACCCACGTCGCCGAAGAACGCTGGCGCGACGGACGTTTGATCGCCCTGACCTCGAACACGAACGACGATGGCGTCAATAAAAGCCTCAGCGCCCACGCGACCCCGCAAGACATCGCCGAGCACGCCACCGTAAAAGGCAAGGAAATTGCCTATGGCGTCCCTCTCGACACCCTGCCCGCGAGCCTATGGCGCGAGGATATCGTCCGCCGGACGCAATTGATCAATACCCTGGACGGCCATGTGATGCACATCCGGGTGACGGACTTGGGCGCCGACCGGCTTAGCGTGCGCCACCACGATGTCGCAGCCCATCACTACCGGCTAAAGGGCGACCTCGAACGCGATCTTTGGTACGACGGCGCACAGACGCTGGTAAAGGTGCGATTCAAGGGATCTGACGGCTCGGACATCGTTTACGCCCTACGTTAACCCCACAATCGCCGGATCGGCCATCAGGATTATCGAGGTTTTTCATGACATTCACCATCATCGAACAAACCGACCCCGACCGCGGTCAGGCCGAGGAAACCGTGCGCGCCGCATTTGCCCGCCAATACGGCGCGTCGGTCGGCGAATTCGCCCCCACCCTGGTCGCCCTTAGGCCTGGGCGCGGCGATATTCATCGGGAAACTTGGAACAGGGAAACTTGGCATGGAGAAACTTTGGGCGGTATATCGTGCGTCGCCGGAATTCGTTTCGCCACCGACGGTTTTTTTTCCGAACGCTACCTCGACCAGCCGATCGAAACGCTGCTGAGACCGTTGTGGAACGCCCCCGTCCGGCGCGAGCACATCGCCGAGGTCACCAATCTTGCCGGAATGAAACCGAGAAGTTCCCAAATTCTGATCGCCTACGTCATTCATTTGTGCCGCCAACGATCGATCCAGTGGGCCTTTTTTACCGCCGGAGAACGCTTGCGCGCCGCGCTTCGACGAGCCGGAATTCTAACCCTGGATCTCGGGCCGGCATTGCCCGAGCGCATGGACAATCCCGACGCCTGGGGAACGTACTACGCCACCAATCCTCATGTCGTCGCCATTCACGATTCGATGGTCGCGATGCGTGGCATTCCCGCAAGAGATGAGCGTACTCCCCCTTTGCTGAAAGATTCCGCCCTTGCATAACGCTTTCGACGCCCTCGCCGAGCATATCCGCACCCGCCCCGACGCCGTCGCCGTCACCGACCATCTCGGCGACGCGCTGACCTACGCCGAATTGGGCCGGCGGGTCCAAGGCCTCGCCAACGCCCTCGCGGACGCTCCGCCGGTTTTGGGCGTCCTGATGACCAATACCGTCGCGTGGATCGTCGCCGATCTCGCCGTGAGTCTGTCGGGAAAGACCTTGGTCGCACTGCCGCCTTTTTTCTCTCCGGGACAACTGCGCCATATCATCGCCGACGCCGGGGTTGGGCGAATTTTACACGACGCCCCGCTAAGCGACTTGGCGAACGCGCTGGTGGAAGGCTCCAGTCTCCAAACTCGGATAGCCGGGCCGACACGCGCCCCTTTCGTCGTCGATCGGCGTGCGATCGCGCGATCGCGACGGCTGATTTACACATCGGGCACCACCGGCACGCCCAAAGGGGTCATCCTCGGCCCCGAACAGATCGCCGTTAGCGTCCAAGCCCTGATTGGAGCCACCGCGAGCACGCAGAGCGCACGCTATCTGTCGGTACTGCCGTTCGCCTTGCTGTTGGAGCAAATCGCCGGAATTTACGCCCCGTTGACGGTCGGCGCGCGTGTCCACATCGCAGGAACGGTGGCGCAGCAGTGCGCCCAAGGAAATTCGTCGGCGATCATTGCGGAAAGCGAAGCCTTTCGCCCGACCACGACGGTGCTGATCCCGCAAATTCTGCAGGCGTGGGTCGCCGCCCTTCAACACGACGTCAGGCGCGCGCCCGAAAGCCTGAACTTCATCGCCGTCGGCGGCGCTCCGGTCCCCAATCGACTCAGCCGCGCGGCATGGGCGGCCGGTCTTCCGGTTTACGAAGGTTATGGACTTTCCGAATGTTGCGCCGTGGTCTGCGTCAACCGCCCCGGCGCGCGGCGTGAGGGGAGCGTCGGACGCCCTCTTGAAGGACTCGACGTGACCATCGAGGACGGCGAAATTACCGTCGAGGGCCCCACCGTCATGGAAGGCTATCTACATCGTCCCGGCGCCGAGGGGCGCATCGCCACCGGCGACCTGGGGCATTTCGACGATGATGGGTTTCTCTACGTCGAGGGGCGCAAGGACACCGTCTTAAGCACCTCCGGGGGACGCAACATCACCCCGGAATGGATCGAGGCGGCGATCCTGACCGACACTAGAATTGAAACCGCCATCCTGTGCCTGTCCGGCGACGGCGCGCCGGGCGCTCTTCTGGTCGCCGCGCCCGGCGGCAGGGTCGCGCTCGCCGTCATGACGGCGGAAGAACTACGCCATGCGGTTCACCGCACGCTCGCGGATATTCCCCACTACGCATGGCCCGTTCACTGCCGTCTCGTCGATCGACAAACCGCCATCGCCCAAGGTTGGCTGAGCGCGACGGGACAGCCTATACGCACCGCCATCGCCCATAACGCGGCCGCTCTTTTCATCGCCCACAGCCACATGGCTTTATGAGGAACGTGCTCCAATGTCTTTTTTCCATACCCTAAGCGCCGAAACCGGCGGCGCGCGCGCCGCCTTCCTGTCGATCCCTCTTATCCGTCACACAGCACAGTTTGGCGCGCCGGCGGCGCTTTACGCCAAGTATCTCGCCGAGGCCTATCACCACGTGCGGTTCACGGTGCCGCTCTTGAAGCAGGCCGCCGGGCGCTGCGGTCCCGCGGACACAATATATAAAAAGGCCCTCGCCCATTATATTGAGGACGAACGCGGTCACCAAGAATGGATATTGAACGACATCCGCGCCCTGGGACGGGATGAACAGGCCGTGCGCCGGGGGCACGGTGGGCTGGCCTGCCGGGTGATGGTCGCCTACGCCCGCTTCGCCATCGATGAAATCAGTCCTTACGCCCTGTTGGGCATGGTTCACGTCCTCGAAGGAATGTCCGTCGCCCTGGCGCAAAACGTGGCGCAAAGCGTGGCCCAGGCAATTGCCGCCGATTTCCAGGGGTCTCCACCCGACGCCTTTTCCTATCTAACGTCCCACGGCGCGCTCGACACCGAACACGTCGCCTTCTTCGAGACCCTCCTCGACACCATCGACGATCCTCAAACACAAGGCGTCATTGTCCAGGCGGCAAGGGATTTTTACATTTTGTTCGGTGACATTTTCCGCACCCTTTCCCTCGACGCCAATCTCAAGCAGGTGGCGTTATGAATATCGACGGCGCAAATATCGTCCTGACCGGGGCCGGTTCCGGTATCGGTCAGGCCATGGCGTGTGAACTGTCACGGCGCGGAGCGTACTTGACCCTGGCCGACATCAACGCCCAGGGATTGGAGCAAACCCACGCGCTTCTAGCCAGGCCGGAGGCCGCCGCCATGGTTGTTTCGGACGTCACCACGGCCGAGGGGCGCGCGGCGATCGTGCACGCGGTCGAGGCCCGCTCGGATATCCTGGACATCCTGATCAACAACGCCGGCGTGGTCGCCGCCGGTCCCATCGACACCCTGAGCGACACGCAAATTGAACGGATCTGCCGCGTCAACATCATGGCCCCAATGGCGCTGAGTAGAGATTGCCTCCCTCTTTTACGGCGCGCGAGGCCGGGGATGGTGGCCAACGTCGGCTCGGTATTCGGCGACATCGCCTTTCCCCTGTTCGCCGCTTATTCAGCGAGTAAATTCGCCGTGCGCGGATTATCCGACGCCCTACGCCGGGAACTGGCGGATGACGATATTTTCGTCACCTACATTGCGCCACGGGCTGCAAAAACGGCGGCGAGCAGCACTTTCAAACACCTGATCGAACCTTTCCGAATGCGCCTCGACACGCCGGAAAAAGTCGCCCAGGGGGCCGTCAGGGCCATCGCGCGCCACCGCCGGACGGCCTACCCCATGGGCGCCGAGCGGTTTTACGTTTGTGTGCAGCGCCTCGCGCCGAATATTATCGACAGCGCCCTGACCCGTCAGATCGCCGCCTATCGCCGTCAGGGTCCTCGTCCCTAGTGGTTTGAGTTTAACATTTGAGTCCGATGCAATTGGACACAAATGTGTGAAGAAATCAAACTGCAACAAAAAGATAGATAGTGGTCGGCCCGATGGTTCGCGAGAGCGAAACGTCGGAGTCGATCCACTAGTGGTTTGCGTTTAACATTTGAGTCCGATACCCTTGGACGCAAATGTGTGAAAAAATCAAACCGCAACGAAAAGAGAGATCGCGGTCGGCCCAATCGTTTGCGAGGGCGAAACGTCGGCCCGATCCAGTAGGCCTGGGCAAGGAAGAAACGATCTGCGCCGAGACAAGGGGTTGATTTTTTCCTCCCCCGTGAAATGATGGCCCCATGAAATGATGGATCGAAAGTCCGTACGAGAAAGACGCTCCGCTGCGGTCAATGGGTTAAAAACAATAGGGCGCAGGAGACCATGCACGCACAAAGCGGTCAACAGCGGCGGGAGCCTTCCCCGGAACCTCGCCCCCCGACAAAAAGAACCCGGCTTTCCCGCGAAGAAAGAGAAAAACAAATCATCGACGGCGCCATACGGTTTTTTGCCGAAGTCGGTTTCGAGGGAAAAACTCGGGATCTGGCGAAACGGCTAGGCATTACCCAGCCGCTTTTGTATCGCTACTTCGACAGCAAGGAGACCTTGATCGAGCGGGTTTACCAGGAGCTTTTCATCGCCCGCTGGGACCCCAAATGGGAAACCCTCATTCGTCAGCGCAAGCGCACCTTGGAAGATCGTCTAATCACCTTTTACAAGGAATATTACCGCGCCACTTTCAATTACGAATGGGTGCGCATTCTCGTCTTCGCCGGGTTAAAGGGCGTCGATATCAATGGACGATACATCGAAATCGTCCGCGATAAGTGGATTCTTCCCGTTTGCGAGGAACTGCGCCTGTTCGCCGGACTTCCTCCCGCCTGCGAAATTCCGATTACCGACGAGGAAATGGAAATCGGCTGGGAACTGCACGGCAGTTTTTTCTACATGGCGGTGCGCAAATGGGTCTACACCATGGCGGTGCCCGGAGATGTCGAGCCGATCATCGAACGGATGATCCGCCTGTTCCTGAACGGCGCCCGCGACACCTTGCGCACCCAAATCGAAACTTGACGGCACTGCGACGTGAACGCCGCCCCTCGTCGAGGCCCCTACCCGGCGCCGTGCTCGCTGTCGATGGCGTAACCCGCCCCGCGAACGGTGCGGATGATGTCCGTGTCGTCGTTTTCATTAAGCGCCTTGCGCAAACGGCGAATGTGGACATCGACGGTACGCGCCTCGACATAAATATCGCGCCCCCACGCCATGTCGAGCAGGGATTCGCGGGAAAACACCCGGCCCGGCCGTTCCATCAAGATACGTAATAGACGAAATTCGGTTGGTCCCAGATGAACGGCGCGACCGTCTCGGGTCACCTTATGGGCGGCAAGGTCCATGGTGATGCCGCCATAGGAAATGTGCTCCTCGTCCAACCCCGGACGGGTGCGGCGCATCACCGCGCGGACCCGGGCGATCAACTCGCCGGGCGAAAACGGTTTCACCAGGTAATCGTCCGCCCCACTGTCCAGACCGCGCACCCGGTCTGATTCCTCGCCGCGCGCGGTCAGCATGATGACCGGCAGACGCTTGGTCTGGGTACGTTCGCGCAGACGGCGGCAGACCTCGATCCCGGACAATTCCGGCATCATCCAATCGAGCAGAACCAGATCCGGGCCTTCTTCCTCGACCACCAGCAAGGCTTCCTCGCCATTAACCGCCGTAACCACTCGATAACCCTCACTTTCGAGGTTGTAACGCAGAACCTCGACCTGGGCCGGTTCATCCTCGGCAATCAAAATCAGGGGCGTCATCGTTTTCGAACCTTTCCTACCGCGGATTTACCACCGTTGCGCTCGCCTCATCCTTTTTCGTTCGCTCGGTGGGGAACTTCGTTCCCGTGGACATGAAATGGACCTGTTCGGCGATCGACGTGACGTGATCGCCGATCCGTTCCACGTTCTTGGCGATAAAGAGGAGGTGGGTGCACGGCGTGATATTGCGGGCATCTTCCATCATGTAGGTCAGAAGCTCGCGGAAAAGACTGGTGTGATGCTGATCGACCTCTTCGTCGCGATTGCGCACATCCGTCGCCTTGGCGTCGTCACCGTTGGCGTAGGCGTCGAGGACGTTTTTGATCATGTCCTGCACCAACGCCGACATCCGCACGATGGACGCGGCGACACCGCTAATCGGATGAGAATGGGACAACGTAATCGTCCGCTTGGCGATATTCTTGGTGTAATCGCCGATCCGTTCCAAATTGCTGGCGATCTTAAGCGCCGCGGTGACCGAACGCAAATCGTCGGCAACCGGATTGCGCAGCGCCAAAATGCGGATCGTGACCTCGTCGATGGCCTGTTCCAGATTGTCGATTTGCCGGTCGTCGCGAACGACTTGTTCCGCCAATTCGCTGTCGCGGCGCTTCAAGGCGTCAACCGCCCGGGCCAGCTGAATTTCCGCAAATCCCCCCATTTCGGCGATCAAATTGTTGATGTGGGAGAGTTCCTCGTCAAACGACTTGACGATATGTTCGCCTTCCATTGTTTTTCTCCTTGGCCGCCGGACGTTCGAAGCGGCCTACCATACGGGCCGGTGTTCGTTCGCCGGAGGCGGTGTCAAAATAAGTTCCATCGTTCTGCGCCGCCCTTGAAAAGCACAGTACACGTCACCGCACATTCATAAGCAAGCCCCGACATGCCCGCAAAAGACTCCGGGAACGACAATGCCGGCGCGCACGTTGCGCCAAATGGGTGACAATGACAATGAGATAAGTATCGCGGAGTTCGCCGATAAATTCTTCCTTTTTCGCGATCGCCTCACCCGCTAATACCCCGACAAGTGACGCCGCGATCGCCCGGGCGGACCTTCCCGGCGATCGGTTGAACCCGGACGGAAACCGTCCTGTCGACACAAACGAAAAGAACCACAGGCCCTCAACAACGATGGAACGAATGTTTCGCCCTAAAAAACGGCAACCGTGGAGCTGAAGATCGAGAAACACCCGATTGCCTTCTCCACGGCGATCCGCGCATCGCACCCCCGGCGTGACGTACATCCGGCCTCCGCAGGGGCGCATTGCGGAATTCATAAAATTCATGTGTCTTCAAAAAGGCCGGCGCGAACCGCCTCCTTATCTCGACACGCAAACCCTAGGCGTCCCCGGGGTCTATTTTATGTCAAAGAAATTACACTTTTATGACGCCCTTGGGGCGTCGGTCGAGGCGGCTATGGCGTCTTGAATTCGGGCAGTTGAACGGTAAACGTCGCGCCCTCGCCGGGGGCGCTTTCGATCGTCAATTTGCCGCGATGGCGATTAACAATATGCTTGACGATGGCCAAGCCCAGTCCGGTTCCGCCGATCGCCCGTGAGCGCCCTTTGTCGATTCGGTAGAAGCGCTCGGTCAGGCGCGGAATATGCTCGGACGCGATCCCTTCTCCGGCGTTGCGGATTGCAACCGCAACGCCGGGAACCGCGATATCGACAATACGCGCGACGGCGTCGAGGCGCACTTCGACGGTGGTGTTTTCCGCGCCATACTTCAGCGCGTTGGACAGCAAATTGTTAAAAACTTCAACCAGTTGATCTTCATCTCCGGTGACGTCGGGAAGGTTGGCGCCTTCGCGAAGGACAATTTTGTTGCCCCGTTCCTGAGCCGTCTGCGCCAAGGTGGCGATAACCGTTTTAAGCAGCTCCGTCAGGTTTACGCGTCCCTGCGGGCGGACATGCTCGTTGACCTCGACACGCGAAAGCGAGAGCAGATCATCGACCAGACGAGCCATCCGCCAGGCTTCCATTTCCATGATCGACAGAAACCGCGCACGCGCCTCGGCGTCGTCCCTGGCGGGGCCTCGCAAAGTTTCAATAAACCCCGTCAGCGCACTCAGCGGCGTGCGCAGTTCATGACTGACGTTGGCCACGAAGTCCGATTGCATGCCCTCTAGCTTCAATCGTTCGGTGACGTCGTGAAAAACCAACATGGCGCGGCGGCGTGCGGGGTCTTCATGGTTAAGGGCGAGGACGTGAACATCGAACGTGCGCGCCAAAGATCCTGAAAATTGCGTTTCCAGGTGTTGGGCATCCCCGCTTTGAAAGGATTGCGACACCGCCGACAATAATTGCGGTTGACGCAACGATTGGGAAAGGTCGCGTCCCACCATTGCGGGGCCGATCATATCCTTCGCCGCCTTGGTCGCCGCCAAGACGGTACGACGGCTATCGACCAAAACCACCGGATCGGGAAGAATGTCTAAAATCGTCATTTCCGCTTCGTTGCGGTGGATTTCGGTTTTACTGTCCTTGCTCTCACGCTTCACGCGCGGCGACGGGCGCAAGAAATAGCCCATGATCAGCGCCGCGACGATCAGCGCCGCCGCAGGCGGGGTCATGGCGTCGATACCGGTCAGCACCAGCGTCGCCAGCAGCGCCGGCGCAAACGGCTTGACTCTTGACAATCCGTGCATCACTTCCCTCAATTCACGCATCCGCGACGTTCCCCCAACGAGAGGTTATCGCACGGAGCGGAGCGAATGGGAACCGTCGGCATAGCGACAGGCGCAGCGACCTTCTGGACATCGCCAGGGTCGGGACCTAAAGCGCGCCGCCCATCAAGGTATTGGGCAGCCAAGTTACGATTTGAGGGAAAAAGCACAAGATGACGATCGCCAGAACCATGCACAACATGAACGGCAGCGCCCCTTTCAGCACCGTCGGTAGCGAAACGTCGGGAACAATACCGTTGATGACATAAAGGTTAAGTCCCACCGGGGGCGTGATCAGGCCGATTTCCATGTTGATCGTGAAGACCACCGCGAACCAATATGGATCGAACCCGGCATGGACGATAATCGGCAACAAAATCGGCGCGGTCATCAAAATGACGGCGACCGGCGGCAAGAAAAATCCGGCGACCAGCAAGAACAGATTGACCGCCGCCAGCAACATCCATTTGTTGACCGACAACAACGCAATGGTTTCGGCGACCGACTGAGTCACCGACAGCGACGACAGGGTAAAGCTGAACAGCGCCGACGCGCCGATGATCATCAGGATCATCACGCTCTCGCGCATCGAGTCGGAGACGATCGTCCACAATCGGCGCGGGCTCCAAATTTTGTAGATGATCGCGACCAAAACCAGGCACAGCATAGCGCCGACGCCCGCCGCCTCGGACGGCGTCGCGACGCCGCCATAGAGCACGTACAGGACGCCGACAATGATCGTAAGGAAGGGCAACACCCGTGGCAGAATCTGAAAGCGTTCGCGCCAGCTCACCCGATTGTTCTCGTCGAAAAAATCATACCCCTGCCGCCACGCCGTGTACAACGACCAGCCCATGAACAACCCGGTCAACATCAGCCCCGGCAAAAGGCCCGCCAAAAATAGCCGTCCGATCGACGTTTCGGTGGCGATGCCGTAAACGATCATGGTGATCGACGGCGGGATAAGAATTCCCAAAGTCCCCCCCGCGGCGATCGACCCCGTCGCCAAGCCGTCGGGATATCCCCGCTTGCGCATTTCGGGTATCCCCATCTTTCCGATCGCGGCGCAGGTCGCGGGCGACGAGCCGCTGAGCGCCGCGAACACGGCGCACGCCCCCAGGTTGGATATGATCAGCCCACCCGGAACGCGGTGCAGCCAGCGATCGAGGGCCTCGTATAGGTCCTTGCCCGCCGGCGACGAGGCCACCGCCGCGCCCATCACGATAAACATCGGGATCGAAACCAGAGAAAATTCGTTGAGACCGGCGAAAAACACATCGGCGACGCCGGACAGGGAATCCAGACCGTCAAAGGCGACCATGAACGCTACCGCGACCAGGCCAAGACCGAAGGCTACCGGGATCCCCGAGGCCAAAACAAGGATCGTCGCCACGGCCACCAGCAATCCGATGATTAAAGGATCCACGGTTACTCACCCTCCAACGCGCTATGGGCCGCCATCGCGAAAGGCATCTCCCTCCCGCTAAGCAAGGCCAGGATATCCGCGACATATTGCAGCGCCATTAGGCCGATGCCGACGGGCATGGCGAGATAGGGAATCCATAACGGAAGCTCCCACACCGTTTCGGTGCGCCACCCCCCCTCCCAGGCTTCGAGGAAAAGATTGCCGCCGCTCCACGCCAAAACCAACGAAAACGTCAACCCGCCCAAGCACGCCAGCAACGCCAGAACGACACGGGCGCGGTGGCCAAGGTAATGGGGCAGCAATTCGACATTGACGTGGCCTTTGATCAACAGGACGTACGGGCTGCCGATCAGGGCCGCCCCAACCAGGGAAAACGTGATGTAGTCGGTTTGCCACACTGTCGATGCGTTGAGGAAATACCGCCAAACCACCATCTGGCAGACGACCAGAATCGCCGAGGCGACCAGCAAGGAAGCGAAAACGCCACAAGCCGTGGACATGGCGCGAATCGAACGAATGAAAATATCCACCTCGGGGAACCTTAACTTTGAGTGTCGCGCTGAAAAATCGAAAAAACGGTCCCGAAACAGGACCGGATACGGGCCGGAACTCAGAAGACGAACCGGAACCACCACCCACACAGGAGAGGGGTGATCATAACCATGGCTGGTGGTCCCGGAAAGGGCGCCGACGATACGGCGTTACTGAACGGCGAGGGCTTCCTCGATCAACTTCTTACCGCCCGGAACTTTTTTCTCGAATTCGGCGTAAGACGTTTTCTTGGCGATGGCGCGCCAGGCGTCGGCTTCGGCCTTGGTCATGGTGATCACCTTGACCCCGGCTTTCTTGAACACCTTGACCATCTTGTCGTCGAGGCCCTTGGCGGCGTCGAAGAAGAAGGCCTCGGCTTTCTTTCCGGCGGCGAGAATGGCTTTTTGCTGGGCCTTGTTCAGTTTGTTGAACGACTTGGTGGACATCAAAATAGGTTCGTACATAAACCACAGGGCCTGATCGCCGGGGGCCGTCATGCACTTGGCCTGTTCGTAGATGCGGTAAGAAACGAAACTGCCCGAACTGGTGTTCGCCGCATCCAACACGCCGGTCTGCATGGCGGTGTATATTTCGGAACTGGGCATCGAAGCGATCGACGCCCCGGCCCCGACCAGCATTTGCTCGAAAGCCTTACCGGCGGCGCGGGTCACCAGCCCCTTCATGGTTTCGGGACCGCGAATGCACTGCTTGCGCGAGGCGAACCCACCCGCAAGCCACGTATCGGCAATCACCATCACGCCGGATTTGTTGATGATTTTTTTGATGTCCGCCATGAATTTTGAATTGTTCAACCGGCGCGCATGCTCGTGGTTCTTGACCAACCCCGGCATCAACGTGGCGTCGAATTCGGGATGTTGCCCCGCGGCGTAAGCCAGCGGAAAGGCCGTCAGGTCAAGCTGGCCGCGCGTCAACGGCGTCCATTGTTCTTTCGGCTTGTATAGGGACTTCGACGGGTAAATTTTGATTTTCAGATCGACGTTCGCCTTGGCGACATCATCGGCGATGATCTGCATCATTTTATGGCGCACGTCGGAGGTGTTCCACTGATGGGACGCTTTGAGCGTCGTCGCACCGGCGGTCGGCGCGAAAAAACCGGCGGACGCCAGCCCCATGGATACGACAATCGCCGCGGTTCCCACCGCGGTCTTCAAAAATAGGGTCATTGATGTTCTCCCACACCTTGTATCATTTTCATGATGTCTTTAGACGACATCTTGATGTTGACAGCCTCCCCAGGCGTCGGGAACAATTTATGGCTCGGTTGAATACCTGTCAAACCAAATTGTATACAAAAAACTCTTCCCTTATTCTTTTTGATGGCGCTAACCTAGCCCTGTGTTGGGGCGCGCCACGCTGGGGCGCCCCACGGTTGTCGTTTGCGCTTTTTTCCACAGATCGCAATACTGGACCGACACGGTCGCCGGGGTATCACCGAAAGTATTAAGGGACCGGAACGAAAACCCGGACCCCGAGGATAGCGACAGGACGATCCGGGAACGAAGGAAGGCTGGACGGTAGGGAGGACGCTCTGTGTCAGGCGCAAAAATCCGCGCTCAAGTTCTACGCGCACAATTGGAGCAAGAGATCATCACCGGCGCATTACGCCCGGGAACACGGCTGGATGAAATGTCGCTAACGGTGCGCTTCGGCGTGTCGCGCACGCCGGTGCGCGAGGCCTTGCGCCAACTGGCCTCGATCGGCTTGGTCGAACTGCGCCCCAATCGCGGCGCGCTGGTTGCGACTATCGGCATTCGTCAGCTGATGGAAATGTTCGAAACCATGGCCGGTTTGGAAGGCCTGTGCGCGGGCCTCGCCGCGCGCCGCCTCACGCCGCAAGAACGCCGAGATCTTCGCGAAATTCACGACACCTGCGCCCGCCTCGCCCACCAAGGCGCCCCCGACGAGTATTACGCCGCCAACGTCCGCTTTCACGAAACGATCTACGGCGGTGCGCACAACGGCTATCTGGCGGATCAAACCCGGGCCTTACGCAATCGTTTGGCGCCATATCGCCGTCTGCAACTGCGCCAACACAACCGCCTGCACGCCTCGTTCGGCGAACACGCCGAAATCCTGGACGCCATTGTTTCGGGAGATGACGCGTGCGCCGAAAAACTGATGCAAAAACATCTCACCGTCCAGGGCGACATGTTCAACGACCTCATCGCCAATCTTCCCGAAGACATGTTGCGTCCCGCCATTTGACCCCCCCACTTTCAGGACTTCGAACTGCGAATGAACGCCAACCTTTTCGCACTGCTCGCCAGCCGCTTTCCGCAAAACCCCGACGCCGACGCCTTGCTGATCCCGGACGGTCCCACGCTGTCCTATGGATGGCTGGACGCGCAAACCGCACGATATGCGGGGCTGCTCAAAAAAATCGGCGTCGAACCGGGGGCGAGGGTCTGTGTACAGATCGAAAAAAGCCCGCAAAACCTGGTATTGTATCTGGCCTGCCTGCGCGCGGGTGCGGTTTACCTGCCGCTCAACACCGCCTACACGCCAAGCGAGGTCGCCTATTTCCTGGGCGACGCCACGCCCCGCCTTCTGGTCTGCGATCCGGGAAAGCTGGAAGCGCTGCGCCCCATCGCCCAAGAGGCCGGGGTCGTCCATGTCCTCACCTTGGGTTCCGACGGGACAGGCGACCTGAGCGAACAAGCGAATGTTTGCGCGCCGGACCCCTGGATATACGACGCCAAACCCGACGACCTCGCCGCGATTTTATACACCTCGGGGACCACCGGGCGCTCCAAGGGGGCGATGTTGAGCCACGCCAATCTGGCGTCGAACGCCCTGGCGTTGCATCAAATCTGGGGTTGGCGTCCCGGCGATGTGTTGATCCACGCCCTACCGATTTTCCACGTCCACGGCCTGTTCGTCGCCGTGCACTGCGCCCTGCTCAACGGCTCGGCGATGTGGTTCCTACCCAAGTTCGACGCCCAAACCGTCCTCGGATTGATGGACCGCGCCACTGTGATCATGGGTGTGCCGACGTTCTACACCCGTCTGCTCGCCCTGAAAAACCTAAACCGCGAGAGCACCGCCGCCATGCGTCTTTTCATTTCCGGCTCGGCCCCGTTGCTGGCGGAAACCTCGGACGCTTTCGCCGAACGCACCGGCCGGCGCATCTTGGAGCGTTATGGCATGACCGAGGCGGGAATGATCGCCTCCAACCCACTCGACGGCGATCGCATCCCCGCCACGGTAGGTTATCCGCTTCCGGACGTCGCCGCGCGCATCACGGATGACCGGGGTGCGCCACTTAAGGCCGGTGAAATCGGCGTGCTCGAAATCAAGGGACCCAACGTGTTCAAGGGCTATTGGAAAATGCCCGAGAAAACCGCCGCAGAGTTCCGCCCCGACGGTTTTTTCATTACCGGCGACATGGCGACGATCGCCGATGACGGACGCATTTCCATCGTCGGGCGGGCCAAGGATTTAATCATTTCCGGAGGCTTCAACGTTTACCCCAAGGAAGTCGAGCAGGCGATCGACGCCATCCCAGGCGTGATCGAATCGGCGGTGATCGGGCTCGCGCACCCCGATTTCGGCGAAGCCGTCGCCGCCGTGATCGTCGCCGACGGAAGTGCTCCGCTGGATGAACCCTCCGTCTTGGCCGCACTAAAAGATCATCTGGCGCGCTTCAAACAACCCAAGGCGGTCTTTTTCGTCGAGGAACTTCCGCGAAATGCGATGGGCAAGGTGCAAAAAGGTCAGTTGCGCCAATGCTACGAAGCCACTTTTCAGGCCTGAGCGAGACGCGACCTCGTCTTCCTTCCGAATATCATCGCCCCGCCGCCACCGAAGAAACATCCTGGGCGCGGGGCAGGCGGGTGACCTGAACGCGGCGGTTGACCGCGCCGTCCGGATGGCGCGGGTCGATTAGGCGCGCCTCGCCGAAGCCGCGCGTCACCAAACGCGCGGGAGTGATCTGGAAATGGTCGGTCAGGTACTTTTTCACCGCCTCGGCGCGCAATTCGGACAACACCCGATTGTAAGACGCGGAACCGACGGCGTCGGTATGGCCGGCAATTTCAAAGCGGACGTCCTTCAGCGCCGGCAACAACAAGGTCCGTCCCAGGGCGTCGAGAACGCCTTGGGCGCCGCCCTGCAACACCGCGGAATCGAAGCGGAAATGAACCTCAATATTGACCGAGGGCGTCGCCGATTTTTGCATCAGACGGGCAAACGGCGCCGTCTTGATTTCAGATGATGGCGCGTCGGTTTTCCCGGAACTGCGCGGGCAAGTCTCATCCTCGCCAAGGGCCGTCGGCGAGGGGGCGAAAAATGTTGCGCTCAACGTGCTCAGACGCGCCGCGCCGCAGCTCGGGCATTGCCCCTTGATGTCGAGGAATACGCCTAAATTAGCGTCGATTTGGCGGCGGTGGCGATCCAACGCCAAGGCGCGGCGCAAGGTTACGATGGCGTCGTCCATGCGCCCCGACAAAGCCTGGGATATCGCCAAATTATTCATAATCGCGGCGTTGTCGGGACACGCCTTAAGCGCCTCGGCGAACGCCGCCTGGGCGGGACCGTGCGCCCCCATCAGGTCGTTCGCCACGCCCAGGGACGACAACACGCGCCAGTCTCCCGGCGTTTGCGCCTCGGCCTTTTTGAGCGCCGCCAAACCTGCAGAAAAATCTCCCCGGGCGAGGCGAACCGCGCCCAATTCGGCCAAAAATCGTCCATTTTTGGCGAACCTTGCCGGGGCGTCGGCCAGCACCTTGGCCGCGGCATCGGCCTTACCCGCGTAACGCAGGTTGCGCGCAAGCGCCACCGTCAGGTCGATATCTTCGGGATGCGCGGCGCGCGCCCGGCGCAAGCGTTCGATGCTCGCGCCATAAGCGCCAAAAGGTTGCGTTGCGATGGCGCGCGCCTGAGGGGAAGCCGCGTTCCGCGCCCCGTCGCCAGGGGCCGCGCACGCCGCCAATACAAGGATAAGCCCCAAACAGCCCCCAAGGAATGGCGTGGCGCGCCAAGGGTTTCTCATCATCTTCGTATCCATGCTTTGGCCTTCCCGTAATTTCGCTCACCATGGTCTCAAAACCGGTTATTTTCAGTGATCATGGTCACAAAATGACCGAGGAGCGCCCGACGAAGCCGACGCCACGAAAATAACCACGCCCTATTGATAAATAAAATTTACAAAAAACAAAAATTCATCCCTCAACCATCTCATTTTTATGGAATACGAAATTGTAAGTTGTGTAGAATGTTTGACATCCGCCGGCGAACCCGTTCGCCGCTTTCTGCCCTAACGCATGCCTGAAGGTTCCGGACCATGAGCAGCGATATCGGCGCACGCCTCAAGGCGGTGCGCTCCATTTACAACCTATCCCAACGAGAATTGGCGCGTCTCGCCGGCGTGACCAACAGCACCATCTCGTTGATCGAGCAAAACAAGGTCAGCCCGTCGATCGATTCATTAAAAAAAGTCCTTAGCGGGTTTTCGATGTCGCTGATTACGTTTTTAACCCTCGATTTAGATGTTGAGGAGAAAGTGTTCTACGCCGAGGACGAACTGGTGGCGTTCGACGACAACGGCACGACGTTGCGCCTGGTCGGGGCGATGCGCAAACACCGCGCCCTGCGTTTCCTTCATGAAACCTACATCCCAGGCGCGCATTCGGGCGAGAAACTGCTGTCCTCCGACGGCGAGGAAGCGGGCATCGTCATCAAGGGAAAGGTCGAACTCACCGTCGGGCATAAAGTCCGCGTCCTGGAGGAAGGCGAGGCCTATTACATCGACACCAAGACGCCACACCGCTTTCGCAACACGTCGGACGCGGAATGCGTCGTCGTCAGCGCCGCCACCCCGCCATCTTTCTGATCCGCCGCCGTTATCGAAAAACCGCCGCACCCAACGGAGAAGCCATCATGTCAAGCCCGCGCACCTTCGAAGATTACAGCCAACGCGCCCAGGCGCTTTCCTTGCCGTCGAAATTGTTCATCGACGGGCGCTACCGGGACGCCGTCTCGGGCAAGACGTTTCCCTGCGTCAACCCCGGAACCGGAAAAGTCATCGCCGAGATCGCCGAAGGGGACGACGCCGACGTCGAGCTTGCCGTCGCCGCCGCCCGGCGCGCCTTTAATGCCGGCCACTGGTCCCGCATGGCCCCCAAGGAACGTAAAAAAATCTTGATCCGTCTCGCCGATTTGATCGAAAAGCATGGCGAAGAACTGGCGATCTTGGAGACCATCGACATGGGCAAGCCGATCGGCGACAGCCTGAGCGTCGATATCCCGTCCTCGGCCAACGCCATCCGCTGGAACGGCGAGGCGTGCGATAAAATTTACGACGAAATCGCCCCTACCGGCCCCGGCGCTCTGGGCGCCGTCACCCGCGAGGCGATCGGCGTCGTCGGCGCGGTGGTGCCCTGGAATTTCCCCCTTCTGATGGCGATGTGGAAGCTGGGACCCGCCCTCGCGGGGGGAAACTCGGTCGTCCTTAAGCCCGCCGAACAATCCCCCCTGACGGCCCTGCGCATCGGTGAACTGGCGATGGAGGCGGGACTGCCCGAGGGCGTCCTCAACGTGGTTTCCGGCTTCGGCCCCACCGCGGGGCGCGCCTTAGGTCTGCACGACGACGTCGATTGCATCGCCTTCACCGGCTCGGGCGAGGTCGGCAAGCTGTTCTTGCAATACGCCGGACAGTCGAACATGAAGCGGGTTTGGCTGGAATGCGGCGGCAAGTCGCCGAACATCGTCTTCGCCGACTGCGACGACCTGGACAACGCCGCTCGGCAGGCGGCGATCGGGATATTTTACAACCAGGGCGAGGTATGCACCGCGGCCTCGCGCCTCTTGGTGCAGGACACCATCAAGGACGCCTTCATGGAAAAGGTTCTGGCCACCGCCCAGGCCATGCACCCGGGCGACCCGCTCGATCCCGCGACGCGGATGGGGGCGATGGTCGAGGAAGGCCATATGAAGCGCGTCCTCGACTACATCGAAATCGGAAAGGACGAGGGCGCGCGCCTGTTGTGCGGCGGCGAACGCGTGCTGCACAACAGTGGCGGTTTTTACATCGCCCCCACGGTATTCGACAACGTCGTCAACACCATGCGCATCGCGCGCGAAGAAATTTTCGGGCCGGTTCTGTCCACGCTCACCTTCCGCGACGAGGAAGAGGCGCTGGCCATCGCCAACGACACCACCTTCGGCCTCGCCGCCGGATTGTGGACCTCCAATCTCAAGCGCGCCCACGCCGTCGCGCGGCGTCTGCGCGCGGGCAGCGTGTGGGTCAACTGCTGGGACGGCGGCGATATGACGATGCCCTTCGGCGGCTACAAACAATCGGGCAACGGGCGTGATAAGTCCCTGCATGCACTGGATAAATACACCGAAATCAAGGCAACCTGGTTCGACTTCGGCGAAGGGTGACCGGCGATGACGACCCCCACGGAATCGGGCTATGTCATGCCCGCCGAATGGCGCGAACATCGGCGCTGCTGGATGGCGTGGCCGACCCGCGCCGCTTTGTGGGGGGGGCGCATCGAAGCCGCGCGCGCGGCCTATGGCGAGGTCGCACGCACGATCGCCCGGTTCGAACCTGTGACCATGGTCGTCCCTCCGGCCGAGGCGGCCCAGGCACACGCCGTGCTCGGACCGGAAATCGATATTCTCTGCGCGCCGATCGACGATTCGTGGATTCGCGACAGCGGCCCCACCTTCGTCATTGACGGAAACGGCGGCCTCGCCGGCGTCGATTGGCGCTTCAACGGCTGGGGCGGCAAATACCGGCCTCATGACAAAGATGCCGCCGTCGCCGAGATTATTCTCAAGACCGAGGATATTCCCCGCTTCGCAGCGCCCCTGATCCTGGAGGGCGGGTCGATCGCGGTCGATGGCGAGGGCACGGTGCTGACCACCCGCGAATGCCTACTCAACCCCAACCGCAATCCCGACCTCGATCAAGATGAGATCGCGCGCCATCTCAAGGATTACCTGGGGGTGCGAAAGGTGATCTGGCTCGATCACGGCGTCTTCAACGACGAAACCGACGGCCATGTCGATAACCTGGCCTGCTTTCATGCCCCGGGCAAGGTGCTGATTTGCACGTGCGACCCCGATGACGGCGAAAACTATGACCGCCTTTCGCGCAATATCGACACCCTGAGCCGCGAAACCGACGCCCAAGGACGACCTCTCGAAATTACCCCGGTGCCCCTGCCCACGCCGATGTTCGGCGATGACGAGCAGCGCCTCGCCGCGTCGTACATCAATTTTTACGTCGCCAACGGAGCCGTCATCATGCCCGGCTTCGGCTGCCCCGAAGACGCCAAGGCCAGGGCCATTATCGCCGCCGCCTTCCCCGAACGCGAGGTCATCCAACTGTGCGCCGCCGCCCTCACCATTTTGCACGGCGGCGGCAACATCCACTGTATCACCCAGCAACAGCCGGTTCCCTGAGCCGGTCCATCTTAAGGAACGACAGATGAGCGCGTCAGCCGCGAAAAGCCCCCCCAACACGATCACCGTCGCCGCCACCCAAATGGCCTGTGGCGAGGACGGCGGGCAAAACCTGGATAACGCCGAGACCCTGGTGCGCGATGCTGCCGAACGCGGGGCGAACATCGTCCTGTTGCAGGAACTGTTCGAGACCCCCTATTTCTGCAAGACGCAGGAGCCGCGCCACTTCGCCCGCGCCCGCCCGTTTACGGACAACCCGACGCTCGCGCGCTTCGCCGCCCTGGCGCAAGAACTGGGCGTGGTGCTGCCGATCAGCTTTTTCGAAAAATCCGGCCCCGCCTACTTCAATTCTCTGGCCATGATCGACGCCGACGGCGGGATCCTCGGCCTGTATCGCAAATCGCACATTCCCCAGGGACCGGGCTATCAGGAAAAATATTATTTCAGCCCCGGCGACACCGGGTTTCGGGTCTTCGCCACCCGCTTCGGGGCCGTCGGCTGCGCCATTTGCTGGGATCAGTGGTTTCCCGAAGCGGCGCGGGCGATGGTCCTGGGCGGCGCCGAGGTGTTGCTCTATCCCACCGCGATCGGATCGGAACCGCAGGCCCCAGAAATCGATTCGCAAGCGCACTGGCGGCGCGCCATGCAAGGCCACGCGGCGGCCAACATGGTCCCGGTGATCGCATCCAACAGGATCGGCGCGGAAACGGCGGGGGACACCACCTTGACGTTTTATGGATCGTCCTTCATCGCCGACGGAACGGGGGCGATTGTCGCCGAGGCCGGACGCACGGAGCGCGCCGTCATCACCGCCACTTTCGAGCGGGACCGGCTTCAACGTGAACGTGCGTCGTGGGGTCTGCTGCGCGACCGCCGGGCCGACCTTTACGGTCCCCTGATGGGAATGGGCGAGGAAGCGCCGGGGTAAATCGGCCCCGCCGTTCAATCCGCCCGCGCGATCAACGCGGCGAGGTCGGGCGCCGACGGCGCGAACCAGTACGACCCGCTATGGGGCGTCGAAAAATCCAAAAGCCGATCGACGGTTCCGTCCGCCGTCGCCCCGTACATGCGCCGCAAAATCAGATCGAAGCGGTCGGGATCGGCGCTGAAGGCGAGGAAATAAAGGCCGTGCTCTCCCAGAGTTCCGTAAGGAAAGCTGCGCCGAAAAAGGCGCTGCGGCGCACCGTCAACATCGACGTCGGCGCGGGCGACGTGGGCGTTTTCGGGCATCGCATCGCCCTCGAATTCGATGCTGTCGGGCTTGGTGCGTCCGATCACGCGCTCTTGTTCATCGACAGGCAGGGCCTCGAACGGGGATAAATGATGGACCCACTTCTGGGTTATCATAAACGCACCCTCGCCGCCCGGCGCATCCTTGGGGACAAGGGCGGTCTCGACCCGCAAATCCCCCTCCGGGTTGGCCGAACCATCGACGAACCCGGTCAGGTCGCGGCTGTCGTGGTAGACGAAGCCCGACACCTCCAACGCCCGGCGGAACGCGCCGTCGAGCGCCGCATCGATCGCCTTGGCGGCGTCGAAAACGACATCGCGCGACGGTCCTTGCAACCAGACCAGAAGATCGTGCTGGGTCGCCGGCGCGGATTTTCCGTCGGTCCCCAAAATCGGCGCGAAGGCGCCGCCTTTTTCGGGCGCGGGGGCGGCGGCGTGAGCGCGATAAAAATTCAGACCGAACGCGATCACGGCGCCGGTTTTCCGTTCCCGGGCGGAGGAAAGCGCCGCTTCCAAGGCCGCCAAGGCCGCGAAAACGGTCGCTTCGTCGGCCTCGCCGGAGCGATCGTACTCCAACGCATATTGATGCGGTTGCGTGGGGGCGAAAATTCCTTCCTGCGCAAGCATGGTCTCTCCCGATATTCAAAGTGATAAAACAATCCGCCGAGTTTGGCGCGCGCCCTTGGGATAATCAACCCGATTACAGATACCAATCGTATTCAAGCCCGGAAATGTGTTCGCGGTAGCTGTCCAATTCGGCCTTTTTGGTCAGGGTATAGACCTCGACATAACGTTCTCCGAAATAGTCCTTGAGGATCGCCCCCTCCGCCGTGGCGGACAAGGCCTCGTCGATGGTATGGGGCATGCCCTCGCCGAACTCGGCGCTGGCGTTGCCGGTGTCGGGCCGACCCGGATCGATCGTGTCCTTGATGCCGTGATGCGCACCCGCCATTACCGCCGCCAGGGCGAGATAGGGGTTGGCGTCGGCCCCCGCGACCCGGTGTTCGATCCGTCGCGACGCGCCGTCGCCCGCCGGGATGCGAAACGCCAAGGAGCGATTGTTGACCCCCCAAGTGGCGCTGATCGGCACGTAAAGATTAGGCCGAAAGCGGCGAAAGGCGTTGCGGTTGGGCGCGAACACGGCCATCGACTGAACCAGGGTTTCCTTCAAGCCGCCAATGGCGTGGCGCAGGGTATCGGAACCAAAAGGATTGTCGTCGCCGGCGTCGAACAGGTTGCGCCCCGCCTCGTCCAATAGGCTGAGGTGAATATGCATGCCGTTGCCCGCCATATCGGTAAAGGGCTTGGCCATAAAGGTGGCGCGCATACCGTGACGCTCGGCGACCGCCATCACCACGCGGGTCAGCAACGAAGCATGGTCGGCGGCGGCGACGGCGCTGTCGGTGTGCATCAAGTTGACCTCGAACTGTCCCGGCGCATATTCCGCCGTGGCCGTATAGGCGGGGACGTTCTGTTCCTCGCAGGCGTTCTCGATGTCGCGCAGGATCGCGCCGTAACTGTCCATTTCGGCCATGCCGTAGACTTGGGTCGCGGTATCCCGTTCGCCGGTCGCCGGGGAAATCGGCGCCTGCGGGCGGCCGTCGCGGGTCCGCTCGCGGTCAATCAGGTAAAATTCCAACTCCAACGCGGCGACCGGGAAAATACCGTCGGCGTTGAGCCTCTCCTCGACCGATTTGAGAATATTGCGCGGCTCAAGCATGGCGTCGGGACCGTTGGCGCGCAGATAGGTGAACATTGCCTGAGCCATCGGCACGTCGGCCCAAGGGATCGTGGCCAGTGTGCCCGGCACCGGGGTCAACACCCCGTCCGGGTCGCCGTCGCCAAAACCGACGCCGCCCGCGCCGGACGAATTGCCCCGAATATCCAGCGCCATCACCGAATAGGGAAGTTGCATGCCTTTCTCGTACAAATGCAGGCAGTCGCGGCGTGGATACCGCTTTCCGCGCACGATTCCATTCATGTCGAAGGTAATGGCGTCGAGATATTCGATATCCGGATGACGTTCAAAAAAGCTATGGAATTCTTCCATCAGTAAGGTCTTCGGTGTCGCGGTCATGGCGTCCTCTTTTTGGCGTTTCATCTTAGGCGTTATCGGCGGCCATGCGTTCATTGCGCATGCGCTGCATTTCTTGGCGGCGGTTCAGGATCGAGGCGATCAGCACGCCGACGGCGACGATGCCGATCAAAATCGTCGAAACGGCGTTGATTTGCGGCGTCACGCCCAGGCGCACCTGACTGTAAATCCGCATCGGCAAGGTGGTCGCCCCGGGACCGGTAGTGAAACTGGCGATCACCAGATCGTCCAGCGACAGAGTGAACGACAGCAGCCAACCCGAAACCACCGCCGGCATGATCACCGGCAGCGTGATCAGGAAAAAGGTTTTTAGCGGCGGACAGCCCAAGTCCATCGCCGCCTCCTCGATCGAACGGTCGAACGAGGACAGCCGCGACTGAATAATCACGGCGACATAGCACATCGAAAACGTCGCGTGCGCCAGGGTGATGGTGACGATGCCCCGGTCGATCCCCATCGCCACGAACATCAACAACAGCGAAAGTCCGATGATGACGTCCGGCATCACCAGAGGGGCGAAAATCATGGCGCTAAACAACGTACGCCCCTTGAAACGGCGAAAGCGCGACAGTGAAAATCCGGCCATAGTGCCCAACACGACCGCCAGAGTGGACGACATCAAGGCCACTTTCAGCGTCACCACGGCGGCGTCGAGAATGGATTGATTGCGCGCCAACGCGCCATACCATTTGGTGGAGAAACCCGCCCAAACCGTCACCAGGCGCGATTCGTTAAAGCTGAAAATGATCAGCAGGATAATCGGGATATAGAGGAAAGAAAAACCCAAGATGAGCGAAATATAATTAAATGCCGTCAAGCCTTTGCGCATAATCGCGCCCTCCTCAACCGTTGCGTTCCGCGTGGCGCGCCTGGAGGCGCTGGAACAAAAGGATCGGCCCAACCAGAAACAACAGCAGCACGATCGCAACGGCGGACGCCAAGGGCCAGTTGCGGTTGTTGAAAAATTCGACCCACAGCGTCTTGCCGATCATCAACGTTGACGAGCCGCCCAACAAATCGGGGATGACGAATTCGCCCACGGCGGGGATGAACACCAAAAAGCAGCCTGCGACGATACCCGGCATCGAGAGCGGGACGGTAATTTTCCAAAACGCCTTGAGCGGCGCACAGCCCAAATCGGCCGCCGCCTCCAACAACGACCAATCCATTTTTTCCAGATTGGCGTAAAGCGGCAACACCATGAAGGGAAGATAGGAATAAACGATACCGATATAAACCGCGCTATAGGTATGCAGAATATTGAGCGGTTGATGGATGATCCCCAATCCCAACAAAAGGTGATTGAGATACCCTTCGTCCTTTAAGATTCCGATCCAGGCATAGACGCGGATCAGGAACGACGACCAAAACGGCAAAATCACCATCATCAACAACACCGCGCGGCGATTGCGGGGCGCCCGCGCCATGGCGTAGGCGATCGGATAGCCGACCAGCAGGGTGAGGAGCGTTGACAACGACGCGATTTCCAAGCTGCTCAGGTACGATTTCCAATACAGGGCATCGCCGACCAACGCCGTGTAGTTGTTGAAATTCGCCCTGATACCGACGACCGCGCCGTTGACCACGTCCAACAGCGGGCCGTAGGGCGGAATGGCGATGCGCACCTCGGACAGGCTGATCTTGGCGACGATCAGGAACGGCACCAGGAAAAACACCACCAACCACAAATAGGGCACGGCGATCGCCCCCTTGCGACCGTGACGCTCGATCAGCGCCCGCAGAACGCCTCTCCTTGCGCGCGGGGCGTTCGGTGTATCGCCGGCTGTGTCGGGCATCGTTTCCTCCTAATCGCGCAGCACGACCGCGGCGTTGGCCGACCAGGTGATATAAACCCGGTCTTCCCAGGTGATGGTCCGTTCGGTCTCGCGCAGGCGGTTGGTCTGCGTCACCGTCACCATCAACCCACTGTCCGTCTTCACGTGAAAAACCGACAACTTACCCAGGTAGGCGATGTCCCAGACTTCCCCGGCGATGCAATTGACCGACAAGTCGCCGGGCGGGGTCAGGCTGACCACCATTTTTTCCGGCCGAATCGCCGACCACACGGTATCCCCCGGGCGCGCGTCCAAACTGCGCGCCGTGCGCACGCGGCAGGGCATCTGCGCACTTTCGAGGTGTGCGCAATCTTTTTCCACGCTATCGACCCGGCACTCGAAGATATTCACCTCGCCAATGAATTCGGCCACTTTTCGTGAATTGGGCGCCTCGTAAATCTCGCTCGGCGTGGCGACCTGAACCACCCGCCCCTGGTCCATCAGGGCGATGCGCGAGGAGACGGTCATCGCCTCCTCCTGGTCGTGGGTGACGATGATAAAGGTAATGCCCAGTTTTTCCTGGATGTTCATCAGTTCGAACTGGGTTTCCTCGCGCAGCTTCTTGTCCAGCGCGCCCAGCGGCTCGTCGAGCAGCAAGATTTTGGGGTTCTTGACCAAGGCGCGCGCCAGGGCCACCCGCTGACGCTGGCCGCCCGACAATTGATCGGGCTTGCGCGCGGCGAATTTTCCCAGCTGCACCAAGGCCAGGATACGTCCCACCCGTTCGCCGATCTCGTCTCTGGAAATTCCATCCTGTTTCAATCCGAAGGCGATATTCTTTTCCACCGTCATGTGGGGAAACAGCGCGTAGGACTGAAACATCATGTTGACCGGGCGTTTGTGCGGCGGCACCCGCGACATGTCCTCGCCGTCGAGCAAAATGCGCCCGTCGCTCGGCGTTTCGAATCCCGCCAACATGCGTAGAAGCGTGGTTTTTCCGCATCCGCTGGGGCCCAACAGGGAAAAGAATTCGCGCTCGAAGATGTCGAGCGTAATATTATCGACGGCGACAAAATCCCCAAATTTTTTCGTAACCCCCTCGATCCGCACGAAGGGCTTGTTATCCGCATCGTCCCAAGGCGCCCAAACTTTGCGGGCCGGGCCGGTGGTTTCCACCATGATAAGATTACTCCTGTTCGCACGCGAGACGGCGTCCCGCGGCCGAACGCCACGGGACGCCGGAGCCACACCCCCGGTTATTGCCCGGTTTTGATTTTGGTCCACATCCGCGTCAGGATGCTTTGAGTCTCCGTCGAATAGGGCGTCGTGGTGTACAACGTCTTCATCACTGCGGCGGAGGGGTAAACCGCCGGATCGTCGAGAACGTCCTTGCTGATATATTTCTGCGACGCCAGGTTGCCGTTGGCGTAATGGACATAGTCCGAGGACTTGGCGATGACCTCCGGGCGCATCATGTAGTTGATGAATTTGAGCGCGTTTCCGGGATGCGGGGCGTCTTTGGGTATCGCCATTTCATCAAACCACATATAGGCGCCCTCCTTGGGCACGACATACTTGATTTCCACGTTGTTCTTGGCCTCCACCGCCCGGTCGCGGGCCTGTAGAACGTCGCCGGACCAACCCACGGCCAGGCAGATGTCGCCGTTCGCCAAACCGTCGATATAGGCCGAGGAATCAAACTTGCGAATATACGGGCGGATCGCGGCCAGCACCGGTTCGGCCTTGGCGATCACCGCGGGATCCTTGCTGTTGGGATCCTCGCCGATGTATTTCAGCGCCGCCGGGATCATTTCATCCGGGGCGTCGAGCATATAGACGCCGCAGTCGGCGAATTTTGAAACCACCGCGGGGTCGAAAATCATGCGCCACGAGTCGGTCGGCGCGTCGGGCATGCGTTCCTTGATCTTGGCCACGTTATAGCCGATCCCGGTGGTCCCCCACATGTAGTTGACCGAATAAGCGTTACCCGGATCGTAGGTCGCCACGCGCTCGGAGATGACCCCCCACATGTTCCCCAAGTTGGTCAACTTCGATTTATCGAGTTTCTGGAACACCCCGGCCTTGATCTGCCGCCCCAGGAAGGTTCCCGACGGCACCACCACGTCATAACCAGATCCCCCGGCGAGGAGCTTGGTTTCCAACACGTCGTTGGAATCGAAGACGTCGTAAACGACCTTGATGCCGGTCTCCTTCTCGAACGACTTCAAGACCGAAGGGTCGATATAGTCGGACCAGTTATAGACGTTGACGACCTTGTCTTCTTCCTTCGCACAACCCGCCAGCGCGGCGACGCCCGCCAACGCCAACAGGGAATTTCTCAGTAACCGTTTCATGTTCACCTCCCAGATAAATCGCAAACGTCACGCCACACGGCGCGACGCAAACTTACGGACGCTCCCCAAATCCGTCGTCCCCAAAAACGCCGCCTACGACAGGCCGACATCCCTGGCCGTCAAGTCAAGGCACATCCGCGCCTTGTCCATCATCTCGTCGATCTCGGCGCGCGTGACCACCAGGGGCGGCGACAACAGCATCGAATCCCCCGAAGCGCGCATGATCAAGCCATTTTCGAAGCAGTGATCGCGACAAATTCCACCAACCCGCCCGACATCGTCGAACAGGGCCCGACTTTTTTTGTCGCGCGCGATCTGCACCGCGCCGACCAAGCCCTTCCCCCGCACCTCGCCGATCAAGGGATGATCGGCGAATTCGCCCAGGCGTTTCTGAAAATACGGCCCGGTGTCGGTACGCACGATGTCGATGATTTTCTCATCTTTCAGGATCGTGATATTCGCCAGCGCCACGGCGCACGACACCGGGTGGCCGGAATAGGTATAGCCGTGGGCGAACTCGCCGCCGTCGCCGATCGTCTCGACGATATGATCTTTGACCATGACCCCCGAAATCGGCGCATAACCCGACGACATTCCCTTGGCCATGGTCATGATATCGGGCTCGAACCCGAAGGTCTCGCAACCGAACCAGTTGCCGGTGCGCCCGAAGCCGCAAATCACCTCGTCGGAAATCAACAAAATGTCGTTGGCGCGGCAGATTCGCTCAATCTCCGGCCAATAGGTCTCGGGCGGCACGATCACCCCGCCGGCGCCCTGGATCGGCTCGCCGATAAAGGCGCCGATGGTCTCGGCGCCCAATTCGGCGATTTTTTCTTCAAGCGCGCGCGCCGCCTTCAGGCCGTACTCGGCGGGGCTAAGATCGCCGCCGTTAACGTACCAATGGGGCTGTTCGATGTGCACGAAACCGGGCAGCGGCAACGGCCCCTGGGCATGCATGAAGCCCATCCCCCCCAGACTCGCCCCCGCCAGGGTCGAGCCATGATAACCGTTGATGCGCCCAATGATCGTTTTCTTGCCGGGCTTACCCCGCATATCCCAATAGCGCCACACCAGACGGACCACGGTATCGTTGGATTCCGAGCCGGAACAGCCGTAAAAAACGTGGTTGAAGCCTTCCGGGGTGACCTCCGCCAGAAGCCCGGAAAGTTCGGTCGCGGGCATGGTCGAGGTCTGAAAAAACGTGTTGTAATAAGCCAACTGGTCCATCTGGCGCGCCGCCGCCGCGCTCAGTTCCTTGCGCCCGTACCCTAAACCGACGCACCACAGACCGGCCATGCCGTCGATGATTTTTTCGCCCTCGCTGTCCCACAGGTAAACGCCTTCGCCGCGGGTAATCATGCGCGCGCCCTTTTTCTTCAGGACATTGATGTCGGTGAAGGGATGCAGGTGATGATCGCGGTCTTCATCCTGCCACTGTCGGGTGCTGTTGAGAACGGTGCTCATAAGAAGGTGCTCCAAACCAAAAATTCCACCGACCATCACCAAGCGATCGGCACGTTCAATACCCTAGACGTTCAACAGAAGGTGTTCGCGCTCCCACGAACTGATGACCTGCTCGTAGGTTTTCAATTCGCCCCGTTTCACCGAACACAGCGCCTTGACGAAACGCTCGCCCAAGACCATCGCGATCTGCTCGCTGCCTTCCAGGCGGTCGAGGGCGTCGGACAGGTGGCGGGGCAGGCGACGGGGAAGGACATAAGCGTTGTCCTGGGTCGGTTCGCTGGGCGTCAGTCCCTCGACCATGCCCAGGTAGCCACACGCCAGGGTGCCGGCGATACACAGGTAAGGATTGACGTCGGCGCCGGGAAGACGGTTCTCGATCCTTCGCGCCTGCGGGGCGGATCTGGGCACACGCAACCCGCAACTACGGTTATCCAATCCCCAATGGACGTTGATCGGGGCTTCTTCATAAGTGAAACGGCGATATGAATTCACGTTGGGGGCGAACAACGCCATCATTGACGGCGCATATCTCTGCAACCCCGCGATATAAGAGAGAAACAGACCGGAATCGCCGCCGTCCGGCAGGGAGAAAATATTCTCACCCGTTTCCATGTCCACGATGCTCTGATGGATATGCATGGAGCTGCCCGGTTCGCGTTGCATCGGCTTGGCCATGAAGGTGGCGTATATTTTGTGCGAAATCGCCGTTTGGCGCACGGTGCGCTTAAACATAAACACCTGATCGGCCAACGACAGCCCGTCCCCGTGAAGGAAATTGACCTCCATCTGGGCGACGCCGCCTTCGTGGTTAAGGGTGTCGATATCGATTTCCTGCGCCTCGCAGTAATCGTAAACATCCTCGAAAACGGCATCGAACTCATTGGTGGCGTCGATGCCGAATGCCTGACGTCCGGTTTCGGCGCGCCCCGAACGCCCCACCGGCGGCAACAAGGGATAATCGGGATCGTCGTTAACCTTCACCAAGAACAGTTCGACCTCGGGGGCGATCAGCGGCGCCCATCCCTTATTTTCGTAAAGCTGAAGCACCCGGCGCAAGACCTGACGGGCGGAAATATCGACCGGGCGCCCGTCGGGATAGCAGCAATCGCAGATTACCTGGGCGGTCGGTTCGTCATACCAGGGGACCGGGCGGATGGTCTCGGGATCGGGGCGCATGATCACGTCCTGATCGACCACCGAAACGATATCGTTGTTATCGGGAAAGTCCCCGGTCACCGATTGGACGAAAACGCTTTCCGGCAACCGATGAGAATCGCCGTCGATCCCCTTCAAAAATTTTTCCGCGGGCAAAATTTTACCCCGCGCGATTCCCGACATATCGGGCACCATGCATTCCACTTCGGTAATGCCGTGTTCCCGGCACCATTGCGCAACGTCAGGCATGTTCGCCCCCTCCATCGGACCGCCAACGGGCGGCGGCGCTATCGAGGCGCGCGCGGCAGGCGTCGCCAAAGGCCGCAAATAGGGCGCGCGAGATGGCGTTTTCCATCACCTTCCATTCGGGATGCCATTGCACCCCAAGGGCGAAGGTTTGCGCCCCCGTGACGCTGACCGCCTCGATCAGACCGTCCGGGGCGACCCCTTCGATCGTCAGGGCATCGCCCAGGCGGTCGATCCCCTGGCCGTGCAAGGAATTGACGCGAATTTTTTCGCGCCCCAACAAGCGCGCCAAATACCCCTCACGCGCAAGCGCGATGTCGTGGACCGGGGCGAAATAACCTTCCGGCGTTAAGCTGCGATCCTCACGATGATCAATCTTGCCCGCGACTTCGTGAACGCGCTGATGCAGGGTTCCCCCATAGGCCACGTTCAATTCCTGAAAGCCGCGGCAGATCGCAAACACCGGAAGACCGGCGGCGACGGCGGCGGGGATCATCGGCAAGGTTGTGGCGTCGCGCAGAGGATCGTGAAGGGTCCCCGAAACGCTGGGCGGCGCGCCGTAGTGGTGCGGTTCGATATTGGACATGCTGCCCGTCAACATCAATCCATCGACCAATCCCAGAATATCGTCGATGGCCAGGATTTCCCCCAGCGCGGGGATCAAAATCGGCGTGACGTCGCCGCCGTGGGCCAGGGCGTCAACATACTTCATGGCGACGGCGTAATTGGCGAAGCCGTCAACATCCTTCACGCACGTCGATACACCAACAACCGGCTTAACCCTGGGGCGCATGATCGAAGTCACTTCCCTGTTGAAACGCTTTAGCGTCGCACATTTCGCGTCGCGCCGCACCTGCCATTAAAAAAGGCGCGCGCACCCTGAATGCTTGATGATTATTTTTAACGCTATCATGGCGAAAAAAACCTTACAAGAGAGAAGATTATCACAACGACAAGCTAAAATAATCCTTATACATGATTGTTATATAAAATTAATTTGTATGATTTTTACGCATCGCCAAGTGTTTTTAAAAATTAAAGCTATCCGCGGAGCATCAAAAAAATGTTGGATAGTCTTGACAAAGACCCGGTGCAACACCGCATTATTGAGGATCGAGCTTGACCCGAACAGTCACCACCACGCGCAAAAAGAGGGCCGTCTCTCATGAAGGACAACATTCACCGTGACGGCGATGTTCACGCCCCCTCCTATTATGCCGCGAGCGCAAGCACCACGACCCTCCGCCCGCCCTTGAAGGGCGACGTATCGTGTGACGTGTGCGTTCTTGGGGCGGGGATGACCGGCGCCTCGGCGGCGCTGCATCTGGCGCAAAAGGGCTATAAGGTGATCGTGCTCGAAGCGCGCCGGGTCGGCTGGGGCGCGTCGGGGCGCAGCGGCGGGCAGGCGATCGTCGGGTACAACCGCACCCTCACCCAAATCGCCGCTCTGGTCGGGCGCGACGATGCGCAAAAGCTCTGGGAGCTGGGGCGGCAATCGCAGACGCTGCTGGACGACCTCATCACGCGCCACGACATCGACTGCGACCTCAAATGGGGGCATCTGCACGCCGCCGTGAAGCCTCGGCAAATTCGCGACCTGGAAGACATGAAGGCCGAGCACGACGCCGTCGGCGGCGATCTTGGCGGCGATTATCCCGGCACGCGCCTGCTGTCGCGCGAAGAAACCGTGCAGAGGACCGGCAGCGCCCATTACGTCGGCGCGTTGCATGATCCCCACAGCGGCCACCTGCATCCGCTCAATTACACCTTGGGGCTGGCGCGGGCGGGCGAGCACGCCGGGGCCGCGATCTTCGAGCAAAGCCCCGCGACGCAAATCACGCCCGCCCGGCGCGCCGGACAAAAAACCCGCATCGCGACTCCCGGCGGCGGCGTTTCGTGCGATCACCTGATTTTGGCGACCAACGCCTATATCGAAGACCTACAGCCCGATATCGCGGGCAAGATCATGCCGGTGGGCACCTATATCATCGCCACCGAACCTTTGAGTGCGGCGTTGAACGACACCATTTTACCGGACGACGACGCCGTCGCCGACGTCAATTTCGTCCTCAATTATTTTCGCAAATCCGCCGATCGGCGGATGCTTTTCGGCGGGCGGGTCAGCTATTCCGGGGTCGCGCCGTTCAACCTGGAACGCACCATGCGCCGGACCATGGCCAAGGTCTACCCCCAACTCGCGGACGCCCGCATCGATTACGCTTGGGGCGGTAACGTCGCCATCACCATGAACCGATTGCCCCATTTCGGACGGCTGGCGAATAACATTTATTTTGCCCACGGCTTCTCGGGACACGGCGTTTTCCTCACCGGCCTGGCCGGTCAGCTGATGGCCGACGCCGTCGCCGGAACCGCCGAACGGTTCGATGTCTTCACGCGTATCCCCCACACCCGTTTCCCCGGCGGAAAATTCATGCGCATGCCCGCCCTGGTGTTGGCGATGGCCTATTACAAATTGCGCGATCTTCTTTAGGGTCAGGCCCTCGGAGTTCAAATACGGCAGGTAAACGCGGTGGTCTTGCACACCGTGCGCAAGGCGAAATTGCTGCGAATGCGCGACACGCCGGGAAGCCGCGACAGGTGACTTTTGTGGATGCGTTCGTAATCGGCGGTTCCCGCGGCGGCGACGCGCAACAGGTAATCCGCCTCGCCGGCCATCAGATAACACTCCATGATGTCTCGGCATTCGCGCACCGCCCGCTCGAAGGCTTCTTGGCACTCCTGGCTTTGACTGACCAAGGTAATCTCGATGAAAATATCGTCGGGCCGACCGATCGCACGCTGATCGAGCAACATGACATAGCCCGCGATCACGCCTTCATCCTCTAGGCGGCGAACCCGGCGCAGACATGCCGACGGCGATAAATTAATTTTATCGGCCAGTTCCGCATTGGTCATCCGCCCATCTTCCTGAAGCAGATCCAATATCTTACGATCAACGACATCAAGATCAATCACAACAACTTCCTTCGAAAATAATTGAATTCAATCGAATGATATTAACATTATCTGCAAATTACGGCATAATTTAGCAAGTACATTCCACCCCTGAACGACTTATGATAAGGCCCTCTTGAAAGTCGCAATTTTATAATGCGGCACGCATCAAGGAACAGCTTCTCGAAAACGTCAATTTAAAGGAGATGGCCATGCTGATCGGTGTGCCCAAGGAAATCAAAAATCATGAATATCGCGTCGGCCTGACGCCCACCAGCGTGCGCGAGTTCGTCGCCCACGGCCACGCCGTGATGGTCGAAACCAACGCCGGCGTCGGCATCGGGTGCAACGACGAAGACTATGTCGCCGCCGGGGCCGCGATCGCCGCCGACGCCAAGGACGTCTTCGCCAAGGCGGAAATGATCGTCAAGGTCAAGGAACCCCAAGCGGTCGAGCGCAAGATGCTGCGTGAAGGCCAGCTCCTGTTCACCTATTTGCACCTCGCGCCCGATCCCGATCAAACCCGCGATCTGGTCGATAGCGGCGCGGTCTGCGTCGCCTACGAGACGGTCACCGATAGCCATGGCGGCCTGCCGCTGCTGGCGCCGATGTCCCAGGTCGCCGGGCGGATGTCGGTGCAGGCCGGCGCCCACAGCCTGGAGCGCGCCCACGGCGGGCGCGGCATGTTGCTGGGCGGCGTGCCCGGCGTGGAACCCGCCAAAGTGGTCGTCATCGGCGGCGGCGTGGTCGGCGAAAACGCCATTTACATGGCCCTCGGCCAAGCCGCGGACGTCACCGTTCTGGACCGCAACGTCAATGTCCTCAGCCACCTCACCAACCGCTTCGGCGCGGCGCTGAAAACGGTTTATTCGACCCGCGAGGCCCTGGAACGTCACGTCCTGGAAGCCGACATGGTGGTCGGCGCGGTCCTGGTGGCGGGCGCCGAGGCGCCCAAACTGGTCAGCGCCGAAATGGTCAAGGCGATGAAGCCGGGAAGCGTCCTGGTTGACGTCGCGATCGACCAGGGCGGCTGTTTCGCCACCTCCCACGCCACCACCCATGCCGATCCGACCTATATCGTCGATGACGTCGTACATTATTGCGTCGCCAATATGCCGGGCGCGGTGCCCAGGACCTCGACCTACGCCCTCAACAACGCCACCCTGCCGTTCGGTCTGGCGTTGGCCGACAAGGGCTACGCGCAGGCCCTGCTGGACGACGCCCACCTGCTGGCGGGTCTCAACGTGATCGGCGGCAAGGTGACCTACAAGGCCGTCGCCGACGATCTCGGTTACGATTACACCGCCCCCCGTACCGCCCTCGGCGCTTGATTGAACCGACGGCGTTCGGGACTCCCGGAACATTCTCGATTGCCTGTCTTGCGTTGCACGCGCTAGGCAAGGAAACGGTCGGCCTTCGCGCCGACCGTTTCATTTCCCCCGCCTCTAAGCCGCTTCGGGCGAAAAGCGGGGCGGCGATTGAATTTTCCTGCCTCCTGGGCTATGTGCTAGTGGATCGACTCCGACGTTTCGCTCCCGCGAACCATCGGGCCGACCACTATCTATCTTTTTGTTGCAGTTTGATTTCTTCACACATTTGTGTCCAATTGCATCGGACTCAAATGTTAAACTCAAACCACTAGGTCGGCCCCTTAACGCAACGGAGCGCAACGGATCATGAATACCCCGCCGAAAACGCCGCCCAAGGTGGGTATCGTCAGCCTTGGTTGCCCCAAGGCCCTGGTCGATTCCGAGCGGATATTGACCCGTCTCGCCGCCGAAGGGTATCAAATTTCCGACAGTTTCGAAGGCGCCGACGTGGTGCTGGTCAACACCTGCGGTTTTCTCGACAGCGCCCGCCGGGAATCCCTGGACGCCATCGGCGAGGCGATGAACCGGAACGGCCGGGTCATCGTCACCGGCTGCATGGGGATCGACGAGAACGCGATCCGCACCGTTCATCCCGACGTGCTATCGGTCACCGGCCCCCACCAATACGCGGCGGTGATCGACGCCGTGCACCGCGCCCGCCCGCCGGCGCACGCCCCCTTCGTCGATCTGGTGCCCAAGGAAGGCCTCCACCTGACGCCGCGCCATTACGCGTACTTGAAGATTTCCGAAGGCTGCAATCACGACTGCAGCTTCTGCATCATCCCCGACATTCGCGGCAAGCTCGTCAGCCGCTTAGCGGGCGACGTGCTGGGCGAGGCCGAACGCCTGGTCGAGGCCGGCGTGCGCGAATTGCTGGTCATCAGCCAGGACACCGGGGCCTATGGCCTGGACACCGGCTATGCCGCCGACACCTGGCGCGGCAACGCCGTCGAAACCCGGATCGCCCCCCTGGCCGAGGCCCTAGGGTCGTTGGGCGTGTGGGTGCGCCTGCATTACGTCTATCCCTACCCCCACGTCGATAACCTGGTGCCGCTGATGGCCGAGGGCAAAATTCTGCCCTATTTGGATATCCCCTTTCAGCACGCCAGCCCGCGCGTCCTCAAAGCCATGCGCCGCCCCGCCCACCAGGAAAAAATCCTGGGTCGGATCGAAAAATGGCGCGCCCAGTGCCCGGACATCGCCGTTCGCTCGACCTTCATCACCGGGTTCCCCGGCGAGACCGAGGAAGAATTCGAGTTTCTTTTAGACTGGCTCGAAGAAGCCCGGCTCGACCGCGTCGGCTGTTTTAAATACGAGGCGGTCGCCGGGGCCCAGGCCAACGCCCTCGCCGAGGACATCGACGAGGATATCAAGCAGGACCGCTGGGAACGCCTGATGGACCTGCAACAGGAAATCAGCGCCGCGCGCACCAAGGCCAAGGTCGGACGCACCTTCGACGTACTGATCGACCGGGTTGACGACGACGGCGCCGTCGGACGGACCTACGCCGACGCCCCGGAAATCGACGGCACGGTTTTGCTGGACGACGCCCAGGATATCAACGAAGGCGACATGATCCGCGCACGCATCGTCGCCGGCGACGAATACGATTTGTGGGCCGTTCGCGCCGACGGTAAAGCCCCTAAATCGGATTTTTAGGTCCCTCCCTCCTCTCCCAAGAAATACCGCGAAAATATCCGTAAAAAAAATGTGTCCTAAAAATTACAAATAAAACAGGGCACAAGAAACCTCCACGAATGTAATACCCGGAACAGTCACCAAACAGTCATTGACTTGTCACATGAAGGGGTGCGAAATTTTCGCAAGCCGTGCGAAATTTTGCACCGCCGCGAATGACGAAAACGAAGCCCCGCCGACCCAAGGGATCGGACGGACGGCGTAGGGGAGTGTCATTTCGCGGCCGTCGGCGCGTCGAAACACGATGTTTCGCCGCGCATCTGTTTACTTTTGGGAGGATACCAGTGACCCATCGTTTCCTTAAGGCGGCCGTGGGCGTCGGGCTTGCCCTGACCGCCGCCACGGCCCTGGCCGCAAGCGCCAGCGCAAAAACCCTCGTTTATTGTTCGGAAGCCAGCCCGGAAGGCTTCAATCCGGCGTTTTACACCACGGGCACCACGTTCGACGCCTCGTCGCACCCCATTTTCGACCGCCTGGTCGAATTCAAGCGTGGCACCACCGCCGTCGAGCCCGGTCTCGCCACCGGTTGGGATATTTCCAAGGACGGCCTGCACTACACGTTCCACCTGCGTAAGGGCGTCAAGTTCCAGACCACCAAGGATTTCACCCCGACCCGCGATTTCAACGCCGACGACGTGTTGTTCTCGTTCAACCGCCAGTGGGACAAAAAAGACCCCTGGCACAAGGTGTCCAACGGATCGTTCGAATATTTCAACGGCATGGGCATGCCGGACCTGATCAAGGCCATCGTCAAGGTCGATCCGTACACCGTGCGCTTCGACCTGAAACACCCCGAAGCCCCGTTCATCGCCGACATGGCGATGGATTTCGCCTCTATTTTCTCGGCCGAGCAAGCCGCCCAGTATATGGCCGCCGGCACGCCCGAGAAGCTCGACCAGACGCCGTCGGGCACCGGACCGTTCCAGCTGGTCGCCTATCAAAAGGATTCGATGATCCGCTACAAGGCCAACCCCACCTACTGGCGCGGCAAGGCGAAAATCGACACCCTGGTGTTTTCGATCACACCCGACGCTTCGGTGCGCTATCAAAAGCTGATGGCCAACGAGTGCCAGGTCATGCCCTATCCCAATCCCGGCGACCTGGCGTCCATGCGCAAAGACGCCAACATCAAGCTGCTGCAGCAACCGGGTCTGAACATCGGATACCTTGCCTATAACACCAAGAAAAAACCCTTCGACGACGTGCGCGTGCGCAAGGCGTTGAACATGGCGATCAACAAAAAGGCCATCATCGAGGCGGTCTTCCAGGGTGCGGGACAAGTCGCCAAGAATCCGATCCCACCGACCATCTGGTCGTACAACAAGAAGGTCAAGGACGATCCCTACGATCCCGCCGCGGCGAAGAAACTGCTCGCCGAAGCCGGGGTGAAGAACCTTCAAACCAACATTTGGGCGATGCCGGTGCAGCGCCCCTACAACCCCAACGCCCGGCGCATGGCCGAAATGATCCAGGCCGACTGGGCCAAGGTCGGCGTTGACGCCAAGATCGTCAGCTACGAATGGGGCGAGTATTTGAAACGCTCCAAGGACGGCGAGCACCAGACCATCTTGTTGGGCTGGACCGGCGATAACGGCGATCCCGACAACTTCCTGACCGTGTTGTTGGGCTGCGACGCCGTCGGCGGGTCGAACCGCGCCGAATGGTGCTACAAGCCCTTCAACGACCTGATCAAAAAGGCCGCCAGGGTCAGCGACAAGGCCGAGCGCACCAAGCTGTACGAAAAGGCGCAGGTCATCTTCAAGCAGCAGGCCCCCTGGGCGACCATCGCCCATTCGGTGGTCTTCATACCGGTGCGCAAGAACGTCGTCGATTACCGCATCGACCCGTTCGGCGGCCACGAATTTTACGGCGTCGATCTGAAGTAACGCCTTCTCTTTTCTCCTTGATCCGGGAGACGCCCCGCCGGGCGTCTCCCGGAATTTCTTTCGAACAACGCGCATCGGACCTCAATGTTAAAATTCTTACTCTCCAAGCTGGCGATGGTGGTGCCGACGTTCTTCGGGGTCACCGTGGTTTCGTTCGCCTTCATCCGCCTGATCCCCGGCGATCCGATCGAATTGCTGGCCGGCGAGAGGGGCGTTTCCGCCGCCCTGCACGCCCAATTGATGGCGCAATACGGGTTCGATAAGCCTCTGTGGGTCCAATATTTCACCTATATCGGTCATTTGTTTCACGGCGACCTGGGGATGTCGATCGTCACCCGACGCCCCGTTATTCATGAATTTTTCACCCTGTTCCCGGCGACCCTGGAACTGTCGATCTGCGCGATTGTCTTCGCCGCCGCGATCGGCCTTCCGGCGGGCATGATCGCCGGGGTCAAGCGCGGCTCCGCCTTCGATCATTCGGTGATGGGGGTCTCGCTGGTCGGCTACTCGATGCCGATTTTCTGGTCCGGGCTTTTGATGATCATCCTGTTTTCCTCGATCCTCGGTTGGACCCCCGTTTCCGGACGTATCTCGGCGATGTATTATTTCGAACCGGTGACCGGCTTCATGCTCATCGACAGTCTGTTGTCGGGCGAACCGGGGGCGTTCACCTCCGTCGTGCGCCATTTGATTTTACCGACCATCGTGCTGGGCACCATCCCGCTGGCGGTGATCGCGCGCCAGACGCGCTCGGCCATGCTCGAAGTCCTCGGTGAGGATTACGTACGCACCGCCCGCGCCAAGGGACTGTCGCCGATGCGCGTGATCGCCGTGCACGCCCTGCGCAACGCCATGATCCCGGTCATCACCACGATCGGCCTGCAAATCGGCGTCCTGATGGCCGGCGCGATCCTGACCGAGACCATTTTTTCCTGGCCGGGAATCGGCAAATGGATGGTCGATTCCATTTTCCGGCGCGACTATCCGTCCGTGCAGGGCGGCCTGTTGCTGATCGCGGGCATCGTCATGATCGTCAATCTAATCGTCGATCTATTGTACGGCCTGATCAACCCGCGCATTCGCCATAACGAGTAATATGATGACCCAGCCTCCTCACAACGCCCCCGCACGCCCCCCGGAAACCGTCGGGGCGGCCGCGACGCCCGACACCGCGCCCGAGGCCCCGCCCGCGCCGTTTCGCGTGTTTTGGAATTCGTTTTGCGAGAACAAGGGCGCGCTGGCGGGATTGGCGGTCATCGCCATCATCATCCTGCTCGCCATTTTCGCCAATCAGGTCTCGCCCCACGGACCCAACGAACAGTACCGCCAACACCTGTTGCAGCCACCGTTTTGGGAGCATGGCGGTTCGTGGGCGTTTCCCCTCGGCACCGACGCCATCGGCCGCGATATTTTCTCGCGGCTGATCCACGGCACCCGCTATTCGCTGTTCATCGGCGCGTTCGTCGTCGTGCTGGCGCTCACCAGCGGAATTACCTTAGGGCTGATCGCGGGCTTCCTGCGCGGCCCGGTGGAAATCGTCATCATGCGCGTGATGGACGTCATCCTCGCCTTTCCCAGCCTTCTCCTGGCCCTGGTCTTGGTCGCCATTTTAGGTCCCAGCCTGACCAACGCCATGATCGCCATCGCCCTGGTTTTGCAACCCCATTTCGTGCGTCTGACCCGGGCCCAGGTGATTTCCGAACGCTCGCGCGATTATGTCACCGCCAGCCGTGTCGCCGGAGCGGGGCCGCTACGCCTGATGTTCATCACCGTGCTGCCCAACTGCATGGCGCCGCTGATCGTCCAGGCGACGCTCAGTTTCTCGTCGGCCATCCTGGACGCCGCGGCGCTCGGCTTCCTGGGCATGGGGGCGCAACCACCGACCCCCGAGTGGGGCACCATGCTCGCCGAAGCGCGGGAGTTCATCCTCAGCGCCTGGTGGGTGGTGACGCTGCCCGGATTGGCGATTTTGATCACGGTGATTTCGTTCAACCTGATGGGGGATGGTCTGCGCGACGCCCTCGATCCGAAGATGAAACGCTCATGAGCCTGCTCGATATCAAGAACCTGCGCATTTCCTTCGGCGATTTCGTCGCCGTGGACGGCATCGACATCCGCCTCGACGAGGGCGAGGTGCTGGCCATCGTCGGCGAGTCGGGATCGGGCAAAAGCGTCGCCATGATGGCGGTGATGGGGCTGTTGCCGTGGACCGCGAAGATCGAGGCCGAGCGCATGGCCTTCGATGGCATCGACCTGCGCGCCATGCCCGCCGGCCAGCGTCGGCGCGTCATCGGCAAGGACATGGCGATGATTTTCCAAGAACCGATGACCTCGCTCAACCCGTGCTTCACGGTCGGCTACCAGATCAAGGAGGCGATGAAGGTGCACCTCGGCCTGGGTGGGGCCAAGCTGCATGCCCGCGCCATTGAAATGCTCGAACGGGTCGGCATCCCCGCCCCCGAACGCCGCCTGAAGGCCTTTCCCCACCAGATGTCGGGGGGCATGAGCCAGCGGGTGATGATCGCCATGTCGCTGTCGTGCAGCCCGCGCCTTTTGATCGCCGACGAGCCGACCACCGCGCTGGACGTCACCATTCAGGCGCAAATTCTCGACCTTCTGGTCGATCTGCAACGCAGCGAAGGCATGGCGATGGTGTTGATCACCCACGACATGGCCGTCGTCGCCGAAACCGCCAAGCGGATGGTGATCCAATACGCCGGCCAGCAGGTCGAGGAAGGCGATGTCGCCGCCCTTTTTCAAGCGCCGCGCCACCCCTATACCAGCGCCCTGCTGGACGCCTTGCCCGAACGGTCCCATGGCAAGCGGTTGAACGCCATTCCCGGCGTCGTCCCCGGCCAGTACGACCGCCCGACGGGCTGCCTATTCAATCCGCGCTGCGCCTTCGCCCAGGCCAAGTGCCGCAACGAAGCGCCACCCTATGAAAACGACGTGCGCTGTCACTTTGCGCTAAAAAGCGCCCCCCTATCGGAGCCCGCCTCATGAGCGATCAGCCCCTTCTTCACGCCGAAAATCTGGCCCGTCACTATCCGATTACCCGCGGTCTGTTTTCCAAACCCGTTCTGGTGAAGGCCTTGGATGGGGTCAGCTTTTCCCTACGCGCGGGCAAGACCCTCGCCGTCGTCGGCGAATCGGGATGCGGAAAATCGACCCTGGCGCGCCTGGTCACGATGATCGAGGAGCCGACCTCGGGAACGCTCACGATCGACGGCGAAGACGTCGCCACGGCAGGCAAGGCCACACTAAAGTCGATGCGCGGCGCGGTGCAGATCGTCTTTCAGGACCCCTACGGGTCGCTCAACCCACGTCAGCGGATCGGCGCGATCCTCGAAGAGCCGCTAAAAATCAACACCTCGATGAGCGCCCAACAGCGCCGCCAGGCGGCCCAGGACATGATGGTCCGCGTCGGCCTTAGGCCCGAACACTATGGCCGTTATCCGCACATGTTCTCGGGCGGCCAGCGCCAGCGCATCGCCATCGCCCGGGCGTTGATGCTGCACCCTAAGATCATCATCCTGGACGAGCCGGTGTCGGCCCTCGATGTTTCCATTCAGGCCCAGGTCTTGAATTTGCTGGCGGACTTACAAGAAGAGTTCAACCTCGCCTACATGTTCATTTCCCATGATTTGAGCGTGGTCCGCCACGTCGCCGACGACATCGTGGTGATGTACCTGGGCAAGGTCGTCGAGCGGGCCGGCCGCGACGCCCTGTTCGAAACCCCGGTCCATCCCTATACCCGCGCCTTGCTGTCGGCGACGCCGCGGACCGACCCTAAGGCGCGCCAGGAGCGGATCAAGCTGACCGGCGAACTGCCCTCGCCGATCGACCCGCCCGCGGGATGCCCCTTTCACCCGCGCTGCTTCATGGCCCAGGAAAGGTGCGCGAAAGAGATCCCCGCCCCCGAAACGGTCGGCGAGAACCACATCGCGGCGTGTTATTTTTGGCGTCGGGAATGAGCGAAAATCTCTATCGGGGATAGACGGCGGCTTCGTCGCCGATCACCTTGACGGCGATCCAATTGCGCAGTTCCGCCATACGCCGCACGGGGTCGAGAACGTCGATCCCGATCCGCATTTTTTGCGCTAGGGCCGCGTCTTCGGGGTTACCGTCGAGTTCGAACAGGCCATCTATGTAGGTCTCAAGTTCCCGCGCATCGCCAAAAAATCCCTCATCGATCAAACGCGACCCGTAACGCTGATGGACGCGGGCGATTTCGGCCAAATCGAATTCGGGGTGATATTGCACCCCCCAAAACGATTTTTTTCCTTGGCGAATATCCATGCCCTGAATGGCCGAGACCGCGTTTGCGGCCAGAACCACACCGCCCGGCGGCGCGGTCTCGATCTCGTCTAGATGCACGGTGATGGCGTCGAAGGGACCCGGTTTCCCCCGGTACATCGGGTGCCCCCGCCCGATGTCGGTCAAGGTGATGGCGCGACCGATGCCGATCTCGCGGCCCTTGGGGTTGGCCCGCACCACGCCGCCCAAGGCCGCGGTCATCACCTGAAGACCCCAACAACTTCCGAAAACGGGCGCCGCGCTGTCGAACGCGGCGCGGGCGAATTCAATCTGGGCTTCGACCTCGGGGCCGCCGGCATAGACATTGAGCGCCGATCCCGTCCACACGATGGCGTCGAAATCCTCCAGCGCGACCCCGACGGGCAGGCACCCCGCGCCGTTGTCCGCCGGGGCGACGACGACGCACCGCGCCACCCGTCCCAGGTCTCCACAAAGCCCTTGCAGAACGCGCGCGTACGCCTTGCCCGTGCCGACCCCGCCCAAGGCGCGGCTACGGTCGTTGACGGCCTCGGTATTGCCGTCGAAAACCAGGAAGGCGAGGGGCGAGACCATTCCCCTAGCCCAGATCGCCGGACACGGCCTTGCGGAAAATATCGCCATAACCGGCGGCACCGATGGCGATCGGATTGCCCCCCGCCGAAGGATCGGCGGCGGCCATTGCCCCGATGTCGTCGGCGCGCCCGGCGTCGAGGCCGATGTCCTTCAGGGCGTTCGCGATTCCCAGGGTCTTGCGGAACTCCAGGGCCCACTGGAAAACGCCGTCGAAATCGGCCCGATCCAGCCCCAGGACCCGCCCGACGAGCCCCATCCGGGGCGCGATCGCCGCCCGATTGGCGCGCATCACGTAGGGCAGTAAAATGGCGTTGGCGAGGCCGTGATGGGTGTCGTATACCGCCCCGATCGGATGGGCCAGGGCATGGACGCCGCCCAGGCCCTTTTGAAACGCGACCGCGCCCATCGACGCCGCCGCCAACATGTCGGCGCGCGCGACCACGTCGGCGCCGTCGGCATAGGCTCTGGGCAGGGCGCCCGCAATCAGACGCATGCCTTCCAGGGCGATGCCTTCGGCCATCGGATGGTATCCGGGGGCGCAGTAAGCCTCGAAACAGTGCACGAAGGCATCGATCCCGGTGGCCGCGGTGACATGGGCGGGCAGACCCACCGTCAACTCGGGATCGGAAATCACGATCCCCGGCATCATCCGGGGATGGAAAATGATCTTTTTTCGATGCCCGTCCTCGTCGGTAATCACGCTGGCCCGACCGACTTCCGATCCGGTGCCCGCCGTGGTCGGCACCGCGACCACGGGGACCATACCGTCTTCGTTGACGCGCAGCCAGTTATCGCCCTCATCGACGAAATCCCACAACGGGCGATCCTGGCCGACCATCAGGGCCACCGCCTTGGCGGCGTCCAGGGCGCTGCCGCCGCCGAAGGCGATAACGCCGTCATGCCCGCCGTCGCGAAAGGCCGCCACGCCGTCCTCAACATTTTTGCCGACCGGGTTGCCCTTGACCTCGGCGAACAGGCCCGTCGGCAGGCCCGCCGCCGCGTTGGCCGCGATCGCGGCGGCGATCATCGGCAGGTCCCTCAGGCCCCGGTCGGTAATCAGCAGGGGCCGGCGTATGCCCAGCGCCGCGCAACTGTCGGCCAATTGGGCGATCGTCCCCGGTCCAAATGTGATCTTGGTCGGAAAATTCCAGTTTCCCGCAATAATTTTCGTCATTTTCGTAGCGCCTTCAAAAAGAAATCCCACACTTAAATCTTGGTGCGGAAGTTGAAACTCATTGGCCGGGTGAGGCTTTCATAGCCGATCTGGGACAGCGTGCATCCGCGGCCCGAATTCTTGACCCCGGTCCACGCCAGGGCGGGGTCCAGATAATCGCAGCGGTTCATGTACACGGTGCCGGTTTCGACCCGCCCCGCCAGCGCCAGCGCCGCATCCTCGTCCTCGGTCCACAGCGATGCGGTAAGGCCGAATTCGCTATCGTTCATCAGGGCGAGCGCCTCGTCGTCACCGCCGACCTTCATGATCCCGACCACGGGACCGAACGATTCCTCGGCCATCACGCGCATGGTGTGATCGACATCGACCAGGACCTGGGGCGCCATGTAGGGGGTGTCCGGTCGGTCGGCGGGGAACGCGGCGGGGTCGATCAGGGCCTTCGCCCCGGCCGCGACGGCCTCGGCGATTTGGCCGCGAACGAACTGCGCCGACGATGTACGCACCATCGGCCCCAGGTTGGTGTCCGCCTCCAGTGGGTTGCCCAGGCGGTAGGTCCGCGTCAATTCGACGAAGCGCTCGACGAAAGTGTCGTAAACATCCTTGTGCACATAAATCCGTTCGATTCCGCAGCACGATTGGCCGGAATTGAAAAACGATCCGTCCACCAGATTTTCCACCGCATGGGCAAGGTTGGCGTCGGGGCGGACATAGCCCGGATCCTTACCACCCAGCTCCAATCCCGAAGCGATGAAGCGCCCGCCGATCGCCCGCTCAATGGCCGCGCCACCGCCGACCGAGCCGGTGAAGTTGACGCTATCGACCCGGTCGTCGGCGATCAGCGCCTCGGTGTCGGCGTGCGACAGGTGCAGGTATTGGAACACCCCCTCGGGAAGGCCCGCCGCCTTGAACGCTTCGTCGTAGCGTTCGGCGCACAGCGGCGTCTGATGGGAATGCTTCAAAATCACCGTGTTGCCCGCCATCAGGGCCGGAATAACCGCGTTGACCGAGGTCAAATACGGATAGTTCCACGGCGCGATGACGGCGACGACGCCCAACGGCACGCGGCGAATGAAGCGGTTGAAACCTTCTTTTTGCGGCGGAACCACATCGCCCAGGGACTGGGGGGCGATCGCGAGCATATGACGGGCGCGTTCCTCGAACCCCGCCACCTCGCTCGGGGTTTGAGTAACCGGGCGGCCCATCTGCCAGGTCAATTCCCGGGCGATGTCGCCGCCCTTGGCGAGGAAGGCGTCAACCGCCTTGCCGAGCAGTTCCCGGCGGGTCGCAAGCGGGGTTTCGCGCCAGGATTTTTGCGCCGCCTTGGCGCGGCTTAAGGCGTGGTCGATCTCCCGGGGACCGGCGAGATCGCGCTCGACATAAACGCTGCCGTCCACCGGGGATATGGTTTTCAGTGTCGTCATTTTTTACTCGTTTGCATAAAAGCGTTGCACAGGAGGCCTCTCGCGGCGCGAGGGGGCCGATTTCCCGCTTCTTAAATGATTTCGAAGTACCGTTCCATCTCCCAATCGGTGATATGACGGCGAAATTCCCTTTCCTCCCATTCGCGGGTCGCAGCGAAATGCGCGACGAAGGGATCGCCGAACAACTGGCGCGCCGGTTTGGAGGCTTTCAGACGCCGCGCCGCCTCCCACAACGTGTCGGGAAGGTGGAGCTTTTTGGGGAAGGTCTTGTCGTAGGCGTTGCCCGCGACCGGCGCTTCCGGTTGGGTCTGGTTTTGCACCCCCCAAAGACCCGAGGCGATCGCCGCGGCCAGCGCGATATAGGGATTGGCGTCGGCCGCGGCGACGCGGTATTCGACGCGCTGGGATTTTTCGCCGCCCGGGATGACGCGCAGGGCGCAGGTCCGGTTTTCGATCCCCCAGGTCGATTCGGTCGGCGCCCAAAACCCGGGGATCAGGCGCGTGTAGGCGTTGACCGTGGGCGCGATCATCGCCAGGAATTCGGGCATCAGCTTTTGCTGGCCGCCGACGAACCGGCGCTGAACGTCGCTCATGGCGTGATCCTCGGCGGCGTCGTAAAAGGCGTTCTTGCCGGTTTTCTTGTCGGTCAGGGAAATATGAATGTGACCGCTTTGGCCCGGCCAGTCGGGCGACCATTTGGCCATGAAGGTGGCCATCAGGCCGCGCTTTTGCGCCATCACCTTGATGAAGGTTTTGAACAAGGCCGCCTTATCGGCGGCGGCGAGGGCGTCATCGACCGCGATCGCGGCCTCCAGGACGCCGGGGCCGGTTTCTTCGTGAAGCCCCTCCAGACCCATGTCCATCGCCTCGCAGCCGGACAGAATGTCCCGGTAGAGGTCCGAATGCACGGTGTTGCGGACCACCGAATAGCCAAAATAATCCGGCGCGATCGGTTTGAGGTTACGAAAATTTTTCTCGCGCACGGAATCGGGCGTCTCGTCGAAGACGAAAAATTCATATTCGACCCCGGCGTTGACCCGGTAGCCCATCTCGTCGGCCAGGGCGAGGATCCGCTTCAAGGTCCCGCGCGGGCAGATTTCCTCGGCCGCGCCGGAAAATTCTCCGAGGAAAAGCAGCATGTTGTCTTCCCAGGGGATCGCCCGGCAGCTTTCCGGCAGCACCCGCACCGGGGCGTCGGGGTAGCCGGTATGCCAGCCCGTGTAGGTGACGTTGTCATAGAGCTGATCGCGCGAGTCCCATCCCAGGACGACGTCGCAAAAGCCAAAACCGCCTTTCAGAGCCGATTCGAACTTTTTGCGCGACATGTATTTGCCGCGCAAGACGCCATCGACATCGAAAACCCCAACCTTCACATGGTCCAGATTATAGGCGTCCAGCGCCTTAAGGGCGTCCGCCGCCGTTTTGACGTGTCTTGGGTTCATTTTTCGTACGCTCCTGTGCCCGGAGGGGCGCGCCCCTCGCGATGACTGCAATGGTGGGTATGGCGAAGAGGCGCCAAGCGCGGCGGACCGGGATCCCCTCCCCGGTCCGCCGCGGCGACGGCGCGCCATTACTCGATGGCGGTGTGGCCGTAACCTTCCGTCTCCGGATGGCCATGGTGGCCGCCGGTGATCGCGAATTCTTCCTCGGGGGACAGGATCAGTTTATGCCGCCCGACGAAGTAGAAGTAAACCAGTCCCGCGCCGAACCACGCCGCGCATCCGTAAATGCCCGGACGGTAGTCGGGGGTAAAGAACAGAAAAACCAGTGTGATCGCCGCGATCAGCGCGGAGACGATCGCCCCGCCGTTGCCCAGCGGGCTAACATAGGGCCGTTCGATGTCGGGATATTTCTTGCGCAGGATCACGAACGAAATCATCTGCATGACATAGGCGATCACGGCGCCGAACACCGCCATGTTGAGCAACACGCCGCCGACCGGAACGCCGCCGAATATCTTGTCGCCGAACTGGATAATCAGGGCCACCACATAGCCCACGACCGCGCCCAAAACCAACGCCACGTGCGGCGTCTTGCGTTTGCTGTGGGTCACCGACATCCAGTGCGGAAAATAGCCCGCCCGCGACAGCGAATAGATGTTGCGCCCATAAGCGTAAATGATGGTGTGAAAACTGGCGATCAGTCCGGCCACCGCGATCAACGCCAAGAGGGCCGCGCCCGCGCCTTCGCCGAAGATGGTCTTGAAGGCCAGGAACAACGGTTCGGACGATTTGCCGACCACCGCCGCGCCGGGCGCGATGCCGGCGTTGAGGAACAACGTCAGCACCGAGGCGATGATCAGCGTCAGGATGCCGTAAAGCAACCCCTTGGGCATGTCGCGCGCCGGATCGTGGGATTCTTCAGCCGCCAGGGGTAACTGTTCGATCGCCAGATAAAACCACATGGCGAAGGGCAACGCATAAGCGATCCCCATCATCCCCTTGGGCAACCAAGCGCCATGACCCGGATCGGGCGCGACGGTGAGCAGGTTGTCCCAATGGAACAGGGGAATGGCGCCGATCCAAAACACCAACAGGATCAACAGGGCGAGGAAGGTGATGAACACCGAAAACTTGAACGTCAGTTCCACCCCCCAGAAATTGAGACCGACGAAGACGGCATAGGAGACCAGCCACCATACCGGATCGGCGATCTGCACGCCGAACAGATCGTTGAAGATCGCCCCCATGTAACCGCCGATTCCGACCACGATCACCGCCGGGGTGAGCACGTATTCCATGTTTTCGGCAAGCCCCGTGATGAACCCGCCCCACGGCCCCATCGCCGTGCGTCCGAACGAATACGCGCCGCCGGTGTGAGGCAGCGCGGGCGACATTTCGGCCAGGGAATAACACATCCCGATGTACATCACGGCGATGATCACGGTGGCGTACAAAAGGCCGCCGAAGCCGCCCGACGTAAGGCCGAAGTTCCATCCGAAGAAATCGCCGGAAATAACCGCGCCGACCCCCAGCGCCCATAACGACCAAACGCCGGCGTAACGCCGCAAGCCGCGGTTTTCGAAATATCCGTCGTCGGCCTGACGATAGGTCACACTGCCGACTTTCTTTTTATCTGACATGGTCAATCACCCTTCGAGATTACGGGGACGGAAAAATATCTCCGTCCGTATCCAAAGGAGGCCACTGAAATCAGACAGCGCCCCCACCCCTTACGCACCCGAGACCTAACGCCCGAACGCGCGCAAACCGGCACGCCGTTGACGTTCTTTTTTTATGAGAGGCCACTCGATATCGCCGGAAGTAAAGCGCGCCCCCTTTAATTTTTATTTTTTGTGGAACAAACGTTACATTATCTTACTCCGAATACTCAATTGTTTTTTTCATAATGACTTAAATTCAATATGTTACGGTGGGTTTATCATAGACTTTTACACGTCGGCATGGCATGCCGTTATGCGCGCAATACGATTGCAAGGGCCGAATCAAGTTTTCCGATGGCTGTATCTTGACATGAACGAGCGCACCTTTGATTGTTACGTTTGTTACATTTTCGACGCTAAACCTTTAATGCTAGACCTTTTGATGACGCGCAAGACTAAGGAGATCCCTCCGCATTGACGACACATGCCGCGCACACCATCGCCGAACAAATTCATGGCCATTTCGAACGGTTCACCGCTTCGGAACGAAAGCTGGCGCAAATACTCTTGTCCAACTACCCCATTTCAGGACTGAGCACGGTCGCGGATTTCTCATCACAGGCCGGCGTCAGTGCGCCCACGGTCTTGCGTTTCGTAGGGAAATTGGGGTTCTCCGGATACCCACAATTCCAAGCGAAGTTACGCCAGGAATTGGAGGAGCGCCTACGCTCGCCACTCAGTAAAAACCAGCGTCCCGACGCCGTCCATCCGCAAAAACGCGATGGGCTCTTGCCTCAATTTTCCGAAATGGCGAGCGCGAACATTCATGATTCCCTGGAAGGCTTGTCCCCCGCCGAATTTGATCGCGCCGCGGCATTGATCGCCGACACCAAGCGTCCGGTGCATATTTTAGGCGGTCGTTTGAGCGGTGCGCTGGCGCATTATCTGTACGAACACCTACGCACCATTCGTCCGCGCGTACACCAAATATCAGGGCAAAATTCTTTTCTTACCGACCATTTGCTCGACATGGGCAAACGTCACACCCTGGTGGCGTTCGACGTTCGGCGTTATCAAGACGACATCGTACGCTTCGCCCAAACCGCGCACCAACAGGGCGTCAACGTCGTCCTCGTCACCGACCAGTGGCTGTCTCCGATCGCCCGCTTCGCCAAGCACATTTTTCCGTTGCGCATCGAGACCGGCACCACGTGGGATAGCGCCGCTGCGATCGTGGTCTTCATCGAAGCCCTGTTGGAAGCGACCGGGCAAAAAAACTGGCAAAGCACCCGCAGGAGAATCGAACAGTTGGAGCACCTACGCGACGGTTAGGCCGCCGCGCTACGAAGCATCCGCGACATAAACCGCCGTCTGCGCGCGGGCGAAAACCTCGGCCATCGCCGTGGACAGCGGCCTGTCGGTGAACAGGGCGTCGATTTGCGCGATGTGCCCCAGGCGGACCATCGGGCTGCGTTCGAACTTGCTGTGATCGGCCACCAGATAGACCCGGCGGGCATTGTTGACGATCGCCTGGGCGACGCGGACCTCCTGGTAGTCGAAATCCAAAAGCGCGCCGTCGGCGTCGATCCCGGAAATCCCGATGATCGCGCAATCGACCTTAAATTGGTTGATGAAGTCCATTGTCGCCTCGCCGATAATGCCGCGATCGCGCGTCCGCACCACGCCGCCGGCGACGATGACCTCGAAACGCGGCCGCGCCGAAAGAATGGTGGCGACGTTCAGATTGTTGGTGATGATTCTCAGGCTTTGATGGGCTTTGAGGTGCCGCGCCACCTCCTCGGTGGTGGTGCCGATATTGACGAACAGCGACGCCCGGTCGGGAATGTGCGCCGCCACCATTTTAGCGATGCGCTGCTTTTCCTTTAAAAACATGACCTGTCGGGTGTCGTAGGACATGTTTTCGACACTTGAGGACACCCCCGCCCCACCGTGGTAGCGGTGCAAGATACCCCGTTCGCACAACACGTTAATGTCGCGGCGCACGGTCTGGGCGGTGACCTTGAAATGGCGCGCCATGGCCTCGATGGCGACGAAGCCGCGGCGGCGGGCGAGATCGAGCATTTCGCGCTGGCGCGCGTTCAACCCGGGATCCTCGCCGGAGGGCATACGGTTCATTTCACGCCCCCTCCGTTCAACGTCGCATCGCCGGGATCACCAGATGTTCGATCCAGTTCCGGGTTTCGATTTGGCGGATATCGGCGTTGAGCACATCGTCGTCGAGGCCCAATTCCCACGCAATGTCGCCGCGCGCGGGGTCGCCGTGCAGGGTGTCGAGCCGCTCGATATAGGCCTTCGCCGCCGCATCGCCGGAGAAAAACCCTGCCTTGACCAGAACCTTGGCGCGGCACTGGGTCAGCCGGGCCATCTGGCGCAGATCGTATTCGGGGTGATATTGGACGCTCCAGAACGTCCCCCGGGCGTAATTGACGCTGACCGCCTGAACCCGGGTGAAGGCGTTGCTCGCCAACACCTGCGTTCCCGGCGCAACGTGCGTGATCTCGTCAACATGGCTGATAAAGCCGTCGAAGACCGAGGGCTTGCCCACATACATCGGATGGGCCCGGCCTTCCGCCGTCAGCGCAATCTTACGCGCCACGCCCATCTCCCGTCCGCGTGGGTTGGCGGCGACGCTTCCCCCCGCGGCGACGACCGCGATTTGCGCCGCCCAGCAACTGCCGAACGACGGCACGCCGGCCGCGAAGGCGGCGCGCGCCAGGGTGATTTGGCGATGAACCCGGGGATCGTCATCGTAAACGTTCAGCGAGCAACCCGTCCACGCCACGCCGTCGTAATCGCCGATCGCCGCCCCCGAAGGAAGCGCGGCGTCGGGGTCCGAGGGAAAGAGGACCTCCGTCGCCACGCCCGGATGGCAGCGGCGGAGCATAGCGACGTACAGCTCCGCCGCCACGGTCATGGCGCATTCGGTTAATTCGGCGCGGTGGTCCTTCGGATAGCCATCGACCACCAGTATCCGGGGGGGCTTTATTTTTGGTAATGCCGTCATTTCGTCCTCTGGTTATCCACCGGATTGACCCGGGCGCGTTTTTTTCCCGTACGACGGACGGCGGGACGTTTTCCGCGAATCGCCCTATTCCACCTCGTCCTCTTATTCGTTTGCGAATATTTCGGATAACCTGAAAAAAATCAATGTGTTTCATGCCGCTAACGATATCACCGTTTTTTTTATTTAACGTCGCGCCGCCCGAGCCGTTCACTTTCGAAAATTTTCCGCGCGCCGGAGCGGAAAATTTGCTGTTGCCAAAGAAAAACGCCCTTACTACTGTGCAAACAAGGGCGACGACGACCCGTCACCCATCCGGCGCTCGTCCGGGGTGAACACACGTATTTTAAGGGGGGAGATCGTGGTTCCGGGGGTTTCGGCGGCTGTAATAGATAATTCAGCGATCTCTGCGAAACCGTCATATCTACGAAACATTTCTTCCTTATACACGCCTCGTCCGGATGTTCGCAAAGCAACATCCCCGTGCTTGCCTGGCCCGATGGGTGGGCGAAGGCGGCGGGGGAACGCGGCGCGATGGCGAAGGTCGTCCCGGTGAAACCCGGTTTTGAAGAAGCAGGGCTTTCGATGACATGAACAGATACCGAGGCATGAACGGAGATTGGGATAGCGCCGGTGCGCTTTCGGACGCGAAAAAATTGAAAAAGGGGGCGTAGACATACACATCATCGCCCCACTATTCACACAGCCCATCACATAGCCCAAAAATTCACGTACCCCTAAATTTACATACCCATGGAGAATTCCAACATGTTGAACAGAACGAAAATGATTGCAGGCCTGATCGCCGGCGTCGGCATCGCCCTTAGTGCGGGCGGCGCTCAGGCGGAAACCTTGCGTCTGCTGACGTGGGGTGGATACGCCCCCGAGAAAGTGGTGCAGATGTTCAAGGCCGAAACCGGCATCGACGTCCAGGTCACCAATTCCAACAACGAGGAGATGATCTCCAAGTTGCGCGCCACCGGCGGGGCCGGGTTCGATCTGGTTCAACCGTCGCAGGACCGCATCTCCGGCGCCCAGGGCGATTTCAACATCTACAAGCCGATCGACCTGTCCAAGATCGACACGTCGCTGTTCATCCCTTCGCTTCTGGAAGGCACCAAAAAGAACACCACCTATAACGGCAAGGTCTATGGCGTTCCCGACGTCTGGGGCACCAGCGCCCTGACGGTCAACGTCAAGAAAGCGCCCGACGTCAAGGATTACACCGACCTGTGCGATCCCAAATACGCCGGAAAGGTGTCGTACCGCCTGAAACGTCCGACCCTGATCGCCTTCGCCTTCGCCATGGGGATGGATCCGTTCGCCGCGTACAACGACAGCTCCAAATACAAAGTGATCATGGAAAAGGTCGAAAAGAAGCTGATTTCCTGCAAGTCCAATGTCAAAGCCTATTGGTCCGGCGGCGACGCCCTGCTTAACCTGATGCGTTCGGGCGAAGTCGTGGCCGCCATGGCTTGGGACGGCTCGGGCTGGAAATTGAGCGCGGAAAACCCCGACATTCAGACCATCGCGCCGAAATCGGGCGCCCTGGGTTGGGTCGATACCTTCGCCCTGCCGCGCAAGACCAAGAACGAAAGCGCCGCCTACAAGTGGATCAACTTCGTGATGCAGCCCAAGATCGCGGCGATGGTGACCGCCGCCGCCGGCAACTTCACCGCGTCCAAGGGTTCGGACGCCTATGTCGAAGCCAGCAAACGCGCGCTGTATCAGAAGACCTTCCCGCCCGCCGCCATCGACAACATCAAATGGTACCCGCCGGTGCCCTCCGGTCTTGAAGATATGGAAGGCAAGGTTCTCGACCACGTGAAAGCCGCCAAGTAAGGCCGATCGAACACGAAGGGGCGCCCGGGATCAATTCTCCGGGCGCCCCTTGCGCATTTTCACAATCGCGATTGTTTTTTCAAGCGTCCGCGATCAGGGGTATCCCGACCCAACGATTTTACGGAGAATATAGGCGGCATGATGGCCAACGCAGACACCCCGGCTCTCGATCTTGAGTGTCACAACCTCACCAAGACCTTCGGGGATTTCCTCGCCGTGGACGATGTCTCCTTCTCCGTCCCCAGCGGCGCGTTCTTTTCCATTCTGGGGCCCTCGGGATGCGGTAAGACAACCCTTTTGCGCATGCTTGCGGGCTTTTTGGAGCCGACGTCGGGCGATATCGCGATCAAGGGGCAATCCATGCTGGGCGTCGCCCCCAACAAACGCCCCGTCAATATGGTGTTCCAGCATCTCGCCCTGTTTCCGATGATGACGGTGGGCGAAAACATCGCCTATGGCCTAAAGCGACGCGGAACGCCGAAGCGGGAGATTCCCACCCTGGTTCGGGACGCCCTGGAGCGCGTTAACCTGCCCGACGCCATCGACAAAAAGATCGACCAGCTTTCCGGCGGACAGAAACAGCGCATCGCCATCGCCCGATGCATGGTGTTGAACCCGGCTGTGCTGTTGCTTGACGAACCTTTGGGCGCGCTCGACCTGAAGCTGCGCGAACACATGAAGATCGAACTCAAGCAATTGCAAAGCCAATTCGGCACCACCTTCATGTACATCACCCACGATCAGTCCGAAGCCTTGGTGATGTCCGATCAGGTGGCGATCATGAACAAGGGTCGCTTCGAGCAGATCGGCACCCCACAGGAATTGTACTATCACCCCAAGACGGCCTTCGTCGCCGGCTTCGTCGGCGACAGCGACCGCTGGCGCGGCGCGGTCGAAAGCGCGGACGGCACAGGCGTGCGGGTGTCCACGAAAGACGGTATTTCCCTGCTGGCGACCCCGGCGGGCGGCATGGCTTTAAGCGTCGGTCAACAGGTCGATATTTTCGTCCGCCCCGAAGCGGTGATCATTTCCCAGGAAAGCGCGCGCATCCAGGATTTGGAAAACCGGCTCAACGGTACCGTCGTCAACCTGCTGTTCAACGGCGCCAACAGCCGAGCTTTGGTGCGCGACGAGAAAACCGGTGGCGAGCTTACCGTCGCCCTTCCCCAAACGGGAGAATTCAGCACCCTAAGGCGCGGGCAAACGGTCTATCTGGGATGGATGCACGACAAAGCGCTGGCCTTTGCGGTGAGCGGCGAGGATCAGCCATGAAAGCCTCAACCACGGGGAAGTTGAGCATTTACCTGTTGTTGGCCCCCTTGGCGGTGTGGCTGTTCACGCTGATCATCCTGCCCCACATCGACATGTTCCTGATTTCTCTGCATGAAAGGGTCGCGCCCCGGGTTTATCGGACGAGCCTCGCCAATTACGCCGAATTTTTCAATGAACCTTTGTATTGGCGCACCTTCGCGCGCACCGCGATCATGTCGATCGTGGCGACCGCGATCACCCTGGTCGTCGCCTTCCCGATTTCGTATTACATCGCGAAAATGCTGCGCGGACGCCTGAAGGCGGTGTTGTTTCTGTTGTGTCTGGTGCCGTTTTGGGTCAGCGAATTGGTGCGCACCTTCGGCTGGATGATTCTGCTGCGTGAATCGGGCATTTTCAGCGCCGTCCTGCAGTGGACGGGCCTGGCCAGCGCCCCGGTGGAAATGCTCTACAACGACGCCACCATCATGTTGGGACTGGTGTACACCTCGATGCTGTTCATGGTGGTGCCTTTGGTGACCACGCTGGACAGCCTCGACGACAGCCTGGTCGAGGCCGGCTACGATCTGGGCGGCAACGGCCTGACCGTGCTTCGCGAGATCATCGTCCCCCACGCCATGCCGGGAATCGTTTCGGGGTGCATCGTGGTGTTCATGCTGACCCTGGGCAATTATCTGACCCCGGTTCTATTGGGCGGCAAGGACAGCATGTGGTTCACCGCGCAGATCTACACCCAGTTCATCACCCGCTTCAATTGGGAACTGGGCTCCGCGTTCGGCTTCCTACTGCTCGGCCTGTCCTCGTTGATCGTCTGGAGCGGCCTCAAGCTCAGCCGCCAGACCCTTTCGGGCACCATGGGTTAGGAGACGCACAGATGATCCCTTCGATTCCCCAACCGAAAAGTTTCCGCGTCCTTTACGGCGCCTATGTCGGCCTCTTTTTCGTCTTCCTGCTTTTGCCGCTGGTCGTCGTCGCCGTGTTCGCCTTCAACGATGCGATGTTTCCCTCGCTGCCGTGGAAAGGCTTCACATTGGACTGGTTTTTCCACCCCAGCGCGCCACACCTGGGGTTGTTTTTCGACAATCGTCTGCTGCGCAGCATCGGCACCTCGTTTTACATCGCCCTTTGGGTCACGTTTTTGACCGTCACCGTCGGCACGACGAACGCCTTCTTGTTCGAGCGCGAGAATTTTCCCTTCAAGAACCTGTTTTACATGCTGATGCTAACGCCCCTGGTGATCCCCGGCGTGATCCTCGGCATTTCAATCTTGATCTTCTCCTCGACCATCGCCAATTGGTTCGATACGACGATGGGTTGGGACTTGGAATTTTTGCGGCCGAGCACGTTCCTGGTCATTCTCGGCCAATTTTCCTTCATCACCACCATCACCACCTTGGTGATCTCGGCGCGGCTGCGTAAATTCGATCTCTCGCTGGAAGAGGCGGCGCTCAATCTCGGCGCATCGAAGCTGAGCGCGATCCGGACGGTGACGATCCCCTACCTGAAGCCGGCGATTGTCGGCGCGGCCATCGTCGCCTTCTTGATGTCGTTCGAGAACTTCAACACCACTCTCATGCTGGTCGGATCGGACCAGCCGCTGACCATCGCCATGTACGGGCGCCTGCGCGAAGGTTCGACGCCGGTGCTCAACGCCTTGTCCTTGATGTTGATGTTGGGTTCGGGCGCGCTCGCCATCCTCAGCGTCTTCGTGCAACGCGGAGAAAAAAACGACTGAACCGCGGCCTGCGCCGCATCCCCTCTTCATCCCCAGTCATGGACCGCCTGTAATGGTTTTACCCTCGCCTTTCTCCCCGCCTGATCGCCCACCGCGGGGCCAGCGCCGACGCCCCGGAAAACACCTTGGCGGCGCTGTCGTTGGCCGCCGACCGGGGGGCGCGGATGATCGAAATGGACGCCACCGTCAGCGCCGACGGCGTCGCCGTCGTCCATCACGATTTCGAACTCGACCGCTGCACCAATGGAACGGGGCCGATCATCCAACATACCTACGAACAACTTCAGGCCCTCGACTGCGGCGCATGGTTCGATAAAAAATACCCGGACGCGCCGGTCAAATTCGCCGGCGAGCCCCTGCCCACGCTCGCCCAGGCGGCGCGTTTAATCCTGGACCGTTCGATGGCCCTCAATCTGGAAATTAAACCGAGCCTAGGCTGGGATGAGCCGACCGCCCGCGTTTGCGCCGAGACGCTCGCTCAAGTGTGGCCCGCGGACGCGCCGATCGTCGTCTCGTCCATGAGCGAGAGGGCGCTCGGCGTCTTCAAGGCGCACGCCCCACAATTTCCCCGCGGCCTGATCACCTACGCGATTCCCGAAAACTGGCGCGAACGGATGACGGACCTGGGCTGTGTCAGCCTGCATTGCAGCCATTTTTTCGCCACCCCCGGCACGATCAGCGAGGTTCAGGACGCGGGGTATAAAATCCTCGCCTACACGGTCAACGACACGGCCGAGGCGAAGCGCCTGTTCGATGACGGCCTGGACGCCGTCTTCACCGATCGGATCGGCGAAATGAACCCCCTTTACGGCGCCGCCGCCCCGGCATAAGGAACCCCCGAGAGCCGCGCCATGTCGCGATCCCAGGTCACCAAATCGTCGATGCCGAACTGATCGAGACGTCGATGCCCGCAGGCGCGCGCCATAACTTTCATCAGGTCGCAAGACGCAGTGAAGAAACGCGCCAGACGTTCGGCGGATTTTTGCACATCCAGGCGCGCGCGCAAGTGGGGCTTTTGGGTCGCGATGCCGACCGGGCAGTTGTTGGTGTGGCATGCCCGCATGGCGATGCATCCGATCGCTTGCATCGCCGCGTTTGACAGCGCCACGGCGTCGGCGCCCAGCGCCAGCGCCTTGACGAAATCCGCCGGGGTACGTAACCCGCCGGTGATCGCCAGAGTGACATCCCGCGCATCGCTGCGGTCGAGATGGCGGCGGGCGCGAGCCAGCGCGGGGATCGTGGGCACCGAAATGTTGTCGCGGAAAATCACCGGCGCCGCGCCCGTGCCGCCGCCGCGGCCATCCAAAATAATATAATCGACGCCCACCTTCAGCGCGGCGTCGATATCCTTTTCGATATGTTGGGCGGACAGCTTGTAGCCGACCGGGACGCCCCCGGTGGCGGCGCGCACCTCGTCGGCGAAATCGCGGTATTGGGAAAGCTCCGTCCAGTCGGCGAAGCGTGGCGGCGAGACGGCGTCCTCGCCGACGGAAAGACCACGGACCTCGGCGATTTTCGCCGTCACCTTGCTTCCCGGCAAATGCCCGCCGGTTCCCGTCTTGGCCCCTTGCCCGCCCTTGAAATGAAACGCCTGACAGCGCGCCACCCTATCCATGGAGAAACCGAACCGCGCCGACGCCAATTCGTAGAAATAGCGCGTGTTGGCGCGCTGTTCTTCATCCAACATGCCCCCTTCGCCGGAACAAATGCCGGTGCCCGCCATCTCGGCGCCGCGCGCCAGGGCCACCTTGGCTTCCTGGGATAGCGCCCCGAAACTCATGTCCGAAACGAACAACGGCATCGCCAGGCGCAGGGGTTTCTTCGCCTTGGGGCCGATCACCGTTTCGCTAATCACCTCCTCGTCGTCGAGCAAGGCCAAGCGCGCCAGTTGCGCCGTCAAAATTTGGATGTCATCCCAACGCGGCAACTGCGTCAACGGCACGCCCATCGCCGCCATCGGCCCGTGCCCGGCGCCTTTAAGGCCGTTTCGCGCCAGGGCGTGGATGTCGCCGACGAAGGGCTCTTCCGGGGTTCCGTGAATATCGGCGTACGCACCAAGATAGGCGTCACGGTTATACGGTTGGGGATTGTCTTCGCGCCAGGCTTCAAGCTCATCGCCGTCAATCCAGACCACGCCACCTTCGCGCCAGGCGTTGAACTTATGCAAGCGTTCCTCGTTGTTGTATTCGCTCACCCCGGACTCCAGGCGAAAATCCCAAAAATGCATGCCGCAAATCAGATTGTCGCCCGAAACCCGACCATCGGCGAGTAATGCGCCCCGATGCGGGCAGCGGCCGTATAAAACGCTGACCGCGTCATCGAAGCGGATCACCACCAGATCCACATCCGACAACAGCGCCGGGTACGGTTCGCGATCTCCTAGGCGGTCCCAATCGACAACTTTCAACGCGTTCATGTCATCCCTTCCTCTCGCTCGCACCCATGGCGTAAACGCACCGATGGTAGATTTTGCCCCCCGCTGAGACAACACAAAACACATCCGCAAAAGGTGTTTCCATCTCTCTTTAACATCTTGGCGTGTAAAAAAGCCGAAGAAAGCGCAAAAAAAAGAGGGCGGCTAAGCCCCCCTCTTTTCATCTTATTCTTCGCGCCTACAAGCGTATATCACGCAGCCTCAGGCAACTTTCTTAGACCTGCGGCTGGGCGTGGAGGGTTTACCCTTCTGCCACGGCTTTCCGGCATTTTGCTGAGAGCGGGCGTCGGAACGACGTTTTTTGAAGCCGCCTCTCTTTTTCGGTTTCGCCGCCCCGAATCCCGGATCGTTGGCGATCTCGGCGGAATGAAAAGGATGGTCTTCTTCGACCGTCACGCTTTGGCGAATGATTTTTTCGATGCTGCGCAGATAGCCGCGTTCCTCGCCATCGCAAAACGACAGGGCGATGCCGTCGGCTCCGCCGCGCGCCGTGCGGCCGATCCGGTGGACGTAACTTTCCGGGTCGTTCGGCAGCTCGAAGTTGATCACATGAGTGACCCCCTCGACGTCGATGCCCCGGGCCGCGATGTCGGTGGCGACGAGGGCGCGCAAGTGACCGCCGCGGAAGGCGCGCAGGGCGTTTTCACGGGCGCGCTGTGTCTTGTTGCCATGAATGGCGCCCGCTTTGACGCCGCATTGATCGAGGTGCTTGGCGACCCGGTCCGCGCCGTGTTTGGTGCGTGTAAAAATCAGCACCCGGGCAATTTTTTCATCGTCCATAAGGCTGGTCAACAGATCGCGCTTCTTTTGCTTGGCGACGAAAAGGACCCGCTGTTCGACCCGCTCGGCGGTCGTCGCCTGGGCGGCGACCTCGACGCGCACCGGGTCGTTGAGCAACCCTTGCGCCAGGGCGGCGACGGAGGGCGGCATCGTCGCCGAAAACAAAACCGTCTGATGGGCCTTGGGCAACATCGCCGCCATTTTCTTGACGTCGCCGACGAAGCCCATGTCGAGCATGCGGTCGGCTTCATCGAGGATAAACGTTTCGACCCCGTTCAGGCGCACGTTGCGCTGATTGATATGGTCGAGCAGGCGTCCCGGCGTGGCGACGAGGATGTCCACGCCGCGTTGCAGATCACGTACCTGCGGGCGCATCGGCGCGCCGCCGAAGACCACGGTGTGGAACAGCCGCAAATGGCGGGCATAGGTTTTGATGCAGGCGTCGATCTGGCTGGCCAACTCGCGGGTCGGAGCCAGGATCAAGGCCCTCGGCGCGCCCGAGGTCGGCCGCGCGCCGGATTGAACCAGACGCTGCAGCAGGGGCAGGGCGAACGCCGCGGTCTTGCCGGTTCCGGTCTGGGCGACGCCCAAAAGGTCCTTGCCGGCGAGAAGATAGGGGATCGATTGGGCTTGGATCGGCGTCGGGGCGGTATAGCCCTGGGCGGCGATGGCGCGCTCGATGGGTTCGATCAGGTTAAGATCGGTAAATTTCATATGAACTCTCAGTCTGTCATGGGGACACCGCGCGGCATTCCGCGTGGCAGGTGTGCGATCATAGGGCCGTAGCGACCGCCCATAACCCGCGGGACATCGACAATGATGCCTCCAAACGGTTAACGCCCACAATGCCAGAGAGAAAGAAAGGCAGCGCGTCGCTGCGGCTGCCCAGGACATAAGACGTCAGATCAATCCGACGCAAGGTATAGAGGTTTTGCGAACAATGTCAAGAAATCCCGTAGCGCACGCAAGAGATGCCCTCCTTAGGTCCCGGCGAGCCCGGCAACGTCACGATGCGCACCATATCCCTCTTGCGTGAAAACAACTCCGGCCCCCTCTTGCGTGAAAACAACTCCGGCAATGGCGGCGGCCATCCGTTCGAATACCCCCCGGCACGGCGTTTCGCGCGCGCGCAAGGTCAGATAGACGTCCGCGATATCCGGCAAGCCGTCCGCAAGATCCAACGCTCGAACATCCGGGATGTCGGCAATACTGTCTTTTTTGAGGACGGTAACCCCGAGGCCGCTCTGTACCGCGCTGCGGATCCCCGACCAGTGCGGAATTTCATAGGCGATGCGCCAATCTATCCCCGCCGCCTCCAGTGTGGAAATTGCGCGATTGCGGTAGGCGCAGCCCTGGGGATAGACGACCAACGGCACCGGTCTTTCCCGGTAGTTGAGGCTAAAGCGATCTCCAATCCAGCTCAATTTTTCGGATCCAAACCCCAGCGCATCATTGGGCGTATCCAATTCGTGGGCGATCGAAAGGTCGATCCGACCGCCATCGCGATACCCCCGCAACGCTTCGCTGGGGGCGGACAGGACCTCCAGGCGGATCGCCGGATTGGCGGCGGCGAAGCGGCCCAAAACCTCGGGCAGGCCGACGGCGGCGAAATCCTCGGCCACGCCCAGGCGCACCACCGTGACCTCGCCGTCGCGCCCGACCACGGTCCGCGCTTCCCTATCCAGGGCGACGATCCGCCGGGCATAACCGAGGTAACGTTCGCCGGGATCGCTCAAACGTACCGTCCGGTTGCGCCGGTCGAACAAAACCACGCCCAGTTCTTTTTCCAGGCGGGCGATCTGTTGGCTGATCGTCGATTGGGTGCGGTGCACCCGTTCTTCGGCCTTGGAAAAGCCGCCGCACTCGGCCACCGCGACAAACGTTTTCAGCACATCAATATCCATGGATGATCCTCGACGCTTTGCCCTGGACGCGAGACGGGCGCCATCATGGCGCCCACCGAAAGGGGTCGCCTTCAAATATTCATTTTTCAGATAGTTTACATTCAATCATTTAATTTTCAAATTTATCTTCAATCCCGTATCGTGGGCCACCCCGGCCGCCCGCTGGCCTCAACGCCCAAATCTAAGGTGATCCATGTCTCCAGCCCCACGGCTTTCGAGCGCGCCGTCTCCAAGCACCTTGTCCTCGGGGCGCTATTTCATCTTGATCGTGGCGTTCGTGCTGACCTGGAGTTCGGCCTTCGCCGTCGGCAAACTCTCGGTACAAGTCAGCCCCCCGCTTTTGTTTCTCGGCCTGCGCTTTCTTTTGGCGGGGGGGATTATGCTGACATGGGCGCATCTAAGCGGGCGCATCCCCGATCTGCGCGCCGTTGCCTGGGGGCGGCTCTGCCTGCTGGGGGTTTTGACCCAGGCCGGATACATCGGCCTCGCCTGGGTGGCGATGGAACGGGTGTCCTCGGCGCTGACCGCAATCATCATCAGCACCAACCCCATTTTCATCGCCGCCCTGGCCAAGCCGGTACTGGGCGAGCGCGTGTCCTTCATGCGCGCCTTGGGCCTAGTGCTGGGATTGGCCGGGGTGGCGATTGTCTTACGCCACCGGATCGTGATCTCCGGCGAGGACGCGGGCGGCGTCGCCTTGGTCCTGATCGCCCTCGGCTCGCTGGTCGTGGGGACCTTGATTTACAAAAAATGGTCGCCCCGCTATCCGCTGGCGGTGCTGGTGGGCGGGCAGTTCGTCGGCGCGGGTGCGCTGTTGATGGCTTGTGGCTTGGCGTTCGAAAGCCCGCTCGACATGCAGTTGGGGTTCACCTTCTTCTGGACGTTGGCCTACCATGTTTTCGTCGTTTCCCTGGGGGCGATCGTGCTGTGGTTCTTCCTGCTCGAAAGGATGAGCGCCACCTCGGCCAGCGCCTTTCATTTTTTGATGCCGCCCCTCGGGTTGGCGTTCGGATGGCTGTTCCTCAGGGAACCCGTCGATCCGTCGGAATTGATCGGCATTGTTCCGGTCGCCGTGGGCATTTGGCTGGTCACCCAAGGCGACGCCATCGCCGCCAGGATCATCGCCCGGTCCAGCCTGATCCGTCTGCGCTGGCGCATCAAGCCGCCGAACCCTTGAAAAACGGACCCCCTCGCCTACGCCGGGTCACTTTTGCGTGAGGGGGCTTGTCTGGGGCGCGCCCGGCCCGAATACTGAGCGGGCGTCCCGTCACAACAAACAAGTTTCAACCACCCGCCCATGTCTTCGCAACGGACCGCCGCCGTAACAGAAATTTACTGCACGAACACCGTCCTCGTGTTCGGCGGGCCATACAGCAACCTTCACGCCTGCCGAGCGCTGCTGGACGAAGCCGCCCGGCGCGCCATCCCCCCCCAGCGGATTTTCTGCACCGGCGATGTCGTCGCTTATGGCGCCGACCCGCAGGCCACCGTCGATCTGATCGCCCGTTCGGAGATCCATGTCGTGCAGGGCAACTGCGAATACGCTCTGGGGCAGGACCGCGCCGATTGTGGGTGCGGCTTTCCCGAGGGCGGCGCCTGCGACACGTTGTCCCGGCGCTGGTACGCCTACGCCCGCGCCCGGATATCCGCGGACGCACGCACCTGGATGCGCGCCCTGCCGCCCCGCCTCGATCTTCTCATCGGCGGCGCGCGTCTCGCCGTCGTGCACGCCACCCCTACCAGCCGGAACGCCTTTGTCTATGCCTCCACTCCGGCGCGCGAAAAATATGCCGAAATTCAAAAATCCGGGGCCGATGGCGTGATTGCCGGGCATGGCGGCATTCCCTTTACCCAAATCATCGACGGTCGCCTTTGGCACAATGCCGGTGTCATCGGCCTGCCCGCCAACGACGGGCGGGCCGATGTGTGGTACGCCATACTCGATCCGGACGACGACGGAGGCCTGATGGTCGAGCACCATGCTCTGCGCTATGACGCGGCGACGGCGGCGACGGCGATGCGCGCCGCCGGATTGGGCGAGGATTACGCCGGCGCCCTGGAATCCGGATTGTGGCCAAGCATGGACAGCCTTCCCCAAGGCGAGCGGAAAAACAGGGGCGCCCCCCTGTCCGCACCGCCGACCCGGTGGCGCGCCCCGGCGCCAAACGCCCGCCCCCCGTGGCGAAAGGACTTTCAATGACCTCGGCCAACGCCCTACCCTGGATCGTGCTTGGCGCATACGGCGTTTTGATCTGGATCATCTCTCCCCGGCATGTCGGCGCGGACCAATTTTTCAGCGGTCGGGGCCGCCGCGGCGACGAGCCGGGGTTCTGGCTGTTGGTGGCCAGCGGGGCGATTTCCTGGATTTTCGCCAAATCCATCGCCAATGCCGCGACCCTGGGTCAGGCCTTCGGAATCTGGGGGGGCATCGGATACGCCGCCTATTACCTAAGCTTCGTCGTGGTCGGCGTCACCGTCTATGTCATCCGCACACGGGGCGGATGGGGATCGTTGTCGGAATTTCTGGTGGCGAAATACGGCCCCTTGTGCGCCAAGCTGTTTTTGGCCGCAATCGCGATCCGCCTGTTTAACGAGATCTGGTCCAACACCAAGGTCACGGCGCTGTTCTTTGGCCCTGAAGGCAGCCTTCCCTATTGGATCGCGGTGCTCGCCGTCACCGCCTTCACCTTGTATTATTCGTGGCGCGGCGGCCTGCGCGCCAGCTTGCTGACCGACGGCGCACAAATGATCATGGCGGCGGTCCTCCTCGTGATCGTGCTCGCCGTCGTCGGCCCGGGCCTCGGGCGCACCGGACTGCCCCAAGTCGCCCCGGCGGCGCGGGACGCCGGAATAACTTTTTTCGTCCTCGCCCTGGTGCAGGCGTTATCCTACGGCTTTCACGATCCGGTGATGACCGACCGCGCCTTTATCACCCGCCCCGGTAAAATGTTGCGCGCTTTTATCGTCGCCGGTGTGCTGTCGGGCGGTTTTATTTTCCTGTTTTCGTTCGTCGGCGTCTATGCCCACACCCAGGGCCTCCGGGGCAATCCCGTGGTCGGTGTCGCCGGTTTGCTCGGCCCCGCGATGTTGGTGCTGTTCAACGCCATCATGTTGACCAGCGCCGGTTCGACCATCGATTCGGCCTTCGCCGCCACCGCCAAATTGGGCGCGCGCGACTGGGCCAACGACGACGCCCCGGTGACGCCCCGCCACGCCGATCGCGGACGACGGCTGATGGCGATCATCGCGGTCGTCGGCAACCTGCCCCTGCTCGCCCTCTATCTGGGCGATAAGGCCGGTCCCGCGGTCATCGCCGCGACCACGATCAGCGGCGCCATGGTGATGGGCCTGGCGCCTATCTTTTTACTGTCCTGGGTTAAATCGGCGGGGCGGCTCAGCTTTCACATGGCGTTCTGGCCGGGCGTCGCCCTGGGCGTGGCGCGCGCCGTGGAGACGGCGAGCGGGCGTGCTATCCTGCCCGCCTCGATGACGCTGGGCCAAGGAAAATACGCCCTCGACCTGGGGGTCAACGCCTACGGCCTGCTGCTGTGTACCGCCGGTTTCGTCGCCGGGGCGCTGGTCGCCCGGCAAACGGCGCAACACCGGAAGCTGGCCGCCTGACAAAGGCGGTCCCACGCCCGGCCTTATCGCCTCAAATATCGTCGCGCCCCGGTTTCGCCCGACCTTTTTTGATACCGCCGCGGTGGAGTTTACCTTGCAGGCGACGCGCCTTCGCGGCCTTGCTGGGTTTCGTCGCCCGGCGGTGTTTGCGGGGCGTCATCGCCTGAACGATCAGGTCGCGAAGCCTCTGCAAGGCGTCGATGCGGTTGCGCTCCTGACTGCGAAAACGATCCGAGCCGATCACGATGACGCCCTCCTTGGTCATCCTGCGTCCCGCCAAGACCTTGAGCCGGGCGCGCGCGGCCGAGCCGAGGTCCGCGCATACCCCGACGTTAAAACGCAATTGCACGGCGCTGGAGACCTTGTTGACGTTCTGCCCGCCGGGGCCGGAGGCGCGCACGAACCGCCATTCGATGGCCTCGTCGGGCACGCTTAGCGATGGTGTGATCTCGATCATTGTCCATGCCTAGCACACCCATGAACAAGCGGCCAGACGCGCCGCGTCATCCCCGTGACGATAAAGTGCCGTTCGGGCGCGCATTGCCTGTTGCACTCCCCCCTCTCAGTCGTGACAATGGCGCCCCGCGCGCGCGGCCCTCGTTAATTAAAAAAAGAAGACCCTCATGACTGAATCTCCCGCCAAAATTCTTTTGTGCGACTGCAACGGCGCCATGCGTTTCGATATCAAGACCCTGAGCAAAGCCCTAGGCTCGGCGACGATCGAGACCTTCAACGCCCTATGCCGACACCAAATCGACGCCGCTCGGCACGCCCTCGCGCAAGGTGGAGGGCGCACGGTGCGCATCGCCTGCACGCAAGAAGCGCCGATTTTTCTCGAACTGAGCGAAGGGAACGACGCGGAGGCCGCGCTTTCTTTCGTCAACATCCGCGAACAGGCCGGATGGTCGCGCGAGGGCGGCAAAGCGACGGCCAAAATGGCCGCCCTCATCGCCGAGGCCGGCGTTCATGCCCCCCCCGCTACGCAGGTCAGCATGCAAAGCGAGGGACGACTCCTTATCCTGGGGGCCGGCGACGAGGCGATACGCGCGGCGCAACGCCTGGACGGCCATCTCGATATCACCGTGGCGCTCTCCCCCGAGGTCGCGGGCGAAATCATGCCGCCGGCGGTCGCCTCGTTCCCCATTTTCTTTGGCGCGGCAACCCGCGCCGGCGGTCACCTAGGCAATTTTAACGTCTCTTTCGCATCGCTATCGCCCAGCGATCCATCATCGCGCAATGGCCTCGGATTCACGAAAAGCGGCGGAGAAAAAACGCTAAGCGCCGATTTGATTCTCGATCTGCGCGCCAAGACGCCTTTATTTCCGGCGGCGCAACGCCGCGATGGCTATGTTTTGTGCGCACCCAACGATTCGACCCATGTCGAACGCGCGCTGTTTGACCTGATCGACATGGTCGGCACGTTCGACAAGCCCCGGTACGTCAACTACGAATCCAATCTTTGCGCCCACGCGCGCAACGCCATTCAAGGCTGCCGTCAATGCCTCGACATCTGCCCCACCGGGGCGATCGGCCCCGACGGCGATCACGTCGCCATCGATCCTTATATCTGCGCCGGATGCGGGGGGTGCGCCGGGGTTTGTCCGACCGGGGCCGTCGAATACGCCATGCCCAGCGCCACCACCGCCCTGGCGCGCCTACGCGTGTTGATGCAAACCGCACGCAAAGCCGGGGAAAGCGCGCCCCGCGTTCTCATTCACGATCAAGAATTCGGCGCCGAGGCCATTACCCTGATGGCGCGATTCGGACAGGGGCTGCCCGCCCGCGTCATCCCCTTCGCGATGAACGAGGTAACGCAGTTGAGCGGCGACGTTCTGCTCGGTGCGCTCGCCCACGGCGCCTGTCGAGTTTTCGTCCTCGCGCCGCCGCACAAGCGCGAGGATCAAGACGGTTTGCTGCGCCAAGTCGCGCTCGCCAATGAAATTGTAGGCGCTCTGGGCTACGGCGAAGAACAAGTGTGCGTCATCGACAGCAACGATCCCGAGGCCATCGCGGCGCGCCTTTACCAAGATGCGGAACATGCGCCTGCCCGAAGCACGCCGACGGGGGGCTTCGCGTCGGTCGGCAAGAAACGTCACCGCCTTCATGTCATCTTGGAACACCTGCACGACCATGCGCCCACACCGGTCGATATTCTGCCTCTGACGCCCGGCGCGCCCTTCGGCGCCGTCATCGTGGACCAGAACAAATGCACCTTGTGTCTGTCGTGCGTCAACGCCTGCCCCGCGGCGGCATTAACGGACAACCCCAACGCACCGCAGCTCAATTTCCGCGAAATCAACTGCATCCAGTGCGGGCTGTGCCGTACGACCTGCCCCGAAGACGCCATCACCTTGGAGGCGCGCATCGACTTTACCCGCGCCGCCCTGACCCCGCGCACGGTGAAGGAGGAAGAACCCTTCGCCTGCGTGCGTTGCGCCAAGCCCTTCGGCGTACGCTCGACCATCGAACGAATGATCGAAAAAGTTAAGGACAATCCCATGTTCGCCGAACCCGAGGCGCTCAACCGCCTGCGCATGTGCGACCAATGCCGGGTGATCGACCTGGCGCTGTCGAACGAAGATCCGTGGGCCAGCACCGAGCGCCGCGTCAAGTCAACGGACGACTATCTCGCCGAGCGCGACAAGCTCCGTCAAGACGCCGCCACACAGCGTGGGAAAAGCGGTGAGGACGACGTCTAGGCGACGTTTTCGCAGCGCGCCCCGAGGGCGTTGAAGGCGATGATGAAATCCGTCAACGCCACGACATCGTTGAGATCGATCACCGGAACGGCGAGGTCATAATCGTCGAGCGGCGCATCGCTGGCGACGGCGATGATGGTGTCGTCCTCCAGGGCCAGAAGCTGTTGTTTATGCGCCGGACGGAAAACTTCCAACTTGGGGTGCTTCTCGCGTTTGAAACCCTCGATCAGCAAAAGATCGACCGGATCCATCTTGTCGATCAGTTCCGTCATCGCAGGCTCGGGCGTGTGGCGCAATTCATTAACCAAGGCCCAGCGCCCGGAGGAGGCGACCATGACCTGTCTGGCCCCCGACGCCCGATGGCGGTAAGAGTCCTTGCCCGGCTTATCGATATCGAAATTGTGGTGCGTGTGCTTCATCGTCGAGACGTCGAGCCCGCGCGCGGCCAATTGCGGAATTAACTTCACCAAAAGTTCGGTCTTTCCGCTGCCGCTCATGCCGACGATGCCAAAAATTTTCATCACGATCCTGGTTTTGGTTTTTGTTAAAGACGGCCGTTCACGCCGCGTCGGCGTCGAAATCGGGAAAACTGTTGATCGCCGCCATCGCCTGATAAGGCTTGACGCCGGCGGCCAGGGCCGCGCCGAAAGCGGCGGCGACGCAGCCGAAATGTTCGTCGGCGCACAAAGCCGAAAGATCGACCACGGGGACCGGGTCATCACCTTCCGTGGCGTCGAAAAGCGCACCGTCCTTAACGAAAACACCCCGCATCAACGTGGCGTTGCGCGAGACGGCGAGCACCCGCTGTTCGTTTTTATCCGCCAAGGTATCGTGCAGCATTTGGCCGTATGGTGTATCGATAACGACGACCGCCGCCCGAGGGTGGGTCTGGCGGCGAAACAATTCTGGGGCGAGCCGTTTAATATCCGAATCCTGTCCCCCCTCGCCATCGCCCAAAAAGACGGCGATATCGAACGTAATCGACACGGTATGTTCCAGGCGGAAAGGGGACATTTCCAGAACATAAGCCCCTTCCATGCCCAGAGGTTCACTGTCCAGCGCGCACGTCGGCGCCAGTCCGATCGTTTCGGCCTCGCGCCCGGTGACCGATAAGACATGGCCGATCAGGGCGCTTGTAAAAGCGCTCCCATTGGAACCGGCGACGCCGATGTACCCGCATTCGCGTTGGCTGCGGGCAAGCAATTCGATATCGGAGATAATTTCGCACCCCGCCGCGCGCGCGCGCGCCACAACCGCTGTCGCACGCGGATCGACGGCAATGTCCGGGCACGACACAACCGTGGTGAATTGGCGTAGATCCCCGTCCGTCCAATCGCGCACGGCAATCCCCATCTCCACCGCTTCATCCCGGCGACGGGGGTCAAAGTCCCACGCGACGACCTCGGCCTCGCTATGCGTCAAGGCGCGCGCCGTACCCACGCCATCGCGGCCCAACCCCAGGACGGCGACGGGATAGCCGGCGAAAGGAAAAATATTGATCACGGAAATATCCTGTCCACGATATTCACGAATGGCGCCGCAAAAAGACGGCGCCGATCCTGCTTGCGGTCAATCGTCAAGGTATTGCGCCACCAATTCGCTCAACCCCAAAACGGGAAGGGTCATCTCGTACTCGTCGATCGCTTCTTCGAGAACGTTACGACAATTTCCGCATGCCGTCACCAAGGCTTCGGGTTTGACGTCGTCCAGTTGCCGCTTCTTGGCGGCAAAGGCGGTAATGCGCAATTCCTCGGCGCGAGGGTTCGAACTGACGCCGCCGCCGCCGCCACAGCACACGTTGGCCGTGCCGCAGTTTTCCATCTCGATGAAATTGTCGCTGACGGCGTCCAGCAGGCGGCGCGGTTCTTGAACAATGCCGCCACGGCGCACGATCTGACAGGGATCGTGGAAGGTAATCCGACGATGATCCTTTTCCGACTTAGTCTTGATCCGCCCTTCGCGCAACAACTGATCGAGCAATTCAAGAATGTGTATCACCTTGAACTCATAGCTCTTGCCGACAAGGTTCGGACCTTCCCAGTTGAGCGCCGAATAGGCGTGACCGCATTCCGGGCTGACGACGTATTTCACCTGAAGTTTCTCGGCGGCGTCAACGATGCGCTGCACCAAGGTGCGGGCAACCCCCTTGTCACCCATTTGGATGCCGACATTGGTGGCCTCATAAGCCTCGGTTGAAATTGTCCACGACACCCCGGCTTGCTTGAAAATCCGCGCCAAGGCGCCGAAGATTTCATAAAAGTTGAGCATCTCCATCGCCGACAGAATGACCATGTAGTCGGCGCCGACTTTATCGAATTCGATCGGGATGCCGACCTCCTCGGCCTGCTCGGCGACGATTTTGCGCAACGTCTCCGGCTTAATTCCCAGCGGGCTGCCCGTTTCCAAGACTCGCTTGGCGGCCCCGGTCAGGCCGTCGGGGACCAGACCGGCGGCGACATAAGCCTCGCGGGTCTTGCGCACCACGCCCGCGATATCGATCCCCATCGGACACACAATGGTGCAGCGCCCGCACAAAGTGCAGGAATCGTATATGAGGGTTTCCCATTCCTTCAGAGTATCTTCGGTGATTTCGGCGGGAACGAGGCCGATCGCCCTCTTAAGGCCGGAAAAGGGCGCGACATGGCGCTTATAGACCCGGCGCATGGGTTCCATTTTCCAAGTCGGCGTGTAGCGCACATCGCCGGTCGTCTCGTAAAAATGGCAGGCCTCGGCGCACTGTCCGCAATGCACGCAGGCGTCGAAATACGACGCGCTCGACGCGTCTACATTGGCGATAAGGCTATCGACGGCCGATTGAACGTTCATGGCACAACTCCCCTACGCCCAAAAAATGCCCCCGTATATCCTCTTGCAAAAACGAAGGTAAAAGCATGCATCAGCCGCGAAAACGGGAAATACACCAACCAGATTTCGACACACAGCATATGTAAGGCGCGTAAAACATCGTGACTTTCCTGAAGCGCCATGCACCCCGTCATCATCACGATGAAGGTCAACCATGAACCGATGTGATCGTCCCAGTCCGAAATATGCCGCATTACCGGATCGGAGATACGCCGAATCCAGAGCAGAATAATTCCGGCGAAGGCGACCTCGGCGCTGAGAACGAAGCCCCACCGCGGGAGGGCCGGCCAACTGAAGCCAAGCACGTTTTTATCCAAAAAGGCGATATGCGGTGCGGCGAACAGCACCAGGATCAATAGCCCAAAATGAAACGCATACCCGGCGACCAAGTGGTATTGCGTGCGAAAGGTGAAGCCGCCATGGGGAACGAAGTGCAACAACTGCCCCTTGAGCGCCCCCATCACCGCCGAGGCGCGGGGGACGGAGATGTCGGGCTTTCGTCCAAAGCGAAGCACGGCGAAAATTCGCCACAGCACGCCAAGTACAAAAACGCCTGCCGCCAAGATCCACAATGGCCCCTGGGTAAGTTCGAGAAACGACATCCTAGTCCCCTTTCATCCCGGCGATGAAAATATCCACCCGCGTAGCGCCCGGCGCTAATGCGCGGACGCGCTTTTGGGCGCCCCTATGGCCTGTGGCGCCCCTTCGACGGGCGTATCCTGTTGGGCCATGACCTCTTTGGCCCACCATTCATGATGCTCGATCGCCCAATTTTCATCGACATACCCCTTGGTCATACCCTCAAGCGCACCCTCCACGCCGAGGGTCCCCAAGTAAATGTGACCCAGCGACGCCGCGACCAAAATCACCGCCATGCCGGCGTGAATGAGCTGGGCGATCTGCAGTTGGACAACGGCGCCGGCCAACGTCGGAAAGTCCAAAAACAATCCGGAAGCCGAGATTGCCAGACCGGCGAAGAACATCAGCCAGTACCACGTTTTTTCACCCAAATTGTATTTCCAGGACGGGGCGTGTTGACCTAGGAAAATTCCACCCTTCAATGCCCACGAGAAATCCCCGCGCTGGTACACATTGTCCTTGAAAAAATTAACCAACAAGATCACCAAGGCGATGATGAAAATAGGTCCCAGAAGGTTATGCGCCTGCAACGCGGCGCTGGCGAACACCGACCAGGCCTGCGCACCGACAAGCGCCTTAATCGTGTAACGTCCAAACATGATCAAAAGGCCGCTCGCCCCCAACATGATGAACAAACTGGCGACAAACCAGTGAATCCAACGTTCGGCCTGCGTGAACCGCGGCACCACGCGGCCCGAACGCCCATCCTTTAACTTAACCCGACCGCGCACGGCGAAAAATGTCGCGATCGCGGCGGTGGAAAACAGAATGAGGATACCGCCCCAATACGACAATGGACCATTGCGGATCGCGCGCCACTGTTCGCCCCGGGCCTGTATCAACACCGGCGTTCCCATTCCCGTTCCCGAAAGATCGAAGGTCTGTCCCCGGCGTATCATCCGCCAGATATCCGAATCCGACGTCGTGCCGTGCACATGCCCCGGCACGGCGCCGCCGACTTGGGCTTCGGCGGTTTGGAAATTTAGCGCCGGCGACGCGCCAAACCCCACGGCTGCGGCCCATAACAGCGCAAGGGCAAGCCCCAGGGCCGAAAATCCTCGCCGCCATACGTTCAATTTCATTGATTGCGCATCCATCGCTTTATTCTCCGGCTTGCAACAGCAACCGTTTATCCAGCTCCTGCACGTGTTTGTCGGTACGATCGGAAGGCGGGTTATCACCTACCAGCGACGGCAATGGACGCACCCGGGAAGGGGCATGCACGCCAACCTGAAACCATGTCCGCGCGCGAAGTTCGGTCAATTGTTTCGCACTCAACGGCCTGTCGGGCATTGGCCCCGCGTAGACGCCGGGCGTGTCAGTCAGCACACGGCCTTGTTCCTCGGCCCGGCATGCGCCAAGACTGAGAACCGCAACCAAAATCGCGCCGACCGCAACCACTTTCGATGTGCGCGCCACTCTCGATGTGTGTATGAGCATGTATGGATCCTTCAGCGAAAGCATTGCCGACGGGACGGCGTGAAAGCCGCCCCGTCGTGGCGGTTTTATCTGGCGACCGCGCGGTCTTTCTTTCCATAGGCCTTGCCCCAACCCCATGCCCCGGAACCGAAACCACGCGCGACGACACGTTCGCGATAAATATTGGAAACCTCGTTGCCGTCTCCGGCCAGGAGAGCCTTGGTCGAACACATTTCGGCGCATAGCGGCAGTTTGCCTTCCGCCAGACGATTGCGACCGTATTTCTTGAACTCGATCTCGGACATGTCCTTCTCGGGGCCGCCATTGCAGAAGGTGCACTTATCCATTTTGCCGCGCGAACCATAATCGCCCGACTGGGGATATTGCGGCGCGCCGAACGGGCACGCGTAAAAGCAATAACCGCAACCGATACACAGGTCCTTGGAATGAAGCACCACGCCTTGGTCGGTGGAATAAATCGTATCGACCGGACAGACCGCGATACACGGCGCATCCGAACAATGCATACAGGCCACCGACAACGAACGCTCTCCGGGAAGACCGTCGTTGATGGTCACGACCCGGCGGCGGTTGATCCCCCAAGGGACCTCATTTTCATTTTTGCATGCGACAACACAGCTATTGCATTCGATGCAGCGTTCCGCGTCACAGAGAAACTTCATACGTGCCATGATCTAGGGTCTCCTTTTACGCGGCTTCGACGCGGCACAGGGTTGCTTTGGTTTCTTGCATTTGGGTCACCGAATCATAGCCGTAGGTGCCGACCATGTTGGCCGCCTCGCCCAAAACGTAAGGATCCGCCCCCTCGGGATATTTGGCGCGCAAGTCCTTGCCCTGCCAATGCCCGCCGAAGTGGAAGGGCATGAACACAACCCCCTGAGCCACCCGCTCGGTAACCATCGCCTTGACCAGGGCCTTGCCGCCCTCGGGGCTGACCACCCACATGTCGGCCTTGTCGCGGATACCCGCGTTGTTGGCGTCCACCGGGTTGATCTCGCAGTACATTTCCTGTTGCAATTCGGCCAGCCACTTATTCGAACGGCTTTCCTCGCCGCCGCCCTCGTATTCCACCAAGCGACCCGTGGTCAAAATGGTCGGGAAGTCCTTGGCGTAATCGTTTTTCTGGATCGATTCGTACAGGGTCGGCAGACGATAGGCCCGGGTGTCCTTGTAGGTCGGATAATCCTTCACCAAGTCGCGGCGCGGCGTGTACAGCGGTTCGCGGTGCACCGGCACCGGATCGGGGAAGGTCCACACCACGGTGCGCGCCTTGGCGTTGCCGAACGGCGCGCAGCCGTGCTTGATGGCGACGCGTTGGATGCCGCCCGAAAGATCGGTCTTCCAGTTCGTCTTGTCGCCCGCGACTTTCTCGATCGCGGCGCGCTCCTCGGCCGTCAGATCCTTGTCCCAGCCCAATTTCTTGAGCATCGCCATGGAAAATTCCGGATAGCCGTCCTTAATTTCCGAGCCCGCCGAATACGATCCTTCGGCCAGCAGGTTCTCGCCGTTGTGCTCGACTCCGAAACGGGCGCGGAAGGTCAATCCGCCCTCGGCGACCGACTTGGAGGTATCGTACAAAACCGGCGTTCCGGGATGGCCCATCTCGGCGGTTCCCCAGCACGGCCAGGGCAAGCCGTAATACTCGCCATCGCACGGACCGCCGCGCGCCTGCAGCGTGGTGCGGTCGAAGGTAATCTTGTTGAGCGCGTGCTTTTTCAGGCGTTCGGGCGACTGCCCCGTGTACCCGATGGTCCACATTCCACGATTGAATTCACGCGTGATGTCCTCGATCAACGGTTCATCGCCATTGACCTTGATATTCTTGAACATCTCTTTTTCGATGCCGAATTTCTTGGCGAAACGGTACATGGTGGTGTGATCGGGTTGGGATTCGAAAACCGGATCGACCACCTTGTCGCGCCACTGGATCGAACGATTGGACGCGGTGACCGAACCATAAGTTTCGAATTGCGTGCACGCCGGCAGCACGTAAACGCCGTCCTGACGGTCGGGGATGACCGAGGCGAACGTCGGCACCGGATCGATGACCACCATCAGATCGAGTTTTTCCATCGCCGTTTTCATTTCCGGCAATCGGGTCTGCGAGTTGACCGCGTGCCCCCACAACACCATGGCGCGGACATTGTCGGGCTGATCGATGTTTTCCTTTTTCTCAAGCACGCCGTCGATCCAGCGCGAAACCGGAATACCTTTGGATTCCATCAATTTTTGCGAGGCGAAGCGCCCCTTCAGCCAGTCGTAATCGACATCCCATACCCGCGCCCAATGCTTCCAGGCGCCGGTGGATAGGCCGTAATACCCGGGCAGCGAATGCGACAGGATGCACATGTCCGTCGCACCCTGCACGTTGTCGTGACCGCGGAAGATATTGGCTCCGCCGCCCTGGGTGCCCATGTTTCCGAGCACCAATTGCATGGTGCAATAGGCCCGGGTATTGTTGTTGCCGGTGTGATGCTGGGTGCCGCCCATGCACCACACGAAGGTGCCCGGCCGGTTGCTGGCCATCAAGCGCGCGACACGCTTGACCTGCGTCCCGGGGACGCCGGTCACCCGTTCGACTTCATCCGGGGTCCACTTGGAAATCTCGGCCTTGACCTGATCCAACCCCCAGACACGCTGACGGATGAATTCCTTGTCTTCCCATTCATTGTCGAAGACATGCCACAAGATGCCCCAAATCAGGGCGACGTCGGTGCCGGGACGAAAACGCATGAATTCATCGGCGTGGGCGGCGGTGCGCGTGAAACGCGGATCGCAGACGATCAGCACCGCGTTGTTTTGCTCCTTCGCCTTCAAGATGTGTTGCAACGACACCGGGTGGGCTTCCGCCGGGTTCGAGCCGATCAGGAAGATCGCCCGCGAATTGTGGATGTCGTTGAACGAGTTGGTCATCGCACCGTAGCCCCAGGTGTTGGCGACACCGGCAACCGTGGTGGAATGGCAAATTCGCGCCTGATGATCGCCGTTGTTCGACCCCCACATGGCGTAAAATTTGCGGAACAGATAAGACTGTTCGTTATTGAACTTCGCCGACCCCAGCCAGTACACCGAATCGGGCCCGGAGGTCTTACGGATATCGAGAATTTTGTCGCCGACCTCGTCGATCGCCTGATCCCAGGAAATCCGCGTCCACTTTCCGCCCTCAAGCTTCATCGGATACTTAAGGCGGCGTTCACTGTGCGCGTGTTCACGCACGCTGGCGCCCTTGGCGCAGTGCGATCCAAGATTGAACGGGCTGTCGAAATCGGGGTCTTGGCGGGTCCATACGCCGTTCTCGACCTCGCCGATGACGCCGCAGCCGACCGAACAGTGGGTGCACACGGAACTGACCCGCTTGACCGCCTTTTTCGCCTGATCCGTCGCCGCGGCGGCCGGTTTAACATGCCCCAGGGTGCTGGCCGAAGCCAACGCGATCCCTCCGGCGGCGAGGCCGGAATTGCGCAGGAAGGAGCGCCGGTCGATGGTCCCGCCGGTGGCGCCGGACAGCGCCGCGCTCAAGCGGGCGCTCTTTGCCGATGCGCTTTTTCTTTTCGTCAACATGTTGTTCTCTCCTGCCTATCAGAACCGCGCCGCGGCGTAATACGCCCGAACGTGATCGGTTTCGCGATAACCCGCGTCACGAGGCGTTTCGACCCGCGCGGCTTGAACCGCCGCGGACGCCGACCCTGCGCCGCCCACCGCCAGCGCGGCAACCCCGCCGGTTGACAGCAAGGCCCCTTTAAGAAAGGCGCGCCTGGCGCGCAACTCCGGCGCGACGTTTTTTTGACTATCGGACATAAAATTCACTCCCTCCTAGGGCGAACCCGCGTTCGCCCATATATCGTTCGACGCGCCGTGAACATCAGGCGGCCATTTCGAATGCCTGTCGTTCTATTTGCATAAGCAACCGACCGACGCTGCCCAGCGGGACGTAAAGCGCCGCATTTTGCGCGGCCTCCAACTCGGCGAAAAAATTAGGCGCCCAGGGTAAAACATGGGCGGCGAAAAAATCCTCTTGGCGTTGGCGCCCATGCGAAGCGTCCCCATCCAAGATCAGCGTGTGCATAATTTCCAAAACCGTGGCGATATGATCTTCCGGTTCATGAACGTCCTCGTCTTGACGAAGACGAAGGCGGGCCATCTCGGCGCGCAAATCGGCAAGCGGGCGGTCATAAAGCAGGCCGCTCAAATAATGCGATGCGTAAGGCAACAGTTCGCCGCCCGCGCCAACGCCGTAAAAAAGGCGGGTATACTCATCTCGCGCATCATCCACCGAGCTTACCCGAGCGGCCTCGCGCAGGGCGCTCAAAGCGCACCCCATGGGGGTTTCGTCGCCATCCAGGGCGCGCAATAAATCCAGGGTGTCGGAATCGGGCGGGCAGCCCAAAAGGCGGGACAGCAGCGCATAAAACCGCGCACGCAAAAAATCGCTTTCATCTCGGGGCGAAGAGGTCTGCTCGTTTTGTTTTTTACGCATATTCGACCCCTATCGTTTCTTATTGCCGTTTTTTATACGCACCTGCATGACGAAGCTCTCTTTTCGATGCGCGATCGTGTCGCTTACGCCCATAAATATCCGCCAAAACGGCGACCCGACGCCTCGGGTTCCGTCCCCACACGCCTTGATGTCGAAGGCCATTTTATAAAACGCGACCGTCCTCACTTCTATCAACTCCCTCCGGCGAGCGCATTATGTTAAAAAAGACATAACGACATCCTCCTTCCCGTTTGGAAAGGTTCTTATCGGTCGTTTGAAAGGTTCTTATTGGCCCGGCGTTATACGGCCCGGAGCTCTACGGTCGCGGTCGGGGAGCTATTCCCGATCACGATCTCCAACGCCGCCCTCTTTCCCGTCCCTCTGGGCGCGTGACGCATCGACGTCGCCCACTTTCGCCGTCACCGGTTCGTTCGGACCGACCTGAGCGGCGGCGGCATGGGACGACGATTCGGGAGAGGACACGGGAGAGCCGGGATACGCGCGGGCGTCTTCTCCCGGGTCGTCCTGTTCCTCGAAAGTGGGCTTTACCGCCTCGAACACCGTTTCGACGATTTGCTCGACGATGCCGAGCGCCGAATAATCATCGTCATAATCGTTGAGGCCATCCAAATTCGATAACGCCGGGTCGCTGCGCCACAATTTTCGCAATGCCTTTTGCGCCAAGTCCCGCGGCACCCCTTCGCCGAGGAAAGGCGTATAGTCCGAGTCCCGGTCCAGGGTATCGATATCGGGCAACGCGGCGGCGATTTCTTCCGGAGTTTGCGCCGAACATCCATCGCCCAGAACACCATCACCCTCCCCATCGACCGCCTTGGAAAGCGGGGCGGCGGACATTTCGGAGCCGACGCCATCCTCATAGGTGGAATCCTTGGGTTCGTTTAAAACGGGCGACGGACCGCCCCCATCGGACGCATCGCCGATTATTTTTTGCGCCGACCACCGCCTCAAGAACGATTTACCCTCGGCCATCGGATCCTCCGCCATAATGGGGCCCCGATTTACGCGGGTCATAGGGTTTGCGTTGGCGCTTTTTAAACGGAACATCGACATGATAGCGCTCGACGTAGGCCTGCACCCAGGTGCGAATCGCCGGAGGCATCACCACGCCCTCGACCCATTCATCACCACTCTCGTCATAAGACTCCGCCTCGTAGGGACAAACGGTGACATGAAAAGGCGTAACCTCGTGCGGATGCGCGCCCTCTTCCTCGGGACGCAAAACGATGAAGACCTGCGGCACGGGTTGGCTGAGGTTGAGCTTGTAACCTTCGGTCTCGCGGCGAAACAATTCGAGGGTCAACGTCCCGGCGATAAAATGGGTTCGATCGTCGTCTTGGCGTAGAACGCGCCAATCGGCCTCTGCGTTTCCCCCCGCCCGTGCGCCCCGCCCCACGAGAACGCCGTTCGCCGTCCATCTGTAATCGACCCAGGGGTTGTCCACACGACGCCGTTCCAAAACGATCCCGACATCCATTGTCGCGGGGATGGGTTGCTGCGCGTCGTCCTTGTCCGTCATAAGGAAAACTCCTCCGCTACATGAAGATCGTCCACCGTATTGATGTTGAAAAAAGGATCGACGGGATCGCTGGTCCAAACAACATGTGCAATTTTATAGCGTGCGGTCCAGAGGTCGATTTTACGCATCTTCTCATCCTCCATCGCCCGGCGAAGCGCGGCGGCCAGCGCGACCGGCCACAACGCGAAAACGGGGTGCGTGCGTGCGCCCGTTTGCGCACAGGCCATCTCGGCCCCGTCGCATTCGATCGCCTGCGCCAAACGAGACGTCAAATCTTCCGGAAAAAACGGCGCATCGGTGGCGAAACTGGCGACCCAGGCCACCTCTGGGGCATGGGTATGGGCCCATTCCATCGCCGTCAATATCCCCGCCAACGGTCCGGCGAAACCTTCAATCGCATCGGGAACAACGGGAAAACCATATGACGCGAAACGTTCGGGGTCGCCCGCGGCATTGATGATCAGGGAGCCGACCTGCGGCCCCGCCCGATTGATGGCGTGCGTCAACATCGTTTTGCCGCCGACCGTGCGCAGACATTTATCGCCGCCCCCCATACGCCGGGCGAGGCCGCCCGCCAACAAAACACCCAAGATATTTTGCCGGGCGATCCTTTGTTTATCAATAGGTTGGCTTTCGCTCATCGTTCATCGCGCCGTCCCGCGCGCGCATCGTGCGTTGACGCGGCGGTGTCTTCGCTGGGAACATCGTCAAAAATAATCCTCTGCTGTCCCGACAGGGCGACGAAGCGCCGCCCCCGCGCCCGCCCCAACAGGGTCAATCCGACCTGCCGGGCGAGATCGACCCCCCAGGCGGTGAAACCCGATCGGGACACCAAGATGGGAATGCCCATTTGCACGGTCTTAATGACCATTTCGCTGGTCAGCCGCCCGGTGGTGTAAAAAATCTTATCCCCGCCATCGACGCCGTGACGAAACATGTAGCCGGCGATCTTATCGACCGCATTATGCCGCCCGACGTCTTCCATGTACAAAAGGGGCCGATCTTCCTGACACAGGGCGCAACCGTGAATGGCTCCGGCCTGCAAATACAGGCTGGGGGCCGTATTGATTTTCTTCACCAGGGCCGACAGCCACGAGGTTTTGACGACATGGCCTTCGGGCAGAGTGACGGTTTCAAATTTTTCCATCATATCGCCAAACACCGTCCCCTGGGCGCATCCCGATGTCAGGGTTTTTTTCTTCAGCTTCTCTTCAAAACTGGTTTCCCCATCGGTGCGCACGACGACGGTGTCGATATCGGGATCATATTCTACCGCCCGTACGCGCTCGCCATCGCGGATCATATTTTGATTAAGCAGGTATCCCAGGGCCAAATATTCCGGATAATCGCCGATCGTCATCATGGTGACAATTTCCCGCCCATTAAGAAACAGAGTCAGGGGACGCTCGACGGTCACGGACGTCGTTATCGGCCGGCCGGCATGGTCGATGCCGTCAACCCGGCGCGTCAAGCGCGGATCATCGGGATTTGGACGAATGATAAATTGTTCTTGCATGGCGGGACCTTTTCGCGCCGTTCAACACCTGCGAATCGATGTCATGGGGGCATGGGGGCATTGCGCCATTTGCGCCGCGATACGTTCCCCACATCGAACCGATGACGCGATACATATCGGCCCCACAGGTAAAGTTCAATACAAAGCCTGCACGACGTCATACGACGCGACGTTAGCATGAAAGGCGAAAAAAACGCACGGCGAAGCGAAACCGCGCCCCCTTACGGTTCGGAACCCGCATCCAGAAACATATCGGAAAATAAATATCAGGAGACACAAAAGGACGCCGCGGACGTGCGCACGCCCCCAAAACGCCCTAAAAGCTCAGGCTGTCGTATCCGTGGGCGTAAAACCCGTCACCGCCACGCCGCCGTCCCCTGTCGTGGGCGCCACCGCCGTGGATACCCCCACTACGGACGTTCCTGCCGTGGACGCCTCCGTCGCCGACACTGCGGAACCGCCGTCGCCGCCGGCCTGCAACGCGCCGCCCACAGGGCCGCTAACGGGGCCACTGGACGACCCGCCGCCGCCCGACGGAGCCACACCCGCCACATCGCCCCCCGGGGACGACGTCCGCACCGGAGTCGTTGGCGTCGATGTATCTTGAATAAGACCTTGCCTATAGGCGTTAACGACCTTGGCCGAAGGATACTGCACTTCGACTTCGCCCGTTTTGGAATCCCGAAATTGCAGGACATAAACCCCGCTCGCCGGATCCACGACTCCGACAGGAGACGTCAATCCCTTCGCCGGGTCCGCCCGCACGGGAACGGCCTCCGCCCTAGCGACCTCGGGCGCGGCCCCCACCCCAACACCAGAGCGGAGCGCATACGAAGCGCCGTGGCCGCCTGAGTTTATTGCGATGTCACCCATAGTTCTCACCGTGTGCCTTCTGCCAAACCTAGCAACTTAGAATGAGAATTCTACTCATGGATAATTATATCTTTAAAATAATCCTAAATGCAAGTTTTTATTGTATTTCATGAAATTAGGGTCATCGCCCTCCGATTGGTAAAAAATAAGGGGTTTGAAATCAATTCTCTAGCTTTATCGCGCCGGTCCATAAAATTGGGGTCGCCGAGCATACAACCTTTGGAGGCTTCGCGGGCTTTGGAGACTTCGCGGGCTTTGGAAACTTTGGAGGGACGTCGGAACGGGGAGCATCGAACACGCCCACCGGTTTGCGTTATGTCATGACCCCCACTCGGCCCCGGCCCCACTCGGCCCCACCCCCCCGATCACCTCTTGCCCCCTCGTTCGCCCCTTACCCATGCGAGGAGGTGACGAGGTGAGTCCGCGCAGCGTCGAAAAATGGACGAGTAGGCAAAATTTGCCGAGACATTAACGAGTTATTCACCATCCCCTTTATAATTTAGTGCGATGAATGAGGTTCGGGCCTCGCCCGGCCTCGCGCTTTCGATGGCGCACGCGACCCAGAAGGGGTGTCCGAAAAATACATCGAACGAGGATAAAAAAAGCCGTGGACACGCTGCAACAAATTCTCCGCAATCTTGGCCCCACACGATTAATCATCATGGGGGGGGTCCTGATCTCCTTGGTCGCGTTTTTCATTTACTTGACGACGCGCTTGACGACGCCGCAGATGGCGTTGCTGTACGCCGACCTTAGTCCGAACGATTCGGCGCAAATCGTCAGTCAATTGGAAAGTCGAGGGATTCCCTTCGAGACATCCAACAACGGCGCAAAAATCATGGTCCCCGGCGATCAAGCCTTGCGTCTACGCATGGATATGGCGGACCGCGGCCTGCCCAGCGGCGGCACCGTGGGGTACGAGCTGTTCGATCACCAAAGCGCCCTTGGCACCACGAATTTTCAACAGAACGTCACCTTGGTGCGCGCCCTGGAAGGTGAGCTTGCGCGCACGGTCCAGACCATCGACATCGTTAAAAGCGCGCGGATCCACCTCGTAATGCCAAATCGCCAATTGTTCAGCAGGCAGCGGCAAAAACCCAGCGCATCGGTCATCCTAAAAATGCGCGGATCCAATCGCTTAACCCGTGAACAGGTCTCTTCCGTTCAACACCTGATCGCGGCGGCGGTTCCCGGTCTCGTCCCCCAAAGTATTTCCGTCGTCGATGACAAAGGCTCGCTTCTCGCCCCCGGCTTCGAAGGCGACCCCAATTCCCCCGACCAAATCGCTTCGCGCGCGGAAAAACGCAAACTCGCCTATCAAAACCGCATGTCGCAAATGATCGAGCAACTGGTTGAAAAATCGATCGGGTTCGGCAAAGTCCGCGCCGAGGTCACGGCGGATATGAACTTCGACCGTATCACCACCAACGAGGAAACCTACAACCCCGACGGTCAGGTGGTGCGCTCGACACAGACCGTCGATCAAACCAACTCCAGCCAAAACCGCGACCCCGCCAATGTCAGCGTCGGGCAAAACCTACCCGATCCCAACGCCGCCAACGCCGCCGGCACCCAACAGGCCGCGGAAAGCCGGACCGAGGAAACGGTCAATTACGAAATTTCGAAAAAAGTCGTCAACCATATCCAGGACACCGGCGTCGTCAAACGCCTTTCGGTAGCGGTTCTCGTCGATGGCGCCTGGGAACTCGACGCCAAGGGCAAGCGCGTCTATCGTCCGCGCACGAAACAAGAACTCGCGCAATTGGCCACTCTGGTGCGCGGCGCGATCGGCTATAACGCCAAGCGCGGCGATGTCGTCGAGGTGGTCAACATGAAATTCGCCGAGGGCGAACCCGCACCCGAGGTCCCGCTCGATCTGTTCTTCGGCCTCGATCGCTCCAGCCTGCTGAAAATCGCGGAAATGCTGGTCCTGACGATCGTCGCCGTGCTCGTCATTCTTCTGGTGATCCGTCCGCTGATTTCGCGGATGTTCGAGGCGCTCCCCGCCGCGGCCGGCGCACTGGCCGAAGGCGGACGGATGATCGCCGATCACACATCGGCGGCGGCCGGCGCCTTGGCCGGTCCGCCAGTTCCCGGTGGCGATATGGTCGAAGAAGACCAATATGAAGAGTTGATCGATATCGATCGCGTAGAAGGCCGTGTCAAAGCGTCTTCGGTGAAGAAAGTCGGCGAAATCGTCGATAAGCACCCGGAGGAAGCGCTTTCCATTATCCGCAACTGGATGTATCAGGAAACCTGATGCTCTTTGCAGAGATAGGACGATCGAGGAGTTTCGCCGTTGGCGCGCGTTAAGGACGACTACAGGAGTTTAACCGGCCCCCAGAAGGCCGCTATTTTCATGCTCTCCCTCAACGAGGAGCAATCCGCCGCCATTTTCGAGAAAATGGATGACGAGGAAATCCGCGAACTGTCGATGACGATGGCTTCGTTGGGCACCATCAATTCGACCGTTATCGAGCGCTTGTTCGTCGAATTCGCCGATCAACTGTCCAGCGCCGGGTCGTTGGTGGGATCGTACGAAAGCACGGAACGCCTACTTTCCAAGGCCCTGGGCACCGACCGCGTCAACCAAATCATGGAAGAAATTCGCGGCCCCGCCGGGCGCACCATGTGGGACAAGCTGGGCAACGTCAACGAGGCGGTGCTCGCCAATTATCTGAAGAACGAGTACCCGCAGACCGTTTCCGTGGTGCTGTCGAAAATTCGCCCCGACCATGCCTCGGCGGTGCTCTCGCTGCTGCCCGAACACTTCGCCATGGAGGTCATCCAGCGCATGTTGCGTATGGAAGCGGTGCAAAAGGATGTCCTCGACCACGTGGAAAAAACCCTGCGCACCGAATTCATGACCAACCTGGCCCGCACCGCTCGTCAGGATAGCCACGAAATGATGGCCAATATCTTCAACTCGCTGGACCGCAACACGGAAACCCGCTTCATGGGCGCGCTGGAAGAACGCAACCGGGAATCGGCCGAACGGATTAAACAGTTGATGTTCACCTTCGACGATCTGACCAGAGTCGATTCCGGGGGCATTCAAATGCTCTTGCGGCAAGTCGAAAAAAGCCAGTTGGCGGTCGCCCTCAAGGGCGGATCGGACGACGTCAAGGACCTGTTCTTCGACAACATGTCCGAACGCGCGGGGAAGATTTTGCGCGAAGACATGGATGCCTTGGGTGCGGTGCGCCTGAAAGATGTCGACGAGGCCCAGGGCGAAATCGTCTCGATCGCCAAGCAGCTCGCCGATGCCGGCGAAATCGTCATCGCCGGCCAGGGCGAAGACGATGAACTGGTATACTAGGGCCGCCGGACCGATGTATCCCGGACCCAAAAGGGAAGCGACCTGATGAGCGCCCGTCAAAAATTCATGTTCGATAACGATTTTTCCCTGGTGGCGGTAAAACCCGTGAAAAATGTCGAACCCGACTCAAACCCGGCCCCGGCCCCCATGGAGGAGGAGGAGGAGGAAATTCCGCCACCACCGACATTCAGCGAGGAGGACATCGCCAACGCCCGCGAGGAAGGTTATGTCGAGGGGCGCAACGCAGCGCTTGAGGACGCCCAAAGCGCCCTTCAAAACCGCCTTAGCGCCGCATTGGAAGCCGTCGCCGCCAAATTTGACTCCGTTTTCGAAATCCAAAAGCGCGCCAATGAAGAAACCCTCGGCGATGCCGTCGCCGTCGCCTGCGTTCTCGTTCGCAAGTTGTTTCCGGCTTACATCAAAGCGCACGGCCTGACGGAAATTGAGGCCCTCGCCCACGAAACGGTAATGCATGTTTTCGAAGAACCCCGTATCGTACTTCATGTTCATGAAGACGTAAAATCGGAGTTGGAAAATCATCTTGTAAAATTTGCCGCCGAAAAAGGTTTCGAGGGGCGTATCATCGTCGCCGGCGCCCCCGCCATGGCGTATGGGGATTGCCGTATTGAGTGGGAACACGGCGGCCTATCGCGCGATCTATCCCTTCTTTGGAAGGAAATAGAAACCATCGTCGAACGCAATATGAACCACCCTCTTCCCGTTTTCGATGACGTCACGAACACGGCAAAGGCCTCCGAAGATGAGGACCAGGGGGAAAGTGAGGGTGAAAACCGGATCGGCGGCAATGCGTCCGCGCCCCCGAACGACGGCACATTCGAACCGACGAAAGAGGCCGACGACGATGAACGGAACGAGACGAACGCACATGGCGGTGCACATGGCGATGCAATGGCTGGCGATGCAACGGCGCCCCTGACACCCCCCGACAGCGCTCCGGCGCAAGGAGAAGACAATGGCCGATGAAAAGAATTTGGAACTAACCGAACTGGAGGACGCGGCGCCGCAGAGCGATAAAAACTCCGATGACGAAACCCTGGACGATATCGCCGATATCGCCGACATCGCCGATCTGCCCCGCAACGCCCGCGACCTGGAGGCGGTCTACGACATTCCCGTAACCGTCTCGGCGGTTTTGGGCAAGGCGACGATGCAAGTCAGCCAGTTGTTGAAACTGGGGCGCGGCGCGGTGGTCGAATTGGACAGGAAAGTTGGGGAAGCGATCGATATCTACGTCAACAACCGCCTTGTCGCCCGTGGCGAGGTGGTCGTCGTGGAAGACCGCCTAGGCGTGACGATGACGGAAATCATCAAAACCGATCGCACCTGACCGGGCGACGCCCAGGCATGGATACTTGAACAGGACGGGGAGTCACAATGGCGGATACCGATAGCAACGTTTCGGTCGGGAAATCGAGGTCCTCGATGGATCTGGCGACGATTGTCGGACTGCTGGCCGGCTTTGGGCTCATCGGCTTCGCCATTTACATGGGGGGGTCTCCCGCCTCGTTCGTCAACATTCCCTCCGTTTTGATCGTTGTCGGCGGCACCATCGCCGTCACCATGATGTGTTTTTCCCTGTCGGAGTTTTTAAGATCCTTCAAAGTGTTCGCCAAGACTCTGTCTTACAGCGCGCGCGATCCCGCGGAAGCCGCCGTCCAGGTTCTCAAAATCGCCGAATTGGCGCGCCGCCAGGGCGTGCTTTCCCTGCAAGGCGTCCTTGAACAAATGCAATCCGAACCGCTTTTGTATAAAGGCATGGCGATGGTCGTGGACGGCACCCCCGGCGAGGAGGTCGAAGCCATCTTAAAGCGCGACCTGATGGCGACCGCTCAACGTCACCGGCAAAGCGCGAACATTCTGCGCAAGGCGGCGGAATTTTCCCCGGCCATGGGATTAATCGGCACCCTGATCGGCCTGGTCCAGATGCTCGGCAATCTGGCCGACCCCTCGACCATCGGTCCCAGCATGGCCGTCGCCCTGTTAACGACTTTCTACGGCGCCGTCCTGGCGAACATGGTGTTCTCTCCGATGGCCTCGAAGCTCGATCGCAACTCCAGCGAGGAAGGACTGGTCAACAGCATTTATGTCATGGGCGCGGCCTCCGTCGGGCGACAGGAAAACCCCCGCAGGTTGGAAATGATGCTCAACAGCATTCTCCCCCCGGCGAACCGCGTTCAATATTTCGATTAACCCCAACTGGTTGACACTGAGGGACGGGAACCCATGCGTCTTTTGATTATCGGCACACTGGGCGGACAAATCGGCGCCGCCAGCAAAATCGCCATCTCGCGCGGCGCGAGGGTGGAGAATGTCGCCGATGTCGGCGCCGGGCTGGATGCGCTGCGCGCCGGTCAAGGCGCGGATTTAATCATGGTTGACGTCCGCCAAGACATTCAGCGGCTGGTCGAAAGCCTGAAGACCGAACGCATCCACGTGCCGGTCGTCGCTTGCGGCACCGACAACGACACCCAAGCCGCCGTGCGCGCGATCAAGGCGGGCGCCAAGGAATACATTCCCCTCCCGCCCAACGCCGAACTGATCGCGGCGGTGCTCGGCGCCATCGCCGAGGAAAGCACCGCCATCGTCTATCGCGACCCGAAAATGGCGGCGCTTTTGCGGATGGCCGATCAGGTTGCGCCCAGTGACGCCTCGATCCTGATTACCGGCGCGTCGGGCACCGGAAAGGAAATGTTGGCGCGTCATCTGCACAACAAAAGCCCCCGCAAGGACAAACGATTCGTCGCCATCAATTGCGCGGCGATTCCCGAAAACCTTCTTGAATCGGAACTGTTCGGCCACGAAAAAGGCGCGTTTACCGGCGCCGTCGCCCGCCGTCTGGGAAAGTTCGAGGAAGCCAACGGCGGCACCCTGCTGCTTGACGAAATTTCGGAAATGGACGCCCGCTTGCAGGCTAAGCTCCTGCGCGCCATTCAAGAACGCGAGATCGACCGCATCGGGGCCAACAAACCGGTCAAGGTCGATGTCCGCATTCTGGCGACCTCGAACCGCGACATGGACGCGGCGGTCGCCGACGGCAGTTTCCGCCAAGATCTGTATTTTCGCCTTAACGTCGTCAATCTTCGTATTCCCGACCTTAAGGACCGCCCCGAGGACATCAAGGTCCTCGCCGAATTTTTTATCGAAAAATATGCCGCTTCCAACGATCTTCCCCAGCGCCCGCTCTCGCCGCAAGCATTGAAAAGCCTGCAGGCGCACGCGTGGCCCGGCAATGTGCGCGAATTGGAAAACACCATGCACCGGGCCGTCCTCCTGGCCACCGGGGCGACCATCGACGGCCCGGCGATTTTACTCGGTTCGTCACCCTCTCCCCAGGGCCCCGCCGGCGCGCACGGCGATATGGGCGACGCCGGACACACGGCGGCGCTGGTTGGGCGCACGGTGTCCGATGTCGAACGCGATCTCATTTTGGACACCTTGAACCATTGCCTGGGCAACCGCACCCACGCCGCGAACATCCTGGGCATATCGATCCGCACCCTGCGCAACAAGTTGAAGTTGTACGATCATGAGGGCTTCACCGTCCCGATGCCCGGTGAGGGAGAGGCGTCGCCGGCATGACTTTTTCTCATCACCACACCCTTCCTCATCACCTCCGGCGAAGGCGCGCGCGCGTGATGGAATCGAGGCCGACCGACCATGGCTGAAGAACCCCCATCCAGCGCCGTAGCGCCGACAACCGTTCCGCCCCAGGACGGCGCGCAGAACAGTCTGCTGCGCATTTTCAATATCTTCCGCCATGGCGATATCTCGATGGCGCTGGCCGTCGTCGCGATCTTGGTGATCATGATCTTGCCGATGCCGACGTGGTTGCTGGATGCCGGTCTGGCGTTTTCCATCACCTTTTCCGTGCTTATCTTGATGACCTCGCTGTTTATCGAAAAGCCTCTGGAATTCAACACCTTCCCGACCATCTTGCTGCTCGCCACCATGATCCGGCTAGCGCTCAATCTGGCCTCGACCCGCCTGATTCTCGCCAACGGGCACGAAGGCACGGCCGCCGCCGGGCGCGTCATCGAGGCCTTCGGCGGTTTCGTCATGGCGGGCAACTTCGTCATCGGGATCATCGTTTTCGCCATCCTGGTGATCGTCAATTTCATCGTCATCACCAAGGGTTCGGGACGTATCGCCGAAGTTTCCGCGCGCTTTACTCTGGACGCCATGCCCGGCAAGCAAATGGCGATCGACGCCGACATGTCCACCGGTTTGATCGACGAGGCCGAGGCCCGGCGGCGGCGCAAGGAACTGGAAGACGAAAGCACCTTCTTCGGGTCCATGGACGGTGCTTCAAAGTTCGTGCGCGGCGACGCCGTCGCCGGCTTGTTGATTACCTTCATCAATGTCATCGGCGGCATGATCATCGGCGTCGCGCAAAAAGGCCTGACCTTTTCTCAGGCCGCCGACAGTTACACACGCCTGACCGTCGGCGACGGTTTGGTGACGCAAATCCCCGCCCTGATCGTCTCCACGGCCGCGGGTCTGATGGTGACCAAGGCGGGCATCACCGGAGCCACGGAAAAGGCGCTGTACAAGCAGCTCGGCGGCAAGCCGCGCGCCCTGGGCGTCAGTTCTTTCTTGCTGGTTTCGCTCTCGTTGCTTCCCGGCATCCCGATGGTGCCGTTTTTGTTCCTGGCCGGCGTCACCGGCGGCGGCGCCATCCTGCTCTATCGTTCGCAGAAAAAAATCAAGGATGAAGAGGCCGCCCAGGCCGAAGAAGAGGCGCAAAAACAGCCCCCCGTCGCCGACGAGCCGATCTCGTCCGCGCTGCGTATCGACATGCTGCGCCTTGAATTGGGTTACGGGTTGTTGAGCTTAATCAACAGCCCGAAGGAAGGCCAGCGCCTGACCGATCAGATCAAGGCCCTGAGACGCCAGTTGGCGATGGAGATGGGGTTTATCATGCCATCGGTGCGCATTCAGGACAACATGCAGCTCGACGCCAACGCTTACGTCATACGGGTTAAGGAAATTCAGGCCGGAAGCGGCGACATTCGGCCCAGCATGCTTTTGGTGATGGACCCCAGGGGCGAAGAAATATCCCTGCCCGGAGAAAACACCCGCGAACCGACGTTCGGCTTGCCGGCGATGTGGATCGACGAGGGCAACCGCGAGGAGGCCCTATTTCGCGGCTACACCGTCGTCGATCCGGCTACCGTGACGACCACCCACCTGACCGAGATCATCAAGGACAACATGTCCGACCTGCTGTCTTACGCCGAAACGCAAAAATTACTCGACGAATTGGACGAGGAACAGCAAAAGCTGATCGGCGAGATGATTCCCAACCAAATCGCCTTGGGCGGCGTGCAGCGGGTGCTTCAAAACCTGCTCGCCGAACGGATTTCAATCCGCGATCTGCCGACGATCCTGGAAGGGATATCCGAAGCCTGCGGCGTGACCCGCAACGTGTCGATGATCACCGAACACGTGCGCACCCGCCTCGCGCGGCAAATCAGCGACATGACCACCAACGAACAAGGCTTTATCCCCCTGCTTACGCTGACCCCCGAATGGGAACAATCGTTCGCCGAATCCCTGGTGGGCTCGGGCGACGAAAAACAATTATCGATGGCCCCATCGAAAATACAGGAATTTATCAACGTATTGCGTTCGGCCTTCGAACGTCAGGCGATGATGGGGGAAAGTCCGGTGTTGCTTGTCAGTCCAGCGATCAGACCCTATGTCCGTTCCATCATTGAACGCTTCCGCTCGTCAACCATGGTCATTTCGCAAAACGAGATCCACCCCAAGGCCAGGATCAAGACGGTCGGACAGATTTAAAGCAGACCATTTAAACCGCACCATATGGAGGCGCATATATCCAGCATAGTTGGGATTCGGGGAACGAGGGCGCATCCGCTATGAGGATCAAGGTGTTCAGCGCGCCCACCGTAGCCCAGGCCATGGAAGAAATTCGCCACGTCATGGGCGCGCAGGCGATTATCGTCTCGTCGCGGGGCGGCAGCAATGGAATTGCCGCCGAGGTCATGGCCGCCGTCCAGGAGGCTAACGACGATGCCGAGGAACGCCACGGCGAGACGAAGGAACCCCTTCCTTCGACCGACAGGGGCGACGCGATCATCCCTTTTTTACGTCAGACCTTACGCCACCACGCCACCCCCGAACCTTTCTGCGATCGCTTGATCGAGATCGCCCGCCACCTCGACGCCCCCGATCCGGCGCTGGCCCTGGCCGGGGCGTTGGACGCCCTTTTAACGTTTCACCCTTTTCCCTCCGTCCCGCCTCATGCGCCGGGACGCCGCTGGATGGCGATCGGGCCGCCCGGCGCGGGCAAGACCGTCACCCTCGCCAAGCTGGCCGCCCGTTCGGCGCTGGCGGGGCGCCCTATCGCCATGATGACGACCGATACCGTGCGCGCCGGGGGCACGGCGCAAATGGAGACCTTCTCCCGCCTCATGGGCTGCGAGGCCCGGCTCCTGCGCGACGGCGACGATTTGCGCGCCGCCCTGGATGGAAAAAAGGACGCGCGCACCCTTCCCAATCAGGATACTTTTATCGACACCCAATCGATCAACCCATTCGACGATGACGACGCCCGCCAAATCGAAACCCTTATCGCCGCCACGTCGGTCCATCCCTTTTTAGTCATGGCGGCCGGAGGCGACGCCTTGGAATCGGCCGATATCGCCGCCGCCTGCGCCCGGTTTGGGGCGAAATCTCTGCTCTTTACGCGTCTCGACATGACGGCCCGCCTGGGCGGCGTACTGGCTTCGGCGTACGCCAGCGCCCTCCCCCTAATCGGATTTAGCGACGCTCCCCATATCGCCCGCGCCCTCACCCCCGTCACACCTTTATTGCTGGCTCGGCTAATTCTTCCCGACGCTAACGAAAAAGAAACACCTTCTCGCCAAACTGGCGCAATCGAGGCCATATTATGACGTCAAAAAACCTTAAAGACCCCAATCTCGCCGCCCGTACCAACGGGCGCAACCTGATTGCGATCGCTTCCGGCAAGGGCGGCGTCGGCAAGACATGGTTGTCGATCACCCTGGCCCACGCCCTGGCCAAGACGGGCGAACGGGTGTTGTTGTTCGACGGCGACCTGGGCCTGGCCAACCTGGATATACAACTGGGGCTGATGCCCAAGCACGACCTGGGATCGGTGATCTCCGGGCGGCTCACCCTCAATCAGGCGGTATTCACCTTCGACGACGGCGGATTCGATATCATCGCCGGGCGCTCGGGTTCGGGCGGATTGGCGAACATCGCCCCCTCGCGCCTGCAAATGCTGTCCGACGACCTGGTCCTGCTCGCCGCCGGATATGACCGCGTGGTGCTCGATCTAGGCGCCGGCGTCGAACGCACGGTGCGCCAGCTCACCCACAACGTCGGAACGTGTTTCGTCGTCGCCACCGACGAGCCGACTTCCTTGACCGACGCCTACGCCTTCATCAAGTTGACGCATATGGAACGACCCACCGCCGCGATCAAGATCATCATCAACGCCGCCAACTCCACCCGCGAGGGCGAGCGAACCTACAACACCTTGCTCAAGGCATGCGAGGGGTTCTTGAAATTCGCCCCCCCCTTGATGGGGGTGGTGCGCCGCGACGGCAAGGTGCGCGATACGATCCGCGCCCAGTCGCCGATCCTGACCCGCTTCCCCAATTCCGAAGCCGCCGCCGATGTCCAGTCCATCGCTAAAAAAATTACGGAAAATTAGGGCGTTTCACCGTAAAATGCCCACTTGGGCGGTTCCGGGCGGTTTGCGGACGCCCGAACGGACAAAATAGAAAAAATCAACCGGCAAACCGCAAAAGGACGGCCCGTCGTGACAAGTATCGTCCCGCCACCCGCGGCCCCACCGCCGCGGGCTGTTCCGCCAACGGGTTTCAAGGCGCGCCTTGACGCGCCCGACGCCATCCTGTCGCGCCTCGCCGTCGCCCAGAAAATCGACGCCGTGATTGTCGATAGGCTCCCCCAAGGGCGCGCGCTCATCCAAACGCCGGTGGGCCAGATGATCGTACGCAGCGCAGCCCCGTTCCCATCATCGGGAAACCTTTCTCTCGTGGTTACCCGCCTTGGCGCGCCCGTGGGCGCGCGCATCACCCAGATCTCCGGCGAAGCCGTCTCTCCCGGCGCAGCGCCGAAGCTCCCCGGCGGCGCGCCGGCGTCCTCGCATCAAATCGCCACGCAAGATCAAAACCATTCCTCTTTACAGGGCAGCGCCAAAAGCGCCGCCGTCGCACCGGTGACCCTCAGCATTGGGATGAAGGTCACGGCGACCCTTTTAAAAGCGCACCCCTTCACGCCCGACCCCGGACAGGGCGCGCACGCATCTTCGGAAAAAAACGCCGCGTCGCCTCCCGTCGGAACGCGCGGCGGTTCGCCGGACCTTTCATTGACGCAAAAAGACGCCACCACAGCACAGCGCGGCGGCGCGCGGCGGCTCCAAATGTTGCCTATCGGAACCCGCTTCGGGGCGACAATTCGCGCGCTTACCCCACCATCACCGCACCTTTCGGCGCATATTCAAGCGCCGCCGGGACAGGTCGCTTCTCCCCCCCAGACTTCTACGGGCGCGGGCGCGGGCGCGGGCGCGAGCGGGCGCGCCATCGCCCTCAACATCGCCCCCGGACGAACGTTGAACGCGGTCGTTACAAACCATACCCCGCAAGGACAACCGATCGTACAATCCCAGGGCGCGGTGATGGTGTTGGATACCGCCGCCACGCTTAGCCGGGGCAGCACCCTAAGCCTCACCATTTCAAGCGCGCCCATGTTTCCCAAGCCATCTCCCGGATTACACGCCCAGGGCGCGCAAGGCGCGACATCGCCGACGCCTCTCGGGCAATCCTGGGATGTCCTGGACGATGTCTTAAGCTCGCTCAATCGCATCGACGCCGAGGCGGCGCGGGCGTTCATCCACGGCGCGCTTCCCCGCGCGGATAAACACTTCAGCGCCACGGTGTTGTTCTTTCTGTCGGCGTTGCGCGGCGGCGATATCGGCCTATGGTTGGGGGACAAGACCACGGCGCTTTTAAAACGCACCCGCCCGGGCGCGTTGGACAAACTGAACGATGTCTTCAAGGACAACGCCCATGGCGCGGCCCGGCCCGGCCCGGCGGATTGGCGCGCCATGGCGATCCCCTTTTTCAATGGCCAGCAGATCGAAGCCATTCACCTCTATATGCGCCGCCACGCCCAAGAAGAAGACGACGACGACGCCCATCGCGGCGGGGTGCGCTTCGTGTTTGATCTTATGTTGTCACGACTGGGCCGTCTGCAATTCGACGGTTTGGTTCGCCCGCATGAAAATCGCCTGGATGTAATCGTACGCAGCGAAAGCCCTCTGCCCGACGCCATCAAAGCGGAAATGTCGGAAATTTTCGCCCAAAGCGGGGCTCTGGAAAGATTGAACGGTGCGCTGGGTTTTCAATCCGACCCACCGCATTTCGTCAATAAAGAAGAAACAAAACCCTCGCCGTCCGGCCCATCCGGGGAAATTTGGGCCTGACGCCCCCCTTGAGGGCGGGAAAAAACAGGAAAGAGCTATGGATATCACCGAGAGACGCAACGTCCTTCAAGTTCATCCCAACCCGGATAGCAAAATCGACTACGTGGTCACGCTTGAAGGACATCTGACGCTCAAACCTTACGGGGATCGCATGAACGTCGTTCTGCGTTATGTCCCCGACCGTCATATCCTGGAGGCCGGATCCTTCGGAGACTACCTTGATCTCGTCATGCAGGAAGAATGGCCGACCCCCGAAGCCCTCGCCGTGACAATTCTCAGCGACGTCACCAACGAGACCGTCGCCCGCTGGCTGCAATTGGGCATTTCATCCGGGCAGAAACAACATCACGCCATCGACAGCCACGGCGTCACCTTGGAAGACCGTCAGCCCAAGTGGGATAACGCCTCTTTGTTGTCACGCATGCGCAAGTATTAAGTTCGCCGCCCGAGCCGATACCGGCTCCAATCATATCCGAGCCGACACCGGCTCCAATCATATCCGAGCCGATACCGGCTCCAATCATATCCGAGCCGACACCGGCTCCGGCTCCAACTACGACATCGGTTTGTCGATCGCTCGGTAACACCCGCGCTCGAAATCAACCGGCGCGTTGGCGCCGACGGTGGCTTTCTTGGCCCAGTTCGTCGAGAAAGGCTTGTTCGCGGCGGTCGCGTTCGCGCGCCTCACGCTGGTCTCGGTTGCGCTGCGTAATCTCGACCTTTTTCAAATCCTGAAAGGCGTCGGCCAGTTCGTCGCGCGCGGCGGTAACCACGGGATCCATTTGTTCCAAGGAATCCATCAGATTTTCCCGGCGCTTCAACGCCGCCTTGATATAGCTTCCGTAATACATACCACTTTCGGAGGGTTTCGAACGGGCGGCGAATTTTTCGCGCTCGACTTCGTCATCCAATTCGCGGACCCGGCGCTCCAAATCCGCCATCAACTTGAGCAAGTCCGACAGCTGACGGCGCTTCTCGTCAACGTTCCATTCACCCAAGCGTATCAGGTTATCCAACCGCGCACTCAATCGCCTACCCTTCCAAGTCGTAGGTTTAACCGATTCTCAACATTTAGCGAGAATTTGACGATAGCGACGCCCCATCTTCACGTTACGTGTCGCTCTTATATCTCGGCGTCGCTGCTTTGTATGTTCAGTATCTCCGCCAATCTTTGATATCCGCTTAACAAATCGGTCTGATCGTCTTTTCTTTGGGATAAAAATTCCTCAAGCGGGTCGTGATAAAAAATGGCTTCGTCAACCGCTGTATCGGTTCCCCTGCGGTATGCCCCCAGGCGAATCAGTTCGGCCATGTCCTCATAAGTGGACATCAAGCGTCTGGCCCGCGCGACGAGGACATTTTCCTCCTCACTGTTGCAATCGGGCATGGTTCTGGAGACGCTGCGCAAAATGTTGATCGCAGGATACCGCCCCCGCTCGGCGATCGCCCGATCAAGCACGACATGGCCATCCAAAATGCCGCGCACGGCGTCCGAAACCGGCTCGTTGTGGTCGTCGCCTTCAACCAAGACCGTGAACAGTCCGGTGATGCTGCCGCTGCCCTCGACACCCGGCCCCGCACGCTCCAGCAGGCGCGGCAGTTCGGCGAACACCGACGGCGTGTAGCCCTTCGTCGCAGGGGGTTCGCCGACAGACAGACTGATCTCGCGTTGCGCCATGGCGAAGCGGGTAACGCTGTCCATCAAACACAGAACGGCGCGACCGCGATCGCGAAAACTTTCGGCGACCGCCAGCGTGGTATACGCTGCTTGTCGGCGCACCAGAGGCGGCTCGTCGGAGGTCGCCACAACGACGACGCTGCGCGCCAAGCCTTCTTCACCCAGATCGTCTTCGATGAATTCGCGGGCTTCACGACCACGCTCGCCGACCAGGCCGATGACGCTGACCTCAGCGCTGGTGTGGCGCGCCATCATTGACAGCAGGGTCGATTTGCCGACCCCGGAACCCGCGAAAATCCCCATCCGCTGGCCTTCACAGCAGGTCAGGAAGGCATTCATCGCACGCACGCCCAGATCGACCTTGCCGCCAACCCGTTGGCGCTTGTGCGCCGGGGGCGGCGAATTGTGGATCGGATAGGTTTGGCGCCCAAGGGACAATGGCCCCTTTCCGTCGATCGGCTCGCCAAAGGCATTGACGACCCGCCCTAACCAGCCCTCGGCGGGATTGATCGTCAATTCGGTGGCGCCAATTTCGACCCGACAGCCCAGCGAAACGCCGTCGAGGGGACCAAACGGCATCAGCAGCGCCCGCCCATGGCGAAACCCCACGACCTCGCAGGCGATTCGGCGCGCCCCACGAGCGAGAATATGGCAGTGATCCCCGATCGAAAAGCTCCCCTGAACGCCGCCCGCCTCGACCATCATGCCGACCACGGAGGTGACCTGACCATAGACGAGCACCTCGGGCAGATGGTCCACTTCGCTGATAATGTTATTGACGAAAATACTCACGACGCTCCTTTCCCTCGGGGAAGCCCGGTTCGCCGCGACAAACCGAGTTTTCACAATGCCACGGCGCGCCTTTATAATTTGTAAATCGACGTCGCCATCCTATCTGCATAAACAGGCCGGCTTTGGCGGTCACGCAAAAAAGTGTTTGACGCCCTCATGGGAAAACTTGAATGATCGCGTCCCGGCACTTATGGTTAACGATCGGTATGTTATGAGCCTTTAGGGGGTTCGATTTTATGCGCATCCTGTTAGTCGAAGACGATCCCGCGACGGCAAAAAGCATCGAACTCATGGTCAAATCCGCCGGGATGGTCGTCGATTCGACCGACCTTGGCGAAGATGGGCTCGAAATCGGCAAGCTGTACGATTACGACATCATTGTTCTCGACCTGATGCTACCCGACATCAATGGCCTTGAGGTGCTGCGCCGATTGCGCGACGCCCGCGTCACCACGCCGGTGCTGATTCTCTCCGGCCTCGGCGAGGCCGAACAAAAGGTCCAGGGCCTGGGCAGCGGCGCCGACGATTACCTGACCAAGCCCTTCGACAAGGCCGAACTGCTGGCGCGCATCCAGGCCATCGTGCGCCGTTCCCAGGGCCATTCGCAGTCAATTATCAAGACCGGCCGGTTAAGCGTCAACTTGGACGCCAACGCGGTCGAAATCGACCAGACCCCCATACATCTGACCGGTAAGGAGTATGGCATTTTAGAGCTGCTGTCCTTGCGCAAGGGAACCACGCTGACTAAGGAAATGTTCCTCAATCACCTGTACGGCGGCATGGACGAACCGGAATTGAAGATTATCGACGTCTTCATCTGTAAATTGCGCAAAAAGCTGTCTGACGCCACGGGCGGGGAAAATTACATCGAGACCGTCTGGGGGCGCGGATACGTCCTGCGCGACCCGAACGAAGAAAGCCAGCCCAAAGAAGCCTAAGCGCCACAACGTCCTAAAAAAAACAGAAAAAACGCCGTTTTTTAGCCGCGCGAGGTTGGCCGGCCGCGAAAAAAACCGTCACCCCACCGTCACCCCACCCCACCGTCACCCCGACGTGCGGGACACAAACCGGCCGACGTATTGGGCCAATTCCTTGACCGGCAGGACGGCGCTACACAGACCGGCGGACGCCACCGCGCCCGGCATGCCCCAAACGACGCTGGTTTTCTCGTCCTGAGCGATCACGGTACCGCCCTTTTCGACCACAATCGTCGAGCCTTTTTCGCCATCGTTGCCCATACCCGTTAGGATAACGGTCAGGATGCGCGGCCCGTAAACCTGAACCAAACTGCGCAGCATCGGATCAACGGCCGGCCGACAAAAATTCTCGGGCGGATCTTGATTGATCGCGATCACCCGCTGGGGTCCCTTGTTGACGACGGTCATGTGATAGTCGCCCGGCGCAAGAAGAATATGGCCCGGCGTGAGCACGTCGCCGTTCTTCGCTTCGCTACAGGGCCACCCTGACATGCGGGTAATATGTTCGGCCAAGATCGTCGTGAACGTCGCCGGCATATGCTGCGTAATGACAATCGGTAACTTAAGGGTTTTATCCAAATTCTTGAAAAACTCAAACAAGGCCTGCGGCCCGCCGGTGGAACTCCCCACCGCCAGAATATCCGGCTTGCTGGTCCCGGCCTTGCGTAGGACAACCTCGTCCTGGGTCGCCTTGTGCCACCCGCCCGCAGCGGGCCTGGGCCGCGCCGGGGTCGCCGGGGCCACCGGGGTCGCGCCCGGACGGGCGCCCGGCGACGCCGGCGCATGGCCTGGGGCGGAGGGTTTCGCCGGAGCGCGCCCCACCCGCTGACGACGAAGATCGCCAAGACTTTTGATTTTACTGACCAACTCGCGCTTGAAGTCGCTAGAGCCTCCAATATCGCGCGACGAAGACGGTTTGGGGATATATTCGGTCGCCCCGGCGCTGAGTGCGCGGATGCTAATTTCGGCGTTGCGCATGGTCAGTGTCGAGGCCATGATGATTTTGATATCGCGGTCGATTTCAAGCAACTTAGGCAGGGCGGTCAAGCCGTCCATAACGGGCATTTCGATGTCCAAAATGATAACATCGACGATATCCCTGCTCAGGCTCTTGATCGCGAGTTCCCCGTTCCCCACCGAGGCCGTGACCCGGATGTCCGGGTCTTCTTCGAGCATGCGCGTCATCAACCCGCGGATAACGGCGGAATCATCAACCACCATCACGCGTATCGGATCTTCTGTTTTCACTTGTTCACTATCCAACAAAAACAATCTTCTTTCTTGATAAACGCCAAGCCGACACTACTGGAACGTGTGCTACAAAAAAGGTGCTGTGTCAACAAGCAGCCGGCGATCTTATTATTAACGTAAGGAACCTCGATACGAACGACCAAGCCGCCGGACGGACCGATAGCGTCGTGGAAAGAAGCCCCCTCCTGATAGGACCCGATCGTAATTTTCGGGGCGCAGGAAATTTCCACTGGAGTCGATACCACGCATTTCAAACGATTTCCAACCTAGAACCTACGTCAAGTCAAGAAAACACCGAAGCCTTGCGATCACTCACCCTTTCTTTTCGCCGCGCGGCGCAGCCCTTATTCGCCGTCGCCCCGCCGGTTAACCGGCGACGCCGGCAACCGTTGACGCCAAACTGCGGATCAACTCGTCACGGTCGGATTTCGCGACGTAATCGTTAAACCCGACATCCCGACCCTTTTCGAAATCTTCCGGGCTGGCGCGTGAGGACAGGGCCACCATCGGCACGTCTCCCCAGCGTACATCCGCACGTACCGCCTTTGCGAATTCGAAGCCATCCATGTCGGGCATTTCGATATCGCTGATGATGACATCGAATTCCGACCCGTTATCGCGCAAGCGCAAGGCGTCCCCGGCGCCGGGAACGGTCGTGACGTCATAGCCCGCAACGGATAGGATCGGCGCCAGGAGGTTGCGGAAAAACGGGCTGTCATCGACCAATAGGGCGCGAAGCGTTCCCCGCCCCTTGGTGCCGTGTTCGTCCGAGCCGCCGAACCAGTCGGAGAATGCCCTCGTCAGAAAATATCCGGCGTCGATAACATCGGTCGCCCTTCCGGCGATCACCGCCGAACCGATAATGTCCGGCTGTGAAGCCGAAATTTCGACTTTCAGGCGATCTTCGACGATATCGACAATGTCATCGACCACCAACCCCATCGACCGTTCGTTGTCCGAAAACACCAAGACCGGCTGACGGCCTTCGGTTTTCCATACATGAGCGGGATCGAAGGGAATGAGCGGCATCAACTGACCACGGTACTGCACGACATGTTCGTCATGAGACTTTTCGACATTGGACATGTTGATTTCTTCCAGGCGAGCGACAAGAGCCAACGGAACCGCTTTCAGCTCGTCCCCGCCGGCGCGGAAAATCAGCATCGTCGATTTTTCGTCGCTGTCATGGCCGATAACCTCCTTGGTCGCGTCGGGATGCTCGGCATGGCCGCCGGCTTGCCCCGTTGACGCGGCAATGCCGTTAGGATCTATGATCATGATCACGGCGCCGTCACCCAAGATCGTATTGCCCGAATAAAAGGGAATATTGCGCAAAATCGGCGCGACCGGCTTGACCACGATTTCCTCGGTATCGAAGACCCGATCGACAATAATTCCGAATGTATAGGTGCCAACCTGGGTGACGACGATAAACATTTCGTCGCCGATACGATCGACTTCGGTTTCCTGAAGGTGTAGGAGATTGCCAAGATTAACCAACGGCAGCAACCGATTACGCAATCGCAAGACCGGACTCTCGTTGATCACCTCGATCATGTATTCCGAACGGCTCGAAGCGCGCACCAGTTCAAGGACGCTGATTTGTGGAATGGCGAACTTTTCGCCGTGACTTTCCACGATCAAGGCCGATACGATCGCCAAGGTCAGGGGGATTTTAATAAGGAAAGTCGATCCCTTCCCCTCGACCGATTTCAATTCGACCGTTCCGCCGATTTTTTCGATGTTGGTGCGCACGACATCCATGCCGACGCCACGCCCGGAAACACTGGTCACTTTTTCAGCCGTGGAAAAACCAGCCTTGAATATGAATTGCTGAATTTGCGAGGTCGACATCGCATCCAGTTCGGCCTCGCTGGCCAAGCCATTCTCAAGACATTTCTTACGAATGCGATCCATGTTGAGGCCCCGACCATCATCGCTGATTTCGATAATGATGTGCCCGCCCTCGTGATAGGCGTTGAGGGTAATCGTCCCCATCTCGGGTTTCCCGACCATGGCGCGGTCGTCGGGCACCTCCAGCCCATGATCGGCGGAATTGCGGACCATGTGGGTGAGCGGATCCTTGATCAGGTCCAGAACTTGCCGATCAAGTTCGGTTTCCGCGCCGATCATCTGCAGATCTATTTTCTTATGCGTTTCGATCGCAAGGTCGCGCACGATGCGCGGCAATTTGGCCCACGCATTGCCGATCGGCTGCATGCGCGTTTTCATCACACCTTCTTGCAGGTCGGTCGTAATATGGCTAAGACGCTGGATCGGAACGGTAAATTCGCTATCTTCGTACGAACGCACCATCTGCAAGAGCTGATTGCGCGTCAACACCATTTCGGAGACCATCGTCATCAGGTCTTCCAGGACCTCGACGTTGACGCGAATCGACGCCGCGGCCACACCGCCGCCATCGGCTTTTTTCACCGGCGCTTTTTCTTCTTCCGTTTTTGCGGGCACCTTGGGGGCGGGCGCCGGGGTCGCCGGCGCGGCTTCGACGGGCGCAGGCGCGGCGGGGGCTGGGGCGGAGGCGGCGCCGGCGACGGCTTCTTCGTACTCGGCCATCAGCTCGGCGGCGATCGGGAAACCTTCGTCGCTGGTCACCGGGCCGCCGTCGGTCTTTTTCCCGCCGGCGACGGCTTCTTCATATTCCGCCATCAGTTCGGCGGCTATGGGAAAGCCCTCATCGCTGGTCATCGGGCCATCGGGCGTCGCATTACCGGCGACGGCCTCCTCGTACTCCGCCATCAGTTCGGCGGCAATGGGGAAGCCTTCGTCGCTGGTCACCGGACCACTCCCCGTGTCCGCCGCCGACGGCGCGGGGGCTTGCGGGGCAGGTTCCGGGGCCGCTGCGGCCTTCCCCGAAGCCAAGGCGTTCAACTCGGCGATCAATTCGCTATCGTCACCCTCGGGCTCCTCGCCGGATTCTTCCAGGCGCTCCAACAGTTCGCGAATTTTATCGATACACTTAAGCACTAGGGAAACCGCTGTCGGCGTTACGTCCAACGCACCGTCCCTGAACTTGTCCATTACGTTTTCGCCGGCGTGCGCAACCGACTCGAGGCGGGGTAAGCCAAGGAATCCGCACGTCCCCTTCACCGTGTGAACAAGGCGAAAAATGTGTCCGATAATTTCCTTATCGTGGGGATTTTTTTCAAATTCAACAAGTTTAAGATCGACCTCCGTCAGGCTTTCGGAGGTTTCCGTAATAAACTCGCTTAACAAATCATCCATTGTGCGAACTCCAGCATACAAGGGGTCCCGATACACGGGGCGCCTAGCGCAATCATCCCGCATTTACGGATAACCGACGGAGCGCTAAAAAAACACTCACAAGAACTAAATAGGCACTCCAAATCACATGTCGAGAATATTCTACTGAGATATCGAGAAGCTACCTCAAAAAAGCATCAACGTCTTCTATTTTCAAGTTTTTCCTGAGCCCACACCCGCCCCTACGACATAGTACACACGCGCTCAGGATCCGATCAGGAGAACGGCCAAACGCACCTCTGCGTTTTCTTTTGCGAGGAACGCGCCCTCTGCGGGGCCGTCAATTTCGATCGCCCCTCCCATATTCGCCGCCACAAGCGCTCCCCAGCGCACGTGCACGTTGCGTGCGCTTAGGCGATCGACGGGAACGTTCATGTCCAAGGCCGCCCGATCGTCGTCGCTAAGGCGCGCGCCTTCCCCCGATGCGGTCATCGCGACGCCGAAACCGTCCTCGATCGTTCCAAATCCACACAGCAACCGCCCGCCTCGCGGCAGGCAACCCAAGGCCATCAATATCATCGTAAACACCATGCGAATCTGATCCGACGTCAAATCCCCGTCCGGACAATCCCAACGCACGTCGATACGCGACCGGTCGATAAAGCTTTCGATCAAACGACACGCGTCGGCGACCGCCACGCGCGGCGCACCGCCACGTCCCGCGAAACCAAAGGCGAGACGATAAAAGGCGAGACGATCGGTCACCTGACGGGCGCTGTGCATAACAAAATCCATCGTCTGCGCATTTTCGGGCGATATCGGATTTTCGGCTTCGCCGATAAGCTCCATTCCCGTGTTGACCGCCCCCGCCGGGCCGGCGAGATCGTGACACAGGCGCGAACACAGCAATTGCGCGATCCGGTCGTCGATTTGCATGTTTTCTCCTCAATTCCGCCGGGCGTGGCAGTCGCCGCGCGATGGCCTCTTATACGCGACCTTCCGCATCGATGGAAACCGCCGAAAAGGTCAATCCTGTTGAGGATTGCGCAACAAGGTGGCGAAATCGAGGGCCTGCGCCGCGACCGAGCGAGCGGCCTTTTTTTCCATTTCCCGATAGCGCCGTAGCACGTCGCGGCCCAGGTCGCTGACCTGCGCCCCGCCGCCGCCCTTGCCGCCGGTGGCGGTAAGCACAAGTTCGCGCACGAAGCTTTTGTTCATGGTATCGACCAGAACCCAGGCGCGCCGATACGACATCCCCATGGTCCGCGCCGCGGCGGAAATGGAGCCGGTTTTTTCGATGGCGTCCAGTAAATCCACCTTGCCCGGCCCCAGCGCCGTGACCTGACCGATCAGAATGCGGATGCGCGGCTTATGACGTTTTTTGCTGGTCATGGCCTCTCTGTTCATTATTCATCGATTTCATTGGGGTCGTTGGGCGTGCACCCATCATATTACCCTCCGCCGCGATGTACATGCTTATCAAAAGTGGCGAGCAGGGTGCGCGCCTCATCTTCGGCGTATCCTTCGAATTCGAAGCGCACGCCAAGAACCGGAATGCGCAACAAGGCGATCCGGCGTGGAGGTTTTTCGTTCAAATAAATGGTGAGACGCCGTCCCGCCGAGGCATTGACGCGGACAACGTCACCGTCAATTACGAAGCGGTCATGGCGCAACCCCTTGGGGAGAACGCGCACGAAATCGTCGCGATCAAATCCCATCTCGCGTTCGACGACGACCGTCATCCGCCCGCGACCGGCGGCCAGATCGCAAGAACGTCGCCCGGTTCCAGAGCCACGGTCGCCCGCTCCTGCGGGGTTCGGAAAATGCCATTGACCAGCACCAGATGGCAATGCTGGGCGGGCGCCCCCAACAGGGCGATGACATCGCCCGGCGTCGCGCCGGCGTCTATATCCATTTCCACGGCGTTCTCCCGCGCCCCGGCGGGTAAATGCTTGGCGAGGCCGGCGTACAGCTTGACGGTGATTTTCACGAAACGTCTCCGGGCGCGTCAGACGTGACTACGCGCGACATAGGCCGCATCGATCCGGGTCGGGTCGGCGATCAGGCGTTCCTTCCATGGACCCAGCGGGGTTTTTGTCTGAATCAGGCCGCGCAGGACGCCGACCCTATCGGTGCGCCCCAACGACAGGGCGCCGACCAGCACATCGTCATCGAAGACCAAGCGTATATAGCGAAAATCCTCTTCGTCGATCCGCTCGCCAACGTCAAGGCCGGGGCCACCCTTCCAATTGCCCGACGACACGGAAACCAACCCCAGGGTGTCGAGCACGTTCATCATCAAGCTACCTTGATAGCGCACATCCTTGCCGACCATGTTGAGGGCCGCGATCCGGCCATGCTCGACCGCCGTCGGCTGAATTGGATGGACCCGGTCCCCACCTGAAAAATCCGGCCCCTGGGCGACGTCGCCGGCGGCGTAAATTCCGGAAATGTTGGTTTGTAGGTGGTCGTTCACGATGATGCCCACATCCGTGGCGACGGCGCTGCCGGCGAGAAAGTCCATATTCGCGCGCACCCCGGTGGCGACCACCACCAAATCGGCGGAAATCGGCGCGCCCTTATCAAGATGGACCGACAGGCCCGCGCCGTCCCGTGTAATCTCGCCCACTTGGGTCCGCGTCAACACGGCGACGCCTCGGCGCTCGCACCACGTCTTGATCAGGCCCCCCGCGGTTTCGGTGGTCATCAGGGGAACCATTCGGTCGGCCGCCTCGATCACCGTCAGATCGACCCCGCGCAGGGCCAAGGCCTCTAGAATGATGCAACCGATGAACCCCGCCCCGATCAGCACCACCCGCGCGCCCTTGTGCGCCCGCCGCGCGATGGCGTCAGCGTCCCCGGCGGTCCAACAATGTTCGACGCCGGGAAGGTCCAGCCCTGCAATCGGCGGGTTGGCCGCGCGCGAACCGGTCGCCAGCAGCAATCTGTCGAAGGGCAGATTTTCCCCTCCCTCCAAGGTGACCCGCGAGGCTTCCATATCCAGGGCGGCGACGCGCCCGGAAACGACACGAATCCCCAGCCGCCGATAATGATCGTCGTCGGGGCGCAAGTGCATGCCGCTTTGAGGAATTTTCCCGATCAAAAAATAGGGAATCGCCATCCGCGAATAGGGGACGCCCCCTTCGTCACCGATCAGAACGATATTTCCCTCGGGATCGTGCTTGCGCAGGGTCTCCGCCGCGATCACTCCGGCCGGACCGGCGCCGACGATGACATAGTTCATTTTTTCATCCCCTGCTCATGACCTTATCTCCCCGGGTCCGCGCTTTCCCGTTCCCCAGGCGCAGGCGCGGGCGAGCCCGAGTGGAACGCGCGGCATTACAACTGGATGCGCGACAGCGTCTCGTTGGTCGGCACGCCGTTCGGGGTCCAACCGCGCAGTTGATAGTACTCGGGCAGCATAACGTCGAGCCGGTTGACCTTGCCCTTGGCGGGGCCGGTCTTGGCGGCGTCCTTGAGTAGTCTTTTGGGCAGGGTGTCGTCCTTTCCGGTGAAACCGGCGGCCAAATTGTACTGGCGCTCCAAGGTCCAGATTCTCTCTCCGGCCTTGAGCAGGTTTTCCACCGACCAATCGCCCTCGCAGGCGGCGTCGATCTGCGGCGCGATATCATCGAGCGACCAGGCGAACGTGGTGAACACGCACAACCCCACCGAATCGACCACCGCCGTGGCGTCCTGAAACGCCATCACCAGCCCCGCCTTGCCGTCGGAGGACAACGGGTCGGTTTTTTCCGGCACGCCCAAAATTTCCGACGCCACGGTATAACTGCGCAAATGACAAGCGCCGCGGTTGGAGGTGGCGTAGGTCAACCCCATACCCTGAATGCCTCGCGAGTCATAGGCCGGGAATTCCTGGCCCTTGACCGACATCGACAATTCGCCGTGACCGTATTTTTCACACATCCTTTTCGAGCCCAGCGCGATATCGGCGCCGAAGCCCTCGCCCCGGGCGGTCAACTCGACGATCGTGGTAAAGGCCTGGGTATTGCCGAAGGTCAACGCGACGCCCCCGGTTTCCTTGGAAGTAATCACGCCCATGTCGAACAGCTCCATCGCCGCGCCGATGGTCGCGCCCAGGGAAATCGGGTCCATTCCCTGCTCGTTGCAGATGAAATTGGCGAAGGTCAGCGCGTCCAGATCGGATACCCCGGTCGCCGCGCCCAACGCCCACGCCGCCTCGTATTCGAGACCACCCGACGCGCCGTGGTATTGTGGTCGATCGGCGACCGTGTAATGCGTGCGGTCGATGGTCGATATCCGCCCGCAGGCGATGGTGCAGCCAAAACACGCGGCGTTGCGCACCAAGTTGGGCTTACCGTCGGAACGCCGCGGTTCGACCATGGCTTCCGCCGAAATTTTCGCCGCCCCTTCGAACTGCACATCGCGGTGATTGCGCGTCGGCAGGGCGCCGGTCTCGTTGATCACGTTCATCAGCACCTGAGTGCCGTAAGCGGGCAACCCCTCGCCGGTCACCGCATTGCCGGCGAGCACCGCCTTGCCCGCGTTAACCGCGGCCATGAAGGCCTCGACATTATCGATTTTAACGCCCTGGGTGCCGCGCACGGCGACCGCTTTCAGGTTTTTCGATCCCATCACCGCGCCGACCCCCGAGCGACCGGCGGCGCGGTGCATGTCGTTGACGATGGCGGCGTATTTGCAACCGGTTTCCCCCGCCACCCCGATCGAGGCGACGCGCAGCTGCGGGTCCTGGTGCTTCGCCTTGATGCCCTCCTCGGTGTCCCACACCGATTTGCCCCAAAACGCGGCGGCGTCGAGCAGGCGGGCGTTGTCGTCTTCCAATAAAAGATAGACGGGCTTGGGTGATTTTCCTTCGAAAATGATCATGTCGAAGCCCGCGTTCTTGAGCTCGTTGCCGAAAAAACCGCCGGCGTTGGAACACGCGATGGCCCCGGTCAGCGCCCCCTTGGTGATCACCGAATAGCGCCCCGCCGTGGAGGCCGCGGTTCCGGTCAACGGCCCGGTCGCCATGATCATCTTGTTTTCCGGCGCCAGGGGATCGACCTTGGGATCGGTTTCCTCGACCAGGTATTTCGTCCCCAGGCCGCGCTGGCCGAGATATTTTTGCGCCCATTCCATGTTCAAAGGTTCGCTTTCACAGGTTCCCTTCGTCAGATTGACCCGAAGAATTTTCCGCGCCCAAGCCATGATTTTTCTCCCTTACGCCGTCGCCCGATTGCCGGCATCCGTTTTCGCCGCCCAAACCCGCATTTTTTCCAGCCCCGTCGCATCGGCATCGACATAAACGATCGCCTGCGTCGGACACGCCTTGGCGCAGGCGGGATCGCCGCCGCACAGGTCGCACTTGACGACCTTACCCGTCGCCTGGTTGTAATTGACGGTGCCGAAGGGGCAGGCGATGGTGCACACCTTGCAACCGACGCACAGCGCCTCGGCGACTTCCTTGGCCCCGGTCGCGCCGTTCAGCGAAATTGCCCCCACCGGACACGCCGAGCGGCACCACGCCTCGTCGCACTGGGTGCAGGTGTAGGGAACGAAACGCCCCTCGTCGTGAAAATTGAAGACCCGAATACGGGACTTCGACGGATTGAAAACGCCCTCGTTTTCGAACGAACAAGCGATCTCGCACTGCAGGCATCCGGTGCATTTTTCCGAATCCAGCAACAACGCCTTTTGCATAATGTCCTCCCAAATCGCCGATCACCACGAACCCGAACGCACGACGAACCCGAACGCACGACGAACCCAAACGCACGGGGCCGAACGGCCGATGCGCAATTCCCGGTCATAAGGCCGTCTAAAGCGCGAAAAACAGACGGAGCCACCTTCGTTCCGTCGGTGCGCCAACGGCGGATACAACCTCCAAGATCGCCCGATCTCGACGCCGGACTTGATCTGATATTACGACTCACAATAGCGCGTGTTGCAAGGAACTTTTACCCCTCAAATTCGCCTCACGCGAGGCCGTGGCGGTGGCGACGAAAGAAAAAGCCGCTCCAACGATTGCATCGCCGGGCGATAATAACGATGATGAGCCGCGCCGCCGCCGATCGAACGGCGGCAGTGGGCGTATGCTCCACTTGCTTGCCGGCCTCGTTCAACCGTCTTTCCATCCATAGGACCTCATGCCCCTCGCCGCTTTAAAAAACGTCTTCGGATACGACCGGTTTCGCCCCGGCCAGCACGACATTATTCAAGCCATATTGGACGGCGCGCATGTTCTGGCGGTGATGCCCACGGGGGCGGGAAAATCCATGTGTTTTCAGATTCCGGCCCTGGTCTTGGGCGGGTTGACCATCGTGGTTTCGCCGCTGGTGGCGCTGATGGAAGATCAGGTCGCGGCGCTAAAGCTGGCGGGGGTCGAGGCCGAAACCATCAATTCGTCGCGGAGCCGAGATAGCAACGTCGCCGCCTGGCGGCGGGTCGCAAGCGGCCAAACTCGCCTGCTGTACCTGGCCCCGGAACGATTGATGACCGCGCGCATGATCGCCGCGTTGCAGCGCCTGCCCGTGCGCCTGATCGCCATTGACGAGGCCCATTGCCTGTCGCGTTGGGGACCGTCGTTCCGCCCCGAATATGAAAGCCTGACCCGCCTTGGCGAGCTGTTCCTCGGTGTTCCCATCGCCGCCCTAACCGCGACCGCCGACGCGGCGACCCAGCGCGACATCGTCGATAAATTGTTCGCCGGCGCCGGAAAAGTCTTCGTTTCCGGGTTCGACCGTCCCAACATTCATCTCGCCGTGGACGCGCGCACCGAGCGCAACCGCCAATTGCTGGATATCGTGCGCGCCCATCCCGGCGAAAGCGGAATCGTCTATTGCCTGTCGCGGGACAAGACCGAAAAAACGGCGCGCCTTTTGTGCGAAAACGGCTATCGCGCCCTGCCCTACCACGCCGGGATGGATGCCGCCGAACGGACCCATCATCAAAAAATCTTCATGGATGCGCCCGGCGTCATCATCGTCGCCACCATCGCCTTTGGCATGGGAATCGACAAACCCGACGTGCGTTTCGTCGCGCACACCGATATGCCGGGCAGCGTCGAGGCCTACTACCAGGAAATCGGGCGCGCCGGACGCGACGGGGAGGCGGCGACGGCGCATATGATTTACGGTTTGGACGACGTGCGCATGCGGCGCATGTTTATCGAACAGGAAAACACCGCGGACGACCATAAACAGCGCGAACACAAACGTCTCGACGCCTTGATCGGGTATTGCGAAACACCGGGTTGCCGCCGTCAGACGCTACTTGCCTACTTCGGAGAAACCACGGCGCCGTGCGGCAATTGCGACATGTGCCTGAACCCGCCGGAACTGCACGACGCCAGCGACAGCGCGCGCATCGCCCTTGGCGCGGTCGAACAAAGCGGGCAAATCTACGGCGCGGCCCACATCATCGACATCGTGCGCGGGGCGAAAACGCAGAAGATCACATCCGCCGGCCACCATGCCCTGGCGGCCTACGGCGCAGGCGCCGAAACCCCGAAGGAGCGCTGGCGTTCGATCCTTCGTCAGATGACCGGCGCGGGATTTTTGCGCCTCGACGTCGCCGGGTACGGTGGGCTCGCGATCACTTCTAAGGGACGCGACCTGATGGCCGGAACGGAAATATTCCAGTGCCGCGTCGAGCGCCACGGCATCACGGCGCAAAACCGCAAGACAAACGGCAAAACATCCGGCGTCCTCGCCGACCTGAACGACGAGGAGCGCGCCTTGTTCGACGCCTTGAAAAGCTTGCGCCGCGAACTGGCGCACGAACGGGGGGTGCCCGCCTACGCCGTTTTCACCGACCGCACCCTGGCCGAAATGGCGCGGAAAAAACCCACCGATATCGACGCCTTTTCCCGCATCCACGGTGTCGGAGTCTCCAAGGTGCGCGATTTCGCCGCCACTTTCCTGGGCGAAATCGCACACGCCGAATAATTCATCGCTGGACGATCCACGACAAGGCCAGACGAAAAACGACGAAGCCCCCCGCCGGAATGTTCGGCGGGGGGCTTCGCGGCGAGGCTCTTCGTGTCCTGTCGTCGAATTAGAACGTCAGATGCAAGGCTTGAACGACCTCGGGCATGGCGCGCAAGTTTTCGATAAACGCGTCGCTGACGGCGCTATCGACCTCGATCAGGGCGATGGCGTCGCCGCCCGCCTCGGCGCGGCCCAGATTGAACGTCGCGATATTCGCCTTCTCCGCCCCCAAGGCGGTGCCCAATTTGCCGATGAAGCCCGGCTCGTCCTTGTTGGTGATGTACAGCATATGCGTGCCCAACTTGGCGTCGATCGGAATCCCCTTGATTTCGACCAGGCGCGGATTTTGTCCATTGAACAAAGTCCCCGAAACGCTGCGAGTCTGGGTCTCGGTGGTCAAGGTCAGCTTGATCAAGGTCTGATACGCACCCGGGCGTTCATGCTTGATTTCGCTGACGTCGATATCGCGCTCCTTGGCGATCGCGGGCGCGCTGACCATGTTGACCGCTTCCAACTGCGGGGAAAGCACGCCCTGAAGGACGATCGCCGTCAGCGGTTTGGTGTTCAGCTCGGCGGCCTGGCCTTCGTATTCGATGCTCACCGATTTGATCCCGGTTTGCGTCAACTGCCCGGCGAACGAGCCCAGTTGTTCCGCCAACTTCATGTAGGGACGCAGTTTGGGCGCTTCCTCGGCGCTGACCGACGGCATGTTCAGCGCGTTGACGACGGCGCCGGTAAGCAGATAGTCCGAAAGCTGTTCGGCGACCTGAACGGCGACGTTGACCTGGGCCTCGGTGGTCGATGCGCCGAGGTGCGGGGTGGCGACGATCTGTTCCATCCCGAACAGAGGATTTTCCTTCGCCGGCTCGACCTCGAAGACGTCGAGCGCCGCGCCCGCCACCTTGCCGCTTTCAATGGCGACTTTCAGCGCCGCTTCATCGACCAGACCGCCACGCGCGCAGTTGATGACGCGCACGCCGTCCTTCATCTTGGCGAAGGCCTCGGCGTTGATGATGCCCCGGGTCGCGTCGGTCAACGGGGTGTGCAGGCTGATGAAATCGGCGCGGGCGAACAAGTCGTCCAGTTCCACCTTTTCCACGCCCAGATCCTTGGCCCGCTCGGGCGACAGATAGGGGTCGTAGGCGATCACTTTCATCTTCAGGCCCTGGGCGCGGTCGGCCGCCGCCGCGCCGATATTGCCGCAGCCGATCAGCGCAAAGGTCTTGCCCATCAATTCGACGCCCATGAAGCGGGATTTTTCCCACTTTCCGGCTTGGGTGGAAGCGTTGGCCAAAGGCAACTGGCGGGCCAGCGCCATCATCATGGAAATGGCGTGTTCGGCCGTCGTGATCGAGTTGCCGAAGGGCGTGTTCATGACCACGATTCCCTTGGCGGTGGCGGCCTTGATATCGATGTTATCGACACCGATACCGGCGCGGCCGATGACCTTCAGGTTGTCGGCGGCGGCGATGATCTCGGCGGTGGCCTTGGTCGCCGAACGCACGGCGAGGCCGTCGTACTGACCGATGCACGCTTTCAGTTCATCCGGCGTCATCCCGGGTTTGACATCGACCTCGACGCCACGGGCCTTGAAAACCTCGGCGGCGCGGGGGCTCATTTTATCGGAAATAAGGACTTTGGGCATAACTGTTCTCCGTTCGCGCGGGGCGCGGTGTTTTAAGCGTTCTGTTCATTTTTGGCGGTGGCGTAGGCCCAGTCGAGCCAAGGCGTCAGCGCCTTCAGATCGGCGCTATCGACGGTCGATCCGCACCAGATGCGCAGGCCCGCCGGCGCATCGCGATAACCGCCGATATCCAAGGCGACGCCCTCGGCCTCAAGAAGCGCGGCCATGCGCTTGACCGTCTTGGTCTGGGCGTCGGCGTCGAGGTTTTGGAAGTCGGGGTCGGCGACGCTCAGGCAGACCGAGGTATTGGAGCGGATCGCCGGATCCTTGGCCAAAAATTCGACCCAGCCGGTTTTCGTCACCCACGCGTCGAGGACGGCGAGGTTATCTTCGCTGCGTTTTTTCAACGCCGCCAAGCCGCCCAATTGTTCGGCCCATTTCAGGCCGTCCAGGGCGTCTTCAACCGCAATCATCGACGGCGTGTTGATGGTCTCGCCGCGAAAAATACCCTCGATCAACTTACCGCCCTTGGTCAGGCGAAAAATCTTCGGCAACGGCCACGCCGGGGTGTAATTTTCCAGTCGCTCGACGGCGCGCGGGCTTAGAATTAAAATTCCATGCTGTCCCTCTCCACCCATGACTTTTTGCCATGAATAAGTGACGACATCGAGCTTCGCCCACGGCATATCCATGGCGAACACCGCCGAGGTGGCGTCGCAGATCGTGAGGCCTTGGCGATCATCCTTGATCCAGGCGCCGTCCGGCGCCTTGACGCCCGAAGTGGTGCCGTTCCAGGCGAACACCACGTCACGGGCGAAATCGACTTGGCCCAAATCGGGAATATTCCCGTAATCGGCCTTCATCACGCGGACGTCGTCGAGCTTTAGCTGTTTGGTGATGTCCGTCGCCCATCCGGCGCCGAAGCTTTCCCACACCAGCATATCGACGCCGCGTTCGCCCAGCAGCGACCACAACGCCATTTCCACGGCGCCGGTGTCGGACGCCGGGACGATACCAATTTTATAATCGTCGGGCACCCCGAGAACGGCACGGGTGCGATCGATCACCTCGGCCAGTTTGGCCTTGCCGATTTTCGAGCGATGCGAACGCCCGACGGCGGCGTCCTTCAACACGTCAACCGTCCAACCGGGACGTTTGGCGCAGGGACCTGAGGAAAATTCGGGGCGTGCCGGACGGGTGTCCGGCTGGGGAACGGTGGTCATAAAAAAACTCCCTTCTTGTGGCGCAAGGCGAAGGGAGTGGAGCAAAAGATACAAAACGAAAAGGACCACGAGGTCCCCGCGTATTCACCGGTGGAGGCAAACCCAGCCAGCGTATCAGATGTCGCCCTTCGCCGTTCGGCAGAAGGGTCGCGGTCCGTTGGGGGACCGTGGCCCACAGCCCTTATACGCAGCCATGGTGCGCCGCACAAGAGAAATCCCAAAAAAAATCCCGCCCGGCTCAAGGAACCGGGCGGGACGGTGGAAAAACGGGCCTCGGAGATTTCGGAGGCCGCGTTATGACGGCATCAGGCGTTTTTTACGTCGCGCAAAAATCCCTGAATATGACGGCTTAGGGTGTCGGTTTCCGCCATCAGGTCCTGAGCCGATTCGGAGACCTGGCCCGCTGCGCCACGGGTTTCCACCGCGGCGGCGGAAACACTTGAAATATTGGTGGTGACTTCCTTGGTGCCCGCCGCCGCCTGATTAATATTATTAGCGATCTCGTTGGTTGCTTCATTTTGCTGGCCCATGGCGTGATTAATGTCGCCCACAACCTGGCTCAACTCGACAATTACTCCGGAAATTTCACCCATGGCGTCAACCGAATTTTGCGTTTGATCCTGCACGCCGCGAATCTGGGTGCTGATTTCTTCGGTCGCCTTCGCCGTCTGGTTGGCGAGATTTTTCACCTCGCCCGCGACAACGGCGAAACCCTTGCCCGCCTCGCCGGCCCTGGCCGCCTCGATAGTGGCGTTGAGCGCCAACAGGTTGGTTTGATCGGCGATGTCGTTAATCAGGTTGATGACTTCACCGATACGCTCCGTCGCCCCGGCCAGGGAACGAACGATTTCTATCGTTTCCTGCGCCCGTTCGGCGGCCTTATCCGACATTTCGGCGGATTTATGGACTTGCGTGCGAATTTCCTGGATCGACGCGGTCAATTCCTCCGCCGCCGCCGCCACCGTCTGCACATTGGCCGAGGCTTCCTCGGTGGCCGCGGCCACCGCGTTGCTGCGCTGGCTGGTGTCGTCGGCAAGCGTACTCATGGTTTGCGAAAATTCACCCAGCGAACCGACCGCCCGGGTCACCTTGTCCACAAGTTCGGAAGACGTTTTATCGAAGGTATCGGTCAGACGTTCTATTTTCTCTTGCCGCTGGTGCTTTTTCTCTTCCTCCTTGCGCTGCGCCTCGGCGATGCGCTCGCGCTCTATGGCGTTGGCCTTGAACACCGCGAGCGCGCCGGCCATGTCGCCGATTTCATCTTTCTGGTCCGCCGTCGGGATCGTGATATCGGTCTGCCCCTCCGCCAGGCCGCGCATGGCCCCCGTCATTTCGCGCAACGGGTTGGCGACCGTGGCGCGAACGAACCAGATAAAGCCGATCGAAATAAGAACGGCGACGATGGTCACGCCGCCAATCGCATAGCGGGCCATCGTCAGGGCGTTGGCGTAATAACTGACATCCATCACCAATTCGGCGACTGCGATCGGGTTACCCGAAAAATCCTTCACACTGCCCAGATAAACGGCGACCGGCGTCCCGTTCAGCTTTCCCGAATGGGAAAACGCCTTGCCTTTCATCGCCGCGTCGAGCTGCGCGGCGGAAGACATCGACCCCTTTTCAAGGGTTGTCGCCAAAGGGTTGAAGGCGTTCTTATCGGGCACCATCACCGAGACATCGACCCCGTACTGCTTCTTGAAGCTGGCCAGGAACGGCGCGCCGAAGGAGAGTCCGAATTCGACGGACCCCACCTGGTCGCCCTTTTCGAACACGGGAGAAAGTCCGCGAATACCGATCCCCGCGACACCTTTTTCCAACCCGGAGGTTCCCTCCTTGGTCGCGTTCGTCTGCACCACGGTCTTGCGGAACGAGGAAAGATCATCGCCAAATTTTTCCGGCTTGTGAACGCGCAGGAAGGACGTCGCCGGCGGCGTGTGAAACTGGAATTGGCGTACCCCGTACTGCTTTTTCAAACGATCGAAAGAGGGGCCGAACAAAGCCATTAAAGCGCCGCGATCCTTTTCGGAAAAGGCCTTTTGCGCGGCGGGCATGTTCGCCACGAATTCGCTGAGCGACCGCGCCCGATACGATTCGGACTGAAGCTTGGCCATCATGTTTTCGTAATAACTTTTTAACTCACGGTATTCCGCCTGAGAAATCACTTTGTCGATCGACGTCAGCATTAAGGGACTGGCAATGGCGACGAGAAGCGCCATGACGACGGCGAACGTCCCCCCCACCCTGGTTCCGATAGGCAGGTTCATTATGCTTTTCTTGATCATGGCATCACCCGTTTTTGCTTAAATAACTTCCCTGAGGCAGCGTCCCCCTTTAGGTGGGAAGAGGGCACCGCTTTACCAGCGGAAAAATATAAACTCCGGGAGACACGGCGAAATTAAACGCGGGGCATGGGCATAAATTCACAATCTACGGAAACATCATCCCGTAATACCAGGGCACGAACACGCTGAACGCCAACCAGACAACCACAATCACCGGGACGCCCACGCGCGCAAAATCGGAAAACCGGTAATGTCCCGGCCCCATCACAAGCAGATTGGTCTGATAGCCTATGGGGGACGCAAACGAACAATTGGCGGCCAAAACCACCGCGACGGCGAAGGCCTCGACGGGGCTACCCGTGGCGAGCGCCATATCGACAGCGATCGGCGTGAAGAGAACCGCCATCGCTTTCGAACTGATCACGTTGGTGAGGACGACCATAACAAGAAAAAATAACGACAAAATAACCACCGGCGGTGCGCCGCCCAGGGCCTGGGTCAACTGTTTCACCAGCCATATCGCCCCGCCCGTGGCATTCAGCGCCGCGCCCAACGCCAGGGCGAGCGGGATCATGGTCAGGATTTTGCTGTCGATCGCACGCCCGGCTTGACGTAAATTCAATACGCCACTGGCGAGCATCGCGGTCACCCCGGCAAGCGCGGCGATAACGATCGGCACCACCCCCGTCGCCGCCGCGAGCACGACACCCAAAAGGATGAACGCCGCCCGCCGGGCATGGTGAACCGCAGGCAACTCTGCGGCCAACCACTCCAAAAGGACGACATCGCGGTTCGTACGTAATTTTTCGATGTCGGCGGGGCTGCCCTGCAGCAAAAGGACGTCCCCGTCTTGCAAGCGGATATCGGTCAGGCGCTTTCGGATCATGCGCGAACGGCGCTGTATCGCGAGCACGATGCACCGGGTTTGAAAGCGAAACCCGATTTGCGGCAACGTTTGGCCGATCAGGCGCGACGCCGGGGCGACCATGACTTCGGCCAGCATCCGTTCGCCTTGATGCCAAGGCCGTTCATCCTCGGTTTCGGTTTTGGTTTCGTCCCCGGCGGCGCCCTGGGCCTGGGTGTGGGTCAGGTCGGGATAGAGCTGCGATGGGTCATGGGTCAGGGCGTCGCTCAGCGCCTGACGGGTCGCGGCCACCACCAAAACATCGCCGGGACGAACCTGGTAATCCTCGAAAGGCGGCAACAGGCCCTCCTCGCCGCGCTGAACCAACCGCAGGGTCATGTCGGTCAGATCGGGGAATATCCCCCCAATGGTTTTTTTGCCGACCAGATTCGAATCGGGGCTCACGGTAATCTGCGCGATGTACTGCCGACCCGCGCCGTCGAGAATTTGGCTGGTCAGGTTTTCCCGTGCACGGAGCAGACGGGGCGCCACGGTAAGAAGAAAGACCATGCCGACCGCCGCCAAGACCAACCCCGGCACGGTAAAATCGAAAAAAGCAAAGGGACGTTGGCCGATATCGATCAGGGCGCTGTTGACCAACAGGTTGCTGGCCGACCCGATCAGCGTCGTCATCCCCCCCAGGATCGAAGCGAAACTGAGCGGCATCATCAACTTGCTGGAGGAAATCGAAAATTTAGCGGCGATCGCCTGCATGATCGGAATAAAGATCACAACCACCGGAATGTTGTTCAAAAATGCGCTGACCACCAACACGCAAAGCAACGCCACGCCGACCGTGATCCGAGGAGAATCCCCGCAACACGCCAAAATTATTCGCGCCCCCTGATCGAGAACCCCGGTGCGCACCATCCCCTGACCGATCACCAAAAGCGCCAGCACGGTAATCAAGGCCGGATTGGCGAAGCCGGACAACAACCGTTCGGGCCCCAGCAGGTTACGCCCGTCCGCCCCGATCACGGGGAAAACATAAAAAAAGATCAATACCGCACTGAGCACGCCGAGGGACACCACCTCGATCGACACCTTGCCCCAGGCGTAAAGGGCGAACGCCCCGACGATCAAGGCGTAGGTCATGGCCATCTGAAAGGATGTCACCGCGTGAAGGTCCACTGCTTGATGCATATCCACGCCTCCGTCGGTCGCGTCGTTTACCCGCCCGCGCGCGCGGACCCTCACACCGGGCACATTATCACATCGGGAAACAAACACATCGGGAAACAAAAACGACCCGCGCTAACGCACGCCTAGGCGCCCCTTCGACTCCGGCCATCGTTTCCCGGTCCGCATAGGCTTACGGGCGGGATAGAACAAACCATTATCGCGCCCATAGGATGTTCGTCCGCACGGCGATCTCCCATAAGGTTCTACCATATCTCGCGAAGCAATGTATAAAGTGGGATTAATTGACATGCTTATAGGAAACAATTATGAAGTTTATTCGGATGATATTAGGTCGCCTCATCCTTGCGATGGATTTTCTGACCGGACCCAAGCCCGTCGTTCGAGAAAAAAGAGAGCAAGATGCGATCGACGCCTTGACGGCGAACATGGCCCTTTACCAATTCAAGGCCTGCCCGTTTTGCGTAAAAGTCCGGCGACAACTCAGGAAACACGCCCTGAATATCGAGCTGAGAGACGCCCAAAACAATGCGACGTTCAAGGCTGAATTGACCCGGGAAGGCGGACGACACAAGGTCCCCTGCCTGCGCATCGAGAAGGGCCCTAACGACGTAAAATGGCTGTACGAATCCGATGATATTATTTCTTTTTTGAAGACGGAGCTCAAACTGTCCTGACGCCACATCACTCCGTCTTTCCCCATTTTTGCCCCATTTTTGCCCACGCCGCCCGGGCATGGGGGCCGTGTTTTGTCCATCCCACCATGGGAAAGTCGCCTAACGTTACGGGAGAAGATGCATGCGACCGTTTCGCGATATTTTCGAGGATGCGGCCAATCGAAAGGGAGGCGAGAACGAACTGGAGCGCCTGCTCCTCGCCCCACGCCCGCCCGAAGAAATCGAAGCCACGCCCGCCGAGCGCTGGCTCTCGGAGATGACCAAGGCCATCTTTCAGGTCGGCTTCAATTGGCAACTGGTCGAGAACAAATGGCCTCGTTTCGAAGAGGTTTTCGAAGGCTTCGACGTCAACCGCTGGTCGATGATGAGCGAGGAGGATCTGGACACCTTGCTCGCCACCCCAGGCCTAATCGCCAATGCGGCGAAAATGAAATCCGTGGGCGAAAATGCGCGCTATCTGCTGACCCTCGAAGGTGAACACGGAAGCGTCGGCGCCTTTTTCGCCGGTTGGCGAAACGCCGAGTACTGCGACAACCTGCGCGCCTTGCGAAAAGGTGCGTCGCGGATGGGCGGGAAAACGGGACAAATCATGCTCCGGCGCATGGGGGTCGATACGATGGTTTTTTCCACCGACGTCCTAAAGGCTCTCGCCCGCGAGGGCGTCGTCGCCAAAGCGCCCAACTCGGCGAAAGACTTCTCCGCCTTACAAACCGCCTTGGATACATGGCGCCGTGAAAGTGCGCGCCCATTGATTCAAATCAGCCAAACCCTCGCCTTTTCCATCGCCTGAGGGCGACCGCGATCGGGCGACGCATGGTGAAAACATGCCGCGCGCCGCGAACAAAACGCGATGGCCGCAAAGGTTCTGGTGCCCGCTGCCGGACTCGAACCGGCACGTCCCGAAGGACAACGGATTTTAAGTCCGTTGCGTCTACCAATTCCGCCAAGCGGGCACTGAACCGGGGTGGTGGGCTGAACCTATCGCGACGGCCCGCCCGGAGGCAAGCGCCAATCGACGGCGTGCGACAATTTCGCCTCGCGACGCATTTTCATCGCGTTTTCACGGTGAGGTACGGTTTGGCGTTGTCTTGGCGCACCTTGCGCCGCTACAGTGTGCGCCATGAGTACAGACACATCCGCCGCGCCCGTATTTGACGACGCCTTTTACGCCCAATTGACGCAGTTGTTCCAGTGGCGGCGCGACGTGCGCCGGTTTCGCTCCGACGCCCTGCCCGCAGGTGCGATCGACGAGCTGATCGCCCTGGCGGCGTTGGCCCCGTCGGTGGGCAACAGCCAGCCCTGGCGCTTCGCCAAGATCAACGATGGCGAACGTCGCCGCGCCATGCGCGATCTGTTCGAGGCCTGCAACAAGGACGCCTTAAACGACTACCACGGCGCGCAGGCCCGACTTTACGCCACGCTGAAGCTTTCCGGCATGGATCGGGCCCCCGAACAGCTGGCCGTGTTTTGCCAACCCGAGACCTCGACCGGCCATGGGTTGGGGCGCAAGACGATGCCCGAAACCATGGATTATTCGGTGGTCGGCGCGGTGCAAACGCTGTGGCTAGGGGCGCGGGCGCGCGGCATCGGGGTGGGTTGGATATCGATCATCGACCCGATGGAGGCGGCGCGCATCATCGACGTGCCGGACGACTGGAAATTGATCGCCTACCTGTGTATCGGCTACCCCGAGGAAGAGCACATCGACCCCGAGCTGGTGCGTTTTGGTTGGCAGGACCGCCTCGACCCGGCGAATTTTACGATTACGCGCTAGGGGATCGACTCCGACGTTTCGCTCCCGCGAACCATCGGGCCGACCACTATCTATCTTTTTGTTGCAGTTTGATTTCTTCACACATTTGTGTCCAATTGCATCGGACTCAAATGTTAAACTCAAACCACTAGGGGGGGTCCTCAAACACCGCGCCATCGTGTGCGCGAACCATCGCTTCCAACGCCGCCACGGTTTCGTCGATAGCCCCGGCGTCGGCGCCCCGAACCACCAAGGCGACCCCCAAACGACCGTCCTTGAAGTGGGGGTAACTACCGATTTCAACATCTTTGTGATCGTCCTGCAGCAGGGCCATCTCTCCGGCGATCACCCCTTCGGTAAGATCGGTGGAAAGACTCCGCGCACGCCACACCGCACCCCCTTTTAGGGTATGTTTGACGCCGTCGAACATGGCCTGCATGATTTTAGGCACGCCCGCAAAAACGTACACATTGCCGATATGAAAGCCCGGCGCGTGGCTGACCGGGTTGTCGATCAGTTCCGCCCCCTCGGGCATTTCAGCCATTTTCAAACGCGCATCGTTGAGGCGATCGCCATAATGTTCTTCAAGCGCCTTGACGGCGCGGGCGTCACACAACAGCGGTCGCCCGAAGGCCTTGGCGACGGCCTCGGCCGTGATGTCGTCGTGGGTCGCCCCGATGCCCCCGGTGGTAAACACGTAGGTATGGGCCTTCCGGCATTGATTGAGGGTTTTGACGATGATCGCCTCGACGTCGGGGATGACACGGGCCTCGGCGAGACGCACGCCGACATCGTTCAGACCTTGGGCGAGATAGGCGAGATTCGCGTCCTGCGTGCGTCCACTAAGCACTTCGTTGCCAATAATGATCAGGCACGCCGTCGGATTTTGTGGTGCGTCATTTTTGTCTTTCGTCATTACGCGCCTCCTATTTTTTCGTAAACCTACTCGACTACCCTCCCCTACTTTACAGGAAATCCCGCAACAAAGCGACTAGGGGAATATCGGCGGGCGGCATCGGATAGTCGGCGAGGCGCATCGGGCGCACCCATTTCAGACGCTGCCCTTCTTTGGGGTGCGCCGCTCCTTTCCAAGCCCGACAGATATAGAGCGGCATCAACAGGTGAAAATCGTCATAGTTGTGCGATGCGAAGGTCAGCGGGGCAAGACAACTTTGCGAAATATCGATCCCCAATTCTTCCTTCAGTTCGCGCACCAGGGCCGCCTCGGGTGTTTCCGCACCCTCGACCTTACCGCCGGGAAATTCCCACAGACCGGCCATGGTTTTGCCCTCGGGACGGCTGCACAGCAACACCCGCCCATCGCCGTCGAGCAGGGCGGCGGCGGCGACCAAAAGGCGCGGTTTCGTGGCCTCGCGCCGATGCCAGTCACCGCGCGCGAGGCGATAGGCGCGCGCCTCGACGGGTTTGTCGTGGCCGGGAAAGGCGGTATCCATCCCCTTGAAAGAAAATCCCGCTTTTTCCAAAACCCGCGCCGAGGCGGGGTTTTTAGGGTGCGTCCCGGCGCGTAGCCAGTCCATACCGAGACTGGTGAAAGCAAACGAGACCACCCGTTTGAGCGCCTCGGTGGCGAACCCCCGGCCCCAGTGGGACTTGCCCAGCCAATAGCCGATCACACCGCCGCGCCCTTCGTCCTGGGGGTCGATTTCGATGACCCCGATCAAATCCTCCCCAATCCGCTTTTCCACGGCGAAGGCATAACCTCGCCCCGTTTCGCACCCCGCCGTGCGACGAAGCGCCTGTTCGAGAAAAAGCCGCGCATCGTCCAATTCATAGGGATGGGGAACGCGCGTGGTATAGCGCGCGACCTCAGGGTCATTGGCCAGTTCGGCAAGAGCCCGGGCATCCTCGGTGCGGGGCGCGCGCAGGCGCAGGCGGGGCGCTTCCAACGTCTGCCCGCGCCAGCCCTTATCCGCGGTGAAGCAAGCATAATCCATGATGCGCGTCACTCCGTTCCAGGGTTCTTACGATTACGAACGGTAATCGGCGTTGATGTCGATGTAGCCGTGGGTCAGGTCGCAGGTCCACACCGTGGCCGCCCCCGTCCCCACGCCGACGTCCACCGCGATGTCGATTTCCTGCCCCTTCATGTGCCGGGCGACGGGGGTTTCGTCGTAATCGGGCACGGCCTCGCCGTCGCGGGCGATCTCGACGCCGCCGATGGCGATGGCGATGCGGTCGCGGTCGGCGGCCTCGCCGGCCTTGCCGATGGCCATCACGATCCGCCCCCAATTGGCGTCCTCGCCCGCGATCGCCGTTTTAACCAACGGCGAATTGGCGATCGCCAGACCGATCTTGCGCGCCGCGACATCGTTTTGCGCACCACCGACGGCGATCGTGACGAACTTGCGCGCCCCCTCGCCGTCGCGCACGATCTGGTGAGCGAGGTCAATCAGAACGGCGTCGAAAGCGGCCCTGAAATCCGCCAAAATGGGATCGTCGGCGGCCTCGACTTCGGCATGGCGGGCGTGGCCGGTGGCGAACGCCAGCAAGGTATCGCTGGTCGAGGTATCACTATCGACGGTGATCGCGTTGAAGGAACGCTCCGCCCCCTCGGCCACCAGCGCCTGAAGCACCGGGGCGGGGATTTTGGCGTCGGTAAAGACGTACGCCAACATCGTCGCCATATCCGGGGCGATCATCCCCGATCCCTTGGCGATCGCCTGGATGCGCACCGTGGCCCCGCCGATCCGCGCCGTGCGCACGCTCCCCTTGGCGAAAGTGTCGGTGGTCATAATCGCCCGCGCCGCGTCTTCCCAGCGATCCGCGTCCAAGCGCTCTTTCAAGGTCGGCAGGAACGCGGTCAGTTTGCCATCGGGCAGCGGCTCGCCGATGACCCCGGTCGATGAGGTAAACACCGTTTCCTCGGCGCAACCCAACACATTGGCGGCGGTAGCGACGACACGGTCCACCGCCGCCACGCCCCTGGCCCCGGTGAAGGCGTTGGCGTTGCCCGAATTGACCAGCAAGGCCCGCGCCGCGCCGCCGGGAAGGTGTGCGCGGCAACGCAGCACGGACGCCGAGGCGGTTTTCGAACGCGTGAAAACGCCGCCGACCGTGGCGCCGGGCGCCAGTTCGACCAGCAGGACATCGGTGCGTTCCTTATAGCGCACGCCACACGCCCCGACCGCAAGGCGCACGCCGCCCAGTGGGGTCATCTTGGGAAAGGACGCGGGGGCAAGAGGCGAAACCGGCAAACTCATGACGTGACTCCAACACGGAATGGAACGGGATATTCACGCGCCACGCAAGACGGCGCATGAACGGCGCAAACGAAAAAACGCCCGCGATCATACGTTGACACCCGGTAAGACAGAAAGAAAAATCGGGTGAACCGCCGCTCGTTCACATCGGCCCCGCCTTCCCCGCGCCCACCGGCGATGCGAAGCGTTATTTCGAGACCGCCGCACCGCGCCCTGGGCCGGGCCGCGCCTTGGGATGCTGCTGCCTTGGGCTTTCGATTTTCACCGCGCCGCGAAGCGCGATAATCCGCGCATCGATCACCTCACGCGACATTTCGCGGTCCAGGCGATCGCGCACGGCGGCGAAGCCGGGGATCGGGCGGGGCCTACGCTCTTCCAATAAAATCACATGCCAGCCATAGCCGGTCTTCACCGCCGTGCGCGTATAAGCGCCAACTTTGAGGGCGGCCACGGCGTCGGCGAACGCCTTGTCCACGCCGTGAAGAGGGAAAAAGCCCAATTCGCCACCCCCGGCCGCCGTGCTGTCGAGAGAAAACTTCCGCGCCAGATCGGCAAAATTCTCTCCCTTATCCAGCAACGCAATGATTTCGCGCGCTTTTTTCTGTGTTTTCACCAAAATATGTCGGGCGCGAACCTCTTTTTGGGCGCGAAGCGTTTTAACGAAGGCCTGATATCTTTCATGCAACGCCCGGGAGCCGACTTTCTCGCCGATCAACTTTGCCATGTACATCCGTTCAAGAAGCTGCTCCGATATCCGGGCGAGACGGCGGCGGAAAGCCTCGGTTTTATCCAACCCCTGCGCACGCGCCGCCGTCGCCACCAACTTGGTATCGATCAGCGACTTGATTAATATCCGCTCGATCTTATCCTTAGGCAGGCTTCGCAGCGCGACAGGGAGTTGCTCGAAGGCGGCGTTCATGTCAGAACGTGTAATGGCCTGCCCGTTGACGCGAACGACGACATCGTCTGCAGGGGAAACGCTTTCGGCGAAGGCGCGCGCCGTGCCGCCCGCGAAGGCGGCGCCAATGAAGAGCCCAATAAAAAAAGTCGCGGCCACGGCCCGCCGCCCAACTAAAGGCACGAAGAGCCATCGATAAACGGAAATCACGCCGTGAAAAAAACAGTCCTGAAATTGCCTCTGAAGTCGCCACGCCATTTCGCGCCCCTCGTCCTTATGTTCGCGACGCGCGCGCGCGCGTCGTTCGCTTTTCCTGTATTTTTCCCTGTCGTTTTCCGAGGCAGTCGCCCGGCGCGCCCGCTCGATAAAGCACAACGCGACGCGCAAAACAAGGCGCAGACGGGAACTCTTGGCGCAATTTGCATCGCATCCTCCTTCTTCTTGGCTCTTTTGGCCCCCCCCGCAAACGCGCGCGCAGACACCTTCCCTTCCACCATTGTCCCGTTCACCCCGTTTTCGGGATCGCTCACCGTCGAGATCGAAAACGACAAGGCCGCCGGAACCGACCGCCACTACACCCACGGCACGCGAATCAGTTGGGTTTCCGACGACCAGAAGGGAATCCCGCAGTCCGTACGCGATCTGATCGACCGTCTTTATCCCCTACACGCGCGAAAACGCCAGCAAATCGGCTTCGCCATCGGGCAGAACATATACACGCCGGAAAACATCGCCTCCACCCAGCTTCAGACGAAGGATCGACCTTATGCCGGTTGGCTATATGGTGGAATTTCCCTGCACGGCGAAGGCGTCGGCGCCCTGGCCGGGATGTCCTATAACGTGCTCGACACCATGGAAATCGACCTTGGCGTAGTCGGCCCGCTAAGCCTCGCCAAGCAAACCCAAACCCAAGTCCACAAGTTCCTACACGTGACCCGCCCCAGGGGATGGGGCAATCAGCTCTCCAACGAGCCGGCCCTGGACATTATCCTGCAACGCAAATGGCGACCTCATACACCGTTTCGGACCCGTCCCCTGGGCATTCCGTTGCAGGCCGATTTCATTCCCCATATGGGCGGCAGTCTGGGCAACGTGCTCACGCACTTGAGCGCGGGAGGCACCTTTCGTCTGGGGCAGAACATCAATTTCGATTTTGGCCCCGCGCATATTCAGCCGGCGCTGCCCGGGCGCGAATCTTTCCGCGAGGAAGGCGGTTTGGGATGGTACCTGTTCGCCGGCGGGGAAAGTCGCCTTGTCGGACGTAACATCTTCCTCGACGGCAACACCTTCGCCGCCAGTCATCATGTCGATAAAAACGCCGTGGTCTGGGATTTTCAACTTGGCATGGCGGCGACCCTAGGGCGCTATCGCCTGACCTATACGCAGATTTTCCGTAGCCGGGAATTCCGAGGGCAACGCCAACCCGATCGCTACGGCGCATTGAGCCTAACCGCGAAATTTTAAGTCCGGACGCGCCCCCCGAAAAGGGCCGCGCAGACGGAAGCCCTCAGGCGGGCGCGGGGACCGCCGCCATGGCCGCGCGCCGCGGCTGGGCCGTTGCTTTTTTCGTCTGCGACCCCGGCGAAGCAACGGAGGCATCCGTGGAGCCGTTCTCGTTTTCTTCTTTATCGCCACGCGGGACTTCAGACACGCTCTTACGCAAGACGACATCCTTATTGCGATCGGGATCAAATGCGTTGCCGATCACCTTGGTTAACTTCCCGATGAGAACGATATCCGCGTCCTCCAAACCCTTTTCACGGATCGATGCCGTCATCTTATCCAACGTCATACACATCTCGGCGATGTGGGCGTAACGGGTCTTGCATATCCGTTGGCTGAGATCGCCGGCGACATCGCACAACCGGTCCAACAGGGGCGCCGTTTCCGGGGTATCGTGGCGCGCATTTTCAAACGCGGGGATCAACCTTTCCATCAGATATCCGATTTGGAAGGCGTGACGCTCGACTTTCTGCTCGTTAATGCTGGCGAACGTGGTTTCGATGGATTTTCTCAGCATGGCCTCGCTAACCTGCCCGGTAATTCGATTGCGCAGTGGATTAGGTACATCGATCTGGGCGATTTTCATACTGCCTTCACGATGGGTCTTGCGTCGGTCGGGGCCAATATAATCACTGGTCACCACGAATTTTTTCCGAGCGTAGGTCAACGCCTGAATGTGGTCGATCAACTGCCTGGTGGCGAAGGGACGCACCAAGATGTCATCCGTTCCCGAATTGATGACCTGACGAACGCGTTCCTGAGTCGGGTTACTGATCATCGTCAGCGTTACCACAAAGGGATTGCCCCCCAAAACGCCGTGCCGCATCTCAAAAATAAGGTCGGTTAAATCGCCCTCGGGAAGCTTGGTGTCGCCGATCAGCAAATCGACTTCGCCACGTTTCACGGCGCCGACGACATCGGACAAGTTTCCCGTGGCGAGAACATTATTGAAGCCGCACTTCTTGAGTTCGAACTGAATATCCTTGCGCGATTTCGCCTCGGGCTCGGCAAGAACGACGCGGATATTATCAAAACGGGACACGGACATTGGCGCACTTCCTCAAATACCTTGCGTTGTTTCACGTCGGAGCGACAAGCCAAGCGACCGCGCACCATCAAGGATAATGATGACTAAAAAAACCGGTTCACCTTCCAGTGCCCGGCCCTCAAATGCACAAAAAACCGCACGCGTTCGCTCCGATGTTTAAACAGCATACCCGAACGCAATCCGCTTTATTATTATTCTTATTATTAGCTATTATATCGGAACGCCTAGGGCGTATGTCAATAATGATCTTCCTTGACCCGCATATTTTAACCATTTCGTCATAAAGCACGGCCCGCTTCGTCATCCTCCACCCCCCGCTACGCCTGCTTATATTTTGGGATCTTTTCCAAAAATACAAGGGCTTCGATGCGGTCCATTGACAGAACCCCGCGCGCCCTCTATCTCTGTCGGGCACACGCCGTGCGATAGACTTTTTTCCCGTCGTACGGTCCTGTCATCACATTTTTCTCGGGGTTCTTCCATGTTAGGCGCCATTGCCCGACGGTTGTTCGGCTCTGCCAACGAGCGTTTTCTCAAAACCCTTACCTCCGAGGTCACCGCGATTAATGCCCTCGAGGCGGAAGTCTCGGCCCTAAGCGACGGCGATCTTAAGGCGCGCACAGCTTGGCTAAAAGAGCGCCTGCGCGCCGGAGAAAGCCTCGATGCGCTGCTTCCCGACGCCTTCGCCACCGTGCGCGAGGCTGCGCGCAGGGTGCTCGGACAACGCCCATTCGATGTTCAATTGCTCGGTGGCATCGTGCTTCACCGCGGCATGATCGCCGAAATGAAAACCGGCGAAGGAAAAACCCTGACCGCGACCCTGGCGGTTTATCTCAACGCCCTTACCGGTAACGGCGTGCATGTCGTCACCGTCAACGATTATCTGGCCGAACGCGATTCGCAATGGATGGGGCAACTGTACGGTTTTCTCGGCCTAAGCGCCGGGTGCATCAAGCATGGCCTTGACGACGACGAACGCCGCGCCGCCTATCAGGCCGACGTCACCTACGCGACGAATAACGAACTGGGTTTCGATTATCTGCGCGACAACATGAAATTCGATTTGGGCGACATGGTTCAGCGCCCGCTGGCATACGCCATCGTCGATGAAGTCGATTCCATCCTCATCGATGAAGCGCGCACACCGCTGATTATTTCGGGGCCGACCGATGATTCTTCGGAACTGTATATCGCCATCAATAAATTGATTCCGTCCCTTTCGCCGGAAGATTACGAAAAAGATGAAAAAGCCAAGGCCGTCACCCTGACCGAGAGCGGCACCGAAAAAACCGAGACTCTATTGCGCAAAAGCGGTTTGTTGAGCGAGGGCGCGATGTACGACCTCGCCAACGTGGCGCTGGTCCATCATATCAATCAGGCCTTGCGCGCCCATATCATGTTCAGCCGCGATACCGATTATGTGGTCAAGGACGATCAGGTCATCATCATTGACGAATTCACCGGTCGAATGATGGAAGGACGACGCTATTCCGAGGGGCTGCATCAAGCGCTTGAGGCCAAGGAAGGCGTCACCATCCAGCGCGAAAATCAAACGCTGGCGTCGATTACCTTCCAGAATTATTTCCGCCTCTATGAAAAACTGTCGGGAATGACCGGCACCGCGATGACCGAGGCGGGTGAATTCGCGGAAATCTACGATCTCGAAGCCGTCGAACTGCCAACCAACGTGCCGTGCATCCGCAAGGACGAAGACGACGAGGTCTATCGCACCCAGAACGAAAAATTCGCCGCCATCATCACCTTGCTTGAGGAATGCCGGGCGCGCAATCAACCGGTTCTGGTCGGCACCGTCAGTATCGAGAAATCCGAAATACTTTCCGACTTGTTGAAGAAAAAGAAGGTCCCCCACAACGTTCTCAACGCCCGTTATCACGAGCAGGAGGCGCGCATCGTCTCGCAGGCCGGCGCGCCGGGGGCGATCACCATCGCCACCAACATGGCCGGTCGGGGTACGGATATCCAGTTAGGCGGCAACGTCGATATGCGCATCCAAAACGAGCTGGCGCGGGTCACCGACGAGGCCGAGCGCGCCGCCGCAATCGCCAGGATCACCGCCGAGGTCAAGGAAAATCGCGCCACCGTCATGGCTGCGGGCGGACTGTACATCGTCGGTACGGAACGTCACGAAAGCCGGCGCATCGACAATCAGTTGCGCGGTCGCGCGGGACGTCAGGGCGACCCCGGCGGTTCGAAATTCTATCTCTCCCTCGATGACGATTTAATGCGCATTTTCGGCTCCGAGCGGATCGACGGCATGCTCCAAAAGCTCGGTCTCGAAGAGGGCGAGGCGATTGTCCATCCGTGGATCAACAAGGCCCTAGAGAAAGCGCAACAAAAGGTCGAGGCGCGCAATTTCGACGCCCGCAAGAACGTGCTCAAATTCGACGACGTCATGAACGACCAACGCAAAGTCATCTACGACCAGCGCAAGGAATTGATGGCCGCCGAAACGGTCGCCGATGAAATCGTCGAGATGCGCCATCAGGTTATCGAAGACCTGGTCCGCCGCGCCATGCCCGAAAAGGCTTATGCCGAACAGTGGGACATCACCTTCCTGCACGAAGAAATCCGGCGCATCTTCGGCCTCGATCTTCCGCTCGTCGAATGGGCCAAGGAAGAAGGCATCGCCGACGCCGAGGTTCTCAACCGTCTCATCCGGGCCACTGACCGAAAAATGGCCGAAAAGGCCGCCAATCACGGCCCCGAAGTCATGCGTGACGTGGAAAAAAGCCTGCTGCTCCAGATTCTCGACCAAATGTGGAAGGAACATTTGCTGACCCTGGACCATCTGCGCCAGGGCATCGGCCTTCGCGCCTACGCCCAGCAAGATCCGCTCAACGAATACAAGCGCGAGGCCTTCAATCTTTTCGAGGGCATGCTCGAAAGCCTGCGCGATCGGGTGACGATGTTTTTGTCGCACGTCGAACTCCAGGTCGCGCCCGAAGAAAACCTGCTCGCGCAGCGTCCCCCTCAAGAGACGATCGAAGGCCACGAGGACCCGGCCTTCGCCGCCCACCCCCCGCAACACCAACCGCAAGCCCAAGTCCGCCAACGCCAGGGCGCGGCCAAGCTCGACCCCAACGATCCTTCCACCTGGGGGCGAGTCTCGCGCAACGCGCCGTGCCCATGCGGCTCGGGAAAAAAATACAAACATTGCCACGGCAAGGTATAAGGCCTTACGGACGGAACGCTCACAAACAAGAAAAGCCTCCTATGGAGGCTTTTCTTGTTTTGATGAAGAGGTTCCCTTAAAAAGGCCGCGCCACGCGTGCCGCCGCGAGACCGAACGGCGATGCTTTATCCGCCGATCCCCTGCGCGCCCATCGTCAGAAATTTTTCCCGACGACGCGCCTTAAGGACGCCACCTTCCAGGGGGCGTAATTCCCCGAGCGCTTTCTCGATCGCCGCCCCAACCCGGGATATCGCGTCTTGGGGCGCACGATGCGCGCCGCCCAAGGGTTCATCGACAACGGCGTCGATAACCTTCAGCTTATGCAGGTCCTGAGCCGTTAGGTGCAGAGCGCCGGCGGCGTCCTTCGCCTTATCGCCATCACGCCACAAAATCGATGCGCAGCCTTCGGGTGAAATCACCGAATAGATGGAATGTTGCAACATCAAGACGGCGTTCGCCGCCGCCAGGGCGATCGCGCCGCCCGACCCGCCCTCGCCGATAATCACAGAAACCAAGGGCGCCTTGATATCCAGGCAGGTTTCAATGCTGCGGGCGATGGCCTCGGCCTGGCCGCGCGCCTCGGCATCGACGCCGGGATAGGCTCCGGCGGTATCCACCAAGGTGACGACCGGCAGAGCGAAGCGCTCGGCGAGACGCATCAGGCGTTGCGCCTTACGGTACCCTTCGGGGCGCACCATACCGAAATTATGCTTCACTCGACTTTGCGTATCGGCGCCTTTTTCGGTGCCGATCACCACCACCGAGCGCCCGCCCAGACGGCCCAGACCACCGACGATGGCGCAATCTTCGGCGAACAGGCGATCCCCCGCCAACGGGGTAAAATCCGTGATCAGCGCGTGAATGTAGTCCAAAGCGTGGGGGCGACCCGGATGGCGGGCGACCTGCGCCTTCTGCCATGGCGTCAATTTGGCGTACGTTTGACGTAGGAGCTTATCGACCTTGGCCTGAAGCTTGGAGACTTCCTCGGCGATGTTGACTTCACCGGCCCCGGAAAGGTGACGCAGTTCCTCAATCTTTCCTTCGAGTTCGGCGATCGGTTTTTCAAAGTCTAAAAAGTGGTTCATGGGCGTTTTTCTAACACACTGATTTTGACAAGGCGACGGATAAAACATGCGCCGCGGCGACGCCCGCTTATCCCATCGAAGACGGGACACACGAAAGGTGGCGGGAAAGCCGCATCGCACCCTTCGCGCCGCACGCGGCGGCACTGTATAAAACCGCGCGCCGCCGCGCAACAGGAACTCGGTGCGGATCCGTTCAGCCCTTGACCTGTTCGGCCTTGCGCACCACGACCTCGGCCTGCTTAATCGAGGCGATATCGATCAGTTTGCCGTCCAGCGTGACGGCGCCCTTGCCTTCCTTCTGGGCCTGTTCCATGGCGGCCAGGATGCGTTTCGCCTTGTCGATTTCCTCGGACGAGGGGCTGAACAAATGATTGGCCAGAGCGGTCTGACTGGGATGGATCGCCCACTTACCCTCGCAGCCGAGAACCGCGGCGCGCATCGCCTGGGCCTTGTAACCGTCGGCGTCGGAAATATCGCCGAAGGGACCATCGACCGGACGTAAACCATTGGCCCGTGCGGCGACCACCATGCGCGCAATCGCATAGTGCCACATATCGCCCCAATGAAAATCTCGCCCGCCGGCGACGTCCGGGTCGGTGAGCACGCCGTACTCGGCGTTTGGACCGCCGATATTGGTCGTCCGCGCCTTGGTCGAGGCCGCGTAATCGGCGACACCGAAGTGCAGCGACTCGTTGCGCCTGCTGGCGGCGGCGATATCGTGGATATTGGCCATCCCCAGGGCGGTCTCGATGATCAACTCGAAGCCGATTTTTTTCTTCAGCCCCTTGGCCGCCTCGATCTGACCGACCAGCATGTCCAGCGCATAGACATCCGACGCCACGCCGACCTTGGGGATCATGATCAGGTCCAAATGTTCGCCCGCTTGCTCCACCACGTCAACGACATCACGATACATATAATGCGTATCCAGACCGTTAATCCGAACCGAAACGGTTTTTCCCCTCCAATCAAGATCGTTCAGCGCCGCGATGATGTTTTTACGCGCCTGTTCCTTATCGTTCGGGGCGACGGCGTCCTCAAGATCGAGAAAAACGACATCGGCGTCACCCGCCGCCGCCTTTTCGAGAAAACGCGCGTTCGAGCCGGGCACCGCCAACTCGGAACGATTTAAACGGGCCGGCGCCTGTTCGGTGATGGTAAAACTCATAAGGGGTATCTCCACTGTCTCGCTGTGTCCGTTCGCATTGCACCGCACGCCGGGAAAAACGGAACCGGCGGCGACGGCGGCGGGTTATCGGCGAAGTGTGCAACGCGATAGGGCTTTTCGCAACGCAAAAAGCAGCGTCCTCAGCGAGGGCCATGCACGGACAGGGGGTGCGCGGCGCGCACCAAAGATTTCAAGCGTTCATCCAGAACATGGGTGTAAATTTGCGTGGTGGCGATGTCGCTATGCCCCAGCATCTGTTGCAACGCGCGCAGATCGGCGCCATGGGCAAGCAAATGGCTGGCGAAGGAGTGGCGTAAAACGTGAGGCGAGACCCGTTTCGGATCGATCCCAGCCTCGCCGGCCAGAACCTTAATCAGCTGCCCGAAGCGCGCGCGCGTGAGGTATCCTTGCTTCGCTCGGGATGGAAACATCCATGGCGAGCGCCCATGCAGGGCCTGAGGAATGAAATGCGTCCGGTGCGCCAAATAGGCGACCAGCGCGGCGCTGGCCTCCTCGTTGAGAGGAACCATGCGCTCCTTGGCGCCTTTGCCGCGAACGATCAGGATCATACCGTCGCGCGACAGCGCCCCCAACGGCAATCCCACCAATTCCGAAACGCGCAACCCGCAGGCGTAGAGCACTTCGATCAGGGCGATCAGACGCGCGCCCTCGGGCCCCGAATGGACGTGCGCCCGATCGAGAAGGCGTTCGACCTCTTCCTCGCTGAGATATTTCGGCAGCGAACGCCCTTGGTGCGGGCTGTCGATGGTCGCCGTCGGATCGTCGCCGCGATAATCGTCAGACAACAAAAACAGAAAAAATTGACGCAGCGCGGATAACCGCCGCGCCGCCGTGCGCGGCGACAGGCCGGCCCCGGTCATGCGCGCCAGGTACTTGCGGATCATTGTCGGATCGGCGTCTTCGGGTTGGCGCCCTCGTCCCGCGGTAAACCCGGAGAAATCGTCCAAATCATGACGATACGAATCCAGCGTATTCACGGCGGCCCCGCGTTCGGCGGCCATCATTTCGATAAAGCTATCGACCCAACGCGAGGGAGGAAAACCCGCCGGTTCTCGTCCACGCCGCCCGGTCATGGCGCCGACGCCAACATGATTTCCAGACTTAATTTACGCGCATCCGCCTGAAGTCCGACGGCTCCCAACGCCGCGACGATGCGTTCCATATCCATGGGATTGAGCCCCGCCGGATCGGCCCTTCCGATCGCCACCAGGCTGAGCAGCACCGTTTCACCGACGCGACCGTTTCGCGCCGCGTCATCAAGAGCGTGGGCGATCGGCGCCTGCATGGCCTCGGTGCTCAGGCGCGCGGAACCCGCCAGCAAGCTTCGCCACACGGACACCGGAAGTTTATCGCCAAGACCGGAAAGTAGGGCGTAGAGCATCGACGCCCGGGCGCGGGCGTTGGGCGTATTTTTGACCACCGCCCACCAGGCCTGGGCGCGGGCGTCCGTCGTGACGGCGTTCGTCGCCCCGCCCTGCGTGGCGGCGCCCCCGTCCGCAGGCTTTCCCATCGCCGCCCGCCCGTCGGGGTTAATGTTTACGCCGCGCTCTTGTGTCGAGGTCGAGGTCGAGGTCGAGGTCGGTGTTGGTGCTGGTATTGGTGTCGGTGTTGGCGTTGGCGTTGGCGCCCTATCCGGTTTGGCCCGCTCAAGGCCCGACAAGCGCACAATCGGCATCAGCGCCGTCAGGGCGTCACGCGCGGAAGAATCGAGCGTCGCCCGCGTCCGTAGGAACGCAAGCCAACGTCGCGCGCCGGCGTCGTCGCCCGCCACGATCAGGGCGCGCAACGCCTCGGGCGCGAGCCACGCCAGCGTGCTCGAAGGTTCAAGCCCCGCGATCAACGGCGCGAAGGCGCGCGCCGTCAAGGCGTAACGCCCATCCTCACGCCCCAGCTTCAAGGCGCGGGCGAGGGTTTCGGCACGCGCCGAAGGGATCGCCTGGCCCAATGCGGCGCGATACAACAGCGCCCGGCTCCATGCCCCGCGTTTTTTCTCGGCTCGGGAAAGGGGGCTGGCCAATTCATCCTGGGAGAAGGAGACGCTTTCATAGATCTGACGCAGTTCGTCCGGCCCCAACGCACCGACGCCCGCCACCCGCTCGGCGCTGTCCAGGCGCACGTCCAGGGGGGCGTTGGGACTGCTCGAAAGGACGCGCAAAATTGCCGGAGACGATGTCGTCGCCACGTCCTCGGGCAACGCGACGTTAAGCGCGCGCGCCATCGCCAACGTCAACGGAGTCGGATCGGGAAATGTCGTCAATTTCGCCTGCGTCCGCAGAGTGAAAGCGTCCATCAAGGTGTAAAAAACAGGCGCTTTTACGCCCTGCTCGCGCAACAATGAAACGCCCAGGGCCGCGGCATCCATTTTTCCCGCCAACGCCTGGCAGAAAATCAGCGCCTGACGCCAATATTCTTGATCGCCGCCAGCCGCGCCGACCGCCCCCTGCGCCAAGGCGCAGGCGCGGGCGTTGTCGCCGTTCAGCAACCGAACATCGGCCTCGATCCGATTGATTTTCTCATCCGCCACCCGCCCCGGTATGGCGTCGATCAACTGCGTCGCCCCAGGGATGTCGCCCATTGCCGACAAAATCGTGATGCGTCTGGCAAGCAGGGTAACGCCCGCATCGAGGCTTTCCCCCGTAGGGGCCAGCGCCCGCGACAACATCGTGCGGCGCATCAGGTCGCGCACCACGGGAGAGGTCGCATCCACCGGCAACGCCGAAAATAAGGTTTCCACCACGGCGCGCGGCGTCCCCCGCCACAAATCAACGCCAAAGCCGCCGCTTCCCTGATCCAAAACCCCTACCGTCTCGGGATTGATCTGGCCCAAAGTATCCGCCTGAATACCCGACGGCGCCTTGACGACCGTCCCCTCCGGCGGCGCGCCGGATGAAGAGGCGTTTGTCGCGGGTGGCGCGGCGGGAGAAGCGGCGGGTCCCGTCTCAATCGTTTGCCTCGGCGTCGGAAGCGGCGAAGCCGGAGGTGGTGAGGACGGCGTAAGCTGGGAAGACGTTCTAGCCGGTGGCGTCAAGACCAGGGGGCCTTGCTGCGCCGACGCCCGCGGAACGCCCGCGGCCAACACCAACGGCCCAAGCGCCGCCGCACCCAACACAAACGTAAGAGGCCTGCCGAACATCCCGCGCAAACCGGCTCCCCCAAGACCACTCACCGGCCATCCCCTGCCGGGGAGCACGCCGCGAAGATTGACGCAAAAGGAAAACATCATACTCAAGATCACCTTTTTTCGCGGCGCCCTACCGCGGGAAAACGGAGCCGAAAAGCGGCCTATTGCGGAAAACGAGCATCGGGCAACGTTTTCACCATGTGCGATGTCGGAGCAGGTATCCGCCACGTCGCCAGAAACGCGCCCGCCCCGCCAACCAAAACCAGCGCCAGAAAAATAATCATCGTCGAAATTTTTTTCATTTCTATCCTTAAATCGTCTTTATCTTTAAACCGTCGCGATCATCCGACGGGCCGCATCCAGAAAGGGTGCTGGGGCGGCTCAACGGTACGCCCAACGGCATCGGGGGACAAAACCGAGGCGTTCAAAAAGAGCCCCGAAACAAAGCTTCTTCGGTTTACCTTATGGGGCGATTATGGCAGTTTTTCGGCGACATAAAAGTCTCCAACACCCCGGCGCGCGCCTTATCACCGGCGGCAGCGGCGTCGGTGCGGGCGAACCTGGACGACTTTACCGCCGACTTTATAGCCGTACCCCTTGTTCTTTGCGCGACTTTAATGCAAACGTAACCCCTATGAGCAATATCGTGTTACCCACCCTTAACCGTTCGATTGTCCTGGTTGGTTTGATGGGCGCAGGAAAAAGCAGCGTCGGACGCCGTCTCGCCAAGACGTTGGAATGGCCGTTTATCGACGCCGACGACGAAATCGTCAAGGCCGCGGGATGTTCGATCGAGGATATTTTCGAACTCTACGGCGAAGCCGCGTTCCGAGAAGGGGAAAAACGGGTTATTTTACGCCTTCTCGAAGGCGCGCCGATCGTCCTCGCCACCGGCGGCGGCGCGTTCATCAACCCCGAAATTCGCGCCACGATCAAACGGCGCGGCGTCTCGGTCTGGCTGCGCGCCGAGCTGTCGATTTTATACGAACGCACCTCGCGACGCGCCGGACGCCCTTTACTGAAAAGCGAAGATCCACGCGCCGTGTTAAAAACGCTGATCGATCAGCGTTACCCGGTATATGCCGAAGCCGACATCGAAATCGAATCCCGAAACGAGCCACACGAAGTCGCCGTCAAGGCCATTATCGACGCCTTACGGCGTCACATGAACGATCACCCACAACAATTGGAAGCCCATTCTTCGCGATGACACACCCGTCCCATCCGACACCCGAGCCGGCCTTGCAAACCCTAAACGTCGCCCTGGGTGAACGCAGTTACGACATTTTCGTCGGCGAAGGCCTGATCGCCCGGAGCGCCGGTTTGCTGAGGCCTCTCTTGCCGCAACCGCGCGTCGTCATCGTCACCGACACCAATGTCGCGCCGCTGTATCTCGAACCGCTGCGTCGGGCGCTGGAAGGCGGCGGCATCTCGAGCGACGCCGTCGTGTTGCCCGCCGGCGAACCGACGAAAGACTTCGGCCACTTGGAAACACTGGTGTCGCGCCTCCTTGACCTGAAGGTCGAGCGCCAAACCACTCTGATCGCCCTGGGTGGCGGCGTGATCGGCGATATCACCGGTTTCGCCGCGGCGATCACGCTGCGCGGTCTGCCCTTCGTGCAAATTCCCACCACACTGCTCGCCCAGGTCGATAGCTCCGTCGGCGGCAAAACCGGCATCAACACCCGACACGGAAAGAATTTGGTCGGGGCGTTCTATCAACCCCTGGCCGTCATCGCCGACACCGACACCTTCGATACCCTGCCCATGCGCCAAGTTCTAGCGGGATACGGCGAAGTCGTTAAATACGGCGCCATCGACGATCCCGACTTTTTTTCCTGGCTGGAACGTCACGGCGCCGACATGGTCGCCCACGCCGATCCCGTGGCGCGCCGTCACGCCGTGTTACACAGTTGTCGAGCCAAGGCCGCGATCGTCGCCGGCGACGAACGCGAAAGCGGCGCGCGCGCGCTGCTCAACCTGGGACACACCTTCGCTCACGCCCTTGAATCGACAGTCGGCTACGGCGACGGACTGCTTCATGGCGAAGCCGTCGCCATCGGCATCGTGCTGGCGTTCGAGGTGTCCGTGAAAATGGGCTTGTGCCCCGACGAAGACATCGCCCGGCTGCGCGCCCATTTCGAAAATATCGGCTTGCCCCACACCATCAAACCTTTCGTCACCGAATCGTGGTCGGGCGCGCGTCTGGTCGAACTTATGGGACAAGACAAGAAAGTTCGAGACAACAAAATCACGTTCATTCTGGCCCGGGGAATAGGGAAAGCTTTTATTACCGACGAGGTCGATTTGTCGGTTGTGACGAATATCCTACAGGATGCCATCGACCGCGCACGCGCGTAGTCGTGGTCGGGCGCGCCCACGGTTGAACGGGGCATCGCGAAGAGGGCATGGCGTCGCTTAAATATGGCGCGGCGGGGCCAACCCCAAGATTACGGCACACCTTTGCAAAGAGTTTGAGGATATGGTTCTGACAATCGCCGCTATTGTTTTTCTACTCCTTCTGTCCGCTTTTTTTTCCGGCTCGGAGACCGCACTGACGGCGTCGTCCCGGCCACTGATGCATCAGCTTGAACAACAGGGAAACCCCCGCGCCCGGCTGGTCAATCACCTGTATGAAAAAAAAGAACGCCTCATCGGCTCGATCCTGTTGGGCAACAACTTGGTCAATATTTTAGCCTCGGCCCTGGCGACCAATGCCCTAATCACCATTTTCGGCGCGGCCGGGGTTGTTTACGCCACCTTGGCGATGACCCTTTTGGTGTTGATTTTTGCCGAGGTCCTGCCCAAAACTTACGCCTTTCGTCACGCCAACCACGTCGCCCTGTCGATCGCTCCCAGTGTCAATTTTCTGGTCATCGCGGTCACGCCCCTGACGATCATGCTCAACGCCATCATCCACGCCACACTTCACCTTTTCGGGGCCGACCACCGGGGTTCCGGGGGTTTGGGCGAAAATGCCGAGGAACTGCGCGGCGCAATCGCGCTGCATGGAATGGAAACGGATGAGGAAGAAGAAATCGCCGTGGTCCGCCATGAACGCAACATGCTGCGCAGCGTCCTTGATCTGGCGGAAGTGCAAGTCGGCGAAATCACCATCCACCGCAAGGATGTCGTCGCGATCGACGCCGATCTCAGCCCAGGCGCTATCCTTTCTCAAGTCCTCGACAGCCCATACACCCGCATTCCGCTATGGAAAAACGACACCGACAACATTGTCGGCGTTCTTCACGCCAAGGACCTGTTGCGTGCGGTGCGCGCCGCGACCGGCGAGGCGCCGGGGCGACAGAAGGCGATCGACGAGCTGGACATCATGGCCATCGCCTCGAAACCATGGTTCGTCCCCGAACATACCTTGCTGCTGGATCAATTGCAGGCGTTTCGCGAACGGCGCGAGCATTTCGCCCTAGTGGTCGATGAATATGGCTCCCTGCTCGGCATCGTTACGCTGGAAGACATCCTTGAGGAAATTGTCGGCGATATCTCCGACGAACACGACGTCCATATTTTTGGCGTCACCCCCCAGACCGACGGGGCCTACATTATCCGCGGCACGGCGACAATACGCGACCTTAACCGTCAGTTGGATTGGCGCCTTCCCGACGAGGACGCGGCGACCATCGCGGGACTGGTTCTTCATGAAGCCCGGCGCATCCCCGAGGAAGGACAAGTTTTTCAATTCCACGGCTTTCGTTTCGAAATTTTGCGCCTACAACGCCATCAGATCGTTTCACTGCGGGTCACACCACCCAACAGCGGCGACGCGGAGGAGCTCTAGAACATGCTACATCGAAGCGTCGCCACCATCGTCCGGGAAACGCCCCCATTCTGGCGCCTGATGAACATGGCGGAGGCATTGCAAAGCGCCCTCGAATGGCTTTATCCCGGCGACGGAGCGCGCTCCGGGGGATCGGAAGCGAAGGTCGTTATTTTGTGCGATGACGCGGGAAAATTTCAAGCCCTCGCGACCGGTGAAGATGTTTTACGCGCCGTGCACGACCGAAACATGGACCCAAGAACGACCCGCCTCGAAGCGATCATCTCCGAGCTCGGCGATGTCCTGACGGCCGGCGACAGCATTCTCGACGCCCTGGACCTGATGTCCCTTCGCCCGGCGAGCCATCTGGTTCTTGTCGATGACGACCGCCGCCCGCTGGGCGTTTTGTCGCAACGTCAAATGCTGAAAACCGTCAAGGCCTACATAGACACGCAAACCCGCGCCGTGCAGACGCAACTGTTCGGAGCCCACATTTTCGGAACGACATCGGAGTGACTTAGGCGGAGGCCCGCAACCCGCCGCGCCTAGTGAGGCGTTCGCTTAATCCACCATGTCCGGCCTCAAGATGACCGCTATCCGTCGCGGCATTGCGAAAATACGACAGGATGAAGGCGCGAACCGCCGCGGTGCGCGACGAATTGTACCGATTATGATCGATCAGCGTACACAGTTCGTGAACGCTCAAGTTTTCACGATCGCAAATTTCCTCAAACGCATCCCAGACGTCTTCCTCCAAACGTAGGCTCGTCCGCCGACCATCGATGGTCACATTCCTGTTTTGCAACATACTCTTGATATCGGACAATTAACCCCCCTTGCCCCCAAGTCGCCGACGAACGAAGTGGGCGTCCGTCCTCCCCCGGGTGTACGCGATCGATACTTTTTTATGAACGCTCAAGTCATATAACACCGCCGGCGATTCGCCAAGAAGAAACACGACCTGTGCTACCCCAGGTTGCCATTTTCGAATTCCTTGAAAGAGAGCCTGGCGCCGCTTCATTCCCCCGGCGCGCGTGTTTTCAAGGCCAAGGCATGGACCGGACCGGCCATTTCATCCGCCAGGAGACGATAAACCATGCGCTGTCTTTCGACCTGATTTTTTCCGGCGAACGCGGCGCACGACAGCTCGACCCTAAAGTGGGTCTGCCCTTCGGGGCGAGCCCCGGCGTGGCCTTCGTGTTTATGGGATTCATCGACAACGTCCAAATATTCGGGATCGAATTCCGTTTTTAATTTTTGATAGATTTGATCGCGTACGCGCATTTTCTGGTCCTTTATTTTCGTGCTCTCTCATCGCGTTTGCGATGCAATGGCGCCCTCGAAACATCGTTAAATGCCGGATACAATTTCCCGACGTCCTCATCTCCATGGCCGAGCCATGTCTTGCCAATTGAAAGCGCAAACATCATAGTTAGGGAATGTCCGATAAACGCACTTCACCACACGGCGCACCGCACCGCCACAATAAAAATGCGCAGCCGTCCACCGGCAAACCTTGCGCCTGGCCCGATTGCGCGCAAGAAGGCGCGTACCGCGCCCCGAAATCGCGCACCCAGTTGAACGAGTATCACTGGTATTGTTTGACCCATATCCGCGAACGCAACAAATCGTGGAATTATTTCGCCGGACTGAACGAGCAGGAGGTCGAGGCTCAAGTGCGCCATGACACCGTTTGGAACCGCCCGACCTGGAAGATGGGTGGAATCGGGCCGCGCGCCTTCGACGCCGCGCGCCAACGTTTTTCCGACGCTTTCGGCGGCTTCGAAGGCGACGCACGCCGTCGCACCCGCGGCGATGATGCGCGACCACCCAAAGCCCCACCGTCGCAAGCCCGCGCCCTTGCGGTGCTCGACCTCGACCCCACCGTCACCATGAAGGCGCTGAAATCGCGTTATAAGTCTCTCGTCAAGCGCCACCATCCCGACGCCAACAACGGCGACAAGCGATCGGAAGAAAAATTCAAACAAATCGTCGAGGCCTATCAAATTATCCGTAAAAGTCTTGGCGAAACGGCTTCATAATTTTTCCCAATTCCGCTTTTTAAGCGCTACAGTCGATCCTCCGTTCATCCCCGCGCCAACCGAGTACGAGCCACGCCCCATGAGCACGCCAACCGAATCTAACGCCTTCCCGCTCGATAAGCCCGACACCACGGTGTCGGTGCGCGAAACGTTCAAGATCGATTCCGATCTTGTCGTTCCCGCGTTCAGCCGGGGCGAGGAACACGTCCCCGACATCGACCCCGCCTATCAGTTCGATCACGACACCACGTTGGCGATCCTGGCCGGGTTCGCCCACAACCGCCGGGTCATGATCCAAGGCTATCACGGCACCGGAAAATCGACCCACATCGAACAGGTCGCCGCGCGCCTCAACTGGCCCACCGTGCGCATCAATCTGGATAGCCACGTCAGCCGCATCGACCTCGTCGGCAAGGACGCCATCGTGCTCAAGGACGGCAAGCAGATCACCGAGTTCCGCGAGGGTATTTTGCCCTGGGCGTTGCAGCGCCCGGTGGCCATCGTCTTCGACGAATACGACGCCGGACGCCCCGACGTGATGTTCGTCATTCAACGCGTGCTCGAAGTCGAAGGCAAGCTGACCCTGCTCGACCAGAACCGGGTCATCAAGCCGCATCCCTATTTTCGCCTTTTTTCGACCACCAACACCATCGGCCTGGGCGACACCACGGGGCTGTATCACGGCACCCAGCAAATCAATCAAGGCCAGATGGACCGTTGGAGCATCGTCGCCACGCTTAACTATTTGCCCCACGACGACGAGGTCAACATCATGTTGAACAAGCTGCCCACCTTCAACACCGAAGACGGCAGGGCCAAAATATCGGCGATGGTCGAGGTCGCCGACCTGACCCGCCAAGGCTTCGTCAACGGCGACATTTCAACCGTCATGTCGCCCCGCACCGTGATGACCTGGGCCGAAAATACCGACATTTTCGGCGACCTAACCTTCGCTTTTCGTCTCAGCTTCCTCAACAAGTGCGACGAATTGGAGCGCCCCATCGTCGCCGAGTATTATCAGCGCTGCTTTAACGAGGACCTTCCCGACGCCGTCGGCAACGCCAAAGTGGTCCTGTAGGACGGCACGGGCAAGGTCATGGCTCTTAACCCTCCGGAACGGCCCAGCGACACCCTCAAACGCGCCACCCAGGCGACGCTCAAGGCCTTGGCGCGTGAGAAAAAGCTGACCGTTCAATTCTCCGAAGGCGAGCGCGTCGCCTATCTTGCCGGAGACGCCGCCGTTCTCCCCGCCCCCCCAGCGGTGCTGGACGGCGATCAGATCACCCAGCTTCGGGGCGCCGCCGACGCCCTGGCGATGCGTTTGTATTATCACGACGACGCCGTTCATCGCGTCCGCCAGCCGAAAAATCCCGACGCCCGCGCCTTGTTCAACGCCTTGGAGCAAGCCCGTGTGGAAGCCCTGGGCGGACGCCGCTTCGCCGGGATGCGCCACAACCTCGACCATCTTCTGGAACGGCGCGCCCAGCAGTGGCGCGACAGTTGCGAGCGCGACCCCGAACAGTTGGTGCAGGCGGTTTCGGTGCTGGCGCGCGAAAGGTTGTCCGGCGAGGAGCTGCCGGGCGCGGCGCGCCATCTGGCGACGTTGTGGCGCGCCGTGATCGATGAAAAGGCCGCCGACCTACTGGACCGGCTGGCGGATAGCGCCGCCGATCAAGAAACATACGCCAAGATCGCCGGCGAAGTGGTGCGCGCCCTGGAGCTTCTCGACGAGTATGAGGGCCAACCCGAACAGGACGAGCAAGACGACGAGCAGGCCGCGCCCGACGAGGACGAAACCGACCAAGACCGGGACGGCGAGGGCGACGAGCAACCCGCCGGGGCGCTCGCCGAAGACAGCGAAATGGGCGAAAGCGGCGAGGGCGGCGAGGGCGGCGACGGCGAGGCTTCCGACGAGATGATGCAGGGCGGCGAAGACCCGGCGGGTCCATCCGAAGCCGGCGCCGATTGGCCGCAAAATGCACCGCGCGCCCTGGCGGCCTATCACGCCTATTGTACCGATTTCGACGAGGTGGTCGCCGCCGACGCCCTGTGTCAGAGCGAAGAGCTGTCGCGCCTGCGCGATCAACTCGACGCCCAGTTGTCCCGCTTTCAAAGCGTCGTCGGCAAGCTCGCCAATCGGCTGCAACGCCTCCTGCAAGCCAAGCAGTTGCGCAATTGGGAATTCGATCTCGAAGAAGGCATGCTCGACACCGCGCGGTTGTCGCGCGTGGTCACCGACCCGTTGTCGCCGCTGTCGTTCAAGATGGAAAGCGACATGGCGTTCAAAGATACCGTGGTTTCCCTGTTGATCGACAACTCGGGATCGATGCGCGGCCGCCCGATCACCATCGCCGCGATCAGCGCCGACATCCTGGCGCGCACCCTGGAACGATGCGGCGTGCAGGTCGAAATCCTCGGCTTCACCACGCGCGCCTGGAAGGGCGGCCACGCCCGCCAGCGCTGGCTGGACAACGGAAAACCCGAAAACCCCGGACGCCTCAACGATCTGCGCCACATCGTCTATAAGTCCGCCGATCAACCGTGGCGGCGGGCGCGGCGCAACCTCGGCCTCATGCTGCGCGAGGGTATCCTCAAGGAAAATATCGACGGCGAGGCCCTATTGTGGGCCCACGAACGTCTGCTCGGGCGTTTCGAGCAACGGCGCATCCTAATGGTGATCTCCGACGGCGCCCCGGTCGATGACGCCACCTTGTCGGCCAATTCGGGAAATTACCTGGAAAAACATCTGCGTGACGTCATCCATTGGATCGAGAACAAATCCGATATCGAACTGTGCGCCATCGGCATTGGCCACGATGTCACCCGCTATTACCAGCGCGCCGTCACCATTACCGACGCCGAGGATCTCGGTGGCGCGATGATGCGCGAACTGGCCGACCTGTTCAACGAGGACGCCACGATCGCCCCCCCCGGATCGCGGCGCGCGGGAAGGCGATAGGAAAGGCGAAAAACAGACCTCGCCGCCGGCAAAAACACACCCGGACGATGCGATCGCCGCGCATCAACAAGCACTTTTATCTTGCACTTCCGTGGCCAACCTTTAAAGTTCATCTCTGAATGGGAGGGTGAGTTTTTCACATGGTACAAGCCGTCGGAAAACCCGGGCGACGATCACCGCGCACCGCGGCGAAACGTTCGCCGCGCGCTGTGATCATGCGCCGGCGCATGATCATGGCCACCGTCGGCATGTTCGCCTTGATGATGCAGGTCATGATTCCCGCCGTGCACGCCGCGCCGTTGTTGACGCTGCCCTCAACGAGCGAACGGGGCGACGACGCCAATGGCGTCGATCAATCTTACCAAGCCCTGAATCGCGCTCTCCTCGTTGTTTGTTCGGCCTATGGCTACAAGACCTTGCCGGGCGATAACGGCGGTCTCGCGGATCAACTCAATCGCTACCAAAGCTGCACCGTCTGCAAGCTATCCACCGCCGCCAATCTTCTCGGCCCCGTCATGCCCGTCGTATTGACCGTTCCGACGGTCGTCACGATGACCTTCAGCGTGCCGATGCACGATGATCAACGTAGCGTATGGCTCGCCACGCCCTCGCTGCCCCGTGGGCCGCCGTCGCGCGCCTAACCTCCCCTCGACTTTTTTCAACGAATCCTCTCGTCTCAAGGGAAGCCGCGTTCGCATGAGCGCGCTTGGGAGTGATCCGTCAGAGCAACCTTCGTATTTCAGGGACTTTAGAATTATGACACTTAAAGCTTATGCTTCCACTCTCGCCCTCGGCGCCGCCTTGCTTGGCGCGGCGTTTACAACGGCGGCTCACGCGGACGACATCATGATTGTGAAACCGTGGGCGCGCGCCTCGGCGGGAATGGCGCACGCCGGAGCCGCCTTCATGACCATCAAGAATATGTCGGCCGCCGATGACGAAGTCATCGCGGCAAAGTCGGATATCGCCAAAAAAACGGAACTGCACACACACAAAATGGAAAACGGCATCATGAAAATGCGCCAGGTGCCCAACATCCCGGTTCCGGCCCATGGTGAGACCGATTTAAAACCCGGTGGGTATCACATCATGTTCATGGGATTGAAAGCGCCGCTCAAGGAAGGCCAGCACTTCGCCTTGACCCTGGAGTTTAAAAAGGCCGGGGAAAAGAAGGTCACAGTCGATGTTCTTAGCCCGAAATCCATGGGCGACATGGGTGACATGGGCGGTATGGGCGACATGAAGATGGGCGACATGGACCACTCGAAAGACATGGAACACTCGAAAATGGACGGCATGAAACAGAAAATGGACGATGCCTCCAAAAAGATGAACGGTATGAAGTAACCCTCTCTCTCTCCTTGCTTTATACCTGTTCAGGGATTCTTTCGGCCGGACGACTTCGTACCTCCTCCCCACCGAGAGAATCCCACCCTTTCTCCGGGTCGCGCTCTCACAGTTGAGGGCGCGACCTGATCCGTTGACTAGGTCCTGACCCTAATGACTATAGAAGAATACGGGCGCGATACACAAGAGGACAACGCCCCGCCGTGGCCCCGCGCACCCAAAAGCGGTAAAACACCACGCCGCACCCACTCTTTAGAGGGTTCCTCACGCCCCTTTCGCCTTCTTACCCCCAAGGCCCTGTGCGCCCGGAGGGTCGCCCGCCGCCATGATTCCCGCCACCATAATTATCGTACTCATCGCCATTATCGTGCTCATCGCCATTCTCGTACTCGGTTCCACCGTGACGCCTCCCCTCCCAAGGCGACGTGGACGTCTTCGCGGTGGGGAAATTCCCGCTCATCTCGCGCAATCGACGCACCCTATTTTCGGTGCTGGGGTGGGTGGAAAACAGCGAATCCATCGTACCGCCATGCAGCGGGTTGACAATGAACAGATGCGCCGTCGCGGGATGATCCTCGGCGATAGGGTTATCGACCCTGTGCGCTGCGCCGTGTAATTTTTCCAATGCCGACGCCAACCATAGCGGATGACCGCTAATTTCCGCGCCGACGCGGTCGGCCTCGTATTCGCGCGTCCGCGAGATCGCCATCTGCACCACCATGGCGGCGATTGGCCCCAAAATCATGACCAAAATTACACCGACGACCCCGAACGGATTGTTGCGGTTCTGGCTGCCGCCGCCAAAAAAGAACGCAAAGTTGGCGAGCATGGACAACGCCCCCGCGATCGTCGCCGTGATGGTCATGGTCAAGGTATCGCGGGCGCGGACGTGCGCCAATTCGTGGGCCATCACCCCGGCGATCTCATTGGCGCTTAGGCTCGAAAGCAGGCCCGTGGTCGCGGCGACGGCGGCGTTTTCGGGGTTGCGTCCGGTCGCGAAGGCGTTGGGCTGAGGATTGTCCATGACATAGACCTTGGGCATCGGCAAACCGGCGTTCCGAGCGAGGCGGGCGACGATGGCGTGAAATTCCGGCGCGTCGTGCGCCCCGACTTGGCGCGCGCCATACATCGACAGCACCATCTTGTCGGAATTCCAATAGGCGAAGACATTCATCGCCAAAGCCGCCATCAAGGCGATGGCGATCCCTCCCTGCCCGCCGATCAGATACCCCGCCCCGATAAACAGGGCCGTCATGCCCGCCAATAAAATCGCCGTGCGCAGGTAACTCATGGTCCGATTCCTCACCACAAATACAGACAAGCCACAAATACAGACAAAAAGCGCGCCCTCGGCGACCGAAGCCACCCCGAGAACACCCTCGCATTTAAGGTGTTCTCAAGTCGTCGCGCCGTCAACGCCCTCTCCATGGAAAAAACGGCGCCGCCCCTTTGGGCTCAGAACCTATTGAGCGCCTAGCCGCACTTCGAATAGCCGCACGACAGGCAGCTGTCGCAACCTTCCTGGTGGATAAAGCCCGGTTGGGCGCATTTGGGGCAGGTCTTAAAGCGCGCCCCCCCCTTCCCCTCGACATCGCCGGGGTTGTTCGCGCTTTGCGGCGGCGTTTCGGGCTCCGGGTTTTGCCCGCCGCCGCCCGACCAGGAGGCGTGCAAAAATCCCGTGGCGATCATATGCTGTTCGATGATGTCGCCGATCGCCGCCAGCAACGAGGGTACGTACTTGCCCTTGACCCATTGCCCGCCACGGGGATCGAAGACGGCCTTCAGTTCCTCGACCACGAAGCTAACATCGCCGCCACGACGGAAGACGGCGGAGATCATCCGCGTCAGGGCCACCGTCCAGGCGTAGTGTTCCATGTTTTTCGAGTTGATGAACACCTCGAACGGGCGGCGACGACCGTTTTCGTCGATCAAATCGTTCAGCGTGATGTAAATGGCATGGTCGCTTTCCGGCCAGTGCACCTTGTAGGTTTCCCCCGGCAGGGCGTCGGGACGGTCGAGCGGTCGGAAAAGCCGGGCGACGGCCCCGCTGTCGCCGATATCCTTGGGGCGGATGTTGGTGGTGGCCATGCCCGGCGTGGCGAAAGGCAGCTCCGGTTCGACCGGGGCGGGCTTCTTGCGCTCTTTCTTGACTTCCAGCACCGCCCCGGTGACGGTGTTGGGGCGATACGTCGTACACCCCTTGCAACCGGCGTCGAAGGCCTGCATGTAGATGTCCTTGAAGCTGTCGAAAGGAATGTCTTCGGGCACGTTGATGGTTTTCGAAATCGAACTGTCAACAAAGCGCTGCGCCGCCGCCTGCATCACCAGATGGTCTTTCGGACTCAGGTCCATGGCGTCAACGAAGGCCTCCGTCAGCGGCGCATCTTCTCCCTTGATCCTGTGGAATTGACGATAGGCGTAATCGACCACATCTTCGGCGCGGCGGGCGCCGTCCGGTTGCAGGACGTTACGGCTGTATTTGAAGCTGAACACCGGCTCCAGACCGCTGGAGACGTTATCGGCATACAGCGAGATGGTCCCCGTCGGCGCGACCGACGTGAGGTGCGAATTGCGTATGCCGTGCTCGGCGATCGCGGCGCGCAGATCGGCGTCGAGCCCTTTGATCTTTTCACCCCGGAGATATTTTTCCCGATCGAAAAGAGGGAACGGGCCCTTTTCCTTGGCGATCTCGACCGACGCGAAATAAGCCGCCCGCTCGATCTCGCGAAACCAGGTTTCGCACAGCGCGACGCCCCGCGCCGAGCCGTAGCGCGCGCCGCACAAGATCAGCGCGTCGGCAAGGCCGGTCACGCCGAGGCCGATCCGCCGTTTCGACAACGCCTCGTGGCGTTGCTGGGGCAGTGGAAAATTAGACACGTCGATGACATCGTCCAAAAAGCGCACCGCATCGCCGACGACGGCGCGCAGCGCCACCACATCCAACGCGGCATCGTCGGTGAACGGATCGCCGACCATCTTCGCCAGATTGATCGACCCTAAAAGGCACGCCCCATAGGGCGGCAATGGCTGTTCGCCACAGTTGTGAACATACAGGCCATTGGCGTCGAACGCATTTGCGCCCGGTATTTGGACGTCAAAAACCTCTTCGCTTCCATCCGCCACAAGCACATCGACGGTTGCGATGAAGCGCTCCCGGTTCAAGACGCGCTTATAGCCCGACAGCGCGCTTTTTAAGCGCAGCATTTTATCTATATCGGCAAAACCGATCCGTTCGGCAAACCCCTCAAGATTAGCGCCGGAAATCACGAGTTCGTGATTCGCCGCGCACTCATATTCCCGCCGCCCCCCCCGACCGTCGGGCAAGGAGCGTTTCCCGGCGGGACGGCGGTCTTGATAGATGGTGGAATTGACGCCCAGGCGCAGCAGCATACGCTGAACCGCGCGCAGCCGTTCGAGATCGCTTTGCGCCAGCCTGACGCTGACGCCCTTTTTCTGCGCCCCCTGAACGGAGCCGTCGGCATCGAAAAAGCCACGCAAAAATCCACAATAAAAATCAGACGATGTGCGTTCGATTTCGGGCGTAACGTTTCTCGCTCCGGGCGCCATCCCCATGTCATGCGCCAGGGTTTTCAGCGCACCCGGGCTCATGCGGAACTCATCCCGGCCTTTAACCTCCGTCCATCCCCGGAAATCCGCACGATGAGGAAGGGTCAGCGCCGCCGCGAGGGCCGCGTCCATGACGCCGTGTGCGCCCGCCGCGCCATTCCCGCCGTTCACCACAGAACGCGCCAGCCAGACGCTCAAGACGGCCTTGTCTTGCTTCAACGCGCCGTCACCGACCAGCAGACCTAGAAGGTAGCCTTCTTGTTCGGACCCGCGCCCACCCCATGTGCCGTATGAACGATGATCGTGCAACACGATTTCATCGCCCGGGGCTAAATTCCCGGCGGGCACCCAATCGCTATCCAGCGTATGGCGCGTCTTACGGACGACCTTGCGCACCGGATGATTCGCCGTCAGGCGCAGGGCATGCCCCTCCTTCGTCGTCAGGCGCAAGATATTCTTCACCCCCGTCGAGAAAAATCCCTGTTTCGCGCTTTCATAAGGGCGGCCATCGACAATGGCTCGAAATGGCCCACCGTGCAGTTGCGCGACTTGGCGGGGGCCTTGATCCGTCTGCACCCAAGTGTCCGCCGTCACGCACGGGTTGGTGGCGTGGATGGTTTCGCAATACCACAGATTGTTGGCGCGGTTGATGCGGTCGATGAAGATCACACCGGGTTCGGCGTAGGCGTAGGTCGCACGCATAACCTTGTCCCACAAATCGCGCGCCTTAACGGTACGATAGACCACGCCGTCGAAGACCAGATCCCAGGGTGCGTTTTCCTTGACCGCGCGGACGAAATCGTCGCTGACCAGGACCGACAGGTTGAACATCCGCATCCGCCCTGGCGCGCACTTGGCGTCGATGAAGTCTTCGATGTCCGGATGATCGCAGCGCAAAACGCCCATCATCGCGCCGCGCCGAGAGCCCGCGCTCATGATCGTGCGGCACATCGAATCCCAAACGTCCATGAACGGCAGCGGTCCCGAAGCATCCGCCCCGACGCCCCCAACCCGCGCGCCCTTGGGACGCAACGTGGAAAAATCGTACCCGATCCCACCGCCCTGCTGCATGGTCAGCGCGGCGTCTTTCAGGGCGTCGAAAATACCGCCCATGTCATCGGGAATATCGCCCATGACGAAGCAGTTGAACAGCGTCACCTGGCGCCCGGCCCCCGCTCCGGCGACGATTCTGCCCGCGGGAAGGAAGCGAAAATCCTCCATCGCTCGGTAAAAACGATCTTCCCAATCGCCGGGATTTCGTTCGCTCGCCGCGACGGCCTTGGCGATACGCCGCCAGGTATCGGCGACGCCCTTGTCCACCGGGTGTCCGTCGGCATCTTTGAGTCGGTATTTCATGTCCCAGATTTGATGCGATATGGATGCCATTTGCGCCATCGACGTCCTCTCCTGCAGAAATTCCACGTCGCCCACTCTCGATCGGGCTTTATTCGTCGGAAACATTCGGCCCACGCACGCGCCGCGTGCGCCCGCTCCGGGGTGGGGGCCATAGTGTAGAGGAGCACGTGACCCGCGGCAAAGGTTTTGTTCTTGTTATGTTTCCACGAAGTTGTCCCCAGGACGGGGCCGCGCCGTCCTTCCGCCACCCTCCCGCCGCCCTTCCCCATGCCGGGGGAAAGCGGCGTTATCCCCACTTTACACGGTCTTCCTTGGGGGTGGCGGAACGGAATTTATTTTACGCCGGCGGCAGCGCCGAGGGATAGGTGGCGCGGGCCTGGGCGACAAGACGCGCCGTCGCCTCATCCATACGGGTGCGCAAGGTCTTCATGAACGTCTCTCGGTCCAAACCGGGGGCGATCGGCTCCAAAAATTCCATGGTGATGCGGCCCGGACGTTTTAAAAAACTGCGCCGGGGCCAAAAAAGACCGGAATTCACGGCCGCCGGGATCACCGGAATGCCGGCGCTTTTGTACAGCGCCCAAATTCCGGGGTGATAGGCGCCGGGAACATCGGGCGACGCCCGCGTGCCCTCGGGAAAAATGATGACCTGACGGGCATCCTTCAACGCCCGATTCGCCCCGCGTAAAAGGGTTTTCAACGCCGCCCCGCCGGCTCCGCGATCGACCGCGATCATTTCTGTTTTTTTCAGGCACTGACCATAAATGGGGATGGAAAGAAGCTCTTTCTTCAAAACATACGCGGGATATTTCGATAGGAGATAAAAAATACCCGTTTCCCAGGCCGACTGGTGCTTACAAGCGATGATCGCCTTTCCCTCGGGCAGGTTTTCCAGCCCCAGGAATTGATGGTCCAGCCCGACGATCCCCTTGAGCATCGCCGCCATGGCGCGAATCCAAAAACCGAACGAGAGATGGACGTTCTTCCCCGAAAACGGTACGACGAAAAGCATCGCAATCGTAAGCGCCGTCGAAAAAGCATAAAACGCCAGATTGAAAATGAAGGACCGCAGATAAAGCATGCCCGGCCTTAAATCACGGCGCGCGCGCGCGCGAAGGAACTTAGGATCGTCACCCGAACCCACGCCACCAGAAACTTATTATACTCGCTGGCGACAAGGCTCGCCGTCCCCGGCCAAAGCCACCATTTTTTCAATTTAACGTGTTCATTGAAAACGGGGTGAGGGATGATCGTAAAACCGGCCATCGCATAGTTGAATTCCAAAAGCGCCCTGGGCATATGATACGCCGAAGTTACCAACCGAATGCTGTGCACGCCGTTCTTGATCGCCCAATCGCGGGTTTCGCTGGCGTTGGCGATGGTGTTTTCGGCCTCGCCGATGCCGATACAGCACGACAGTTCCTTAGGCGCGCGCTGGGTCAATTCAAGCAATTTGGCGACATCGACACCCCTGTACACCCCCGACACGAACAATTTGCCGGCAAATCCTTTGGACAAAAGGTCCAAGGCGTTTTCCAGACGCCCTCGTCCCCCGGTCAAAACGACGATGGCGTCGGTATGGGTTTGCGTATCGTCAACCTTCTTGGGCAGGTTGTGAGCGAAAAAATAAAACCCCACACCCCACGCCACGACGACGACCACGGCGACGCGCAAGGCGAATTTCGCAACGCGCTGAAAAATATTAGGCCGGCGAACAAAACGAACCATCAATAAATCGTCCCTAAAGCATCTTCGAAAGATTACGCATCACCGTGAGACGCGCCGTGATCATGGCAAGTCCGGCGACGGCGACGGGCAACGCCGCCAACGAAAGCCACTGCCCCACCCCCAACGACAAGTCGGGAACCATTTCCGATTGAAGAGAAGAAGCCAACCGCCCGATCCCCCCTATCGTCAGCGCCGCCAGAAGCAACCCAATCATGCCGCCCCTAAAGCCCAACGCCATGGCGCGCCGGGCGAATTGCTTCGCAACGTAAGAATCGCGGGCCCCCGTCAAATGCAAGACCTCGATCGCTTCTTGGTGGATGGACAGTCCCGTCCGCGTGGCGAAAATCACGGTGCCCGTGGTCGCCGATGCGATCAACCCCAACACGACCCAGGCCAGGATTTTTACCGAACCGACCAAACGTATCAAACGGTCCAACCATATCCGATGGTCATCGACGACCGCACCGGGCACCGCGATCGTCAAACGCCGCGTCAAGACGTCGCCATTGAAGTTCCCCTGGCGGTCCAAAGTAACATCGATCAACACCGGCAACGGGAGATCGCCGACCACCGCCGCGCCCAACCAGGGTTTTAAAAGCGTCAGGACGTCGCGTTCGGGAATTTCATGAGCCTGGACGATTCCAGGTTGTTGGCGAATCAGACGCAGCGCCTGCTCGGTACGCCGCAAGGTGGCGGCGTCATCCGCGCCGGGCGGTATCTGCACCGTCAACGTCGCGTTCATATTGGCGTTCCAGCGCGCGGTCATCGTGCTTAAGGCCAACATCCCCGCCAGGGCCAGGGCCGCCAAAAACACCATGAAGGCGATCAGCCACGGCAGAAATCGGCTTAAGGCGTCACGATCGAGGGGAAGGTCGCTGCGTCCTTGAAACATTTCAGGCGACCCCTTGCGTGCGGGATGGATGATCGCCGGGAATGATATCGACGTCACCGCTTTGCAAGCGCATGACGGGATGGGCCAAACGGTCCACCAGGGATTCGTTGTGCGTGGCGACGACGATCGTCGTCCCCAGTTTATTCATTTCCTCGAACAGATGCATGAGACGCAACCCCATCATATCGTCCACGTTTCCGGTCGGCTCGTCGGCGAGGAGAAGATCGGGTCGCGAAATCACCGCGCGCGCAATCGACACCCGCTGTTTCTGGCCACCGGAAAGGGTCGGCGGGCGGGCCTGCATGTGATCTTGCAGACCGACCCAGGCCAAAATCTCGCCGACATGCTTGCGCACATCGTCTTCGCGCACGCCGGCGACCCTCAGGGGAAGCGCCACATTATCGAAGGCCGACAGGTGTTCGAGCAGGCGATAATCCTGAAACACGACGCCGACACGCCGGCGCAACAACGTCAAGTCGTCACGCGCCGTCGTGGCGATGTCGCGCCCGAACATCGTAATCAATCCCCGTGACGGTTTGAGGGCAAGATACATCAGTTTCAGCAAAGACGATTTTCCCGCCCCGCTGGGGCCGACCAGGAAATGGTAGGACCCCGGCGCCAAGGAAAACGAAACGTCTTGTAGGACCTCCGGCCCCAGCCCGTACCGCAATCCGACATTTTCGAAATTTACGATACTCTCCTGCGCCGCCATCACTCTCACTTTTCATCTGATGCCACCCTGCGTCCGACGTCGTGTTCCGTCCTCCGGGCGCCGGGCGCGAGTCCCGCCCTACAATGGCACGGTCGCCCCCTCGAATTCAATGCCCCCAATATGCCCGCATCCGCTTGCGTCGCCACCGGCAAAAGCCTATAAACATCCAAAGCTTAAACAGATGCGGACGCCGATGTTTATCACCTGCCCAAATTGCGGGACACGATATAGCGTGGACCCCGCAAGCATCCAGCCCACCGGCACCATGATGCGTTGCGCGCGCTGCGGCCATATGTGGCAGCAATCGGTCATCCATACCATCGAACGCCAGACCGTCGAGGTCGCCGCGCCGCAGCCCGCCGCGCAACCGCAACAGCCCGCGCCGGTAGCGCCGATTCCAGAACCGGTGCCTGAGCCGGAACCCGAGCCTGAGCCGGAACCCGAGCCCGAGCCCGAGCCGGAACCTGAAACAAAGCCGGAACAGGAAACTGAACCCGCGCAAGCAAGCGCGCCCAAGGCGGATGGGGAAAAAGAATTGTCTCAGGACGATTTGGATTCGCTTTTCGGCGGCGAGGACGATGTTCCCGACGTCAAACCCTTGATCGACGACGGCGGCGATGAACAAAGCGCGCCCATCGATCCCGACGACCTTCCCGACCCCGAGCCGATCCCCGAAGTCTTCAACACGGCCAAAGATGACTTCGCCTCGAAACCGCGTCGCGCCGGCGGACGGAACACCCCGGCCAAGAAAAAGGGATCGGGCAAGCGGATCGCCATCGCCGTCGCGGTCTTGCTGTTGGCCGTGATTGGCGGCATTTTCTTCGCCAGACCGACCATCGTACGGCTCTACCCTCCGGCCAAGGATATCTACGCCATGCTCGGTGTCGGCCGCCCGGCCCTAGGCGAAGGTTTGGCGATCGAGAACATACAACCATCGCAGATTACCCGAAACGGGGCCGAAATTCTGGTGGTTAAAGGCGAGGTGAAAAACGTCACCGACATGCCGATCACGGTACCGACGGTGCGGATATCCCTGCTCAAGGTAGACGGCACGGAAGTTGTCGGCGTCAATGTCGAGGTTGCCGACAAACGACTTCCGCCGACCGAGAAAACCAGCTTCGAGGCTGAAATCGCGAGCCCACCCGCGATCGCGCGCAAAATGTCGGTCAACTTCACCGACACCCCCGATATGGGGGGGAAATCATCGGGCGCGCAGGACACCGGAACCGACAAACCCGCCGCGCATTGAACCCGTCCCCGGGAACCGTCGTCCCTGGGCCTGTATCCAACGCCACCGCTCCGTATCGCGTGCGCCCTCACACACCACGGTCCATCGCAGGGCGCTGTCCGCCGCGAGCCGTTGGCGCGGCAGGCCGTGCGCCGTTAAAAAGCGGGTGGGTCCGGAAAGATAAAGCCTCACCCCTCCCACTCTTTGAACGCCCCGCCCTCTTTTGATCTTTCTTGAGGGGGGGCATGACACGACAGGAAGAGAGCCGCGAACGCGGAAAGTCCCTACGGGATAATCTACCTTTATTTGTCGTATTTCAATAAATAAATTTTACATTATTTTGTTGTTGGAAATCGTTCCAAATGGCCTACTGGTCGAAGCCGAACGAAACCCGTTTGGCGAAAGCCGCGTTGTGAGCGGACCGCCTGCTTGGGCGGCCCGTTTGCGCAGGGGGCGCGTCCTCCGGCGCGTTTTTGCATAGGCGCGCCACACCATCGACATCGGCGCGCCATCCCAGAAGGGTTGGGTCTTCCGCCGTAAAGACGCGTGTGCGCGGCGCATACCCATAGACGCCGAAGACACGGAAATCATAACGACAGCCCACGACAAACATGGGCGTGAAACAGCAGGGAACGCCGTCAAGCGCGCTTTTTCGCACGCTGGTGGTGGAGAAAAGTGTTTACAAACATTAAGGGGAGGGACGGCAAAAGACGAGGAGCCTAAATTATGATTAAAAAATATTTTTATTTGCTGTCGCTATGGATCATCGCCGGTTTTGTCGGCGTCCTTGGCGCGGCAACTCTCCCGGGAACGGCGACGGCTAAGGAGGTCGTCTCCTCGATCGCCCGTGGCGGCATGCTGTACGACAATTGGTATACCGTACTTAAGGCGGGAAAACCGAAAGAAAACCACCCCCTATGGCCAACCGCCAACACGCAAGAAAAGGGCGCCAACACATGGCGCTGTGCATCGTGTCATGGCTGGGACCTTAAAGGCGACAACGGCATGCCCGGTCTAACCAAGCTGAAGGACGCCGACCCCGCCAAGGTCATCGCCGTGCTCAAGGGTAAAAAACACGCCATGGCCGACGAGTTTTCGCAGCAGGACCTTACCGACCTCGCCAATTTCATCACCAAGGGGCAGTTCGACGTCGATAAATATATCGACCGCGCCAGTGGCAAGGCCAAGGGAAACAAGGAAAACGGCGTGATTTACTACAATACGATTTGCGCCAAGTGTCATGGCCTCGATGGAAAGAAGCCCAAGGATTGGGACAGCGTCATGGGCGCGATCACCAATGAAAGCCCATGGGAAGCCCTGCATAAGATCATGAACGGCGAACCCGGCGAGGTCATGCCCGCGCTCAGGGCTTTCGGACCGCAGCTTTCCGCCGATATTCTGAGCTACGCTCAAACCCTTCCGAACAAAAGATAACCACCCGACGATGCGTGACCCACCCTCTCCCTTCATGACTATGGAGAGTCGGGGTGGAGCGCGCTCTAGGGCCGGTCACGCTTTGCCTAACACCATGATCAAAAGGATACCCCGACATGTTTTCACGTTTGTGGAAATGGTTTTTTTCGCCCACGTCGCGCTATGGATGGGGATTGATCCTCGTTATCGGCGGTGTTGGCGGCGCGTTCGCACTCGGCGGTTTCGACACCCTGATGGAACAAACCAACACCATCGGATTTTGCGTTTCGTGCCACGAAATGAGCCAGACCGTCTATCCAGAGTACAAAAAATCGCCCCACTATAAAAACGCCGCCGGCGTGCGCGCCAAATGTTCGGATTGCCACGTTCCCAAACAATGGTGGCCGAAGGTTATCCGTAAAATCGAAGCCTCAAACGAGGTCTTTCACAAGCTTACGGGCACCATCGACACGCCGCAAAAATTCGAAGCCAAACGCCTCGAACTGGCGAAAATCGTCTGGGCGACCATGAAGTCCAACGATTCGCGCGCGTGCCGCAGTTGCCACAGCTTTAAAAGCATGGATTTTCACAAACAAAATCGCCGCGCGGCGCGAAAAATGGAGGCGGCGATGAAAGAGGGTAAAACATGCATCGACTGCCATAAGGGCATCGCGCACCACTTACCCAAGGGATACAAGGACGACCAGGGTTAACGCCGAGTTTTCGACGACTTTATTTACGCCAGCCAGGGCGCGGGCGTCTCCAAGGCGAGAATGTCATCGACGGTGAGGCGGCGACGAATGAGGGCGAATTGATCGCCGCGGACCAAGACCTCGGGCGCGAGAGCGCGGGTGTTATACATCGAACCCTGCACCGCGCCGTAGGCCCCGGCGGTGCGGATCGCCAACAGATCGCCATCGTCCGGCGGCGGCAGAAGGCGGTCCTTGCCGAACAGATCGCCACTTTCGCAGATCGGTCCGACGACGTCGTAGCGCGCCATTTTCGCGTCGCCGCCGGGTTCGCGAACCGGCACGATCTCGTGGTAGGCGTTATATAGGGTTGGGCGGATCAAATCGTTCATCGCCCCATCGACGATGGCGAAATTGCGCGTCGTCCCCTCCTTGGTGCGTACGATGCGCGTGAGGAAAACGCCCGCGTTGGCGACCAGCACCCGGCCCGGCTCGAAGATCAGATGACAGCCGAGATCGCCGACGCACGCGCGCACCACCTCGCCATACGCTTGGGGCGAGGGAATGGGCGCACCGTCCGCGTGACGCGGTTCGTAGGGAACGCCCAGCCCCCCGCCCAAATCCAAGTGTGTGATCTCGTGCCCATCGGCGCGCAACATCGCGATCAGGTCGCGGGTGCGCACGAAGGCGTCGCGAAACGGCGCCAAATCGGTGAGCTGCGATCCGATATGGATCGCCATGGCGCGGGCCTCGATCCCTTTCATATCACGGGCGCGGGCGTAAATTTCATGCGCGCGGGTCCACTCGATCCCAAATTTATTTTCTTTTTTCCCGGTCGAGATTTTTTCGTGGGTCTTGGCGTCGATATCGGGATTGATGCGAATACCGATGCGCGCCTTGACGCCCTTTTCGACGGCGATCGCGTCCAGGAGTTCCAGTTCCCGTTCGGATTCGACGTTGATTTGCAAAATCCCCGCATCCAGGGCAGAGGAAAGCTCTTCGTCAGTTTTTCCAACTCCAGAGAAAATAATCTTTTCGGCAGGAATTCCAGCCATCAGCGCGCGACGCAGTTCCCCCCCCGAGACCACATCCGCCCCGGCGCCCATATCCGCCAGGGTCCGCACCACAGAGAGGTTGGAGTTGGCCTTCAGGGCGAAACACACCGTGCGTTCCAGCCCATCGAGGGCGTCGTCGAAGACCCGATAGTGTCGTTGGATGGTGGCCTCGCTATAGACGTAGCAAGGCGTGCCGACCTGCCGCGCAATATCGCTAAGGGCGACGTCTTCGGCGTACAGGCAGCCATTCTTGTAGGCAAAGTGGTCCATCGGGAATCTTTCGCTAATTCTTTAAGAGACAAGGAATTACTGATTATAGGGATATTCTTGGGGATAGGTGGCGCCACTGGGCGGTTGCGGCGATCCCTTGCGACCACAAGCCGCCAACGCCGTCATCACCATAAGCGCACAGACGATCACGATGCCCTTCGCCGCCCAAAAGCGACGGCCTTGGATCTTATATCTTCCATCGGTTCGCGTCATATCACGCTCTCCTCGATCAGTTTCGCGGATCGCACCCCCGCGCCCGCGGCATTCAATCCAAAAACCTGCGCCGCGCCTCATCGACCGCGCGGCGGACGTTTTCCGGCGCGGTTCCGCCGTGACTGGTACGGCTCTTGACCGAATTTTCAACGCCCAGGACATTGTAGATTTCTTCCGTAATCCCCGGCGCGACGCTCTGCATCTCGCCCAGGGAAAGGTCTTCCAGGCCGACCCCCTTGTCCTCCGCCATTTTAACCAGGGCCCCCGTGACATGATGAGCGTCGCGAAACGGCATCGCCAGCACGCGCACCAGCCAATCGGCCAGATCGGTCGCGGTGGTAAAGCCCTTGCCGGCGTCTTTCTTCATACGTTCCGTATTGAAGATGGCCGTGCGCACCATCGCCGACATTGCACTGATACATAGCTCCAAAGTATCGGCGGCGTCGAAGACCGGCTCCTTGTCCTCCTGCATGTCCTTGCCGTAACTCAACGGCAGCCCCTTCAGGGCGACCAGCAAAGACGTCAGATCGCCGATCACCCGGCCCGCCTTGCCGCGCACCAACTCGGCGGCGTCGGGGTTGCGCTTTTGCGGCATGATCGAACTGCCGGTCGAATACTCGTCCGATACTCGCATGAAGTTGAATTGCGCCGAACACCACAGCACGAATTCCTCGGCCATGCGCGACAGATGTACGGCGATGATCGCCGCCAAGCTCAAAAATTCCAGGGCGAAATCGCGATCCGACACGCTGTCCAGGGAGTTGGCCGTCGGGCGGTCGAAGCCCAGCCTGCGTGCGGTATCCAAACGATCGATGGGAAACGAGGTGCCCGCCAGCGCCGCCGCCCCCAACGGGCTTTCGTTCATCCGCGCCCGACAATCGGCGATCCGCCCGCGATCGCGGCCCAGCATTTCGCAATAAGCCAGCAGATAGTGCCCCAGGGTCACCGGCTGGGCGGCCTGCAAATGGGTGAACCCCGGCATCACGTCGTCATGGTGTTCCCGGGCGCGGTCGATCAGGTCGCGTTGCATGCCTTTTAGCGCGCCGTCCAAGCCGTCCAGGGTATCGCGCACCCACAAGCGCAGATCGGTCGCCACCTGGTCATTGCGCGAACGGGCGGTATGCAGCCGCCCGGCGCCGTCGCCGATCAGCTCGCGCAGCCGATTTTCGACATTCATGTGGATGTCTTCAAGGGCCGGAGAAAAAGCGAACTCTCCCGCCTCGATTTCATCCAACACGCGATCCAAGCCGTCGAGAATCTTGAGGGCGTCGTCTTCGGGGATGATGCCTTGGTTTTTCAGCATGACGCAGTGCGCCTTGGAGCCCGCGACATCCTGGGCGTAGAGGCGCTGATCGAAACCAATCGAGGCGTTGATCGCCTCCATCAGGGCCGAAGGCCCGGCGGCGAAGCGCCCGCCCCAAATTGAACTGGTCGCCCCCTCCGTCATCGGAATTTTACTTTCGTCATCGCGGTTTTTATCGTTATGATCTGTCATCTTATGATTTCGGCTCTCGTGTTTTCAATATGCATGACCACGCGCCGGCGCCGTGCACGCCAATGACCATGTGTCGGCGCCGTGTCGGTGGAATTTACATGAAACGTCCACATCGTCATTTTCCCGAACGCTTTCCCTCCTGGGCGGTCGTTCTCGCGTTCGCAATTGTGGCCATATCCTCGCCGCTTGCAAGGGGAGATGACGCCGCCACCGCGAATTCTGAAATTTCCCGAAAGATCGACCTGAAATCCCCGCGCGACGCCTTGCCCGATATCGCCTTTTTCGACGCCGACGCCAGGGAACATACCTTCAAAGAGTTTCAGGGCAAAGGATTCCTGCTCAACATCTGGGCGACGTGGTGCATTCCCTGCCAGCGTGAGATGCCAACCCTGAACAACCTAAGCGCCATCCTACGTGACAAGGGCATCCCCGTCCTCGCCCTGTCGGTCGATCGCGCCCCCTTTTCAAAGATATCCCGCTTTATCGACAAAAGAGGTTTTACCAACCTTAAAGTGTTTCAGGACGTCAGGGGCGCCGTCGCGCGCAAGTTGGATATACAAGGCCTGCCCACGACCATCATCGTCGATGCCCAGGGCCGTGAAATCGGGCGCATCGTCGGCATCGCCGAGTGGGATAGTCCGGAAAATATCAAGACGATTCTAAAATTTCTGGACACCCCGCCCGATCTTACCTCGGCGCGGCGGTAATGAATAGATGCCCCTACCGGCGCGCGCGCCTTGCTACGTCATGCGATTATCGTGAAAACGAACAACAATCATAAGATTGTATGGTAGAATGCCTTGGAGAGAGTTGTTTTTTCGCGTATAAATTGATATCAATGACGATGGGAATTAATCGCACGGGAAATACCGGCTCCCTCACGACGAACGACAATTTCCTCTCTTCGAAAGAAATCGCGCCCAACCGACGGATAGACGATGGCCAACGAAACTAAAGTTCGCGACCACCGATTTTCTCTCGACGCGGGTCAAGCCGGCAGGCTGGAGGCATATCTCGCCGATCACCACTTCCCGCATATGTCCTCCCTACTGTGCGACTGGACTTGGGAAACGGACGATCGCCTTGAAATCACCTTCATCTCCGAGCGCTTCTCCCAGACCTGCACCCTTCTTGAAAGCACCGTCCTCGGGCGCACCCTGCCCGCATTGACCCTAGCCGACGACAAAGCCGGTTTGGGTGAGGGACGGACATTTAATCTCCTGGAGAACCTGAAGCCCTTTGAGAATGTCGCTTGTTCACTGCTCGACCCGCACGGCAACATTGTCCACATCGCCCTGAGCGGCGCGCCCAGATTCGCCGACGGCGGCATTTTCCTCGGCTATAGCGGGACGGCCTGCAACATCACGCCCCTTCTTGCTTTTCGGCGTCACTACTATGATGAAAAGCGCTCATGCGACGAGCAACCCGCGCCGACCCCCCCTCAGATTGCGCCATCCCCTCGCGATCAGGGGGGCGTAGAAGCGCCCCTCTCCTCGCCCGCCGCCGACCCCGACGCATTCGTCGTCTACGACCCGCATGGACGGATCATCGCGGCCAGCCCGCAATATGCGGCGCTCTACCCCGCCGTGCGCGACCTGATCAGACCCGGCGCCGCACTCGGCGACATTCTCCACGCCGCCGCGCGCCGGCTGCATATCGGCGCGGCGTCCGAAAGTCCGGAGCGCTGGGTCGCGCGTAAACTCGACGAACGCCTACGCCCCCCAAGCGGCCCACAGGAAATTTTTCGCGACGGAAGGTGGTGGCGAATCAGCGAACTGGTGAGCGCCGACGGCAATGTCATCAGCATGCATACCGACATTACCGAGCGACGCAAACACATGCAAAAAGGCCGCGAAAGCGGCGCCCGTTACCGCCAGCTGGTAAACCTGATTCCCGACATGATCTGTACCGTGCGCGGCGGGAATATCACTTGGCTCAATCCTGCGGGCGTGCGTATGCTCGCCGTCGGGGACGCCGGGGATGTCGTGGGCAAACCGCTCAATCACATCGTCCACCCCGATTACCAAATCGTCACCGATAACGAATTCGAGACGCTCTCCACCGCCAGAGACGGCGTGCCGATTAAGATGATCCGCGCGGACGGGTCGTTTTTCGACGTCGAGATTTCTTTGAGACCCTATCCCGACGGCGAACGGCGCCATTGCGAACGACCCGACGGCGAGGTGATGATCATGGCCCGTGACATCACCGTGCATAACCACACCGCCCGAACCCTGCTCGACCGCGAGGCGCGATTGCGCGGAATCATGAACGCCGTCATCGCCGGCATCATTTCGATCGACGCCGATGGGGTCATTTTATCGCTGAACGCCGCCGCGGAGAAAATTTTCGGATACGGGGAATACGAAATCGTCGGTTGTCCCGCGGCGCAGTTGATGGCCGACGCCCCGCCCAAAGACGCCTCGAAGCGAAGGCGCGGGAAAAAAGGCCAAACCCTCACCTTGGATAAAACCAAGATCATGGGAAAAAACCGGGAACTCATCGGCATTCGCAAGGACGGAACGCGATTTCCCCTCGAACTGACTCTCAGCGAATTGTCGCGCAACGACTCCACCCTTTTGATCGGCGTGGTGCGCGACCTTAGGGCCCGCAAGCAGGCCGAAAAGGCGCTGCGCGACAGCGAGGAACGCTACGCTCTGGCGATCGACGGCGCCGCCGAGGGTATTTGGGACTGGAATCTCCCCGAAGATTGCGTTTACACCTCCGATGTTCTCAGGAATATGCTGTCGTACAAGTCCAATCGGATCAAATCGCGCAGTTGGATGAAAACGATCCATCCCGCCGACCGCGAGCGCTTCCGCCGAAGCCTTTTGCAACACCTCAAGGGGAAAAGTGAAATTTTCTCCATCGAATATCGCCTCAACAGCAAAAACATGGGCATGCGCTGGGTTCGCCAACGCGGTAAGGCGCTACGCGACGAGACCGGCAGGGCGTACCGCATCGCGGGCTCGCTCAGCGATGTCACCGAGCGCGTCGCCTTTCAAAAATCCCTTAAAAAGGCCAAGGAAACCGCCGAGGTCGCCAATCGGGTAAAAAGCGAATTTCTCGCCAACATGTCGCATGAGCTGCGCACCCCGTTGAATGCGATCATCGGCTTTTCCGACATCATGTGCACCGGTCTTTTCGGCAAAATCGACGCCCGTTACCAGGACTACATCCAAAGCATCCACGACTCGGGAGCCCATCTTTTGGGTTTGATCAACGATATCTTGGACGTTTCGCGCATCGAGGTCGGGAAACTCGAACTGAACGACGACATTATCGCGCCCCTCGACGCCATCGACGCCGCAGTGGGGTTGGTACGTCCAGACGCCGACGCCGCCAAGATCGCACTCGTCGTGCATATCGAAGACGGCCTGCCCCCGATCCGCGTCGATGCCCGACGGTTCAGGCAAATCTTACTTAACCTGCTGTCGAATGCCGTCAAGTTCACCGCCGAAGGCGGACGCGTCACCCTAACCGCCGCCATCGACCGCACGGGGGCGTTCGTCATCTCCATCGCCGATACCGGCATCGGCATGTCGTCCGACGAAATTAATCTTTCAATAACGCCCTTCGGCCAGGTGGACAGCACGTTATCGCGCAAGTACGAGGGGACGGGACTGGGTCTCCCCCTCGCCAAGAACTTCGTGGAAATGCACGGCGGTCGCTTTTTGCTCGACAGCACCCCCGGCCAAGGCACGAACGTCACCATAATGCTCCCTACCGAACGGGTGATCGACCCGCAAAAAGTTTAGGGCCGGATGCCCTTCCTTTGCTACACTGGCGGACATGGACGTCACGGAATTTCGCATCGCCACCTTCAATCTGGAAAACCTGGACGCCGCCGACGAGAGCGCCCTTGAGCGGCGCATCGCACAATTGCGTCCCCAGTTGCTTCGCCTCCACGCCGACGTTCTGTGCCTTCAAGAGGTCAACGCGCAACACCGTCCCTCCACCGGCCAAGACGTTACGGCGAAACAAGAAGGAACCCCGCCTCCCGAACGCACCCTGGCGGCCCTTGACGCGCTTGTCAAAGGCACCCCCTATGGCGAATATCATCGCGTCCACACCTTCAATCCCTCGGCCAGCGCCGCCATGGACAGGCATAATTTGGTGATCCTCAGCCGCACCGCCTTCGCCCACAGCGCGCAAATTCATCACCACTATATCGACCCGCCCTTGTACCGCCTTTCCTGCGCCGATCCCCCCGCCCCCGAGGACCCTCAACCGGTGCGCTGGGATCGTCCTTTCCAGCACGGCGTCATCACGACCCCCACCGGGGCGCGCCTGCACATTATCAACGTTCACCTACGCGCGCCGCGCGCCGCGTTCGTTCCCGGCTGCAAGGACAACGCCCAAACCTGGAACACCTTGGGCGGATGGTCCGAAGGGTTCTTTCTGGCGGCGGTGAAACGCGCGGGGCAGGCCTTGGAAGTTCGCCTGTTTCTGGAAACCCTGTTCGACGAAGACTCCCAGGCCCTAATTCTCGTCACCGGAGATTTCAACGCCGACGCCCATGAAATTCCACTGCGCATGATCCGCGGCGATGACGAGGATTGCGCCAACGGCGCGTTGCGTTCGCGCATCCTGGTCCCTCTTGAGAACGCCCTCGCCCAGTCACAGCGCTTTTCCGTCATTCACGGCGGGCGTAAACAGATGGTCGATCACATGCTCGCCTCGCAGGCCTTGATGGCGTGGTTTTCCAGAATAGAAATTCACAACGAAGACCTAAACGACGAGTTCGCCACCCCCGCCGTGGTCCCGGACACGCCGCAGTCTTTTCATGCGCCCGTCGTCGCCGAATTCGTTCCGCCGCAAAAGGTTTTTTAATCTCTCCCGCTTGCACACGGCGTTTTCCGGTCTTAGCTTCAAGTTCATGGACACGAACATGAACGAAACCACGCCCCCCCCTGCGGCCCACGATACCGGCGGCGCCCTAACGGCCCTGCGCGCGGAATTGGCGCGGCGCGCCCTCGACGCCTTCATCATCCCGCACAGCGACGAACACCAAGGCGAATACCTGCCCCCCTCGGCGGAACGCCTGGCGCGGCTCAGCGGCTTTACCGGATCGGCGGGCAGCGCCGTCGTCACCACCGCCGCCGCCGCGATCTTCGTCGATGGGCGCTACACGCTTCAGGTCGGCGATCAGGTCGATAGCGCACTTTTTCAAATCCACCATCTGACCCGGTCCCCACCCATGGATTGGATCGCCGGAAATCTTCGCCCCGGCGACGTATTGGGATACGATCCGCGCCTGCATACGACGGCCCAGGTCGCGGCCCTCGACAAAGCCTGCCGGAAAGCCGGGGCGCGCCTCGCCCCCCAAGACGGCAACCCCATCGACGCCGTATGGCGCGACCGGCCGTCACCGCCGATGACGCCGATGCGGCCTTATCCGGTGCGCTACGCCGGACGCGAAAGCGCCGACAAACGCGCGCGGATCGCCCAAACCCTGCGCGCGGCAAAGCAGGACGCCGTCGTCCTCGGCGCGTCCGATAGCATCGCCTGGCTGCTGAACGTGCGCGGCGGCGATCTTCCTTACATGCCTGTCACCCTGGCTTTCGCCATTCTTTACGACGACGGCAAGGTCGATCTGTTCATCGACCGGCGCAAAACCTCCGACGCCTTGATCGCTCACCTGGGTGACGCCGTTCGGGTTCTTGCGCCCGAAGATTTCGCCGCCGCCCTGGGCGCGCTGGGAGAGGGCGCGAAAACCGTGCGTACGCCGCACGGCGTCAACGCCTGGATCGTAGAGACCCTGCGCGCCGCCGGGGCGCGCCCGGACCCCGGCGACGATCCCTGTCAATTGCCCAAGGCGATTAAAAACGACGTCGAGTTGGCCGGCATGCGCGCCGCCCACGTGCGCGACGGCGCGGCGCTCACGCGTTTCCTGGCGTGGATCAAGACCGCCGCCGCCGCGGGCGGGATCGACGAAATTTCCGCCGCCGACACGCTGGAAGGCTTTCGCCGCGAAAACGACGCGTTCGAAGGGCTCAGTTTCCCCACCATATCCGGCGCCGGCCCCAATGGCGCGATCGTCCATTATACCGCCGACCCCCGCAGCAACCGCGCCCTGGAGACGGGCAGCCTGTATCTGGTCGATTCCGGCGGGCAGTATCTGGACGGCACCACCGACGTCACCCGAACACTGGCCATCGGCGCGCCCAACGCCGCGATGCGTACGCATTTCACGCTGGTTTTAAAAGGGCACATCGCCCTGGCCCGCGCCGTCTTCCCCAAGGGCACGACGGGAGCCCAACTCGACGCCTTCGCGCGCCGTCCGTTGTGGGAAGCGGGCCTCGATTACGATCATGGCACCGGGCACGGCGTCGGTTGTTTCCTGGGTGTTCACGAAGGGCCGCAGCGAATCTCTAAATCCCCCGGCACGGTGGCCTTGGAACCGGGCATGGTCCTGTCCAACGAACCGGGCTATTACGCCCCCGACGCCTATGGCATCCGTATCGAAAATCTGGTTGCGGTCGCCCGACATTCCGGGTTCGATCACCCCGGCGGCCCCGGCGACCATGACGGGCTGCAAATGCTCTGTTTCGACACCCTGACCCTGGCCCCCATCGATCGCGATCTGATCGACCTCACCCTTTTAAACGGCGATGAGGTTGCGTGGATCGACGCCTATCACCACCGCGTTTACGACACCCTCGCCCCACGACTGGACGCGGATTGCCGCGCTTGGCTCGCTCGCGCCTGCGCCGTTTTGGGCGCCACCGACGACGCGCGCCGGCGCCAACGTCCATGAGGTGTCCGGAAATGCTTCTTTTTCTCCTTTTTGTAGAGTAAGTTAAAGGGTATGAGGTAATCAGGAGCATGTCGTTGTTCGGTCGTTCGCAGCAAAAAGGTTCCAACGCCCCCATAGGCCCACCCGTCGATCCGGTTTGGGCGCGTGATTCCCGGGGGCGCTTTCACCGTTTCCTTCCCCTAGATCCCGAGGAGGCCGGCCTCAACGGAAAGGGCGGCGTCTTTGTCATCTGGCACGCCGGCGTACAGCCCGCATGGGTCTACGTCGGGCAGTCCGACGACCTCGCCGGGACCTTGCATATGGTGGGAAACGACAAAGATATTTTGTCGTTCGAAGTTAACGGCGGTCTTTTCGTCACATGGTCGTTCGTGCTCAAGGAATTTCGCAGCGGCGTCGTGCGCTACCTAGAAGAAACCCTGCACCCTCTGGTCCCCACCCGCGACGAATGGCCCCAAGAAACCCACCCCATCGCGGTGTTTTCCCCCGGCGGCGAACCCAAGAATCCTAGCGCTTAGCGCCGCGATCGGGATTTCTCGCCGCGCGCCAAGTGCTCTTGCGCAAGAACGACGAGGTCGCCGACGATCGCCGTCAGGTCGAAGTTTTTCGGCGTATAAACCCCGGCGACGCCCTGATCCATCAGCGCGCGGGCATCGTCCTCGGGGATAATTCCCCCGACGACGACCGCCACATCACCAAGCCCAAGTTCCCGCAGACGGCCCAAAACCGAACCCACCAACGCGCCGTGAGACCCTGAAAGGATCGACAGCCCGATCACGTGGACCCCTTCTTGCAGGGCGGTATGGGCGATGTCGTCGGCGGTCAGGCGAATGCCCTCGTAGATCACTTCGAAGCCGGCGTCGCGCGCGCGCATGGCGATTTGCTCCGCCCCGTTGGAATGGCCGTCCAGACCAGGCTTTCCAATCAACAATTTGGGCCGCACCCCATAGCGGCGCTCCAGGTCTTGGATCCGGGCGCGGACCTCTTCCCAGGCGGCGCCCGGCGTTTCCCCCGGCGCGGCGGCGGCGATCTCCCCCGGCGCGGCGGCGCCAATCCCCCCCGGCGCGGCGGCGCCAATCCCCGTGGACGCCCGGTATTCGCCGAAAACGGCGCGCAAGGCGGCCGACCATTCGCCCGTCGTCACCCCGGCGTGGGCGCACGCGATCGAAGGCTCCATGATGTTTTCGCCCTTTTTCAGCGCCGCGGACAGCGCCGCCAAGGCGCCGCGCACCGCATCATCATCGCGCCCGTCGCGCCAAGCCGCCAGGGCGGCGATTTCCTGCGCCTCGACATCGGGATCGACACTGAGAAACGCCGTTTCGCCGCCCACCAGGGGCGACGGTTCTCCCTCGCGGAAGCGGTTGACCCCAACCACGACCTGCGCGCCGCTTTCGATCGCCGCCAAACGCCGTGCGTTGGCTTCGACCAAACGTTGCTTCATGTAGCTATTTTCGATCGCCGCCACCGCGCCGCCCATCTCCAAGATGCGCTCCAATTCGGCCTGCGCACCGCTTTTGAGTTCGGCCACCTTGGCCTCGATCACCGTCGATCCGGCGAAAATGTCGCCGTACTCCAACAAATCGGTCTCATAGGCCACGATCTGCTGCAAGCGCAAAGACCACTGCTGATCCCAGGGCCTGGGCAGTCCCAAGGCCTCGTTCCATGCCGGGAGCTGCACCGCGCGCGCGCGGGCGTCCTTGGACAGCACGACCCCCAACATCTCCAAGGCGATACGATGAACGTTATTTTCCGGCTGTTGTTCGGTCAGGCCTAGAGAATTGACCTGAACGCCATAGCGAAAACGCCGCATCTTCGGGTCTTCGACGCCATAACGCTCGCGGGTGATGGCGTCCCACAGCTCGCCGAACGCCCGCATCTTGCACACTTCGCCGACAAAACGAATGCCGGCGTTAACGAAAAAGCTAATCCGCCCCACCACCTTGGGGAAATCCTCGGCGGCGACGTCCCCCCGATCACGCACCGCGTCGAGCACCGCGATCGCCGTCGCCAAGGCGAACGCCAATTCCTGGACCGGCGTCGCGCCGGCTTCCTGCAGATGGTAGGAGCAGACGTTGAGCGGGTTCCATTTGGGGAGCTCGCCCACGCAAAATTCGACCATATCGGCGATCAGGCCCAGGCTTGGCCCCGGTGGGAAAATATAGGTGCCCCGCGACAGATATTCTTTGATGATATCGTTCTGCACCGTGCCCGACAGGTCTTTGCGGGCGACGCCGCGGCGCTCGGCGGTGGCGATATACAGCGCCAGCAACCACGCCGCCGGGGCGTTGATGGTCATCGACGTGTTCATCCGTTCCAGCGGGATGCCTTCGAACAAGGTTTCCATATCGCCGAGATGGCGCACCGGCACGCCGACCTTGCCGACCTCGCCCTGGGCCAACGGGTGATCGGAGTCATATCCGGTCTGGGTCGGCAGATCGAAGGCGATCGACAATCCGGTCTGGCCACGATCCAGATTGGTGCGAAACAGCGCGTTCGATTGCGCCGCCGAACTGTGCCCCGAATAGGTGCGAAACACCCATGGCCGATCGCGCGATTTTGCTGCGTTTGCGAATGTCTCGTCCATGGTTTTTCGTCCCCGTTTTTCACTGCCCCGCAAAAGGGGCATTAATTGTATGTTTTAACGCGTGAAAATATTCAAATCGCACCCCAAGTCCGCTAATTGTAGCAATTTGTGCATTGCGAAAAAAGAGTGCTTGCGACATAATTTTACCCACACTGCGTGTATGACATTATCGGGAAAACACAATGACCGAGGCCACAGAAGCCCCCTCCCCCGCGCCCGGCGCGGCGAAAAAGGACCTTTATGAGGTCGGCGAGATCGCGCCCTTGGGTCATGTCCCCAAGCAGATGTACGCCTGGGTCATCCGTCGCGAACGCCACGGCGCGCCGGACACCGCGATGCAGGTCGAGGTCGTCGATGTTCCCAGCATCGATTCCGGCGAGGTGCTGGTCATGGTGATGGCCGCCGGGGTCAATTACAACGGGGTGTGGGCGGCGCTGGGCAAGCCGATTTCCGTGTTCGACGTCCACAAGGCGCCGTTTCACATCGCAGGGTCCGACGCCGCCGGCATCGTCTGGGCGGTGGGCTCGAAAGTCACGCGCTGGAAGGTCGGCGACGAGGTCGTCGTCCATTGCAACCAAGATGACGGCGACGACGAGGAATGCAACGGCGGCGACCCCATGTTTTCGCCCTCGCAGCGGATCTGGGGTTACGAGACTCCCGACGGCTCGTTCGCCCAATTCACCCGCGTCCAGGCGCAACAGGTCATGGCCCGCCCGCGCCACCTGACCTGGGAAGAAAGCGCGTGCTATACCCTGACCCTGGCCACCGCGTACCGCATGCTGTTCGGCCACCGCCCGCATATTTTGCGCCCCGGCCACAACGTGTTGGTGTGGGGGGCGTCGGGCGGTCTGGGTTCGATGGCGGTGCAACTGATCGCCACCGCCGGGGCCAACGCCATCGGCGTCATTTCCAACGAGGACAAGCGCGAATTCGTCCTCGGCCTGGGCGCCAAGGGGGTCGTCAACCGGCGCGACTTCGACTGTTGGGGACAACTGCCCGATGTCGATGACGGCGCGGCCTATGGCGATTACATGAAAAGGGTGCGCGCCTTCGGCAAGGCGATCTGGGAAATTACCGGCAAGGGGCGCGATGTCGATTTCGTTTTCGAACATCCCGGCGAGCAGACCTTCGCGGTGTCGTGTTTCGTCGTCAAACGCGGCGGCATGGTGGTTTTTTGCGCCGGCACCACGGGCTATAACCTGACCTTCGACGCCCGCTTCGTGTGGATGCGCCAAAAACGCATCCAGGGCAGCCATTTCGCCCACTTAAAGCAAGCCTCCCAAGCCAATCAGTTGATGATCGAACGACGCATCGACCCGTGCATGTCGGAAGTGTTTTCGTGGGACGACATTCCCATGGCGCACGTCAAGATGATGAACAACAAACACAAACCGGGCAACATGGCGGTCCTGATCCAGGCCCTCAAACCGGGACGGCGCACCCTTGAAGACTGCATCGAAGAATGAGACGGCGCGCAGGACCACGGATCGCAAGCCCCCTCGAACGGAGCCCCCGGCCATGAACGCCCCAAATCCCACCCCCGATACCGATACCGGTGCGCTCTTTCCGGCGCTGCTGGAAGACTGCCGCGCGGCGTTGAGCGTGGCCGAAAAACTGGTCGAGGCCGCCCGCCAGGGCGTCGCCGACCTGATCGCGCCGGGCGGAACGATCGATCCCGCCTTGCTTGAGCGCGAGCAGGTCGCCGCCCACGGTCTGGCGTGGCTGGCGACCTATGGCGAGGGTTTGGCTCAGCTTTTGGGTTGGGCCGAGCGCCTCGACGATGCGGGCCGCCTGGGCGAGTTGGAGCGCCTGATCCTCCAGGTCGGCTTCGGCGAATACCTGAGCCAGATGACCACCGGAATCGCCATGAGTCAGGTGGAAATCGTACGGCCCGGCGACATGGGGATCGAAGACGACACGGTGGAGGAAATTCTCAATATTCAGGCCCATCGCCTGATGCGTATGGGCAACGCCCCCGCCCTGCGGGTGCGTATCGCCGTCCTGCTCGATCTCGACGGCGGGCGCTTCGGCGATCTTGGCCTGGGCGATGAAACCCTGGATCTGGTGCGCGAACAATTCCGCCGCTTCGTCGAGGATCAGGTCGCGCCGTTCTGCCACGACTGGCACCTCGCCGACACCCTGATTCCGATCGCCGTGATCGAACAAATGGCCGAACTGGGCGTCTTCGGGTTGACCATCCCCGAGGCCTTCGGCGGCCTGGAAATGGGCAAGACCGCGATGTGCGTGGTCACCGAGGAACTGTCGCGCGGCTACATTGGCGTCGGATCCCTGGGCACCCGTTCGGAAATCGCCGCCGAACTGATCGGCCTGGGCGGCACCGACGAACAGCGCGCCCACTACCTGCCCCGCCTGGCCAGCGGTGAAATCCTGCCCACCGCCGTGTTTACCGAACCGAACACCGGATCGGACCTCGCCTCCTTGCAGACCCGCGCCACCCGGGACGGCGACGCCTACCGCATCACCGGCAACAAGACCTGGATTACCCACGGCGCGCGCTCGGACATGATGACCCTGCTGGCGCGCACCGACCCCGAAGACAAGGGATATCGGGGTCTTTCCATGTTCCTGGTGGACAAGACCCGGGGCGACGACAAGTCCCCGTTTCCCGATGCACACATCGACGGCGGCGAAATCGGGGTGCTCGGCTATCGCGGCATGAAAGAATACGAAATCGCCTTCGACGGCCTTGAAACCCCGGCGGCCAGTCTGCTCGGCGGCGCCGAGGGACAGGGGTTCAAGCACCTAATGGCGACCTTCGAAGCGGCGCGCATCCAAACCGCGGCGCGCGCCGTCGGCGTCGCCCAGAACGCCATGGAAGAGGCCCTCAAATACGCCCACGATCGGATACAGTTCGCCCAACCCATTTTTGCCTTCCCCCGCGTCGCCGGAAAAATCGGCTGGATGGCGGTGGAAACCATGATCGCCCGGCAACTGACCTATTTCTCCGCCCGCGAGAAAGACGGCGGGCGGCGCTGCGACATCGAGGCGGGCATGGCCAAGTTGCTGGCGGCGCGCGTCGCTTGGTCGAACGCCGACGCCGCCTTGCAAATTCACGGCGGCAACGGCTATGCCCTGGAATACCCCATTTCGCGGATTCTGGTCGATGCGCGCATTCTCAACATCTTCGAGGGGGCGGCGGAAATCCAGGCCCAGGTCATCGCGCGAGGCCTTGTGCGTCAAGCAGGGGACTGAGAAAACCGATGGCCCCGTGTGAAATTATTCTCGTGCGTCAGTTTCGAGAAACGGATACGCCCAACCGACGGATTTCGAGCAACCATTTCAACGTTGACGGTACATTCACCTTCGTGGCGGACGCCCACGATTTGGTTCGGCTTCCTCGATTTTTTACGGGTATTATATCGTGTGGCTCCTCCTAAAGGCATGGACCAAAGCCCTCAAGCGCGATATTTTAGCCCTATACTTGGCCACGCGAGATAAGAGGGTTCGATGGCGCGCGAAAATCTTAGCCGGGGTTGTCGCCGGTTATGCCCTAAGTCCCATTGATTTTATTCCTGACGTCATCCCGATCCTAGTGGTTTGAGTTTAACATTTGAGTCCGATGCAATTGGACACAAATGCGTGAAGAAATCAAACTGCAACAAAAAGATAGATAGCGGTCGGCCCGATGGTTCGCGGGAGCGAAACGTCGGCCCGATCCACTAGGCTATCTGGATGACGCCATACTGCTGCCGCTTGGCATTTTACTGGTCATCTCCTTAATTCCCCCGGTCGTTATGAGCGATTTGCGCCAAGAAGCCGTCGTTCGCTTCGAAAAACACCGACCGAAAAGCATAACCGCGGCCACGATTATCATCGCGATATGGAGCCTGCTCGCAGGCGGAGCGATCGCTCTCCTCATGACGGTTCGACATTAAACGTCGCGTCCAGACCCGTCCCGATGGCGATCGCCCCCACGGCACGAATGTCTTGTTTAAATTCGAGGATGGGACAATGATGGGACAATGATGGTCGAAGAGACTTCCACGCACCGTGGCCGACCGATTTTTCGATAGACGCCCGGAACGCCGGAGAACCGCCCACCTCTAGTGAGTTTCCGTTGATGAACTGAAGGTATACGCGTGCTTCCAACCGACGCCATCATCGAAATTTTCCGCTCCATCCTGATCTTCGGTCTTTTCGTTTACGTGCTGTTCGCCGGACGCGCAAATAAACTGGGCGCGCGGCGCGGCTGGTATCTTCTGGTGGTCGGACTCGGCCTCTTTTCCCTGACCAGTCTTTTTGACACGATAGACACCCTAAATAGAGGAGGACCGGATAGCGGAACCTTGGACGCGATCAATCCTTTTCTATCCTCTAACGGCACTATACAAAAAGCCTTCATCGGAAAATCCATTGGCTATGTTTTGGGCGCCGCCCTCGTGTTTGTCGGCTTGTTTTCCTGGAACCCCACACGCTCGGGAAAGGCGAAGTTCCGCCGTGCGCCCGCATTGCGTGACGAGCAGCGTCAACTTAACGATCTTATCGTGCTCTCGCCCGACGCCATCGTCATTCACCGCGAACATATTATCGTCTACGTCAATCCCGCCGCCGTAAAACTGATGGGCGGGCATTCGTCCGTCGATCTCCTCGGTCGCAATCTTCTCGATTTTGCACACCCCGATTCAATCGAGAAAACCAAGCAACGCCTGAGTGCGTTGTACGACGGCAAGCAAGAACTGCCGACCACCGAGATCCGCCTCCTGCGCCTGGACGGCGCAAGCGTTGACGCCGAGGTAACGTCGGGAGCAACGGTATTCATGGGCGAACCCGCCTTCCATTCCGTCGTTCGCGATATGTCGCGCCACAACCGCACCCTGGAGGCCCTGCGCCGTTCGGAAAAAAACGTGCGCACGATCCTCGACAATATGAGCGATCTGTTCTACCGCACCGATTTGAGCGGTCGCATCATCATGGCTTCGGCCTCCATCGAGGACCTCACCGGCTATCCCCTGAACGAGGCTATCGGCCTACACATGGCGTCTTTGTACGCCGATCCGTTGGGGCGCGAAAAATTCCTCCAAACACTTGAACAGAGAGGAGGACGCATCAAAAACTACGAAGCCCTCATGCGCCGTAAGGACGGCCGCGAATTGTGGGCTTCCATAAACGCCCATTTCATATACGCCCCCCCTCATACCCCCACCGGGGTCGAAGGATCCATGCGCGATATCACGGAACTGGTCGAAACGCGAAAGCGTCTCGAACGTATGGCGATGCAAGATGACCTAACCGGCATCGCCAACCGTAGGCAATTCGAAATTTTTCTCGAACACGCGATGGCGCGCTCGAATCGCTCCAACGTTCCGGGCGCCCTGTTGTATTTTGATGTCGATGATTTTAAAAACATTAACGATACCCACGGCCATGAATTCGGGGACTGGGTTTTACGAGAGATCGCGCAGCGCATCGGTGACACCGCCCGAGGAACGGATCTGCTGGCGCGCATGGGCGGAGACGAATTCTGTCTTATCCTGGAAAACATTCACGATGTCGGGGGCGCCGTTAAGGTCGCCGGCAATATTATTCGGGCGATAAACCCGCCCTTCGAACACGGCGGCGTCTCTCTCGGCGTGTGTATCAGTATCGGTATTTCCACTTTTTCGGGACGCGACGACAACATTTCAACCCCCCTACGCAAGGCGGACATCGCCATGTATAAATCCAAACAGGAGCCGGGCAGCCGGTTTCACGTCGCCGAAGCGTGATTCGGGGCGACGGACACTCATCCATAGGCGTACACGATGGTTAAACTGACAAAAATTTACACCCGAGGCGGCGATAACGGCCAGACATCGCTGACCGACGGTAGCCGACGGGACAAGCACGATCTTCGCGTTGCCGCCTATGGTTGCGTCGATGAGGCCGGCGCCGCGATCGGATTGGCGCGACTGCACTGCCCCCGGGAAACCGACGCCTTATTGAGCCGCATTCAGAACGATCTTTTTGATCTGGGCGCCGACCTTTCCACGCCCGCCGAAGGCCGCGCGGACGAAGGCGCCCTGCGCATCGTCACCGCTCAGGTCACGCGCCTAGAGCAGGACATCGACGCCTACAACGCCCAACTAAAACCGCTGAATTCCTTCGTTTTGGCAGGAGGAAGCGCCGCCGGCGCCCATTTGCATTTCGCCCGAACGGTGGTGCGCCGCGCCGAACGCGCGGCCTCGGCGCTGGCATGCCGGGAGAAAATTTCCGCCCCTGCCCTGATGTATCTGAACCGGTTGTCGGATCTCCTGTTCGTGCTCGCGCGCCACCACAACGGACGCGGCGAGGATGATGTTTTATGGCGTCCCGGCGCCGAACGTTAAAAAATGAAAGCGCACGATACAGCCTGACGTTGTGCCTGACGTTGTGCATGTGCGAAAGGATTTGCCAGCCACCGTCTTCTCCCATAAAATCCACGCCTTACGCATGGGGCGCGCCCGATGAGGGACGCCTCGATTTCCTTGAATGCAACTTCGATTACGGGTTTTAAGTGTTCATGAAAGTTCTCGTCGCGGTCAAACGGGTCATCGATTACAACGTCAAAATTCGCGTCAAAGCGGACGGATCGGGCGTCGAGACCGCCAATGTCAAAATGTCCATGAACCCGTTCGACGAAATCGCCGTCGAAGAAGGCATTCGCCTGAAGGAAGGCGGCGTGGCGCAGGAGTTGGTCGCGGTGTCGATCGGCCCCGCGGGTTGTCTTGAAACCTTGCGCACGGCGCTCGCCATGGGCGCGGACAGGGCCATCCATGTTCAATGCGACGACGAGATCGAACCGCTAGGGGCCGCTAAAATTCTAAAAACTCTGGTCGCGCGAGAAACCCCCGATTTGGTGATTGTGGGCAAACAGGCCATTGACGACGACGCCAACCAGACCGGTCAGATGCTGGCGGGCCTTTTAGGTTGGGGGCAAGGCGCCTTCACCTCCGCCCTCAAAATCGAGGATGGCGAGGCGAAAGTGACCCGCGAAGTGGACGGCGGCCTGGAAACGATCGCCGTGAAAACGCCCTGCATCGTGACCACGGACTTGCGCCTGAACACGCCGCGTTACGCATCGCTACCCAACATCATGAAGGCGAAAAAGAAAACCATCGACACCGTCGCCGCCGAGGATCTGGGGGTCGATATACGCCTCCGCGTTAGGACCGTTTCGGTTGAAGAACCGCCCCTGCGTCATGCCGGTCATCGCGTCTCATCCGTGGACGAACTGGTCGATAAACTAAAGAACGAAGCAAAGGTGATCTGATGAACGTTCTGGTTCTTGGCGAACATGACAATCGGGACCTGAAGGCCGCCACCTTACATACCATCACGGCCGCTGGGCAATTGGGTGCGGTGGATGTCCTGATCGCCGGCGAAAACTGCGATCAGCCCGCCCGGCAGGCGGCGGCGGCGGCGGGCGTACGGCGGGTCTTGGTCGTCGATGATCCCGCTTTCGCCCATCCCCTGGCCGAGGTCGTCGCGCCCCTTCTGGTCTCTCTCGCCGAAAACTATGAGGCCGTGCTCGCCGGCGCGACCACCACCGGCAAGAACACCCTGCCGCGCGCCGCCGCGCTGCTCGATGTCGCCCAAATTTCGGATGTTATCGCCGTCCTCGGTCCGGACACCTTCAAACGCCCGATTTATGCCGGAAACGCAATCGCGACGGTAACCTCAAGCGACCGCATCAAGGTGCTCACCGTGCGCACGACGGCGTTCGACGCCGCACCCTCCGGGGCGGACGAGCCGGCCCCGATCGACACCCTTGCTTTTGTCCCGCAAGACGCGCCGTCACGCTTCGTCGGCGCACAACTGAGCCATTCGGAACGCCCCGAACTGACCGACGCCAAAATTATCGTCTCCGGCGGTCGCGGCCTGGGTTCCGCCGAGAACTTCAAGCTGATCGAAAATCTCGCCGACACCCTGGGGGCCGCCGTCGGAGCCTCGCGCGCCGCGGTGGATGCGGGCTATGTGCCCAACGATTACCAGGTCGGACAGACCGGAAAAGTCGTCGCGCCCAACCTCTACGTGGCGGTCGGCATCTCCGGCGCGATCCAGCATCTGGCCGGAATGAAGGATTCTCGCGTTATCGTCGCCATCAACAAAGACGAAGAGGCTCCCATTTTTCAGGTCGCCGATTACGGTCTGGTGGCCGACTTGTTCACGGCGCTGCCCGAACTGACGGCAGCGCTCAATCGCGAATAACCGTGACCCCTGGGTTGGCGTTTTTTCACATCTTGCGCTCGGGCTTGCGCCCCAGACTCGGAAAAACGGATCGAGGGGAACGGATTGAGGGGAACGGAATATGTCGATAGAAGACATCAAGAAAATTGGGATCGTGGGCGCCGGGCAAATGGGCAATGGAATCGCCCATATCTCGGCCCTTGCCGGTTTCGACGTTTATATGATGGATCTCAACGAGAGCGCCGTCGCCGCCGCCCTTGAAACCATCGACGCCAACATGACCCGTCAGGTGCGCAAGGAAAAAATCAGCGCCGTCGACAAGGACGCCGCCCTCAAGCGCATCTCCACCGGCACCGGCTATGACGGCTTCGCCGATTGCGATTTCGCCATCGAGGCGGCCACCGAGGACGAACAGATTAAGCGCGAAATTCTCAAGGAGCTTTGCGCCCATATCAAGCCCGACACGATCATCGCCTCGAACACCTCGTCAATCTCGATCACCCGCCTGGGGGCGAAAACCGACCGTCCCGGCAAGTTCGTCGGCATGCATTTCATGAACCCGGTGCCGGCGATGGAACTGGTGGAAATGATCCGCGGCATCGCCACCGACGAGAACACCTTCAAGACCATCAGCGCCCTGGCGGTCAAGTTGGGCAAGATTCCGGTCAGCGCCGAGGATTTTCCCGCCTTTATCGTCAATCGCATTTTGCTGCCGATGATCAACGAGGCGGTATACACGCTTTACGAGGGCGTGGGCTCCGTACTCGCCATCGACACCGCCATGAAACTGGGCACCCATCATCCCATGGGACCTTTGGAACTGGCCGACTTCATCGGCCTGGATACCTGTCTTTCGGTGATGAACGTCCTCCACGACGGCCTTGCCGATACCAAGTACCGGCCCTGCCCTCTGCTGGTCAAATATGTCGAAGCGGGCTGGCTGGGGCGCAAGACCGGGCGCGGATTTTACGACTATTCCGCCGATCAACCCGTTCCGACACGATAACCTCAACTACCGTCCGCCACGCCCGCCTCAAAAGAGGAACGGGGCGAACGACGAACGCCATAACGCCAGAAAGACCTCCCGCCCCCACGCCGGTGTAATGCGCGCCAATGTAATACCCCCCGGTGTAATATTTTCATCACGCGTTCGACATATCACCGCCCCCAACTGTTCATCGAAGCGTAATTTGAGCCACCGCCCCCCTTCGTCTTCAATGGAGACATCGGATCCAGGTGAAGGGGAAGTCTCGTGGACACGCTTATTTTCAATACGCTCGAAGTCCGTCTCGCCCAAAACGCTGCGGAAATCGACGCCGCGCAGGCCCTGCGCTATCGAATTTTCTATCAAGAAATGGGCGCCCTGCCGACTCCCGCCATGCGGCTCAGCGGGCGCGACTGCGACCCTTACGACGAAATTTGCGACCATCTTCTGGTGATCGACCGCGCCCGTTCCACGCTTGGCGCCCCCTGCGTGGTGGGGACTTATCGCATGCTCCGGCGCACGATCGCCGAAGCCAGCGCCGGTTTTTATTCCGAAGATGAATTCCAACTGACACCCCTGTTCGAACACCCGGGTGAGGTTCTGGAGCTGGGCCGTTCGTGCATCGATCCCGACTATCGCAAGCGCAACACCATGCAGTTGCTATGGCGCGGTATCGCCGAGTACATCAACGTCCATGACATCGACATCATGTTCGGCTGCGCCAGCATTCCCGGCGACGACCCCACGGAAATGAAGCTCCCGTTGTCGTACTTACATCATTACCACAAAGCGCCGAAGACGTTACGCCCGCGCGCCGTCGCGCATCGCTACGTCGATATGGACATGATCAAAAAGAAGCGCATCGACGTTAAGCGCGCGTTGAACGAATTGCCGCCATTGATCAAGGGATACTTGCGGCTGGGCGGCTTCATCGGCGACGGTGCGGTGATCGACCACCAGTTTAACACCGTGGACGTCTGCATTTTGGTTGAAACCACACAGGTCACCGAAAAATACCTGCGCCACTATAGCCGCGACAAGCTGCCCCAGCACGCCGCCGCGCCGATTCGCGTATGAAAACGCAAACCGCCCTACGGCTTCTTGCGATCGTGCGCATGACCGCCCGCGCCGGCGCCTTCGTTGCGCTGACGGTCCTTCTGGTTCCACCCTACCTTCTCGTCTATCCGCTGGGCCGCCTCGGTCGCGACGGGATCGCGCGCTTGTATTTTCGCGGATGCGTCGCCCTGACGGGTCTGCGCCTACGCGTGTCGGGCGCGACGAATGCCGGGGCGGCGAATCGGGACGGCCCCGTGCTTTTCGTCGCCAACCATGTTTCTTATTTGGATATCCCGGTGTTGGGGGCGCTCTGCCGGGGCACCTTCATCGCCAAGGGCGAGGTCTCGCGCTGGCCCGTCTTCGGCCCCCTCGCCCGTCTCAGCGGCACGGTATTCGTCAGCCGGATCAACGCCACATTAAACGACGAACGCAATATCCTCGCCGAACGTCTGAACGCGGGTGAAAATTTTTTCCTGTTCCCCGAAGGCACCAGCAGCGACGGCAGCCTCGTCGGTCCGTTCAAAAGCGCCTTGTTCTCCCCCGCCCACATGCGCAATACCCTCGCCCTTCGGGTGCAGCCGGTGACGATCGCCTACGCCACGGACCGTAAGGGACGGCGGCTTGGCCCCGTCGAGCGGGACCGCTATGCCTGGTATGGGGACATGGAAATGTTCGGCCACCTTCTACGGGTGTTCATGCTGCCCGGGGCGATTGTCGATGTGCGCTTTCATCGCGCCGTCGCCGCCCACGATTTCGCCGACCGCAAGACCCTCGCCCAGCACAGCCACGACGCCGTCTCCAGGGGCCTGAGCGATATTCTGGGCCGCCCCAGGGACGGCGCGGCGGCGGATCGGGCCACCCTTTACGATGCGGCGGCGGAGTAGGGTTTTACGAACCACCGAAAAGCTATAGATGATCGGCGGCGGCCGCCTCGATCGAGGCGAAATCCAATGTGACCCCGGCCTCTTTGAGCATCGCCATCGACACCTTGGACCTATCGTCCCAGCGTGCGCCAAAGTCAGCGTTGGCCAATGAGGCCTCATCGACGACGACGCGGGTGATGCCGACCTGAACGATCGCGCGCGCACAGTCGGGACAGGGCACATGGGTGACGTAAATGGTGCAATTCTTCAACGCCATCCCGGTCCGCGTCGCGTTATAGATCGCATTGCGTTCGGCGTGTTCGGTCCAGTCATACTTAATCGGGCGTTGATGGCGCTCGTCCAGGTCGTCGTCGATGGTGCGGGGAAACCCATTGTAACCATAGGGACCCGGCGTTTTATCGTCGGCGACGATGACCGCGCCGACCTTGGTCGAACGGTCTTTCGACCAGCTCGAAATTTCCCGCGCCAGACGCACGAAGCGCGCATCCCATTTTTCCGACATCCCAATCCTCCCTTCGCGCCCCGCCAACGCATTAATGGGGCGCATTAACGGGGCAAACACGCATAACTCGAAGCGATGCACGAGGGATGGACAGACCGCGCCGCTACGCCTACCCGCTTACGGGGCCTCCGCGCGAATTTTTTGGCGTAAGGTGTCGATCGGAACCAAGGCCCCCTTCACTTCGGTGTACCAGAATTGCCAGCCGTTGCAAGTCGGGGCTTTTTGAACATGGGCGCCGACTTGGTGGATCGACCCTTTCGCCTCGCCGGTGGTCAAGGTGCCGTCGGCGCGTACGCGCGCGCTGAAGCGGCGGCGCTGATCGACCAGGACCGTGCCCGGCTGCAAGATCCCCCGCTCCACCAGATTGCCGAAGGGGATACGCACTTGCGCCCTTTTGGCGGGTGTTGACACCAGTTCCGGGTCGTCCACGGCGGTAACCTTGGCGATCCGTTCCGCGGCGATCTTAGCGTAGCCGGCATCGCGCTCCAAGCCAATGAAGTTGCGCCGCAACCGCTTGGCCACCGCGCCGGTGGTCCCCGATCCGAAGAACGGATCTAAAATCAGGTCATTGACCTCGGTCGAGGCGAGGATGACCCTGTGCAGCAACGATTCGGGCTTTTGCGTCGGGTGGGCCTTCTGACCGTTGACCTTGAGACGTTCGCGCCCGGTGCAGATCGGCAAAAGCCAGTCGGAGCGCATTTGCAGGTCGTCGTTGAGCGCCTTCATCGCTTCGTAATTGAAGCGGTATTTCGAATTTTTATCGCGCGAGCACCAAATCAGGGTCTCATGGGCGTTGCAGAACCGGCGCCCACGAAAATTGGGCATTGGGTTGGTCTTGCGCCAGACCACGTCGTTAAGCATCCAAAACCCCTGATCCTGAAGCTGTGCGCCAACCCGAAAAATATTGTGATAGCTGCCGATCACCCACAAAGTGCCGTCGGACTTCAACAGGCGTTTCGCGGCGGACAGCCAGTCACGGGTGAAGCTGTCGTAGGTGGCGAAGCTGTCGAAGCGATCCCAGTCGTCATCAACCGCGTCAACCTTGGAATTATTGGGACGCAACAAGTCGCCTTCGAGTTGAAGGTTGTACGGTGGGTCGGCGAAAATCATATCGACCGAGCCTTCCGGCAGGGCGTTCATATGCGCGATGCAATCGCCGATAAGAATTTCGTTTACGGGGGGGCGGGTGTGCTTTTTCATGAGGCGCAGCATGATTCATGAATGCCGGACCGTCAAGAAAATAAATAGATTCAATGGCTTACAAGATCATCCTGACGCAACATATGGGAGTCGAGGTTTACTCGGGACTCAACATCTTGCGAATGGGCGCGAAACTTTTTCGGTGCGCCGGGGTCACGCCAAGCCGCCGCAAGGCGTCGGCATGGGCCTTCACGCCGTACCCCGCGTTCTTCTCCCAGCCGTATCCGGGGTGGCGTTGGGCCAGTTCCGTCATCATCGCGTCGCGGTTGACCTTGGCCGCGATCGACGCCGCGGCGATCGACAACGAGCGCCCATCGCCCTTCACCACACACCGCGCCACACACGGCAATTCGGGGACGCGGTTACCGTCAACCAGGGCGAAATCCGGTTCCCCGGACAACGCCTCGACGGCGCGGCGCATCGCCAGAAAGGTCGCCTGCAAGATGTTCAGGCGGTCGATTTCCTCGACGGTGGCGACGCCGAGGCCGATATCGGCGTGTTCACCGAGGACCGCCCACAGCCGTTCGCGCTTTTTCGCCGTCAATTTTTTCGAATCGTCCAACCCCAGACGCAACGCGCCGGGCAGGGTCAGAGGATCGAGAACCACCGCACCGGCGACGACCGGCCCCGCCCACGGCCCCCGGCCCGCCTCATCGACGCCGCACACCCGCCGATAGCCCTCGGCCCATGCCCCTTCCTCCAGGATAAAATCCGCCATGACGTTCTGTTTTTATTCCTCGCTTCATATCGGCGCACGCACCGACGACGGACGCGTTTTAAAAGATGAAGATCGCCGCGCCAATGCTTATCGCTCTATTTCTCCAAGGGGGAATGATGCGCGTCGGCGTCGGCGCTATCGTCCGCCGCCGGCGCGCGGCGCTCACCGCGCTTTCTCATGATGACGCGCGATAGACGAACCAGATAGACGCGCACGCCGCCAACCCCGACACCGACGATATCCACTTCACGCCCATAGATCAGGGTCAGAACCTCCTTCGCCGAAGACACCCCTTCGGAGGCGACGTTATGCAAGCGTCGCGCCGTCACCACCCAAAGCGGGCTAAGCGCAAGGCTCAAGACCGTCACCGCGATCACCAGACGCGCGCCTTCGGGATCGATGACCCCATTGTTTAGCCCCAGCATCGCCAGCAGGAACGAGAATTCACCGATTTGCGCCAACATCACCGCCGCCAGAAAGGCCTGCGGCCAATCTTGCCCCAACATCCGCAACAATCCCGCGTTAAGGACGGTCTTGAAGATGGCGACGACGAACAACAGCAACAACACCGTGCCCAAGTGATTCCAGATAAAACCCAAATCAATCAACAGCCCGATGGATAGGAAAAACACCATCATCAGGACGTTTTGAATGGGCATGATATTGGTTTCGAAAACCCGACGTTGGGTCGAATTTCCGAGCACCAATCCGGCGATGAACGCGCCGTAGGCCGGCGACAACCCCAAGACCCCGGATGCGGCGGCCCCACTGAAACAAAACGCCAGTGCCGTTAACGGCGGCAACTCATCATTTTTGGCGATTCGATCCAGGTATGGAATCCGCACCTTGCGGCCGCGACCGAGATACCAGACCAACCCCCCCAGCAACCCCACCGAACCGGCTAGGCGGACGACCGCCAGCCAATCGAAGACATTGGTGCCCATGACCGAAACGATCAACATCATCGGCACCACCGCGAGGTCCTGGGCGATCAGGACGCCAACGGTAATCCGCCCGGCGCGGGACCTCAACTCGCCGATCTCTTCCAGAACCTTGATCGCAACCGCCGTGCTGGACATGGCGACGACGAACCCGATCAGAACGCCTTGACGCCAAGGCCAGTTAAGGACGTACGATAAACCGACCGTGATCGCGACACTGGCGACGATTTGACCCAGCGTCGCCACCACGGTAATTTTCCAAATTCGCCGAAATACCCTGAGCGAGAGCTCCAAGCCGACCACGAACAGCAGCAGAAGCACCCCAAGCTCGGCCAGGGCGTCAACCCGAGCGCGATCCTCGACCAGGGCGAGTCCCGACGGGCCAAGAATGACCCCGGCCAGCATATAGCCGATCAGGGCGGGCTGGCGCAGGCGTTCCATCCCCACGCCGCACAACAAGGCGGCCACGACGACGAGAGCGACTCCGGTCAAATCGGTATGTGCTGCTGTTTCCATGGGGCAAGCGTACCATCACGCCGCGCCCGCGCCTATAATGATAATAGGACGCTCATGCGCGGCACACCGCCCCCTAAAACCCGACCCCTAGAACAATGACAATTGGTCGCCCTTGCGCGGCGGCACGGCAAAAAGGTCGCCGCGCAACGCCGCGACCGTGGGCATCCCCCGGGACAGTCCCAAGCGCCGACAGGACACCGCGAAACGCTGCGCCAGCAGGTCGGCGTGCGGCCCCGCGCCCCGCATCCGCGTCGCAAACGACGGATCATACAGCGCGCCCTTACGGCTTTGGCGCAACAGACTCAAGACATGGCGAGTCTTGCCTGGGACATGAGCGTCCAGCCATTCGGTAAAGATGTCTTTTAATTCGAGCGGCAAGCGCAGCATCGCATAGCCCGCGCCCACCGCCCCGGCGTCGCGCGCCGCCTTTAAAATTCGCTCCAATTCGTGGTCGTTGACACAGGGGATCATCGGGGCGGCGAGCACGACGAGCGGAACGCCGGCGGCGCTTAACCGTTCGATCGCCGTCAGGCGTTTGGACGGCGTCGGAGCGCGCGGCTCCAACGTACGCGCCAGGGTCGGCCCCAAAGTGGTCAGCGAAATCGCCACACTGACCAAGCCCCGCCGCGCCATGGCCCCCAGTAGGTCGAGGTCGCGAACGATCCGGTCGGACTTCGTGGTGATCATCACCGGGTGGCTGAAGGCGTCCAACACCCGCAATATCCCACGGGTGACCTCAAGGCGCCCTTCGATCGGCTGATAGGGATCGGTGTTCGCCCCCACCATGATCGGACGAACACGATATCCGGGCTTGGACAGTTCGCGCGCCAACGCCTCGGACGCGCCCGGTTTGGCGAACAGACGGCTTTCGAAATCCAACCCCGGCGACAGTCCCAGATAGGCATGGCTGGGACGGGCGTAGCAATACACGCAGCCGTGCTCACAACCGCGATAGGGATTGATCGAACGGTCGAACGGCAAATCCGGCGAGGCGTTATGGCTGATCACCGTGCGCACGGTTTCCATCGTCACCTCGGTGGCGATCCGGGGCGGTGGCGCATCGTCGTCGGCCGGCCAGCCGTCGTCCACGGCCACCCGCGCGCACGGTTCGAACCGTCCACTGGCGTTGCTCACCGCGCCCCGGCCTTTTCGTGCGCGCATTTCGGGGATATGCTCCATGGCGTAAACGTAGCGTAAGAAACAAGAACATTTCAAGAACTTTTGGGGCCTTCGCGCCCCGATAGGATGCTGAACCCGGTGAACGCCCCCGAAATACCACCCACGCCTCTCTCGACGCTCAGTGTCGTCATCCCGACGCTCGACGCCGGGGCGGGCCTGGATGAAACGCTCCGCGCCCTCGGCGATCCGGCACTGCTGCGCGAGATTATCATAGCCGACGGCGGATCGACCGACGACACCATGGCCATCGCCACCGCCCATGGCTGCCGGATCGTAAGCACCGCGCCGGGGCGCGGACGGCAATTGGCGGCGGGGGCGGCGGCGGCGCGCGGGAATTGGTTGTTGTTCCTCCATGGCGACACCCGCCTTGACGGTAACTGGCGGTCCGCCATTTCCCGGCACATGGCCGATGGAACGATGGTGCGGTGCGCCGGGGTTTTTACCCTGCGCTTTGCCGGCGTCTCCGCCCAGGCGCGGCGCGTCGCCGCCCTCGCCAACTGGCGGACCCGCGTTTTCGCCCTGCCCTACGGCGATCAGGGGTTGCTGATCGGGCGGGATTTTTACGCCGCCACCGGCGGGTTTCGCCCTTTGCAGATCATGGAAGACGTCGATTTTGTCCGACGTATCGGCAGATCCCACATCGCCATTTTGGAGGGCGTCGCGATAACCTCGCAGGCGCGTTATCTAAAAGACGGTTGGTGGGCGCGCCCTTTGAAAAACCTGGGCTGTCTGGCGCTTTATTTTCTCGGCGTTCCGAACGCCTGGATCGCGAGACTCTACCGATGAGACGTTCTCGTCACCTTGTCATTCTGGCGCGCGCGCCACAAATGGGGCAGGGCAAGCGCCGCCTCGCCCGGGATATCGGCGATCTTCAGGCGGTTCGTTTTTCCCGCCTAATCCTGGCGCGGACCCTACGCGTCCTGGGGCGCGATCCCAGATGGCGCACCTGGCTCGCCTTGACCCCCGATCGCGCCGCACGCGACCGCCGTTTCTGGCCGCGCACGGTATGCCCACTGGCCCAGGGCGACGGCGATATCGCCCGGCGAATGATGCGACCGATGCACCGTCTGCCGCCCGGCCCCGTGGTGCTGATCGGTGGCGATATCCCCGATGTTTCAATTCGCCACATCTGGCGGGCGTTTCAGGCATTGAAACGTCACCATATGGCGTTCGGACCGGCGGGCGATGGTGGTTTTTGGTTATTCGGCCAACGCCGCATGCCGACAATCGTCGATCCCTTCACCGGGGTTCGTTGGTCAGGCCCCGACGCCCTGGCCGACACCCTGGCCAACATCCCCAAGGGATGGACCTGGGGATTGTGCGACATCCTGCACGACGTCGATGACGGCCCCGCTTGGCGCGCCTGGCGGGCGCGCAAGCGCGATGGCTAATAGGCGGAAAACCCGCCGCAACGACCTTCATTGCAAGGGTTTTCCAACGACATCCGCGTTTAAATTCATCTCCGCCAGACGCACCAGATCCAGACGCACCAGATAAAGAGGACCTGACCCTAGTGGATCGACTCCGACGTTTCGCTCCCGCGAACCATCGGGCCGACCACTATCTATCTTTTTGTTGCAGTTTGATTTCTTCACACATTTGTGTCCAATTGCATCGGACTCAAATGTTAAACTCAAACCACTAGGAAAGATGCTCTTGCAGGCGGGGCATCAGTTCGACGAAGTTGCACGGCTTGAAGCGGGCGTCGAGCTGCTGCACCAGGATTTCGTCCCAGGCGTCCTTGCACGCGCCGGGCGATCCGGGCAGGGCGAACAGATAGGTGCCTCCCGCGACCCCGGCGACGGCGCGCGATTGAATCGTCGAGGTTTTTATTTTTTGATAGCTGATCCAGCGGAAGACCTCGCCGAAACCCGGAATTTCCTTTTCGAACACGGCGCGGAAGGCCTCCGGCGTGACGTCGCGCCCGGTGACCCCCGTTCCGCCCGTCGAAATCACGACATCGACGCCGGGATCGACGATCCATGACTTTAGGCGCGCCGTAATCAGGGAGATTTCGTCGCGAACAATGTCGCGCGCGACGACGACATGGCCCGCCTTTTCGATACGATCGACCAGGGTTTGCCCCGAACGATCCTCGTCCAGGGTCCGACTGTCGGAAACCGTGAGCACCGCGATATTGACCGGAAGAAAGTCCCGGTGTCCTTCAATTTTTGACATTTTCCGCCACCACTACAGATTGTTGTCCCAAGGCCGTGTAAACCGGCCACCTTCCGGCGGCAAGGGCGTCAAGCGAGGGCGAGGGCTGGCCCAGGCGATCGCGATAAGCCCACAGGTTGGCGTGCACCCGTTCGATAAAATCCCGCGTTTCACGGGACGGAATGCTTTCGATGAAAAAAAGCGCGTCGTCCATGTCGTCGGTGTTGCGCCGCCACTTGTTGAGATTCCCCGGCCCCCCGTTCCAGGCCGCCGCCATCAAGAAAAGGTCACCGTTGATTTTACTGTCGGACAAAAGAAACTCGACATAGCTTTGTCCTAATTTCAAATTGCGCTCGGGGCTGAACAGGTGTTTGCGCTTGCTCCGTCGATAGCCTCCGTCGCCGGCGATGAAGCTTGCGGTTCCCGGCATCAGTTGCATCAGGCCGCGCGCGCCGGCGGAACTTTTGGCGCGTGGATTAAAGCGCGATTCCTGGCGCACCAAGGCGTAAATCAACGCCCGATCGACTTGGAACCCACCTTCGGGCCGCCAATAGGGCACCGGGTAGGCCGCCCCGTCATAGCCGCCACCGGATGGATACAAAGCCGAGGACAGCCGCACCGCCAGCGAAGCCATATCGGCGCGTACCGCCAGCGCCATGACATCCTTGGCCAGCGCGTCGCCACCGCGGGCGGCGGCGAGCAAAAGTTCGCGCCCCGCGCGCGCCGCGTCACCCACCTCTAAAAGAGCGAGAGCCCGGCGCGCGCCGGGGTTGGCGATAAGACGCGCGCGGACATCCCCGCTCAATGCCGGCACCGACCAGTCGAACCCCAAGGGAAGACCAAGCACCCGGCGCGCCAAAATTCCGTAAAAGGTATGCCCTTGCGCGCTCGCCTCACGCAGATAATCTTCGACCCGCCCGGGCCGACGGGCCACCAAGTTCGCCCGCGCCGCCCAGAACGCCGCAGCGGCGACCGTCCATGGCGAATCTTCAAACTTGGCGGCTTGTTCGAAGTGATCCGCCGCAATTTGAAACTTGCCCAGTCGCCACGCCGCCAGACCCGCGAACCAATGGGCGTCGGGCACCTTGTCGCCAGAGCGTCGCGCCGCCTTTTCGGCCCATTGCAAGGCCCAGCTATCGCGCCCGGCGCTGAAGTAGCCTTGCGCCAGACGGGCGCGCGCCCAATCCATGTCGGCGGAGGAAAAAGCCCGCCGCACGGCCTTGCTTTCGATCAAGCGCTTTGTTGACTTCGTCCAGCCGCTACGCAGCAGACTGCGTATTTTACGTTTGTAGGCGCGCACCCTGCGCGATCCGGTATAGGTCAAGTTGCGCGCGTACGTTCGCGCCGCCTGCCCACGCGACGCACCGACATCCTTGACCGGGCGCAGCGCAGGAACGCCCTTTGGCCGGTTTGGCGCGCGCCAATTCCTCGGCTTACGCCTGAGCGCCAGCTTATAAATTCGGTCGGCCTCGGGAAGATCGGCGTATCGCGCCAGCCAGCGTTTCAATTCTTTATAGTGGGAGCGATATTTAGTCGGGTGCAAATAGCGTTGCGCCAGGACATGCCCCATTAACACCCGGTCATCGAGCTTGGCGATCAAGCGATCGGCGGTTTTCCAATCACCAGCCTCCTGCACGGCGAAAATTCGCCGATAACGCCCCACATCGGCGGCGCCGAGAACCGAGGGAAGCTCGGCATGGGAACTTTTCGGAACGCCGCCGATTTGAGAAGAAGAAAGTGCGGCGTCAAAGCCTGCCTGAAGGTCGCCGGCGAACGCCGACGCATCGCCCTGCCCCTGAACAGGCGTGCGGTCCAGGGCGTAGGCGCGCGCGGCCCCTCCGCCAAGGGCGAAAGCCAGCACCAACGTCGCGCATATTTTCCGTGAGAGACAATCGAACGACAGCGGAATTTTCCCTAAAAAAATATTTTTCGAACTCGTCTCGATTTATAGGCGATGCCGCAAGCGCTGACAACCTCGGCGATGTTCGGGGGAAGACGCTGGCGCGGGTTCACGACGGGGCCGATTCTTCGTGTTCGAGTTTTTCGCGAATCGCTAATAAATCGCGCCATGCCAAGCGTTTTTGTTCCGGCGAGCGCAGCAAATACGCCGGATGAAAAATCGCGGTAGCGGGAACGGGGTGTCCCAGGCGCGGCGTCGAAAAGGTGAACCAGCGCCCACGTAAGCGGCTCATTCCGCCTTTCTGCGCCAATAGGGAATGACTCGCGGGCCCCCCCACCGTAACCAGGATTCGGGGATCGATCAACTCGATCAGGCGTTCGACAAAGGGCTGGCATACCGCGATTTCCGATGACGTCGGCGTGCGGTTACCGGGGGGGCGCCAGAACACGGTGTTGGAAATAAACACCGTGCTTCGGTCCAAGCCGATCGACGCCAGCATACGATCGAGCAACTGTCCACTGGCGCCGACGAAGGGGACGCCCTGGCGGTCCTCGTCCGCACCCGGGGCCTCGCCGATCAACACCAACTTGGCATCGGGCGCGCCGTCGCCGAACACCGTTGACATTGCCGTCCTCTTTAAGGGGCAGCCGTCGAAATCGGTCACCGCCGCGCGCAACGCCTCCAGGGTTTCAGCCGCACGCGCCAAGGCGACGGCGCTTTTTACCGACGCGTCGGCGCCCGGAATCGACCCCCGGCCCCCCCCTTGCATTTGTGGCGCGGAAACCGACGGATCGAAAGTGGACGACGGCGGCGGGGACGGCGGGGACGACGACGCAAGGGGCATCGCCGAGGCCTGGCTCTCCGAGCGATAGACGCGCCGTCCGGGTTCGCCCCGTCCAGACAACGCCTCGGCGAAACGGTCATGAGCGGCGTCGTCGATCGTCTCGTCAACGCCGGCCAAGACGTACCAACGCAAAACATCCTCGTCGGACATCATGTCTTCGCCGAACATCGCGCCGGAAGAATTTTCGGGAGGGGCCATTGTGCGCATAGGACCATGGTATCATGGCCAAAGCGACTTCGCGAGCCTTCTACCCTCAATAACAAGCGCACAAACAAGCGCACATCAAAGCGGGTCGCCTCGGCAAGGATTTCGCGGTTGCAGCATAATGCCCCATCCTGTTAAATCGGTTGCATCATAAAAACAACGAACGCCCGGTCCAAGCATCGGCGGGCGCGGCGACAGGCGGAGGAAACGATGGAACGCGAAGCGATGGAATTTGACGTCGTCGTCGTCGGGGCGGGCGTCGCCGGGCTGACGGCGGCCATTCACATCAAGCAACTGGCGGGCAAGGCCGGTCGAGATGTTTCGGTTTGCGTGCTCGAAAAAGGCTCGGAGGTCGGCGCCCATGTTCTGTCCGGGGCGGTCTTCGATCCGATCGCGCTGGAAGAACTGTTTCCCGACTGGCGCGAGATGGGCGCGCCGCTGAACACCCCCGCCACAGAAGACCGTTTTCAATACCTTACCCCGACCAAGGCGGTCGGCTTGCCGACCCCGCCGCAGATGCGCAATCACGGCAACTATGTCATCAGCATGGGCAATTTGGCCCGTTGGCTGGCCCGGCAGGGCGAAGCGCTGGGGGTCGAAATTTTCCCCGGCTTCAGCGCCGGGGAAAATTTGTTCGACGCCGATGGACGGCTGAAGGGGGTCGCGACCACGGACATGGGACGAAACGCCGACGGGACGCCGGGTCCACATTTCGAACCGGGCGTCGAACTGCACGCCCGTTACACCCTGTTCGCCGAAGGGTGCCGAGGCTCGCTCAGCGGGCAAATTATCGCCCATTTCAGCCTCGCCCACGGGCGCGCGCCGCAGACCTACGGGTTGGGCGTCAAGGAATTGTGGGAAGTCGCCCCGGACAAGCACCGCCCCGGCGCGATTACGCACACCGTCGGCTGGCCGTTGCAAAGCGACACCTACGGCGGGTCGTTCATCTACCATCTTGAAAATAATCAAGTCGCCGTCGGGCTGATCGTCGGGCTGGATTACGCCAATCCGTATCTGAGCCCATTCGACGAAATGCAACGTTTCAAGACCCATCCGGCGATCCGCCCGCTTTTCGAAGACGCAAAGCGGATCGCATACGGCGCGCGCGCGCTGAACGAAGGCGGGTTCCAGTCGATTCCCAAGCTGATTTTCCCCGGCGGAGCGCTGATCGGGGCGGCGGCGGGGTTCATGAACGTGCCGCGCATCAAAGGCTCGCACACCGCGATGAAATCGGCGCTGGAGGCGGCGAAGGCGGTTTTCCAGGGCCTGGATGACGGCGCGCCGGCGATCCTCGAAAATTATCCGAGAACCCTGAAAAAAAGTTGGGTATGGACCGAACTGTACCGTGCACGCAACATCCGCCCGGCCTTCCACAAGGGACTGTGGCCGGGAATCGCCTATTCGGCGATCGACACCTATGTGCTGCGCGGCCGCGCGCCGTGGACCTTCACACACCGAGAAGACCACAAAGCCCTAAAGCCGGCGGCGCAGGCGCACAAGATCGATTATCCCAAACCCGACGGGAAAGTCAGTTTCGACAAATTGTCCTCGGTGTTCATCTCCAACACCAACCATGAAGAAAATCAGCCCTGCCACCTGCGCCTAAACGACGACGCGACGCCGATCGACGTCAATCTCGCCCTCTACGACGGGCCGGAAAGCCGCTATTGCCCCGCCGGGGTGTATGAATTTCTCGACCCCGAACCGGACGGCGCAGGGCGAAAACGGTTGCAGATCAACGCCCAAAACTGCCTGCACTGTAAAACCTGCGATATCAAGGATCCGACGCAAAATATCACCTGGCGCGCGCCCGAGGGCGGCGGAGGGCCGAATTACCCCAACATGTGAGCAGAGCGGAAAGGTCGCCGCCGAGGACGCCGATGCGACTCAGTTCCGATTTGTAAGCCGCCCAGCTTATCGCTACACTCCGACGGGTGCGGACCGTCCCATGTTCCGCACCCTTGCATTTTGGATTTTTTCCACAGGAAACAGGCCCCTCGCCGCATGCCTCAGAAAAAGAGTTACCTCATGCCGACTCCGCGCTCGATATTCCCATCGAAAAAACAGCCGCGCCGTTTTGGCCGCGCCGCGATCATCGCCCCTGCCCTGTTGGTCCTCGCGGCATGCGCATCGGCGGGCACGACGACGGCGCACGAGCAACCGGCGTTTATCCCGGCGGCCTCGATCAGTGGCAATTATCTTTCAGGCATGCACGCCAACGCGCGCGGAGATATCCCACGCGCGATCGACTATTTTCAGACCATTGCTAAACAAAGACCCGACGACGTTTATTTGTGGAAATTGCTCTATGTCCTCAACCTGTCGGGCGGCGACATGAATCAGGCGACCGCGTTCGCGCGCCTCCTCCTTAAAAACCATATCAATGTCGCCTACGAGGCGTATCTGGTTCCCGTCGATGATCTCGTCAAGGGGCGCATGAAGCAAGCCGACGCCATATTATCGGGTCTCCCGAGTCAAGGCCTGCATATGTATTTGCGCCCCTTGATTCGCGCCTGGATCAAGGTCGCAAGCAAGGATTACGACGGCGCGTTGAAGGCGCTCCGCCCGCTGTCGAAGAAAAAAGACATCCAGCCCCTGTACGCCATGCACGAAGGCATGATCCAGGCTTTGTGGGGGCACCAGGACAAGGCGGAAAAATTACTCGAACAAGCAAATAACGGCGAGGACGGCCCCAGCTACCGCACCACGATCATTTTAGGCAACCTTTATGAACGGGCGGGAAAGCCCAACCAGGCGCGCCGCGTGTACCAAAACTACATCACGCAGAGCCGGTCGGGATACCTACTTGACGACGCCATGGCGCGTTTGAAAAGCGGGCGCAAACCCGCGCCGGCGATCAGAAACGCCACGGACGGCCTTGCCGAGGGGCTATTCGGGATCGCCAGTTCGCTGCGCCGCGATCACGTCAATGAACCGGCGCTGGATTTCGCCCGCATGGCGTTGGTTGCACGCCCGCATTTTCCCGCCGCACAAATTTTACTCGCCGATATTTACGAGCAAGAGGGGCAAATCCAAGCGGCGAACGCCGTCTACCGCCAAATCGACCCGGCGTCGGCCTTCGCCTGGGACGCCAAATTACGGATGGCGGACAATCTCAACGCCCTGGGGCAAATCAAAAACGCCCTCAAGCTGCTCGAAGCGCAGGCTAAGGCCTATCCCGATAGACCCGCCCCCTTGATTCAGATGGGCGACATTCTGCGCCACGCCGGGCGTTTCTCAGAGGCGGTGAACGCCTACGACCGGGCCTTTGCACGGATCAAAAACCCCGACGAGCGATCCTGGTCGCTGTATTATGCACGCGGCGTCGCCCTGGAACAGGCCAAGCAATGGCCGCGCGCCGAAGCCGACCTGCTAAAGGCGCTGTCACTCAACCCCAATCAGCCCAATGTACTCAACTATTTGGGGTATTCGTGGATGGAACAGGGCGAGCATCTCGATCGCGCCCTGGAGATGGTCCGTCAGGCCGTACTTTTACGCCCACGTGACGGTTATATTGTCGATAGCCTGGGTTGGGGGCTGTATCGGATCGGACATTACGCCGAGGCCGTCCGAGAGATGGAACGCGCCGTGCTTCTGGTTCCCGAAGACCCCGTGATCAACGACCACCTGGGCGATGTCTATTGGCAAGTGGGCCGACGCCAGGAAGCGCGTTTTCAATGGAACCACGCCTTATTTTTCGGCGCCGACGCCGCCTTGAAAAAATCCATCGAAAACAAACTGAAAAACGGCCTTCCCCCGCACAAGGTTCCCAGAAACGCCACCCCCAAACTGTCCCCCAAATCATCCTCCAAGACCGACGCGCCGGGCGACGTCAAGCCGGAGGCTCCATCCATATGAGCGCCCTCACCGTCGCCGCACCGGCCAAACTCAACCTCTATCTTCACGTCACGGGGCGACGCCCGGACGGCTATCATACGCTCGATTCGCTGGTCGCCTTCGCGGGCATTCAGGACATGATCCGGGTCGAAGAAAGCCGGGGCCTGACGCTGGACATCGAGGGACCGTTCAAAGATGACGTTCCGCACGGCGAGGAGAACATCGTTCTGCAGGCCGCGCTGGCGCTGCGCGAAAAGCTGGAAGCGCCGATGGGGGCCAAGATCACCTTGGTCAAGCGCCTGCCGGTGGCCAGCGGCCTGGGCGGCGGCTCGGCGGACGCGGCGGCCACCCTATCGGCCCTGATGCAATTGTGGAAAGACGCCCCCGCCGACGACGAACTGATGGCGCTGGCGCTAAAACTGGGCGCCGACGTTCCCGTATGCCTGGCCGGGCAGGCCTGTTTCGTCGGCGGCATCGGCGAAGAACTGACCCCCGCGCCGAAATTGCCCGAAAGCTGGGTGGTTCTGGTCAATCCCGGTGTCCCGCTGTCCACGCCCACCGTTTTCGCCGCACGGGAGGGCGATTTTTCCAGACCCAACCGCTTCGATTACGCCCCCGCCGACGGCGCCGAGCTGGCCGCCATTTTAGCCGAGCGCACCAACGACCTGCACGTCTCCGCATTGACGATGGCCCCGGTGATTGGCGATGTCCTGAAGGCGCTGAAAGACCGACCAGGCTGCCGTCTCGCCCGGATGTCGGGCAGCGGGGCGACCTGTTTCGCCCTGTTCGACACCGCCGACGCCGCCATTCAGACAACCATGGCCCTGGATAAAGACCACCCCGGATGGTGGGTTAAGACCGGTTCCCTGATCTGCGACACCGGAACGTTGAGCCGCCCCGCACCGTGATTTTCCGTGCCCGTCGGGTGATCGTTTTTTTTGCGCATTGACGGCTTGCGGCGCGCTCGATTTGCCCTTATGTTGCGCTCTCCTTGGTGGGGCGTCGCCAAGTGGTAAGGCACCGCTTTTTGGTAGCGGCATTCGCAGGTTCGAATCCTGCCGCCCCAGCCAATCCGATCATGCCACCGTCACCTGCCGCCGATGCGGACGGGACGGTGGCTTTTTTTGGCGCGCGCGCCTGTCGGTCCGACACCGAGCGACGGGCTTTCGGCGCGCCGGGGGGTGATGTACGATGACCTTCGCGCCCCATCCCCCGTTAGCCACACCGAGGAAGGTCGCCCGTCTGAAAGGTGTTCTCATGCCCAGCCCGCGCGCGCCTCTGCCGCCGTTTACCATCGCCCGTCTACCGCGCCTCGTGTTCGGGGCGGGGACCATCGCCCAATTGCCCGGCGAGATCGCGGCCCTGGGGCGGCGGGTTTTGATCGTCACCGGGGGGCGATCGTTCATGGAGGGACCGCACTGCGCCCCGCTGCTGGCCGAAGTGACGAGATCCGGCGCTAAATATTTCCAACTCGCGATTGCCGGTGAGCCGTCGCCCGAGTTGATCGACGACGCCGTACGCCAATATAAGGGCGCCGGCGTCGAGGCGGTGGTCGGCATCGGCGGCGGCAGCGCCTTGGACGGGGCCAAGGCCATCGCCGGCCTGCTTACGAGCGGCGACAGCGTGATGGACTTTCTCGAAGGCGTCGGTCCCGAACGACCCTACCGCGGCCCCGCCCTGCCCTTTATCGCCGTGCCGACCACCGCGGGCACCGGTAGCGAGGCGACCAAGAACGCCGTGCTCGGTCGCCACGGACCGGAAGGGTTTAAAAAATCCTTCCGGTCCGACGCCCTTGTGGCGCGGCTGGCGATCGTCGATCCGGATTTATTGTTCTCGTGTCCGAAAAGCGTCGTCGCCGCCAACGCCATGGACGCCTTCACCCAACTTCTGGAATCGCTGGTTTCGACGCGCGCCAATGTGATGACACGGGCGCTCGCCTGGTCGGGACTAGAGGCTTTCAATGACGGTTTATGGACGGCCTGGCGAAGCGCCGACGGCGACACGCCGACGCCCCGGCGGAGCCACGCCTTGCAGCGCCTCGCCTATGCCGCGATGATTTCGGGGATTTGCCTGGCGCAGACCGGCCTCGGGTCCGTTCACGGTCTGGCCGCGCCATTAGGCGCGTTTTTTCAAATTCCCCATGGCGTCGCCTGCGCGGCGGTTCTGGCGGCGGCGACGATGGTAAATATCGAGGCCCTGCGCGAGCGCGACCCGGAGAACCCGGCCCTCGACCTGTACGCCCGCGCCGGAACGCTGATCGGCGGTGGCGAAGACGACACGCCCCCCGGCGACCCCCTGGAGGCGCTGTGCGTTACCCTGCGCGGGTGGACCGAAACCTTGAACATTCCCCGTCTGGGCCATTTTGGCGTGGGCCCGGACGATATCGCGCGGCTTGTCGCCAACAGCCGAGGATCGAGCATGAAGACAAATCCCGTCGCCTTAAGCGACGCGGAAATCGCCGCCATCGTCCGGCGCAGCCTTTGAATGGAGAGCTGGCATTGTCCTGCAACAATTGCGGCGTTTTCAAAGAAGATGAAATCCAGTAATCATGAGACATGACGCACGCACCCCTGCACCCCTACGCCACGATTAAGAACGCCTTTTGGGGCGGCCTACGCGATGCCCTGGGCACCCCCGCGATCGTCCTTGGCGCAAGCATGGTAGGCTTTGGATCGTTGATGCAGGAAGATGGCTGGACGATCTGGCACGGCCTGTTTTCGACCATCACCACATGGGCCCTGCCCGGGCAAATCGCGATGGTCGAACTGTATCACGCCGGAGCGTCGCTGTTCGTCATCGTTCTCGCGGTGGGGCTGACCAATGCCCGACTTTTACCCCTGACGGTGACCCTATTTCCGATAATCCGCAATCCAACCACCCCGAAATGGGTCTATTATCCGCTCGCCCATCTCGTCGCCGCGACGGGATGGATTGGAGCCATGCGCCGCAACCCCACGCTTCCGCGCGAGCAACGCTTGCCTTATTTCGCCGGTTTCGCGCTGTTGTTGTGGGGGGTGTCTCAATTCGCCTTCGTCTTCGGGTTTTATCTGTCACGATCGGTTCCCCTGCCGGTTTCGCTGGGCCTGATGTTTCTCAATCCGTTGTATTTCGCCTTGTTGTTCACGCAGGACCTACGCCATCGCGGGCGAATTTTATCGCTCCTCCTAGGTGCGCTTAGCGGGCCCGTGCTTTATAAAATCATCCCCGATTGGAGCCTTCTCATCGCCGGACTGGGCGCGGGTACCTTGGCCTTCGCGGTGGATCGCGCGTTACCCGCAAGGGGTCCGCGGACCCGTTCCGCCGCCAAGGCGGACGACGCATGATCGCCTTGAACGACCATTGGCCGTGGATCGTGCTGGCGTGCAGCGCGTTGGCGACCTACGCCTCTCGCTTTTTGGGCGCCGCGCTGTCGGGACGCATTTCCCCCCAATCGGCGGCCTTCGCGTGGGTATCGTGCGTCACCTACGCCTTGTTGGCGGCGCTGATCGTCCGCATGATTTTGTTCCCCATGGGCGCGCTGGCGTCCACGGGATTGGGAACGCGCCTGGGCACGGCCGCGATCGCCTTTATCGTTTTCGCCGTGTCGCGCGGAAATCTTTTGCTAAGCCTGACCATCGGGGTTGGGGTCTTTGTTTATGTGTTGTGGTAAGCCGGGATTACAAGCCTAACGACCTTTCCGAAATCTTTACTTTTTTGACGAATTGCGTCTTATCGTCGAGTATGCCGCGGGGCGTTCGGACAGTAACGCAGAAAGCAAAGCTGAGAGAAATGGTTGAAATCATTGCTTTATTCGGATTTCTTATCGGCCTTAGCGCATTGCTGGTCAGCAGCGAGGCCATGCGCCGCCTAAGCCAGAGGTGTCTGCATCTCGAAGCGCAAATGTTCAAGGCGTCCCAGCGCATCACCAGGCTTGAAAGCGAAACCGGCGCCCTTCGTCGCCAATACCGCCGCCGCCAAGAAACGCTTATCGCCCTGGAACGAAAAAGCCGCCACGCCGCCGAAGAGCACGACGCGCCCCAGGGCGACGAATACCCGACCGAGGACATCCGAACGCCCCAACAGCGCTATGTTCCGTCGCAATTTCTCGATGCCTCACTGCGTCGCTCCGGGTAACGTCCGACGGAAACGGCACGCCCGTTAAGGGCGCACCCTTTGGTTTTCGACTGTTTTTTCGCGGGGCGCTTTTTCGCTCGGCTTAAGTGTCGGCGTTCCCCTCGGCCGCGCGCACGCGGTTTTTATCCCCGACGCAATCGAGGGTCGGGCTGCGCAGCGAGGCCTCGAAATCGACCGCGCACATTGGTCGTCCCAGATAATACCCCTGCGCAAGATCGCAACCCAATTCACGCAGGAAGTCGAATTGCGTCAGATGCTCGACCCCCTCGCCGACGACCTTCAGATTAAGGCTGTGCGACATGGCGATGATCGCCCGCACGATCGAGGCGCTCTCCTCTTTTTCCGTCATGTCGCAGATGAAGGCTCTGTCGATTTTTATGGTGTCGATGGGAAACATCTTCAAATAGGCGAACGACGAATAGCCGGTGCCGAAATCGTCGATCGACAACTGCACGCCCATTCCGCGCAAGGCTTTCAAGGTCCCCATGATATTTGTGGAGTCGTCGGCAAGCAGGGATTCGGTGATTTCCATTTCCAAAAGGTGCCCACCGACGCTGTGCCTTTCCATGACGTCCTGGATAATTTCCAAGAGGTTGCCTTGCTTGAACTGACGCACCGACAAATTGATCGCCAGTTTGTCGGGGGCGATGCCCTCCTCGTTCCATCGTGCAAGCCTGGCGCAAGCCTGCTCCAGAACCCACTTCCCAATATCGACGATCAGCCCGGTCTCCTCGGCGAGGGGAATGAAATCGGCGGGCGCGATCTGGCCGCGCACGGCATGGTTCCAGCGCAACAACACCTCGGCCCCGATGACCCTGCCCCGCTGCACGCAGACCAGGGGTTGATAGTACAGTTCGAGTTCATCGCGGGTGATGGCATGACGCATCTCGCGCTCGAGAAGCATCCGTTCGAGCACCTGCTCTTGCAGTTCCATCGTAAAAAACTGGTAGGTGTTGCGTCCCACGTCCTTGGCCCGATACATCGCGGCGTCGGCGTTTTTGAGCAACTCCTCGGGGGTGTCGCCATCGCGAGGAAACAGCGTAATGCCGATGCTGGCCGTAACATGCACCTCGGCGCCGTCGATGAACAGCGGCTCGCTCAGGGCGGCGAGAACCTTGCCCGAAACCACTGTCGCCGCCATCTCCTTGGCGATCGACGGCAGCGTGATGGTGAATTCGTCACCGCCCAGACGCGACACCGTATCCTCGCCGCGCACGCAGTTGGTCAAACGGCGCGAGACCTCCTGCAACAGCATGTCGCCGGCGGCATGACCCAGAGTGTCGTTAATCAGCTTGAAGTGGTCCAAGTCGATGAACATCAGCGCCGCCATGCGATTTTCCCGGCGCGAAATCTCCAAGGTCTGCCACAGCCTGTCCATGAACAACGTTCGGTTGGGCAACCCCGTCAAGGCGTCGTAATTGGCCTGATAACGAATACGCTCTTCATCCTGTTTGAGCTTGCTGATGTCGCTGAACAAGGCGACATAACTATCGACCGCGCCCGCGCCGTTTTCGATCACCGAAATGGACAGCCATTCGGGATAGAGTTCGCCGTTTTTACGCCGGTTCCAGACCTCGCCCTGCCAATTGCCCTGCGCAAGAAGCGTCGTCCACATCGCCTCGTAGAAGGCTTTGTCGTGACGCCCGGACTGAAGCATGCTCGGCTTGCGGCCGATGCCTTCCTCGCGACTGTAACCGGTGATCGTGGTGAAAGCCGGGTTGACGTCGATGATGTTATTGTCGCTGTCGCTAACCATGATCGCTTCGGTTGTATTATCGTAAACCGTCGCGCCTAGGCGCAGTTGTTTTTCGACCCTTTTGCGTTCCGTGATATCGTGTGCGACCAGAAGAACGAGATCGTCTTCGCTATCGTCGAGATTGATTTTTTCACCCGACAGCAAGAAATCTCGAATTTCCCCGGATTTGCAGCAAAATTGCACCTCCAAGTCGCGAAATGCGCCCTGGTTGGCGTGAAAGGCCTGAACGAAGCGTTCACGTTCTCCGAGACTGGGCCAAACGCCGATTTCCTGGGCGGTGTGGCCAAGCGCCTCTTCCCGGCTGTACCCTAGCGTATTGATCCAGGCGTCATTGACATCGAAATGCACGCCGTCCTTCAGTGTCGAAATCACCATCAGATTGGGACTGGCCATGAAGGCCTTGGTGAAGCGCATTTCCGAACGGCGCAAATCCTCCAATGCCGCGCGTTCGGCGGAAATATTACGTGCGTAGATGGCGATCCGCGTAACCTTTCCGGTGTCATCGAAAACCGGATAGTAGTTATCCTCGAACCACGCCCCGCGCACCGTCACCACCCCTTTGACCGGGTTGCGCCGGGCGATCACCTCACGAATCCACGACAGACGCTGCCGGTTTAGCTTTGCCTGGGGGTGATCGAAAAAAGTCTCTCCAAGAATAGCTTGGGCAGGTTTTTGCCGCCAGCGCGCCATCGCGTCGTTGACGAGCAGAACCTTGAAATCGAGATCGATCAGGGCCGCGGGATCCGGGGTCGCATTGAGAAACGCCCGCAGGTTTTCCGCGTTTTCCCGCTCCCGCTCCTCGGCCCGAATGCGTTCGGTGACATTGGCGCCGGTCCCCCGGTAACCTTCGAAAGAACCGTCGCTGGAGAATACGGGAACCCCGCTCAATTCAAAAACCGCCTCCTTGCCATCGGCAATTTCGGTCACATATTGAAAATTGCTGAAGGGTTCGTGTTTACGCAATTGCTCAAGATGGGCTTCGTAAGCCCCCGGTTCGCGCACAGAGCGAATCAGATCGGGGCGCGATAGGCCGATCACCGCGCTGGTTTGCAACCCCGTCGCCGCCTCGAAATGTGGCGAGAGATAGCTGAACCGTAGCTCGCTATCCATCTCCCACAGCCAATCTGTCGATGCCAGGGTGAAGTGGCGATAGCGCCGAGAGTTGCGCAGACGCACGTCGGATTTTTTACGCCTGTGCTCGGCGAATTGGACGGCCCACACCATTTTTTCATGAGTAAGGCCATCCATATCCAAAACATGGTCGATCACCGCCGACATCGGCTTGGGCGCGATGCGCACCCCGCCCGCCCGCAAAATCGCCAGGAGCATTTTTTTTGGAGCCACCCGGCGCAGTTCGATCAATCCTTCATCGGGCGCGCGATCGGCAAACTTGGGATCGACGATCAACCCACCGATTGTGTCGGCGTCGCGCCCTTTGAGGATATCCAGCGCCTCGCCCAGACTGTGCGCCGTGCGCACGCCACCCTCGGCCATCCACCCCAAGGCGTCCTTGACTCTCGCGACCGTTTCCGGTTGCGCGGAGATAATCAGAAAATGCATGTCCTGACGCTCGTGCATGTCCTGCGCTTTTCACTTTTTCCCGGGGATTGACGCCCTAAACGATCCGTCCGGGCGGGGGCATGCGCCCGGCGGAGAGGGGCGGCCCCACGGCGCCCCGCCCGGACGCGATAAAACCAGGGTGTCCCATCCATCCATGCTGATTTTTCTCATTAAAAAGAGCCCCCGCCTGCGATAGGCTTCCAAAACACGGGACGTGTCGCGCTCCAAAAGCCCGGATAAAACAGCCACGCCTCCCGGCGCTAGATGGCACTCTAACGCGTTGGCCATCTTCATTAAAGGCCGCGCCAGAATATTCGATACGATAAGGTCGTAAGGGCCGCCTCGGCAAACGCCACGAGAACGATACCCATGGCTTTGAAAGGCGCGCACGTAGCGCCCGAGAGCATTGCGCCCGGCGTTTTCCACGGTAACGGGAATGGCGATGGGATCGATATCGACGGCGATAACCCGCACCCGCCATAACCGCGCCATCGCCATCGCCAAGATACCCGAACCGCACCCCATATCCAGCGGACGAGCGAACTTGCGTTCTTTGGCCAGATCGTCCAAGGCGCGCAGGCATCCCGCCGTCGTCGCATGTTGGCCGGATCCGAACGCCGCCCCCGGATTTATGCACATCGCCATTTTTCCAACCGGAGCGGCGGCGTCAAAATGCGTGCCGTGGATAAAAAATCGCCCGACGGAAAACGGTGGAAACTGTTTTTGATTTTCCGCGACCCAGTCGTCGCTTTGCTGGCATTGCACGGCAAACGCCGGACAGGGCACGGCATTCGCCTTCGCCGCCCGGCTCAACGCCGCGGCAAGGGCGTCGTCGGAGGGCGCGTCGGCGCAAAATCCCTCCATACGCCAGGAAGCGGCATCGTCCTCGACGTACCAGGTAATTACCTGACAATAGGGCTCGAGCGCGCCTTCAAACTGGGCGACGACATCGCGCGGCACGCGAATCTCGACCCGCCATACTTTCTGTGCTTGTGCGTGGGCCATTCCCCTCCGGTATGCGTGAGCTTTATCTGCCCGTCAATGCCCTTCACACAAAAAATTAAAATAAAAAAATACGTTTGTTTTTTTCATTTGATCAATAAGGCCGGCCAACCAACGCAACAAATGCACGTTTTTCATTTTAGAACAAAATACTAAAATATTACTAAAGTTGAATATACAAAAACTCTAATACTAACAGCCATGATTTGCGTGCAAACATTAAGTTATGCTACAATTACTGCGGTTAAAAACACTAATAATGTATACAGGAGGGTGTAATGATGTCTGAGATGCTAGATAAGTACGGTCTCCCCATGGTTGGGTTGCTCGCGATGGCGGTATTTGTCGCTGTCTTTTATTAGGGTCAGGACCTCTTCATCCGGATCCGGCGCGTCTTTTCTCGGGGCGTAAAACCGAGGGGGGCATAAAACTGAGGGGAAGTCCTGCTATCGTGTTTCCAAGGTTGCCGCCCAAGGCTTCCCTGGAGACACGTTTTTTCGCCTCGGCGCCGTTCTGAACGCGGCTCCAACCTGAAACGGGGGGGCGAAACTTTATCCGATAACCGCCCCTCCGATAGCCGTCCCTATGAAACGAGAAAAAAGAATTGCGCGACCTTAAAGTGCGTCGGCGGGGCGTATAAAGGAGGTCATGACCTTTTTGACGCCCGCTTTATCGAAGGCGATCTCCAGTTTATCGCCGTCAACGGCGCGCACGCGACCGTAACCGAATTTTTGATGAAACACCCGCACTCCAACACCGAACGGCGCATCGTCGTCCGCGCCTTGCGTCCGCCGCCGCGACGCTTCCTGCCCGGTACGGGGGGCCGCGCGCAATCTGGCGGGAAACGCCACGGGAACCCCCGGTCCACCCGACCCGGCGTTGATCCCCGCGTTGCCGTACAGTCCCGTCTCGACGATGCGCTCGACATGCTCCCCGGGCAATTCTTCGAGAAACCGCGACGGCAGCGCACTTTTCCATTGCCCAAAAATACGCCGGTTGGCGGCGAATAAAATCACCGCGCGTTGACGCGCGCGGGTCAAGCCGACGTAGGCCAGACGGCGTTCCTCTTCGAGCCCCCGGGTTCCGGTTTCGTCCAGCGCGCGCTGATGCGGGAACAGGCCCTCTTCCCAGCCGGGCATGAAAACGGTGTCGAACTCCAGGCCTTTCGCGCCGTGCAGCGTCATCAAGGTGACTTTGTCGTCCTCGCTCGCGGTTTCGTTCTCCATCACCAGGGCGACGTGCTCGAGAAACATTTCCAAAGTCTCGAACGGCTCGATCCCGACCGTTAATTCCTTTAGGTTTTCGACTCGGCCCGGGGCGTCCAGCGCCTTGTCCTCGCGCCACATCTGCAGATATCCCGAACCGTTCAACACCTGATCGAGCAGTTCCGCCAGTTTGATTTCGGCGCTCCGCCCGCGCCAGGCTTCGAAGTGCGCGATCAGCGCACCCAGGGCGCGCCGGGCGGCGGGGCGCAATTCGTCGGTTTCGACCAAGCGTCCGGCCGCTCGATACAGGGAAATGCCCTGGGCGCGGGCGTACAGGTGGACATCGCGCAGGGACGCCTCGCCCAGCCCTCTTTTGGGAAGGTTGACGATGCGCATGAACGCTAGGTCGTCGTCGGGTTGGGCGATCACGCGCAGATACGCCACCACATCGCGAATTTCCTGGCGTTCATAAAAGCGCAATCCCCCGACCACACGGTAAGCGATGCCCATGGTTATTAGGCATTCTTCCAGTTCGCGGGTCTGCGCGCCTGTGCGCACCAGCACCGCCATCGAACTGAGGGGGTCGCCCCGGCGGTGGAGGGTCTCCATCTCATCGCCGATGGCGCGGGCTTCCTGGGGACTGTCCCAGACACCCCGCACACGGACTTTCTCGCCGCCGTCAAGATCGGTCCACAAGGTCTTTCCCAAGCGTCCCTGGTTGTGTGCGATCAGGCCCGACGCCGCCGCCAAGATATGCGGCGTCGATCGGTAATTGCGTTCCAGACGGATAATCACGGCGCCCGGAAAATCCTTCTCGAAGCGCAGAATATTGCCGACCTCGGCGCCCCGCCACGAATAAATCGACTGATCGTCATCGCCGACGCAGCAAATATTTTTGTGCTTCTGCGCAAGCAGGCGTAGCCATAGATACTGGGCGACGTTGGTGTCCTGGTATTCATCGACCAGGATGTAGCGGAACCGCTCTTGATAGCGCGCCAGAACATCGGGCGCGGCCTGAAATATGGTCACGCAATGAAGCAGTAGATCGCCGAAATCCGCCGCGTTAAGCTGTTTCAACCGCTCCTGATAGGCGCGATAAAGAGCCACAACGCGCCCCTCGGCGATGTCCGAGCCTTCCGCCCCGGTCACCTTTTCCGGGCCGAGGGCGCGGTCTTTCCAGCGCTGAAGAACTCCGCCCACGACTTTGGGCGGCCAGCGCTGGGAATCGATGCCCTGGGCGGGCAAAAGCTCCTTGATCAAACGATTTTGATCGTCGGTGTCCAAGATGGTGAAATTCGATTTCAGGCCGACCAAATCGGCGTGACGGCGTAAAACCCGCGCCGCCAGGGCGTGAAAGGTGCCGATCCACCACCCCTCGACGGGTCGGCCCACCAAATCGGCGACCCGTTCCTTCATCTCGCGCGCGGCCTTGTTGGTAAAGGTCACGGCGAGAATTTCCTGGGGATGCGCCTTGCCACTGAGGAGGATATGCCCGAGGCGGGTGGTCAGCACCCGAGTTTTGCCGGTCCCCGCCCCCGCCAACACCAGCACCGGACCGTCGGTCGTCTCGACCGCCCGGCGTTGCGTTTCGTTCAGACGTTCGAGGTGACGCGCCGACAACGCCCGCGGGGCGCCATCGGACGCCATCGGGTCATGGAAAGGATCGGAAGAATCGTTCATCGCCATGGTATAGCATGGCCGTCGGACGCCACGGAACGGCCTCGGTGGGCCAACCGTAAAAAAAATGCCGCCGCCATGACGCCGCCGCCCGGAAACGCGCATGGCGCGGCGACATGAGCGCCAAAACCTGAACCGAAGATAAACGTCGCCCTCAGGGGCCGTTCAGGCGCTTTGTGCCTTAATGGCGCAACACCCACCGAGCGAAGCGTTTTTTTAACACGATAGCCAAGAGGAAAAGCCCATGTCCCGCATCCGCAATTTCCCCCTTCGCCGCGTCGATCTTGTTCTGATCGTCGTCTCCGGCCTTTGGCTTATGATGCTGCCGATGCTCTGGAACGGATGATGCTTCCAACGCCCTGAAGTCGCCCACCGCGGGCGGAGATATCCGCCATAGCGGTGGGCGCGCTCGCGGCTCAATGGTCGAACGAGAGCGCCTTATCGTCCAGGTCCCGCTCGCTAAGACTACGGTCTCGGCCCGTCCGCTTGGCCATGTATAGCGCTTGGTCGGCCCGTTTGATCAAAACGCCGAGACTTTCGCCGTAGGCGAATTGGGCGATTCCCATCGACACCGTTATTTTTCCCATGTCTTCCTTGGTTTGGCGGTTGATCAAGTTTTTCGCGCTAATCTTATGGCGGATTTCCTCGGCCACCTTCTTCGCCTCGTCGATTTTCGTCTGCGGCAGAATGATGGCGAACTCCTCGCCGCCATAGCGCGCCGCCATATCGTCGGCGCGCACGGATGCCTTCAGTGTCGCGCCCAATAATTTCAAAACCTGATCGCCGACCTGATGCCCATAAGTGTCGTTAAAACGCTTAAAATGGTCGATATCGACCATGAGCAGACACAAGGGCGCGCCGTCTTCCATCGCCGTCATCGCGGCGCGGCGCAATTCAAGATCAAAACGCTTGCGATTGGCCAGTCCGGTCAGGGAATCGGTCATCGCCTCGCGGCGCATTTCTTCCAGGTCGTCCTTCAACTGCACGATTTCGCCGCTCGATTTTTCGAGCTGATTTTCCAGCGCCTTGTTGAGACGCTCCATGCCGCGCGTCTCCTTGATCACCTTGACGATCATGCCTTGCAGGTCTTCCGCGCCCGCGCCGCCAATGCTTCGCGAGGCGTCGCTTAGGGTCCGCCCATAACGCGCCGCGCCGTCGCCCGCCAAATCCAACGTCGTGAGGATTTTTGAGATTTCATTTTCGATCTGACCGGCCGTTTCGAAGAGATTCTTATTTTCTTCCTCCACCGTGAAAAAACGGCGAAACAATTCGTCACTGCGTTCAGGCGTGAAATTTTGACCATTGTCCAAAAGGATTTGCAGCGTTTGCGACAATTCGGGCCGCTTACCCGAAAAATGGCAATACCAGACCGCAAAATTATTTGGGTTGGCGACGACGCCCTTGGCCCGCATCAGCGTCAACGCCGCGCGCGCATACTCATCGGCCTGATCGGCGGATTCACTATACGACGTATCTCCCATCGAGACTTTCCCGTTTTTCGTCACGCCCCTCATCCCGGCACAAGACCGCCATCGCCCCAAGGTCCAAGCAATCCCGGTCCCGGCGTAATCCGGTCCCGGCGTAAAATGTGTTTTCTTTGTGAATAGCGCCCTTCGGTCATGATCGGCGCTGGCCAACACCGCCTAGGCGGTGTAAAAGCAGGGCTTAATGGTTCCAGGTGAACCCAGGTCCAACTCCAGCCGCGACCCCAGCCATGGCAGAAAACACATCGCGCGCCACCGCCGCCGTTTCCGACGGTCCTAGCGCACCCTCTCCCTATCACCTAGCCGTTGTCGTCCCCGTTTACAATGAGGAAGATAACGTCGCGCCCCTGATCGGTGAAATCGAGAGTGCGCTGAACGGCGTGTGCGCCTTTCAAATCGTTTACGTCGATGACGGCAGCGCCGACGGCACCGCGCGAACGTTGAGCGAGCAGGCGCGGCGGCTCGACAACCTGACGGTCATGCGCCATCGCGCCTGTTGCGGGCAAAGCGCCGCCGTCGCCACCGGCGTCGCCGCCGCGCAGGCGACCATCATCGCCACCTTGGACGGCGACGGACAGAACGACCCCAACGATATTCCCAATTTGCTCAAGGTTCTCGAGTCCGACGACGCGCCCGACACCCTTCTCGTCGCCGGTTGGCGCGCCAAACGCAAGGACACCTGGTCCAAGCGCATGCAATCGAAAATCGCCAATGCGGTGCGCGCCCGCCTGCTCAAGGACGATACCCCCGACACCGGGTGCGGCCTGAAGGTGTTCACCCGCACGGCCTTCCTCGACATGCCCCGCTTCGATCACATGCACCGCTTTTTGCCCGCCTTAATGATCCGCCGCGGCGGGCGGGTGCGCTCGATCGAAGTCAACCATCGCCCCCGCGAGCGCGGTCAGTCCAAATACGGCCTATGGGGACGATTGAAAGTCGGCATCATCGATATCTTCGGCGTGAACTGGCTGATCCGGCGCGGCTCCAGACCCGTTATCGAAAAAATAGAAGGCCCCCGCCCTTGAACCCCAAAGTTCTGATCCGTGGTTTCATCGTCATCGCCACCCTGATCGCCGCGGGATATCTCCTGCGCGCCTTAGAAAGCGGCGTCCTACTCGATGCAAGCTGGATCGACACCGCGGTGCGCGGACACGGCGTCAAGGGAGATATCATTTTTATCGCCGCCGTCACGATCGCCACCGCCGTGGGATTGCCCCGTCAGGCAATTTCGTTCCTCGGCGGTTATGGCTTCGGATTTCTGGCGGGAACCGGGCTTGCCCTGGCCGGTTCCATCTTAGGGTGCTTGCTCGCCTTTTATTACGCCCGCTTCGTCGGACGCGCATTCGTCACCGCGCGTTATCCCGACAAAGTCCGCAAAATAGACTCTTTCTTGCACGATCATACTTTCACCATGACGCTGATCGTGCGCCTGTTGCCGGTCGGCAGCAACGCCGTGACCAACTTGGCCGCCGGCGTTTCCAGCGTGCGCAGCCGACCGTTTCTCTCGGGATCGGCCCTGGGTTACCTTCCCCAAACCATGATTTTCGCCCTCATGGGCAGTGGCATCGCCATTGATCCGACATTGCGTATCGGCGTCGGGGTCGTCCTGTTCGTGACATCCAGCCTGCTTGGCGTCTATCTTTATCGCAAGTTGCGCCATGGCAAGAAATTGGACGACGCCGTGGATAGCGAAATCGGCGGCGACGCTTTGGCCCCCCCCTTAAACGAGGGGCGTGGCCCTCTTGACGCATCGGGAGAACGGCAAAAATGATTTCATCGTCCCCACATCGTCCCCTCGACGGTCCAAAATTGTGGATCTTACTCTGGTTTTTGGTCATGACCGCGGGAATCATGCTGCGCCCCTACCTGCCGATTGATGAAACCCGCTACATCACCGTGGCCTGGGAAATGTGGCGCGACCATTCGTTTTTGGTCCCCCATCTCAACGGTGAACTGTATTCGCAAAAACCGCCTTTGCTTTTTTGGATGATCCACTTGGGATGGGCGATCTTCGGCGTCAACGATGTCACCCCACGCCTCGTGGCCCCGCTGTTCGGCCTCGCCAATCTGTTCATGACCTACCGCATCGCTCGCCAATTGTGGCCCAGCGACGCCGACGCCCTAATCGCGCGCATCGCCCCGCCGATGGTTCTGACCGGGTTTTATTGGGCGGTTTTCTCGTCGATGACCATGTTCGACATGTTGGTCACGTTTTTCACCCTGATGGGGATTTCCGCTCTGCTCGGCGCATGGCGCGCCGGCGGCGGACGTGGTCATTGGCCCGCCTTTATCACTCTCGGACTCGCCATGGGGTTCGGCGCATTAGCCAAGGGGCCGGTGATTTTGCTGCACTTGCTACCGATCGCCCTGCTCGCCCCTTACTGGGGTCGTGTCCTGTCCTTCGCGCCCGAGATCGCGCCCAGGCGCGATAAGGCGTTCTGGAAAAAGTGGTACCTGTCGATTCTGATCGCCGTCGCCATCGGCTTCGCCGTCGCCCTGTCATGGGCGATCCCCGCCGCCGTCGTCGGCGGACCGGCCTACGCCGACGCCATCTTCTGGAGACAGTCGGCCGGGCGCATGGTCAAATCCTTCGCGCATCGCCGTCCTTATTATTGGTATCTGCTGCTGCTGCCCGTCCTGTTATTGCCGTGGACGGTTTGGCCCCGCCTATGGGCCGCCGTCGGCGGATGGACATCCTGGCGTGCGAAAGTCGGGTTGCGGGCGGCGTGGCGTGATGGCGGCGGACGATTCTTGCTGTTGTGGATCGTTCCGGTGTTTATCGCCTTTTCCCTAATCAGCGGGAAACAGCCCCACTACCTATTGCCGGAATTTCCGGCGATCATGGTGCTGTTCGCCTTCTTGCTGGTCCGCCATCAGGACCGTGCGCAAGCGCAAGAACAAACCAAGAAAGCCATCGACTGGACAATCCGCCCCCCCGCGCTTTTCATCGCCGCCCTCAGTGCGATTTTGATTATCGCCATCTATGGCGCTCTTTTGCTCGCCCGATTTGATCTGGGTGGCATTCCGCCCTGGCTGCATCTTGTCGAGGGGTATTGGTTGGTCTTTCCGCTAGCGGGCGGCGCACTTCTCGCCTGGCGCGGACGCGGGCGGCGCGTCGGCGCGCAGGTCGCGGCCCTATCGAGCCTGGCGATGACCCAGATCGTATTTCTGCATCTCGCGCTCGCTCCGGCGTTGCACGCCGCCTACGACCTCAAACCGATCTCCCTCAAGCTTAAGGCTTGGGAGGACGCCGGGCGTCCCTTCGCCCAAGTCGGCAACTATCACGGCCAGTATCAATTTCTTGGCCGTTTGAAGACGCCGATGGGTGAATTTCGCACCCTGGATGAAGCAACCCAGTGGCTGGGCGAGCACCCCAACGGCGTTCTCATCACCTATCCCAACGAAAAAACCGCGGACAGCGCCCGCGCATTGTATTTTCAAGATTATCGAGGGCAGTATCTCGCCGTCTGGGATAGCGCACACAGGCCGCCGGCGCAATGAGCCTTGCCGGGCCGTTTTCGTAAAAAATTCATCCTCCGCGCACTTGACAGAATGGGGGGATCACCTTAGATCGTTGGCACTCACATAGGGCGAGTGCTAATAATCGCTGGAAATTGTGTTTTCCCCTTTCCTAGAAAAAACCTTTATCGGAGGAATACCCATGAAATTCAGGCCTCTTCATGATCGCGTGCTGGTCAAGCGCGTGGAACAAGAAGAAAAGACGGCAGGCGGGATCATTATTCCCGACACCGCCCAGGAAAAGCCGATGGAAGGCGAAATCGTCGCTGTCGGCAGCGGCGCGCGTAACGAAGACGGCAAGGTCGTCCCCCTGGACGTCAAGGCCGGCGACCGCGTTCTGTTCGGAAAATGGTCCGGAACCGAAGTCAAGATCGACGGCGTCGAACTGTTGATTATGAAAGAATCCGATCTCCTCGGCATCATCGAAAGCGGGAAAAAGAAGTAAGCCTTTTTATTTCTCTTTCTTCCGAAATTTTCGACCCAGCACAAGGATTGATAAAATATGTCTGCTAAAGAAGTGAAATTCGGCGTTGACGCCCGCACCCGTCTGCTCAACGGTGTCGATACCCTGGCCAACGCCGTCAAAGTGACCTTGGGGCCCAAAGGCCGCAACGTCGTCCTCGACAAGTCCTTCGGCGCACCGCGCATCACCAAGGACGGCGTCACCGTCGCCAAGGAAATCGAACTGACCGACAAGTTCGAAAACATGGGCGCGCAGATGGTCAAGGAAGTCGCCTCGCGCACCAACGACGAAGCCGGTGACGGCACCACCACCGCCACCGTGCTGGCCCAGGCCATCGTTCGCGAAGGCTGCAAGTCCGTCGCCGCGGGCATGAACCCGATGGACCTTAAGCGCGGCATCGACATCGCCGTCGAGGCGGTCGTCGCCGACGTGCTCAAGCGCGCCAAGAAGGTCAAGACATCCGCCGAAGTCGCCCAGGTCGGCACCATTTCCGCCAACGGCGAAAGTGAAATCGGCGCGATGATCGCCAAGGCGATGGAAAAAGTCGGCAACGAAGGCGTCATCACCGTCGAGGAAGCCAAGGGCCTGACCACCGAACTGGACGTCGTCGAAGGCATGCAGTTCGACCGCGGCTACACCTCGCCTTATTTTGTCACCAACGCCGACAAAATGACCTGCGAGATGGAAAACCCTTACATCTTGATCCATGAAAGCAAGTTGTCTTCGCTGCAGCCGTTGCTGCCGGTCCTCGAAGCCGTCGTGCAATCCACCCGTCCGCTGCTGATCATCGCCGAGGATATCGAGGGCGAAGCCCTGGCGACCCTGGTCGTCAACAAGCTGCGTGGCGGACTCAAAGTCGCCGCCATCAAGGCTCCGGGCTTTGGCGATCGGCGCAAGGCGATGATGGAAGACATCGCGATCCTGACCAGCGGTCAGGTAATTTCCGAAGATCTCGGCATTAAGTTGGAAAATGTCAGCCTGGATATGCTCGGCACCGCCAAGCGCGTCGTCATCACCAAGGAAACGACCACCATCGTCGATGGCGCCGGAGCCAAGAAAGACATCACCGCGCGGTGCAACCAAATCCGCGCTCAGATCGAGGAAACCACCTCCGATTACGACAAGGAAAAACTGCAGGAACGTCTGGCCAAGCTGGCCGGCGGCGTCGCCGTTATCCATGTTGGCGGCGGTTCCGAAATCGAAGTGAAGGAACGCAAGGATCGTGTCGATGACGCCCTGCACGCCACCCGCGCGGCGGTCGAAGAAGGCATCGTCCCCGGTGGCGGCACCGCGCTTCTGTACGCCGTCAACGCGCTGAAGAAGGTCGAGGGCGTCAATGGCGACCAAAACGTCGGCATCGGCATCGTGCGCAAGGCCCTTCAGGCCCCGGTACGTCAGATCGCCGAAAACGCCGGTTTCGACGGCGCCGTGATTTCCGGTAAGCTGCTGGAAAGCAAGTCCGCCACCGAAGGCTTCGACGCCCAAAGCGGTGAGTTCAAGGATCTTGTCCAGGCCGGTATTATCGATCCGGTCAAGGTCGTACGCACCGCGTTGCAGGACGCCGCCTCGGTCGCCGGCCTCTTGATCACCACCGAAGCGATGGTCGCCGACAAACCCGAACCCGCCGGCAACGCCGCCGCTGGCGCGCCCGACATGGGCGGCATGGGCGGTATGGGCGGCATGGGCGGTATGGGTGGCATGGGCTTCTAAGTCCCGTTCCATCCGGCGCTCTGTTTCGCCATCGAAAAGGCCCACCTCAAGTGAGGTGGGCCTTTTTATTTCACCCCACGGGACGCCCTCTATGAGGGGTCGTCCTTCATCGGGTGGCGTGGTCGCGCGCGGTTTCGTTCGCCAGGACACGCCGGCGGAGATGATTTTAAATATTTTGACAAACAATCGTTTGGTATGTATCAAGGATACGTTATAGAGACACGAGGAACGCACATGCCGATACAAAAAACGGATAAGGAAGAGGTCATTGCCGGCGCCTTGGAACTTTTCCGCCGCCAGGGCTACCAACGCACGACCATGGCCGACATCAGCGCCGCGTGCGGTCTTCTGCGCGGCAGCCTTTACCATTATTTTCCAAGCAAGGAAGACCTCGCCGAGGAGGCCATGGGTCATGTCGATACCCTCTTCAAGGACACTATTTTTTCCATAGCCGAGGATGAAACGGCGTCCCCCACCGCGCGCCTTGCACGCATGGGGGCGGCGACCGAGGCTTATTTCACGGCCCGGCGCGGCGGCTGCCTGATCGGCAATCTCGCCCTTGAAACCCTAGACACCATCCCCGAGTTCAGGCCGCTTATTCGCCGTTATTTCGAGCGTTGGATCACCGCGTACGCCCACATTTACGCGGCAGGCGGCATGTCTCCGCGCGCGGCGCGCGCGGAAGGGCGCAAGGCCGTCGCCTTAATTCAGGGGGCCTTGATGATGTCGCGCGTCTTCGAGGATACGAGCGCATTGCAAGACGCCATGATGAAGCTATCGAAACACCCCCCGACGCCCGAAAATGAGGTCGAGGAGGCCCGAAACCGGGACCTCAAGCAAAATTAACCCCACGCAGAAGTGGACAAGGGCCGGTAGAAAACCGGCGCCCGGAGCGAAAAATGGGTTGTATTCAAAAAACGACCCAAACCTTGGCCCGAACCTTGGCCCAAACCTTGATACGCATTCTATTTTTATCAAACAACCGTTTGTTTCAAAGGAGCCGAGATGACCAACGACGCCCCACATACACCGAACGCGTCACCCACAAACGATCCCCGCCCCGAGACGCCCGGCGCCCCCCTGCGGCGGTGGGGCATGCGCATCGGCGGCGGTCACGCCGCCCCCCCAGGCGCGCCATCGCTCATCCATGTCGCCCGGGTTTGGTGTGGGGCGCTCATCGCCATCGCCGCTTTGGCTTTCCTGACCGAAACGACGCAGCACCCCCTGCTGCTCGGCTCTTTCGGCGCGACGTGCGTCCTTGTCTTCGGGTTTCCCGACAGCCCTTTTTCCCAGCCTCGCAACGTCATCGGCGGGCATGTTCTTTCGTCGTTCACCGGGTTGGTTTTTATTTCCGTCCTGGGCGTAACCTGGTGGAGCGCGGCGCTCGCCTTGGCCACCGCGATCGCCGTCATGCAACTGACCCGAACCGTGCACCCGCCCGCCGGATCCAACCCGGTGATCATTATGCTGACGCACGCAAGCTGGCCGTTCCTGCTCAACCCGACGCTGACCGGGGCGGTTATCTTGAGCGCCATCGCCCTGGCGTTCCATACCCTGACCCGCAAGGCGCCCTATCCGACGTATTGGTAGGAGCCCATCGAGGAACCGGGAACGGGCCGGCGCGCGATCACAAGGTCGCGAACCGCGCCCGCGCGCCCCGCTCGATGGCCGCCGCCGATAGACGATCGACGTTGAGGTGATGGCGCAGCATTTCGAGATAGAGCAATTCTTCCTGATGCGCCTCACCATCAGCGGCGACGATATCGCACGCCAGGGCGTAGGCGGTATCGCGCAATTTCGGCGGCAACGCTCCTTCGATCAGGTCCAACGCCATATCGAGACCGTTTTCATCATCGAGCAGGTCGGCGCACGACGCCGCCGTACTGGGCAGCGCCTCGGCGGGATAATCATAAAAGACCGGCACCGTTTCCACGATCGAGCCGATACGCTTCAACTCGGCGTCGGTCATCTCCCGATCCGCCGCCGAAGCCAAGACCATGGCGTAGATCAAAGCCGCGTGATGCGAAATACCTGTCATAATGGCTCCTCGTTACCGTTTGCGGAAAAAACGCATGGCGGCGCGAACCTCGTCGCGCCCCACATCCAGAACTTAGCATTTCTGCGCCCGGCACTCCAGAAATGTCGTTATGCATGTCCCCGCGCGCGATCACGGCGCGCTTAGAAACCCCCGAACCTCGGCGATGGCGTCTTTCAAGCCGCATCGCAACACCTCGACCCCTTCGGGAAAGGCCGTCGTCAGGCGCGTGGGCAAGGCCCCGTCGAGCATGATGAAAACGCCCCGGTCGCCTTGTTGACGCACCAATCGTCCGAAAGCCTGCTTCAATTTCAAGCGTGTCAGCATGTCGTCGTAAGCCCCCATCCCGAAGGCCTGGCGACGCGCCTTGTGTAAAATGTCCGGGCGCGGCCAGGGCACGCGATCGAATACGATTAGGCGCAAGGAGCTGCCCGGGACATCGATCCCATCACGCACCGCGTCGGTGCCGAACAGACATGAATTCGGTTCGGCGCGAAAGATGTCGATCAGCGTCCCGGTGTCCAGGGGGTCGATATGTTGGGCGTACAGCGCAAGGCCCGCGTCATCCAGCGCCGGGGCGATGCGCGCGTACACCGTACGCAAGCGGTTGATCGCCGTGAACAGGCCCAAAGCGCCGCCTCCCGCCGCCAGGAGCAGTTCCCGATAGGCCGCGGCGACTTGATCGGCGCTGTTTTTGTTGACGTCGGTGACGACGACAACCCGGCTCGCCTGGGCATAATCGAACGGCGAGGCATGGGCGAAGCGCACGACGTCACCGGGGATATGCCGCGCGCCGGTCCGCCGGTCCGCCGCGAGCCAGCCCGCGTTTTCACTATCCGGCGCATCGCGCAGCGTCGCCGACGTCACCAGGACGCCATGGGCGGAGGCTTCCATGACCTCGGCGAACGGCGCCATCGGATCAACCCAATGACGGTGCAGGGAAAAATCGACATCCCGTCCGCCAAGGCGCTCCGCACTCAGCCAATCGACGAATTCGGCCGGCGTTTCGCCCTGCCGTAAACTGTCGAGCATGGCCCGCCACGCCTTTACGGGGATCAGGGCGCGTCGCTGCAGACTGAGGATCACCCCTTCGATACGCGCCCGCTGGGCGCTGTCGAGTTCATCGGCCTCGTCGTCGAGTTTGTCCGCCAGACATGCCGCCAGCGCGCCCAGGGGTTGGGCCAGGGCGCGCAAGGCGTCGTCCAGATCCCGCGCCGCCTCGAACAGGCCATCGACCGGGGGGCGTGTCGGCGTTTCCAGCGAATAGCCGCCGGCGCGCTTGTGCGCGCAGCGGGCATAGACCTGATCGCGCACGCAGAGCAAAAAGGTTTCCGCGGGACCGTAGGGCTGCCCCCCGGAAAGACGCTGGAGCCATCCCACCCCAGGGAGCGCATGGGCCGCTTTGCGAATATCGACGATCAAATCCTGAACCTTGCCGTCATCGCCGATGAGGTCCTCAAGGCGCGCCTTGAGGCCTCGCGAGCGCGATCTGGCGCCTTCTTCCGCACCCAGTATCCAGCGCCGCAGGTCGCCCCCTTCGCGTCCCGAAAGCTGCGCCGAAAAAGCGCTGTCGGCGGCGGAGAAAAGATGATGTCCCTCGTCGAACACATAGCGCGTCGGCGCCGACGGGTCACGCTGTGCCCCGCCCGTCGCCTCCATCATCGCGGCGTGAGCCAGAACCAGGGCGTGATTGGCGATCACCAACCGGGCTTGACGTGCGCGGCGTTGGGAATGTTCGATAAAGCAGCGTTTATAGTGCGCGCACGCCGAATATACGCATTCCCCCCGGGTATCGGTCATATCCCAGGTCATCGCACGGCCCAGGAGGTCGCCCAACCAAGCGGGGAAATCGCCGCCGATCATGTCGCCGTCTCGGGTGAATTGCGCCCAGCGCGCCATCAAACCCAACGCCACCGCGTCCTGTGGACGGGCGGGCAGGCGGGCGAGCGCCTCTTCGAAATTGAGCAGGCAGAAATAGTTTTCGCGGCCCTTGCGCACCACGACGTGGCGGTTTTTTTCGTCGGGATCGGGGTAAAGACGATCCAGTTCGCCGTCGAGCTGGCGTTGCAAATTGCGAGTGAAGGTGCTGATCCATACCGGGGCGGCGTTTTTTTCCGCCCACACGCTGGCCGGGGCGATATAGCCCAGGGTCTTGCCGATGCCTGTGCCCGCCTCGGCGAGGATAAAGTGGGGACGCCCCTCCGCCGCCATCGGGGTGAAGGCTTCGGCGGCCCCGGCGCTGTAATCGGATTGCTGCCGGCGGCGCTCCGCCTTACCGCCCGCCCCCAGAAGAAAATCCAGCCGCGCCCGCGCCTCGTCCGGCGCGACGCCGTCATGACCGGGGGGACCCTCGGGGGGGCGTTCCTCCCACTCCTTCAGCTTGTTCCAGACCCTGAACCCTTCGAGAAGATTGCGCGTGTGCGGGGTATCCCGACCGGGATCCACGCCCAACGCCGCCAGGACATAATCGGCCCACGGCCAACCGCCCTGCTTCATCGCCCACGCCGTCGGGGCGAGATCGCGGCCCAGCAGCGGGGCGTCTTCGGCCAATTGCCCCAGCAGCGCCGCCGCCGACCCGAGAAGACTTTCGGCCTCGCGCGCCATCGTCGCGGGGATCGGCAGGTCCAGTTCCTGAGCGACACCCCGCGCGGTAGGCAGGCAAAAGCGAGCGGGCCGCACGAAGGCGAACAGCTCCAAAACATCCAACACATGGATCGTCTCGAGATCGAGCCGTTTCGCCGTCGCCCGGCCATGGCAAACAAGAACCGGCCCATGGGGTCGTTTCCCCCCTATGCCGGAGGACAGCGTCCGGCGCGCTTGGGCCGAGGAAAGGCTACGCACCTCGCCATGAACATCCACCATGACCGCGCCACGCACACCGACGACAAGAGCGCGCATCCCCGCGGGAAAAACATCGGCGAACCGACGTGGGTCGGAGTCGCCTTGCGATCGTCTCGCGGACGAACTTTCGGGCGGCGTTGCGGATGGCGGCACGGGCGAATTCATGGGCCGAGTATAACGCGCCCGCCGCCGCGCGCCATGCTCACGATACGCCCGCGGCGCAAATATGTTCGCCTCTTGCACGCGGTTTTGCTTTGCCGCCCCGAAAAGCAGTGCTAATGCAAAGTGATGTTACGCGCGCACCTCATCACCCACCTGGGCTATGGCCCCTTCGATCTCGACGTTTCCCCGGGGGAACGCGTGGTTCTGATGGGGCCTTCCGGTATCGGCAAGTCTCTTTTGCTGCGCGCCATCGCCGATCTCGATCCCAACAGCGGCGAGGTCCACCTCGACAATGTTTCCAGGGAGACCCTCGACGCCCCCATTTGGCGGCGACGGGTAGGCTATCTGGCCGCCCAATCCGGCTGGTGGGAGCCGACCGTGGGCGCGCATTTCCCCACCGACACCCGGAGCGCGGCGAAAATCTTGTTCGAACAGCTCGGCCTTGAAACATCCGCCCTCAATTGGGATGTCGGGCGATTGTCAAGCGGCGAACGTCAACGCCTTGCCCTCGCGCGCCTGTTGGTGAACACCCCCGACGTCCTCCTGCTCGACGAGCCGACCTCCGGGCTTGACCATGGCGCGACGTTAAGGGTGGAGGCGGTTTTGAAGGCGTACGCCGCCGCTGGAAACGCCATCGTTTGCGTCACCCACGACAAAGCGCAGGCCCGGCGCTTCGCCACCCGAACATTGACCGTCGATCATCGCGGCCTGCGCGGCGGAACGAAGCAACATCCGCCTTCGGAGGCCCCGCAATGACCTCCGCCCCCTATATCGCATTGAGTTACGTCGATCTGGCGATAGCCTCGGGGCTGTTGGTTTTAGCCGGCGGATTGTCGGTTATCTTAAGGCTGAACATCGCGCGCAATCTGGCGATCGCCGCCATACGCGCCGCAGTGCAACTGACGCTGATCGGGATGGTTCTGAAAATCCTCTTCTCCCTGGTGTCGCCGTTGTGGACGACGGCGGCGGCATTGGTGATGATCTTGCTTGCCGGGCGGGAAATCGTCGCGCGTCAGCACCATAGATTTACCGGACCGTGGGCCTACGTCATCGGGACCTCGTCGATGATGACCGCAGCGACCATCGTCACGACCGTCGCCCTGCTCAGCGCCATCCGCCCCGACCCCTGGTTCGACCCCCGCTTCGCCCTGCCGCTGCTGGGCATGATCTTGGGCAACACCCTGAACGCCATCTCGATCGCCCTGGAACGCTTGCTTAGCACCGCCCTGCGCGAAAAAGACGCCATCGAGGCCCGCCTCACGCTGGGCCACAGCCGTTATCTCGCCTTGTCGGCCCTGGTCCGCGACGCGGCGCGCGCAGGCATGATGCCGATCGTCAACGCCATGTCGGCGGCGGGAATTATTTCACTGCCCGGCATGATGACCGGTCAAATTCTAGCCGGCGTCGATCCAGGCGAGGCGGTCAAGTATCAGATTTTAATCATGTTCCTGCTCGCCGGATCGACCAGCCTTGGAGTCTTGGGCGCCGTCGCCCTGGCGGTGCGCCGACTAAGCGACGGCCGCCACCGTCTACGCCTGGACCGGATGCGTTCGTCCCGGTAGCCCCCTTGCCATGCGCCTTGCGTAGGCTATATTTTTTTCGAACGATCCTCTGACACCCCGACGAAAAGGCCCATCCATGTCCGCGCCCCTTTATCAAATCGTATGCCCCGAGTGCACGCAGGCGAACCGCGTTCCGGCGGATAAGCCCGCCGCGATGGCCAAGTGCGGCGTTTGCGGCGCGAAACTCTATCGCGCCAAGCCGATCATGGTTTCCGGGGCAGACTTCAAAGTTCACATCGCCAAGACAAAAATTCCCGTCGTCGTCGATTTTTGGGCGGCGTGGTGCGGCCCCTGCAAAGCCATGGATCCGGTATTCAAGCAAGTCGCCGCCGAATTGGAGCCCGCCGTGCGCTTCCTCAAGGTCAACACCGACGAGGAACAAAAGCTTGCCGGTGATTACGCCATTCGCGGCATTCCAACCCTGATTCTGTTTAAAAACGGACGGGAAAACGCCCGTGTATCGGGGGCGATGGCCGCCGGCCCCCTGAAGGCGTGGATCGCGAAATCCACTTGATATTCCCTCGATTTGGGATGAGGATTGCGAATCTAAAACTCGAGTATTACGGGAGTATGCTCATCATGGCGCGGACATATACGGCCAACCTTCTTAAGATCGCTTTTCTCGTACCCCTGCTTGGCGTAATTCCTCTCAAAATGAACGCGGGAGGGGCGTCTCTTTTCTCCTCCAACATCGCCATGGCTGAAGATCAGGGAAATGGAAACAAAACGGAAGACGGTCAAAATGGCATGATGGATTCACAGTCCGATTGCGTGCAAGGCCAACCCTGTTCCGATTCAAACGGCGACGCCAAGGAAACGGACATGCCTAAGATGGATCAAGGCATGGGACAGGACATGGAACAAGACAATGAGATGGAGCACAAAAACGGCGGCATGAATGGCGACGGGGGAACCCCCGAGGACTAACCGCCCGGGAAACGGCCTTTCGCCCTACCTGGTTCCATCGTTTTCACGCCGGGGCGGGGCGTTGCCGCACAGGAACACAAGGTGTTTTCAGAAAATTTTCATGCTTTTAGAATGAAATTTCCGTGAAAATCGCCTAGTGGTTTGAGTTTAACATTTGAGTCCGATGCAATTGGACACAAATGTGTGAAGAAATCAACCTGCAACAAAAAGATAGATAGTGGTCGGCCCGATGGTTCGCGGGAGCGAAACGTCGGAGTCGATCCACTAGGTCGCCGACAATGAATCGGCCCCGAAATACCCCACGGCGAAACCAAAGTCGGCACAACGCCGCCTTCGTGATAAAGGCGGCGTTGTTTTTTTCTCGAAGGTCGCGCGCCTTTTTGATCTTATAACGCGGCGGCGCAATGGCGGGGGATGGGTTGCATCCCAGCGCCTCGAAAAATAAGGCCTTACACACACCCCGTCGGCTTGGGCAACCCGCCCCACTTGCAGATCAACTTCATAGGGCCCGTTTCAAAGGTATCGAACAGCTGTTTCTTGTCCACGCCCATGACTTTGGTGAATTTCCGAATCGGCGGCACCGTCGCGTTTTCCTCGAATATGCGGCGCGCCTCCAAGATATAATTCATGTGCTCTTGCGTCAGCTCACGGCCATCGTTCGCGGCGATTTGCTTCGCCACTTCCGGTGACCAGTCATCACGGTTGACAAGAAATCCTTCACCATCAACGTTTAATTCCATCATCGCCTCCATCTTCAGGGATTCTTTATCCCTGGCGTTATTGTCCGGGGTGTCCAAAATGCTTGCCCCCAGGGACAAACATCCACGTCATCACCCAACGGCCGTTCAATTAGCCGGCTCACACAAGCAAAAATCCCTCGCTGCGTCGCGGAGCGAACACCATCATCCCAACGGCGAGGGCAAGCTTCATCACTAAGGTGGCGATTTAACAGCACATTTGCAACTTAAAATTAAATAAATCTAATATACAATTTCATCTTATTATTTTTTATGGTTTTTTTGCTCCCATCCAAACGGATCTCATTTGGGAAAAACGTCCCTCCCACACACTCTCTCGCGAGAGCGCGCCCTTAGCCCTATAACGACGCGCGCCGCCGGCCCCATCGAGGAGATGCAAACCACGAGCGTGGGGCGGACGAAAAACTTAGCGCCGCCGCGCCCTGCTCCAAAAGGCCAACTTCCGCCATAGCGTATTCTTTTGCTTGATCTTTTTCTTATTTACCCGTGCCGACTTACCCACGGCGTTTTTCGAGGCCTGTGGCCTTCCCTCGGGGAGAACGTTGGGGTTGGTGTAAGCGTAAAAAATTCGAAAATCGCCCGCATCGTTGACCTTATAGTAAGCTATCTTTTTGATCCAACCGTGCGCCGAACAGCGAATGAAGGCGTCCGATTCAGCATCTTCGCGGGAAATGATCCTATCGCTGTACTCCACTTGACCATCTTCCAGGGCTTGCCCTTCGCGACATATATAGATCTCGGTTGTTGTCATGATTGTGACTCCCGTTTCACTGTCGGGATCGCACCCCCAAGGCCCCGACAAGACCTTCCACTTCCCAAATAGCGTTCCTCAGATGCCGACTCGCGCCCGCTTCCATTGGCGTCCACCGGTACGGCGCAAAATTCAATTTTTGCACTTTTTGCGATTATACACCAACCCGGACACATGCAATATAAACACCCGCTAAAAACAATTTAACTCATTGATAATAAAGAATTTTATATAAGATCGGCATATTCAGAATAGATTTATGTTCGGTTCAGGCTGTATTCATATTTAACATGTATATTATGTATATCTAATTTATAGCGCCTTCCGACGCTTTCCCTTCACTCCAACCCAAGGAAACCGAGATCATGAAAACCTCCCCAAAAAACGCCCTTGTCACCATCGCCATCCTCGCCGGCGCCGCGCCTCTTGCCGCCGTTCCGGCGTTGGCCAGCGACAATACCACCCTCGTCGGCGCCGCCTTGTCTGGGCAGAGCACCCTGATGCCCTCTTCCGAGCACGTGACTCACGCGCAATATTTTGCGCGAATCAGGCAGGGAGCCATCCACCCGAACGCTAAGTCCTTAAGCGCCATGGTGGCGAGCACCAGCACGTACCCCTCCTTAATGACCTCTAGCGAACACAAAGGACACGCGCACTATTTCTCCGAAATCGGCCTGAAAATCAGCAGACCTCAGCGCGGCTAGGTCTCGCCTCTCCGTGATTGGCGAGGGGTGGGGCGGATCAGAATGGGGACGCGCCCCGACCGTGGAAAGTTCCCCTTTGTGTCCAGCCTCGTTTACCCCCCGACTCACAAGCCGCCCGCCTTTGCGGGCGGCTTGTGAGTGTCCGTCCCCAACCGTATATAGAGGGATGATGGGCGCCAATAAGGGGCGTCCAAGAACGGTTCCTTAAAAAAATAATTTATTGCAATGCAGCAAAAAAATAAGGGGCATTTTATACGTTTTTATTATGTGCAATGTGTTTAATTATGCAAAATTTGCATATCATGCGCTCGAAGACATCTTTTTGCACCTTTGCCTTCCGCAACCTCAGAGTTATCGTTTCGGAGCGATATGGGCGTTTGGAATGACGCCGCCTTACCCCCGCCCGCGCCCCATCCCCAAGCCCCCACAGATCGAACTTCGCGTTATTCATCCCCATTTCACGCCGCATCGGGCCCGCTTGCGAAGGACTTCGCGATCAAACGGGGACACTTAAAATTGCGCATGACGGTTCTTCTTTTACTTTTTATTGATATGCGCATAACGCATAACGGAACTGCAACAAAGAGGCTGGCCCCTAAGGGTCAATTTACGTATAGTCCCTCTTGTCGATGTTGCATTGCAACATCACCCCTCGGGCGCAAGCCCGACACGGGCCTGTTCCCTTCCTCCTCCCTGGGGTTGAACGGGTCCGACGTCTCCTAGACGTGAAGCCTCCCTGTTAAACTCGCCGGGCATTCGTGCCCGGCCTTTTTTTTCTCCGCTCCGTACACCTCAATTTCCCCAGAGATGGCATGCCCGGCAGCCGTTCATGCCGATACACCCTACGCCATACTGCGCGGAAGCCCTTTACGGCAATCAATTCCAATGTCCTAATTTTTTTCTGGACATATTTCAGTTTTTTCTTATATTAGGACGTCTTGATATTGCCACGCAGCAATGAGGTGTTCCCGTCCTTCTCCCCCCCTTTGGACACGGACCCTCGTATCAGGATTTTTGCGTCTCCCAGACGTGAGACCTCCCTTTTGACTTCGCCGGGCCTTGGGCCCGGCTTTTTTTTAGGCCCGCCCCTGCTCCTGACAGGCCTCATCGGCCAAGCGTCCGACCAATTCCTGATGGTGGTCGAATTTCTGGCGCAATGTCCCCACGCCAACGGTTTGCGAACGCACGTCAACAATCAGATCGTCAAGGTTTGCCTGTGGGATATAGGCCTCGATTTCATCCCAACCGCTCCAGCTCTCACGCGCATTAAAACTGAGAATTTGCCCACGCCGGGCGCTAACGACGCGCTGCACGTTGGACGAATAACGACTGGGCGCGGCGATCACGACTCGGCAAATCGGCTCCAACAGAACCGGGTCGCAGGCGTTCAGGCCTTCGCGCAGAGCCAGCCCCGCCGCCTTGCGAAACGCCATGTCCGAGCTATCGACCTCGTGATGCTGCCCATCCACCAAAACCACAGACAAATCGACCACGGGAAAGCCCAATGGCCCCTTACGCAAGGCCTCGATAACGCCGTTTTCCACGGCGGGAATGTATTTTTTAGGCACACGACCTCCGCTGATCCGTTCGTCGAACGCGAACCCTCCACCACGGGGCAGGGGCGCGATTTCCACCGTGATATCACCGAACTCACCGTGCCCGCCGCTCTGTTTGCGGTGGCGGGCGTGTCGGGTAACGCTTTTGCGCACGGTTTCCTTATAGGGCACCCTGGGCCGCGTCGCCTCAATCTTGAGACCGAAACGATCGCCAAGCGTATCCAATGCAATCGCCAAATGGACGTCCCCTTGACCCTGAAGGAGCAATTCTCCCGTTGACGCCTCGGCGACGACCCGCAGCGCCGCGTCTTCGGCGCACAATAGGCCCAACGCCGCGGTCAATTTGACATCGTCCCCAGGATTGGCCGGGCGTAGCGCCAGGGCGTAGACCGGCTCCAATGGTGAAAGAGCGTCCGTCTGCGCCATGCCCCCCGAGGACGTCAAAATATCCCCGGTACGCGCCCCCTCAAGCCGACCCAATCCGACCACGTCGCCAACGACGGCCGGCCCGTCTTTCTTGAGCATTTTCGCGCCCATCACCGACCACACCCCGCTGATCCGATCCCCCCCTAAGCTCGCCCCGTCCAGGATTTCGCCGCGCCAGACCCGCGCCATCGACACCTTACCGCCTTGGCCGGAATGGACGGTTTTAAAAACCTGAACCAAGGGCGTGGCGTTCGCGGCTTCGGAAACATTCAAGCGCCGCGCCCGAACATCCGGTTCCGGCGTTTCGTGACGCAAGGCCTTTAGTAGGCGCTTGACCCCATGGTCGTGCTCGCCCGAACCAAAAAAAACCGGAACGACAACGTCCCGGGCCAAATCGCGCGCCAGATTATCGTAAATCTCCGCCGGAGACGGGGTGACGTCCTCCAGAAGTTCCGTCAGCAGGGCGTCGTCGAAGTCGGCCAGGGTTTCCAGCATTTCCTCGCGGGCGCTCTCCTCACGCGCCGCCACGATGGTGGGCATCGAGATCAAATCCGACGGCGCGCCGTCGCGCCATTTAAACGCGCGTTCGCTGACCAGATCGACGTAGCCGGCGACGGCGTCGCCCTGGCGAATCGGAATTTCACGCAGCACCGGCGGACGGACGCTGATATCCTGCACCGCCTCGAACATGGCCTTAATGCCGTTGTAGTTGTTATCGATCTTGTTGAAGAACAGGATATGCGGCAAGTCCATTTCGTCGAGCATGTGCAGGTACGGCGCCAACATCAGCGCTTTTTCAGGATCCGCCTCGGTGACGACAACGGCGATGTCGGCCACCCGCAAGGCGTCGCGTCCGGCCTGCACCAGTTCGATCGAACCCGGGCAGTCGATAAAGGTCCACGCGTCGCCGAGAAATACGCCCTGCGCGATATTCACTTCGGTGGACATCTGGCGCTTGCGCGCTTCGGCGAACGTGTCGCCGAGCGCCGTGCCGTCGCGCACCGACCCCTTACGGTGGACGATTCCCGCGCTATGCAACAAACTTTCCAAGAGGGTCGTCTTGCCGCTGAGGTAGGGGCCAATCAGAGCCGCGCAGCGGGGCGCACGAGACGTTTTGTCGCTCATGCCTGCCTCCTTTCCCTGCGTCCGGGCGGTCACGCACCACAGGGTCCGGCGCCCCGGACGTCACTTCAAGAGAACCGGCGGACCACGCGCCCGCCTTTCCCTGAAGCCTACGCCAGCGAGGGAGCGAATCCAAGGCTTTCGCCAAATAAAGAGGCTCCTTTGCGGCGCCTCTTTATTTTCATTTTCCGCGGAGAAAAATTATCCGTCGTCAGCGCAGTGCGGCGCAAGCCCGTTGGATGCGGGTGCATGCCTCGCGCAAGATATCCGTCGCAGTGGCGTAAGACACCCTGAAATGCGGCGACAAGCCAAACGCCGCCCCGTGCACTGCGGCGACGCCTTCGCTCTCGAGCAGATAGGTGACGAAATCTTCATCGCTTTCGATGACCTTTCCGTCCGCCGTTTTCTTGCCGATCACCCCGGCGCATGACGGATAAACGTAAAAAGCGCCCTCGGGCGTCGGGCACGACAGGCCCTCGGCGGCATTCAGCATCTCGACAACCAGATCGCGGCGTTCCTTGAACTGGGCGTTGTTGCGGGCGATAAAGTCATGGTCGCCGTCCAGCGCCGCAATTGCGGCGGCCTGGGAAATCGACGAAGTGTGCGTCGTCGATTGCGACTGGACCTTGTTCATCGCCTTGATCAACGCCACCGCGCCGGCGGCGTAGCCCAAGCGCCAACCGGTCATGCAATAGGCCTTGGAAACCCCGTTCAAGGTTAAGGTGCGGTCATACAAACGCGGTTCGACCTGGGCCGGCGTGACGAACTCGAAATCGTCATAAACGATGAACTCATAAATATCGTCGCTCATCACCCAAACCTGGGGATGGTCCAGCAGGACGGCGCATAGCGCCTTCATTTCGGCGCGCGAATAGGCGGCGCCGGTCGGGTTCGACGGCGAATTCAAGATCACCCACTTGGTCTTCGGCGTAATCGCCTTTTCCAGGACTTCAGGCGTTAGCTTAAACCCATCCTCAGCCGGACAATCGACAATTACCGGCGTCCCTTCGGCGAGCAACGTGATGTCCGGGTAGGATACCCAATAGGGGGCCGGAATAAGGACCTCGTCACCGGGGTTTAAGGTCGCCATCAAGGCGTTGTAGATGGTTTGCTTGCCGCCGCAACCCACACTGATCTGATCGGGCGTGTAATCGAGGTCGTTGTCGCGCTTGAGCTTGGCGCAAATCGCCCGGCGCAGTTCGATCGTTCCGGCGACCGGGGTGTACTTGGTCTGCCCCGCGTCGATCGCCGCCTTGGCCGCCTGCTTGATGTGGTCGGGCGTATCGAAATCCGGCTCGCCCGCACCCAGACCGATGACATCGCGACCGGCGGCCTTCAATTCGGCGGCCTTGGTGGAAACGGCAATGGTTGGAGACGGTTTGATACGGCTCAACCGCGAAGCTATAAACGCCATAATGGAAACCTACTGGGCTGGTGTTGACAGGACGACGGAAAGCTACTCTTTGAACGCAAGACGCGCAACAGCGAAGTGGCGCCCCGCGCGATCCGCTTTCCCGGGAATTTCAAAGACCTCGGAGCTTGGTGAACACCGCCCCGTAATGATACGGCCCGACATCGACGACTCCGTGCAGGGTAAATCCCTGGGGCAGGACGACGCCCACGGTCTGCTCGGGCGTCATGCGCAGTTCCCCTCGGGGGCCTCGCGGTTGGCCGAGGACCGGCGTTTCCTCGCGCTCTTTTTTATGCCAATTGACGATAATGAACGCCCCATCCGCCCCGAGCACCTCCCGGACGGCGCGCGCCAGCCCTCCCTTGTCCGGCACACCGTGAAAGGTGTTGGCCAAGAAAACCGCGTCAAGCGGCGCCTCGGCAATATCCTTTAAATCGCAGGCGTCCATCACCCGCCAATCGACCCAACCCGCGGCCCCACTTTTTTCGATCCGCAAGCGCGCCGCGTCCAAAAGATCGTCGTCGAGATCGGCGCCCCAGACGCGCCCCAGCGGCCCCACAACGGCGGCCAGCGCCGCCGTGAAGTGGCCGTCACCGCAACACAGGTCGAGGACGCGCATCCCCGATTCCACACCCAGGGCGCGCACCACGGCTTGCGGATCGGGCCACAGGGCGTTCCACCAATCGGCGTCGGGCATCGCCGTGGCGGGAAAAAAGGCCTTTACCGGTTCAAGTTCGTCGTCCATGGCCCACCATAGCACATCGCAGTACTGGCTATGGAGTCTTTGAAGCTTTATAAAAGGGCCATGAGCACCTCGATCATCCTGCCCGGCCCTTTCGCCGACGACGACACGCCCCGCCCCGAAGGGGGCAAGCCGTTCGAGTTGATCTCCGATTACCGCCCCGCGGGCGACCAACCCCAGGCGATCGCCGCGCTCGTCGAGGGGTTGCGCGAAAAAAATCACGATCAGGTCCTGCTCGGCGTCACCGGATCGGGCAAGACCTTCACCATCGCCCACACCATCGCCCAGGTGCAGCGCCCGACCCTGGTGCTCGCCCACAACAAAACCCTGGCGGCCCAGCTTTACGCCGAAATGAAAGCCTTCTTTCCACACAACGCCGTTGAGTATTTCGTCTCGTACTACGACTATTATCAGCCCGAGGCCTACGTTCCGCGCACCGACACCTACATCGAAAAAGACGCCTCGATCAACGAACAAATCGACCGCATGCGCCACAGCGCCACGCGCGCCCTGTTCGAGCGCGACGACGTCATCATCGTCGCCTCGGTGTCGTGCATTTACGGCATCGGTTCGGCGGAAACCTACGCCGACATGGTGGTCAAGCTAGAGCGCGGGATGCAGGTCGATCAGGACGCCCTGCTCGCCAGCCTGGTCGAACTGCAATACAAGCGCAACGACGTCGCCTTCGGGCGGGGCGCGTTCCGGGTGCGCGGCGATGTCGTCGAAATTTTCCCCTCCCATTACGAGGATCGGGCGTGGCGGGTCTCTCTGTTCGGCGACGATTTGGAGGCGATCTATGAAATCGACCCGCTGACCGGCGAAAAAAACGCCGATCTTGAAACCATCACGATTTATCCCAACAGCCACTACGTCACGCCGCGCCCGACCCTGATCCAGGCGATCCCCAAGATCAAGACCGAGTTAAAGGACCAACTCGACGCCTTCGTGCGCGAGGGTAAGCTGTTGGAGGCCCAACGCCTCCAGGAACGCACGACCTTCGACATGGAAATGCTGGAAACCACGGGGTTTTGCAGCGGCATCGAAAATTATTCGCGCTACCTGACCGGGCGCGCCCCCGGCGAGCCGCCGCCGACCCTGTTCGAATATCTGCCCGCCGGCGCGCTGATGGTGGTCGATGAAAGCCACGTCTCCGTGCCCCAAATCGGGGCCATGTACAAGGGCGATTTCAACCGCAAGACCACCTTATCCTCGTTCGGGTTTCGCCTGCCGTCGTGCGTCGATAACCGGCCGCTGAAGTTCGACGAGTGGGATCGGATGCGCCCCGACACCATTTTCGTCTCCGCCACGCCCGGTCCGTGGGAGCTGGAGCGCACGGCGGGCGTGATCATCGAACAAGTCGTCCGACCGACCGGTCTGTTGGATCCCGAATGCATCATCCGCCCGGTCGATACCCAGGTCGATGACCTGCTCGGCGAGGCCAAGGCCGCCGCCGCCGCCGGGCAGCGCGTGCTGGTCACCACCTTGACCAAAAAAATGGCCGAGGACCTAAGCGAGTATATGCACGAGCACGGCATTCGCGTGCGCTACATGCATTCGGACATCGACACGTTGGAGCGCATCGAGATCATCCGCGATTTGCGCCTGGGGGCGTTTGACGTGTTGATCGGCATCAACCTGCTGCGCGAGGGATTGGATATTCCCGAATGCGCGCTGGTCGCCATCCTCGACGCCGACAAGGAAGGCTTCCTGCGTTCGCGCACATCCCTGGTGCAAACCATCGGGCGCGCGGCGCGCCATGTCGAGGGACGGGTCATCTTGTACGCCGACCGGATCACCGACAGCCTCAAGTACGCCCTCGACGAGACCGCCCGTCGGCGCGAGAAGCAAACCGCCTACAATCTGGAGCACGGCATCACCCCGGCGAGCATTAAAAAAACCATCGCCGACGCTCTGGGTTCGGTCTATGAGCAGGACTACGTCACCGTCGATACCGGAGTTTCCGGCGACGCCCACCGGGTCGGCAAAAGCCTGCGCGGCCATATCGAGGATCTGGACAAACGCATGCGCCAGGCCGCCGCCGACCTCGAATTCGAAGAAGCCGCCCGCCTACGCGACGAAATCCGCCGCCTCGAAGCCCACGAACTGGGCCTCGATCGGGCCGGCGTCGCGCCCAGGGCGGCGCGCGCGGGCGGCGTCGGGGCGGGCAAGGGAAAAAGTGCGAAAGGGCGCGCCGGAACAAAAAAAGGCGGCGGCGGACGCTAAACTCAAGAAGCCGCCCCTCAACCACGCGCCATCGTTGATTTTCATTACGTTTTATCGTTCAATTTCGTGTGTCGCGCGCCCCCATCGCGGCGGTGCGTCCGATAATACTTTTTGGAGAATTTCTCATGCGATACTTTTTCGTCCCCATTCTGTTTTTTGCCGTGATGCTCTCGCTACTTCCCCTCGATACGGCCCGTGCAGGCTATAAGGAAGCTCTCGATGCCGCGCAAAAGGGGGATTGGAAAATCGCCGTAGAAGAATGGCGTCCCCTCGCCGAAAAAGGTATGGCCGAGGCCCAGTTTAATCTGGCCCAGGCGTATTACAGCGGAAATGGCGTCCCGCGGGACCTTGCGAAAAGCATCCTGTGGTTTCGCCGCGCCGCCAAGCAGGGGAACGCGGCGTCCCAGTACAATCTTGGCATTCTATACGATACCGGCCAAGGCGCGCCCCGGGACATCAAGGAAGCCGCCAAATGGTACCGGCTCGCAGCCAACCAAAATTACATCGACGCCCAGTACGCCATGGGCACGATGTATGAGGCGGGTGAAGGGGTGAACAAGGATATCGCAGAGGCTCAAAAATGGTATCTACGCGCCGCGCGCCACGGTTCCATGAAGGCGCAGTTTGCCTTAGGCAAGATATCGCTCGGCGGCGAAGGCGCGCCTCAGGACATCCCGGATGCGGTGAAGTGGTTCACGCTCGCCGCCAAGCAAGGCGATGCGACAGCCCAACGCCTCTTGGGCATGTTTTTTGAGAACGGCGTAGGCGTCTCCAAGAATGTGAAAACGGCGGCGAAGTGGTATCTGGCCGCCGCCAAGCAAGGCGAGGCCGACGCCCAGTACGCCCTCGGCAAGATGTACGCCTCGGGAGAAGCGGGAAAACAGGACAACAAGCAGGCGTATATGTGGTTCATGCTGGCGTTCTCGCAGGGCGTCAAGGAAGCAGCGAAGGATCTGAACGCGATGACGGAAAAAATGCTCCCGACCGAAATCGACAAGGCCACCACGCTCGCCATTTTATGCGTAAAAAAGGGCTTTAAAAGCTGTTCGGACTAGGGTCAGGACCTATTCATCTGATGCGTCTGGTTTGTGAAAAATGTCACAAGTCTAGGAGAAGACTTGCCGGAAGTGCCGTTCACTTTCAAAAGTCTTCGACGACGTCCTTGGGGCATTTTTCACAAATCCCTGCGGGACGGGATGAATTTAAGCGCGGATGTCGTTTGAAAATCCTTGCAATGAGGGCCATTGCGGCGGCTTCTCCGCCTAACCCACACTTAAATTCATCTCCGCCAGACGCTTCAGATGAATAGGTCCTGACCCTAAATCGCGCATCCAAAGTGTGAAACACGAGATGACGCTGAAACGGCAACGGAACGCCAGGGAAAACCCGCGGAGGGAGTGACGTCCCCGGTCAAGAGCTTTGGCGCCGCGTTTCTTTGCCGTGGATGATGTCGCGCATATTTGCCCCTCTGCGGTGTTACAAGGACCTGAAAACCGATCCGGTTTCCTGCGTCCTTGCGTCTTGCGGGTGAACAAATTCGTTCATACCATTACCGTATCTTAATCGAGTGCAGGGCCTAGTGGATCGACTCCGACGTTTCGCTCCCGCGAACCATCGGGCCGACCACTATCTATCTTTTTGTTGCAGTTTGATTTCTTCACACATTTGTGTCCAATTGCATCGGACTCAAATGTTAAACTCAAACCACTAGGCTTAGGGTAAAGCCGCCCATAAGATCACACGCAAAAAGAGAATAGGGCAACGACCTCAATCGAATCATACATACCCGCCACGCAAAGATCAAAACACACGCCATTCGAGACCGCCCCGTTCGGGACTGAAGACCCCGGAAAAGACTGCATTCACACCCCCACGCCCTCATTTTTTCCAAAATACCCCATTCCCCATCAAGCAAGAATGAGTGCGCCTTCCCGAGCCCCTTTTTCATTTTCGTTTTGTTTTTACGACCGTATTTATGGTCAGAAATATGACAACTTTGCATTGCTTTTGTGTATAATTTATGACCATATTTTTTTAATGGTTTTAATGTTTAAAGACGATAGGGGGGACGCATATGTTCATTCAATGGGATGATGGATATCTGGTTGGCCATACACTCATTGATTTTGACCATCAAATGCTTATCAACATCACCAACGAGTTGTTCAGCCGTGTCGATAACGGCTTTACCCAAGAAGAAATTTCACAAACGATTTCATGCCTGAACGATTACGTAAATCGCCACTTCGAGCGTGAGGAAAGTCTGTTCATCGACAGTGAGTACCCCGACACGCAAGAACACATCAAAACCCACAGAGAAATTTCAAAAACGGTCGCCAATATTTCCGCATTGTACAAGCAAGACCCGAACGCCATCAATATTCATGAGGTCCTGGAATTCCTGCGCGATTGGCTGACAAAGCACATTTTACGCGCCGACCAGCAGTACGCCCCCTACATCGGCGTCACCGTACCCTCGCGGCGGGGCGCGTCTTGCCAGGCGCACAAACATGCCTCATGAAGGACCCTTCACGATGGCGGCGCTCTTTTCTCTCAGGAAAATTTCCTCAAACGTATTCAAGGCCGAACCTGACCGGCGGCGAGGCTGCGGCTTATGACCCGGGAGCCGGGGAAGGTGACCGTATCCCTCTCCCCCATAGGATAGGGCGTGACTCCTCTCCGAGCGACCCCGAACGGCCCCCGAGCAACCATCCTTGCGTCGGCGCGAGGGCGTCGCGGCGCCCATGAACGAGCGATCAGTGGGTATGAACGACGCTTTCCATCGCTTCGAGCATCGCTTCCAAGGTTTCGATGCCGGTTTCGGCGCTGGCTTTTTCGGCGGCGTCGGCCGCATCTTCGCGGGCCTTGTTGGCTGCCTTAAGACGCTCTTCGACGTCCGCGCGGTTGATGTCGGCGATGGCGATCGCCTCTTCCGCCAGAAGCGTGCAGCGCACCGCCGTCACCTCGACAAAGCCGCCGGCGACGAAAATTCGCTCGGCGACCTTGCCGTCATCGTGAATATCGACGACACCCGGACGAACCGTGGCGATCAACGGCGTGTGCCCAGGCAGCACGCCGATATCGCCCTCGGCGCAGGGCACGACGACCATATCGACCGGCTGTGATTTCAACAGCTTTTGTGGCGAGACCAATTCAAATTCGACCGTTTCGGCCATTGACATAGCTCCTACCCGCCCGGCGATTATGCCGCTTCGGCGGCCATTTTTTTCGCCCGCTCAAGGGCTTCGTCCATCGAACCGACCATATAGAACGCCGCCTCGGGCAGGTGATCGTAATCACCATCGACGATTCCCTTAAAGCCCTTAACGGTGTCTTCCAGGCTAACCAAGGTGCCCGGCGTATTGGTGAACACCTCGGCGACGTGGAACGGCTGGCTGAAGAAGCGCTGAATTTTGCGTGCCCGCGAGACCACCAATTTGTCTTCCTCGGACAGTTCGTCCATGCCCAAGATGGCGATGATGTCTTGCAGGGATTTATAGGTCTGCAAAATCCGCTGAACGCTTGTCGCGACGTTATAGTGCTCCTCGCCAACCACCCTGGGGTCGAGAATGCGCGATGTCGAATCGAGCGGATCGACCGCCGGATAAATGCCCAATTCCGCGATCTGACGCGACAGAACCGTGGTCGCGTCGAGGTGGGCGAACGAGGTCGCCGGCGCCGGGTCGGTCAAATCGTCGGCGGGCACGTAAATCGCCTGGACCGAGGTGATCGAACCCTTCTTGGTCGAGGTGATGCGTTCCTGCATCATACCCATGTCGGTGGACAGGGTCGGCTGGTAGCCCACCGCCGAGGGAATACGCCCAAGCAGCGCCGAAACCTCGGAACCGGCCTGGGTAAAACGGAAGATGTTATCGACGAAGAACAGCACGTCCTGGCCTTCTTGGTCGCGAAAATATTCCGCCTGGGTCAGACCGGACAGAGCGACGCGCGCGCGCGCCCCCGGCGGCTCGTTCATCTGGCCGTAAACCAGGGCGGCCTTGGAGCCTTCGCCGTCGAGTTTGATAACGCCCGATTCGATCATTTCATGGTACAGGTCGTTGCCTTCGCGGGTGCGTTCGCCGACGCCGGCGAACACCGAATAACCGCCGTGCGCCTTGGCGATATTGTTGATCAATTCCATGATCAACACTGTCTTGCCGACGCCCGCGCCGCCGAACAAGCCGATCTTACCGCCCTTGGCGTACGGTGCGATCAGATCGACAACCTTGATCCCGGTGACCAGCATTTCGGTTTCGGTGGATTGTTCGACGAACGGCGGCGCCGGGGCATGGATCGGGGCCTTCATCTTGGTGACGATCGGGCCACGTTCATCCACAGGCTCGCCGATCACGTTCATGATCCGCCCCAAGGTTTCGGGACCGACGGGAACCTGGATGGCGGAGCCCGTGTCGATCACCTGAGCGCCGCGCTGAACGCCGTCCGTGGAGTCCATGGCGATCGTGCGCACGACGTTTCCGCCGAGGTGCGCCGCCACCTCCAGAACCAAGGTCTTGTCGCCGTTCTCGGTGTGCAAGGCACTGAGAATTTCGGGAAGACTATCGGGAAACCGCACGTCAACGACGGCGCCCATGACCTGCGTAATTGTACCCATATTTTTATTCGCCATCGCTTGATGCTCCTTAACGCGTTTCGGCGTCGATAGTCGTCACAGCGCTTCCGCGCCGGAGATGATTTCGATCAGTTCCTTGGTGATATAGGCCTGACGGGTGCGGTTGAAGGTCAACGTCAGACCATCGATCATATCGCTGGCGTTACGCGACGCGCTGTCCATCGCCGTCATCCGTGAGCCGTGCTCGGAAGCTGAATTTTCAAGCAGAGCCTGAAAAAACTGTACGGCGAGATTGCGCGGCAAGAGGGCGTCCAGGATTTCGCTCTCGTCGGGTTCATATAAATAACTTGCGACGGGGCCGTTGTCTTTCGCGTGCGCATCGGCGGCATCGTCACCCGGCATGAAAGGGATCAATTGCTGACGGGTGACGACCTGGGTCATCGCCGATTGAAACCGGTTGAAAACAACGTGACAGACATCGAAGTCGCCATTTTCAAACATGACCGTCACCTTCTGGGCGAGGGAGTCGGCTTCTTCATAAGTCACGCCTTTTTTGCCGATCTCGCCCAGGGTTTCGACAATATCGTCGCCGAAGTCCCGTTTCAGCATGCCGCGTCCCTTGGTTCCGACACACAACAGCTTGACGTCTTTCCCCGCCCCCTTGAGCTCTGCAATCATACGCCGCGCATCGCGAACGATGGTGGCGTTAAACCCGCCGCACAGGCCCCGGTTGGATGTGCACACCACGATCAAGTGGGTCTGATCGCGCCCGGATCCCGACAACAATGCCGGGCCGCCATCGACGCCCTTAAACGACGACGCCAAGGAACCCAGCATTCGATCCATGCGCAGGGAGTAGGCGCGCGCGGCCTCGGCGGCTTCCTGGGCGCGGCGCAACTTGGCCGCCGCGACCATTTTCATGGCCGACGTGATCTTACGCGTCGATTTGACGCTATTGATGCGGACTTTGAGGTCCTTCAAACTCGGCATCAGGCCTGTCCCGTCTGCTGGTTTCTATTCAATTCAAGGCTCGACGGCAAGATTAGGCGAAGGTCTTGACGAAATCGTCGAGAAGCGCCTTCAGCTTGCTTTCCGTTTCCTCGCTCAACGTCTTTTCTTCGCGGATCGCCTGCAGGATGTCCTCGCCTTTCGTGCGCACTTCGCCAAGGTAGGCGTGCTCGAAGCGATTGACATCGTTCACGGCGATACCGTCGAGATAGCCTTTGACGCCGGCGAAAATCGACACCACCTGCTCTTCGACCGGCAGTGGCGTATACTGAGGCTGCTTTAACAGCTCGGTCAGGCGCGCGCCGCGGGCGAGCAATTTCTGAGTCGCGGGATCGAGATCGGAGGCGAACTGCGCAAACGCCGCCATCTCGCGATATTGCGCCAGTTCCAACTTGATCGACCCGGCGACTTGCTTCATCGCCTTGATCTGAGCCGACGAACCGACGCGAGAAACCGACAAGCCGACATTCACGGCGGGTCGAATGCCCTTGTAGAACAACTCGGCCTCAAGGAAAATTTGGCCGTCGGTGATGGAGATCACGTTGGTCGGGATATACGCCGAAACGTCACCGGCCTGGGTCTCGATCACCGGCAATGCGGTCAGCGACCCCGCACCAAGATCGTCGTTCATCTTCGCGGCGCGCTCCAACAGGCGCGAATGCAAGTAGAAAACGTCACCCGGATAAGCCTCGCGTCCCGGAGGCCGGCGCAGCAACAAGGACATCTGACGGTAGGCCACCGCCTGTTTCGACAGATCGTCGTAAAAAATGACCGCGTGCATGGCGTTATCGCGGAAAAACTCGCCAATGGCGCAACCGGTATATGGCGCCAAGAACTGCATCGGCGCGGGGTCGGACGCGGTCGCGGCGACGACGACGGAATACGCCATCGCGCCGTTTTCTTCCAGCGTCTTGACCAATTGCGCCACGGTCGAACGCTTTTGTCCGACGGCGACATAGATGCAAAACAACTTTTCACCGTCATTTTCGGCGGCGTCGTTGGTGACCTTTTGGTTGATGATGGTGTCGATGATCACCGCCGTCTTGCCGGTTTGACGATCGCCGATAATTAATTCGCGCTGACCACGCCCAACGGGGATCAGGGAATCGATCGCCTTAATCCCGGTCTGCATCGGCTCGTGCACCGATTTACGCGGAATAATACCAGGCGCCTTGACCTCGACCCGGGTGCGCACGACATCTTCAAGCGGTCCCTTGCCGTCAATCGGATTGCCCAGCGCATCGACGACGCGCCCCAACAACCCCTTGCCGACGGGAACGTCAACGATGGATCCCGTGCGCTTGACGGTATCGCCTTCCTTGATTCCGGTTTCCCCGCCGAAGACGACGATACCGACGTTGTCTTCTTCGAGGTTCAGCGCCATCCCCTTGATGCCGCCGGGGAATTCGACCATTTCACCGGCCTGGACGTTATCCAACCCGTAAACGCGGGCGATACCGTCGCCGACGGAAAGAACCTGACCGACCTCGGCGACTTCCGTCTCGGTTCCGAAATTGGCGATTTGATCTTTGATGATTGCGGAAATTTCCGCGGCCCGGATATCCATTAACCCACACCTTTCATGGAGAGGCGCATTTGCTGCAACTTGGTACGAAGGGACGTATCGACCATACGCGATCCGATCTTCACGATCAAACCGCCTAACAGGTCGCCATCCACATGGGATTGAACGGAGACGTCGGCCCCCGTCACTTTCTTCAACGCGCCGGCGATCGCCTGGCGCTGTTTATCGCTGAGTTCCTTGGCGGAGGTCACGAGCGCACGCACCTCACCGCGGCTTTCCGACAACTGGGAAAGAAACGCGCGCGCCGCGGCGGCGAGAATGGCGAGACGCCGATTTTCGACAACGATGATCACGAAACGGCGGACCAAATCGTCGGCCCCCGCCTTTTCGAGCAACGCCGAGATCGCGGAACGCTGATCGGCGCGAGCGATAACCGGCGATGAAATCAGTCGGCGCAGGTCGGCGCTATCGTCGATCATCGCCAACAACGAACGCATATCGTCCGCGACGGCATCCAGCTTTTCGGCCTGTTTCGCCAAATCGAACAAAGCGGCCGCGTATCGAGCCGCCAAACCGGTAGCGCCTGTGGTTTCGGATGACACCTGGGATGATCCCCGACTTAATTAATGACTTCGCAAAACGTAACAGGGAACTTCCCCCGCACCCCCGCGATACCGTGTACGCCGGGTTATTTCCCCCGCCGTGAAAGCGGGCATTATCTAGCACACAAGACACCCCCTGGCAACCCGACACGTGAGCAGACGCAAAATGCTAATAAATATTAATACATCAATATGTTATAGTGTGTTCGCATATAAGGGAATTGCCATAAAAAGCCGTTCTTTTAATTTATCCAACGTCAACGCCGCCAAAACGCGACGACGGTAAAGATACCGTATGGGTGAATGCCGTTCTTTTGAGTCTCCAAAGACGCGTGTCGCCACGTCGGCGGACTTAAAAAAAGCTCATCGGATCGACATCGATTTGCACCCGCACGCCCGCCATGGCGGGCGCGCTTCGCAACCAGGCGGCGACAACCGTCTGCACGCGAACCTCCTTGCGCGCCTTAAGCAAAAGACGCCGGCGATGTCGCCCCCGTAAAAACGCCATCGGCGCGGGCGCCGGACCAAGCACCTGAATGGTCTTGCTCGATGGCGCCGATCGCGCCAGGCGCTGAGCCATGGCGTCCACCGTTCGTGCGTCGCGGCCCGAAACGATCAGCGCCACCAGTCGCCCGTAAGGCGGCATGTGGGTCGCCCTACGGCCATCTTTCTCGGCGGACAGGAAGGCCGCGCGGTCACCGTTCACCAAAGCCGTCATGACCGGATGATCGGGCAGGTATGTCTGCATCAAGACCCGCCCCGCCCGCGCCGCCCGTCCGGCGCGACCGGAAACCTGACTGAGCAACTGGTAGGTTCTTTCTCCGGCACGCAAATCGCCGCCCATCAGCCCGACATCCCCATCAATCACCCCCACCAGCGTCAACAACGCAAAGTGATACCCCTTGGCGACGACCTGGGTGCCGATGACGATATCCACCGCATGGTCTTCAATGCGGCGCACTAAATCGAAAGCGGCCTGGGGCCCGGTCAAGGTATCGCTGCTGGCCAAGGCGATGCGCGCGTCGGGAAAGATTTCGCGAGCTTCTTCGGCGAGACGTTCGACCCCCGGCCCGCAGGCCACCATGGTGTCTTCATCGTCACAGGCCGGGCACCGGACGGGACGCGCCATTGAAAAACCGCAGTGATGACACAACAGGCGCTTACGGCTGCGATGTTCGACCAGCCACGCACTACACCCCGGGCACTGCATTCGGTGTCCACATGTTCGACACAGGGTTAGCGGCGCATATCCCCGACGGTTCAAAAACAACAAAGCCTGCTCGCCCGCAGCCAAGGTACGCGCGACGGCCTCGCGCAATTCGGTAGATATCCATTTTTGAGCGCCGGGGCGTTCTTTCCTCATGTCGATCAGGCCGACATCGGGCAGCAGTGCGTCGCCATGACGCGTCGGCAGCGCGATTTGTTCGTAGCGCCCGGACTCTATATTGACCAGCGTTTCCAACGATGGCGTCGCCGAAACCGGAATCACGGGAAAGCCGCCGATCCGTCCACGCACCACGGCCATGTCGCGGGCGTGGTAAATGACCCCTTCTTCCTGTTTGAAAGCGCTGTCGTGCTCTTCATCGATAACGATCAACCCCAGATCGCAGAACGGCAGGAACAGCGCCGAACGCGCGCCGACCACCACCCGCGCCCGCCCATCGGCCACGGCGCGCCAGGTTTCCCGACGCCGGGCGGCGCTCAGATCCGAATGCCACTGCGCCGGCGCGGCGGCGAATCGCGCCTCGAAACGCCTCAGCCATTGGGCGCCCAAAGCGATCTCGGGCAGCAGCACCAGAACCTGACGTCCCCGACGCAGCGCGGCGGCGATCGCCTCGAAGTAGACTTCCGTCTTCCCCGATCCGGTAACCCCATCCACGACCACAACCGAAAACGCGTCCGCCGCCGTCCGCTCGGCCAGGACATCGGCGCCCCGGCGCTGGTCCGGGTTCAGCGCCGGGGCGGGCCGATCCGGATCGGGAACCGCGAAGGTCCGTTCGGGAACGGGGGCGGCGTATCCACGCACGATCCCCGCCTGAACAAGTCCGCGCAGCACCGACGCCGAGCAGCCGGCCTCGTGGGAAATATCGGCGGCGCGCATTGCCGGAGCATCGTCTAAAAGAGCGATAATACGCCGGCGCGCCGGGCTCAAGCGCGGCGCTTCCGGCCAACGACTTCGCGCGTTAAGAACATAAACAAGGCTTTCCCTCGGCGGCTCCAGCGCCTCGGGGACGCTGAGCGCCATTTTCAACACCGCGCCCAAGGGCGATAGCGTGTAGGCGGCGACCCATTCGAGAAACCGGCGCTGTTCGCCGGGCATCGCCGGCGTCGGCATGATGGCCGCGACGTCCTTCACTTTTTCCTCGGCGACGTCCCCCGTAGCCGTCCCCCAGACGACCCCGACGAGACGGCGTTTCCCAAACGGCGCCTTGACGAAATCGCCGACGGACAACGTCATCCCCGCGGCGACCCGGTAGTCGTAGCCCGCACCGACCGGCAGCGCGAGCACGACGCGCACCCGCGCCCCGGCGCAAAAAGATCCCGCGGGTTTCGGTGGCGCGGGTATCGTCGAACTGGCGGATGAATCCATCATGACGTACACTTTACCCGCATCCGCCCATTGTCGTGAAAGGACTTTCAAGGCGACGGGGGCAAATTGGGGCTTTATTTCACTACGGAGGAACTATGAACGGTGAACGTGAAGGACAGGCGGGCGTGGATCGAGGCGAATCCATCACCGAGGACGACGTCCTCGCCTACTTGCGTAAACATCCTCATTTTTTATCCGCCTATCCGGAACTTTTGGTCAGCGCCGACATCAAAGCACGCTGGGGCGACGGCGGAGGGGGCGTCGTCGATATGCAGCAGGTCCTGTTGTCGCGCCTGCGCGAGGAAATCGAAAATCTGTCCTCGTGCGCTCAAGACGTTATCGAAACCAGCCGCACCAACATGTCCCACCAGGCGCGCACGCATACCGCCGCCCTCTCGCTGCTCGGCGCCGACGACCTGGAGCAATTGGCGCGCACCATCGCCGAGGATCTGCCGCTCATCTTGAACGTCGATGCCGCGACCATCGGCTTCGAGCTTCATCCGAACGACGCCGAACGTCCCTTATCACCACTTTTTCTGACTTCCGGAATTGGGCGTTTCGGGGCTGGTTATGGCGATGAAACCTTGGGCGGGGGAACAAGCGCCCGCTTGATCAGCGACATCAGCGACAACGGCGCCCTCTTTGGTCCGGCGTCCACCTTGGTCCGCTCGGCGGGGGTGGCGCGGCTCAATGCGGGCGCGCACACGCCGCCCGGCATACTCGCCCTGGGTTCACGTAGCGTCGGCGCATTTTATCCCGGTCAAGGCACCGAACTTCTGGGCTTTTTGGCGCGTATCGTCGAACGTAAATGCGAACAAATACTCCGCCAGGCGGCCTGAGCGCGATGATTTAGCCTAATAAACCCCGCGGGATATCACAAGGTACGGGTAAGATCATGATATACAACGCCGAACCCGCTCTCGTGCAAGCCATCGCCGGATGGCGAGGATGGCTCGCCGACGAGAGACGGGCGTCGCCCCACACCCTGGATGCCTACCAACGCGATATCGCGGCATTTTTGACGTTTCTTACCGAACATCTAGGATATCAACCCGGCGTTGGAGACTTGGCGCGGCTCAAGAGTTCGGATTTTCGCAGTTGGCTCGCAGGGCGGGCGATGCGCGGCCTGTCGCGCACTTCGACGGCGCGGGCGCTATCCACGGTGCGCGGTTTTTTCCGCCATCTGGAAAAAACCGGTCTCGGCGCCAACGCCGCGCTGAAAACCATACGCACCCCCAAGATCCCAAAATCGATTCCCAAGGCCCTGTCCGAGGACGAGGCCTTGGAATCGCTGGACGCGGTTGGCGATCTCGCCGACCTTCCATGGGTCGCCAAACGCGACACCGCCCTGCTGACTCTTCTTTACGGCTGTGGCCTGCGCTTGGGAGAGGCGTTGGCGCTCAACCGCGACCAAGCGCCGCGCGGGGACAGCATGATGATCCGCGGCAAAGGCGGCAAAGACCGTTTGGTCCCCATTTTGCCCGCCGTCGAGACGGCCGTCGCCGCCTACATCGCCGCCTGCCCCTGGCGTGGGGATAATGCGAGCGACCAAAGCCCCCTGTTTCTCGGCGTGCGTGGCAAGCGGCTCAACCCCGCGGTGGCGCAACGGCGGATGCGTGAACTGCGCGCTTATTTAGGTCTCGCCGATAGCGCCACCCCGCATGCCCTACGCCATAGCTTCGCCACACACCTACTTGCCGGCGGCGGCGATCTGCGCACCATTCAGGAATTGCTCGGCCATGCGTCCTTATCATCGACCCAGCGCTACACTAGTGTTGACGCCACCCGGATCAGCACCGTCTATCACGCCGCCCATCCCCGGGCGCGCAAACGGCGCGAGACCCGCGACGTTTGACGCCCCCCCGCGACATATCCCGGCCCCGAATACGAGACACCCCGAACACGAGACAAAAGAGCGTGAAAAAATCACATCCATTGCGGGTGTGGGCGCATTGTACTACCCCTTAGGGGTATCTGTCCCGTATGATACCCTGCGGGGGGATCGCGGCGTGCGCCGCGACCAATAATGAAAAGCCTGGTTAATGAGAAGCCTGGAAAAATCCGGGAATCCTGAGGGGGAATTCAGATATGTCACATCGCAACCAGACGCCCAATCCGTCGCGCCGCGCCACCTGCCGTGGGCGCGCGCGCCGCGCGGCTTTCGGGCGCGCCATGTGTGGGCTTAACGTCGCCGTCTTGCTCTTTTTCAGCGCCGCTCTGGTTTTCAACGCCGCTCTGACACAGGCGGATACCGGGGCGGAAAAAATGAAACCGTTCGTTCTCGCCTCCGAGGGACCGGGCGAGCCCGACCAAATTGTCCAGGATGTGTCGTCCAAGTTAAGCGCCGCCGGTTTCGAAATCGTCGGCACCTATACCCCGTATTCCGGCGCGACGATCGTCGCCGTCACCAATACGGCCTTAAAACGGGCGGCGGGCCTGTCGAAATTTGGCGGCTATGGGGCGGCGCAGCGCGTCTCCATCACCACGCTTGGCGGACAGGTTCAGGTCGCCTACACCAACCCCAGATACATGGCGGCGGCGTACCGGATGAAGTCCGATCTAGCCTTCGCCGGCGACGCCCTCGCCCACGCCCTGGGGGCGCAAAAAGAATTTGGCCCCAAAGACGGCCTCAGCGCGAAGGCCCTGAACCACTACCACTATATGTTTACGATGCCCTATTTCGACGACCCTCTCATCCTCGGTGGCGCGGCCAGCTATGGCGAGATGACGGCACGAATCGAAAAAAACCTCGCTGCGCATCTGTCGGGTGTCAGCAAGGTCTATCGCATCGACATTCCCGGAAAAAACGAAACCGTCTTCGGCGTCGCCATGAAGGGCCATGGCGGCAATAGCGATCAGCAGGACGATCACTATATCATGAAGGAAATCGATTTTAAGCCCCTGCGCTCGACCGCCCACCTTCCTTATGAAATTTTAGTGTCGGAGAAAAAGGCCTACGCCCTGTCGGCGCGCTTTCGCATCGCCATAGATTTTCCCGACTTGTCGATGATGGGCGACCACAGCTTTCTTAACATCATGGGATCTCCGGTCGCCATTCAGCGGGCATTGACCACCGTCGCCGGGGGCACTTATCGCGGTGACGGCAGCGCCGGGGATTGATCCGCCCGCCCAACAATGTCCACCTTTCGACCATGCCCGCGCCGCCTGCCGTTATCTTGCCGGAACCGTCCGCGCGCGTCCGCCCATGACCGTCCGTTTTTGCTTTCCATCTCGCCTTAAAGTGTCAATTTTTAATTACAAAACACGTTTGTTTATAAAAAATTAACCCTTTCTTGCCGTTTTTGCGAATTAGGGACTATGATCCCAAAAATCCATTGATTAATGAGGGGTCCTGCCGATGCGTTATCTCGGTTCCTTAAGCGCAAAAATTATTTTTGCGATCGTCCTGTTGCTCGGTATCGCTTCGGTGGCCGACATTGCAGTCAATAAATACATTTCCCACAAAGTCTCCAAGGAAATGAATTCCGTCGTCGCCACGACACGCAAGGCGCTTAGCGACAAAGACGGCCAAATTCTCAAACTTCTAAAAACCTCCCTAACAGCCAAGGAAGATAACCTCTCCAAGACCCACAAGTTGATCGAAGCCGAGGAGACCGGCAAATATCAAGGCGAAAGTAAATTCCTGCTCGGCAAGCGTGAGGGCATCACCAGCAACGCGGTGACCCTAATTAAGGCCGCCATGATGCGCGGCGACGCCCCGGCGGCCCAAGATATCCTCGACACCCTTCACGAAAGTCCCTCGATCGTCACCATCAATTTGTGGCGCGCCGATGGCGTCGCCGCGTTTAGCGACAATAAAACCATCGACGCCGTGAACAAACTGCTGGGCAGCACCATGTTCGAACCACGCACCCCTTCAAAAACCATCACCAAGATCGAGGGTGCGCGGGCGAAGTCTTTGGAAAAGGCGGTGAAAAGCGGGTCCAACGACATCACGTTGGACGGGTCGGCCAAGAATGTCGATGGGGAAGAAACCCCCGTCATGTTCTCTTATTATGTTTTGAAAAACGAGGAGCAATGCCAGTCCTGCCATAATGCCGCCAATCCAGTACGCGGCGTTTTGGAAGTGGGGGTGTCGCGCGCCGATCTGATCAAGCTTGAGGCCGACGCCAAGAAGCATCTCTCGTCATTGGCCGAGCAACGCAAAAAAGAACTCGCCGCGCTGCAACAGACCAGCACCCGGGAACGCACCACCGTCGAAACCCAATCGAAGGCTTTCGAGGTGAAGATGGACAAGACCCAGGAGCGCCTGACGCAAACCCAGAACGATGCCGATTTATGGATCATCGCCCTGAAGGTGACCTTCTTTATTGTCATGGCCATCCTTTTGATCGTTATTTTGAAACGCCTGCTCACCGCGCCGCTGAAGTCGATGACTTCCGCCATGATGGGATTGGCCGAAGGCCAACTGGAGATCACGATCCCGGCGCAAGGGCGAAACGACGAAATCGGCCAGATGGCGTCGGCGGTCAGCATCTTCAAGGAAAACGCCCTGCGCGTTAAGCAGATGGAGCGCGATAAGAAAGAAGCCGAAATCAAGGCCGAAAAAGAAAAACACGAGATGATGAACGCCATGGCCGATGATTTCGAAAATAGTGTCGGCAGCGTGGTCGAAGCGGTCAGTCGATCATCGGGACAAATGAAAACCTCGTCCCAAACCATGACTGCGACGGCGGATCGCACGAAAATGCAATCCTCCTCGATGGCCGCCGCCGCCGAGGAAGCATCGGCCAACGTGCAGACCGTGGCCTCGGCCGCCGAGGAATTGACCAGCTCGATCAGCGAAATTAGCCGTCAAGTCGCCCAATCGAGTGAAATTGCCTCCAACGCCGTCTCCGAAGCCCATCGCGCCAACCAGATGGTTCAAGGCCTAGCGACATCGGCCAACAAAATCGGCGAGGTCGTCAGCCTGATTACCGACATCGCCGAGCAAACCAACCTCCTCGCGCTCAACGCCACCATCGAGGCGGCTAGGGCGGGCGAAGCCGGCAAGGGATTCGCGGTAGTTGCCTCCGAAGTCAAGAACCTCGCCAACCAGACGGCCAAGGCGACGGAGGATATCGCATCCCAAATCGGCGATATCCAAGCCGCGACGAAAAACTCGGTGGCGGCGATCCGCGGCATCACCGAAACCATCGATGGCATCAGCGAAATCGCCTCGGCGATCGCTTCCGCAGTCGAAGAACAGGGCGCGGCGACCCAGGAAATCGCCCGCAACGTCGAAGAAGCCGCCAACGGCACCCGCGACCTGTCGGAGAATATCGTGTCCGTCAGCAGTGCAGCGAGCGAGGCCGAGGAAACGGCGTCGCAGGTCCACGAGGGCGCCAGCGATCTCGCCCACCAGTCGCAAATGCTGAAAACCGCGGTCGAAACCTTCCTAAGCCAGATTCGCAGCGGCTGATCCTTTTTGGACTATTGCTTCGACCGGGTTCCGTCGGTCCGATCGACACCGGGACCCGGACGAAAAATCGCCAAGCAAAAGGCCCCCCAGGTTATGCCTGGGGGGCCTTTTGCTTACGTCCGGTTCCAACATCAACCCGACGGAGCCGTTAGGAAAGGGCGCGAATACTGAAACTTCAAACGTCGCGACCAAGAGTCCGTTCCAAAATACGGCCACGCCTCGGCCATCATTTTAGAACGAACGGTCCGTATCGGTAGTTACATATGGATTGGCTTGTCCCACGCCGCCATCGCCGCCTCCTTGACCGCCTCGGAAATTCCGGGGTGGGCATGGCAGGTCCGCGCGATATCCTCGGCCGAGCCGCCGAACTCCATCGCCACGACGACCTCTTGGATAATATCCCCGGCGCCCGGCCCGATGATATGGACGCCGAGAACGGCGTCGCTCGCCGCGTCGGTCAAAATCTTGACAAAGCCTTCGCTATCGCCATTGGCCTTGGCGCGGGAATTGGCGCTAAAGGGGAATTTCCCCACTTTATAAGCGACGCCCGCCTCCTTAAGGGCCTCTTCGGTCTTCCCGGCGGAGGCGATTTCCGGCCAAGTGTAGACCACGCCCGGAATAGCATCGTAATTGACGTGACCTTTGCCTCCCGCGAGGATTTCGGCGAGGGCGACGCCCTCTTCCTCGGCCTTGTGCGCCAGCATGGCCCCCCCGATGACATCCCCGATCGCGAAAACGCCGGCGACGTTGGTTTGAAAATCGCCGTCCACGGTAACGAAGCCGCGCCGGTCCATGGCGACGCCAAGCGTGTCCAATCCCAATCCCTCGGTATACGGACGACGGCCCACGGCGAGCAGAACGACATCGGCCTTGACGGTTTCACCCGTTCCGCCGTCGCGCGGCTCGACCGTCAGGATCACGCCGCTTTTGGTTTTCTTCCCCGACGTCACTTTGGAAGCCATTTTAAAATTCATGCCCTGCTTTTTCAGGGTTCGCGTCGCCTGCTTGACGAGATCGCCGTCCATACCGGGCAGGATGTTGTCCATGTATTCGACGACCGTCACCTCGGCCCCCAACCGGCGCCACACCGAACCCAGTTCGAGGCCGATCACGCCGCCGCCGATCACCACCAGACTTTTCGGCGTTTTATCCAAGGCGAGCGCCCCGGTTGATGAAACAATCTGCTTCTCGTCGATTTCGATACCGGGAATTTGCGCCACATCCGACCCCGTGGCGATCACGATGCTTTCGCCTTTAAGGGTTTTCTCGCCGTCTTTACCGGCGACCTTCACCGTATCGGCGGACACGAGCGCACCGGCGCCGATGAAATGCGCGACCTTGTTCTTTTTGAAAAGAAAGGCGATTCCTTTGGTTAAGTCATCGACGACCTTGTCCTTGCGCGCCATCATCACACCCAAATCGACGGTCAACTTCGTCGCGGTGATACCGTGGGCGGAAAACTCGCGCTGCGCGGTTTCAAAATGATGCGACGACTGCAACAACGCCTTGGACGGGATACACCCGACGTTCAGGCACGTCCCGCCCAAGGTCTCCCGTTTTTCCACGCAAGCCACCGAAAGGCCGAGTTGCGCCGCCTTGATCGCGCACACATACCCCCCCGGACCACCACCAACAACGATGACGTCAAATGTCGTGTCACTCATGATAATTGGTCTTCCTTTTGTCCCCGCGTTGGCTTAGGCGTCGAGCATGATACGCTGAGGATCCTCAAGGGATTCCTTGACGCGCACCAGGAACGAAACGGCTTCGCGACCATCGACGATGCGGTGATCGTAGGACAACGCCAAATACATCATCGGGCGCGCCTCGATCGATCCGTCGGGCATCACCATCGGGCGCATCTGGGTCTTGTGCATCCCCAGAATTCCCGATTGCGGAGCGTTCAAGATCGGCGTGGACAACAGCGAGCCAAAGACGCCGCCGTTGGTGATGGTAAAGGTGCCGCCGGTCATTTCGTCGATGGTCAGGCGGCCCTCGCGGGCGCGCCGGCCATAGTCGGCGATCGTTTGCTCGATTTGCGCGAACGATTGCGCATCCACATCACGCACGACGGGGACGACGAGGCCGTTTTCCGTGCCCACGGCGATGCCGATATCGTAGTAATTCTTGTAAAGGATATCGGTTCCTTCGATTTCGGCGTTGATGGCGGGAAATTCGCGCAGGGCGACGACGCAGGCCTTCGCGAAAATCGACATGAAGCCCAGCTTGACGCCGTGTTTCTTTTCGAACTGGTCGCGTATCCGTTTGCGCATCGCCAAGACCTCGGTCATGTCAACCTCGTTGAACGTGGTCAACATCGCGGCGGAGTTTTGCGCTTCCTTCAGCCGTTCGGCGACACGCCGACGCAACCGGGACATTCCGACCCGTTCTTCGCGGGGGGCGTCGGGACGCGGCGGGTAAGACGCCGACGGAGCGACGGCCTTTGGCGCAGGCGCTGCAGGCGCGGGAGCCGCAGGAGTCTTTGCCCCGAAGCGGGAGCGGGGGCGGGGGCGGGGGCGGGGACGGGCGATTTTCGAGATAAGTCAGCACATCGCCCTTAACCAAGCGTCCGTCCTTACCGCTGGCCGGAATGACCGAAGCGTCGAGGCCGTTTTCCTCGACGAGCCGGCGCACCGCTGGAGACAATCCGGGAGCCGCCGCAGCCGGAGCCGGAGCCGGGGCGGGGGTCGGCGCAGCGGGGGTCGGCGCAGCGGAGGCCGCCGCGGCCACGGGGGCCGGAGCCGCCTTCGCCGGAGCCGCTTCGGGGGCCGGAGCCGCCTTCGCCGGAGCCGGGGCGTCCGCCGCCGAGGCGCTTTCATCGATCGCCCCCAGCACCGCGCCAACCTCGACGTCGGTGCCTTCCGCGGCGCTAATCGCCGCCAGGACGCCGGCGGTCGTGGCGTTGACCTCCATCGTCACCTTATCGGTTTCCAATTCGACCAGCGGTTCATCGACGCCGACCGCGTCGCCGACGTTCTTTAACCACTTTGACACAGTCGCTTCGGTGACCGATTCGCCCAGAGCCGGTACTTTGATCTCCGTCGCCATAATGACCTCTATTTCCTCATTGCATAAAAAAGATGATGTCCCACGCCCTCAGTAATTCGGGCGTTGATGGGGTTGAACGATGTCTTTCAGATTGCCCTCAAGCGCCTGATCGACCACCCAGGCCTGTTCTTCTTGGTGACGCTTTAAGAGCCCGACCGCGGGTGACGCCGCACCGCGTCGGCCGATGTAAAACGGCTTCGCCGAAGTGTGTTCGATCTCGCGCAAAATAGTTTCGATGCGTTGTGCGACAAAGGTCCACGCCCCCATGTTCGCCGGTTCTTCCTGACACCAGACGACTTCCGCGTTGGGATAGCGCGACAGCTGCTGCTGCATCCCTTTCCAAGGAAAGGGGTATATCTGTTCCAGACGCACCAGCGCCACATCGTCGATCTTGCGTTCGCGCCGGGCCGCCAGAAGGTCGTAGTAAACCTTACCCGAACAGAGCACGACGCGGCGCACGTTTTTGTCCAGAACCAACTGGTCGGCTTCCGGCAAAACCCGGCGAAACCGCGTACGCGGCCCCATTTGCCCCAAGTTGGAAACCACCAATTTATGACGCAGCAACGACTTGGGCGCCATCACAACCAGGGGCTTGCGATAATTACGGCGAACCTGACGACGCAAAACATGGAAATATTGCGCCGGCGTCGTGCAATTGACGACCTGAATATTGTTTTCCGCGCACAGTTGCAAGTAACGCTCCAAGCGCGCCGAGGAATGTTCCGGTCCCTGGCCCTCGAAGCCGTGGGGCAACAACATGACGACACCCGACATGCGCAACCATTTGGTTTCACCGGAAACGATGAATTGATCGATGATCACCTGTGCGCCGTTGGCGAAATCGCCGAATTGCGCCTCCCAGATCACCAGGGCATGCGGGTCGGTCAGCGAGTAGCCATATTCGAAGCCGAGCACGCCGGCTTCGGAAAGCGGGCTGTCGATGACCTCGAACTCGGCCTGATCGCGCCGAATGTTGTTGAGCGGAACGTAGCGTTCCTCGTTTTCCTGATCGACCAGCACCGAATGGCGCTGCGAAAACGTGCCACGGCCCGAATCCTGACCCGACAGGCGCACCATCGCGCCCTCGACCAACAAGGTCCCAAAAGCGAGCGCCTCGGCGGTCGCCCAATCGACGCCCTCTTGGGTGTCGATCATTTTCCTCTTGTTCTTCAACTGACGGGCGATCTTGCTGTTCAGCGCGAAGTTGTCCGGCGGCGTGGAAATGGCGCGCCCGACCTCTTCAAGCAGTTCCATCGACACCGAGGTGTCGTCGTCACGCAGCTCCTCTTCGCCGCTCAGTTGCGCCAGCCCCTTCCACTCGCCTTCCAGCCAATCGACTTTGTTGGGACGGTAGGTATCGGCGGCGGCGAATTCACGCTCCAAGTGCGCGTGGAAGTCTTGAACCAGTTGATCGGCGTCGTGTTGCGACAAAATGCCTTCGCTAATCAGCTTTTGAGCGTACAACTGGCGTGTCGTCGGATGGCCGGCGATGGTCTTGTACATGATCGGCTGGGTGAACATCGGCTCGTCGCCTTCGTTATGGCCATGACGGCGATAACAGAACATGTCGATCACCACGTCGCGATGAAACTCCTGCCTGAATTCGACCGCGATGCGCGAAACGTGAACCACCGCCTCGGGGTCGTCCCCGTTGACGTGGAAAATCGGCGCCTGGATCATCTTGGCGACATCGGACGGATACGGCGAGGAGCGCGAATAACGCGGCGCGGTGGTGAAGCCGATCTGGTTATTGACGATGAAGTGGATGGTCCCTCCGGTGCGGTAGCCCTTGAGCTGCGACAAATCGAGGGTTTCGGCGACCGGCCCCTGCCCGGCGAACGCGGCGTCGCCGTGCAACAATATACCCATCACTTGCTCGCGCTTACGGTCGTCATGCAATTTTTGTTTCGAACGCACCTTGCCCAGAACCACCGTGTTGACGGCTTCCAAATGGGACGGATTGGCGGCCAGGGACAAATGAATGTTGGCGCCGTCGAAAACGCGATCGGCGGACGTTCCCAGGTGATACTTGACGTCGCCCGACCCCAAAACCTCGTCGGGCAGGACCGAATTTCCCTGAAATTCCGAGATAATCGCCTGATAGGGTTTGCGCAGGACATTGGCCAACACGTTCAGGCGGCCGCGATGAGGCATCCCGAAAACAATTTCCTTCATCCCCAATTGGCTGCCGCGTTTGATGATCTGCTCAAGCGCGGGCACCGTCGCCTCGCCGCCATCCAGGCCAAAACGCTTGGTGCCCGTATACTTGACTTGAAGGAAGCTCTCGAAGCCTTCGGCCTCGACCAGGCGTTCCAAGATGGCGCGTTTACCGCGCACGGTGAAGCTGGTCTGATTGCGAATTCCCTCGATGCGGCTTTGAATCCAGGACTTCACGTCCGGCTCCATGATGTGCATGTATTCCACACCGATCGAACCGCAATAGGTTTCCTTGAGGATTTGCAAAATTTCGCGCAGCGTCGCGGTTTCGAGCCCGAGGACGCTATTGATGAAAATCGGACGATCGAGATCGGAATCGGCAAAGCCGTAGTGCCGGTAATCCAACTCGGCGTGTTCGGTATTGCCTTCCAATCCCAACGGATCGAAACGCGCGATAAGGTGGCCGCGCACCCGGTAGGAGCGGATCATCATCAAGGCGCGGATAGAATCCAGCGTCGCCCGGCGCACCGCGCCTACCGACGGTCGGTTGGCCAGTTCACCACCTCCCTGGCCGGCATGCGTCGAAAGCTCGTCATGCGTGGCGTAGGCGTCACTCAGGGTATTGCCGACGGGACGGGCGTAACGCCCGACAACCCCCGTTTCCCGAGGCGCCCACGAGGCCCCGACGAGATCGTCAAAGACCGCCTTTTCATTATCGCCCAAGGCCTCGAAATAGGTTTTCCAGCTGGAGTCTATGCTGTCGGGATCCTTGAGGTAACGCGTATACAATTCGGCCACGAAAGCCGCATTAGTGCCATTTAAGAATGTATCGATCGATGTCGCCATTGCCCTTGAAAATCCGTTTCGGATTTCCCTTTCTGATGTTGGTCACGGGTTCGATCGCCCCCTGGCGGCGCAATCGAACCCAGTTACCTCCAGTTGTTACGCCTGGTTACCCTTTAAGAATTTCCAGCATGGTCCGCCCTAAGGACGCCGGAGAGTCCGCGACCGCGATGCCTGCGCTTTTGAGCGCTTCGATCTTGTCCGACGCCGTGCCCTTGCCGCCGGAAATAATCGCGCCGGCATGGCCCATACGGCGCCCCGGCGGCGCCGTCATCCCTGCGATAAAGCCAACCGTCGGTTTTTTCGTTTTCGACGCCTTGATGAATTCGGCCGCCTCTTCCTCGGCGCTGCCCCCGATTTCACCGATCATCACGATCGCTTCGGTCTCGGGATCACCCAGGAACATGTCCAGACAATCGACAAAATTCGTGCCATTGACGGGATCGCCGCCGATGCCGATACACGTGCTCTGCCCCAATCCGGCGGTGGTCGTCTGCGCCACGGCTTCGTAGGTCAAGGTGCCCGAGCGCGAGACGATGCCAACCTTGCCCCTGGTGTGGATATGCCCCGGCATGATCCCGATCTTGCATTCACCCGGCGTGATGACGCCGGGGCAGTTGGGACCGATCAGACGTGTTTTCGCCCCCTTCAAGGCGCGCTTGACGCGCACCATATCGAGCACCGGAATGCCCTCGGTGATGCACACGACGAGAGGAAGCTCGGCGTCGATCGCCTCCAAGATGGCGTCGGCGGCGAACGGCGGCGGCACGTAAATCACCGAGGCGTTGGCCTCGGTCGCGTGCACGGCCTGAGCGACGGTGTCGAACACCGGAAGATCGAGATGGCGCGACCCACCCTTGCCCGGCGTCACGCCGCCCACCATCTGGGTGCCGTAGGCGATCGCCTGTTCGGAATGGAACGTGCCCTGCGCGCCGGTAAAGCCCTGACAGATCACTTTGGTTTCGGCATTAACGAGAACAGCCATCTTATGCGATCTCCTTCACGGCTTTGACGACCTTTTGCGCGGCATCGGCCAGATCGTCGGCAGAGACGATGGGAAGGCCGGATTCACTTAAAATTTTCTTTCCCAAATCAACGTTCGTACCCTCGAGACGGACCACCAGGGGCACATTCAGACTGACCTCTCGGGCGGCCGCGACGACACCCTCGGCGATCACGTCACAACGCATGATGCCGCCGAAAATATTGACCAAAATGCCCTCGACGTTGGGATCGGAGAGGATCAGCTTGAACGCCGTCGTCACCCTTTCCCGGGTGGCGCCGCCGCCGACGTCCAGGAAGTTCGCGGGCTCGCCGCCATACAGCTTGATGATATCCATCGTCGCCATCGCCAGGCCGGCGCCGTTGACCATGCAGCCGATGTTGCCGTCCAACTTGATGTAGTTCAGGTCGTGGCGCTGGGCTTCCAGTTCGGCGGGGTCTTCTTCGTCCTCGTCGCGCAGCTGTTCGATATCTTTATGGCGGAACAGGGCGTTGTCGTCGAAGTTCATCTTCGCATCCAGCGCCATCACCGCGCCTTCGCCGGTGACCACCAGGGGATTGATCTCGACCAGCGAGGCGTCCAACGCGACGAACGCGGTGTACATCGCCAAGATGAACTTGACCGCCGAGCCCACCTGCTTACCTTCGAGCCCCAGGCCAAAGGCGAGCTGGCGGGCGTGAAACGGCATAATGCCGATCGCCGGGTCGATCGAAACCTTGAGGATTTTTTCCGGGGTCTCGGCGGCGACCTCTTCGATTTCCATGCCGCCTTCGGTGGACACCATGACGGTAATCTGCGACGTCGCGCGGTCGATCAACATGCCGAGGTAAAGCTCGCGCGCGATGTCGCAGCCTTCCTCGACATAAATGCGTTTAACTTCCTTGCCCGTCGGTCCGGTCTGTTTGGTCACCAGAACGTGACCCAACATACCGGCGGCGCTATCGCGCACGGCATCGGTGGATTTCACCACCCGCACGCCGCCGGGACCGTCTTCCTGCCCTTTGAAGCGCCCCGCGCCGCGTCCGCCGGCGTGAATCTGCGACTTGACGACCCACACCGGACCGCCCAGGTCCTTGGCCGCGGTTTCGGCCTCGTCGGCGGTGTACGCCACCGCACCCTTGGGAACGGCGACGCCGAACCGCGCCAACAGCGTTTTCGCCTGATATTCATGAATATTCATTGCTACAATGCCTCGTGCAGGCTTCTGGTTTCAGAAAGTGCGCCACGCCCTGTGCCTGCAGTGCCCTGCAGGCACAGGGCGAGAAACACGGATTATTTTTTCGCATCAAGCTCCTTGATCGCCCCGATCAGGCCTTCGACCGCATGGACCGATTTCATGAAGCTCGTTTTTTCCGTTTCGTCGAGGCCAATCTCGACCACCCGTTCGACGCCGCCCGCGCCAAGAACGACGGGAACCCCGACATAAACGCCGTCAACGCCGTATTCGCCGCTTAGGTAAGCCGCACACGGCATTACCCGTTTTTGGTCGCGCAGATAGGCCTCGGCCATGGCCACCGCACTGGACGCCGGCGCGTAAAACGCCGAGCCGGTTTTCAGCAAGCCGACGATCTCGGCGCCGCCGTCGCGGGTGCGCTGAACGATCTCATCGATTCTTTCCTGGGTCGTCCATTTCATCTTAATCAAATCGGGAAGAGGGATGCCCGCAACGGTTGAATATCGCGGCAGCGGGACCATCGAATCGCCGTGACCACCAAGGACAAAAGCGGTGACGTCTTCGATCGAAACGTTAAACTCTTGCGAGAGAAAATAGCGAAACCGGGCGCTATCGAGAACGCCCGCCATGCCGACGACCTTATTGTGCGGCAGCCCCGCCGCTTCACGCAACGCCCAAACCATGGCGTCCAGCGGGTTCGTGACGCATACCACAAATGCATCCGGCGCATGTTTTTTGATCCCTTCACCCACCGAACGCATGACGGAGGTATTGATCCCCAGCAGGTCGTCGCGGCTCATGCCCGGCTTACGCGGCACGCCCGCGGTGACGATGACGACGTCCGCCCCTTCGATGGCGCCGTAGTCGGACGCCCCGCCAAGATTGACGTTGAAACCCTCGACGGAAGACGATTGCGCCAGGTCCAGCGCCTTGCCTTGGGGCAGACCATCGGCGATATCGAACAGAACGACATCGCCCAGTTCTTTTAGGCCTATCAAATGGGCCAACGTTCCGCCGATATTGCCGGAACCGATCAGTGCAATCTTATTTCGTGCCATGGGGGAAATGTCCTTTCTTCACCGGGAAACTGCCAGTCCATCCCAAGGGCGGGGGACATGCCGCAGTGCAAAAATCATTTTTTCGTTACTAGACCTTTTCCCGTCTCGGGGCAAGAAGCTATCCCAGAAATGCAATAAGAACGTCTTTATTTTCAAGGTGTTTCTAAGAACACGACTAACCCCATGACAAGGGGTGCTTTTAACTTCCCATTCCAGGAAAGCGCGCAATTCACATCTGTTGCGCACGCCATTTCTCCATGTAGGCAACCGACTGCATTTCGACAAGGCGCGATGCCGTGCGGGCGAATTCAAAATGCCCATGACCTGCAACATAAAGTTGATCCGGCTTCGCATCCGCGGAACAAATGAAATTGACTCGCGCCTCGTATAAGGCGTCGATCAAGGCGACGAAACGTTTCGCCTCGTCGCCGCGATCAGCCGACAACTTGGGGATATTGGAGACAATTACGGTGTGATAACGCCGGGCGATTTCCAGATAATCACCCGCGCCCAGGGGGCGTCCGCAAATATCGTCGAAATCGATCATCGCGGTGCCGCCGACCGCCTTGGGGATGGCGACGTCGCGCCCCTGCACTGGGATAATCGCCGCCTTCGGACGTACGCCCTGGGTCAGGCGACGGAAAATTTCTTCCAATTTCTCCTCGGCGTCCATGTCGGCCGGCATCAAGTAGGTATCCAACGTGCGCATGGTTTCCAGGCGGTAATCAAGGTCGCCGTTCAACGCCAAGACATCCATTTTCCGTTCCAGGAGGTCGATAAACGGCATGAACAAGTCGCGCTGCAACCCATCCTTATACAGATCGCGCGGCGGTCGGTTCGAGGTCGCGACAACCACCACGCCTTCCTCGAACAAGGTTTCGAATAGGCGCCCCAAGATCATCGCATCGGCGATATCGAGAACCTGAAATTCATCGAAACACAGCACCGTCGCTTCCGCCGCCAGTTGACGCGCGATCGGTGGAATCGGGTCGGATTCGCGGCCCTTGAACTTGCGGTACTCATTGAGGCGGGCGTGGACCTTCTGCATAAAGGCGTAAAAATGGACGCGTTGTTTTTTATCCATCGGCAGGGTTTGGAAAAACAAATCCATCACCATGGATTTTCCTCGTCCAACGCCGCCATAAAGATAAAGACCCTGGGGCGGGTCTTCGCGGCGACGGGCGAGGCCGAAGCGTTCTTTCCAGTTTTTCGGGCCGCGAACCGGCTCATACGCCTTGAGGGCGTTAAAAAGACTTTGCAGTTTTTCCACGGCCAGGGCCTGAACCGGATCCGGTTTCAGGTCGCCCCCATTAACGCGGGCGCGATATTCTGCAAGAGGGCCGTCAATCATGAGTGTCAATCACCTTTCGAAACCGCCCCGAGCAAAGAAGCTCTAAATAAAAACCGAGACCCGACATATAATAACGAACGACATATAACAACGAACATGGGGCTGTGGATGGGGCTGTGGTAAGCCGTCCCATGTACTTATATAGGCGCTTTCGTCTCGTTTATTAGCCCCTCTGCCCGCGGCGCAGCGCACGCGCCCTTAAAGAACGAGACAATTATCCAAATTTTGGCTTCCCTTGCGGCGTCTTAAGGACGCCAAAAGACAAAAGACCGCCAATTTACCCAGCGGTCCTTAATCTCTTTTCGCCATCCCCATCCCATGGCAAGCCGTGAGATCTCCGAGTTTTAGCGCCGCTTTAACAACAGATGCTTGATCTCGGCGATCGCCTTGCCCGGATTAAGGTGTTTCGGGCAGGTGTTGGTGCAGTTCATGATGGTGTGACAACGGTACAGGCGGAACGGATCGTCTACATTGTCGAGCCGGTCGCCGGTCGCTTCATCGCGGGAATCGGCGATCCAGCGATAGGCCTGCAGCAATACCGCCGGGCCCAAATAACGATCGCCGTTCCACCAATAGCTCGGGCAACTGGTCTGGCAACAAAAACACAGCACGCATTCCCACATGCCGTCCAGGCGGGCGCGTTCCTCGGGGCTTTGCGGGCGCTCGCCGGTCGGCGCGGGGGTGTCCGATTTCAACCACGGCTCGATCGAGGCGTACTGCGCATAAGGCACCGAAAGATCGGCGACCAAATCCTTCACCACCGGCATGTGGGGAAGCGGGTAAATCTTCACGTCGCCGCGCACGTCGCCGATCGGCTTGATACACGCCAACGTGTTGACGCCGTCGATGTTGAACGCGCACGACCCGCACACCCCCTCGCGGCACGAACGACGGAAGGTCAGGGTCGAATCGATCTCGTTCTTAATCTTGATCAAGGCATCCAAGATCATCGGCCCGCAAGCGTCGAGATCGATTTCGAAGGTGTCGATGCGCGGCTGCGCGTCGGCATCGGGGTCGAAGCGGTAGATCTTGAAGACCTTGACCCGCTTGGTTCCCTCGGGCGCCTTGACGGTCTTGCCCGCCACCGGACGGGAGTTCTTGGGAAGCATGAATTCAACCATTGTCCATGTCCTCCCTTAATAGACGCGGGTTTTGGGGACGATGTACTCGACCTCGTCGGTCAGCGTCCAGGTATGGACGGGCCGATAATCGAGACGCACCGTGTTGTTTTCGCCCAGCCAGCCCAATGTATGTTTCATCCACTTTTCATCATCCCGTTCGGCGAAGTCCTCGCGGGCATGCGCACCCCGGCTTTCTTCGCGGGCGAGCGCCGAATGCATGGTGATCTGAGCGCACGCCAAAAGGTTTTCCAATTCCAGGGCCTCGACGAGATCGGAGTTCCAGACCATCGAGCGATCGGAAACGTTGATTTCACCCAAGGCCTCGACCACCGAATCGATCTTGCGCCGTCCCTCTTCGAGAACGTCGTGATCGCGGAACACCGCGGCGTTGTTCTGCATGGTTTTTTGCATTTCCAGGCGAATATCCGCCGTGCGCATCACGCCCGAGGCGTTGCGTAGGCGATCCAGGCGATCCAACGCTTTTTCCGTATCCCCCTTGGCCAGCGGCGGCAAAGAGGAACCGGGCTTGACAATCTCCGCCGCGCGCAAGCCCGCGGCGCGCCCAAAGACGACGATATCAAGCAGCGAATTGGTGCCCAACCTGTTGGCCCCGTGGACCGAAACGCTGGCGCATTCGCCGATCGCCATCAAGCCCGGGCAAATGGCGTCCGGGTCGTCGGCGGTCGGACGCAAAACCTCGCCATGAATGTTGGTGGGGATGCCGCCCATGTTGTAGTGGACCGTCGGCAGAACCGGGATCGGGTCGCGGGTGGCGTCGACACCGGCGAAAATTTGCGCCGACTCGGTAATCCCCGGCAACCGCTCATGGAGCAAATCGCCGCCCAGGTGCTCCAAATGTAGGAAGATATGATCGTTGTGCTGGCCGACGCCACGCCCTTCGCGAATTTCCACCGTCATCGCCCGCGACACCACATCGCGCGAAGCGAGGTCCTTGGCGGTCGGGGCATAGCGCTCCATGAAGCGTTCGCCCTCGGAATTGGTCAAATAGCCGCCTTCGCCGCGCGCGCCTTCGGTAATCAGCACACCGGCGCCGTAAACCCCGGTAGGGTGGAACTGAACGAATTCGAGATCTTGCAGCGGCAACCCGGCGCGCGCCACCATGCCGTTGCCGTCGCCGGTGCAGGTATGGGCCGACGTGCACGAGAACCACGCCCGGCCATAACCGCCGGTGGCCAAGACCGTCGTGTGGGCCTGGAAACGATGCAGCGAGCCGTCGTCCAGGTTCCACGCCAAGACGCCTTGGCATGCGCCCTCGTCATCCATGATCAGGTCGATGGCGACATACTCGACGAAGAATTCGGCGTCGCGCTTAAGGCACTGTTGGTACAACGTATGCAGGATCGCGTGTCCGGTGCGATCGGCGGCGGCGCAGGCGCGCTGCACCGGAGCCTCGCCGAAATTGCGCATGTGGCCGCCGAACGGGCGTTGGTAAATGCGTCCCTCGGCATTGCGCGAAAAGGGCACGCCGAAGTGCTCCAACTCCTGAACCGCGGGGATCGCGTTGCGGCACATGTATTCGATGGCGTCCTGATCGCCCAGCCAGTCCGACCCCTTGACGGTGTCGTACATATGCCAACGCCAGTCGTCCTCGGCCATATTGCCAAGCGCCGCGCCGATGCCGCCCTGCGCCGCGACGGTGTGCGAGCGGGTCGGAAAAACCTTGGTGATGCACGCCGTTTTAAGGCCGGACGAGGTCATCCCCAGCGTCGCGCGAAGACCCGCGCCGCCGGCGCCGATGACCAGCGCGTCATATTTGTGATCGGTAATTTTGTACGCTTCGGTCATGTCGGTCAGCCTGCAAATGAAATCTTGAGAACGGCGAAAATGCACGACGCGCCAAACAGCACGGCGGCGTATTTAACGGCAATCAGGCTGCCCATCTTCCAGGCTTCGCCGTGGACATAATCCTCGATCACGACCTGCACGCCCAACTGCGCGTGATGAAACAGCGTCAGGATGAACAGCACCATGAACACGGTGTTGCCGAACTCGCTGAGCCAGTATTGGAACGCCTGGTAATCGGCCCCGGTCAGGGTGATCACCGAATAGACGAACCACAGCGACAACGGCACCAAGGCCACGGAAGTCATCCGTTGCGACCACCAATGCAAAACGCCTTCCCGGGTCGAGCCGAGACCGCGCACCCTTCCCAGCGATGAACGCAATTCAGCCATTACAATTTCCCCAAATGTCCATAGGCGAACAACCAGCTTAGGACCGTCAGGCAGCATGACGCCGCCACCACAACCAAGCCGGAGACCCGCAACTTCCACAAATCGAATCCCATGCCGATATCCCAGCCGAGATGGCGAATGCCGTTACAAAGGTGATAAAATAGCGAGAAGGTGAAGCCGAGCAACACGATACGACCGAACCAGCTCTGCAAAAATTCCTGCGCCCGCGCGAAGGCCTCGGGACCATAGGCCCCCGCCGACAGCCAATAGGTCAGCAGCAAGGCGCCCAGGGTCAGGGTCAGGCCGGTCATGCGGTGGGCGATCGAGAGTATCGAGGTGATCTGCGGGCGATAAATTTGAAGATGCGGCGAAAGTGGACGGTTTTGGCTTGCCATGGAATCGGCCTTTACGAGATTGGAACCGGGTGATATTGGCGTTGTTTGCTCGAATCAAACAACGATTGAAGCACTTTAGCGACGACGGGGCGCAAGTCAACGTGCCCGCCTCTAAAAAAACCTTCTCCCCCTAGGCGCGGCGCGCCATCAAAGCCGTGTAGTCCACGTCGAGGACAACCGAAGGGTCGTATGCGCCGTCATCCGATTTAAAGGGAAAATCCCCGCAACAACGGTCTTTCACCCCGGTCGTGCGCAGACGCAGGGCGCCGACATCCTCGCGACCGGGCAACTCGAATTTATCGAGAACCTCGCTCCACGCATAGACGGTATGTCCTGCGAACAGAGGCGAGACATGCCGCCCCCCGTTCAGGGCGACAACCTTAAAGGCGTTGGCCAAGCCGTTGAAGCTCAGGGCGCGGGTCAGACTGATGACATGGCCGCCGTAAACCAGCCGCCGGGCGAAACGACCGTCCTTTTCAAGGTGCTGATTGAAATGGACCCGCGCCGTGTTTTGATAGAGCCGGGTCGCCATCTGATGCTCGGCCTCCTCGACCGTCACGCCATCGACGTGGTCTATTTTTTCGCCAACCCGATAATCGTCCCACACGTGGGGACTGCCCGCCGCACCCAGGTGATAGCCGCCGAAATTCAAGCCTTCGGGGACATGCAGGGCGTCCAACCCGACAGACTCGGCCAGTTCGGGAACGATGGTTTCGGGGGCGGTTGACGCCGCGTCGCGCTTGCGCACCATCACCCAACGAACGTATTCGAGCACCGCCTCGCCGCGTTGGTTCTCGCCGGTGGTGCGCACATAGACGATGCCGGTCTTGCGATTGGAATTTTCCTTCACCCCAATGACCCGTGAGCGCGCCGACAGAGTGTCGCCGGGGTAGACCACCGCCCCGAAACGCCCCTCGCCATAGCCCAGGTTGGCCACCGCATTCAACGAGATGTCCGGCACGGAACGGGCGAAAACGATATGAAAAACCAACCAATCGTCGATCGGGGCGGCCTCGAAGCCCATGTCCATGGCGAAAATGTCCGAGGACTGGGGTGCGAAGCGCGGTCCATAAAGGGCCGTGTACAGCGCGACGTCGCCTTCCGTCACCGTGCGCGGCGTGGCGTGCAACAGTTCGCGGCCGACCTCAAAATCCTCGAAAAAATTTCCGCCGTCGGTTTTCACCACCGTCATACGCCGTCCCCTCGGGCCCCGTCCCCTCGGGCCGTGATCTGTTCCGCCAGGGCGACCAGGCGCTTCGCCTCGACGACATGCAGGCTCTCGATTAACTTGCCGTCGAGCACGGCGACCCCCTGACCCGCGGCGCGGGCGGCGTCGAAGGCGTCGATCATGCGCCGCGACCACAACACGTCTTCCGGCGACGGGGCGAACACCCGGTTCGCCACCGCGATTGTCCTGGGATGGATCAAGGTCTTGCCGTCGAACCCCAGATCCCGGCCCTGAACGCAGGCGCGCTCGAAACCCTCGTCGTCGTCCAAATCCAAGTGCACGCCATCGACGATCGCCAAGCCGTGGGCCCGCGCCGCCAGTAGGCACAGTCCCAGGGCGGTGATCATCGGCGTACGGTGGCGGGTGTGCGCGGCGTGCAAGTCCTTCGCCAGATCGGACGTTCCCATCACCAGGCAGGCGACCCTTGGACTCGCCGCCGCGATTTCCTCGACGTGCAAAATTCCGCGCGGCGTTTCCATCATACACCAGATCGCCGTTGTCTCGGGTGCGCCGGCGGCGCTCAATATCCGTTCCGCCTGACGCACGGCGTCGGCGCTTTCGACCTTGGGCAGCAAAAGCGCATCCGCCCCCGACCCCGCCACCGCCACCGCGTCGCCATACCCCCAGGACGTGTCCAACGCATTGGTGCGCACGACGATTTCCCGCGCCCCATAGCCACCAGCGCCAAGTGCGCCCACCACCCGCTCACGCGCTTCCACCTTGGCGTCCGGGGCCACCGCGTCCTCCAAATCCAAAATCAAGGCGTCGGCAGGCAGGGTGCGCCCTTTCTCCAAAGCCCGGGCATTAGATCCCGGCATATAAAGGACGCTACGGCGAGGACGGGAACGAGGACGGGCGGAAGCGGGCATTCGTGCGTTCTCCAATAAAACAAACCTCGGCGCGCGGAGGGCGGACCGAAAGACCCACCGTTCGAACGCCCCCAGCAAAGGTTCCGCGCATCGACCGGAGTATCGCCCCCTGCGAATTTCGCACCTGCAACATACGATACGTGTGAAGTTTTCCCTTGGCAAGGTTGCGTATTGGTCGTCATGGACTTACCCTCGAACGGGTATGTATCTCGGTTCTCGGTAATTTTCGGGTGGCGGTCGAACGTGTTCGACTTTTAGCGCCCCGCGCGCCTTGCGCGGCATGGGGCGATTGCGCGGCATGGGGCAATGGAACGGACGGAGATGGCGACGGAATACCTCAAAAGGATTAGCTTCCTCGTTGTTGACGACAACGACTTCATGCGCACGATCGTCCGGCGCATCCTCTCTTCTTTGGGCGCCGAGACCATCCATGAAGCCACCGATGGGGCGGACGCCCTGAAATTGTTGAAAGTCGTAACGCCCGATATCGTCATCTTGGATTGGCGCATGACGCCGCTGGACGGGATCGAGTTTACCCAGTTCATCCGCAGAGGCGAGGATAGCCCGAACCCGTTCCTGCCGATCATCATGATGACCGGATATTCCGCTTTTCAGCACGTCATGGACGCCCGTGACGCCGGGGTAAACGAGTTTTTAGTCAAACCCGTTTCCGCGCAACGCCTGTTCAGCCGCATTCAGGCCGTTATAGAGAGGCCGCGGAACTTCGTGCGCACCCAAATTTATTTCGGCCCCGATCGCAGACGCCGCAACCTTCCCTTCAAAGGACCCGATCGACGCGCGGAGATCGTCGGCTCCGATTTTCTCAGCGGTGACGATGAAGCCGCAAACACCCCGCACCCCTCTCCTCCGGGATGAGGGGCGTATATTTTCCGGGGACGGGACCGACTTCACCATCGGATCAGTGGGGCGGCGCTCAATGGTGCGACGCATGGCCGTCGATGAACCCAGGCGACACCAAACCGCTTCGCCGGGGAAGACTTTGTGCACGGCGACCGCGGCCCCACCCCGCCCCGTGGGCTCCGTAAATTAGATTTTTATCTCCACGGGAGACGCATAAAATACCATCCACAAAATTCATTCCCAGAAAAAGTTCACACCAATACTTTTCCTTGCCGAAGCATCTGATTTGTCATAAATATAACGTCATTCACAAAAGTGAATTTTATTGAAAATGACAAAAAAAATATCCAAGTCATCCGTTTCGGATCAGAGCGAATATTTAAATAACATCAGTTTTCTGATTGTCGAAGACAACGCGTTTATGCGCTCTATTATTCGTCAGGTTCTCTTTACCTTAGGCGCAAGAGATATCCGTGAGGCATCCGACGGCGGCGAGGCGCTTACGCGCCTTCAGGTTTTCACCCCCGACATCATCCTTCTCGATTGGGAAATGACGCCACTCGATGGTGTCGAATTCACTAAGATTGTCCGAACATCCCCCGACAGCACCAACCCTTTCGTTCCGATCATCATGATTTCCGGATATGGTGAATATTGGCGCCTGTCGGCGGCGCGCAACGCCGGCGTCACTGAATTTTTGGTCAAGCCCTTTTCGGCCAAAGGGCTGTTTTCCCGTATTCGTGCGGTCATCGAACGGCCCAGACCGTTCGTGCGCGTGGGGCATTATTTCGGTCCCGACCGCAGGCGTAAGGACCACAGCATCACGGATGAACGGCGTAAGGACTGGCTCAGTTCGGTCGCCCCCGACGACGCCCTAAAACAATCAGACATCAACGCCTTATTCAACCCCGACGACGACCGGCCCGACGAAGACGGAGAACAGCAAAAAATTAAGGCCCCACCCCAAAAGGGACGGGACCCTAATCACCCATGAGGGCGGGTATTCATGCGCCCAGATAATCCGCCGCCAGAACCTCGGCGATCTGCACCGTGTTGAGCGCCGCGCCCTTGCGCAGATTGTCCGAGACCACCCACATGTTGAGGGCGTTATCCATCGTGGGGTCGGCGCGCAGGCGACTGACGTAAACCGCGTCCTCGCCGGCGCACTCGACCGGGGTGACATAGCCTTCGTCGGCGCGATGATCGATCACCGAGACGCCCGGCGCGGCGCGCAAGGCCTCGCGCGCCTGATCTTCATCAAACGGGGTTTCGAATTCCACGTTTACCGCCTCGCCATGACCGACAAAGACGGGAACCCGCACGCAGGTCGCCGTGAGTTTAATCTTGGGGTCGAGAATTTTCTTGGTTTCGACCATCATTTTCCACTCTTCCTTGGTCGCGCCGTCGTCCATGAAGATATCGATGTGAGGGATCACATTAAAGGCGATCTGCTTGGTGAACTTGTTTTGATGTTTGTGGGCGGGATCGTTCATGTAAATGCCGCGGGTCTGATTGAACAGTTCATCCATAGCGTCCTTACCGCCGCCCGACACCGACTGGTAGGTCGCCACCACGACACGTCGAATGCGCGCCAGATCATGAAGCGGCTTCAAAGCCACCACCAATTGGATCGTCGAACAATTGGGATTGGCGATGATGCCCTTTTTGGTATAGCCCGCGATCGCACCGGGATTGACCTCGGGCACCACCAGGGGAACGTCGGGGTCGGTGCGAAAGTGCGAGGTGTTGTCGATCACCACAGCCCCGGCGGCGGCGGCCCTAGGCGCGAACTCGGCCGACACCTTCGCACCGGGGGACGACAGCACGATATCGGTACCGGAAAAATCGAACGTCGCCAGGTCCTGGACCTTGAGCACGTCGTCCTCGCCCATTGATATCTCACGCCCGACGGAGCGACTCGACGCCAACGCCACCACCTCGTCGGCGGGAAAATTTCTCTCCGCGAGGATATTCAGAATCTCGCGTCCGACATTCCCCGTCGCCCCGACGACTGCAATCTTGTATCCCATGTATCGCTACTCCACTTTAATGGCGCCGGCATATACGCGCCCCCCCAAAAAAACGAAAGGCCCGCGTCTTGCGCGGGCCTGTTTCGTTCACGTTTATGCGAACCGGCCCGCCTAAGGTGCGGTTTGAGTTTTCACCGTCGCCGGTTTGGTCGTCGTCAAGGCGGCGAACACACGCGCACGCGACGGAACCGTCACATCGTTCTTGCGTACTTTCGCGATCGTGAAAATTGCGTTCATCGGCTCAACCCTGAAGAAAACCACCCCTGACTTAACCCGCGCCCTAAAAAAAGGCAAGGATTATCCCCCCCCCCTATTCCCAACGGCGGATCGAAGAAACAAAAAAAAATATCTCCTCTTGGGAATAAAACCGGCGTGGGCGTGTTTACCCCTATAGAGGCGGATGTTCCGCCGTTAACCTGATCAAGGAAATCCTTCGATGAACATGAAACATATCCTCGCCACCGCCACCGTCGCCGCCGCCCTGGGCGCGCCGCTGTCCAACGCCTTCGCCGACGACGCCATGGGCATGAGCGCCACGGACATGGCCGAAGCGCATTTTCAGGCCATCGCCGCGGGGGATATCGCCGCGCTGAAATCCCATTACGCCAAGGACGCCCTTTTCCAGTGGGTCGGCGGTCCCCTCGACGGCGCCTACACCGGGGCGGACAGCATCGCCCAAGTGTGGACGAAGTTCACCAAGGGACAGGGTAAAATGCACGCCGAGGTGATCGATATTTCCCAAGGCGCCAACGCGCAGGGCGCGACCGTGGTGGCGCGGGTCAAGTTCGCCGGCAATAAAACCATTCCGGTGCGCTATGTGCTGGTCTATCGCGGCGAACGGTTGGTCGATGAAATCTGGCAGATCGACCCCAAGCTGACGGCGTACTAAGCGCGCCGACGAAAGCCGCCGTTCACGATCTCTCCCCGGGGCGTCTTCCGGTCTCGCGACAATTCAGACCGGGAGACGCCGTCGGCGAGATGCGTTATGATCGCTCCGCCACGGGCCGAGATAGCGCTCGAAAGCGGTGATAAGGACCCTTCGACATGGATATCCGCCACGCCATCGCAGGCGAGTTGCCCCGGGTCCGGCGTTACGCCCGCGCCCTGTTGTCGGGCGACATCCATCGCGCCGACGATCTGGTGCAACAAAGCCTGGAACGCGCGCTTGAGAAGTTGCACCTTTTTCGCCGCGACAGCAATCTGCGCGCCTGGCTTCTGAGCATTGTCCACAACGTCCATCTGAACAACCACCGACGCGAGAAAAATCGGCCCACCGATGCTTGGGACGAGGCCCTCGATGACACCGTCGCCGCCACCGAAAATTCCGAACACGGCGTCATCATCCGCGATATCGAACGCGCCCTGGCCGCCCTCAGTCTCGATCAGCGCGAGGTCGTCGTCCTGGTCGGGCTGGAGGGGATGGACTACAAGGAGGTCTCCGAAATTCTCGACATCCCCATGGGCACGGTGATGTCGCGGTTGTCGCGCGGACGCGAACGTCTGCGCATCTTGATGGAGGGAGACACCCGCCATGCCCCGGCACTGAGGAGGATCAAATGAACGGCAAAAAGAACGACGCCTCCGACGGCTCCATACTCGACGCCATGGTTCACGCCTATGTCGATGGCGAACTGGACGGCGCGGACCGCGACGACATCGAAACGGCCATCGCCAAAAGCCCCGAACTGGCGCGCAAGGTGGCGGCCTATCGCGCGCAAAAGCAGGATTTACATCTGCGCTACGACGCCGTTTTGAACGAGGAACTCAGCCCGACCATGACGGCGATGCTGGGGTTGAGAGAAACGGCGGCGGGCGGGACGGCGCATAACGACGTCAAACGTTGGGCGCCGGCCCCGACACTACGCCGGCTGGCCGCCGCCGTCGCCTTGATCGCGATCGGCGCCGGCGGCGGCTGGCTGGGCCGGGGCGCGGCGGCCCCGTCGTCTTTGGTCTCGCCCTCGAACACGCCCACGGGCATCGGCGCGGCCTATGCCGAACGCGCCATGGGCGCCCATAATGTTTACGCCGTCGATGTCCGCCACCCGGTCGAGGTCGGCGCCAACGAGGAAGATCACTTGATCGCCTGGCTGTCCAAGCGCCTGGGCCGCGCCGTGCGCGCCCCCGACATGGCGGGGGACGGCTTTCATCTCATCGGCGGACGCCTGCTCGCCGACGATGGGCGCCCCGCCGCTTTGTTCATGTACCAGGACGGCGCCGGGCGACGGGTGACGCTTTCGGTGAAGACCGTCGCCGACAAGGGCGAAACCTCGTTTCGTTTCGTCAACGAGGAAAACACATCCGCAGTTTATTGGATCGAGGGCGGCCTGGGTTACGCCCTCGCCGGAAACTTGCCCCGCCAACAGCTGCTCAGGCTGGCGCGCCAGGCCTACAACGCCTTGATCGCCTAGGCTTGATCGCCTGAGGGAGTCCACCGCAAAGCGCCTCGCGGCCCGGCTTGGGGGATGCCGTGACTTTGGCGGCGCCGTGAAAAGTTCGCGCGCGCTAGGCCGCCATCTTGTCCAGTTCGCCGATCAGCGCCCGGCCCATGCCTTCGGTCGAAACCAAAGTCGCCCCGTCGGACATGATATCGGCGGTGCGCAGCCCGGCGGCGAGCACGTTCTTGACCGCCGCGTCGATCAGATCGGCGTCCGCGCCCATGTCGAAGGAATAACGCAGCATCATCGAGAACGAAAGCACCGTCGCCAGCGGATTGGCCTTATTTTGCCCGGCGATATCGGGGGCGGAGCCGTGCACCGGCTCGTACATGGCGCGGCGAAAACCGCTGGCGTCGGCTTCGCCCAATGACGCCGAGGGCAACATGCCGAGCGATCCCGTCAACATGGCGGCGCAATCGGATAGGATATCGCCGAACAGGTTGTCGGTGACGATGACGTCGAACTGGCCGGGCCAGCGCACCAACTGCATGGCGCAGTTATCGGCGTACATGTGGTTCAACGCGACGTCGCCGTAAGCCTCGCGGTGGACGTTGGAAACCACTTCACGCCAAAACACGCCCGATTCCATGACGTTGGCCTTTTCCACCGAGGTCACCTTATTGCCGCGTTTCTTGGCTAAATCGAAGGCGACACGCGCCACACGGTCGATCTCCGGTTCGGAATAAATTTGGGTGTCGAAGCCGTAGCGCACACCGTCGCGTACATCCGTGCCGCGCGGCTGGCCGAAATAGACCCCCGCCGTCAATTCGCGCACGATCATGATGTCCAGGCCGCGCACCACCTCGGGCTTCAGGGTCGAGGCGTCGATCAGCGCGTCGAACACCACCGCCGGACGCAGGTTGGCGAACAAATCCATGTCCTTGCGCAGGCGCAAGAGGCCCGCCTCGGGACGGTGTGCGCGGGCTACGTCATCCCACTTCGGCCCACCGACGGCCCCCAACAAAACCGCATCCACGGACATCGCCTTGTCCATGGTGGCGTCGGTGACGGCGACGCCGTGGGCGTCGTAGCAGGCGCCACCGACCAGGTCCTCGTCAAGATCAAAGGCGACGTGACGGCGCTTATCCATCCACGAGATAACCCGTTTGACCTCGCCCATCACCTCGGGTCCGATACCGTCGCCGGCCAGCATGAGAAGTTTCATATTTGCAGACATGTCGGACGGCTCCTTAATCTTCGAGAGGACGTTTCAGGGCTTTGAGATGGGCCGTCAAGCGAACAGCCAGGGCTGGCCGAGCCGGTAGCGGGCCTCGAACGCGTCGATTTTCTCGCCCTTTTTCAGGGTCAGGGCGATATCGTCCAACCCTTCGAGCAAGCATTGCTTGCGGAACGGGTCGATATCGAAGGAGATCCGCCCGCCGTCCGGCCCGGTAATTTCCTGTTTCTCAAGATCCACGGTAACGACGGCGTTGGCGCCGCGCTCAGCGTCGTCCATCAGCTTATCGACGTCTTCCTGGGGTAGACGGATCGGCAAGATGCCGTTCTTGAAACAGTTGTTGTAGAAGATGTCGGCGAAGCTGGTGGCGACGATACAGCGAATGCCGAAATCGAGGATCGACCACGGCGCGTGTTCGCGCGACGACCCGCAACCGAAATTGTCCCCCGCCACCAGGATCTTGGCGTTACGATAGGCCGGCTTGTTGAGGACGAAATCGGGATTTTCCGAGCCGTCGTCGAGGTAGCGCATCTCGTCGAACAGATTCTTGCCCAGCCCGGTGCGTTTGATGGTCTTAAGGAACTGCTTGGGAATGATCATGTCGGTATCGACGTTGCGGATCGGCAACGGCGCGGCGATCCCTGACAGTTTAGTGAACTTGTCCATCCGCTTTTTCCCCTCAATCCAGCGTGCGCACGTCGGTCAATTTTCCACGGATCGCAGCGGCGGCGGCCATCGCGGGACTGACCAGGTGGGTACGCCCGCCTTTGCCCTGGCGGCCCTCGAAATTGCGGTTCGATGTCGAGGCGCAGCGTTCGCCCGCCTTTAATTTATCGTCGTTCATCGCCAAACACATCGAACAACCCGCGTCGCGCCATTCAAAGCCGGCCTCAAGGAAGATCGCATCCAGGCCTTCGGCCTCGGCCTGTTCCTTGACCAGCCCGGAGCCCGGCACCACCATCGCGCCGACGCCGGGGGCGACCTTGCGCCCCTTGGCGATCGCGGCGGCGGCGCGCAAATCTTCGATCCGCCCGTTGGTGCACGAGCCGATGAAGACCCGGTCGATAACAATGTCACACATCGCCATCCCCGCCTCAAGACCCATATACGTCAACGCCCGCGCCATCGAGCGGCGTTTGCCTTCATCGGCCTCCTGGGCGGGGTCGGGCACGCGCCCGTCGATGCCGATCACATCTTCCGGGCTGGTGCCCCAAGTGACGTTGGGAACCAGGGTCGAGGCGTCGATCGTCACTTCCTTGTCGAAGCGTGCCTCGGGGTCGCTTTTTAGGCCACGCCAGTAGGCCACCGCCTGCTCCCAAGCCCCGCCCTTGGGGACCATCGGACGCCCCTTCAGGTAATCGAAGGTGGTCTCGTCCGGGGCGATCAGACCGGCGCGCGCGCCCGCTTCGATGGTCATGTTGCAGACCGTCATCCGCCCTTCCATGGACAGCGCCGTTATCGCCTCGCCGGCGTACTCGATGACATATCCGGTACCGCCCGCGGTGCCGATCTCGCCGATGATCGCCAGCACGATGTCTTTCGCGCCGACGCCCGCGGGCAAACTTCCGGTCACGGTGACGCGCATGTTCTTGGCCGGTTTCTGGCCCAGCGTCTGGGTCGCCAAGACATGCTCGACCTCCGAGGTGCCGATACCGAAGGCCAACGCCCCGAAAGCGCCGTGGGTCGCGGTGTGGCTATCGCCGCAGACAATCGTCATGCCGGGCAAAGTAAACCCCTGCTCGGGGCCGACGATATGAACAACGCCCTGGCGAATGTCGTCCATCGAGAAATAAGGAACGCCGAACTCGGCGACATTTTTTTCCAGGGTTTCGACTTGAATGCGCGATTGTTCGTTGGCGATGCCACGCGCCCGCCCGGTGGTCGGCACATTGTGATCGGCGACCGCAAGGGTTTGTTTGGGCGCGCGCACGGCGCGACCTGCGGCGCGCAGGCCCTCGAAAGCCTGCGGCGAGGTCACTTCGTGGACGAGGTGGCGGTCGATATAAATCAGGCACGCGCCGTCATCCTGCGCCTCGATCAGATGGCTTCGCCATATTTTATCGAACAGTGTCTTCTTATCCGACAGTGTCTGGGGCTTATCCATACCGCCCACGCCTCCCCCGGCATTTTTTATTGTCTACGCACGCAACCACGTCCCCGCGGCCGCCCCACACATCCATAACGCCAATGGCGTCACGGGCGTGGGGACATAAAGGCCATCGAGCGGGACGCGCCGCCTTATTTTTCCTTGGTTTTCTCCTCGGCCGCGGCCATTGCGGCAGCGCGCGCCGCGACCTTGGCCTCGGATGCGGCGGCGCGTTCGCCCGCCGTCAACTTACCCGAATAACCGTCGGTTTTTTCGGCGATACGCGCGGCCTTACCGGTGCGCCCGCGCAGATAATACAACTTAGCCCGGCGCACATCGCCGCGGCGCACGACCTCGATCGTGGCGACGTTGGGCGAATACAACGGGAAAACGCGTTCCACACCTTCGCCGGAAGCGATCTTACGCACCGTGAACGAGGAATTCAGCCCCTTGTTCTTACGCGCGATGCACACGCCTTCGAACGCCTGCAAGCGTTCGCGCGTACCTTCGATCACCTTGACCTGCACCTTGACGGTATCGCCAGGGGCGAATTGCGGCGTTTCACGCCCGGCGGCCAGCTTATCCAGCTGTTCGCTTTCGATCTGTTCGATCATGTTCATGACACTGTTCCTTATGTCTGTCTGGCCGGGGTTATACCCGGCTATGGCCTAAATTCCAACTCTCGTTTATTTCGACACCCTGTTTTTCAAATAACGCGCCCACAAATCCGGGCGGCGTTCACGGGTGACGATTTCGCTCTGGGCTTGCCTCCAAGCGCAAATTTTTTCGTGATGCCCCGATAGCAGGACCTCAGGGACGTCCCGCCCCGCCCAACTGCGCGGCCGCGTGTAGTGCGGGTATTCCAAAAGATCCCGCTCGAAACTCTCCTCGTCCAGCGATTGCCGGCTGCCGATGACCCCCGGCAGCAGACGCACGCACGCATCCAAAAGCACCAAGGCCGCGATCTCGCCCCCCGAAAGAACGAAATCGCCGACCGATATTTCTTCGGCGGCGCGGGCGTCCAACACCCTTTGGTCCACCCCCTCGAAACGCCCGCACAACACCACGACGCCCGGCCCCTCGGCCAGGGCCTTGACCCGATCTTGGGTCAGGGGACGCCCCCTTGGCGTCAAATAGATCAACGGCGCACCATCCGTCGCCGTCACCGCGCCGTCCGCCATCACTCCCGTCAACGCCCGGTCGATCACGTCGGGACGCATCACCATGCCCGCCCCGCCGCCGCTCGGCGTATCATCGACGGTGTGGTGCTTGTCGGTCGCAAAAGACCGGATATTCACCGTTTCCAGCGACCACCGTCCGTCTTCCAACGCCCGTCCCGCCAACGATTGACCCAGCGGCCCGGGAAACATCTCCGGGTACAGCGTCAGCAAGCGGGCCGACCATGGTCGGCGAACAACGTCACCCATCCGCGTCACCACCTTCGCCGCCGTCCTCGTTTGGCGGTGTATCGAACAGCCCGCCCGGCGGAACGATCACCATGCGCCGCCCAGCGAGATCGACTTCGGGAATGACCGCCCGTGTGAACGGAACCACAACCCGCACACCATCTTCGCATACGATATCGAGCACCACGCCGGCCCCATAATCGTCGGCCGCCTCGACGCGCCCAAAATTCTCGCCCGCGCCGTCCACCACGATCAGCCCGACGAGATCGGACAAGTAATATTCATCCTCCTCGGGCTCGGGCAGGGCGTCACGATCCACGTACAGACGCACCCCCTTTAAAGCCTCGGCGGCGGTGCGGTCGGCGACGCCGTCAATCCGAGCGATCACCTGCCCGCCCTTGGCCGCACCGACAGTGCGAAGCGAAAACCGCCGCCGCCCACTCTCGTCGGATAAGGGGCCGTAGGCGTCCACCCGGGTCGGATCCGCGGTAAAACTCTTCAGGCGGACCTCACCTTTCAGCCCCCGAACCCCGGTAACAACGGCGACCAAAACCCGTGCGCCGGGCGCCTTGTTTTCGCCGTGCTGCGGCGCACATCGTTGGGTCATCGCCATCACCACGCGGGATCGACGCCTTGGCGGCGCACTGCCCGCACCCCAGTTTACGCGCTTGCCGGGGCGGCCTCGGCGGCTTCATCTGGAGCCGCGGCGGCGGTCGCAGCGGCCTCAGCGGCTTCGGCGGCCTTTTCCTCGGCCTCGCGCAGACGTTCCTGCGCCTTCGCCTTAGGTTGATTTTTCTTGGTTTGCTTCGGCACGGCCGGGACGGCGACAATTCCCGCCGCGCCCAGAAAACGGGCGACACGGTCGGATGGCAGCGCGCCGACGCCAAGCCAATGCTTGATACGTTCTTCGTTCAAAATCAACCGTTCGGGATGATCCTTGGCGACCATCGGATTGTATGTGCCGAGCCGTTCGATGAATTTGCCGTCACGCGGGCTGCGCGAATCGGCGACGACGACACGATAGAAGGGACGCTTTTTGGCGCCGCCGCGGGAAAGCCTGATCCGTAAAGACATATCTCAATACTCTCTTTCTTTTCTTTGGTGCGCGCCGCCCCTAATCGCCGGGAAACGCCACTCGATAAACCGAACACATTAAAAAAGACCTTTCGGGCGTCAGTGCATCGGCGGCATCATGCCGCCGGGTCCCATCGCGGATCCGAGCCGTCCTTTCTTTCCCATTTTTCCCGCCTTCTTCATCATCTTGCTCATCATCATGAACTGTTTGAGTAGGCGGTTAACGTCTTGAACCGAGGTCCCCGAACCGGCGGCGATGCGCCGGCGGCGCGAACCGTTGAGCACCTTGGGATTACGCCGCTCCACGGCGGTCATGGATTGAATAATCGCATGCTGGCGAGCGATCGCCTTATCATCGATATTGGCGGCGTCGAGCTGCTTTTTAACCTTGCCAACACCCGGCAACATCCCCAAAAGCCCCTTCATGTCGCCCATCTTGCGCAACTGACCCAACTGCGCGCTCATATCCTCAAGGGTAAACGCACCCTTGAGCATCTTGGCGGCCATTTTTTCGGCGTCTTCGTTCTCGATGACCTCGGCGGCCTTTTCGACCAGGCCGACCACGTCGCCCATGCCGAGGATCCGCCCGGCGATGCGCTGGGCGTCGAATTCCTCAAGGTCGTCGAGTTTTTCGCCGACCCCCATCAATTTGATCGGACGCCCGCTGACCGCGCGCATCGACAGCGCCGCGCCGCCGCGAGCGTCGCCATCGACGCGGGTCAACACGATGCCGCTGATACCGACCTTTTGGTCGAATTCCCGTGCCACGTTGACCGCGTCCTGGCCCGTCATGGCGTCGGTCACCAGAAGTTTCTCGCTAGGCCCGGTCGCCTTGGCGACCGCCGCCACCTCGTCCATCAATTCTTGATCGATATGAAGACGACCGGCGCTGTCCAAAATCACCACGTCGTAGCCTTCGCGGCGCGCGACATCCATCGCCCGTTTGGCGATCGCCAACGGTCGCTCGCCCAATACGATCGGCAGGGTCACGATCTCCGATTGCTTGCCGAGGTGCGCCAACTGCTGCTGCGCCGCCGGACGATAAATGTCGAGCGACGCCATCAGCACTTTCTTCTTGTCGCGGCGGGTCAGGCGACGCGCGATCTTGGCGGTGGTCGTGGTTTTTCCAGACCCTTGCAGGCCAAGCATCAAAATCGCGGCGGGCGGATTGGCGAGCTTCAGCGCACTGTCGTCGGCACCCAGCATCGCCGCCAGTTGATCGTTGACGATCTTGACGACCATCTGCCCCGGCGTCACCGAGCGCAAGACGTCTTGCCCCAAGGCGCTTTCGGTAACCTTGGCGATAAAATCCTTCACCACCGGCAAGGCGACATCGGCCTCAAGTAGGGCCAACCGCACGTCGCGCATGGCGTCCGTAACGTCGGATTCCTTAAGGACGCCGCGCCTCTTCAGGCCGTCGAAAATGTCGCCTAAGCGGCTGGACAGGTTTTCGAACATCTCTTTTCCGGCTCTTGAGCCCAGGCCTTAGCCTGCGCCATGTAAAAAATATACCAAAACGACAAACGCGCCAGCGCGCGAAACTCGCGGACTGACGATGCCCCTCGGGGCGTGTGTTCACCGCCATCACGGCGGCAAGGCGCGCAACATAAGCGTGGAGCCGCCGGATGTCAATATTTAAGCGCCATCCCCAATTTTATATACGCTTTTATTTATATCCTCCGAAGCCCCCTTCAAGGCCAACCTCAGGGCTGGCCTTATTGACAGAACGCCGACGTCCATGCTCCATTGTATCGAAAATTACGTTCACAATCACCCGCCTTGAGAGAAGTAATTACATGAAACGGAGACCACCTAAAGATCATCCCGACCCCATCGACATTCATGTCGGCGCACGCATCAAGGCCCGACGCACGGGGTTGCGCATTAGCCAATCGGAAATTGGAAAAAAATTAAACGTAACGTTTCAACAAATTCAAAAATACGAAAACGGAACCAACCGCGTCGGCGCCAGCAACTTATATCGCATGTCGCAAGCCCTCGATGTCGATGTGGCGTATTTTTTTCACGATATCCCCAAAGAGATCACGCACGGAGGCCACGCGGGCGACGGGCTGAGCGATAGTGCGATTTCCAAATTCGACCACGACCCGATGTCCTCGACGGAATCCATTAAACTGGTGCACAACTATTTTCGTATCGTCAACACCAAGGTCCGTCAACGCATCTTCCAGTTGGTCAAGACCATCGCCGAAACCCGCGACGCCGCGACTTAGGCGTCACCCCGATCGTCCGAGACATGCTCCCTTGCATGGCGCGAGAATTTTTTTTCGCGCCCCCAACCTATACTTTAGCGTGTGTGATGATATAAATACAACTTACTTTGCTTCGTTCACCCTATTTTTTAACGAAACGAATGAGTGTATGATATGGCGTCGCACCCAAGCGATATTCCCAAGTCCCCGCCTACTCCCCGTCTGGTCAAAACCGCCCCCTCCCGCGCGTCCTCGTCTTCGAACGCGATAAAAACGCACATCGCCCCCCCCGATCATGATTCCGCGAGAGAGGCCGCGGACACGGCAGTTTTGCGGGACGCGCTTCTCGATTCCGGCGTCCGCAAGCGCATCGCCCAGCGCCGCGCCGCGCTGAAATTCAGTTGTCCCGAACTCGACCGTATCGGCGGCCTTCCCGCGGGAACGGTCGACGCCGTGGAAAATGCGCAGATCGGCATATCGCCGGGACTCCTGGCCCGCCTCGCCTTGGCCTTGAACGTCGATCCCGGTTATTTTTTCGAAGACCCGCAAATTGATTTGCCCGCCGACGAACATGAGGAAATTGGCGAATTGCTGGAGGCGTTCTTGAGCATCGACGATAACGCCCGCCATGAAATTCTTGAAATGATACAGCTTCTCGCCGAGGATTGAGACAGAACGCTTCCCCTGCGACGACGCACAAGAGGAACCGGGCGCCCGGCGCCGCGCTTGACAGGAACATTCCTCGATGACCCCTCCACCGCCGCCTTCCGACATCACCGCGATCGACCGGGCGCTGGTCCCCTCGGGGCTGCGCGTCATGGGCGCTTTTCACCCCACGGCGGCGAACGCCCCCTCCTCTCTCACGACGGTGCGGACCATTGTCTTGATCGGCAACGGCGGCGCCGCGTTCTGGCCCATCTTCACCGCCCGGCGCCGCGAAGAAGACGACGCTCTCGACCGATGGACGCGCCGGGTCATCACTCCCCTGGCCGCCGCCTTCAACGCCGAGGCCTTTTTTCCCTTCGACGGACCGCCCTATTTTCCCTTCCAACGTTGGGCCGTCACGGCCAATTGCGCCGCCCCAAGCCCGATCGGAACGTTGATCCATCCGCGCTTCGGGCCCTGGCATGCTTATCGCGGCGCGCTGGGGTTTGCCCAGCGGTTGACCATCTCTCCCCCCAGCGCGCCGTTGACGACATGCCGGGACTGCGCCGCCAAACCGTGTCTTTCGGCGTGCCCGGTCAATGCCTTCGCCGCGGAGGCCTACGACGACGACGCCTGCGCGCGGCATTTGAAAACCGACGATGGGCACGATTGCCTGAACGAGGGATGCCGCGCCCGGCGCGCGTGTCCGGTGGGGAAAGAACACCGCTATGCATCGGCCCAGGCCGCTTTTCATATGCGCGCTTTCCTGCGCACCCGCCGTGAAGACGCCGACTAGACGCGACGCGCGCGGCAAAAAGATGGACATTCGCCCCGATACGGCCATATTAGGCCCCATGATGACGACACCATTCACCAAGATGCACGGGCTAGGGAACGACTTCGTCGTTTTCGATGCGCGCGCGCGCTTGTTAGACCTGGACGCCCGGCAAATCGCCGCTATCGCCAACCGGCGCACCGGCGTCGGCTGCGATCAGGTGATTATCATGGAAAATCCGGACACGGCATCCCAAGACGCCGATGTTTTCATGCGCATTTACAATGCCGACGGCGGTGAGGTTGGCGCTTGCGGCAACGCCACGCGCTGTATCGCGTCCGCGATCATGCTTGAGACCGGGCGCGACGAGGCCGTCATACAAACCCGGGCGGGTAATCTCCATGCCCACCGCGCGCCGGGCGACGCGATCACGGTGGACATGGGACCGGCCCGCCTTGGCTGGCGCGACATTCCCCTAAACGAAGAGCGCGACACGGCGCACCTGAACATTTCGTCAGGCCCCCTACGCGATCCGGTGGCGGTCAACGTCGGCAACCCTCACGCCGTATTTATCGTCGCGGACGTCACGGCGATCGATCTCGACACCCACGGCCCGATTCTGGAAAAACACCCCCTGTTTCCCGAACGCGCCAATATCGAAGCCGCCCAGGTGATCGACCGCGCGCATATCCGCCTGCGCGTGTGGGAACGCGGCGCGGGAATCACCCAGGCCTGCGGCACCGGGGCATGCGCAACTCTCGTCGCCTGCGCCCGACGCGGATTGACCGGGCGCACGGCCGAAGTTTTACTTGACGGCGGCCCCCTCGTCATCGAGTGGCGCGCCGACGACCACGTCTTAATGACCGGCCCCGTGGCGATCAGCTACGATGGCGCGCTCGCCCCCTCGTTGACCGCCCCGTCCCCTGCCGACACCGCCGAAGACTAAGCGCCATGGTCGAACCCGAAGTCATTACCCTGGGCTGCCGCCTAAACACGTTGGAATCGGAAATGATGCGCGATCAGGCGCGCAGGGGCGGCGCGCGCGACACCGTCATCGTCAACACTTGCGCCGTCACCCGCGAAGCCGAACGCCAAGCCCGCCAAACCATTCGTAAAATTCGCCGCGAACGCCCCGACGCCAAGATCATCGTCACCGGATGCGCGGCGCAGCTTTCCCCTGAAACCTTCGCCGACATGGCCGAAGTCGATCGTGTCGTCGGCAACCGTGAAAAATTGAGCCACGCCACCTTACTCGGCAACGACGCCACCGGCGTCGCGGTGTCCGACATCATGGCCGACGAGGTGGCCGGCGGTCCGTTGGTCAGCGGTATCGAGGGGCGCACCCGCGCCTTCGTGCAAATTCAACAGGGCTGCGATCACCGTTGCACATTTTGCATCATTCCCTTCGCCCGAGGCCCCAACCGTGCGGTCGATGCCGCGCGGATCGTCGAACAGGTGCGCCTGCTGGCCGCCGGCGGCCACCAAGAGGTGGTGCTGACCGGCGTTGACATCTCATCCTATGGCGCCGAACGGGATAACGGCCCGACCCTGGCGCACTTGGTGCGCACAATTTTGCACGACGTTCCCAGCCTAAAGCGGCTGCGCCTCAGTTCTCTGGACCCGGACGGCATCGACGACGATCTGGCGCGCTTGTTCGCCGAGGACGCACGAATGATGCCCCATGTCCACCTTAGCCTCCAGGCCTGCGACGACATGATCTTGAAACGGATGAAGCGCCGCCACAGCCGCGCCCAGGCCGTGGACGCCATCTCCTTGCTCCGCCATTATCGCCCCGATATCGCCATTGGCGCCGACCTGATCGCGGGCTTTCCGACGGAAACCGACGTCATGTTCGCCAACACTCTGAACGCGGTGGAGGCCTTCGGTCTCGACCTGCTGCATGTCTTTCCCTTTTCTCCGCGTTCGGGCGCGCCGGCGGCAAAAATGCCTCAGGTCGCCCCCGCCGACATCAAAGATCGCGCGCGCCGCCTGCGCGAAGCAGGCACCCTGGCCCGGCGGCGTTTTTTGCAACGCTTCGCCAACGCCGACGTGAACGTCCTCGTCGAAAAAAACGGCTTCGGCCACACCGACCATTTCGCCCCGGTAAGGGTCGATCGACGGCTACGTCCGGGAACCGTCCACACCCTGCGCATCGTCAATTTCGATGACGACGCCCTGATCGCAAAGGAGACGCCATGAGCGGTTGGTTTTCCCGCCTGAAACACGGATTGAATAAAACGTCGTCCAAGCTGTCGGGCGGCATCGTCGATCTGTTCACCAAGCGCCCGTTGGACAAAACCGCGCTGGAAGATCTCGAAGAGTTGCTCATCGCCACCGATATCGGCGTCGAAAACGCCACCCGCCTTAGCGCGCAAATCGCCAAGAACCGGTTCGATCAGGACGTCAGCCCCGAAGAAGTGCAAACCGCGCTGGCCGAACACATCGCCGAAATCCTGCATCCGGTGGCCCGACCGATCGAGATCGACCCAAGCCACGCCCCCCATGTGATTTTAATGTGCGGCGTCAACGGCAGCGGCAAGACGACGACCATCGGCAAGCTCGCCAAACAGTTCAGCGAACGTGGCCTACGGGTCATGCTCGCCGCCGGCGACACCTTTCGCGCCGCCGCCGTCGAACAACTCCAGGTCTGGGGAGAACGCACCGGCTGTCCGGTGATCGCCCGCGATATCGGGGCCGACGCGGCGGGCCTCGCGTTCGACGCCGTGAAAAGCGCCCGCGAACAGGGGATGGACGTCTTGTTGATCGACACCGCGGGGCGACTGCAGAACAAAAGCCACCTGATGGACGAACTGGACAAAATCGTCCGCGTGATCCGCAAGGTCGATCCCAGCGCGCCTCATGACACGGTTCTCGTCCTCGACGCCACCGTCGGACAAAACGCCCATTCCCAGGTCGAAACCTTCAACAAGGTCGCGCCTCTATCCGCCCTGGTGATGACCAAACTGGACGGCACCGCCAAGGGCGGCGTGGTGGTGGCGCTGGCGCAAAAATACGCCGTGCCGATCGTCGCCATCGGCGTCGGCGAGGGCGCCGACGACCTGCGCCCCTTCGATGGGGTAAGTTTCGCCCGCTCGCTTGTCGGCCTCTAAACCGCGGGATGTTCGAGACTTTCAAGCGGGGCGCCGGGGCTGTACCTCGGGGAAATCACGCCGACGGGGTGTCCGGCCCGTCTGTCTTTTCGGGCGCGCCGGAATCGGGTCCCGTGTCGGAATCGCCGGGCGTTCCCATCACACCCATGGGATCTCTTTCAACCAGATCGGCAACCGCATCGTAGGTTTGCGCGTTCATCCCCATTTGCTCGCCAAGCGCTGGATTTTGCCCTCCGATATCACGAAAAAACGTAGCGGCGTTGCGCAGCAAATTCGCCGCGATTTGAGCGTGTGTGGTCATGTATCATTCCTTACTCTGTAGCACGTCGCGTCACTGTGGGCGTGGCGAGGCCACCGCCCCGTTTCAGGCGCGCGGCAACCCTTCGGCGATCGGTTAGACGACGATATTGAGGTAATATCCCCGGGGCACGTCGCCGCGCAGGGGTTGACCGGACGACAAAATCCGGTCGAGCCGGGCCAGGGAAGCCGTATTTTGGGGCGTTTCCGGGGTGTGAAAAACCCTGGCGCGCGCACCAGCATCCCGGGCGAGTTGATAGCTTTCGGGTTGCGCCGAAGACCGTTGGACGCCGGGAACGGCGGCCCCTTTCGTTTGCCGAGGCGCACCGCCCAAACGGGCGTGCGCCCCCGGGCGTGCGCCTAGATTTTCGGAAACGGTCCGCTTGATGTCCATCATACCTCGAAGTGTGCCTTAAGAAAGTTAAACGTTTCTCAATGCGTCGTCGTCATTGCATCGCTGTTATTTTTCCGGGTGTTTATCGCGCGCCACGTCATTTTTTCACCAAGCGTCTCGTTTACATAGTTTCCCCACCGCCATAGCGCCACAAAAAATTCCATCCGGCGGTTCAATCCAGCGTGACGACATCCTTAGCGGTATACAGAACCGGACCGCCGCCCTCGCGAAAACGTTCCAGCGCCCAGGTGTTGGATGGAAACGCCAGCGCATCCCAGGGAATATCCGCCCAGGCGAACAACGCCACCTCCTGACTTTCAATCCCGGGGGCGAAGACCGGCTCACTCAATCGGGCGCGGTGGATGACATGGACTTGGCTGATATGGGGAATTTCGTATATGCCGACAAGACCATCCACCAGGATACGCGTACAGGCTTCTTCACGGACCTCGCGCACCGCCCCGTCCGTCGTGCTTTCGTTGAGTTCCATATACCCCGCGGGGATCGTCCAATAGCCGATCCTAGGCGCGATGGCGCGCCGGCAGAGGAGAATTTTTTCCTCCCAAACACACACCGCGCCAACGACAACCTTGGGGTTGGCATATTCGATATAGCCACAGTCGGGACAGACCAAGCGCGCACGGTTATCACCCTCGGGAATCGTTTCCACGAGAGGTCCGCCGCCCTCTCGCGCCCGAGGAGAAGGGGGCGAGTCAGGGGCCGTCTCGGCGTCGTGCTCGGGGCGATCCGTATTCATTTTCTCAGTTTGACCGTTGAGAGCGCCCTTAGGCAAGACTTTGTTCTTGGGGGCAAGACTTTGTTCTCGGGCGGCCAAAACCGCGTCCCCTAACCAAAAGGCGACGGCGAGACCAAAGGGCGACGACGCAATCGCCCCCCGCGGACGCAATCGGAAGAAGGCCTGACAATCGATACCTGATAACCGATACCTAATAACCGAGAAGAGAGGCGACCGGCGCGACAACGCGGGCCGCTACGGCCCGCGCCAAAAACTCCCGCCCGCGCCCGCAAATCCTGTGGAACCCACCAAAAACCTCTAGGGTCAGGACCTCGTCACCTGGAACGCCACGCGCGCGACACGGCCTGCTTAGGTCTAGGCCTTGATGTCCACCACATCTCCCCGGCTCGTATCGCGGGGGACGCTTTGCGTCGGGTCGGGCGCGCTGACCTTGGGGGTCTGTTTCGCCGCCTCATTGGCGGACTGCACGACCGCGGCGGCGGCGATGTGTTCCTGCTGGACGGTCTGGCTCAAAGTCGCCAGGGCCGCGCTGACATTCGACGCCGAACCTGCTCCTATTGCCGACATTATCCGTTTTCCTTATCCAAAATGCCCCACGCGGGCACGAAACCCCACCAAGGCACATATCAAAAAGGCATACACAAAATCTTCCCCATCTATCGAAACTTCATGCCAAAACCAATGGCATCGGACGGGTACATTTCACGATATAGGCGCCGCAAACGATATTTTCAAGATCGCCTGCGCAGCGCTTCCGGCGGGGACGACCCCTCGGTCCCTATATTACACCGCTCTCGCCACGCCGACTGTCATTGTAACACATCGCGAGGGCATATCGCAAACCGGCTCTTTATTGCCCTCCCCCTTGGCCGATGCGGACGTCGGATTTCGGCCCCTAGAAGGAACCGAAATCACTCCTGCAAGACGGCGACGCCGGGAAGGGTCTTCCCCTCCAACCATTCCAAAAATGCACCGCCCGCCGTCGAGACATATGAAAAATCATCGATCGCCCGGGCATGGGCCAGCGCCGAAACCGTATCCCCGCCACCGGCGACGGAAAGTAGCTTACCGGCCTTGGTCAGGCGGGCCGCCGCCTGGGCGACGGCATTGGTGCCGGCGTCGAACGGTTCGATTTCGAACGCGCCGAACGGGCCGTTCCAGACCAATGTCTTGCAACTTTCGAGCTTGGCTGCGATTTCCGCGACCGAGGCGGGGCCGATATCGAGGGCCATTTCGTCGCTGGCGACGCCGTCCAGGCCGACCACACGATTGGCCGCGCCGGCTTTGAATTCCTTGGCCACCACCAAATCAACCGGCAAGACCACCGCGCAGCCCGAGGCATTGGCGTCGGCGATAATCTTCAAGGCCGCGTCGGTCATCTCTTTTTCGCACAGGGAAACCCCTATATCGTACCCCTGGGCGAGCAAAAAGGTGTTCGCCATGCCGCCACCGATGATGATCATATCGACCTTCTTCGCCAGATTGCCGAGGACCTCCATCTTGGTCGATACCTTGGCCCCGCCGACCACGGCGGCGACCGGCTTTTGGGGATTTTCCAGAGCGCCGCCCAAGGCTTCCATCTCGCTTTGCATCAACCGTCCGGCGGCGGCGGGCAGAATACGCGCCAGCGCCTCGGTCGAGGCGTGGGCGCGGTGGGCGGTCGAGAACGCGTCGTTGACATAAATATCGCCCAATGCCGCCAGCGCCTTGGCGAAGCCGGCGTCATTTTCGGTTTCCTCGGCGTGGAAGCGTACATTTTCGAGCATCGCGACGTCGCCATCCTTCATCGCCGCGACCACCGCACGGGCGCCGTCACCGATGGCGTCTGGGGCGAAAGCGACCGGCACGCCCAGGACACGGGCGGTTTCCTCGGCCACCGGCTTTAGCGAAAGGTCGGAAACGATCCGCCCCTTAGGGCGACCAAAATGGGCGAGAACGATCACCCGAGCCCCGCGCGCGGTGAGGTCTCGGATCGTCGGAGCGGTCCTCTCGATGCGCGTGGCGTCGGAAACCCGACCATCTTGCATCGGCACGTTCAAATCGGCCCGCAGCAACACGCGTTTTCCCGCAACATCAAGATCGTCAATGGTTTTAAAGGTGCTCATCGTTTCCCCTTCGATCCTCCCCAACGGCCCTGGGCCGTTTGGCGATATTCCTGTGGCAATACCAAAGATATTGATTAAAGGTATTGCGTTTGCCGGCGTCACGGCGCAGGAAAAATCCCCTTGGCGCGATGACGGGCATACTTTCGTTGCGCGGCTTTATGCGCATTCGCGCCCGAAAAGGCAAGCCCAAGTATAAAATAATTGAAAAAAACATCTCCAGGACACGCGACCGGAACCCCTTGGGTTTTGATCACGCCGCGGGAAGATGCAGGCGCGCCGACAGGCCGCCAGCGGACGATCTCTCCAACTCCAATCGTCCGCCATACAGTTCGGCCATGTCGAGAACGATCGACAGCCCCAGGCCGCTACCCGGCTTGCTTTCGTCCAATCGGTGGCCGCGATCGAGCGCACGGGCGCGATATTCGGCGGGGATTCCCGGCCCATCGTCGTCCACCGAGATCACAAGGAGATCGCCATCCTTGCGGGCGCTGACCACCACCAGATGCTCCGCCCACTTGCAGGCGTTGTCCATCAAATTGCCGAGCATTTCTTCGAGATCCTGGCTCTCTCCTTGAAAGGACAGGCCGCCCATTTCCTCCACGGCAACGTCGATGTCGCGCCGCTCGTATATCCGCTTCAAGGTACGCGCCAGCCCTTGCGCCAAGCCTTCGATATCGGCGCGCGCGCCAGCGACGCCCCGCGACCCGGCGGCGCGCGCACGGGTCAGATGGCGGTCAATCAAGTCCGACATCAAGCTGGTTTGCAGCCAAATCGCATGGCGAGGTTCCTCCGGCAGGTGGTCGGCCTCGTTGGCCAGAACCGCCAACGGCGTTTTCAAGGCGTGCGCCAGATTGCCGGCCTGGGTGCGCGCCCGCTCGATCACCTTGGCGTTATGCGCCAACAGACCGTTCAAATCATCGACCAGAGGCTGCACCTCCATGGGAAAGCGTCCCTGCAAGCGGTCCGCCGCGCCACAGTGCACCGCCGCCAATTTTTGGCGCATCAAGTTGAGCGGACGCAGCCCGTAGCGCACCTGCAAGAACACGGCGACGATCAGGCCGAAACCGAGTAAAAGCAGGGCGGTCACGAGGGCTTCGGTAAACTCGCCGATCGCCTTGTCGATCACCTTTGTAGGGCCGGTCACATAAATCGTCACCTCGTGCGGGGCGCCGGGCAGACTAAACGTTTCGGCGACAAGGCGAACGTGCTTGTCGCGCAGTCCCGCAATAGTCACCCCGATGCGCTGCCCACGTGACGGCGGGGTCATCTCAGGCAGCACCTGATCCCACAACGAGCGGGACCGGTCGAGAATTCGACCGTTGGAAACCACCTCCCAATACCACCCCGACAGCGGCCGGTTGTATTCGGGGTCGGCGGGATGGCGGCGCATTTTTAGCCTGCCGTCCACAAAGTCGCTCAACGCCAGCAATTCCTCGATATGGGCGAAGAGGATGCGGTCGAAGGACTGTTCGACCTGGGTGCGCAACAGACCGACCAGTACCGTGCCCGAAAGCGCCAGCGTCAACGTTATCCAAAGACTGGCCCCCAGGATCAAGCGCAGACTTACCGACCGGTAAACCATGGCCTAGGCGCTTTCGCCGGGCGGCGACATCGAATATCCCCGCCCGCGATGGGTCTTGATCATCTCGGCGCCCAGTTTCTTGCGAAGTCGCGCGATAAAAACCTCTATCGTATTGGAATCACGGTCGAAGTCTTGATCGTAAACATGTTCGATGAGTTCCGTTTGCGAGAGCACACGGCCTTGGTGATGCATGAAATAGCTCAGAACCTTCAATTCATGCGCGGTCAGGGTGACGCCGGCGCCGCGGCTCGTTACCTTTCCGGTACGCGTGTCCAATTGCACCGACCCGCATTCCAGCATCGGATTGGCATGGCCCGCCGTGCGCCGGATCAGGGCGCGCAAGCGCGCCAGGAGTTCCTCCATGTGGAAGGGCTTGGTCAGATAATCGTCCGCTCCGGCGTCGAAGCCCGCCACTTTTTGGTTCCAGGTGTCCCGCGCGGTTAAAATCAGAACAGGAATGGCGACCCCCGACTGACGCCAATGGTCAAGCACCGTCAAACCGTCGATCTTGGGCAGACCAAGGTCGAGAACGATCGCGTCATAGGGTTCGGTTTCACCAAGAAACTGCCCTTCCTCGCCGTCCGGCGCCGGATCGACGGAGTAGCCGACCTCGGACAAGGCCCGGGAAATTTGCCGCAACAACCCCGGATCGTCTTCCACCACCAATACGCGCATGGTTATCCCTCACCCCTGAATTTCCGGCGCACCCGCCCCACGCGCCCGCGCGCCACACCGTCCGTCACTCTTTGTGCTCCTTGCCGTCTTTGTGCTCCTTGCCGTCATGCCCCTCGACGGACAAAAACTCCAGGGTTTTGGCGTTCATCTTAATCTTTAACACGTTACCTTCCTCCGTCAGCACCTTCAGCTCGTAAATGAACCCTTCGACGGTGGTCCCATACTCTTTTTTGTCTTTATCGCCGTTTTTGGCCTCGTTCTCCAGTTCGACTTCGATCACTTCGCCGGGATAGATTTTCCCCGCCTTGCTCAACGCCTCGGACAGCGGCGCCACCTCTCCGGCGATCATCGCCTTGCGCGCGCGCTCATGATCGCTAAGATCGTCCACGCCGTCGGCCCGCGCCGAAGACGGGACAAGGAATAGACCGACGGCGACAAGCAACACGGCGAAAGCGCCCTTAACCGGCCAACATCCATCATGACGCCGCGTCACCTGATCCACCACCATGTTATCGCCATCGCCCCGGCAAGAGCCAGCGCCGCCCGCCAAGACCCGACGTATCCCCCCGCGACATCGGGCGCGGACATGGTGTTTGTCTTAATTCCGCTAAACATGGCGCGAACCAAATTTTCCCCCGAAAGAAAGAAGTGCGCCAGCACCCCAAAGACGTGCACCCCCGCCAAAGCCAGCAACGCCGTCGTCAGACCTTCGTGCGCATACCCCAACGGCGCCAGGGGACCATGGGCGAAAGGCCCGACATAGCCGTCCTTGCTCATTGCCAGGCCCGAGACGACCGATACCGCCAGAAAAGCCAACAGCGTCAAGACCATCCATCCGCCCAGAGGATTGTGCCCAAGATAGCGCGGCGGGTTGAAGGAAAACAAGCGCACCGCATATGTGCGCACGACCGCCCAAGAGCGGACGAAGTCGCCAAAGCGCGAATGTTTCGAGCCGATCACACCCCACATCAAACGGAAAATCACCAGCACGAGAATGGCGATCCCGGCATCGACGTGCACCGACGTTAGCACGTGCTCTCCTTCACCTTCCGAGGTCGCCCACGCGACGCCGACCAAGATGACCACGGCCCAGTGAACCACCCGGGTTGGAAAATCCCAGACCTTAACGTCGGATGGCGGTGACGACGCCCCGCGCCCCGCGCCGCCCTTTTCATCCAAGGCCGGATTGCGACGCGAGGGCGCTTTTTCGTCGCTTCGAGTATCAGGACACATGCTGACTTTCCTTCTCGGCTTTTTAGCGCGCCAGTCCGACGGCACATGCGAAGTTATACTTAAAATAGGGTTTAAAATACGAATTTCATTTTGGAATAAAAATGTCACAATTAACATGAATGTCTCCTGAATGTGCGTTCCGGTCCCTTAAATTTCAAAATTCGCCCGCATATTCAGGTTGGGTTAAGCGCCTTTTGACCACAGTGCTGGACGTATAAGGGTCAAATCGGAACGCGCTTTGACGATCCCGTCGCTGAGGCGGCGTTCTTTTGCACCCAAAACCGGGACGCCAAAAAACGGCCCCCTCCGCAAACACGACGCATCCCTGAAGAGACAACGTCATGACGACACACCATCAGCGCCGTATCAAGGTATGGGATCTTCCCGTCCGGCTGTTCCATTGGACGCTGGTCGCCTCGGTCGCCATCGGTTTCATCACCGGCTATATCGCCCCGGAATGGTGGATGGGCGTGCACATCTGGGCCGGTTATATCACCGTGGTCCTGGTTGTGTTTCGCCTGGTCTGGGGGATTTACGGTTCCGAATTTTCACGCATCGAAACCTTTACCTTCTCGCCTCGGGAAATTTGGGCGCACATGCGCGAGCTGGTTTTCCTGCGCCCAAGCCATTACGTCGGGCACAATCCCAGTGGGGCGCTGATGGTGTTCACCCTGATCTTCATCCTGGCCGGCATTTCCCTGAGCGGCCTGACCCTTCTCGGCGGCGAGGAAAACCAAGGGGCGCTGGCGGGCGTCGTCGGCTATGGCGCGGGCGACATCGCGCGCACGGTTCATAACGTCCTGGTGTATACCCTGCTCGGCCTGGTGGTGCTTCATATCGCCGGGGTGGTGCTGGAAATCCGTCTCACCGGCGAAGATCTCGTACGCGCCATGATCACGGGCTGGAAGGCCCTACCCGCCGGGGTGATCCCACCCAAAGCCCGCGCCCCCCGTATCGGCGCCGCGGCGACGGTCCTGGGCGCCTTCGTCCTCGCCGGCGGCGGCGCGTTGTGGGGGCTATCGAAAATTCCGCCGTCGGGACTTTCAAAATTGGCCGCAAACAGCGCCTATCAGGGTAATTGCGCCGATTGTCATCAGCTTTACCACCCCAGCCTGCTGCCGGCGTCATCCTGGCGCGCTCTGATGGGCAACCTAGGCAACCATTTCGGCGAGGACGCCTCCCTCGCTCCTGCCGATCAGGTTGAAATTACACGCTACCTTAGCGCCAACAGCGCCGACGCCTGGGATACCGAGGCGGCCAACCGCTTCCGTAAGGTCAACCCCCGCCATCCTTGGCAAATTACCGCCACCCCATACTGGGTATGGAAACACAAAAATATCCCCCCCGCGGTTTTCGCCCGCAAGTCGATCGGCGCCAAAGGCCATTGCGCCGCCTGTCATCGCGATGACGCCAGCGGCCGTTTCGACGATCAAAAAATCAATATCCCCAAGGAGTAATATTTATGAAAAAAACCGCTTCCGTTTTCGTCGCCCTCGGCCTCGGCGTTTTCGCCATCGCCTCCACCGCCCAAACGGCCCACGCCGATCCCGCACGCGACGCCATTTTGGCTAAGTTGGCCGCCCAGGCGAAGGCCGAGAACCCGAATTTCTCCGCCTTCAGCGTCGAACGCGGAAAAACTTTGTTCTCCACGAAATTCACCACCGGAAAACCGGATACGCCGAGTTGCAGCACGTGCCATACCATGGACCCGCGCGCCCAGGGCAAGACCCGCGCCGGAAAGGTGATCGAACCGATGGCCGTCTCGCGCACCCCGGCGCGTTTCACCAAGCCGAAGAAAGTCGCCAAGTGGTTCCGCCGGAATTGCAAAAGCGTTATCGGTCGGGCCTGCACGGCGACCGAAAAGGGCGATTACATCACCTTCATGAATAGCCTGTGACGCGCACCCACCCCCACCTGAACGTCCGCACTAAAACGCCCGCCCCGCAGAATTACGGGGCGGGCGTTTTGATGCGTCACACGCGGACGGACATCACAAGCTCACGGGAGAAGCACACGGGCACGGGGACAAGCGCACGGGCGTCAGGGCTTGCCCTGCAGGACCGCAATCTTGGCCCGGGCCTCCTTCGCCTTGTCCTTCTCGCCGAGGACATCATAGGCGCGCGCCAGACGCCGCCAACCCTGAAGATCGTTCGGGTTGGCCTTTAACTGCTGCGCCAATTTATCGACCATCGAGCGAATGAACGCCTGGCGCTGCTCGGGCGTCATACTCTGCGCCGCCTGCATTTGCTCGCGGGTCGGCCCCGGCGGCGGGGCGACCCGACTCTGCCCGCCACCTTGATTTTGCGCGCCGCTTTTTTGCAGCGCGGCGATCCTTTCACGGGCCTGCTTCGCCTTGTCCTTCTCACCAAGAACGTCGTAAGCGCGCGCCAGGCGCCGCCAGCCCTGAAGATCGTTTGGGTTGGCCTTTAACTGCTGCGCCAATTTATCGACCATCGAGCGAATGAACGCCTGACGCTGCTCGGGCGTCATGTTCTGCGCTGCCTGCATTTGTTCCCGGGTCGGCCCCGAAGCGCCGGAGGACGCACCCCCCGATGCCCCACCCGATGCGAAGGGCGGCAGTTTCGGTTGGCTAAGCGCCAGAATTTCCGGGGGCGGGGCGACGCCCAGTTCCTTCGACGCCTGGCCGATTAGAGACGCCAACTGCGGCAACCACCGGGCGTCCGGGGGCGACCGCTTGACCAGCGCCATCCAGGTGTCGATCGCCGCCTTGAGACGACCCTGTTGGGCGTCGGCCATACCAAGGTAAAAATACGGCCTGGGGTCGTTGGCGTCGCGCACGAGAATTTCCTGAAATACCGTTTGCGCCTCTTTCGGAATCGGCCCGTTTCCCGCCAGCGCCAAAGCCTCGCCATAGGCCGCCAAGGCCTCTGTTCCGCGGTTGGTCAGCTTAACCAGCCGTCGATACATTTTGACCGCTTTTTCATATTCGCCGAGGGCGACATAGGCCTGCCCCAACAGAGCGACGCCCTTTTGGTCGTTGGGCCGGCGCTGCACCTTTTCTTCGAGCTGGACCACCATGCTTCGAAGTTGATCGAGTCGGTTGGCCTGCTGAAACGCAGGGTCGTGGCGTCCGGCGTAAGGCAGATCGTGCAGCGTCGGCTTACCCAGGTCGAGGTACAACGCCGCCGCGCCCAAAGGCACGACGACGACGACAACCGCCGTCAGCACCCGATGGGCCTTTTGCGACAGCGGGCGGCCTTTGGACGCCCCGGCGCCCGCATCCGCGCCCAGCATGCGTCGCTCGATTTCCACGCGCGCCGCCTCGGCCTGATCGGCGTTGAGCACACCGCGATCGAGATCGCGATCGACTTCCGTCAATTGGTCCTTATAGATAGCAACGTCATATTCCTTGCGGGAATACCCGTCCTTGGCGCGGCGCAATACCGATACCGCCAAAATTCCCACCGTCATAAACACCAAAATTGGAGCTGAAATCATCAGCATATTCATGCGTTATCGCCCTTCAAGAGACTCTCTAATTGTTTTTTTTCGGCGGCGCTTAACGGCGGTTCAGCCATCCCCTTGCCCTCGCCGTCGCCGTCGCCGTCGCCGCTGTCCCGAACGATACGGCGGCGATAGAAAAGGAAAAGCACGCCAAGACCGATCAACCCGATAAAGGCCGGCCCAAACCACAAAACATACGTCGCCGGTTTGAGGGGCGGATCAAGCAGGACGAAATCGCCATAGCGCCCGACCATGTAATCGATTACCTGCTGATTGCTGTCACCCGCCGTTATCCGCTTGCGCACCAACACCCGCATGTCGTGGGCGAGGTCGGCGTCGGAATCGTCGATCGACTGGTTCTGGCAGACCACGCAGCGTAGTTGCTTATCGACCACGCGGGCGCGGTGTTCGAGCACCGGATTGGCCAGCATTTCGCTAGGTTCGACGGCGAGGGCGCGCGACGCGCCGAAGACCGCCGCCGCGCCGATCAGCAAAAGGAAAAAACGTCTCATTGTTTTTGCAACTCCCTAATCAGGGGAAGCATGGTCCGGTCCCACGCTTCGGGAGTGATCGGACCGATCTGCTTATAACGAATGACCCCTTTTTTATCGACGATAAAGCTTTCCGGCGCGCCGGTAACGCCAAAAGCGATGGCCACCGCGCTGTCCGGATCGTCGCCGACACGTGTGTACGGATTACCCAGCCGGGCGAGCCAGGCCGGACCATCGACCCGATTAACCTCTCGCCAATCAATGCCATAGATCGGGACGGCGCCCTGGCTTTTGATCTGCACCAAGAAGGGATGCTCGGCCCGGCACGCGATACACCACGAACCGAAGACGTTGACCAGCGTGACCTGCCCGATCAAGTCCCGGTTGGCGAACCCCTTGAACGGTCCTTGGATCGCAGGCAAATCGAAAGGCGGAACTTCTCTGTTGATCAGGACCGAAGGCAGTATTTTCGGGTCCTTCGTTAAACCAACGGCAAAATAGACCACGAGGACGGCAAATATCCCGAGGGGAACAAGAAATACCAAACGACGCATGACTTCCGATTTCTCCGCGGGGACCGAACCCCCGTTGTTTTTTCCTTGGAATTGCCCACCAGAACGACCGGAGGGACCGCCTCGCCCCTTATTCGGCCGGCGCGCCCGCCGCGCCGGAGGGGGCCTTGGTCCGGCTTTTCGTCGGCGCGCCGATACGATGACGGCGATCGGTCAGACTTACCAAACCACCCAACATCAACAACAGAACGCCGCCCCAGATCCACGTCACCAGGGGGTTGTCGTAAATCCGCACGACATATCCGCCGCCCGCGTCCTTATCGCCCAGGGCGACGTAAAGATCGCGCCACACGGTTGGATAAATCGCCGCTTCCGTCGTTGGACGATGCTGCACCGGATAAATCCGGTTCTGCGGATGCATCACCGTGACGGCCTTGCCGTTCCGCGAGACATCCAAGGTTCCCGTCGTCGAGAAATAGTTCGGCCCACGTCCCTCGCGCACCCCCTTGAAGGTGTAATCGAAGCCGGAAACGTGAACGGTTTGACCGATTTTCATCACTTGAATGCTCTCGGTGCGCCAAATCGTCGAACCGATCATCCCAACCATGGCGACGCCCAATCCGATATGCGCGATCCACATTCCCCAATTGGCGCGGGGAAGATGAGCCAGACGGCGCAGGCTTTCGCCCAACGACGTCTTGAACAGTTTGATGCGAACGGCCCCGTCGCTCAGGGTGGCGATGATCAACCACGCCGCGACCCCCATGCCGAGGGCGGCGAAAATAGTCTGGCTGGAATGGATATACCAGCCGATGAGGCTCACCGCGGCGGCGCCGAACAGGGCGATTCGCAAGCGCGTCAGGGCGCTTTTCAGATCGCCGCGCTTCCACGCCATGAACGGTCCCACCGCCATCACGATCAACACCGGCATCATCAGCGGGATAAACACCGCGTTGAAAAACGGCGGCCCGACCGACACCTTGTCGCCGCCGATGGCGTCGAGGAACAGCGGATACAGCGTGCCCAGAAGCACCGCCGCCGCCGCCGTCGTCATCCCAAGATTATTGAGCAATAAGGAGCCTTCGCGCGAGATCGGCCGAAATAGGCCGCCCGCTTTCAGCTGCGGTCCGCGCAAGGCGAACAGCGTGAACGAACCGCCGATCACGATAATCAGCAAAACCAGGATGAACACCCCGCGCCTGGGGTCGGTGGCGAAGGAATGCACCGACGTCAGCACCCCGGAGCGGACGATGAAGGTGCCCAGCAGGGAAAACGAAAAGGCCAGGATCGAGAGGAAGATCGTCCACCCCTTAAGGGCGTTGCGCTTTTCCACCACGATCGAGGAATGCAAAAGCGCGGTGCCCACCAACCACGGCATGAACGAGGCGTTTTCCACCGGATCCCAGAACCACCATCCGCCCCAGCCCAGCTCGTAATACGCCCACCACGACCCCAGGCCGATCCCGACGGTCAGAAATGTCCACGCCGCCAGCGTCCACGGGCGCACCCAGCGCGCCCAGGCGGCGTCCACCCGGCCCTCGATCAGGGCGGCGATGGCGAACGAAAAGGCGATCGAAAAGCCGACATAGCCGAGATAGAGAAACGGCGGATGAAACGCCAGACCGGGGTCCTGCAACAGGGGATTGAGGCCCTGGCCGTTCGCCGGGGCGGGGAAAATGCGCACGAACGGGTTCGACGTGAACAAAATGAACAGATAAAAGCCGACCGCGATCAGCGCCTGGATGGCGAGCACCCGGGCGCGCAACGCGGGCGGCAAATTACGCCCGAACACCGCCACCGCGATACCGTAAAGCGCCAAAATCAGCACCCATAACAGCATCGAGCCTTCATGATTTCCCCACACGCCGGAAATCTTGTACAACATCGGCTTGTCGGAATGCGAATTGTTGACCACGTTAAGGACTGAAAAATCGGACGTCGCATGGGCGTAGGTCAGCGCCGCGAAGGCGATCGCCACGAGGGCGAACTGTAGCGCCGCGGCGGACCGCGACGCCGCCATCAACGCACCGTCGCCGCGTTGCGCGCCCCATAAGGGAACGGTGGCCTGAAACAACGCCACCATCAGGGCCAAAATCAAGGCGAAATGGCCGGTTTCGACGATCATCACGTATCTCCCTCTTCACGCAGCGGCGTTTTTATTGAGCCCCTTGGTGGGCCTGTTTTTTCATTTCGGTAGACATTTCTTTCCACTTCCCGGATTTTCTCAGGGCGTCGGCGACTTCCGGCGGCATGTATTTTTCGTCATGCTTTGCAAGCACTTCGTCGGCGATTAAAACGCCATTGACCATATGCCCCTCGGTCACCACGCCCTGGCCTTCACGGAACAGGTCGGGCAGCAACCCCTTGAAGGTTACCGGCACCGAATTGGCCAAATCCGTCACCCGGAATTTCACCACCGCACTCCCCGGCGTCTTAACGACGCTCCCCTTTTCGACCAGACCGCCCAATCGGATACGACGGTCGGACGGCGGTTTTTTCGTCACCACATCGGTCGGGCTATGGAAAAAAACAATATTCTGACGATACGCCGACAGAGCCAGCCCCACGGCGAGGCCCAGCAGCCCCATGCCGATCAGGACGAACGTCAGGCGTTTATGCTTGCGCTTCATCTCAAGCGTGCTCCTTCGGGGCGCGACCCGCCGGCGGCGTGGCGGGCGCATCGCGCGGCGACCTGCGTGGCGCGCCTTGCAGCTCCTTCAATTCAGACTCGTTCTTTTTCATCGCGCGCCAGCTGACAAACCCCATCACGACCAAGACTACAGCCGTAAGAATAAAAGATGGCCAAACAAAGGCGGCGTACCCGCCCATAGCGAAAAATTGAGACATGCGAAACTTCCTCGTGCCCTGTTCAGCCGTGCGATTGTATACGCTTCATGCGCAAAATACGGATTTTATTGGCCATCAGTTCGGCGCGCATGCGCAACAACAAAACCCAAACATAATAGGCCGTAAACGCCGCCCCCATGACCAACAGGGGCCACAACATCGACCAGGCGATCGTCGGCCCGCCCATGCGAAAGACACTGGCCGGTTGATGCAGCGTGTTCCACCAATCGACGGAAAACTTGATGATCGGCACGTTGACGAAACCGACGAGGGCCAAAATCGCCGACGCCTTCTCCCCCCGGGCGCGGTCATCGAAGGCCCCTGCCAGCGCCATATATCCCAGATAGAGGAAGAACAAAATCAGCATCGACGTCAGGCGGGCGTCCCAGACCCACCATGTCCCCCACATCGGCTTGCCCCAAAGCGAGCCCGTGACCAGACTCAAAAACGTGAACGCCGCGCCGATCGGCGCCGTCGCGCGGGCGGCGACGTCGGCCAGCGGATGCTTCCAGATCAGCGCCACCCCCGAGGCGATCGCCAGCGAGGTATAACAAAACAACCCCATCCACGCCGAAGGCACATGGACATACATGATCCGCACGCTTTCACCCTGCTGATAATCGGGTGGGGCGATGAAAAACGCACCGTACAGACCGACGGTCATCAAGATCGCGGTCAACGCCGCCGACCAGGGCAAAATCACGTCGCTCAGACGCAGAAAGCGGGTAGGATTGGCAAACCGGTGCATGGGATCACTTTCATCTTTTAACGCACACGAGGGCATCTTTTAACGCACACGAGGGACATATCCGGCGCCCCTCCTCTTCATTGTAGGCCGTCTCGTTTCATACCGTAAGACGGCTCTGCCGGAAAATGTGTTTCCCCGGACGGTCGATCACGACAACAAATGACGGTCGATCACGACGGCAAATGACGGTCGGTCACGACAGCATATCAAGTCTTCGCGTCGCCGCCTTGACCAAAGTCCAACGGCGCGCCTTCATCGCCCCTTATTCCATCGCCTGGCGCAAGGCGGCGGCGGCGGCCCAGGGACACAACGCCAACGCCCCCAACAACAAGGCGCCCAGAACATAAAGCTGGGCGGAGAAGGGGAATCCGGCGATCGCACTGTCCACCGCGGAAACGCCGAATATCAACAACGGCACATAGAGCGGGAGAATCAGCAGCGACAACAAGACCCCGCCCCGGCGCGAACCCAAGATTAAAGCCGCCCCCACCGAGCCTATCAACGACAGGCTCGGGGTGCCGATCGACAGCGCCACCACCAATATCCAAAATCCATCGCCGTTCATATGCAAAAGCACCGCCAACACCGGCGCGGCGACAATCAGGGGCACCCCCGTGGTCAACCAGTGCGCGGTGATTTTCGCCAGTACCGTGACCTCCAAAACCCCCGGAGAAAGCGCCAGCAGTTCCAGCGATCCGTCCTCATAATCGGCCAGGAACAGGCGTTCCAAGGAAAGCATCGCCGACAGCAACGCCGCCACCCAGATCACGCCGGCGGCGATGCGCGCCAGAATATTCGGCTCGGGGCCGACGCCGAAGGGAAACAGCACCACGGCGAGAACGAAAAAGGTGACGACCATGAAGCTGTCGATGCCCTGACGGAACGATAGCCTGAGGTCTCGGCGCACCACGAGCATAAAACCGTTCATTGCGCGAGGTCCTCGTACGAAACGCCATCGTACCCATCGACATACGGGCCGAGATTGGCGCAGTAGTCGCCGACATCCAGCACCTCACCCCGCGCCAGGGCGATATCGCTGTGGGTCGAGACCACCACCATCCCCCCCGCGGCGCGGTGCTGCTCGATCGCCGCCTCGAGGCGCGCGATCGACGCCTTGTCGAGCGCCGTCGTCGGTTCGTCCAGAAGCCACAGCGGCGCGGGCGCGGCGATGATCCGCGCCAAGTTGACCCGACGCTTTTGACCGGCCGACAAAAATCGGCCCGGGGCGTCAACCAGATGGGCGATATCCATGACCGCCAACGCGCGCGCGAAATCGTCCGCCCCGCCGCCGCGCAGGCCCGCCCAAAAAAGAATGTTTTCGGCCACGCTCAACACCGGTTTCACGGCGTCGTGATGGCCGACGTAATGGAAGCGGGCGTTATGGGCGTCGGGTTCCTCGCGAATATCCTCGCCATCCCACGCCAACACGCCCGCATGGGGGCGCAACAATCCCGCCATCATGCGCAGAAGGCTCGATTTTCCCGATCCGTTAGGGCCGATCAAAACCAGGGCGCCCCCCGAATTCAGGGAAAAATTCAGGGCGTGGAACACGTGATTTTCGCCGCGCACGCAATCTAGGCTTTCAGCGCTAAAACAGGCCATCCATCTCCCCACACGAAAAAAAGACGCCGGACAATATCATAAAACGAAAAAAAGGCGATAGCCACGCACCGGCAAGACGCATTTGGGATCGAGATGGGACGACCCGGCCGCAAGAAAACGTCGAAGGTAACGAAACCGCGCCCCGAAAACGGCGACGGCTGGATCAGGGGAAATCCAGCCGTCAGGGTCGGCATCGCTGCCGTTTCCAGGGGCCAAAGAGGGAGGGAACTCTTTGGCAAGGTCTCAGGGGAGCCTATGAATAGGATTTAGACGCCCAAATGTGGCGACTTTATGCTCAGAACGGGACAATCTCGTGATCATTTGTTTTTGTCCCGATAACCGCCGGACGAACGGCGAAAAACGGGCGGACATACAGGAACAATGTTCACACTTCACTTGTCGCGCCCCGGACGCTATTGTTGCGCCGCGAAAGGCCGCCGCGTCCCCTCCAAAAGCCCCGAGAACCACGGTGCGCGGCCTTTAACACATTAATCTTCCGGATGCAGGGGGCCGCAAAACGCCGATCGCCCTGCGCCAACACATTTTAGTTTTAACGCTTTTTCCCGTGCGCGCAGCACCGATAACGACGCACGAGGACATCGAGGAGACCCTTCATGGCCGGCAGCGATACCCTGAAAACACGACGCACCCTTGATGTGGGCGGCGCCTCTTACGCCTATTACAGTCTGGCCGCCGCCGAAGAGCAGGGCCTGGGCGATGTCTCACGCCTGCCGTTCTCGATGAAGGTCCTGCTCGAAAACATGCTGCGTTTCGAAGATGGCCGCACGGTCGGCGTCGATGACGTCAAGGCGGTCGCCGGATGGACCCAAACGCGCCGCGCCGGAAAGGAAATCGCCTACCGCCCGGCCCGTGTTTTAATGCAGGATTTCACCGGCGTGCCCGCCGTCGTCGATTTGGCCGCGATGCGCGACGCGATGACCAAAGTCGGCGGCGACGCCCAAAAAATCAACCCGCTGTCGCCCGTCGATCTGGTGATCGACCATTCCGTCACCATCGATTTCGCCGGCTCCGCCGACGCGCGCGCCAAAAACGAGGCGCTTGAATTTCAGCGCAATCAGGAACGCTATGAATTCCTGAAATGGGGCGCGAAATCGTTCGCCAACTTCCGCGTCGTGCCGCCGGGAACCGGAATTTGTCATCAGGTCAACATCGAAAACCTGGCCCAGGTGGTCTGGAGCGACGACACGGATAGCATCCCCGTCGCCTATCCCGACACCCTGGTCGGCACCGACAGCCACACCACCATGGTCAACGGCTTGGGGGTCTTGGGCTGGGGCGTCGGCGGGATCGAGGCCGAGGCGGCGATGCTCGGTCAGCCGATTTCGATGCTGATCCCCGAGGTCGTCGGCTTTAATTTGACCGGCGAAATGGCCGAGGGCGTCACCGCCACCGATTTGGTCTTGCGCATCGTCCAAATGCTGCGCGAAAAAGGCGTGGTCGGAAAATTCGTCGAATTTTACGGTCCCGCCCTCGACCACCTCAGCCTGCCCGACCGCGCCACCATCGCCAACATGGCCCCCGAATACGGCGCCACCTGCGGCATTTTCCCGATCGACGCGGAGACCCTGCGCTACTTGAAATTCACCGCGCGCGACGCCGAACGCATCGCCCTGGTGGAGGCCTACGCCAAGACCCAGGGGATGTGGCGCGACGCCACCACCCCCGATCCCGTGTTCACCGACACGCTGACGCTGGATATTTCCACCGTCACGCCGGCCCTCGCCGGACCGAAGCGCCCTCAAGACCGAATCGCGTTGAGCGCCGCCGGGGCGTCCTTTAAAGGAACGCTGAAGGATCTGTCCGGCGAAGATGCGCCGCGCGTCGCCACCGTGACCGACAAAACGTTCGATCTGCGCGACGGCGACGTCGTCATCGCGGCGATCACCTCGTGCACCAACACCTCCAACCCCAGCGTGTTGATCGCCGCCGGGCTTCTGGCGCAAAAGGCGGTCGCCAAGGGCCTGCAGGCCAAACCTTGGGTAAAGACGTCGCTCGCGCCGGGTTCGCAAGTCGTCGCCGACTATCTTCAAAGCGCGGGTTTGCAAGCGCCGCTCGACACCCTTGGGTTCAACATCGTCGGCTTCGGTTGCACCACGTGCATCGGCAACTCCGGTCCGCTCGACCCCGCCATCGTCGATGCCGTGAACGGCAAGGATCTGGTCGCCACCGCGGTGCTGTCGGGCAACCGCAACTTCGAAGGGCGGATCAGCCCTTACGTCAAGGCCAACTACCTGGCCTCGCCGCCGCTGGTCGTCGCCTACGCCTTGGCCGGGTCGATGACGCGCGATATCACCACCGAGCCGCTCGGCAAGGACACCGACGGCAACCCGGTGTTCTTGAAGGACGTCTGGCCCACCAATGGCGAAATACAGGCCGCCATCCGCCAGGCTCTGACGCCGGAAATGTTCCGCGAACGCTACGCCAACGTCTTCGAAGGTCCCCAGGCATGGCGCGACATCCAGACCGCCGCCGGGCAGACCTTCGACTGGAAAGACGGCTCGACCTACGTCGCCAACCCACCCTATTTTCAGGGCATGGCCGCCGATCCCGCCCCGATTGAGGACATCACGGGGGCGAAACTGCTCGCCCTGCTCGGCGATTCGGTGACTACCGATCACATTTCGCCTGCCGGCGCGATCAAGAAGGACAGCCCCGCCGGCGCCTATCTTCTGGAACATCAGGTCCGACCCGAGGACTTCAACTCTTACGGCTCGCGTCGGGGGAACCACGAAGTGATGATGCGCGGCACCTTCGCCAATATCCGCATCAAAAACGAAATGGCCCCCGGCACCGAAGGCGGCGTGACGCTGCTCGATGGCGTGCAGACCTCAATCTACGAGGCGGCGATGGCCCATCAGGACGCCGGCACGCCGCTGATCGTCGTGGCGGGTAAGGAATATGGCACCGGCTCATCGCGCGACTGGGCGGCCAAGGGCACCCGACTGCTCGGCGTGAAGGCGGTGTTGGTGGAAAGCTTCGAGCGCATCCACCGCTCCAACCTGGTCGGCATGGGCGTTTTGCCGTTGCGCTTCAAGGATGGGCAAAACCGCAAATCCTTGGGGCTACGCGGAGATGAAACTTTCGACATCACCGGCATCGGCGGCGCGATCACGCCGGGCCAAGATGTCGCCGTGCGCATCACCCGCGCCGACGGCACGGTGCAGGAGATCGCCGTGACCTGTCGCATCGACACCCTGGACGAGGTCGAATACTACCGTCACGGCGGCATTTTGCAGTACGTTCTGCGCAATCTGAACAAGGCTTAAAAAGCCTTCTCATGGCGGGCCCCGCCTATGGCGGACATCGTCGCCCGACATCCTCGACTCTCGTCGTATCCACCACCCCGGACCATATCCTGGTCCGGGGTTTTTCATACCCCGACGCGCCCCCAAAAAGCGGCATTTCCAAGCGGGTTCCCGCCGCTTTCGGGTTTGATGACGAGCAGGGGCGTCGCTATCGCCCCTTGAAAATCCAAAACAGAGACCCGATGTCTATCCCACGGCTTCGCCGCCGCGCCCGTTCTTGTGCGCGGGGAGGAAAACACGGACAAGAAAATACAAGCAAGATGGGGGGACGTCGCCAAAAGACATTCGTCACGTAAGTTTCACATCACCGCCATCGCTTTGCCGTAAATATCGGTTGTTATGAGACCGTTATAGGACGGCCCACCAATTCAATCGCACAAAAAGTATGGAGACAACCATGACGCCGCGCAAAGTAGAACGCCCGGAAACACGGCCCACCACCACACGGCAGACGCGGTTCGTCGGACTCGAACCGTCATTGGATGAGGTGCTGGGCGACCCGATCACCCACAAGCTGATGGCCAGCGACGGCGTCGATCTCTCCGAATTGACGGGTCTGATCGCCCAAAGCCGCCGCAATTTGCGGGTCGGGCTCTAGTGGATCGACTCCGACGTTTCGCTCCCGCGAACCATCGGGCCGACCACTATCTATCTTTTTGTTGCAGTTTGATTTCTTCACACATTTGTGTCCAATTGCATCGGACTCAAATGTTAAACTCAAACCACTAGGGTCAGGACCTAGTCACCCGGAACGCCCTCAACCGAACAACGCCAATAGGGCCATCGCAAACAGAACGGCGAACGCCGCACGGCGAAAGACGGTTTCGGACGCGATCGAAAACATGTGCGATCCCATCCACACGGCGACGGTATACAACGGCACGAGAACGGCGCAACGCAGCAGAAGGTGCGCCGTCAAAACCCCCTCCCACCAAAAAATCAGGCTCATCAGGACCGTCGTCACGGCGAAAACCGTCGTGATCGACGCCCGCGCGATCATCTTGTTTTGTGGACCCGACAGGTAAAACAGGATAATCGGCGGGCCGCCGACCCCGGTCGCCCCCGACAATACGCCCGACAAAGCCCCCGCGCCGACCGCCATGCTTCGGCTGGGGGTGACCGAAAAACGCACCCCAAACGATAGGATAAAGGCCGAAAACATGACGACGACGCCAATCGCACGGCGCATTATAGCGGGATCGGCGTTGAGCAACACCCAGGCCCCAACCGGCAACCCTAGGCAGGCCATCGCGCCCAACGGCAACACCGTGCGCCATTCGACGTGGGAAACCAGGCGCGGCATCAATTGGATCGTCGCCACGATTTCGATCAACACCAAGGTGGCGACCGCCACCGGCGGCGTGTAAATCAGGCTAAGGGCGGGCACGATCACCATACCGGCGCCGAAGCCGGTAAATCCGCGCAGCACGCCGGCGCCGAAAACCGCCAACGCCGAAAACCCAAAGGCCGGATCAAACGTCGCCCACATCGCAAACCCCAAAGAAAAAGCCCCGCGCATCCCCCATGGATGCGCGGGGCCGAGAAAGATATACGGCGCGCGGGCGCGCCCGGTCAAGAACGGTTTCGCCGCGCCCGACCGGGCGCGTCCATCAAACGCCGAGCGCCATCATCGCACTCAGTCGCCGGGCGAAAGCCTGGGGATCGTCGGGAATTTCGCCCTCGGCGATTTTCGCCTGATCGAACAGAAGATGAGCCGCGTCGTCCAGCGTCGCGTCTTTCTCCGCTTTTTCCGCTTCTTCCGTATCCTGCGCGGCGGCGTTTTCCGCCCGCGACGCCAGTTTTTCGATCAAGGGATGCTTGGGATTAATTTCGAGGATCTTCCCGCTCATACCGCCGGTCATCTGGCCGTGGCGTTTCAACATCCGCTCCAGGTTGACATCCATCGCCCCCTCGTCGGCAACCAGACAAACGGCGCTGTCGGTCAAGCGTTTGGAGACGCGCACGTCGCTAACCGCATCGCCCAGAACCGCCTTGACGGCGACGATCAGGCGGTCCATCCCGGGCGCTGTTCCGGCGTCGTCCTGAGAACCGTCGTCCTTTCCGTCCGCGCCCTTAACCTTATCCAGGTCCGCCGCGCCCTTGGTAATCGACTTGAAATCCTTGTCCTTGAATTTTCCTACCGCAGAAACCCAAAAATCGTCGATCGGATCGGACAGCAACAAAACCTCGACACCCTTGGCGCGGTAGCCTTCCAGGTGTGGACTTTTGGCCAACTGTTCCGGGTTTTCACCGGTGATGTAGTAAATCGCGTCCTGACCTTCCTTCATGCGCTGGACGTAATCTTCCAAGGACACCCATGCGTCGCCCGCCGTGCTCTTGAAACGGCTGAGGGCAAGAAGCTCGTCTCGCCGGGCATAGTCTTCGTACAAGCCTTCCTTGAGGACGGCGCCAAAATTTTTCCAGAAATCGGCGTAATCCTGAGGCGTCTTCTCGGCTTTTTTCTTCAATTCGCCGAGAACGCGCTTGACCAGACCGCTAGAAATTTTCGCCAGCTTGGGATCGTTCTGCAGTATTTCGCGCGAAATGTTCAAAGACAGGTCTTCCGAATCGACCACCCCGCGCAAGAACCGAAGCCAACTGGGCACCAACCCCTCACAGTCTTCGGTAATAAACACCCGGTTGACGTAAAGCTTAAGGTGCCCTTTGCGTTCCGGTTGAAACAAGTCAAACGGCGGCGTCGAAGGAATGAACAGCAAATTGGTGTAACTAAGCACGCCTTCGACCCGGTTGTGCAAGGTCAGCCAGGGATCGTCGAAGCTATGGGAAGAATGATGGTAGAACTCCTTATATTGCTCCTCGGTGATCTCGCTTTTCGGGCGCGTCCAAAGGGCGGAAGCGGCGTTCAGGGGCGCGCTCTCGTCGCCGTCGCCGTCGCCGTCGCCTTTCGCATCTTTCACTTCCTCAAGGACGATGGGAAAGCCGATGTGGTCCGAATACGTCTTGACGATATGTTTGAGTCGCTCTTTCTCAAGGAATTCCTTGGCGTCCTTCTTCATGTGCAAGGTCACCGTGGTTCCCCGCGCGCCCCGCGCGCCGTCGGAAATTTCAAACGCGCCCTTGCCGTCGGATGTCCATACCCAGGCCTCGGCTTCGCCCGCCTTGCGGGTCAGCACCTCGACCTTGTCCGCCACCATGAAGGCGGAATAAAAACCGACGCCGAACTGGCCGATCAACGGCAAATCCTTCTTGGCGTCCCCCGACAAGGCGTCCACGAACGCGCCCGTGCCCGAACGGGCAATGGTGCCCAGGGTGTCGATCAGATCCTGACGGTTCATGCCGATGCCGTTATCCGAAACCGACAGGGTCTTGGCCTTGGCGTCCACCGCAAGCGCGATGCGAAAATCACCGCTCGCCCCGTCGTCGATAAGCTCCGGTTTGGTCAGCGCCGCGTAGCGTAGCTTGTCGCAGGCGTCCGAGGCGTTGGAAATCAACTCGCGCAGGAAAATTTCCTTATGGCTATATAAAGATCCCGCAACGATATCGAGAAGCCGGCTGACTTCGGTCTGAAAGGTAAAGGTTTGCGTCGTCATGGCGATACGTCACTCACTTCATAGTCAAAATTAGGGGTCATCGTCAGAAACTAAGGGTCATCGTCAAAATTACAGTTCATAATCACGCCGCGCCGCCCGACGACGGAGCGCGGGCCTTGCGCGCACGACAGATATGTCTTGTTTGCCAAGCGGATGCAACCCCTTCACGTAGACTCCCCGTCCGTTTTTCTTCACGCCCACGGGCTTGACCGCCTCCCCGTTCGAGACCATCTAAAACTAGGGTCAGAACCTCTTCATCTGATGCATCCGGCGGAGATGAATTTAAGTGCGGGTTAGGCGGAGAACCCGCCGCAATGGCTCTCATTGCAAGTTGCAAGGGTTTTCCAACGACATCCGCGCTTAAATTCATCCCGTCCCGCAGGGATTTGTGAAAAATGCCCCAGGAACGTCGTCGAAGACTTTTGAAAGTGAACGGCACTTCCGGCAAGTCTTCTCCTCGGCTTGTGACATTTTTCACAAACCAGATGCACCAGATGAAGAGGTCCTGACCGGAGGGAGGACTCGCCTTTGACATTCACCCCGCCGATCCCCGCCCCGCCGCGTCGTCCGCGTTTCACGCGGCGCGAAAGGGAACCGGAAGAGTGGGTGCGCACCTCCCGGTTTTTCAACCCCGGTTGGAGACTTTCATGAAAGATCTCAAACAAATTCCCGTCCAGGTCAGATTCCTCAATTGCGATCATTCCGACGCCCTTCAGGTCGATATTGAGGCGCGCGCCCAAAAGCTGCATGTCTATCACGAACGGATCACCCAGTGTCGGGTCACCGTCGCCCTGCCCCACAAGCACCACACCAAGGGCGCGCTGTTTGAAGTCGGCGTCGATCTCGTCATCCCGGGAACCGATCCGATCATTTTTCACGATCCCGGCGCGAACCCCGCCCACACCGACCCCTATCTCGCCGTACGCGACGCGTTCAGCGCCGTCGAGCGCCAGTTAAAGAGCCGCACTGAAAAGCGCCGGACCAAGGAACGCCAGAACCCGCCGGAGGAAATCGGCCTTTAAAGTCGCCCCCTTAATCTTTAGGACCGCCCCCTTAACAAGGGGCGTCGCCCTAGGCGCGCGAGTAAGTTCCGCAGAGAACGGCCCGTTCGATGACGTGCTGGGCGGCGGCGACCTCGACATCCCGATTGTCGATTCCCGAACCGAGAGGGAGGCTTTCAACCCCCAGCGCCAACAGCGTGAAGCGGTAGTGGTGCACGCCATGGCCTTTGGGCGGACAAGGACCGCCATACCCGATCCGCTCAAAATCGTTGAGCGACTGGCGGATACCGTCCGACAGCTCTTCGCAGGGGAACGCTTCGGGCAAACCGCCTAAGGTAGGAGGGATATCAAAAATCCCCCAGTGATACCACGTCCCCGCCGGGGCGTCGGGATCGCTAACGATCAAGGCCAGGCTCCGCGTACTCTTGGGAAGGCCCACCCACACCAGTTGCGGCGAGACGTCCTCGCCCATACAAGTGTGCCGGTCGGGTATTCTTTGCGCTTCGTCGAAAGCCGGACTGCTGAGAATAAGCCCCATCTACATGTCCTCCCTATCTATCCCCCTTTAATTTCTACGGTTCGGATGCGATCGTTCGCCCCCCGGTCGAAGGGGACATCATAGCACACTCGACCGTCGCGCACCCACTCCATCCGACGGGAGACTGGCCATCCAACGGGAGACTAGGGTCAGGGCCTATTCATCTCCGCCAGACGCACCAGATGAAGAGGCCCTGACCCTAGCGCCGCGCGCCGAAATTTGCGATAACACCTTCCATTCCATGGCTCCCCTATCGAGAGGCCGACGGTTCCCGCTATGCATATCGAAACATCACGCCTTCGCGACAATCTGAAAGCGGTGCTCGGCCCCACCAACACCGGCAAGACCCACCTGGCGATGGAACGCATGCTGGCACACGCCTCGGGCATGATCGGGTTCCCGTTGCGCCTGCTGGCGCGAGAAAATTACGACCGGGCGGTCAAGATCAAGGGCCGGGGGCAGGTCGCCCTGATCACCGGCGAGGAAAAAATCCTCCCCAAGGGCGCACGCTATTTTCTGTGCACCGTGGAGTCGATGCCCACCGACCGCCCCCTCGACTTCGTCGGCATCGATGAAATCCAACTGTGCGCCGACCCCGAACGCGGCCACATTTTCACCCAGCGCCTGCTCCACGCCCGGGGACTGAAGGAAACCATGTTCATGGGCGCAGACACCATGCGCCCGGCGCTCGGCGCGCTGCTCGACGACATCTCCTTTATCTCGCGCCCCCGCTTTTCCGCGCTCGGCTATGCCGGGCGCAAGAAAATTACCCGCCTGGCCCCGCGCAGCGCCGTCGTCACATTTTCCCTGGCCGACGTTTACGCCCTGGGCGAGATGATGCGTCGTCACCGCGGCGGCGCGGCGCTGGTGATGGGGGCGCTCAGTCCGCGCACCCGCAACGCCCAGGTCGAGATGTTCCAATCCGGTGAGGTCGATTACCTAATCGCCACCGACGCCGTCGGCATGGGCCTGAACATGGACGTCGATCACGTCGCCCTGGCCGCGACCGGAAAATTCGACGGGCGCATCCGACGCCGCCTGTCCGTCGCCGAACTGGCCCAAATCGCCGGAAGGGCGGGCCGGCACATGAACGACGGCACCTTCGGCACCACCATGGCCGCAGACCGCCTGAGCGCCGAGGAAGTCGAGCAGATCGAAAACCACAATTTCGCCCCCGTGCGGACGCTCTTTTGGCGCAACGCGGCGCTAAGATTTTCTTCGCTCGACGCCCTGCTCCACAGCCTGCGCGACGTTCCCGATCGCCCCGGTCTGGTGCGCGCACGCGAAGCCCACGACGAACGGGCCTTGATCACGCTCGCCAAGGACGCCGTCCTGCGCGATATCGCGCACACCCCAGCCGCGGTGCACCTGCTTTGGGACGTCTGCCGGATTCCCGACTTTCAAAAAATCATGTCCGACGCCCACGCCCAACTGCTGGGACAGCTTTTTCGCCACCTGGCGGGCCCCGCCGGACGCCTGCCGGGATCGTGGATGAACGAGCGCGTCGCCCGCCTGGACCGGCTCGACGGCGACATCGACACCTTGTTGGGACGGATCAGTCAAATCCGAACCTGGACCTACGTTTCGCACCAAACCGGATGGCTTGATGACCCCATAGGATGGCAAGAACGCACCCGGAGCATCGAAAACAACTTGTCAGATACCCTGCACGAGCGCTTAACTCAGCGTTTCGTTGACCGAAGAAGTGCTGTATTAATGCGTCCCATGACCGATCAAGATCACATAGACACCCATATCGCCGATGATGGCGCCGTCGAAGTCGAAGGCCATTTTATCGGCCACCTTCGTGGATTTCGCTTCACCGCCGACGCAAACGAGCACGATGGCGCGGCGCGCGCGCTGGACCACGCCGCGACCCGGATCTTGCGCGCCCGCGTCAAGGAACGGGTTTCCGCCTTGACCCTCGACGACGATGCGCAATTTAGCTTCACGCCCCAGGGGCGAATTTTGTGGCGCGGCGACGCGGTCGGGGCCGTCAAGGCGGGTCCGGCGGCGCTGAAGCCCCAAGCCTTCGCCCTAACGTCGGATCTGCTCGACAGCCCCGAACGGGAAAAAATTCGAACCCGCCTCGCCCTGTGGCTGGAAACGACGCTGAACACCCGCATGAAGCCCCTACTCACCGCCCTCGATTCGGACCTCAAGGGGCCGGCTCGGGGACTTGTTTTTCAATTGGCCGAACAATTGGGCTCGCTGGACCGCGAGGGCGTCGAGGAGCAGATCAAGGCGATCGAGCGCGAGGAACGCCGGGAAATGCGCCGCCTCGGCGTGCGCCTCGGTCGCCAAATGGTCTATATGCCCGAATTGCTCAAGCCCGCCGCGATGGAAATGCGCCTGATGCTGTGGGCGGTGCGCGAAAGCCTGCTCAGCCCGCCGCCGCCGCCGCCGCCGGGTCGAGTCTCCGTTCCCTTCGATCGTGCCCAACCCCGCGGCTATTACGACGCCGTGGGCTTTCGCCGCGCCGGCCCGTTGGCCTTGCGCATCGATATGCTGGAGCGCATCTGCGAGCTGTCCTGGAGCCTGCTGCGCGATGGCGATGGCGCATTTTCCCTATCTGCGGATTTGATGTCCCTGGCCGGCTGCGGCCCCGAGGAAATGGACGCCATCCTCCACGACATCGGGTTCGTCGCCATCGAGGATAAATACACGCTCAAACACCTGCGTCATAAAGTCCGCAAGGCGCTGAAAGCCGCGGCCGAAGCCTCCACCACGCAGAACGACGACGCGACGCAAGCCCCCGACGTCATGACCGCGCCGGTACCCGACGGGACCATGCCCACGCCGGCTTCGGGCGACACCGGAACACCCGCATCCGAACAAGGTGAACAGAAACCGTCCGCGTCCCCCGCGCCGCCGGGAGACGGTGCGCAAACGCCCCCACCCTCCGCCGACGGCAAGACCGCCCACAAGAAAAAACCGGGCGGGCGAAGCAAGGTCAAAAAGAGCCGTAAGGGCGCGCCGCATCCCGCCTCGCGGCGCGATGAACAGGCCAAGCCCACGGTCGATCCCGATTCGCCCTTCGCCAAGTTGCTGGAGCTGAAATTGAAGAAATGAACACGCCCCCGGCGACGATCCGCTTGGACAAGTGGCTTTGGCAGGCGCGTTTTTTTAAAAGCCGCGCCCGCGCCACGCAATTTTGCCATGCGGGAAATGTGCGCAGGGCGTCGTCGGAGCCAAGCAAAGCCCACTACGCTTTAAAAATCGGAGATATCCTGACCTTCACCCTGAACGAACGGAAGCGCATCATCGAAGTCGTCGCCCTGGGCGCACGCCGAGGCCCCGCGCCCGAAGCCCAGAGCCTGTACATCGACCACAGCCCGCAAGAAGACGCGCGCGCGCCGGGAAAGCATGGTATTTATCCCTCCGCCCGGCGCGATCCCGGCGCGGGCCGCCCCACTAAGGCCGAGCGACGCGCCATCGATCGCCTAAAAGATTACGATTAGGTCCTGACCCTAACCCAACCGCGCAGACAGGAGCAGCACCGTGGAAACCGCCATCGTCACGCTGATCGCGACTCCCGAGACCTGGATCAGCCTCGCCACACTGATCAGCCTCGAAGTCGTTCTCGGTATCGACAACTTGGTCTTTATCGCCATTTTGGTCGATCGGCTGCCCAAGGAACACCAGACCTCGGCCCGACGCGGTGGCATCGCCCTGGCGCTGGTGACCCGATTAATGCTGTTGTTCACCCTGGCGTGGCTCGCCAAATTGACCGCGCCTCTACTCGTCATCGCGGATCATCCGCTGTCCCTGCGCGATATGATTCTGATCGCCGGCGGCCTGTTCCTGCTGGTCAAGGCGACCCGTGAAATTCACGAACGCCTCGAAGAAGCCGGCGCCGAGGCCGACTTGAAGCGAGTCAAACGCGGTATCATCGCGACGATCGTTCAAATTGCGCTGATCGATATTATTTTCTCCCTCGATTCGGTCATCACCGCCGTCGGCATGGTCAACGAGGTAAGCATCATGGCGACCGCGATCACCGTCGCCGTCGTGGTGATGTTGTGGGCGTCGGGACCGCTTTCGGCCTTCGTCAGCCGTCACCCGACGGTTAAAATGCTGGCGATGAGTTTTTTGCTGTTGATCGGCATGGCGCTGGTGGCCGACGGCATGGGTTTTCACATTCCCAAGGGATACTTGTATTTCGCGATGGGTTTCTCGGTCTCGGTCGAAGCGCTCAATTTGTGGGCCGCCGCGCGCGAACGCAAGGCCAAACACGCCGGCGAATAGCCGTCAGCGCCGTCGAAAAATCAAGGAAAAATTGTTCGCCGCCATGGCGCGGCACTCATCCAACATAAGCCCGTTCGCCTTGGCGCAGCTCTCAACCTCGGCAAGATCACGCACACCGAAAGCCGGGTCGCGCGCCTTCAACCAGTTGTCGAACTGGGCGTTACTGGGCGCGGTGTGCCTACCGTCGATCGTGTACGGACCGTAAAGATAAAGCACGCCACCCTGACGAAGCACGCGCCCCGCACCGGCCATCAACCCCTCGCACGCCGCCCAAGGCGCAATGTGAACCATGTTGATCGCGACCATGGCGTCGGCCCGTTCGACCGGCCAATGGGCGTCGGTGGTGTCGAGGAAAACGGCACTTTGGACATTTTCTAAAGAAGCCTCGACGCGCCAAGCCTCTACCGACGCCAGGGCGTCGCGGTCGCAATCGCTGGGCTGCCAACGCAGGCCGGGGAAAAGCCCCGCGAACGCCACCGCATGTTCACCGCTTCCCGATGCAATTTCAAGAAGATAGCCCTGCTCGGGAAGCACCCGGCGCAACACCGCGCCAATCGCATCGCGGTTGCGCGCGGTCGATGGGGCGAACTGGCGGAGGTCCCGCGCATCGTCTTTTATATGATTATTCATCTCCGTGAGGTAAGCGCCCACGGAGCCGAACACAAGACCCGACGCGCGTCTCCAGGGTGCTAAGGCTTGTCGATGGTTCGCCCGTATGCTAGAGGGTTCTCATGATAGAACGCATCAAAGCCCTGATCCTCGGCGCCAACACACCCTCCGCAAGAAAATCGTCACAGGATGCTCTGCGCATCGCGGTTACGGCTCTTCTTGTCGAAGCCTCGACGATGGACGGCCACTTCGATGAAATCGAACGCCAGACCATTCGCAATCTTTTGAAGGATCGTTTCGATCTCTCTTTTGACGAAATCGACACCCTTCTGGCCGACGCGCAAGGGGCATTGGAAAAATCGGGCGGGCTGTATGTTTTCACGCACACCATCAAGGAAACTTTCGATCACACCGACCGCGTGCGGATGATCGAAATGCTGTGGGAAGTCGTTTACGCCGATGGCGTTCTCGACGATTTTGAATCCAACTTGGTTCGCCGAATAGCAGGTCTTTTATACGTTCCCGACCGGGAAAGCGGGGAAGCGCGCAAGCGCGTTTTGGAAAAAATGGGGAATACGGCGTCTAAGCCCTGACGCCTTACGAAAAATACGGAGAACTCAATGACCTACGTCGTCACCGAAAACTGCATCAACTGCAAAATGCAAGATTGCGTCGAAGTCTGCCCGGTCGATTGCTTTTACGAGGGGAAAAATTTCCTCGTCATCAATCCCGATGAATGCATCGACTGCGGCGTCTGCGAACCGGAATGCCCGGTCGAGGCTATTTTGCCCGACACCGAGCCCGATGTCGAAAAATGGGTGGAAATCAATACCAAGTATTCCCTCGAATGGCCGAACATCACGCGCAAGGGCGCGCAGCCTCCCGACGCCGAGGAGTGGAACGGAAAACCCGGAAAGGCCGCCCTGCTTGACCCGAACCCCGGCCAGGGCACCTGACCCCCTCCTTCCGGCGCGCCCCTCGTCTTGACGATCGGCGTGGCGATGTGGGGTAGGATTTAGCGTTTTTTTGTGTTATAAGATCAGGGTCGGTTCCTTCGGGAGCCGGCTTTGGTCGTTTGGCCCACATTATGCGACCCGACTCTGCGATATGCGACCCGCGACACAGCCATCTCGATTTGGACCCTATCCGATTAGGCGTCGTCTGGTTTGGCGCCCCGGCGTTCGGCTGGATATATTCGAGCGAATGTGCCGGGTTTTTTGTCTGCGGTTCGGATCCGCGTCGTCGTGGCGCGAGCCGCGTTCCGTGAGCATGTGGGAAAGTTTCCGGGGTGTAGCGTTTTGGCTTTGCGCCCGGCGGTCGGAAACCCGTCGGGAGAGTCGGGAAAAGTGATGCGCAATGACCCCCAACGGATAGCGAAGCGCCCTTGAAAAACAACAACCGTATATTCAAGCCAATGGAAAGCCGCACCCCTGTCGGGGCGTTAACACACCGAAGATATCAATAAAACCTCGAAGGCCCACCTTAGGTCCGAAAGCAGAAGAAAGCACAAAATGGCTGAAGAAATGACTTTCAAATCCGGCGACTTCGTCGTCTATCCCACCCACGGCGTCGGCAAAGTGACCGATATCGAAAAACAGGAAATCGGCGGGCACCAGCTTAAACTCTACGTTATCACCTTCTCCAGTGAACGGATGACGCTGCGCGTGCCGACCTCCAAGGTCGCGACGTCGGGACTGCGTAAGCTATCGACCAAGAAAATGATGGAAAGCGCCCTATCGACCCTGAAGGGCCGCGCCCGGGTAAAGCGCACGATGTGGAGCCGCCGGGCCCAGGAATACGAAGCCAAGATCAATTCCGGCGACCCCGTCGCCATCGCCGAAGTGGTCCGTGACCTGCACCGCAGCACCGATCAGCCCGACCAGTCGTTCAGCGAACGCCAAATTTATGAGGCCGCCCTCGAACGTCTCGCCAGCGAGGTCGCCGCCGTCGATAAGACCGATGTCGATAAAGCCACGAAAAAGCTCGAAGTCCTGCTAACCGCGGCTTGATTTTCCACCAGCGCGCGCGATTCCTTTTTATTTTCAGGTGTCGCGCGCGCTAAAATTTGGCGGACGGTTGCGAGTCTAGCGGACGGTTGCGATTGGCCGCGGTTTCGTTCCTTCTTTTCCCGGCATGACCATCGATCGCGACCATCATCGCGCCCATGTGGCTGTGCGCATCACTCGGCGATCACCTTGACTTTCATACCCACGGCCAAATCCTGATCCCGGCGCACGCCGTTGAGCACGTCGAACCATGCTTCCTTGAAATTGTCCACCGCCATCGCCCGGGCCAAGCTTTGCACGCTATCGCCCGGACGGACGGTTCGTATTTGGATGGTGCGTGGATGAATGCGCGCCGCCTCGTCCGCGCTTAACCGCGCGAAGCTGTAGGTCGTTCGCTTTAAGGCGGTCGCCAGGCGCCCCGTTAGCGCGGGGGGCGTGAGGAACAAAAACCGATACACTCGCCCCGGGCGCTCCCGAATAGCCACAAGCCGCACGTCACGTACCCCCGATTGGGTGCGAACCCGCCCCATCGCCGTGGCCCCTGCCATACCGTTCACCGTAATTCTCTGGAGACTGGACGCGTTCAAGCCGCCACCCCATACTCGAACCACGTAATCGCCAAGACTGGGGGCCTTGGCGACATCGTCGCGCGGCGCCATGTCGAAAACGATACGCGCGCCGGCGTCATTACGCGCCACCAGATTGCTGGGTGTGTTGTCGGCATGAAACCCTTCCGGCAAGGTGAAGGCGATCTTCAATTCGGGATGCATGAAGCGCCGGTTAAGCACAATTCCCTGTGCGGGATCATCGCCGAACACGATACCCGTGATCGCTTTTAGATACGCCGCCTCGTGGTGTATCCCTTTTCCTCCATGGGCCACCCCCGCCAAGGCGATCGCCTGGGCGATCCGTTTTTCCGTCCGCGGGTGGGTCGCCATGATGTTCGGTGCGCCATCCTGGGGATTGCCCGCAATTCGCGCCATCAACTTGGTGTCGGCTTCGAGCTTGCGAAAGAAAGAGATCATCGCGTTCGGATCGTAGCCCGCCCTGGACATATAGCGCACACCCAATTTATCGGCTTCCATCTCCTGCTCACGCGAATAGCCTTTGAGCACCGCCTCGGCCCCGAACGAGGCGACGTCGCCGACCCCCATGGGCAGCCCCGCCGCGCTTCCCAAGACGTCCAATACCGTCACGCCGATATTGGCGACCTGGGCTTGAGAATAGCGCTGCGCGGTGTGTCGGGCCGTGATATGGCCAATTTCATGCGACAGGACGCCGGCCAGTTGCGCCTCGTCACTGGCCACCGCCAAAAGCCCCCGGGTGACGTATACATATCCGCCGGGCAAGGCGAAGGCGTTGACCGTGCTGTCGTTGAGAATCGTGAATGTAAAATGCATGTGGGGCAACTCGGAAACCTTCGACAAGCGGTCCCCCAAAGCGCCGACATAGGCCCTAAGCGCAGCAGAGCCGTATTCCCCGCCATAGGCCTTGATGATTTTTGGATGCTCTTCACGACCGACCTTCATTTCCTGCGCTTCCGACATGAAGGCCGTAAATGTCTGCCGACCGGTCGCCCGGTTCGTCGAGCATGCCGCCAAGGCCAATAGGGAAAAAAACAGAACCGCTGTTTTCGCAATCTGCGGCAAAGACGCCGCCTGCCTGTTCACGCCCCAAAAAACTTCCATCGCCTTCGTCCTCTATCGCCCTTTATCCGTTTCTTTCTTATTGGCTTTCGTTTCTTCATGCGGTCCTACGCCCACAACCTCCAGGGCCTCGGGGTGCGTAAGAACGATCATCGGCCCGTTTTCAGATCCGATCCATCCGCGCACGCGAACCGTTCGGTCCTTCAACGTCAACGGATCGCCGTGGACGTCATGATACTTTTTCAGCGCTTTTTTAGGAATCTTAACGGTAAAATCGTTACGCCAATTCACGCCGAAATTCAAATACGCCGTTCCTCTGACCACCGCCACGGCGCGCACGCGCCCTTCGACGACCTGAAAACTGCCGATATCGGCCTGCGCCGTATCGGGACGACGCGGTGCGTAGAACGCCTGTGCCCAGATCCCTCGCCGCGCCGCCCGCGCGACACGTTCACGGGCATAAAGTGTTTTCGTCACCGTCCGATTGTCGGCGAAGGGATACACGCGCGCAAGCCCCAGGGCGAGCATCCGGCCCTGAAGCCAAACACCATCGCGCCCGACCACCTGCGCCAACAGATGACCATAGCGGTCGCGCCGACGCCCGGCGAAATAAAGCGCGAAGAATTTTCCTTGCGCCAGCGCCGCCAAAGCCTTCTTCGCCGCATCGGCGAGCGGCCACGGTGCGACATCGCCGCGAGGGGCGCGCGCCCTTCCGCGTGGTCCCCCATCCCGCACCCCGGGCAATTGCGGCGCCTGAATACCCGCCAGGCGGACCGTGCGCCCATCGTCTAGACGCAGCGTATCACCGTCCACGACCGCCACGACGCGACCGCCATGACCGGCGGTCAGGCCGCGCGGCAAAAATCCATCCCCGGCCCAAGCGGCGTTCCGGGTTAACAAAAACAGTTGCGCCGCCACGATCGCCGCCGGGAATACGCCTTTTCGCAACCATCGCGCCATCATCGCAAACCGCCTTTATTCCCCACCCCGCCCCCAAGCGGCCTTGCCGATTGCGCCTCGGAACCGGGATACCATAGTTCCACTCCACGATGGTATGCTCCATGGCGTAACGGTCATGAACGTTACGCCATGGGAGGCATGATCTTCTAAAAATACCTCCACGTTCTAAAAAATACTTTATCCCCCGGCGAAAAAAACCGACGCTGTCTTAAGTTTTCCATCACGGTCCCTTGTCTCTTCGGAATCCAACCCCCCATGATCCTGCATCCGACCCCGCCGCCCAAGACGCCCGCCCACCCATCCTCACGAACGACGCCCAGGACGACGCTGCCGCTATACCCTCCGATCGAACCGCACCGTTCGGGTATGCTTCAAGTCGATGACCGCCACAGCGTTTATTGGGAGGAATGCGGCGCGCCCCAAGGCGTTCCCGTGATTTTCCTACATGGCGGTCCGGGGTCGGGCAGCGCCCCCTATCACCGCCGCTTCTTCGACCCGACGTTTTGGCGCATTATCGTTTTCGATCAGCGCGGCGCGGGGCGCTCACGCCCTCTGGCGGACATTACCGACAACACCACCGGGCATTTGATCGCGGATATCGAAAAACTCCGCCGTCACCTAAACGTCGCGCGCTGGCTTGTTTTCGGCGGCTCATGGGGAGCGACCCTGGCGCTCGCCTATGGGGAAAGTCATCCCGGACGCTGCCTGGGGTTCGTGCTCCGCGGTATTTTTCTGGCCCGCGCGCGCGAATTGAAATGGTTCCTCGGCGGCATGGAGGCGATCTTCCCCGAAGCTTGGAGAAATTTCTGTAAACATTTGCCTCCCGGCGAACGTCAAAACCCCGCAACGCATTACTATGCCCGCTTGATCGACGACGATCCCGCCGTTCATATGCCCGCCGCAGCCGCCTGGGTGCGCTACGAAAATGCATGTTCGACACTTTTACCCCCGGTGCAAAACGCCACGCCGCCAAATGTTGGGCGCAAAACGCTCGCGTTGGCCCGGATCGAGGCGCACTACTTCGTCCACAATATGTTCTTGGAGGACAACCAACTGCTCGCCCATATCGATACGATCAGCCACTTGCCGTGCGCCATCGTCCAGGGGCGGTATGATATCGTCTGCCCGATCACCAGCGCCGACGCCCTCGCACGCGCCTGGCCGCAGTGCGATTATACGATCGGCGACGACGCCGGGCACTCGGCCCTGGAACCTGCCAACTGCAAAGGCTTGATCGAGGCCGTCCAGCGTATGAAAGCCCACATGAAATGACGCCGCCCTGCAAGAAAGTCTCGTGAAAATACGGTGAAACGGGCCGCGGCTGGACTCAATCGGGATAACGCCACGCCACTATGCGCAAAAATATTTCAAACCGAGCGCAACATTGCGTACACTATGCGCAAATGGCGCATGCGTCGCATGGCACATCGTCGATGTGGCGTTCCAAATGAGGGGGATTTCCATCTTGCACACCAGGACAACCGCCGGCTTGCTCGCCGTATCGGCGCTCACGTTCGTTTTATCCTTATTCGCGCCCGCGCCCGAGGCCCATGCCGACGACCCGGCGTTCCTCAGCATCGGCGCGGGCACTTTCGATTGGAACCGACGCAAGGATGAAGGTGCGGAGTTCCGCATGGAATACCGTTCCAATTACAAGATCGGCGGTATTTTCAAACCGTTCGTCGCCGTCGCGGGCACCACTACCGGCAACTACTTCGCCGGCGCCGGCGTGCTGGTTGACCTCTACGTCGGCAAGCGTTTCGTCATCACGCCCAGCTTCGCCCCTCACTATTACACCGGCGGCAACAAGAAACTGGACCTCGACTATCCCCTGGAATTTCGCTCACAGATCGAGTTCGCCTACCGCTTCGACAACCGCTCCCGGCTGGGCGTCGCGGTATCGCATTATTCCAATGCCTCGCTGGGCAAGACCAACCCGGGCACGGAGGCGGCGACGCTATACTACTCGGTGCCGATCGACACGCTGCTGGGCAACTGACGCCCCCTCACGGTGGCGCGCGATACGTTTCTTTTCTATCTCGCGCGACCCCACCTCATGGTATATAAACGCCCAATCAAAAGCGTCAGGGCCCCGTAGCTCAGCAGGATAGAGCACCAGATTCCTAATCTGGGGGTCACAGGTTCGAATCCTGTCGGGGTCACCAAACGCCGCCTTGATGACCACGAAGGCTGGGCTGGTGATCAGATCATGGGCCTTGAGAAGCCGCTAGACCGGGGCTTCCGAGACGAAGTAGCCCCGGGTGTCGGTGAACCGCACCGCCAATTCCCGGGAGCTCAGTTCGGGCTCGTTCAGGGCCAGTTCCACGATCCGCTCGCGGGCCAACGTCGGGGATGCGGTTCCACACCCGGCCGGGGCCGCTGGTGCGGTCTGCGAGGCCGGTTTCGCCAAGGGCCTGATAATGTCGTACCAGCGATAGAACCGTCGTGCTGGGGATGCCCAGCTTATCCAGGGCGCGGCGCACCGGCAGGTGGGACTTCTCGACCGGCCGGATGATTTCAAGCTTTTCGGATGCGGAATACCTCATGCGTCGTCTCCCCCATCCGCGATCATGCTTTTTTTGAGTAGGCGCTTCTTTGAGATCGCGGGCTTCGGCACGTAGCGCCTTGACCTCACCTGTATTGGCTTGGCGGGCCGTATCCCCGGGCAAGCGTTTTTTGCCGGCTTCCAGGAATTCTTTCGACCAACTGTAATACAGGCTTTCCGCGATGCCTTCCCGACGGCACAGAGCGGCGATGCTCTCTTCGCCGCGCAGGCCTTCAAGGACGATGCGGATTTTCTCCTCGGCGGAATATTGCTTGCGGGTTTTGCGCCGGATGTCGCGAACGGTCTTCTCGACGGCGTCTTTCGTCGTCATGGATTTTAGTCCCATAGGCGTTGACGTCAGACACGGCGGCGGCCAATTCCAACGCGGCGGCGGTCGCGGCGATGACGCCGACGTTTTGGGCGTTGGCGGCGGCCAGCGCCGTCGCGGCGGCGATGATGGCGGGGCCGTCGGCGTCGGCGCGATCCACATGGGGCAGGCCGAGCGCCGCGGCGCGCGCGTTGAACTGCTCTTCGGTCATAACTTGGGGGGCATAACTTGGGGTCCTTTCGTTTGGGCGCCCGCGAGGGCGGACAGGTCGTGGATGGCGGGATTGTTGGTGGCGGCTTATGGGGATGTGACGGGACCGTCCCCCCGGACAATTGTCAGGGGGGCGAAGCCCGGGTGTCAGGGGACCGAGACGCAAAACCGATCCCACCCCCACCATGGAAAAGCCCACCATAAACATCCCACCCGTCGCGAACGGCGCACCGCTTGCGGGCGTATATGCCCGATTGCCGGGCCATTTAAGGGGGCATTTAATGGGTAATGGGGGGAGAAACCCCCACAAAGGGCCTGACGGGGCAAATTTTCGGTAGTGTGGATTTTTGGGGGGATTGGGGCTATAATCTGAGAACGCGCGGGCGACGCGGTGAACCTCCCAGCCGTAACACGGTCACAGCATCGCCTGGAACCGGAGTGCTATGTGAGGGACTTGGGAGTCCTCACCCCGCGTTATTTTTTCACCCAATCCCGGATGATGTCACCGCGCCGGGCGACGCGTTGGATATCGTCGGCGTTTGCGCGGCGGAAACTCAGAAGAAACATCGTTTTCCGGTCCTAGTGGTTTTTATCGCGGCATAGTACGGCGCGCCGGATTTGTAGTGGATTGCCAATGTCCGATGGTAATACACCTCAAAATAAGATGCCTTCAGAAGTAGAATTTTCTCGTATTTTGAACTGAATAGCCCCCTCACAGCCGTTTCGGGGGGATGTTTCTACTTGTCGGCCGATATCGCCTCGTTTCGCCCTCGCTCGGGAAGGTCGAAATAGAATGTGGAACCGACACCGACGTCACTATCGAACCCAATGCGTCCGCCGTGCCTCTCGATCATCGACTTGGTAATATTCAACCCCAAACCGGTTCCCCCTTTTTTACGCGAATCCGAGGAATCTTCCTGTGCGAACTTACCGAAAATCTTATCCCGAAAATCTTTTGAAACGCCAATACCATGATCGACGACCGAAACCCGAAACATGTCGTCATGCCGCGCAAGGGAAATTTCCACTTGAGCCCCCTGCGGCGAAAATTTTACGGCGTTGGACAGCAAGTTCGCCATGACCTGAGAAATTCGGCCGACATCGACATTTACCTTAGCCTCAAAGTTTGTTTTTTTGAGCACGAATTCAACGCCGTACTCCTGGGCGTAGCCCGTATTATCTTCAATCGCTTGCCTCAAAACATCCCGGAGATCCGCCTCCTCGAAGTCGAATTCCATGCTGCCCACCCCGAGTTTTTCCATATCCAAAATATCGTTGACCAAACCGGTCAATCGGTCGGCGTTTTTGATGGCGATCTGAATCATATTTTTTATTTTTTCGGGTAATTTTCCGAGAGCCTCGGCATTGACGATGCCGAGCGAGCCTTTGATCGAGGTGAGCGGGGTTCTCAGTTCATGACTAACGGTAGAAAGGAATTCATTTTTTATACGATCAATTTCCTTACGCTCGGTAACGTCCCGGACCATGCCCAGGAGCAAATGATCTTCGCCGATGTAAAAATCAGTGATCTGCATTTCCACGGCGACGCGCGTTCCGTCCTTGCGCCGGCCTTCGAATTCCCGCCTTATGCCGTTATCCTTGGGCTCTCCGGTTTTCACGCTATTGGAGATATATTCACGATGTATGGCGCTATAGGAGTCTGGGATGAGAATGTTTATATTTCGTCCGATCAGCGCGTCGCGCGAATATCCAAAAATCCTCTCAATCGCCGGGTTTGCCGACTGTATAATATCGGCGTCATTCGTTGTAATGATCCCATCGAGCGCACTGTCAACAATGGCCCTGACGTGCTTCTCGCTTTGGGCCAACTTATCGGTGCGTTCGGCGACTAAATTTCTAAGCAAGGCGCTACGCCCGCTCACCACCATGACGAACATGCCGACCAAGCTCGTCAGCGCCATGCCGCCGATCAAGAGCATCCAGGTATTCCCTTGACGATGACGGGCGATATAGTCCTCGCTTGGGGAGACTTTGAATTCCCACTTCCTCCCCCCAAAATCTATGGGAAACGATCGTCCTATGGACATCGAGCCACCGAAAAAACCCTCATCCACCAAAGTGGAAGAGCCGTGTTCCGGTGGACGGTTCTCCGTGAGGAACACCCCCGACGGGACGTTTGTTACGTCGATGAGACGATAGACAAGCCCACCCATATTCATGTCCTGCAGGGCGGCATTTACAATATCGCCGCCACGGAAGACCCCAACCATGTACCCCGCCAAGTTCAAACGGCGGTCTTCCAACGTGTCGTGGGGACGCCCCTTTAAATAAACGGGCATGAAGACAAGGAAACCAAACTGGTTGCCCTTTTCCTGAACCAGGGTGATGCGGGACGTCACGGTAGGCCGCCCCGTGTCACGCGCACGTTCCAGGGCCTTTTTTCGCTTTGGGTTGGACGCCACGTCAAAGCCGAGGACTTTCCTGTTTTCCGCAAGCGGCTCGATGAAGTCAACGACAATGTATTCGGAACGGTTTGCGGCCGGGACCATTTTTCCCTCGGCGTTCCGCTCGATAATATGAAAATCGGGGTACCCTTCGCGGTGCATTCGGTTTTCGAAATCGGCGCGTTCGTTCCCGCTAATCCTAGGGTTCCACGACAGGGCCTGCAGCCCCGTAAGAACGGAAAGCGATTGGTGCGTAAAAGTCCTGAAATTATCCCTATCACCATGGGGAAACGCCGCGTAAAAGCCCTTTAAAGAATAAAGCACCCCAAGATAGCTGTTCAGGGTTTTCTGCAATGCCGGAGCCAGGGGCGACGCCTGTTGATCAAACTGAAGCTTAATGCGCTGCCTTTCCCAGTTTGAGCCTATGGATACGGCGCTGACGGTCAACGCGAGTGCGATGGTTATGGGGACCGTCACAATAAAACGCCTGGGCATCCAGACTTCGACGGGACGCAACGTCCACACCAGAACGAGAGGCGTAAACACAGCCACGCCGATAGCGTCCCCAATCCACCATGTTCCAAAATTAAGTAAAAAGATTGACTCCGGAATTTTTCCGGTCGCCATGAGAACCGCCGTCCCGACGCCCGCACTCACGAAACAACTAACCACCCCACCCCAGAACAAGAGTAAAAAAATCTCCCTCTCGGTGCTCAGCTGATTGGGAAACCTCGCGAACCGGCGCACGCAATAAGCGCCGCCTACGGCTTGAAGGGCGGCGCCGAAAGCGATGCCGACGGGAACGAGAAAAGACGTTAAAACGGCGCCTTCCGTACGCGTATCGAAACCGGTCAATACGTTGACGAAAAACGACCCCAGGAATACCCCCACCCAAGACCGGTAGCCGTAAACAAGCACCGCCGCCAACGCGATCCCCGCCGGCGGCCAAATCGCCGTTGCATAGCCGGGCGGAATGGCCAACAATAAGCTGATTTTACCCGTGACGACGTAGGCGAGGGCGACCGCGGATGATTGAAGCGCCCAGCGTCGAAACGAGCTGGATTTTTGGTCTTCCATTTTTTGCCTTTTCTTAAATACTCCTCCTCCAAATGGAGAATGAAACGCCAAAATACGATAAATATATTCCAATATGCCGCTCTTTACGCGAGACGAAGGATGTCACGGCGGCGTTGTTGACATCCTCCCGTCGCCTTATGTTTGCGACGTTTTCGGCATTCATCGGCTATGGAGAATTCGCCGCCTGCGCACACCCTGCGCACACGATGACGTCGCCCCTCAAACAAACGTGATGCGGTAGCCCAAAAAGGCGCGCCGGGGAGAGGGGATATGGTCAAAAGCTCCGCCGAGGGGGAGAACGACACTGAACCCAAGCGTTAAAGTTTTACACCTCATTACCGGCCTGAATGGCGGCGGCGCCGAACGCATGCTCAGCCAGATCGCCGTATTGGGGCGGAATGATGGTGTTGATCATGTGGTGGTCTCCATGATGGGAAGGGGCTTCTTCGGTCCCGCCATCGAACGGGGAGGCGTCCGTTTATACACCCTCGATATGCGCCGCGGCATGCCGTCGCCGGCGAGCGTCTATCGTTTGATCAAAATATTGAGAATGGAGAGACCCGATATTTTACAAACATGGCTCTACCATGCGGATTTGCTAGGATTTGTCTTCGGTAAAATACTCGGAATCAAAAAAATTATCTGGAATGTAAGATGTTCTAACATCGCATTCAAAAATTACACATTTCTTACCCGGATCGTGGTGTGGTTGCTGAGAATATTATCTCGTTTTTCCAGCGCCGTTATCGTTAATTCCGAAGCGGGCTACGCCCATCACGTGGCGTTTGGGTACAAGCCTCCTAAATGGAAAATCATACCCAACGGCTTTGATCTCGACCGTTTCCAACCCAACGAAAGCCTAAGGCTCCGCTTTCGGGCGCTGATCGGTGTTTCCGAAGATGAGATGTTGGCCGGCATGGTCGCACGCCTGGACCCGCAAAAAGATCATGCCTGCCTGTTGGACGCACTATCCCTATTGGCCAAGGAGGGTTTGCGTCTTAAAACGGTTTTCGTTGGAAGAGGGTGCGAACCCGACGGAGCGCTTTCGCTGGAGGTTAAAAGGCGCGAACTGCAGGACGTTGCTTTCCTTATGGGGGAAATGAAAAATGTCGCCGAACTTCTTCCGGGGCTCGATTTTCTTATCCTATCGTCCGCGTACGGAGAAGGTTTTCCGAACGTCGTCGGCGAAGCCATGGCGACCGGCTTACCCGTCGTCGCAACGGATGTCGGCGATACGGCAAAAATTATCGGAACGACGGGACGGGTCGTTCCCCCTCGCAATCCTCCGGAATTGGCGGCGGCGTTAAAATTCATGATCACCCTCGACAAAGATACCTTCAAGGGACTTGGCGTCGCCGCCCGGGCGAATATTTCGCGAACGTCAGACATAAAAACAATCGTATCGGAGTTTAACGCGCTATATCGCAAGCTATGAGATGATCGTCGAGCGATCTGCGCCCTGAGGCGAATCTCTTTTGGTTAGGATCCGGACTTGGTTAATGTAACCCGTCCGGTTTACGCGAGGGGATTTTTAACCCGAGGCGCGAGGTTTAGCGCTTTCCGCCGCCGCCGCTGCGGCATAATCGCTTTCTTCCAGGTGAATGCTATCCAGACCGACCGACAGCGTAATACCGTCCTCGGCATTTTTTTGCAGATATTTGCGCCCCTCCCGCGGCAGCGGAATGTGTTTGACCCGACACGCCCCGATCAGCGCCCCGATCGCCTGATTCGAACTGAGATAAACGACGAAGGGTTTTTTCGGATTGGCGCTGGCGAAACACAGCTCGACGGAAAAACGTTCTTCTCTGAGAACAAACCCCTCAAATTGCGACGGCGGCAGAGCCACCCCCTCCATTTTACAATAATGGAGCAAGGCGATCCGCGTTTCCTTGGCGTTAAAGACAAGCTTGCGAACATCTTTCGGCATGGACAATCCCGTTTCTACGCGTTGCCTCCACCCCAAACCATGGCAACCTGTTTTTCCATGATAACGAGTTTAGTCAAAATAGTTAATGCGCTTGCTCCCAGTTGTATCCAAGACCGACATCCACCAATAGAGGAACCTCCAAATGCGCGGCATTTTCCATCACCGCGCGCACCAACGCGGTGGCGTCGTCACATTCGTTATCGGGGACCTCCAAGATCAATTCATCGTGCACCTGAAGGATCGAAACCGCCTTGAGGCCGGCCCGCGCCAAGGCGCCCGGCAGGTGGATCATGGCGCGTTTGATGATATCCGCGGCGCCGCCCTGGATCGGGGCGTTGATCGCGGCGCGCTCGGCGAAGTTGCGCCGCGCCGGATTTTTCTCGTTGATCCCCGCGACATGGCAACGCCGCCCGAACAATGTCGTGACATAACCGTCCCGACGCGCCGCGGCCTTGGTCTCGTCCATGTACGCCCGAATGCCGGGATAGCGTTCGAAATAGGCGTCGATATAGCGCGCCGCCTCGGGTCGGGAAATGCCCAATTGACGCGCTAGCCCAAACGCCGAGATGCCGTAAATAATACCGAAATTGATCGCTTTGGCTTGCCTGCGCACCATTGGGTCCATACCCTCCAGAGGCACACCGAAGACCTGGGCGGCGGTCATGGCGTGCACGTCTTGGCCTTTGGCGAAGGCGTCTTTCAAGGCGTCGATGTCCGCGACATGGGCGAGCAACCGCAATTCAATTTGCGAATAATCGGCCGACAGCAGTTTATGACCCGGCTTGGCGATAAAGGCGCGGCGAATTTTACGCCCCTCCTCGGTGCGCACCGGAATGTTTTGCACGTTGGGATCCGACGATGCGAGCCGCCCGGTTGACGTCGCCGCCATCGCGAACGAGGTATGCACCCGTCCCGTCGCCGGGTCGATCTGTTTGATCAGGGCGTCGGTGTAGGTACTTTTCAATTTCGCCAACTGACGCCAATCGAGCACCTTGGCGGCGATTTTCACGTCCTGGGCGGCGAGTTCCTCAAGCACCTCCGCACCGGTTCCATAGGCGCCGGTCTTGCCCTTTTTCGCCCCCGCGAGACCCATTTCGTCGAACAGGATTTCGCCCAGTTGCTTGGGCGAGGCGACATTGAATTCATGCCCCGCCAAGGCGTGGATTTCCCGTTCCAGATCGCCGATCCGCGCCGTGAAATCATCCGACAAATCCTTCAACTGTACCGCGTCCACCAGAACGCCGTGGCGCTCCATGTCCTTTAAAACCGTGACCAGCGGACGCTCCAGGGTCTCGTAGACGCTGACCAGACGTTCGTGAACCAGACGCCCCTTAAGCAGGCCAAACAGGCGCAAGGTGACGTCGGCGTCCTCGGCGGCGTATTCGACCGCCTTGTCCAAGGCGACGCGGTCGAAGGTGACCTGCGCCTTGCCGCTTCCCGCGACGTCCTTGAATTTGATCGTTTCCAGCCCCAGATGGAGGCGGGCCAGTTCATCCATGCCGTGGCCGTGCAGCCCCCCTTCGAGGACGAACGACAGCACCATGGTGTCGTCGTAAGGGGCGATGGATATGTCGTATTTTTGAAAAATATGCATATCGTATTTGATGTTTTGACCAACTTTAAGAACGCCGTCGTCCTCAAGCAGCATTTTTAGCTGGGCCAGCGCCAGATCGCGGGGAATTTGCTTCGGCGCGCCCGTCGCGGGGGCGTCGCCGGCGCCGAAGTCCAGCGCGCCCTGGTCGGGCGCACCCTTGTGGGCGAGCGGAATATAGCAGGCGCGACCCTCCTCGTAGGCCAGGGAAACACCGACAATCTCGGCCCGCATCACGTCCAACGACGTCGTTTCGCAATCCACCGCGACAACACCCTTTTCCTCGGCTTCGGCGATCCAACGTTTTAACGTTTCAATATCCTGAATCAGTTCGTAATTCCGCCCGGGACCTTCCTCCGCGATGGGCGCGGCGGAAGGCTTTCCCCCGACGTCGCCGGTGGCCGGAGAAACCTCTTTCGGCTTGCCGTGCGGGTGTACGCCACGACTTTTCACCTTCGCCGCCAGCGAGCGGAAATTTTGCGCCTCTAAAAACTTCAGCAGCGCCGGAGCGTTAGGCTCACGCACATCGAAGCTGTCGATATCGACGTCAACCGGAATATCGTCTCGCAAGGTCACCAGTCGGCGCGACAGGCGGGCCATGTCGGCCTGTTCGATCAGACTTTGCCGCCGTTTTGGTTGGGGGATGCTTTCGGCCCCGGCGAGAACGCCGTCCAGATCGCCGAACTGTTCGATCAGTTGCGCCGCCGTTTTAACGCCGATACCGCGCACGCCCGGAATATTGTCCGACGAGTCGCCCGCCAAGGCTTGGATATCGACCACCTTGTCCGGCCCCAGGCCGAATTTTTCACGCACCTCGTCGGGACCGATGAGACGGTTTTTCATCGCGTCCATCATATTGACTCGCGGCCCGACCAATTGCATCAGATCCTTGTCCGATGAAACGATGGTGACGTCGGCGTCCCTTTCAAGAGCGATCCTGGTATAGGTGGCGATCAGGTCGTCGGCCTCGAAGCCGTCCATATCGACGGCGGGAAGTCCCATCGCCCGGGTCGCATCACGCACCAGGGCGAACTGGGGGATCAGATCTTCAGGCGGCTCGGCCCGGTTGGCCTTGTAGTCGGGATAGATATCGTTGCGAAAAGTCTTGCGCGCCCGATCGAACAGGACGGCGATGTGATCGGCGTCGGTTTCCTCGACCAATTTCATCAGCATCATGACAAAACCATATACCGCATTGACGGGCGTGCCGTCGGGGCGGCTCATCGGCGGCAATCCGTGAAAGGCGCGGAAAATAAACCCCGAACCGTCGATCAAAAATACGTGCTTCATGCGCTTCCTAGTGTTTGGGGACCGATGGCGGCCCAATATCGACCCGGCGCTAACCCTGTAGCTTTGCGCCGCCGCCGGGCGTCAATGCCCCACGGCCGTCTTCTTCGCGGCGTCGAGCACGAAACGACGCGAGCAGTACGGGCAGGTGATTTCGCTCTCGTCATGGGGGATTTCCAGGTACACCTTGGGATGCCCCAGGGCGCCGCCGTCGCCGTCGCACGGGACGGTTCTGCTCTCGACGATGATGGTTTCCACGTTTTTCATGAACATTAGCCTTTCGTTATACGCTATGATTCGCGCGGGCGCGCCTCGCGGATCGTCCCACGCCGAGGGGCGGGGGTTCACATTGCCAAGAAAGCGACCATATTGTACCCGATGCGTTGACGAACCGTCACGGTGGATGATAGCGATTGCCGCGCGACATTCAACGCCCTCGTTTAAAGACGTCCCCAGGGGCGCCTCGACCCGCCACTCCAGATCTGAAGTGAACCCCTTCGATGCGTGCATTCAATGACAGCGCCCCCCCTCAATATGCCGTCGAAATCGACGCTCTCGCCAAAACCTATGTCGGCAGTTCCAAAATGCCGCCCAAGCGCGCACTGAAAAATATTTCATTAAACATCCCGCAAGGATCGTTTTTCGCCCTTCTCGGACCTAACGGCGCGGGAAAATCCACCTTGATCAACATCCTCGCCGGATTGGTCGTCAAGACGTCGGGAACCGCGCGCATTTGGGGCTACGATATCGAAAACGACATGCGCGCCGCGCGCCGGTCGATCGGCGTCGTCCCCCAGGAATTGAATATTGACCCTTTTTTTACCCCACGCGAAATGCTCGAACTTCAAGCCGGGATGTACGGCGTCCCCAGATCCGAGCGACGCACGGATGAAATCCTCAAGGCCATCGGACTCGAAGACAAGGCCGGCGCCTACGCGCGAACTCTATCGGGCGGGATGCGCCGACGTCTTCTTGTCGGCAAGGCGATGGTTCATGCGCCTCGGGTTCTGGTTCTCGACGAGCCGACCGCCGGAGTCGATATCCAATTGCGCCGTCAACTCTGGGATTATGTCAAGGAACTCAATGCCCGTGGCACCACGATTTTGTTAACCACCCATTATCTGGAGGAGGCCGAGGAGCTGTGCGATCGCGTCGCGATCATCAATCACGGCCGTCTCATCGCTTGCGATACGACAAAATCCTTGCTGGGCGGGATCGATTCCAAGGCCCTAACCTTTACCTTGTCCGCCCCGCTCGACGCCGTTCCCGATACGCTGTCCGCTTTCGAGGCGACCTTGAGCGAGCCCAACACCCTTTCGATCCAATTTCCGCCAAGCCAAACCAGCGCCTCCGAGGTCGTCGCGGCGGTGCAAAGTGCGGGTCTGGTTTTCACCGACCTCACCAGCGAGGAAGTCGAACTGGAAGATATTTTCCTGAAATTGACGCGCGCGTCGGAAAACGATGAGGACGACGAAACGCAGTCCAAATGTGAAACAACACGAAGACGCGCGCCCTGAACCGACCCGGCGCGCGCAAACGAAGCAGACCGGTGGCGTAAAATTTAAAAACGCGATGCGTGTGGTTTCTTTTGGTCCACTTGTCCTTTTTTCGCGGCGCGCACACATCATAAACACTATATAAATTTTCACGAATACTCTATTTTATTTCCGCTTCGAAATTTTATCCGCTTCTCGGCCTTGTCGTGACGATCGGCGGGTTCGCGCCCATTTCGCGCCCATTTCGCGCCCACGATGAAACCGGCCGGAGCCAATATGAAAAACCCGGAACTGACGCCAAACCTGTTCACCACCGCCGACGACAAACCTCACCGGGTTCTTTGTCGATTGGGCGATGGCGCACCCCTGCGCGCGATCGTGATCGCGGTACACGGGTTTAACGACCATGCCAGCTTCATCGAGGAGGGGGCGCGCAACCTTAACCGCCATCGGATCGGCGTTTACGCTTACGATCAACGCGGGTTTGGAACCGACCCCGACGCCGGACACTGGCCCGGCAAAGCCGCCCTGATCGACGATCTGAAGGTCTTTACGCGCCTGGTGCGCGCACGCCACCCGGATCTGCCGACCTACATCCTGGGAGAAAGCATGGGCGGGGCGATCGTCATGCTCGCCATGACCGCCCCCACGGCGCCGGACGTTGACGGCGTAATCTTATCGGCGCCCGCCGTGTGGGCGCGGGCCACCCAGCCTTTCTATCAGCGCCTGGGGCTATGGTTGGCGGCGCACATCGCCCCTTGTCTAAAACTCAACGGCAACACCCTACGCATCCAGGCGTCCGACAATATCGCCATGTTGCGGGCGCTTAACGCCGATCCTTTGTTCATCCAGAACACCCGCGCCGACGCCCTGAAAGGCATTGTCGATGTGATGGACGACGCCCTCGCCGCCGCGCCAAGACTTGCCGATCACGCCTTAATCCTTTACGGAGCGCGCGATCAGGTCATTCCCAAGGAACCGGTGCGTATCATGTTGGAAAATTTACCCGACGTTCCCAGCGAACAGCGCACCATCGCCCTCTATCCACAAGGTTGGCACATGCTCGGCCGCGACCTAAACGCCGACACGGTTTGGCGTGACGTCGCATCCTGGATCATCTCGCCCACAACCCCCCTGCCCTCGGGAGCCGACGCAACGAAATTTGAGACCTTTTTCTCAAAATCCAGGCGCACCATCGTGGCCGTGTAAAATTTTCCCGTCACGCCTCCACAACATTATCGGAAAAATATTGCGCCGACGAACGCCGAGACCACGGGGATGCGCCGAGGCCAGGGGCCTGGAAATACCCTAATGGATCGGGCCGACGTTTCGCTCCCGCGAACCATCGGGCCGACCACTATCTATCTTTTTGTTGCAGTTTGATTTCTTCACACATTTGTGTCCAATTGCATCGGACTCAAATGTTAAACTCAAACCACTAGCGGCGCCCGCCATCGACAACTTGAAGGGCCGGCAGGGCCGTGAAAGTCTCGGAAGAACGATGCTCGTCGCCACGATGAACGACGACCGGGTAGTGCGGGGCGCCTTCGTGTTGCGAGGACAGTGCGCGCACCACCTCTTTTTTGTGGATGTGCCGGATAAGTTGGTCTTCCGCGGCCAATGCGGCGATGCCAATCAATCGCGCGAGTTCCGGCGCATCCAGATCACGCGCTTCTCCGTGTAATGCGTTCAAACAATTAAGGATGCCTTCGATTTGCTTTGACGTGCTCACTTCAACCATTTCCTGCGCTCCGATCTGTGCAGGTGTCCACTCCCTGAGCCCCAAATGCGCACCAAAACGATGGGCGGCCACATCACGCAAACCCATGCCTGCTCATTTAAAGACATGGGCCTTCCTGTTTCCCGAAGTCCCGATATCCGCGCACCGCCCCTCCTGAGGCGCATCCGCGAAAAATCGAGCGTGATGTGGCAAATAATTTGAGGAACAAAGAATCAACCCTAATAAAACGCTTAATTTTCTACTATTGCCACCGCCACGATCAAGCTATCAAAATTGATAGTCCATGTTCTTTACATCTTGGTGGTCAAGATTAAATAATTTTATGTTTTACCGCGATTGCAACCATTTGCTCTCGCGTCTTGGATCCAAGTTTCAATCTTGCGTTGCGCAAATGAAAACTCACGGTTACAGGCTGAATACCCAATTTATAAGCGATTTGATCGGTTCGCAGCCCCTCGGATAGCCACAACAGACACTCAACCTCGCGCGGAGCGAGGGCTTTGGCCAAGTTAGGCGCGAGCATTCTTTTTATATGGGTGACATCCGAATAGATGGACGTGATTTTTCCCTGCTGATCCCTCTTTTCATGGACATCGATAATCCGCCCATCGAGCATGACGTGCTCGAAAAAGGAATCGAAGGTATCGTCGCTATCGTGATAGGCGAGACGCGCGCGAACCCATGCCTCGTCATCCTTGAGCGCGGCGACATTCTGCTTACGCTCCGCCGCTTCCACAATTAAACGGCGAAACTCATTACGAGGCTTAATGACGTCCCTGATAAGCGGAAATAATTCTAAATATCGACTATTGAAATGTAGTAACCGGCCATCACCACCACATATTGCCAAACCTTGAGGTACGGTGTTCGCAAATGTTTCATATTTTAACATTGTCAATCGCCATTATCGGTAACCCTGTTTTATATAACTATCTTCTTTTTTATGAAAAATTCCAGAATTTTTATTTTATGACGACTAAAAATATCGATTAATTTACGTTTTTTAGAATCATGCCTTAAGAAGAAGAAAGGAACCTCCCCCGATTACGTAAAGCCCCCACCAACCTGAGCGGACGCATTTCCTTGCATAGTCATGTAGGTATTGGTGGGGGGAATGTCATCGTCGGATATTTTTTCTTTTTTGCCGCCACAAGGGGAATGCCGGAACCGGGGCGCCCGCCGACACGGGACGCCTCCCACAAAACGGAGCCGACCCGCGAGAAATCTCGGGTCTTCTCTTTTTCGGTTTATTCGGCGGGCGCCATGCCCTTGGTTGACCCGACGGCCCCCGGGCGAAGACGCAGGCGATCGACGATCAAGTCGGTCAATGCCGCGCCGACCCACATGGACAGCAAGGCGACCCAGGCCGTAAGAGCGAACACCGCCCCCCCGGTGACCCCCGCGCCGACGGCGCAACCGCCGGCCAGCATCCCGCCGAACCCCATCAGCGATGCGCCAAAAATATACCGCGGCATGGGACGCTCGCTGTTAAAACAGGCGAATTTCAGGTCGCGCGTCAATACGGCGGCGAGGAACGATCCGGCGAACACGCCGGGCACCATACCCAAATCAAAGGTAAGAGGGATTGAGGGCTCGTTAATCAAGGCCATCAGGGTGTCTGTCGAGGGTCCGATGAAGCTGATCGATTTGACCAAAATCGGATCGAACGATTGGTAGGACATCACATAGGTAAACAACCACCCTACCGCCACCATCGCGCCGACGCCGAACGCCCCCACGCCCACCCAAAGGCTCAACCGGCTACGCCGAGCCAGAATAAGGGCTGCGATCAACAGCACGGTCGCGATCAAAATCGGAATATAACCGCCGTTAAAACCAAGCACGGCCATCAGGTCGCGGCTGCGTCCGCCATCCACCGTCCACAGCTCGGCGAGCCCCTCGCGAAATGGCGACAACACGCCGCGCAACGACGCCTGAGCGATAATCGTCAGGACCAGCCCCGCCAACAAGGCCCGTAAATTCCCCGTCGCCGACAACACCAGAAGACGCGCCGCACACCCACGCGAGAAAATCATTCCGGCGCCAAACATCAGCCCGCCGATCACCGCACCCGACATGCTGCCGCGGGCCGCCAACTGGCGCGCCTGGGTGACGTCGAGAAGATCGCCCGCGATGAGCCACTGCGTCAACGCCACCGCACCGGAAAACGCCAACAACCAAATCGCCAATTTCTTGCCGAACACACCGCGAGAAACCTCGATCACCGCCGAACGCATACAAAACTGGCTGCGCTGCGCAAACGCGCCAAACGCCAAACCAACCAACAAACCGCCACTCGCCGCTACTATTCCGCTGCCGAAGGTATCGATGATGCCCGCGATATCCATGGTACTTTCCCCTGTCATCATACCCTTGCCAACACGCTCTACCCTGAACGCCGTCGAACGCACCGGCCCACACCATTATATTCGGATAATCTAATATAATACAGAAATCACATTTTAATAAAGTAAATTATACATCTGCAAAATGCGATAGCGCGCCCCCCCCAATAAAATTCACCCGAGACGGCATCACGATAAGCACCCCCCCCCTTTCCTCTCGGTAAGGTGAGGACAAAAACCCGGCAAGCATGTCTTGCGCGCCCGCGCGACATTGCGTAATGTGCGCACACCGTGCACCCGTAGCTCAGCTGGATAGAGCGCTGCCCTCCGAAGGCAGAGGTCATGAGTTCGAATCTCGTCGGGTGCACCATTCTTTTCAATGACTTACACCCATATTTGCTTATGGCATTTAGGCCGACTGTGCCGAAACTGTGCCATAGGCGTTTAACGCCCCGATTGCCCGCTCTTGGAAGTCGGGGGCTAAGTGCGCGTAGCGCTGCACCATCTGGAAGCTCTTGTGCCCCGTCAGGTGCATGATCTCGTACAAAGGAACGCCCAATTGTGCGAGCCGTGATGCGAACGTGTGCCTTAGGTCGTGAAAGCGGAAGTCTTCTAACCCTGCCCGCTTGCGCGCTTTGTCGAAGGTCGTCTTCACGTCCTTAATAGCCTGTCCGCGATAGGTGAAGACGGGACCGGACTCTTTAGGCTCCAACCCTTCTAACACCCGCTGTGCCCGGTCCGTTAAACGCACCGAGCGGTCTTCTCCGTTTTTGGTCTTCGTGAACGCGACGAACCCTCGCGCTAGATCAACGTTCTGCCAATCAAGCTTAAGAAGCTCCGAACGCCTGCCCCCGGTATCCACGGCAAAGGTGATGAGTGCCCGCAAGTGCGGCTTAGCCGCCATGAGCAAACGCTTCTCTTCTTCAACCGTCAACCACCGACACCGCCCCGGTTCTTTCTTCATGCGGGGAAACGGCGGCACCTGAGCCAACAAGCCTTCGCGAAACGCCTTGTTCATGATCGCCCGAAGCGTTGAAAGGTCGCGTAACGCGGTTGCGGGTTTAACTTCGCCCAACCGTTCATCCATCCAATCGCGGATAACGGCATGGGTGATGTCCGACAAGTTCATTTCACCGAACTTGTTGATCAACCGTTGCAGCCTAGATTTTACGCTCGCTTTATACGACACCGGGTTATCCCTTTGGCGTTCCTGTCCGTAACGTAAAAGAGCATCCGAAAACGCATGGTCGGGAATGACCCCGAAATGCTGTTCTAAGAAGCTCTCTTGTTGCCACTTCGCCGCTAAAGCCTCGGCTAACTTTTTATCGTTAGTTCCAGTGCTTTCGCGGTGGCGGTGGCCTTTTTGGTCTGTCCAATCCACCCACCACTTGGATGAGTTTGCGCGCTTAAAGATACGCATGTTTGCCGTCCTTTCTGACTTGCAGAAGTTCGGGCGCTGTTGTGTGCCTTATTCTGCTCCGCATGAGCTTCGATATCAACCACGTCCCATCGCTTGCAGCGCGGGCCTAAATTAACGAAAGGAATGTCAAAACTTAGAAACGTATCCACGCACACGCTAAGCCATCCCGCTGCTTCCTCTCGCGTGAGGTAACGCCGGGGCGGTAACGTATGAACCGTGGCCGTCTCCATGCTCATCCCTTAAGGGCTTCCTTTCGTCTTGAGCCTAAGGCTCTGTCTTTATCCTTGGCCTGTTTGCCTAAGGCGTTTGCTTTAGCTAAGGCCTCGACACACAGTCTTTCAGCTTTGCCTCGAAACATCTTTTCCCTTAGCTAAGGGAAAGGGGCGAAATTGCCTTAACTAAGGCCCGTAAAACGCATTGCCTTAGCTAAGGAAAATCGTGCGTATTTTCTCCCACGCCACGCGCTTTGTGTCGCCCGAGCCTTAGCTAAGGAAATTCGCGTTTTTGCCCTTAGTTAAAGCGGCCCAAAAGTGAGCGAATCGCCTTAGGAAAATGCCCAACGCCTCATTGCGTATTACGTATACGCAACTTCCGGCCCCAATGAGCGATTCCTGGAAAATCCAGCGATTATCCAGGAAAAACCCAAGAATGGACATTTACACCCCTGAAAAATCCAGCGATTTTCCAGCACTATTCCTGCAAATTTTCCCTAAGGTGTTTTCGAGGCCACGGCTTTAGACATTAGGTATACGTAACCTCCAGCGCCCAAGAGCGATTCCTGGATTATCCTCTAAGGATTTTCCAGGAATCACCTTTTGCTAACCCTGGAAAATCCAGCCCTATTTCCTAAATATTTGCAGGATTATCGCCTAAGGTGTTTCCCGTGCATAAAGGGTGCTGAGGTGGGGGGAATACGGCCGACATAATTACTTCCATACGGGCTCCAAAGCCCCGACTGATGGAATTCGGTGCAAAACAATCAAAACCAAATGCCGTATTATGTTGCTGGTTAGGCTTTCGAGTTTTAACTTGGGTGTTCAGTGCCGCAGCGATTCGCTGTTAGGTTGCTAACTTATGGGGGAAAGCCGTGTTTCTAGGCGCGTTATTCACAAAAGATTTCTTAGTAGAAGGTATCCGCGATACCGAGGCCTGGAAGGCCGTGGATGATGCTGCGCTCTCTGCGTTCAAGACGAATCTCACCGATATCTTTAAAGCGTTCCCCACAGGTGAAAAGCCAAACGAGTCTACAACTGAAAACGACTTGATTTTTCCTGTCCTTAAAGCGCTGGACTGGGATCACTTTCTAACTCAAATCACGGCAGCGAAAAAAGGCCGCTCAGACGTCCCCGACGCGCTCCTATTTAAAGATGCAGAAGCCAAGACCACAGCGAACAGCGAGGCCCAGTCCGCCAAAAAATTCATGCATGGCCTTGTCGTTGCTGAAAACAAGGCGTGGCAAATACCGCTGGATCGCAAGGGCAAACACGGAAGCGACCAAGACTTAGTCGATCTCGCGCAAAGTGCGCCTTCGACTCAAATCCTGCGCTACCTAACGGTTTCAGAAGTTCATTCAGAGGGCCGTATTCTCTGGGGCATGCTGACCAACGGGCGCAATTGGCGCATCTATTATCAAAAAGCTAAATCACGCTCCGAAGACTTCCTCGATATAGACCTGCCCTACATACTTGGTGTCGAGGGTATCGGCGATGACCTACTGGCCTTAGAGCCCGAGGTGCAGGATCATTGGCTAAAAGTCTTCTACATCATGTTCCGTCGGGCTTCTTTCCTCCCCGATGGGGCTGGCGAACAAACCTTCCATCAAATAGCGATGGCAGAAGGGCTCCTATGGGAGCGCAAGGTCGCCGAGAGCCTGTCTGGGCTTGTATTCGGCAACGTCTTTCCATCCTTGGCCGCTGGCCTTGCCGCTAACGACCCGCAAGCCCCTAACCCGATAACCCCGCAATATTTGGATGAGGTAAAACAAGCCACCCTAATCTTGCTCTACCGCCTACTCTTCGTCCTCTATGCTGAAGACCGCAACCTTCTGCCTGTGAAGTCCAAGCGCTATGACGATTACGGCATGCGCGACAAAGTGCGTATGGATATCGCCAAGCGCATAGATGACAAAGACCAATTTTCAGACAAGCGCACCATCTATTGGGATCACCTGAAAGGCCTTTTCGCGTCTATTAATGAAGGCGACGCGTCCATCGGCATCCCACCTTATAACGGTGGCTTATTCAGTGCTTCTCGGACACCAATGTTAAACCGCGCGGGCCTACCCGATTCTATTTTGGCCCCCGCAATTGACGCCCTTTCTCGCCATGACGAAAAGGGCGAACGTAAGTGGATCAATTATCGCGACCTGCGCGTCCAGCAATTAGGCTCTATCTACGAACGCCTTCTTGAATTCGAATTAGGCTTCAATGAAGACGGCAAGGTCGAAGTTCGTCCCAATATTTTTGCACGCAAGGGCAGCGGCAGCTACTACACACCCGACGACCTTGTGCAGTTGGTGATCGAGCGCACAGTAAGCCCACTGATCAATGAATGCCGCGACCACTTTCGGGATAAGGCAGAAGAACTTAAATCCGGCAAGGGTTCAAAAAAGGAGCGCCTCAAAACACTGCAAGACCTTGACCCCGCCAGCGCCATCTTGAACCTGCGCATTTGTGACCCGGCCATGGGTAGCGGTCACTTTCTGGTGACGCTCGTCGATTATCTGTCGTCGGCCATTTTGGAAGCCATTACCGAGGCTGAACACGTTGTTGATTGGGCCGACGATGACGCGCTGTATGCCTCCCCCCTATCAGAACGCATCGAAACCCTGCGCGAACACATCTTCGTCCAGGCCGAAGCTAATACGTGGACAGTTGAAGACGAACACCTTGATGATCGACAACTGGTGCGCCGCATCATCTTGAAACGCGTTGTGCATGGGGTGGACTTCAACCCCATGGCAGTGGAGCTGGCAAAGGTTTCGCTGTGGCTGCACACCTTCACAGTTGGCGCACCGCTGTCGTACCTGGATCATCACCTGCGCTGTGGCAACTCCCTGTTTGGTGAAGATATTCGTGACGTCATGGATGAACTGTCCAAACGCTTTAAACTGCTGATCAATCCATACGTAGCGCAGGCAAAGGCGGCATCCGCTGGCATGAAGACCGTGGGAAACCTATCCGACGTCGATATTGGCGAAGTCAAAACTTCCGCCGCAGCTTTTGAACAAGTACTCGATGACACCAAGCACCTAAGTGCCGTGCTCAGCCTGCGCCAAGCGCTACGCTGGATGGGCATGCACGACCTGACTAAGAAGAAGCTACCCTTTGCGCTGGAAGCTATCTTCGACGGATCTCTCGTTGCCCAGGCCAAGAACAAAGCCACCAAATCCAAGCAAAAAATGGACTTCGTACACATGGTCACGGCAGGCTTCCCCTTACACGATGATGGGGAACAACCGGACCTGACCGTCGCAAAGACCAAAAAAGGAAGCTCCGTCGGCGTCAAGCAGGCCGATGTGTTGAAAAATGCCGCGCGCATACTTGGCCGCGCAAAAGAGCTAACCAAAGAGCAACACTTCTTCCACTGGCAAACCGCCTTTCCCGACATCTGGGACAACTGGGAAAGTGCAGAGGTTACTGGTGGGTTCGACGCCATCATTGGCAACCCGCCATGGGACCGCATGAAACTGCAAGAAGTCGAATGGTTTGCCGAACGCCGCCCGGAAATTGCACATCAAGCGAAGGCCGCTGATCGCAAGAAAATGGTTAAGGTTTTGGAAAAAGCTGGAGACCCACTTTACGGCGATTACCTCATCGCTGCCGACCGCGCCGAATCTGCTGCCCAGGTTGCACGTAAATGCGGCCACTACCCCTTGCTATCAGGTGGGGATATTAACCTTTATTCCCTGTTCGTGGAGCGGGCCCAGAAATTGGTCAAGCCAACAGGTATCGTCGGCCTTTTGGTGCCATCTGGCATTGCGTCCGATAAAGGGGCCAGCGCATTTTTCAAAACCATCGCCACCAAGGGGCGTTTATCGGCGCTGCTAGATTTTGAAAACAAGAAGGTGTTTTTCCCTGACGTTCATGCGTCTTTCAAATTCTGCGCTTTAATTGCCGGGGGAAATGAACGCAAGTTTGAACAGGCCGAGTGCGCGTTCTTTTTGCACAGCATTGCCGAGATCGAAACGGCGGCCTTTGGCTTGCAGCCTTCTGATTTCGCCGCCGTCAATCCTAACACTGGCACAGCCCCCATTTTCCGCACGCGCCGCGACGCTGACCTGACTACCGCTATTTACGCCCGCGTACCGGTGCTGGTGGATCGTCGCAAGACCCCGCCCAAAACTGTATGGCCGGTCAAGTACACCACCATGTTTCACATGACCAATGATTCGGACAAGTTCCATACGCTTTCAGAATTGGAAGAGAACGGCTGTTACAAGGTAGGTGCCAACCGCTGGAAAAAAGGTGAAGACGAGTTCGAGCCGGTTTATGAAGGTAAAATGGTCCAAGCTTATGACCACCGCGCGGCTAATATTGTCGTTAACTTAGAAAATCTGAACCGTCCTGCCCAACCTGAATCGGCTACAACCGAACAGCATGCTGATCCTGCTTGGCTTCCCAATCCGCAATATTGGGTTTCTTCAAATGATATTGATTGGCCTGAAGACTTGAGCTTTGCTATTGCGTTCAAAGATGTAACAGCTCCAACAAATGTTCGTACTATGATAGCGGCTATAATTCCCAGCAGTGGCGTAGGCAATACGTTACCTCTCCTTCTTCCGCCACTCCCGGACATCCCAGAAGATGAAGACCTGATAGCGCCCTGGGAAAAGCAAGTTGCTGAAGCTGTTTGTGCATACAAGGAAAATTCCTTCGTCCTAGTAGCGAACCTTAATGCTATGGCATTTGATTATATCGCACGGCAAAAAGTACAAGGGCAGCACCTTAACAGCTACATCGTCGAACAACTTCCCGTCCTTCCCGACGCGGCCTATAGCCACAAAGTCGGCAAGACGACCGCCCGCGACATCGTACGCGAAGAGGTGTTGAAACTCACTTACACCGCCACTGACATGGAACCATTCGCCCGCGACATGGGTTATGAGGGTGATCCGTTTGTGTGGGACGAAGACGAACGCCGCCACAGCCGTGCGCGCCTCGATGCGCTCTTCTTCATCCTCTACGGCATTTCCCGCGAAGACGCCGACTACATCCTGTCCACATTCCCCATCGTCAAAAAACAAGACATGGCCGAACACGACCGCTACCTAACCCGAGACCTAATCCTCGCCTACATGGCAGCGTTTGAAGCTGGGTATGCAGATACGAGGGTGGCACCATGACGGACCGGCACATTTTCAGGATGATGCACTTCCAGAATGTAGAACGGATTCTGCAGGATGGTGCGATTCACGCAAAAAATTTTCGTACGCAGCCTGGATACCAGATTTCATACGAAAACATCGTCAACAAGCGTGGCACGGTGTACCGGACACCCGCTGGAGATGTTGTTAACGATTATGTGCCATTCTATTTTTCGCCGAGGACATCCATGGCACATACAATCAGTAAGGAAAATGTCCCACTGCGAGACCCGTCGGGAACTAAGGTCGGTGTCGCAAATATGGATGACGTTATTTTTATGGTTTCACACACATCACATTTTCAAAATGCTGCATTACCCTTTTGGTTTACAGATGTTGCATGCAATTCAGGCGCTATGGTGCCTGAGTATAAAAATGACTTTTCAGAACTTCAGAGCCATGTGGAATGGTCATTATTTGACGAAACACCAACTGTAGCCACGATTCCTGAGATCAGTTATAATGGCGTTTGTAGGTATTTTTTTGATCGTGACAATCCGCCAGAACACAGTAATCGCAGCACAAAACGCATGGCAGAGTTTATGGTGAAAGATCAGGTTCCATTGAAATTTATTGACTGTATCGTTACGAAAAACGAGACTATTAAACAGTCAGTAGAAGCATGGATACAGGCTGACCTGCCCCCCAAGACCGGTCATTCACGAAGAGAGTTCCGCCGCATGGTAAATATTTTTTGGGGCGGTTGTCACGTCATCAGGGGCATGCCCCTGATGACGTGACGCGAACTCTTGTGGCGTGGCGTAGGCCAGAGCGCTGTGTGGACGCCAGGTGTTGTAATCGATCCTCCATGCTTCGATGGTCCGTCTGGCGTCGGCCAGGCTGGTGAACCAGTGTTCATTCAGGCACTCGTCGCGGAACTTTCCGTTGAAGCTTTCGACGAAGGCGTTCTGTACGGGCTTGCCCGGTTCGATGAAGTGCAGCCGGACGCCGTTGCGGTACGCCCATTCGTCCAGCGCCTTGCTGATCAACTCGGGGCCGTTGTCCACGACGATGGCCTTGGGCAGCCCCCGTGTCTCCGACAGCCGTTCCAGAACCCGCACAACGCGCGTGCCCGGCAACGACGTATCGACCTCTATCACCGGACATTCCCGGCTGAAGTCATCGACAATGTTAAGCGTCCTGAACCGTCGACCGTTTGACAGGCCATCGGACACAAAGTCCATGGACCAGCGTTCGTTGACCCGTTCGGGCAACTCGATCGGCTGCCGGTCGACCGGGCCGATCCGTTTCCTCTTGCGTTTGCGCACCTGCAGACCTTCCTCGCGGTAGATCCGATGCACCGCCTTATGGTTCACCGTCCAGCCCTCGCGCAGCAGCAGGATGTGCAGACGGCGATAGCCGAAGCGGCGACGCTCACCGGAAAGTTCAACGATCCGTTCCCGCAGGCCCGTCATAGCCCGCTTTGTGGATTTGTATTGCCAGGTCGAAAGATTGAGGCCGACCAGCCGGCAGGCGCGGCGCTGGGAAAGCCCGTGCGCCGACACCATATGCGAAACCACGTTCCGCTTGACGGCTGGCCTCACCACTTTCGCGAAACGACATCCTTCAATGCCACGTTGTCCAGCATCGTCTCCGCCAGCAACTTCTTCAGCTTGGCGTTCTCGGACTCAAGCTCACGCAACCGCTTGGCGTCCGACGCCTCCATACCGCCGAACTTCGACTTCCAGCGATAAAAGGTCTGCTCCGCGATCCCGTGGCGCCGCGTGATCTCCTTTACGGAAAATCCCGCCTCCTGTTCCTTCAGGATGTTGATGATCTGCTCTTCAGTGAAACGTTTCTTCATATCGTCCTCCGTGGGTGAAGTGTAACGGAGAACTCTCTTTCATGATGACCCAGTTTTTGGGGGGCAGGTCAGTTTCGCATTCTGTGTGTCGTTGATGACTTCACGCGCGAATGTATTGGGCTTGTCGCCGATACGTCCTTGTCGGGTCTGCGAGTGGCTCGGGAACTGGATGATATCATCAAACAACGTGGCAAGCCGCGTATGGTGGTCAGCGACAACGGCACGGAGCTGACCAGTATCGCAATCCTCAAATGGTCACAGGGTAATACCCCCTTTTTGAATGGTCTCTGCAAGTAGAATGTTTTAAGCTGCCATGGGCATGCCCATGGCAAGTTTTTGTTTTGGCGTTATTCCGCCAATGGCCATGTTGGGCCGTTCATTGTTGTAAGTCCACAACCATGCTGTGGCTGCTTCCTGTACCTCGTCAATCGTTTCAAAAATATATTGGTTCAGCCAATCATATCTGACCGTCCTGTTATAGCGTTCCACGTAGGCATTCTGCTGTGGTTTGCCGGGCGGGATAAATTGCAACCCGATGCCACGTTTCTCGGCCCAGGTCGCCAGCAATTCACTGACATATTCCGGGCCATTATCGCAGCGAATGGTACAGGGCGATCCACGCCACTCGATGATCTGGTTCAGTGCCCGAATAACGCGGGTCGCAGGCAGAGAAAAATCAACCTCGATCCCAAGCCCTTCCCGATTGAAGTCATCAATGACATTGAAGGTCCTGAAGCTACGGCCATCACCGAGTTGATCGTGCATAAAATCCATCGACCACATGTCGTTGATCGTTTTCGGCACAGCAAGCGGTTCCGGCTTTTCCCGATACAGCCGTTTCTTCGGCTTGATCCGCAGGTTCAGCGCCAGCTCGCAGTAAATCCGATAAACACGTTTGTGGTTCCAGCCAAAGCCCCTGACGTTACGCAAATACAAAAAGCACAGCTTGAAGCCCCAGTTGCGTTGCCGGTTCGTCAGCAAGATCAACCCGTCGGCAATCTCGGCATTCTCATCGCTCAGCTTCGGCTGATAGCGATAGCAGCTTTCACTGATCGTGAAGGCCGCGCACGCTGACCGGATGTTAAGCCGCCCCGTGTTGACAGCACATTGTGCCATCTCACGACGCCGGGACGGCTTCACCACTTTTTTGCCAGGGCTTCCTTGATGACATTGTTTTGAAGTTGCACATCGGCGTACATCTTCTTGAGTCGGCTGTTTTCAGCCTCAAGTTCCTTCATCCGCCCCATCAGTGACGCATCCATGCCGCCATATTTGGCCCGCCATTTATAAAAGCAGGCATTGCTCATACCGTGCTCTCGGCAAAGCTCCGGAACCGGCGTGCCAGCCTCCGCCTGCTTCAAAATATTGATGATCTGGCTGTCCGTGTATCGGGATTTCTTCATTTGAATCTCCTGTAAAAACATTACGAGAAAATTCTACTTTTGAAGACCACTCTTTTTCGGGGGCATTACCGGCCAACCCGTCGAGTTCATCCCAAGGGATGGGCGGAGAGACGATTTCCGTGGGCACCAAGCCCGCCGAAGCCTTTCCGGCCAACGCGCGCATCTGAGCATCAAGGTCGCGTATGACTTTGACGCTCTCTTTGCTTGTCGGAAGGGCGCTTTCCTCGACAATATCGCCCAAGTCTTTTTCCGGGTGGACGACCTGTGTGTCCAGTTCGACGCGAAAATCGCCCCACCGTGTGTCCGTCACGGTATATACAAATTGCGTGTCGCCGGATTTAGCCCGACCTCCATAACACGCGATCACGGCCTGCGCCGCCTGTTTTGGCGACAGCCCTGCGAATTCGATCTCGACCCCGACGCCACGAACGGCGCCGGATGTGTTTCGAGGGTCGGGCGGCTGAGATATTTGGTTTTTCACACCGTTAGCCCCTTCAACTTATGGTGGATCAGCACCGAAACATCTCCCCGGCGAAACAAATCCGCATCCTCGGGTTAAGCGCACGTATCCGCCCCCTGGCGGCGGTAGCGTCCCGGCGTTTTTCCGACGTGGCGCGCAAAAACCCGACTAAAAGCGGCGTCTGTGGCGTAGCCGACCTTCTCGGCGATGGCGCCGAGGGGCAGATCGCTTTGGCGCAACAGGCATTTCGCCTTGTACATACGCCACCGGGTAATGTAGCCCAGCGGCGTTTCGCCCACGACCTCCTTGAACCTGCGGGCGAAGACCGAGCGCGACATCGCCGCCGCGTCCGCCAGCGCACGCGCCGTCCAATCCCGCCCGATATCGCCGTGCACGGCCCGCATCGCCGCTCCCAAACGCCGGTCCGTATACGCCGCCAGCCATCCAGTCGTCACCCGTGCGTCGCACAGACAATGCGCCCGTATCGCCTGCACGAATAAAATATCGGCGAGATGGCTGACCACCAATTTCGAACCCAGGGCGGGTTCCGCCGTTTCCAGGGCGATCAATTGCAAGGTCGATTGCAAAGCCTGGGCGCGCGTGCTGTCCATGCCGATCCGCAGGACGGGCGGCAACATCGAGAGCAACGGCTCGGCCCCGGCTTTATCGAAGAAAAAACACCCCCCGACAATATCCGCGGTCTGACCCCCGCCACCGAAGGAGACCTCGTCACCATCCCTATCGTGGAAAACCTGAGTGCATGGACAGGTCGGACTTTTCGGGTCGTCCCGCAAGGAAAACGCCACCTGCGGCGCGACGATATAGCAATCCCCGGCGGTCAGGGCCATCGGTCGGTTGAGGCCCGCCGACGTCAACCAGCAGCTGCCGCGAACCACCATGCCGAAACGCACCTCGGGTTCGGCGACGAAGGCAACGCCCCAAGGGGCGCTCGCCGCGAGGCGTCCATAGAGCGCGCTTTCGACCCGCATCGCCGAAAATATTTCGTCAAATAAATCCATTTTTCCTGACCATTTGGGATAATTGGGTAAAAATTAGGCCATATTCGACGGTTCATGGCCAATTCATATGCCTATACTTACACATCGCGAGCCTCAAACCAAGCCCCGTTCCCGGCGCTTCCCGGCGGCCGAATTTTTAAGAGGTTCGCCATCGCCCCGCGCCGCCGTCTCAACCCTTTTTTACCACAGGAGTTCCCATGAAGACCTATCGCTTCGATCATCTCGACTCGCTTGACGGTCTCGTCGCCCACGACGAAGACACCCCCGAGCCGCGCGCCAACGAGGTTCTGGTGCGCGTACGCGCGAGCAGCCTGAATTATCGCGATCTCGCCATCCTCAACGGCACCTATCCGATGACCGTAGAGCCGGACCTCATCCCCCTTTCCGACGGCGCCGGCGAAGTCGCCGCCACAGGCGCGGACGTTACCCGTTTCAAGGTCGGCGACCGGGTCGCGGGCACATTTTTCCCGCGCTGGTATGGCGGGCGCGTCGAAATCTCACGTTACCTTTCCGAACAATACGGCAGCGACCGCGACGGCTGGCTGTGCACCCACAAGGTGGTCGATCAGGAGGCTCTGGTTTCGATCCCCGACCACCTCGGCTTCGAGGAAGCCGCCACCCTGCCCTGTGCGGCGTTGACGGCGTGGACCACCCTGCACGGCCCGACCCCGTTGATGCCGGGCGACACCGTGCTCACCCTGGGCGCCGGCGGGGTGTCTCTGTTCGCCCTGCAATTGGCGAAACTGTGCGGCGCGCGGGTGATCGCGACGACCTCCAGCCCCGCCAAGGAGAAGATTCTCAAGGATCTGGGCGCGGACGAGACAATCAATTATCTGGAAACACCCGACTGGGACCAAACGGTGCGCGAACTGACCGCCGGGCGCGGCGTCGATCGCGTCGTCGAGGTCGGCGGACCGGGCACCCTCGCCAAATCGATCCGCGCCACCACGATCCTCGGCGAGGTCGGCTTGATCGGTTTCCTCGCCGGTGGGCAGGAGCCGGTCAATTTCATGGACCTGTTCATGGGCGGCGCGGCGATCCGGCGCATCGCCGTGGGCAGCCGGGACGACTTCGAGACCATGAACCGCGCCATCGCCTATCATAAGCTTGCGCCCAAGATCGACGCCGTCTTCCCTTTCGACGAGGCCAAGCAGGCCTGGCGGCACTTCGAAAGCCGAAAAAACGTCGGCAAGGTGGTGATCGCCCACTAGCCGCACGGGCGAGTCGCCATGGACGTCGGGTGAACATCGCCTCACCCGACGTCCATTTTTCAGGGATGCCCCCCAGAAACAGGAGAAACATAAAGGTGAACGCGTTCCCTTACACGCTTGGCCTCACCGGGCTCACCGTGGCTTTCCTGGGCGGGTTTTGGTTTCTGCCCGGCGGCGTTCTGACGTTGCGCCGCCGCGCCGGCGGTGAACTGCAAGCCGACGTCAGGTTGGCTTATGGGCCGGACACGCTGTATCGGCTTCTCGATGCCTATGGTCCGAACGGGCGGCGTTTTTTTCGCCGCATGCTGTATGCCGACATGATTTTCCCGATGGTCTACGCCGCCATGCTGTATTCCTATGCCGATACCCTCGCCATTTCGCACCCGGCGGCGATCATCGCCAAGTCCGGCGCACTTTGCGCCGCCGCATTTGATTATGGCGAGAACGCGCTGCTCTTGACTGTCCTGCGCAAGCTGCCGGCGCGGTCCGTCCGCATCGCCCGTTACGCCGGAATATGCACGACGGCGAAAATGCTGAGCTTCACCCTGACCCTTATCGCGCTGGGCGTCGGCCTATCGATGGGGACGGGAGGGATGTGAAGCTCCGGCACTCGACATCCCTATAGACCCTTGCCGTCATCGGCGCCCACCGGGACGCTCAGGGTGTCCTTGACCGTTTCCATGACGACGAAGGTGCTGGTTTGGGTGACATGGGGCAGCGCCGCGATGCGCTCGCCCAAGACCCGGCGGTAGGACTGAATATCGCGGGTGCGCACCTTGAGAAGGTAGTCGAAATTGGCGGCGATCATGTAGCAGCCCTGAACCTCGGCAATTTGCTCGACACCACGGTTGAAAGCCTCCAACGCCGCACTCGTCGTCGTGCCCAGCGTCACCTGGACGAAGGCGAGATGGCCGGCGCCCAGGCGGTCCGGGTCGAGATGCGCGCCGTAACCTTGAACAAAGCCGCCCGCTTCCAGGCGACGCAACCGCTCCATGCACGGCGTCTTGCTCAGCCCCACCCGGCGCGCAAGGGCGACCACGCTGAGGCGTCCGTCGGACTGAATTTCCCGCAAGATGCGCCGGTCGATGGGGTCGAGGCTCCCGCCCACTGCTTTCATGATGGTACTAATTCCTGAAAAATATTATTTTCTTAGTAAAATAGGTTATATTTTTTGCTAAATATAGTCACAATGACTACTCATACCTTGGTATCATAGTCTTAATGACTGCACGATATCCAGGGGTTTCACGCCATGGCGACCGATCTTGCTTTGTTACGACACACCGTTCGTACCCATCACCTGCCCAATGAAAGCGACGAAATCGATCGCTTGCTTGACGAAGTCCCGTTCGACGCCGCGGCGCGGGGGCGCGTTCACGACGACGCCCGCGCCCTGGTCGAGGCGCTGCGCCGGGACCCGCATCCCGGTTTGATGGAGCTGTTCCTCGCCGAATACGGCCTCAGCACCCGTGAGGGCGTGGCCTTGATGTGTCTGGCCGAAGCCTTGATGCGGGTGCCCGACGCCGACAATATCGACGCCCTGATCCGCGACAAGATCGCCCCCGGCGACTGGGGCCGTCACCTGGGTCGCTCCGGCTCGTCCCTGGTCAACGCCTCGACCTGGGGGCTGATGTTGACCGGGAAAATGATCGACGACGGCCCCGACGACCTGCGCGATACCCTACGCACGGTGGTGCGCCGCCTCAGCGAGCCCGTCGTGCGCCGCGCCGTGGCCCGATCGATGAAGGTGCTGGCCCACCAGTTCGTGCGCGGGCGCTCCATCGCCGAGGCCTTGGAAAAAGCGCGCGATCTCGAAGCCCGGGGCTTTACCTATTCCTACGACATGTTGGGCGAGGCGGCGCGCACCGCGACCCAGGCCAAGGCTTATTTCCTGGCCTACGCCAAGGCGATCGCCGCCCTTGCCGAACGGGCCACCGCCGACAGTTTCCACGACAATCCGGGGATCTCGGTCAAACTGTCGGCGCTGCACCCACGCTACGAATTCGCCCAACACGAACGGGTGATGGCGGAACTGTCGCCGCGCATCGCCAGCCTCGCGGTGTTGGCGAAAAACGCCAACATCGGGCTGACCATCGACGCCGAGGAGTCCGATCGCCTCGACCTGTCCTTGGACGTTATCGAAGCCGTCCTCGCCAATCCCGAGCTTAAGGGATGGGACGGTTTCGGCGTCGTCGTTCAGGCCTACATGCCGCGCGCGCCGTTCGTCATCGATTGGCTGGCCGCCCTGGCGGAAAACCTGGGGCGGCGGATTTGCGTGCGCCTCGTCAAGGGGGCCTATTGGGATACCGAGATCAAGCGCGCCCAGGTATTGGGACTGGACGCCTATCCGGTGTTTACCCACAAGGCCGCCACCGATGCGTGTTATCTCGTCGCGGCGAAGAAACTGCTCGCCCTGAACGCATGGCTTTATCCGCAATTCGCCACCCACAACGCCCACACCGCGGCGGCGATCCTGACGCTTGCCGGAAAAAAAGGCGGGGCCGGAAAAAAAGGCGGGGCCAGTGAGAAAAGTGGAGCGGGCGACGCCACCGCCTTCGAATTTCAGCGCTTGCACGGCATGGGCGAAGCGCTGCACACCCTGCTTCGCGAACGCCATGGCGCGCGCTGCCGGATTTACGCCCCGGTCGGCGTGCACAAGGACCTGCTCGCCTATTTGGTGCGCCGCCTGCTGGAAAACGGGGCCAACGGATCGTTCGTCAACCAGATCCACAACAAGGCCGTCGCTCCCGCCGACATCGTACGCGACCCGTTCGACGCCCTGCGCACCCTCAAGACCGTTTCCGCCCCCCATATCCCCCTGCCGCCCGCTTTGTACGGCCCGAAGCGCGCCAACGCCAAGGGTTGGGAACTGGCCGACCCGATCGCCCGCGCCGCCCTGGAAAAAAACCGCCAATCTTACCGAACGGCGACGTGGCGGGCCGAACCCGTGATCGACGGCAAGGCGCGTCCCGGCGCCGCGCACGCCGTTGTCAATCCCGCCCACCATACCGATCACGTCGGCCATTGCGTGGACGCCGCCGCGGGCGATGTCGAGGCCGCGCTGTCCTGCGCCCAGCGCGCCTTCCCCGCCTGGCGCGACCGTCCGTCCGCCGCGCGCGCGCAGATCGTCGCCAAGATCGCCGACCTGTACGAAGAAAACGCCACCGAACTGATGGTCCTGGCCGCCCGCGAGGCCGGCAAGACTCTGCCCGACGCCATCGCCGAAGTGCGCGAAGCGGTCGATTTTTGCCGTTACTACGCCCTTCGGGCGCGCGCCTTGGGCGGACGCGTCGGGCGCGGCGTCTTCGTGTGCATTTCACCGTGGAATTTCCCGCTGGCGATTTTTACCGGGCAAATCGTCGCCGCCCTGGCCGCGGGCAACGCGGTGATCGCCAAGCCCGCCGAACAAACGTCCTTGATCGCGGCGCGCGCGGCGGCCCTGATGCACGAGGCCGGGGTGCCGGGGGATGTCTTGAACTTTCTGCCCGGCGGCGGCGAGGTCGGCGCCGCACTGACCCGCGACGGGCGGCTCGCGGGAGTCTGCTTCACCGGATCGACCGACACCGCGCGCGCCATCAACCGCGCGATGGCCGAATTCGGCGACCCCGATGCGGTGCTGATCGCCGAAACCGGCGGGCTTAACGCGATGATTGTCGATTCGACGGCGTTACCCGAACAGGCGGTGCGCGACATCCTCGCCTCGGCGTTTCAAAGCGCCGGGCAGCGTTGCTCGTCGCTGCGTCTGCTGTGCGTTCAGAACGATATCGCCGACGACCTGACCGCCATGGTCCAGGGCGCGATGGCCGAACTGACGACATCCGACCCCTGGGACCTATCGTGCGACATCGGGCCGGTCATCGACGACGATGCTTTCGCCGATATTTCGACGTACGCCCAGCGCCAGGAAGACGCCGGGCGTCTGATTTTCAAAACCCCGCTCGACCGCGAAACCGATCGGGGAACCTTCATCGCGCCGACGCTGCTGCGCGTTGATGCCGTGGACGACCTGAAACGCGAGGTCTTCGGACCGGTCCTCCATGTCTTGCGCTATAAAGCCGCCGACATCGACGGTCTGATCGACGCCATCAACGCCCAGGGCTATGGCCTGACCCTGGGCGTGCACACCCGGATCGACCGCCGCGTCGCGCGTGTCTGCGCCCGCGCCCATGTCGGCAACCTTTACGTCAACCGCAACCAGATCGGGGCCGTCGTCGGGGTCCAACCGTTCGGCGGCGAAGGCCTGTCGGGCACCGGTCCCAAGGCGGGCGGACCGCATTACCTGACCCGCTTCACCCGCCCCCGCACGGCGCCGGGGCAGACGCTTTTCGACCCCATGGCGCAGCACGCGCCCGAACGGCGCGACACCCCGCCTCCGACGGAAACCAACGCCGTCGTGACCCCCACCGCGCGCGCCGCGCAACAGGCCTGGGACCACCTGGAGGATCGAGAAAGCGTGCTGCTCGATATCGTTAAAAACGGCGATCCCGTCGTCTCCGCCGCATTGAGCGAGGCGCTTGCCCGTACCCAATCGCTGGATTTCACCCCCGTCAGCCTGCCCGGGCCGACCGGCGAAAGCAACCGGATCAGCCTCCACGGTCGCGGCGTGATCGCGTGCCTCGGCCCGACGCCCGAGGACGCCCTGCGCCAAGCCGCCGTCGCCCTCGCCACCGGCAATGGCGTCATCCTCGCCGTGGCCGTACCCGACACCCTGCGCACCCTGCCCGAAGGATTGGTGAACCGCGTCGCCGATGCCGATACGGCAATGGAACTGGATACCATCGCCGCCGTCGCCATCGACGGCGACCGTGAGACACGCCGGGCGGCGCGGCGGGCCGTGGCGGCGCGGAACGGGGCGATCCTTCCTCTGCTGAGCGCCGATGACGACGCCGTCGCCTTCGTCACCGAACGGGTGCTGTGCATCGACACCACCGCCGCCGGAGGCAACGCGACGCTCTTGGCGAACGCCGCCGCGCCGAGCGCCGCGCCATCGGAGACGGTCCCCTCCGGCCTAGACCGCTAGGATTTCCCTAAAAACGATGTACGAGGCGACGACGAGCAGAAAAACGGCAAATGTTTTCTTGAGCTTTGCCGGGGGCACCCGATGCGAAATAACCCCGCCGACGATGCCGCCGGCGATGGCCACCGCGGCAAAAGCGCCCATCAGGGTATAATCCATGGCTACGGCGCCGGCGTAGCCGGCGAAACCGGTCATCGACTGCACCGACACCACCGCGAGCGACGTGCCGACGGCTTGTTTCATCGTGAGACCCGACAGCAAAACCAAGGCGGGGACGATCAAAAAACCGCCCCCCACGCCGACCATCCCGGTCAGCGATCCGACGATGACGCCATGCAGGGCGATGGGCATGAGCTTGGCGACGTCCAGACCCTGCCCCACGACGGCCCCATTGGCGCTGGACAGTACGCTTTCTGCGCCAACGGGGGCGTTTTGCGTCGGTCTAAGCATCCGATAGGCCGCCAGATACATGATGACGGCGAACAGGCCCAATTGCAAAAACGTCGGCATCACGACGCCGACCTTTGCGCCGACGAAGGTTCCCGCCGCGCCAAAAAGGCTGAACACGAGGGCGACCGGAACGCTAACATTACCTTTGCGCCAATGCTGAACGGCGGCGATGCTCGCCGTCACGGCGACGATCCCCAAGCTCATCGCGATCGCGCTCTTCGGCGCGACGCCGACGAGGTACATCAACGCCGGCATGGTGATGATCGAACCGCCACTGCCGAGAATACCCAGCAACAGCCCCGTCGCCATCCCCGCCACTATGGTCAATATGGACATTCGACTATTTCCTCAATCCTGTTGGTTGGTCGCGCCCTATCTCAAATCCGTTCCCCTGTCGCCCGCCGATGACGGGGCAGGCAGGGCAAGCGGGACAAAATTGATAGACGTACGATTAATCTAATATTCAAAAGATTATTAGATTAATATCTTTAAGTGCTTTATTGAGTCAAGCCTCACGGAGTGCCACGCCAGCCTCCTAAAAACTGACAACAACTTGAAATAAATTGATATATTTACGTTTTGGGGTCATTTTTAGATGCCCCTTGCGGTAGCGGAGACCTGGCGCTAAGCTGGCTATTATTCAAACGGAGCATTGATTAACAATCATGACTGATGTGAATTCGACGCGTCCCGCCCCCAAAACCGCCCTCTTCGAACAGCTGGCCCTCATCGCCAAGGCCCTAAGCCAGCCCCTGCGCCTCGAATTGATGGAACATTTGGGGCAGGGCGAGCGCCCCGTCGAGGCGCTGGCGAATCTAATCGGGCAAAGCCTCGCGAATACCTCTCACCACCTTCTCGTCTTACGCCGAGCGGGCCTGGCCGAGGCCCGCAAGCAGGGCGTACGCGTCCTTTACCGATTGTCCGGCGATGACGTCGTCGATTTGTTGAACGCCCTGCGCCTCACCGGCGAACGCCACAATGCCGAGGTCGAGCGCGTCCTCGCCGGTTATTTCCGCACTCGCGACAACATGGAACCCCTATCGCGCGAAGAATTGCTGCGCCGGGCCAAGGGCGGGTTGGTCACGGTCCTCGACGTGCGCCCGGCGGGCGAGTTTGCAGCGGGGCACCTTCCCGGCGCGATAAACATCCCGCTTTCGGATCTTGGAAAACGGCTAAAGGAATTGCCGGAAAACCGGGAGGTCGTCGCCTACTGCCGCGGCGCTTACTGCGTGTTATCCTTCGAAGCCGTGGCCGAACTGCGCAAAAAGGGATTCAAGGCGCGAAGACTGGAGGAGGGCTACCCCGAATGGCACGCGGCGGGTTTACCCGTAACGCACGCCCCGGAATGACCGGCGAAGCGTCCGGCGGCCTCCCATCGTACCGCCGCTGGCGGGCGCGCGCCCTCGGCATGGCGACGGACCGTATCGAACGGCGCCTCGTGCTTGAATTGGCCGCGCCCAAGGCGGGTATGCGGGCGTTGGACGTGGGCTGCGGGGACGGCGAGCTTAGCCGGGAGATACATCGGCGCACCGGCGAGTGCATCGGCATCGATCGCGACCCGGCGATGATTGACCAAGCACGCCGCCCGGTGCGTGGCGAAAAGCATGGACCGTTCCTTGTCGGCGACGGTGCGCGCCTGCCTTTCGCCGATGGTGCTTTCGATTTGCTCATCGCCGTCACGGTGCTTTGCGTCGCGCCGGAACGCAATGGCGTTATCGACGAGATGGTCCGGGTTTTGCGCCCCGGCGGACGGCTGGTGATCGGAGAGCTTGGCGCATGGAGCCTGTGGGCCATGGTGCGACGATGGCGCGGGATATTCGGCAACCCTTTGTGGCGAAACGCCCATTTTTTCACGCCCGACGATCTCCGTCGGCGCCTGCGCCGTTCGGGCCTCGAAATAAAAGAAATGCGCGGCGCGGTTTACTATCCGCCCTGCGACCTCGCCGCCCGACTTTGCGCCCCGTTCGATCTTCATTTTTCACGCCTTCTCGGCCCCCTCGGCGCGGCATTCTTGGCCGTGGCGGCGGAAAAAACACCTAGTGGATCGACTCCGACGTTTCGCTCCCGCGAACCATCGGGCCGACCACTATCTATCTTTTTGTTGCTGTTTGATTTCTTCACACATTTGTGTCCAATTGCATCGGACTCAAATGTTAAATTCAAACCACTAGGGTAAGGACCTCTTCATCTCCGCCAGATGCATCAGATGAAGAGGTCCTTACCCTAAATCTCGCCCCACCGTGGCGCGCCGCACGATGCAATAGCGAACGAAAAAAGAGGCTCGCCTCGATGCCTTCCTCGATGTCTTCCTTACCTATGGATTTGCTAGATTGAGCAATTGCGCGTAAAATTCATCGTTCGTTTTTTTCATCTTTACGCCTCCCCCAGTTGGAACCTTAACGACCCCGCGTAAGGGTCCGTCCGTTCCGTGTTCGCAAAGGAGAACCGTCGATGAAGCCCTCGAAAGAGAACCTGCTATGGATGTATGAGGCCATGGTCCAGGCGCGCCATTACGAAGAAACCATGGCGCGCGCCTATATGGAGGGGAAAAGCCCCAAATTCGATATCGGGTCGGGTCCCGTGCCCGGCGAAATGCATCTTGCCGCGGGGCAAGAACCGTGCGCCGCCGGCGTTTGCGCGCACCTGCGCCCCACCGACACGGTGACCGCGACCCATCGCCCCCACCACGCCGCCATCGCCAAGGGCGTCGATCTAAACCGCATGACGGCGGAAATTTTCGGCAAGGCGACCGGCCTGGGCGGCGGACGCGGCGGACACATGCACCTGTTCGACCCCGACGTTCATTTTTCGTGCAGCGGCATCATCGGCGAAAGCTGCGGTCCCGCCGTCGGCGCGGCGCTCGCCGCCCAAATGCAAAAGCGCGACGATGTCGCCGTCGCCTACCTGGGCGACGGCGCCGCCAATCAAGGCGCGTTTCACGAGGCGCTCAATCTTGCCGCGATTTGGAATTTACCGGTAATTTTCGTGGTCGAGGATAACTCTTATGGAATATCCGTTCCAAAATCGGCTTCGACGGCGATCGCCCACAACAGCGACCGCGCCGGCGCCTATGGCATGGCCGGTGAGTATGTCGCCGACAATGATGTCCTCGGCGTCTTCGCCGCCGCCGGAAAGGCCGTCAAGCGCGCCCGCGAAGGCAAGGGGCCGAGCCTGATCGAAGTCGAGACCTATCGCTATTTCGGCCACTTCCAGGGCGATCCCGAACTGTACCGCCCCAAAGGCGAAGTCGAAGCCCTCAAGGCGAAGGACCCGATCGCGCGGCTGCGTGAACATATTCTTAAGGAGGGCGCGCATGACGAGGCCGCGCTGGACGCCGCCCTCGCCACGGCGCACGACGCGGTCGATGCCGCCTTCGCCTTCGCCCGGCAAAGCCCCGACGCCGCCCCCAAGGACGCGCTGAGCGCGGTTTTCGTTTAAAACGTCCGTTCGCCACTTGGCGTCGTGGGAAAGATGGGACGCACGCCACCCCACCGCGCGCCGTGCAAGGAGCAAGACAATGTCGAACCGTATCTTGACTATTTCCGCCGCCATGTCCGAGGCCATCGCCCAGGAAATGCGGGCCGATCCCAGCGTTTTCGTCATGGGTGAGGATATCGGCGCCTATGGCGGCATTTTTGGGGCCACCACCGGCCTGCTGGATGAATTCGGGGCCGAGCGCATCCGCGACACCCCGATTTCGGAAACCGCCTTCATCGGGGCCTCGGTCGGGGCGGCGATGTCCGGCATGCGCCCCATCGCCGAGTTGATGTTCGTCGATTTTTTCGGCGTCTGCATGGACGCCATATACAATCTCGCCGCCAAGAACACCTATTTTTCCGGCGGCGCGTGCCCCGTGCCGATGGTCTTGATGATGGCCGGCGGCGGCGGATACAGCGACGGCGCGCAGCACTCCCAGACCCTGTACGCCACCTTCGCGCATATGCCCGGACTGAAAGTCGTCACCCCGTCCAACGCCCACGACGCCAAGGGCATGATGATCGCCGCGATCCGCGACGACAATCCCGTGGTTTTCATGTTCCACAAAGGACTCCAGGGGCTGGGGTGGATGGCCTCGGTCGAGGGCGCGGCCACCAAAGTTCCCGAAGAGGCCTATACGCTGCCCTTCGGCGAGGTCGCCGTGCGGCGCACCGGCGCCGACGTCAGCATCGTCGCGCTGGGCCTAATGGTCCACCGCGCCATCGAGGCCGCCGAAATTTTGCAAAAAGAGGGCATCGACGCCGAAATCATCGACCTGCGCACCCTAGTCCCGCTCGACCGCGACGGGGTTTTCCGGTCGGTCAAGAAAACCGGACGAATGGTCGTCGTCGATGAGGATTACACCAGCTACGGCGTCACCGCCGAGGTCATCGCATCGGTGGTCGAACGCGATATTTCCGTGCTTAAAGCCGCCCCGAAACGGGTCGCCTACCCGGACATCCCGATCCCCTACGCGCGCCCGATGGAACAGATGGCCCTGCCCAACGCCGTCAACATCGCCGAGGCGGCGCGCGCCGCGTTCACCAGCAAAGGTTGAAAAAAAACCTCTGATCTGTCATAAAAACCATTAACGAAAAGTATCATCATGCCAACAAGAGTAACCATACCCGACGGCCTATGGGATACCGCGCAGACTCCCGAAGGCGTCCTGATTAACTGGCTCTATGAAGACGGCGCCGCCGTTACCGCAGGCGCGAAGCTCGCGGAAGTCATGGTCGAAAAAACAAATTTCGACATTTCCGCGCCGGCCACGGGATCTCTGCATATTACGGCGAAGCCCGACAGCGTGGTCGTCCCTGGAAGTTTGATAGGAGAAATCGAATGACAATGCCGCCATATGGTGGATTCGCCACCGACGACCCCACCCACACAAGCCCACCGACAAATATTCCCTGGCCCGCCAACGGCGCGTTCGGTCCGCCGGGCTTTTATGAATGCCTCCACCCCAACGAGCATATCGCCCGCGATCGCAGCGTGGCGCAGGCCGTGGCGCAAGCCGCACCGAAGAACACAAGCATCCCATCGTTTCGTTTATGGCGCAGCACTCCCGCCGTCATCGCCAGCAGCGCCGACACCCGCCTCCCTCATTTCGATTTCGCCGTCCAACGCTTGACCCAACAAGGCTGGCCGGTCGTCGTACGCGACACCGGCGGCAGCGCTATCCCCAACGGACCCGGGGTCGTTAATTTATCTCTCTTCATCCCCCGGAGCGATCCCTCTAGCCTGGATATTGACGCCGTTTACCGTCTGATTTGCGATCCCATCATCGAAACGCTCGCCCATTGGGGTGTCCGCGCACAGATGGGCGCCGTCGATGACGCCTTTTGCGACGGGCGCTACAATATCGTCGCCGGAGGTCGGAAAATCGCCGGAACCGCCCAAGCCTGGCGCGGTGGCGGTCGGGAAACCCCCGGATACATTCTCGCCCACGCCGCTTTATTCGCCGATATCGATACCATCGCCGCGACGAATATCGTTAATCGGTTCTATTATCTCGCCGGTTCCGATCTTCGCTTCGATCCGGCGGCGGCGACCTGTCTGCGCGCGCGCATGGCGCGCGATCCGGCGGACCACGGTTTTAACGGTGATTTATCCATGCGCGTTTGCGCCCGTTTAGCCGACGCGCTGACCCGTCGTCACGGCGAAGTAAGCCTCCACCCTTAAGCCAAAACCGCCCCCGCGCGCGCATACCGCGCGCGGGGCAGGACCGGAGGCGCGCGGAAATAGCATCCCGCATGGACGACGCCACCTCGACAGTGTGAGGGTTTGATTACTGCATCCGGCGGCGGAACAACCATCCCGCCACCGTCATCGTCACGACCGCTATGACGATTAACGGCCACGTGTTGTCCATCACCGTCGCGAACGGCATGTCCTTGGTGAACAATCCGTTGACGATCACCAAGAAATGACGCAGCGGATTGACCAGGGTCATGGTTTGCAGCCAATCGGGCATATTTTCGACCGGACTGGCGAACCCGGACAACAAAATCGCCGGGGCGGCGAACACGAACGATCCCAAGAACGCCTGCTGCTGGGTCATCGACAGCGCCGATATGAACAGGCCTATTCCGATCACGGAAACCAGATAGATGCTCATGCTGGCGTACAGGAGCAGGAGGGATCCCGTGTACGGGATATGAAAAGCAAAGACCGATATCAGCAAAAAGAACGTGCCGTGCATCAGGCCGATCATCAACGACGGGACGGTCTTTCCCATGAGGATTTCAAAAGGCGCCAAGGGCGTAATCAAAAGTTGGTCAAACGTCCCCATCTCCCGCTCGCGGGCGATCGACAGGGCGGAAACCGACAATCCGATCAAAAGACTGATGGTTCCGATCAGGCTGGGCACCGTGAACCATTGGTAATGTAGATTGGGGTTGAACCAGCTGCGTTGCACCAGGACGCTGGGAAGCGCTCCCGCGCCGCGCCGGGCGATAATGTCTCGATTAGCGCCATCGACGATGGTGTTGGCGTAACCGAGGAAAATCTGCGCCGCGTTGGATCGCCGACCGTCGAGGATAAACTGAAGTTGCGCCGGTCGCCCCGCCGCGATATTCGCGGAAAACCCTTGAGGAAATTGAATCACCGCCAAGACTTTTTGCGTATCGACCAAACGGCGGATATCGCCCGCGCCATCGACGCGCACGATCCGACCGACCGCCCGCGAAGCGGCAAAGCGCTGAACCAATTCATACGACCACTTCCCGTGATCTTGATCGAGGACGCCGATCGAGACATCTTTCACCTCCAAGGTCGCGGCAAAGGCGAAGATAACCAACTGAATCAGTGGCGGCACGATCAGTATCATCCGCCCCTGGCGATCGCGCAAAATCGCCAAAAATTCCTTAACGATCAAGGCTTGCAGTCTTCCCCACATGGTCAATCGAGCCTCTTTTTGGTATTGCGCAGCGCCAAAACAAGAAACAAAACACCGATGCCCAGCATCGCCGCGATATTGGGCAGCAGCAGCGCCCAAAAGTCCCCCGCCATGAACACCGTCTGCAAGCTGGAAACGAAATAGCGCGCCGGAACGATATGCGTAATAATCTGGATGGCCTTGGGCATGCTGCCGATCTCGAAAACGAACCCCGACAACAAAACGGCGGGCAAAAATGCCGAAAAAAGCGCAATCTGAGACGCCACGAATTGATTTTTTGTTATCGCCGAAATCAAGTACCCCTGACCCAGGGCCGGCACTAAAAATGCCGATGAAACCGCCACCAGCGCGCCGATGGAGCCGCGAAGTGGCACCTGGAACAGAAACACCGCGATTAAGGTGCACACCACCATCGAGGCCATCGCCAGCAAGAAATAAGGTATGATTTTTCCAATCAAAAGTTCGCCCGCCGTCACCGGCGTCGCCATGATCGCCTCCATCGTGCCGCGTTCCCACTCACGGGCGATGACCAGGGCGGTCAACAGGGTTCCGATCAAGGTCATGATGATCGCCACCGATCCCGGCACCAGGAAATTGCGGCTGGTTAGCTTGGCGTTGAACCAGAACCGTGGTGCGGCAACGATCGGAAGATGAATGTGCCGACCCCGCTCCAAGGCCCTCTGGCGAAGCCAACCCGACCACACTCCGGTGACGTAGTTGTGCACGAAACTGGCGGTGTTCGGCTGCGTTCCATCGGCAATAACCTGAACCGGAGCGGTCTCGCCGGGATGATTGAGGCGCGCCGTGAAATCAATTGGAACGACAATGATGCCGCGAATTCGACCGGCCACGAGATCGTCCACAAAGGCGTGGCGGGCGCGCGCGATACGGGCGCTGAAAAAACGCGAATCGGCGACCGCCCCGGCAAAGCTTTGCGCGTCCGGCGAAGAATCTTCCAGAACGATCCCAACCTTGATTTTATTGACGTCCAAGGAAACGCCGTAACCAAACAGAAACAGCAAAATCAATGGCATAACGAAGGCGATCAGAATACTGCTGGGATCGCGCACGACCTCGATCGCCTCTTTCTTCGCCAGGGCGGCGATACGGCGCAAGCGCGACGCCCGCTTCGGGGTATCTCCGAAATTTTCATCGGACGGCATCTCGGGGGACGCCTTAGGGGCGTCGGTCCGCCCGGCGATCATGCCGGCACCTTTTGGCGGGCGTCGAAATCCTCGATCAGGGCGATAAAGGCGTCCTCCAGCGTCGGGTCGGGGCGTGTCTCGGTGCGCACCCGCGCCTTCAGATCCTGAGGCGCGCCGGTGGCGATTTCCCGACCCCGGTAAATCAGGGCGAGACGATCGCAGTACTCGGCCTCGTCCATGAAGTGCGTGGTCACCATGATGGTGACCCCTTTCTCCACCAGGGCGTTGATGTGGGCCCAAAACTCGCGCCGCGTGATCGGATCGACCCCGGAGGTCGGCTCGTCCAGGAACAACACCTCCGGCTCATGCATCAGCGCGCACGACAACGCCAGGCGTTGTTTGAAGCCCAACGGCAGATCGTCGGCGGAAACGCTAAGATGGCTTTTCAGGGCGAAGGTTTCGATCATACGCTCGACCTGCACGCGCCGCGCGCGCCCGGTAAGACCATAGACGCCGGCAAAAAAGCGGAGATTCTGGAGCACGCTGAGGTTGCCATAGAGCGAAAATTTTTGCGCCATGTATCCGATATGGGCACGCGCTCTTCCCGGCGCGGTTTTCAGGTCCAGACCGACGACGCGCGCCCCCCCCAGTGTTGGCTGCATCAACCCGCACAGCATCTTAAAGGTCGTCGATTTCCCCGCGCCATTGGGACCCAAAAGCCCAAAGACCTCGCCCATGCGGATCGAGAACGAAACGTCGCTTACCGCGGTGAAAGAGCCGAAGCGCTTGGTCAGTCCTTCCGCCTCGATCACCGGCCCGCCGTCGCCCCGCAACGCCTTGATCCGGTCCGCCAAAACCGATGTCCCCCCCGGTCCGCCGCCGAGGATATCGACGAAGGCATCCTCGAAACGCGGCGCGACCTCGACGGCGCGCAACGACCCCGCGACCCCCAAAGCCGCGGCGTCGGGCACCTGTCGCCCCTCCTGCAAAACCAGGCGGATATTTTGCCCCTGTAGGACGCCATCGACCACACCATCCTGGTTGAGCGCCCGCGACAACACCATCCGACGATCGTCATCCACCCCCCGGATATGGTAGGTGCGCCCGGCGACGCGGTGCGTCAAATCCTCGGGAGGACCAAAAAACAGAAGCTCTCCTTCGTTCAGCAACAAAACGTCGTCGCATTGTTCGGCTTCATCCAGATAGGCGCTCGACCACACCACGGTGATTCCATCGTCGATCAACGCATCGACCATACGCCAAAGTTCGCGCCGCGATATAGGATCGACGCCGACGCTCGGTTCGTCCAACAGTAAAAGCCGAGGCTTGCTTAACAACGTACAGGCCAGACCCAGTTTTTGCTTCATTCCTCCCGACAGCGCCCCCGCCAGACGATCGGTGAACGGGCCCAGCGCCGTGAAGGCGAGCAACTCGGCGAAGGTTTCCTCGCGCGCGGCGCCGACGACGGCACGCAAATCGGCGTACAGGCTAAGGTTTTCGATTACCGTCAGGTCCTCGTAAAGACCGAACCTTTGCGGCATATAGCCGATGATTTCCTGGATCGCCGCGCTATCCTCACGACTATCGACGCCATCGACGATCAGCGCGCCCCGATCGGGCGTCATCAATCCCGTCATCAGACGCAACAGGGTCGTTTTGCCCGCCCCATCGGGACCGACAAGGCCGGTGATCCGCCCCCTTTCGACCGTCCCGGTAATCCCGTTCAGGGCGGGGCGCGCCTCGGGAGAGAACCGTTTTTCAACACCATCGATGACAACCATGGGAGTGCCCATCGGGTTATCCCCCCGGCATTTTTTGAGCGGCGCCGCCCTCCAGGGGCACATCGACGCTGACCGGCATCCCCTGGCGCAACATTCTGTCCGCATCGTCCACGATGACGCGCAGTCGATAGACAAGGTCCGTGCGCAGATCCGGGGTTTCGACCGTCTTGGGGGTGAACTCCGCCACCGGCGAGATGAACCCGATATGTCCATGGTAACGCTTGTTGGGCGCGCTGTCGGTGGAGACGGTGACTTTCATCCCCGGATACACGCGTCCCAGATCGGGCTCGCTCACGTAACTGCGCACCCATACCGGATTGCCCAACGACAGGACATAGACCGGAGTCCCGATGGCGACGATCGCACCGGGCTGCTGGACACGACTGAGGATAATCCCGCCCGCGGGGGCCTTCAGGTGGGTATCCGCGACCTGGGTTTGCGCCTGCGCCAGACGCGCCTCGGCGACTTGAAGATTGGCCCGGGCGATGGCGATATCCTCCTTGCGAAAACCCTCCTGCGCCAGAGTCAAGGCATCCTGCGCCGAACGCAACCGCGCCTGGGCCTCCTTTTTCTGCGCCAGAATTTCGTCATAAGCCTGTTGGGAAACGTGGCCGCCTTTAAGCAACCGCGCGCGACGTTCGAGAAGCTGCTTCGTGTTTTTCAGCGTCGCCCGGCGTTCCGCCACCAAGGCGCCGGCCTGGGCGATTTCCGCCGGGCGGGCGCCGGCTTCAAATTTTTTCACGTTGGCGCGTTGCGCGGCCACCTCGCCTTCGGCGATGCGCAGCGCCTCCCGATAAGGCGTGTCATCCAGACGCGCCAATTCGTCGCCCACCTTGACCACATCGCCTTCCTCGAAATTCATCGCTTGAAGGCGACCGGAAACGCGAAAACCCAATTCCACCTGACGGATGTCCACATTGCCGTACAGGCGCAAAACGCCACTGTTTCCTTTTTCTCCGCGCTGAACATACCACCATCCCGCGGCGGCCCCGACGATGAGCACGAGACCGATGACAATCGCTTTGCGTTTCACGTTTTACTCTCCTGTTGGGGAACGACGATTGCGCGCACGTGCGCCTGCACGAGTTTCACGATCGCATCGAGATGATCCTTGGAAAAATCGTCCCATCCCAGGCGGCGTAAAACCACCGCCCGAGTGGTGCGAAAGACCAGGATTTGCCCGATAATCGTAAAGGTCTTCAAGAGGGTTTCGGGGTCGTCCGCCGGACGGCCGGTGACTTGACCGATCAGGGCCGCGCAGCGGCCATGGAAATGCTTGATAACGCCGTCGTACAGTATGTCGAAGGCCTCGCTGGGATCCATCTGCTCGCGCATGATGAAGCGCGCCCATTTATCCGCCTCATCCGAGGCGATCACGATCGAGGCGAAAACCTCCAACACGGTATCGAGCCGTTCGAGGGCGTACGCCGCATCGCCGTCCCCGGAGAAGTCGCCTTGATCGAGGGCCGGGGTCATCATCTGGCGCATCTGCGCCCCGACATGTTCGGCGATGGCGCGGTACAGTCCTTTTTTGCCGCCGAAATAATACGCGATCGCGGCAAGATTGACGCCCGCCTTTTGCGCCAGCATACGTGTCGTCGCGCCGTCGAAACCGTATTTACCGAAAACATCCAGGCCGGCGGACAGAATCCGCTGCCGGCTCGCCGCGCCGCGCCGGTGTCCTTCCCCACGCCGCCCGTCCGAGCGTTCGCGAGAGTGGGCCGAAGGGGCGACGACGCCCTTATCCGATCGGACTTTGCGAGACATCAAAACCAGCCTTCCCATCCCGGCGCGCCGGAACGCACGAGGACGCCCGCGCCGCCCCATGCCCATTTCACATTCGGCGCCTACCCGACGTAGCCATTGCGTGTTTTTTCAAGATCAAGAAATTAAAACGATCGTTTGATTTTGTCAAATGTTCTTTACACGAATTGATCAAGCATGTGTACTGTGGGCCGAACGCGTGACAACGAATTCGATTTACGCGCCGCATGCCTCCGACGTTCATCCCACTTCGACAAAGAAAAACATCATGACCGGCCCCCTACGCGGCGTTATCGCCGCCATCGCCACGCCCCTCACTCCCACGAATCAACCCGACGGCGCACGCTTCGTCGATCACGCCCGCGATCTGCTCGCCACGGGCTGCGACGGTTTGAACGTGCTGGGCACCACCGGCGAGGCGACCTCGTTTTCCCTTCAGGCGCGCCTGGCGCTGATGGATGTGGCGGCGAAGGCCCTGCCGTGTGAAAAGTTGATGGTCGGCACGGGAACGCCGGCGCTCGACGATACCGTGCTTCTGACCCGCGCCGCTTGGGACCTCGGCTTCAGCGGCGCCTTGGTGTTGCCGCCGTTCTATTACAAGGACGTCTCCGAGGACGGCCTGCACGCCTACATCGGCGCCTTAGTGGCGGCCACCGCCGACGCCCCGATCCCGCTTTACCTGTATAACTTTCCCGCCCTCAGCGGACTCGCCTATGGCCCCGCGCTGGTCGCGCGTCTTTTCGAGGCATTTCCCCCGCGCATTCGAGGCCTGAAGGATTCCTCGGGCGACATGGACTACGCCCACGCCGTCGCCGCCATCGACCCCGCGCTATCGGTGTTCCCCTCGAACGAGGCCACCTTGTTGGCGGCCCATGACGGTCCCTTCGCCGGATGCATTTCGGCCACCGCCAACCTGAACGCCCCATTGTGCGCCAAGGCCTATCGCCAGGGCGATCGAGAAAGCCTGGACAAGGCCGTCGCGGTGCGCGCGCTGTTCACGGGCCGACCCTTGATCGCCGGCGTCAAGGCGACAATCGCCCACCTGAGGCACGACCCCCAATGGGCGTCGGTTTGCCCGCCGCTTAGCCCCTCGACATCCACCCAAGGGGAAACCTACGCCAAGAAGGTCTCCATGTTGCGCGCTTAGTGCTTAAAACGAGGAGGGCGCACCCTCGGTTAAAACGAGGAGGGCGCACCCTCGGGCGCCGTCTTTATTTTTGGACTTTCGAATTGTTTTTGGCGCGGGTCACCACCGTCTTTCCGTAGTGCGCTTCATCAACTGCTTTTCTTGCGCCTTGGAAAACAGTTCCCATTCATCGGCGGGCAAAAAACGTTGGGCGAGAAAGTGGTACAATTCGTCCAGCAGGCCCTCGTTCGTGCGCGAACGCTTCACCATGACGCCGTCCCACTTCGCAACCAAACCGTCCCATGCCCACAGGCGACGATGCAAGTCGTCGCGGCTTTGGCGAATAAAACGGGTCTGCGGCGCAATGTTTTTTAACACCGACAGAATTTCACCCGTCTGCGCGTCAATTTGGTCGAACGTATCCTTCAACCCCCTGGAGGCGATCCGAAACAGGCGCCGGATCGATTGAATTTTAACCGACATCGACTGTTCGGACCGATATTTCTGATGAATGGCGTCAACGGTGTCGGAGATGGCGAGGATATGCTCGAAGCGCTCGCGAAGGGCCTCGATGTACGACAATTCCTCGGCTAAGTTTTCCACCAAAAGGATGACTTTTTCTTTGTTTTCCCGGCCAACGCCCAAGTGTTCCGCGGCTTCTTCGAAGGCCACCGTGACCTGTTGACGGGTGTGCGGATCCTGGACGATCTGTTCCAGTTCCCCGACATCGGTGATGACGTGCTCCTCACCACCGATCCACGAGACCAGCTGCATCGTCAAGCGACTCCTGGAAATCGACAAGTGGCGCTCGGTCACGCTCCAAGACGCACGCCCGGACGTCAGTTCGCTAGGCACCGGGTCTCCGACCTTCAGGCCGCGCACAAATTTCAAGCCCTCGGCGACAATATCGAGCATGTGTGCATCCGCATCGCCCGGCTCCAGGTTCAATTCATGGCGAATGCCCGATAATTTCAGCGATACGTCGCCGGTTTCCAGGGGCATGACCATCACCGGCTCTGCGGTGTCTTCCCGCGCGATGAAGTGCGATCCTTTGATCGTCGTGAAAAAGGGATTCTTAAAGGTGATTTTTTGGGGAATCTCCGGCAAGGACGAAGCGTTATCGGGATGATCCGTATCGCCGACCGGTCCATCCTCAACCGACCCATCCTCAAACGCCGAAGTTTGCGTGAAATCGGAACCGCCAAACTCCGAAGACGGCGCGCCCACAGCTTCCGCCACCTCCCCGGGGGACGTTTTTGTAGGCGAGATCATTGCCGGCGCTCCAATACTCTTTTGGCGCGCGGCGCCGACGCGCCGGCCACAGCCCATACAGTCTTTTGCATAATATCCACGAATCCATCACACATGCATTATGAATAACAGATTGTTCGAGATTCGTGAATCTCCGATATCGCCCTTCCATCGTCTTGGCGTCCCCCCCCCCTTGCCCGTGCGTGGAAACAAGGACGCCCCCCGCATGTACAGCGGGGGGCGTCCCATCGCGCCGGTGTCCAAAACCGTGAGGAATAAGAACGATCGGAAACCGTCTCTCCTGGCCTTGGTGGGGCGTTTAAATCGCCTTACGCATCTCGATGACGAATTTACCCATTTCCGAACGCAATCGCTCGGACTGTTGAGAGAGTTCGCTCGCCGCCTCCAGAACCTGCCCGGCGGCATGGCCGGATTCCGACGCGGCCTGAGTAACGCTCGAAATATTCGACGTCACCTCGGTCGTACCGTTGGAGGCCTGTTCGACGTTGCGGGCGATTTCCTGGGTCGCCGCGCCCTGTTCCTCGACCGCGGCGGCGATCGCACCGGCGATCTCGTTCATCTCTCCGATGACTTTGCCGATCGACCCCATGGCCTCCACCGCCTCGCGGGTGGCCCCCTGGATGCCGCCGATCTGGGCGCCGATTTCCTCGGTCGCCTTGGCGGTCTGGTTGGCCAGGTTCTTGACTTCGGAGGCGACGACGGCGAAGCCCTTGCCCGCCTCGCCGGCGCGCGCCGCCTCGATGGTGGCGTTGAGCGCCAGCAGGTTGGTCTGATCGGCGATGTCGGTGATCAAGGCCACGACCTCGCCGATTTTATTGGCGGCCTCGGCGAGGCCCTGAATTTTGGCGTTGGTGCCATCGACCTCGGCCACCGCGGTGCCCGCGATCTGGGTCGATTGGGAAACCTGACGCGAGATTTCGCTGATCGAGCTGGACAATTCCTCCGCCGCGCTGGCCACCGTTTGCACGTTGCTCGAAGCTTCCTCGGCGGCGGCGGCCACCCTCGTCGCCTGCGAACTGGTTTCACTTGCCGTATGTTCCATGCCCTGCGCCGTGGACTGTAGTTCGGTTGACGCGGAGGCCACCGTCTCGACCACATTGTTCATATTCTTTTCGAAGTCGTCGGCGACGGCGGTAAAGTTCGCGACCTTCCGCGCCATCGTGTCGGTCGCGGTATTAACTTGGCGCGAGGCATGCAGGAAACTGCCGACCATGCCTTTTTCCGCAATTTTTCGGAAATACTTGTTCTGCGCCACATATTCCAGACACGCCGCCGATTCGCGGACATAGGCGTCACAACGATCGACCATGTCGTTAATGGCCTTTTGCAGGGCGCCGATTTCGCCGCCTTCCTTTAAGTTGATGAGGCGGGCTTCGAAATCGCCAGCATCGACGCGTTGGCAAATGTTACGTGTGCGCACGAGTTCCTGCGACAGTTTTCTTTGAAAAAACACCCCGACCAGACCGCCGAGGATGACCAAGAAGGCGATCCCGATCACAGGCAGCGAGCGCACGCCGCCGAGGATCTCCATGACCACCATCACAACCGCCAGGCCCGCCGTGATGGCGCTGGCGTACGAGGCCTTAGAGAGAGAAGACGAATTCATCGTACGCAACTCCTTTTTCTTTTAGCAGGTTGAACAGCATGGCGTGGGACGCCGCGAGGCCGTCCTTGGCGTTGTCATATTTCTGCTCCTCCCTCAGTAACGATGTGTAAAGGGGGATGATCGTGTCGTCGAGAATACGCCGATCGGGGACGCGACGGTTCGAGTGGTAGCCCGTGATATTTCCCGAGGCGTCAAAACTCGGCGTGACATGGGCGATAACCCAATAGTGGTCACCGTTTTTCGATCGGTTGACGACATAGGCGAACAGTTCCTTGCCGGTCTGCACAGTATCCCAGAGCAATTTAAAAACGGCCCGGGGCATGGTCGGATTGCGCACGATACTGTGCGGCTGCCCGAGAACGTCCTTCTCCGTGAAATCGGCGAGCTTCAGAAAAATATTATTGGCGTAGGTAATCCGGCCCTTCAAGTCCGTCTTGCTGACGATAATTTCATCATCGTCAAAAAAACGCTCGACCCCGGTCAGATTTTTTTCATTTGTTCCCATTGCTGGTCTCCTCAAGAAATCCCTTCGGCGTGTGGGCGCCGCATATCCACGGCGGAACCATCTCCGCCACGATAACCGCGACCGCGGCCTTCACCACCGTGACCCGCTTTTTTGCTCAACGGCTGAATTAAACACGCGAATAAACCCATAGGTAGCTTTCTACTTCAATTTTTTAGCTTAAGCACACTCTTCGAGACATTTCGAGGAACGCCCCCTGTTTCCTTAGCCTTCGGATTCATTTTAACTCTTTTTAGACAGTCCAAGGCTCTTGAATCGCTCAAGATTCACGAGCCCTGTCGCTGCGTGCGCCTTACATGTGATAACATTAACTGTGAAATTCAAATTCTTTTGCATAATAAAATTTCAATCGCGAATCCCGCGTTCACGCGTCGGGCGGCCCCGGCGTGAAAAAACAACGGTATCTGTAAGGTATTGTTTTCACAACAAGAAACAAGGGGCGCTCGCGCGCCCCTTGAAAAGCCTTGCCATCATGGCGCCGTCATGGCGCCCGCACCCATCGCGGACCGCGGCTATGCCCTTAAAACGCCATCGGTGTTCTTCGCCACAACGGCGACGATCCGCGCGCTGATGGCGTCGATATCGTCCTCCGTCAGGGTTCTCTCATAGGGCTGCAGGGTCACGCGCACGGCGAGCGATTTCTTGCCCTCGCCCAGCGCCGGGCCGGTGAAGACGTCAAACACGCCGACCTCCGCGATCAACGCCCTATCGACGCCCTTAACCGCCCGCACGATATCTTGCGCCGGAACCCCAAGATCGACGACGAAGGCGAAATCGCGATCCACGGGCTGAAACGGCGACGGTTTGAGCAACGCACGGCGCGCACCCTGTTTTTTCTTGGGCAGGGGAACACTATCGATAAAGATTTCCGTCGCCACGACCGGGCCGCGAACGTCCATTGCCTTGAGGACGCCGGGGTGCAGTTCGCCAAAGACCGCCAGGACATTCTTCGGCCCAAGGCAAAGCCGCCCCGAACGGCCGGGATGATACCACGACGGCGCGCCGTCCAGCGTTTGTAGGTTGTCTACCGCCACGCCCAACGCGCCCAGCACCGCCAGGGCGTCGGCCTTGGCGTCGAAGGCGTCCACCGGGCGCACGGCGCGCGCCCAATGCGAAGCCCCACTTTGTCCGGCGCGCAGAGCCGTGGCCACGACCGTTTGTTCGTCGGGCGCGTCGCCGGAAAATTGGGGTCCGACTTCGAACATCGCCCCGTTGGGAACGCCCCGCGCGTCGTTACGCCCGATCGCGGCGAGTAAGTTGGGCGCGATCGACGGGCGCATAACATCCAAGTCCGATGAAATCGGATTGACCAAGCGCACGGAAGACGCCACGCCGCCGAACAAATCGGCGTCCTTCGCCGCCATGAACGAATAGCTTACCGCCTCGTTCAGTCCGCGCGCGGCCAGGGTGCGCCGAGCCGAAGTGCGCCGCATCTGCTGCGCGCTCATCGCCGTCTCCGGCAAATCGCTTTCCCGCCTAAGCGGGGTCGTCGGAATATGGTCGTAGCCGAAGACGCGAACCACTTCTTCCACCAAGCAAGCCTCGCCGACGATATCTCCGCGCCACGACGGAACATCGACACGCAAGACGGCCTCGTCTTCGTCAAAAACGACAAAGCCCAACACCGTCAAAATACGATGCACGTCGCCCGACGGGACATCGACCCCGGCCAATGTTTTTATTTTTTGCGGACGAAAGGCGATTGTGCGCCGCCACGACGGTTCGGCCCCCGCGACGATGTTTTGCGAGGGCTCGCCGCCGCACAAATCCAAAATCAAACGAGTCGCGATTTCCATACCGTCGATGGCGAACGCTTGATCGATCCCACGTTCGAAACGATAACGCGCGTCGCTCATCACGTTCAGTTTGCGTCCCGTCGTCGCCGTGCGCACGGGATCGAACAGCGCCGATTCGATAAACACATTAACCGTGCCCTCGGCGCACCCGGTTTCCTCGCCGCCGATCACGCCGCCAAGGGCTGCGGGTCCACGCGCATCGGCGATCACCGTCATCGTGTCGTCGAGCGCATAGGTCTTGCCGTCCAAAGCCTTCAGGCTCTCCCCGTTTCGCGCCAGACGCGCCGTAAGCCCGCCCTCGACCTTATCGGCATCGAAAACATGGAGGGGACGGCCGTACTCGAACGTCATCAAATTGGTGATATCGACCAGGGCCGAAATCGGGCGCAGCCCGATCGCTTCCAGGCGCGCGCGTAGCCATTTCGGACTGGGGCCGTTATTTACCCCACGTACCATCCTGCCGACGAAATAGGGGCAAGCGGCGGCGGCGGCGGAAGGGAAATCCAAACGCACCGCAACGGGGCTTTCGAACATACCCGGAACCGGATCGTCCGCGATCGCCTTGAGTTTCCCCAAACCCGAGGCGGCAAGATCGCGCGCAACGCCGCGCACGCTTAGGCAATCGCCGCGATTGGGCGTGACGGCGATGTCGATCACCGGATCGGCCAAGCCCATAACATCGACGGCGCGCGCGCCAACCGGCGCGTCGGCGGACAAATCGACGATGCCGTCGTGGGCGTCGGACAGGCCCATTTCGCGTTCCGACAGCAGCATGCCGTTGCTCTCAACCCCACGAATTTCGGCCTTTTTCAAGACAATCCCGGTGCCCGGAATGGCCATCCCCGAAGCGGCGAAAACGCCCTTCATTCCCGCCCGTGCGTTTGGCGCGCCACAAACGACCTGCAGCGCCTCGCGGCCCGTATCCACGGTGCAGACCTGCAATTTGTCGGCGTTGGGATGCTTCTCGGCGCGCACGACGTGGGCGACGACGAAATCTTCCAGACCCTGGGCGCGATCGACGACGCCCTCAAGCTCAAGGCCCAACATAGTCAGCCGATCGGTGATTTCCTCAAGAGACGCCTGTGTTTCCAGATGTTCCTTCAGCCACGACAAGGTGAATTTCATCGCGTCAGCCCCCCCACCATCGACGGCGCGTCCAACGCCGAAAAGCCATAATGGCGCAACCACCGCAAATCGGACTCGTAAAAGGTCCGCAAATCGGGGATCCCATACTTCAGCATCGCGATACGCTCCAATCCCATGCCGAAGGCGAAGCCCTGATACACGTCGGGGTCGATCCCACAATTTTCCAGGACCTTGGGATTGACCATGCCACAGCCCAAAATTTCCATCCAATCGTCGCCGTGGCCGATCTTAAATTCGCCCCCTGCGCGGGTGCAACCGATGTCCATTTCCGCCGACGGTTCGGTAAACGGAAAATAGCTGGGGCGGAACCGTGCGGGCAGGTCGTCGATACCGAAATAGGCGCGGCAAAAATCGGTCAGACAGCCTTTGAGATGGCCCATGTGAGTGGTTTTATCGATCAGCAGGCCTTCGACCTGATGGAACATCGGCGAATGGGTGGCGTCGTAATCGCAACGATAGGTGCGCCCGGGAACGATGATGCGCACCGGACCCTTGGTTTCCACCATCGTGCGAATCTGAACCGGCGAGGTGTGCGTGCGCAGGACCTTGCGGTCTTCGACGGGGCCGGCGAAATAAAAGGTGTCCAATTCCTGTCGCGCAGGATGATCGAGGGGGATGTTGAGGGCGGTGAAATTGTGCCAATCGTCCTCGATCTCCGGCCCTTCGGCGACGGTGAAGCCCATCTCCCCAAAAATCGCCACGACCTCGTCGATGGTCTGGCTGATCGGATGCACGGAGCCTTGACGTTCCGGGCGGGGCGGCAGGGTGACGTCGATGGCCTCGGCCATCAGGCGCTCTTCCAGCGCCGCACGCGCCAAGGTTTCCTTGCGGGCGTCCAAGGCGCCCGCGATTTCATTTTTAAGGACGTTGAGCGCCTGCCCGGCGGCCTTGCGTTCCTCGGGGCCCATAGCGCCTAAGGTTTTCATGAGCGCCGTCAGCCGACCTTTTTTTCCGAGGACGGCGATGCGCACCTCTTCCAATGCGGCCAAATTTTCCGCTCCGGCGACGCTCGCCAATATCTCGGCCTTCAACGTTTCAATATCTTCCACACTCACCCCCACGTCCTTAAAAATGCGCCGAACAAGACAAAAGGGGAGGCCCAAAGCCCCCCCTCTCAACGTCATCGTCCTCACCCCTTAAAACAGGGTGCGAATCGTCCGTTTATGCGTTTTTCGCGAGAGCGGCCCGGGCCTGATCGACCAGGCTTTTAAAGGCCTCCGGCTCGCGTACCGCCAGATCGGCGAGCACCTTACGGTCGAGCGCGATTTCCGCCTTGAGCAGACCGTTCATAAATTGCGAATAATTCAGGCCATGCAGGCGGGCGCCCGCGTTGATGCGCTGTATCCACAACGAGCGAAAATCCCGCTTACGGGTGCGCCGATCGCGATAGGCGTATTGCAGCGCCTTTTCGACCTTTTCCACCGCGATGCGAAAATTGGTGCTGTTGCGGCCGCGATAACCGCTGGCCAGCTGGATGATTTTCTTGTGACGGGCGTGGGTGGTGACGCCTCTTTTAACGCGGGACATAAGCGTTTCTCCGGCTTGATCTGAATACGGGCAAGATTTAGGCGTTCGGCATATACGACTTGACGATGCGGGCGTCCTGATCACAAAGGATCATGGTGCCGCGCGCCTTGCGCTTCATTTTCTGCGGACGCTTACGCATGCCGTGGCGCTTGAAAGCGACCGCGGCGCGCACTTTGCCTGTTCCGGTAAGACGAAAACGCTTCTTCGCGCTCGATTTTGTCTTCAACTTGGGCATTTTGCTTGATCCTTTTCATGAAACCCCGACCCTCCCGCGAACATTAAAATTTCCACTAAAGAAAAAATATTCGCGAGACGCCGGGGCGACGCTAAGCTTTTGAGCGGCTGGGCATGCCCTGCCGGACCGCTCGTTCGGGCGACCCCCCGCCGGGGCGGGATACGCCGCGCGGGAAGACGGTGGGTTATAGCCAAGCCAACCCGCAAATGCAAGGGCGATATCCTGCAAGGGACATATACATCGAGCGGGATAAAATGGGCGACAGCCGCGCCCGCCCCCGCGGCCCGGCGCGACGACGCCTAAAAACGCCACGCACCCAACATCCAACGATGCCCAAAACGACAAATGAGGACCACGCGCCTTACTTAGGGGCGAGGACCATCACCATCATGCGGCCTTCCATCTTGGGAAATTGCTCGACCTTGGTGATCTCGCCCAGCTCATCGCGAACGCGGTTGAGAACATCCATGCCGAGATTTTGATGCGCCATCTCCCGCCCACGAAAACGCAAGGTCACTTTGACCTTATCGCCATTGTCCAGAAATCTGCGTGCGTTGCGCATCTTCACCTCGTAATCGTGAATATCGATTCCGGGGCGCATCTTGATCTCTTTGACTTCGATGACTTTCTGCTTTTTCTTCGCTTCGTTGCGTTTTTTCTGTTCCTCGTACTTGAATTTCCCGTAATCGAGGACCTTGCAGACGGGCGGCTCGGCATTGGGGGAAATCTCGACCAAATCGAGACCGACCTCCTCGGCCTTGCGCAGCGCTTCATCGACGGTAATGACGCCAAAATTTTCGGCTTCCGGTCCGATAACCCGGACGGTGGAGGCGGTGATTTGACGGTTGACCCGCGGGCCTTTTTGGGCCGGCGGTTGGTTGAACGGCGGGCGTGCTATGTGAAAAACTCCTTAAATTTTTATCCACTTGAGCCGGAACCAACCTCGACGACAACCGCCGATTGAATCCGCCGACCCTTATCCTTTCATATACACCGTCGCGGGTGCATTGTCTCGTTGAAACGCCTTGTCGAAAAGACCACTGCCCACAATAACGCCCGGGAATATCCCTGAGCGCCTGGGTAGGTCCCTGGTGTTTTTTTTAATACGGCCCCCTCCGCCCGGCGCCTACGACAGGGCCGCCGCGCGTTCATGGGGAGCGCGCGCCTCGTCTTTAAGGATATCAATTGCCTCTTGGAGCGCAAGAACTTCTTGGGTTTTCCCGCCAAGGCGACGCATCGCCACGGCCGTTTCCTCGGCTTCGCGCTTGCCGACGACCAACATCACCGGAACCTTGGCGTGGGAGTGCTCACGAACCTTGTAGTTGATTTTTTCGTTGCGCACATCCAATTCGGCGCGCAGCCCCGCCTCTTTCAAGCGCGCGAAAACGTCGCCGGCGTAGGCATCGGCGTCGGAGGTGATCGTCGCCACCACGACCTGAACCGGGGCCAGCCACAGCGGGAAGCGCCCGGCGGTGTTTTCGATCAAGATCCCTAAGAAGCGCTCGAACGTGCCTAAAATAGCGCGGTGGAGCATCACCGGACGGTGACGCTCGCCGTCCTCGCCGATGTACGCCGCATCCAACCGTTCGGGCAGCACGAAATCGACCTGCAAGGTGCCGCACTGCCAATCGCGTCCGATCGCGTCGCGCAGCACGAATTCCAGTTTGGGGCCGTAAAACGCCCCCTCACCGGGATTCAAGGTCCAATCCAGCCCCGCCGCCTCGGTCGCTTCCTTCAGGGCGGCTTCCGCCTTGTCCCAGGTTTCGTCCGACCCGGCGCGGGTCTGCGGGCGATCGGAAAACTTGACCCGAACCTCGTCGAAGCCGAGGTCCTTATAGACGCTCAGCAACAGCTCGCAAAACGCCTGGGTTTCCGAGGTAATGTCGTCCTCGGCGCAAAAAATATGGGCGTCGTCCTGAGTGAAGGCGCGCACCCGCATCAAGCCATGGAGCGCCCCCGAGGGCTCATAGCGATGGCACGAACCGAATTCGGCCATGCGCAGCGGCAGGTCGCGATAGCTTTTGATGCCCTGGCGGAAAATTTGGACGTGGCATGGGCAATTCATCGGTTTGATCGCCAGCACCTTGTCCTCAACTTCCGAGGTGAACATGTTTTCGCGGAATTTTTCCCAATGTCCGGAGGCCTCCCAAAGACTGCGATCGACCAGTTCGGGGGTGTTGACCTCGACATAATCGGCCCGCTCCAGGCGGGCGCGGATATAGTCCTGCAACTTGCGGTACACGGTCCAGCCCTTGGGATGCCAGAAGACGCCGCCTTGGGCTTCTTCTTGCTGGTGGAACAGGTCCATCTCGCGGCCCAGCTTGCGATGGTCGCGTTTTTCCGCCTCCTCCAGCATGTGCAGGTAGGCCTTCAACTGCTTTTCGTTGGCCCAGGCGGTACCGTAGATGCGTTGCAGCATGGCGTTGCGGGCGTCGCCGCGCCAATAAGCCCCGGCCAGCTTCATCAACTTGAAAGCCTTGCCCAATTTCGCCGTGCTGGGCAGGTGCGGCCCCCGGCACAGGTCAATGAAATCGCCCTGGCGATACAGGCTGATCTGCTGTCCCTCGGGGATGTCCTGGATAATTTCGGCCTTGTAGTGTTCGCCCATGTCCTTGAAAAAATGGATGGCATCGTCGCGGTCCCACACTTCGCGGCTGATTTTCTCGTCGCGCTTGACGATTTCGCCCATGCGCGCCTCGATCTTTTCCAGATCCTCGGGCGTGAACGGCGCGTCGCGGGCGAAGTCGTAATAAAATCCGTTTTCGATGGACGGGCCGATGGTGACCTGGGTGTCGGGGTACAGCTCCTTGACCGCCTCGGCCATAACGTGGGCGCAATCGTGGCGAATCAGCTCCAGGGCGTCGTCGTCCCGCACGGTGACGATCGACAGCGCGGTGTCGGTCTCGAACACGGTGGACAGGTCTTTCATTTCGCCGTCCACGCGCACCGCCAGCGCCGCCTTGGCGAGGCCGGGGCCAATGGCGGCGGCGACGTCGGCGCCGCTCACCGGGCCGTCGAAATGACGGATATTGCCGTCGGGAAGTGTAATCGCAACCATGGGACCGTCCGTATCTTGAAAAATCTTGAAGGAAATCCTGAAACCCGGCGAAATGTAAAGGCTATCGGCGCGCTGTCAAGGAGAACCCGGGAGAAATCGGGGGAAACCGGGCGCAGTTAAGGCGCCCGCGCGGGAGGGGGCGTGATCGCGTCCAGGGCCGCCGCCACCGCATCGACATCGAGCCGGTCGAGCGTGGGTCGGCGCACGATGCGCACCCCGGCCCCACGGGGGGCGCACAAGGCCGGATCGGAGGCCTCGGAGAACAGCACCACCGCAGGCGCGCCGGCGGTCGCGATCAGGTGCATCGGGCCGGTATCGTTCCCGACCGCGCCGCACGCCTCGCGGGCGAGCGCCGCGATGTCGATAAAATCGGTGCGCCCGGCTAAGGATACTGCGCTGGGCGCGGCACGCGTGATGACGGCGACGGCGGCGGTCTCGTTTTCGGTTCCCAGCACGACGGGCGTAATTGCGCGCGCGCCCAAACGCCTGGCCAGTTCGGCGAAGCGATCGGCGGGCCAGCGTTTTTCCGGGCGATGCGGCGCACCGCCGGGAACCAAAAGAGCGAACGGCGAAGACACGGCGAAATGCGCCGCCGCGCTCCCGGCGATCCCTTTGACCGCCATCCTCGCCCACGAAACGTCGCCCGGCGGCACATCGGCGATACCCGCCATCGCCAGTTGTTCGCGCTGACGATCGACGGTGTGCATGGCGTCGCGCGCCGGATTGGCGTGGGGGTGCGAACATCCCGGCGCGATCCCCGACCAGGGCGGACGGCCCATCAGGCGATGATACAGGCTTGTGCGCGATGCCGTCTGAAGGTCGTAAACCATCGCAAAGCGCCCCGCCCGCAACCACCGACGCAGCGCCAGGAGGCCGCCGAGCTGCCAGATTTTCGGGCGCGCATCGCAATAAACATCATCGAACAGTCCACCGGCGCGGGCAAAATCGACATACGGGCGGGTCGTCATCAAGGTAATGTGGGCATCGGCGTGATGGCGGCGAATGGCGGCCATCGGGCCCAGCGCCTGCACGAAATCGCCAAGCGCCCCCAACTTGATCACCAAAATACGCGCACGCGCCATGAGGCCCCGCTATCGTTCGTCGCCGCCCGGGGCGCGCCCCATGAGCTCGTCATAAACGTCAAGAGTCTTGGCGCACATCGCCGCCTTGGAAAAATGCGCATGAACGCGGGCGATGGCGCGCGCCGCCATTTCGGCGCGGTCCGGATCGCCGAGCGCCAGGGCCTTTTTCAGGCCTTCGGCGAGGGCGTCGGCATCGCCCGGCGCGACCAGCCAGCCGGTATCGCCGGACAGAATAATTTCCCGCGCCCCGCCGTGATCGGGGGCGACCACCGGACGGCCCAGGGCCTGGGCTTCGGCGACCACGCGCCCGAAAGCCTCGGGATCGGTCGAAGCCGAAACCACCACGTCGGCTAGCATATAGGCGGCGGGCATGTCGGCGCAATGATCGACGATGCGCACCACCCCACCCAGATCATTCCGCCTGATCAAGGTCTCCAGCTCTTTACGATATTGGCCCCGTCCGGCGTCGGAGCCGACCAGAACGCAACGGACGTCCCGACGGCCCAGCTTTGCGATAGCGTCGATCAGGACGCCCTGCCCCTTCCAGCGCGTCAACCTGCCGGGGAGCATGATCACCGGCAATCCGTCATCCAGACGCCACCGCCCAGCCAGTTGCACCACCCGTTCGGCGCTAACCCGGGCGGGATCGAATTTGTCCAGATCGACGCCGCGATGAATGATGCGCACCTTGGCGGCGGCGACGCCGTACAATTGGCGCAAATGCCCGGCGATGAAGTGCGATATGGCGATCACTCGATCGCCCCGGGTCATGATCGCATTGTAGCGCCGCTTGAACCAGTTGCCCGCCGAATAAGTGCCGTGAAACGTGGTGACGAACCGCGCGCCGCAATTTTTCGCGGCGAAATAAGCGCTCCACGCCGGGGCCCGCGAGCGGGCGTGGACGATATCGACCTTCTCCGCCTTGATGACGGCCTCCAGGCGGGCGATATTGGCGCGCATGACAAACGGGTTCTTGCTGTTTACCGGCAGCGTGACGTGCCGGGCGCCGACGCGCTTAAGATCGAATTCCTTGGGGCCGCCGCTGGACACCACCAACGCCCGACCGCCCGCCTTGACGATGGCGTCGGCGACCTCGACCGTGCCCCGCTCGACCCCGCCTTCGTTCCCCATCGCGGGCAGCACCTGCATCACCGTGTAACGCAAGGGGCGCGTCGGCGTTGCGTCCCCTTTCGCCGCGGTGGCGGTAATGGTACTGTCCTGGTGTTCTCGATCCATGAATTTCAAGCCTGAAAGTGTGTTTCCCCATGACCGAAACCCCGACAGTTTCGCCGCCGTCGATCATCACCCGGGAAGATGGCGCGACTATCGCCTACCGCGCCACGGCTGGCAAGTCTCCGTGCGTTGTTTTTCTCACCGGCCTGCACTCGGATATGGACGGCGCCAAGGCGCTCGCCCTGGAAGCCTTCTGCACGGCCCGTGGCCAGGCCTTCGTGCGCTTCGATTATTTCGGCCACGGTCGCTCGTCGGGGGCGTTCGAGGACGGCACTGTCGGGCGCTGGGCGTCGGACGGCGCGTTCGTGCTTGAAAATTTAACCGAAGGACCCCTCGTTTTGGTCGGTTCGTCCCTCGGCGGATGGATCATTCTGTTGCTCGCGACCCGCGCCCCGGCGGCGGTGCGCGGCAGAATCAAGGGGCTGGTCGGCATCGCCGCCGCGCCCGATTTTACCCGCGACCTGATGGAAAAGGAGCTGAGCGCCGCGCAGCGCGAAATTTTGCTGCGCGACGGCGTTCTCGAAGTGCCCAACTGTTACGACCCCGGCGCGCCGTTCACGATCAGCTTAAAGCTGATCGAAGACGGCCGCGGTCAGTTGTTGTTGGATGCGCCGATCCCCTTCGACGGGCCGGTGCGCTTGATCCAGGGCATGGCCGACGACGACGTGCCATGGCGCACCGCTTTGACCGTTCAGAACCGCCTGACTTCGAAAGACGTCGAAATCACCTTCGTGAAAAACGGCGATCACCGCTTATCGACGGCGGCCGATCTGGCGCGCCTGGAACGCACCGTCGAAGCCCTGTTGAACACCATGGGCTGACGAGCGTCGCCGGTTTTTACGTTTCCTCCCCGGGGGGGCGTTCGCTGTCGGCCTTCTTTTCCGCCGCCAACACCGCGCGCAGGCCCTCGCGGTAGCTCGGGTAGCGCAGCCGCACGCCCAGATCGTCCTTGATCCGCCGATTGCAGACCCGCCGGTTATCGGCCCAGAAGGTCCGCGCCATCGGACTCATGTCCGCCACGGCCTGGGCGAACGCCACCGCAGTGGGCGGGGTCACGCCCAGCAAGGCGCAGGCGTGACGCGTCACCTCGGACGGTTCCGCCGGCAGGTCGTCGGCGACGTTGTAAACGCGTCCGGACGCCACGCGCCCGCTTTCGCGCGCCGCCATCGCCGCGATTAGGACGGCGGCGATATCATCGACGTGGATGCGTGAAAAGCGATGGTGCGGCTTATCGACCAGGCGCGCGCGGCCCCGGCGTACCTTGCTCAGGACGCTCGAACCCGGGCCGTAAATTCCGGCCAGGCGAAAAATATCCACCGGAAGGGCGAAGCGATCGTGAAGGTCGCGCCATTGCTGTTCGGCCAGCGCGCGCCAATGCGATCGCGTTTGAGTAGGACGAACCGGCGCATCCTCATCGACCCACCCTCCACCGGCGTCGCCATAAACCCCGACCGTGGACAGATAGCCCACCCAACGCAGCGCGCCCGCCCGCGCGATCATGTCCGCGCCGTGCAGGGCGAGCAGCGGGTCGCCGTCTTCATCGGGCGGGATCGAGACCAAGATGTGGCTGACGCCGTCCAGCACGGCGTCGATATCGCCTAGGGGACGCCGGCCGTCGAAGACGATGGGCGTAATCCCCAGGTCATCGTTCCGCGCCACGCCGTCCGCCGCGCGCACCGTGCCCGACACCCGCCAGCCCTGAGCCAGCAAAATTTTCGCCACGGCGCGCGCGGTATAGCCCAGGCCGAAGCAAAATAAGCGCCCCGCCGGAAGCGCGGAGGGGACGGAGGGAAATGAAGGCGGTGGTGAATTTGTCTCTGTCGGCATGATACGGCGCTTGCTTTCCTGTCGGGATCGTCCAACCTTAGGCCGTCAGCAACGGATTGAACAAGACCATGCTTTCTTTTCACAGGACTTATTTTCCCCGCGCCGCGTTGATTTTTTCGTTCTTCCTTATCGCCCCGAGCGGCGTGAGGCAGGCCCGCGCAGCGGAGATCGACGGCGCCAAGGCCTACCGTCATTGTATGGATTTGGCGATAAGCGCCCCGAGGAAAGGCTTCGACGTCGCCCTGTCGTGGGAGGGCGTCGGCGGCGGCGACGCCGCCCGCCACTGCGCCGCCGCCGCGATGATGGGGCTGGGCATGTACGACGAGGCGGCCAAACGCTTCACCGACCTCGCCCAGAACATCAAGGCGTCGGCGGATTTTAAGGCGCGCCTGCTCGGCCATGCGGCGCAGGCCGACATGCTGGCGAACAAACCGGCGCAGGCGCAGGCCGTGCTCGACGCCGCGCTCAAACTATCGCCGAACGATACGGGTCTGCGGGTCGATCGCGGAGTCGCGCGGGCGGCTCTAGGGGCTTATTGGGACGCCATCGACGATTTCAGCATCGCATTGAAGCGCAATTCGCGGCTGCCCGAGGCTTACATCTTCCGGGCCACGGCGTACCGCTATCTGGGTTCCTTAGGCCTTGCCCGCGACGACATCGTCCGCGCCCTGGCGCTGGACCCGAAAAACCCCGAGGGCTTGCTTGAAAGCGGAATATTAAAACGTCTGTCGGGCGATCTCGAAGGCGCGCGCCGAGCGTGGGTCGCCGTCGTTCTCGCCGCCCCCGGATCGCCCGCGGCCCGCAGCGCGCAGCAAAATATCGAACGCATGGACGTGCACATCAAAGCCCCCGCGAACAAACCATAACGCCGCCCCACGGGGCGGCGTTATGGTGGCGCGCATCCCTGCATTTGCCCTTTCCAGGCCGCCTTCCCATATATATAACGAAACATGCGTATATACCGACGCTGGCGGGCGTGACGGCGGCCTCGCCCCTTGGTGGGGGCGCGCCGCCTTCCCGGTCGCACCCACAGCCCATGCAATGCAAAGGAATGCCGATGAGCGACATCGTGACCCTCGAGCGCAAAAAAATCTTCGACATCCCGTGCGGCAACGTGGTCATTACACATCATCCCCACGATCCGGCCGCCGATGTCGTGATTTGCCTGAAGATTGATCGTATCGGCAAGGAATACATGCACCATTATCTCGTCCCCCTCGACCCCACCCCCGACGACACCCTGCAATTGATCTACGCCGATCCCGACGACATCGCGATCGATTGCGCCGTCGGCGTGGTGTTCGACCTCGGCGAGGGTGAGAACGCGGGCGACATCCGTCCCGAAATCGGCGATATTTTCATCAATGAATCCGGGGTTTACTTAAAGATCAAGGACGACCCGAAAACCCAGAAACATTTTGGTTACGTCGATATCGACGCCAACCTGGTGCGCGTGCGCCAGGAACGTAAGATGAAGACCGTGCACAGAAAATGGCGCGTTAGCCCGGGAGTTCCGGGAGAATCGAGCGAGGCCACCTTCTCCGATCTGCGCCGCGCCCACTTGGCCCAACGCTAAAAATCTCGGGGCCCAACGCTAAAAATCCCGAGTCCAATGTTAAAAGTCCAGGTCGGCATAATAGGCGGGCGGGGCGACGCCGGGGATATGATCGCCAAGCAGGGGGCGGAAGCTGGGGCGCGATTTAATGCGCACATACCAATCCTTGGCGGGAGCATGGTCCTCCCAGGGCACATCACCCAAGTAATCGATCACCGAAAGATGCGCCGCCGCCGTGATGTCGGCCAAGGAAAAACGATCTCCCGCCAGCCAGCGCCGCCGCTCGACCAGGTAAGCGATGTAATCGAGATGGTGGTGAATGTTGACGTGACCGGCCCGGATCGCCAGGGAATCGGGCGCGCCCAGGCCTAAAAAACGCTTCATCACCTTTTCGCCGGATAGATTCTCGGTGACCTCGCGGTTGAATTTACCGTCGAACCAAGCGCACAGGCGGCGCACCTCGGCGCGTCCCAACGCCCCACTGCCGATCAGCGGCGGCTCGGGATGGATTTCATCGAGAAATTCGCAGATCACGTCACTCCCGGAAAGCACCGCGCCGTCGGCCTCGACCAAGACGGGAACCTCGCCCGCGGGATTGAGCGCAAGAAAATCGTGACGGCGCTCCCACACGTTTTCGACGGTCATGTCGAACTCGAGTTTCTTTTCGCTTAGGGCGATGCGCACCTTGCGACACTGCGGCGACAACCAAAGATGATACAGCGTTCTCATATAGCGTTCGTTATACCGGCTTCTATTAACAAGGAAAAGCCCCACCACGGCCCTCTTTCTCTACAGGGCGTATCACGGCCACGCACGAAACATTCACGGGCTTGTTATTTCCGTCATGACGGGAAGGCCGATAAGGTACCCCCAACGCAGCGATTTCGCCATCAAGAATAACAACGGGACATCAAAATCATGCTGATCACCATCCGCAAACCCTCCGACGCCAAGGAAGTCGAGGTCACGCCACAGGTGCTGTTCGAAAGCCGACGACGGTTTATCAAAACCGCCGCGCTGGGCGTCGCGGGGGGCGCGGTGGCGTTCACCCTGCCCGGCGCACCCGATGCGCGCGCCGTGGTCACCGCCGGTAACGGCGAGAAGTTGGCGGGGATCGTCGATGGCCCCTATGCCACAACGGAAAAGTTAACGCCCTACAAGGATGTGACGACCTACAATAATTTTTACGAATTCGGCACCTCCAAGAGCGATCCCGCCGAAAACGCCAAAAATTTCATTACACGGCCATGGACCGTCAGCATCGAGGGCGAGGTCGCCAAGCCCGGCGTCGTGGATGTCGAGGACCTGATTCGCTCCCATCAGTTGGAGGAGCGCATCTACCGTCACCGCTGCGTCGAGGCGTGGTCGATGGTGGTGCCCTGGGTCGGTGTTCCGTTGAGCGCGATCCTCAAACGCGTCGAGCCGACCTCGAACGCCAAGTTCGTCGCCTTCGAAACCCTGTACGATCCCAAGCGCATGCCCGGCCAGAATCGAAGCGTCCTCGACTGGCCCTACGTCGAGGGGCTACGCCTGGACGAAGCCATGAACCCGCTGGCGATACTTGCCGTCGGCGTCTATGGCGAAAGGATGCCGGCGCAAAACGGCGCGCCTATTCGTTTGGTGACGCCGTGGAAATACGGCTTCAAGGGGATCAAGTCGATTGTCAAAATTCGCCTTGTCCGCGACATGCCGCCGACTACATGGAACAAATCCGCCGCCCGCGAGTACGGCTTTTACGCCAACGTCAATCCTCGGGTCGATCACCCCCGCTGGAGCCAGGCCAAGGAACGACGCATCGGCGAGTTCTTCCGCCGCAAAACCCTGATGTTCAACGGCTATGGCGCGGAAGTCGCGGATATGTACCGAACCATGGATTTGAGCAAGAATTTCTAACCCCGACAAACCTCACCCAATAATAACAAAGACCGGAACAAACCGTGCGCACATTACGGACGTCAAACCTCTCATCCAGGACCCGCATTCGCATCATCAAAACGCTCGTTTTCACGGCGGCGCTGCTGCCGTTGGCGTATTTCACTTATCTGGCGACAAGCGGCGGATTGGGGGCCAACCCGATCGAATTCACCACCCGCTATCTCGGCGATTGGGCGCTGCGGGCGTTGATCCTCGTTCTTGCGGCAAGCCCCCTGAGGCAAATCAGCGGCTGGATATGGCCGATTCGGGTGCGCCGGATGCTGGGCCTTTTCGCCTTTTTTTACATCACCGCGCATTTACTGAGCTACGTCGCCCTGGATCATTTTTTCGATTGGCGAGAGATCGGCGCGGACATCGTCAAGCGCACATACATCACGGTGGGGATGACCGCCTTCGCTATCACCGCGGCGCTCGCCGTCACTTCGACCAAGGGATGGATCCGGCGTTTAGGCGCAAAACGCTGGCAGACCCTGCACCGTCTCGTCTACGGCGCGGCAATCTTGGGAGTCGTTCATTTTTTCATGATGGTCAAGGCCGACCTCTCGCTGCCCATGGTGCACGGCGCGGCGCTCGCGGCTTTATTGGCGTGGCGCATCGCCTACCACTGGCGCGCCGGCATTAGGGTCGGGACCTCTTAATCCGGTGCGTCTGGCGGAGATGAATTTAAGCGTAGGTTAGGCGGAAAACCCGCCGCCCCCTTGCCGGCGCATACACCCCGGTCCACGGCTTGCTACCGTCGCCACGATCAGGGTATATGTTTGTGATGATAAAAGCCCTATTTTACTCCATGGGGATTGCGTTCGCCACCGTGTGCCTCCTCAGCGTCGTCCTTCTTTGCGCCGGGGCGGCCCGTGCGGGGGGTGCGGCGCCCGGCGGCGCGTCCGCCGCACCCGATAAGATCTCCGGCAGGCCGATGGTGGACGTCAACGGGCGGTTTCGCATCATCGGACAAACGGACGCCCAGAGCGAGAGCACCTGCATCGGTCGGGTCGATACGCCCTTGTGCGTGGCCGAAACGGCCGTCGCGGCCACAGAACGCCAAGATATGCAACTTCAAGACATCGCCTATGGCAAGGCCGACCCCAAGACGCGCAAGCCGTTCACCTCGGACATAGGCTCGAAAGTCGGCTACCGCATCGTTTCCGTGCGCCGGTTCGCGCCCTACGACGTGCCGGCGGAGAGATTCAATGTCTTCGGCATTAAAGCGGGCGACGTCGCGATCTACATCGAAACCTGCAACGCCACCTACAAACGCTGCACGCAGCCGTCCCTCAACTCGAATATTAGCGTGCTCGCCCGTAAAGGGAAATACGGCTGGTATGCCGTATCAGGCCTTGGTAGGCCACAAGATTTGACCAATCCACTTTATAACTCCAGCCAATATTGGCGTAAATAACGCGCCGAGAACCCGCCATCGCGGAGACAACGTTAAGGGAGAATTTCGCCATGATGAAAATTCCTTCTTCCGCCACCTTCCTCGCGTCCGCCGCCGTCGTCCTTCTTTGCGCCGGAGCGGCCCGTGCGGGGGGTGCGGCGCCTGGCGGCGCGTCCGCCGCACCCGATAAGATCTCCGGCAGGCCGATGGTGGACGTCAACGGGCGGTTTCGCATCATCGGACAAACGGACACCCAGAGCGAGAGCACCTGCATCGGTCGGGTCGATACGCCCTTGTGCGTGGCCGAAACGGCCGTCGCGGCCACAGAACGCCAAGATATGCAACTTCAAGACATCGCCTATGGCAAGGCCGACCCCAAGACGCGCAAGCCGTTCACCTCGGACATAGGCTCGAAAGTCGGCTACCGCATCGTTTCCGTGCGCCGGTTCGCGCCCTACGACGTGCCGGCGGAGAGATTCAATGTCTTCGGCATTAAAGCGGGCGACGTCGCGATCTACATCGAAACCTGCAACGCCACCTACAAACGCTGCACGCAGCCGTCCCTCAACTCGAATATTAGCGTGCTCGCCCGTAAAGGGAAATACGGCTGGTATGCCGTATCAGGCCTTGGTAGGCCACAAGATTTGACCAATCCACTTTATAACTCCAGCCAATATTGGCGTAAATAACGCGCCGAGAACCCGCCATCGCGGAGACAACGTTAAGGGAGAATTTCGCCATGATGAAAATTCCTTCTTCCGCCACCTTCCTCGCGTCCGCCGCCGTCGTCCTTCTTTGCGCCGGAGCGGCCCGTGCGGGGGGTGCGGCGCCTGGCGGCGCGTCCGCCGCACCCGATAAGATCTCCGGCAGGCCGATGGTGGACGTCAACGGGCGGTTTCGCATCATCGGACAAACGGACACCCAGAGCGAGAGCACCTGCATCGGTCGGGTCGATACGCCCTTGTGCGTGGCCGAAACGGCCGTCGCGGCCACAGAACGCCAAGATATGCAACTTCAAGACATCGCCTATGGCAAGGCCGACCCCAAGACGCGCAAGCCGTTCACCTCGGACATAGGCTCGAAAGTCGGCTACCGCATCGTTTCCGTGCGCCGGTTCGCGCCCTACGACGTGCCGGCGGAGAGATTCAATGTCTTCGGCATTAAAGCGGGCGACGTCGCGATCTACATCGAAACCTGCAACGCCACCTACAAACGCTGCACGCAGCCGTCCCTTAAATCGGATTTCAGCGTGCTCGCCCGTAAAGGGAAATACGGCTGGCATGCCGTCGTCGGCGTCGGGGACCAGAGAGACCTAACCGACCCACGCTATAACTCCAGCCAATATTGGCATAAATAACGCGCCGAGAACCCGCCATCGCGGAGACAACGTTAAGGGAGAATTTCGCCATGATGAAAATTCCTTCTTCCGCCACCTTCCTCGCGTCCGCCGCCGTCGTCCTTCTTTGCGCCGGGGCGGCCCGTGCGGGGGGCGCGGCGCCCGGCGACGCGTCCGCCGCACCCGATAAGATCTCCGGCAGGCCGATGGTGGACGTCAACGGGCGGTTTCGCATCATCGGACAAACGGACGCCCAGAGCGAGAGCACCTGCATCGGGCGGGTCGATACACCCTTGTGCGTGGCCGAAACGATCGTCGCGGTCGAGGCACGCCATGACTGGAAACTCCAAGACATCGCCTATGGCAAGGCCGATCCCAAGACGCGCAAACCGTTCACCGCGTCGGATACGATGATGAAGATCGCTTACCGCATCGTTTCCGTGCGCCGGTTCGCGCCCTACGACGTACCGGCGGAGAGATTCAATGTCTTCGGCATTAAAGCGGGCGACGTCGCGATCTACATCGAAACCTGCAACGCTACCTACAAACGCTGCACGCAGCCGTCCCTCAACTCGAATATTAGCGTCCTCGCCCGTAAAGGGAAATACGGCTGGTATGCCGTATCAGGCCTTGGTAGGCCACAAGATTTGACCAATCCACTTTATAATTCCAGCCAATATTGGCATAAATAAAAGACTCGCATTCATGGTAACTCCGACTCTATGGACGGTAATAATCAATGCGGTCCCTCCAGCCTTTTTTCCCCGTCTTAAGATAGTTAGGATCGCTTTTGACCACCTCCCACCGGGCGTCCGCGATGGCGTTCAGCGTCGCGTCCCGCGTTTTGGGATCGGCGGTCAACGCGTCGAGGGCTTGCAACGTCTTGCTCCCGGGGGATGCCGTCCGGCGTGCCGAGCAGGCCGGGGCGGACCGCGTTGATCCCCTTTTGAACGGCCAGTGTACCCAAAGCGGTGCCGTGGCTGAACAAGGCGTCGCCCAACACGGCGGCGGCCCGTTTGTCGTGGATGCGGTTCAGGGCTTTTACCCCCCCCAGCGCCTTGAACGTTTCGTCGAAAAACCCCTTATAGGCATCGCGCATCTGTTCCAAGGATAGGTCCCGCGGGGATGTGTTGAGCGGTATGTTTTTGACATATCCGCCCTTGATCAGGCCGTTGAGCGTTCCGGGCTGCATGCCTGCCGTGGTGCCGTTGGCGCGCGAGGTCATGGCGCCTTCCTGGCCGAAAATTTCCTGGAGGGTGTATTGCACCCGCTCGCCCAACCCTTTGTCGGCGCTCGTAACCTCATGGAACGCGTTCCAATTTTTTTCCTGGTGATGGCGGGCCATCCAATTCTTTTTATTGGCGGGCACGGGACACGCGGGCGTGGTGTCCGCGGATAGAGAATCCGAGGGATCAAGCGGCGGCGCGATCTTTTTCCGTTCGGACGGCGAGGGAGGGGTTATCCCCGCCCGGCGCACCAAATTCCCGCCCGTGGCGGGGGCGCGGCCGTCCTTCCGTTCAGCAAGGTTAAGAACCCCGGCGCGCCCTTTCTCGCCGAAACTCGGCGCGCCTTCGATGTGCGGCCTGGTCCCGGAATACTCCATGGTTTTGGCCGGACGACCGTTGACGGCATGTATCGCGTCCGCAGATTCGATCGGAGATGCGCCCACGCCGCCCCGACCCGCCGATTCCTGAAGCGCGCGCAAGGACGCTTCCGTCTCGCCCCCGGGCTTGATCACCCCGTCCACGCTCAGCCCTTGCGATTTTTGATAGCCCCGGATGGCGTCGAATAGGGCGCGGTCGGGATAGCCGGTCACCCCCCAGTCGGGCGGGGCGTAGAACCCGAGACCGGCCAACAGGGTTTTCGCATCCCGCACGTCGGTGCGATCGGCGGATGTATTGGCCGCGAGCGGGCGGGTAAATTTCAGCGGGCGGGGGAAAATGGCTTTCGTGGAAAAGCTCGGCGCGAATCTCGACAACGACATGGATACGTCTCCGTTCAGGGCGCGCGAGGTCGCGGCGGGAAGACGCCCGTCAGCCGGCCGCGCGCCGGTCAATACAAAGCCGAAGATAAAGTGTTATCCGCCACTCCGCCGTCCCATCCCCCTCCATCAAAAAGAGAGAAGCCCCCTCAAAGAGGGAGCCTGGAAAAAAACGGGTTATCGCCGAGCCCCCCGAAGAAACGAGGATGCGAAGAAACCGGACGGCCCGTTCACGCGTTTGAGCGTGGGCACCATGCGCGCGCATCCTAGGCCAACACACGCCAGATGTCAAGATAATATTCCTAATACGGCCTTCCCATACAACCGCCCCTTTGCCGGCGCCGAGGGGGAGCCCCGCACGCAGGGGCGGCGCGGGCTAGGCGTCCAGGTGTTTGTCGGCGAGGGCGTTTTCGATCAGGCTCAGGGTCTCGCCGATGCCGTACAGGGCGATGAACGAGCCCATGCGCGGCCCCTGGGATTGACCGAGCAGGATCTCGTAAAGCGCCCGGAACCACGCCTTGAGGTCGGAAAAACAGGCGTGGCGCTTGCCGATTTCGTAGACCTCGGCCTGGATGGCCTCGGCGCTGGCGTCTTCGGGCAGCGCCCTAAGGGCGTCGGCCAGTTCGCCCAGGGCCACCTTCTCCTCGGCCCCGGCGGGGCGACACTTCGCCGCGGGTTTGACGAAATCCTGATAATAGGTCACCGCGTAGCCCACCAAACGGTCCAACAAGGGCGCGTTTTGAGGCGTCGCATCGGGGCGGTAGCGCGTGATGTAGCGCCATAGCACATCCTTGTCCTCGGCATGGCAGACGCCGGCGAGATTGAGCAGGATGCCGAACGTCAGCCGGGCGTCTTCCTCGGGCGGGGTTCCGGCGTGAATATGCCAAACCGGATTGCCCAGCTGCTTGGCCTCGTCCTGGCCGGGAAAGGCGGCGAGGTGCGCCAGATAGTCGTCCACCGTGCGCGGAATGACGTCGAAGTACAGCCGCTTGGCGGCCTTCGGTTTTTGGTACATGAACAAGGACAGGCTTTCGGGCGGCGCATAGCGTAGCCATTCCTCCATCGACAGGCCGTTGCCCCGGGATTTGGAAATTTTCTCGCCCTTGTCGTCGAGAAACAGCTCATAGGTCAGGTTGACCGGCGGACGACCGCCCAAAACGCGGGCGATCTTGCTCGACAGTTTAACCGAATCGATCAAATCCTTGCCCGACATCTCGTAATCGACGCCAAGCGCCACCCAGCGCATCGCCCAATCGGCCTTCCACTGCAACTTGCAGCGCCCACCGGTAACCGGCGTTTCGACCCGGCGGCCGTCTTCGCCTTGATAGACGATGGTGCCGGCGTCTACGTTGCGTTCCAAAACCGGCACCTGAAGCACCCGTCCGGTCTTCTCGCAAATCGGCAAAAAGGGGCTGTAGGTGGCGCGTCGTTCCGCCCCCAGGGTCGGCAGGACGACGTTGAGCACCGCGTCGAAATGCGTCAGAACGCCGAGCAAGGCGGCGTCGAAAGCGCCGGATTTGTATTCCGCGGTGGCGCTTTTGAATTCGTAGTCGAAGCCGAAGTCGTCGAGAAAGGCGCACAGCCGGGCATTGTTGTGATGGCCGAAACTTTCATGGGTGCCGAACGGGTCGGGGATCGCCGTCAGCGGCTTGCCCAGGTGTTCGCGCACCATGTCCTTGTTGGGAATGTTGTCGGGCACCTTGCGCAGGCCGTCCATGTCGTCGGAAAAGGCGAACTGGCGGGTCGGAATATCGCTTAAGGTCATGAAGGCGTGGCGCACCATGGTGGTGCGCGCCACCTCGCCGAAGGTGCCGATGTGCGGCAGGCCCGACGGGCCGTACCCGGTTTCGAACAGGGCATAGCCTTTTTCCGGTGTTTTCCCGCCGATATGCTTAAGCAGGGCGCGGGCCTCGACGAAGGGCCAGGCGTTGGCGTTTTGCGCCAATTCGCGCAACCGGGGCGTGACGGAAAGGGGCAGAGAGGGCGACATGGGGCGAACCTACACAAAAAAAGGACCAAACAACACGCCGCACGCGGATGCATGCAAAAAGCGGACGCGGAAGGCGGAAGGTAGGCCGCCCCACGCCGCGCGTCAATACGAGCCGTGCGCCGATATCGTCATCGCACGGGCGGCGCATAGGGGCGGGAATAAAGAACCGGCGGTTATTTCCAGATCGGCTTGCCCGCCCCGGGCAGGCCGTAGGCTTCCCATTTGCGCGTCACCTCATCGACAACATCTTGATCCATGCGGATTTTCCGCCCCCACTCGCGGTGGGTTTCGGCCCCGATTTTCGCCGTGGCGTCGATCCCCATCTTCGATCCCAGGCCGCTTTCGGGCGAGGCGAAGTCAAGATAGTCGATCGGCGTGCGCTCCACCATGGTCACGTCGCGCACGGGATCGACGTTGGTCGATAGCGCCCACCAGACGTCGTTCCAGTCGCGGGCATTGATGTCGTCATCGACGACGATGACGAACTTGGTGTACATGAACTGACGCAGGTACGACCACACCCCCATCATCACCCGCTTGGCGTGACCGGGATAAGCCTTCTTCATCGATACCACCGCAACCCGATAGGAGCACGCCTCGGGCGGCAGCCAGAAATCGACGATTTCGGGAAATTGCTGCTGAAACAGGGGAATAAAGACCTCGTTGAGGGCCTCGCCCAGGACCGACGGTTCGTCGGGCGGCCGCCCGGTGAAGGTGGACATGTAAATCGGGTCCTTGCGCATGGTGATGGCGCTGACGGTAAAGACCGGAAACGGTTCGACCGCGTTGTAATATCCGGTGTGATCGCCGTAAGGTCCCTCGGGCGCGGTCTCATCAAGCGAGACATGCCCCTCGATCACGATCTCGGCCCCGGCGGGCACCTTCAGGGGTACGGTCTTGCAGTCCACCAGGGCAACCTTCTCGCCGCGCAGAAGGCCCGCGAATTGATATTCGGACAACGTGTCGGGCACCGGGGTGACCGCCGCCAACACCGTGCCCGGATCGGCGCCGATGACGGCGGCCAGCGGCATCGGGGTGTCGTATTTTTTCTTCCAGCGGGCGAATTGCTGCGCCCCGCCGCGATGCTTGAGCCAGCGCATGATGGTCGTGCGCGGCCCGGTAACCTGCATGCGGTAAATGCCCAAATTGAAATCGTCGCGCTTGTCGCCGCCCTTTTCGCCGCCCTCCGGTCCTCGCGTGACCACCAGGGGCCAGGTGATCAACGGCGCGGGTTCGCCCGGCCAGCAGGACTGTACCGGCAGTTTGGTCAAATCGGCGTCGTCGCCCAACAACACGACATCCTGGCACGGCGCTTTGGAAACCTTCTTGGGCTTCATCGACATCACCGTCTTGAGCAACGGTAACATGTCGAACGCCGCGCGCCAGCCGCCGGGCGGTTCGGGCTGGCGCAAGAAGGCCAAGACCTCGCCTACCTCGCGCAGCTCGGACGGCGCACGGTTCATCCCCCAGGCGACCCGCTCCACGGTGCCGAACAGGTTGACCAAAACGGGCATCCCCGCCGACGCCCCATCGGGGCCGAGCACGTTCTCAAAAAGCACCGCCGGGCCTTTTTCCGCCAACAGGCGGGTTTGAATCTCGGTCATTTCCAAAACGGTGGAAACCGGCGCACCGACGCGGACCAAACGGCCTTCCCGTTCCAGGCGTTCCATGAAATCGCGCAAAGAATCAAAAGACATTTTATGTACACCCGTCACCGTATAGAATCACTTAACCAATCATCGCTACAATATGAATCTGAAAATATATATTGAAATATTTTATTTTTTTATTTTTTTATTTTAAGAAAGAAATAAAAAAAGCATCGTATCTGGGCAGAGCCATAAGGTTGCTTTTTTAGATTCAGGACGTGTTGTCTGTAGAATAATTCTAACTATAATATATATTTCATTTTCCGAAGACCCGGGAACGAAAGAGCGCACCCAACCAACGACACAAAGCCGGGGATGACCTCCACGCCGAACGGTAGAAAATTTCATGGCGGCCTCAAAATCGAAATCCACCCAAGCCGAAGCCTCATACAACAAGGCCGATTTCGCCAAGTTGATCGAGATCGGCATCGCCTTGTCGGCGGAACGCGACCATCACCGTCTGATGGAACGCATTCTTCTCGAAACCAAGGCAATGTGCAATGCCGACGGCGGCACTTTGTATTTGCGCGGCAACCTGGACACCGTCTTTGACAGGGAGGGCGTCCCCAGCGAGGTCTTTAGCCCCACGCCGGACGGCGCGCTCCTAAAGTTCGAAATCATGCGCACCGATTCCCTCGGGATCGCCAAAGGCGGCACCACCGGCAAAGACATTCCCTTCCCCCCTCTTCCCCTATATGCTTCCGGCAGTGGCGCACCCAACCACGACATCGTCGCCGCCCACGCCGCCTTGACGGGCAAGACAATCAACATACCCGACGCCTATCAAACGACGCAGTTCGATTTTTCCGGACCACGAAGTTTCGACGAGGCGACGGGATATCGTTCTCAATCGTTTCTCAACGTGCCCCTAAAAAATCACCAAGGCAAGGTCATCGGCGTCCTGCAGTTGATCAATGCCCAGTCCCCCGACGGCGCATGCACGATTGCCTTCCCCACCGCAATCCAGCCCCTGATCGAGGCGCTGGCGTCTCAGGCGGCGGTGGCGCTCGACAACCGACTGCTGCTTTGCGCCCAACGCCGGCTTCTCGACGCCTTCATTCAAGTCATCGGCGGGGCGATCGACGCCAAATCCCCCTATACCGGCGGGCATTGTCAACGGGTCCCCGAACTGGCGAAAATGATCGCGCGCGCCGCCCATGAAAGCAGCGCGCCGCCGTTCGAGAACTTCACCATGACCGAAGACGACTGGTACGAACTGCACTTGGCGTCCTGGCTGCACGATTGCGGCAAGGTCGTCACGCCCGAATATGTCGTCGATAAAGCCACCAAGCTGGAGACCATCTACGATCGCATTCACGAAATCCGCATGCGCTTCGAAGTCATGAAACGCGACGCCGAGATCGATTTTCTCAAAAAAAGCGCGAACGGCGGCGACGTCGATGCGTTGCGCCAAAAATGCGACGACGAACTCCGCCGGCTTGACGAGGACTTCGCCTTCATCGCCGAGTGCAATGTCGGCGGTGAATTCATGGCCGCGGAAAAAATCACCCGCCTGGAGGCCATCGCCAAGCGCACCTGGATGCGCACCTTGGACGACCGCCTGGGCGTTTCCCACGAAGAACTGAGGCGCATGGAGCGCACCGCGCCCGCGCCATTGCCCGCCCGGGAATATCTCCTAGCCGACAAAGTCGAGCACATTTTCCCCCGGCGCGACGGCGATATCGTCGGCACGGACAACCCGTTCGGCTTTCGCATGACCTCACCCGAAAACGAGTACAATCGCGGCGAGATTTACAACCTCTCCATCCCCAAAGGGACTCTAACTCCCGAGGATCGCCACATCATCAACAACCACGCCGTGCAGACCATCGTCATGCTGGAACAAATGCCCTTCCCCAATCACCTGAAGCGCATCCCCGAATATGCCGGGGCGCATCACGAAACCATGCTTGGAACCGGCTATCCCCGCGGTTTAAAAAAGGAAGAAATGTCGCTTCCGGCGCGAATCATGGCGGTCGCCGATATTTTCGAGGCCCTGACCGCCGCCGACCGACCCTATAAGAAGGCGAAAACCTTGAGCGAGAGTCTCAAAATTTTGTCGTTCATGAACAAGGACGAGCATATCGATCCCGACCTGTTTTCTTTGTTCATTGAAAAACGGGTTTATCAGGATTACGCCGATAAATTCCTTAACCCGGAACAAATCGACGCCGTTGACCCGGACGACTACCTCGACACGTCTGAAACATAGGCGCTTACGTCGCGTTTATTTTTTCGTGGACTTTTTCTTTTTTGATTTTTTTGCGGACTTTTTCGCGGGTTTCTTTTTTTTGTCGTCTTTTTTAGCTTTTTTATCTTTTTTTGTTTTTTTAGGGTCTTTCTTGCTGGATTTGGTTTTTTTCCGCGCCGACGGGGCGTCACCGCGCAACGTCGCCGCGTCCTTGGCCCCGCCAAGCACGGCCTTCGCCGCCGCAATCGTCCGCGACGCGCGGACCGGACCAAATCCGTTCAACGCCGTCAATGCCGCCACCGTGGCGCCGGCGACCTGTTCGACGGTAAGAAACCCGCCCTGTCTCAGGACGTCCGCGGCGCTCGGCCCGATGCCCGAAATATCGCTCAGTTGTGCTCCTGCCATTTGGATATCCCTCCCGTTCTCGCACCCGTCTTACCGTCTTTTAAAAAAATCGTTTCCGCATGGCGCGTCCACCTATACGAATAAAGACGATACCCGCTTGAACGGCGCGACTAAAGTTTTATCCCACAAAGAGACCAAAGCTTCATAAAATTGTCACATTAATCCGGTTATCATGGTCGGATGCGTTGAGGGTTTCACCCCATGATCGATTCCCGCTCTCCGTCGGAGCGCGCCCGTCCCGAGGGCGGTTGTCGGCGCCCGCCCCGAGACCTTTACGATAAGGCGCGCGACGAAACACGCGATAGCGCGCGCGTCGCCCGCGCCCTGGGTTACCCCTATGCCATACCGGACGTTTCCTATCGGTTAACGCGGGCGGGATGGCGCCCTCTGGCCGTTTTGCCCAACCGCGACGCACACCCGGAGCTCAGCCCCGTCATCGCCGCCGGGTCGAACGCATCGCCGCAACAGCTCGAACGTAAATTCGACGCCGAAGCCTTAGGCGACGGCATTATCGTCACGCGCGCCGCACTCGACGATTACGACACCGTTCACTGCGCTCATTTTTCCCGCTACGGCGCGATTCCGGCGAACTTGTATCCCGCCCCGGGCGTGCGCGCAGAAATTTACGTCACCTGGTTGACGGCGGACCAACTCGCGCGCATGCACCTGAGCGAGGCGTTGGGCGTAAATTACACCTATCGGATTTTGGACGACGCCGTTCTTCACGATGCGGCGGGGCGGCGCATCACCGCCCCTGGCGCTTATATTTGCCGTCATGGGGCGCTCTCCTTGGACGGAGAGCCCGTCCCCCTGGCCGCCTTTCGGGCCCGGGGGCGGCGTTGGCCCGCACGCGATCAAAAAAGCGTCCTCGCGCGGATGCGCGATATGTTCGCCCCCGGCGCGGCGCTGGAGCATTTCATCTTGCGAATCATCGACGACGACGCCCTACGCGCCCGCTGCACGGCGGCCATGAAAGAAACCGCGCATCCGTTCTCCCCACCCGCCATCCGAGGCTGACCTCAGGAAAACATGCGCCCGGCAACGATAGCCGCGAACACGATGAGACCGAAATCGCGATTGGATTTAAACCGCCGCAGGCAATTTTTCGGCGCGTCGGTATCCAGCGTCGCCACTTGCCACGCCAAATGCAGGGCGGCCGCGACCAGCCCCACATAAAACAGCCAACCCAATCCGGCGAAATATCCCGCCACGCCAATTAATCCGATCGTCATGGCGTAAAAGCCAATCAACCAGCGCCCCGTCGCCTTACCCAGACGCAAGGCGGTGGACTTAATCCCAATAAGGATGTCGTCCTCTTTATCTTGATGGGCGTAAATGGTGTCGTAGCCTAGGGTCCAGAAGATTCCCGCCGCGTACAGCACCAACGGCGCGACGCCTAGACTTGCGCGTTCCACCGCCCAACCCAAAAGCGCCCCCCAGTTGAACGCCAACCCGAGAAAGAATTGCGGCCAATAGGTCACCCGCTTCATGAACGGGTAAATCGCCACCAACCCCAGTGACGACGCCCCCAAAGCGATCGCGAAGGCATTGAACTGAACCAGGACGACGAGCCCCAACAAGCACAACAGCGCCAAAAAAACACCCGCCTGAAAAACGCTTACCGCGCCCGACGGAATCGGCCGGGTGGCCGTGCGCGCCACCTTGCCGTCGAAATTGCGATCGGCGATGTCGTTCATGGTGCAACCCGCCCCGCGCATCACCACAGCGCCGACGGCGAACAACGCCAGAACAACAACATCCGGCGCCCCGCGCGAAGCCAGGGCGACACCCCACCAACACGGCAACAGCAAAAGCCACGCGCCGATCGGGCGATCCAGGCGCATGAGATGCAAATAGGGCCGCACCACCGTCGGAGCGAGGCGATCGACCCAGCCGCCGTCAATAATATCGCTTGCGCCGGAAGGCGCTTTCGGCGCGTGATGAGAGGGACCGTGCACGGTGTTTGACATGGCCTCAGTCATACGCCATCAAACGTCGTGTGAAAACCCCAACAAGTACATGTATGCTCACCATCATGGATCAAACGCCGCGCCCCAAATTCCGTCTTTTCGTCGATACCGCGCTCACCGCTGGGGCGCGGGTCGCCCTCGACCACGAACAGAGCCATTATCTTAAAAACGTCATGCGCGCCGGAAAAAACGCGCCGGTGGCGCTGTTCAACGGCCGCGACGGGGAATGGCTAGGCGAACTCGCCGCCTTGGGCAAGCACCACGGCGAGGTCGCGATTTTACGCCAAATGCACGGGCAACGACGCGAACCGAACGTTCGCCTGATTTTCGCCCCCCTGAAAAAGGCGCGCCTCGACTTCCTCGTCGAAAAATCCGTCGAACTGGGGGTCTCGCGGCTGTCCCCGGTGATTACGCGCCATACCGATGTCGGCCGCGTCAACGTGGCGCGCCTCCGGGCCCAGGCCCGCGAGGCGGCGGAACAATGCGAACGCCTGACGCTGCCCACCGTTGACGCGCCGATCGCCCTCGCGCAGCTTCTCGACCAATGGGAACGCCTGCCGGTCGGCGCCCCCCCCCTGTTCGCCGCCGTTGAACGCCTGTCCGCGCCCCCCATCGCCCAAGCTCTGCAGAACGTCGCAGAGGTGCAAGAACGCGCCTTCCTGATCGGCCCGGAGGGCGGTTTTTCCCGTGATGAAGTCGCCTTACTCGACAAAGCGCCTTTCGTCTTCCCGGTTAGCCTCGGGCCTCGTATTTTGCGCGCCGAAACGGCGGCGCTGGTCGCGCTCGCCTGCCACCTGATGTTGTCGTCCGGCGATGCTTGCATCGACGACGCCACCGACAATGCCCCTTCCTCCACATAAGGATTTGCGAACCATGGCAATCGACTCTGCGCCCCAGGGCGCACCCGTCACCAACAAGGAAACCCTAATCGCGTACATGGCCTCGGGCTGCAAGCCCAAGGAAAAGTGGCGGATCGGCACCGAACATGAAAAATTCGCTTACGACTTGCAAACCCTACGCCCCCTGGAATACGGCGGCGAGAACGGCATCAAGGCCCTGCTCGAAGGTTTGCGTAACTTCGGATGGCTTCCCGTTTTCGAGGACGGCCACCTGATCGCCCTGAAAATGGACGACGGCAGTTCGATCACCCTGGAGCCGGCGGGCCAGGTCGAACTGTCGGGCGCGCCCCTGGAAACGGTTCACCAGACCTGCAAGGAGGTCGGCCTGCACCTCAATCAGGTCAAGGCGATCGCCGCCAAGCTGGGGATCGGCTTCATCGGTTTGGGCTATCAGCCCAAGTGGTCCACCGATACCCTGCCCTGGATGCCCAAAAATCGCTACGAAATCATGCGCCGCTATATGCCGACACGCGGAACTCTGGGCTTGGATATGATGCAGGCGACGTGCACGGTGCAGGTCAACCTGGATTTCGACAGCGAAGCGACGATGGTCGAGATGTTCCGCATCTCCCTCGCCCTGCAGCCGATCGCCACCGCGTTGTGGGCGAACTCACCGTTTCGCAATGGCGCGCCCTCGGGCTTTCTCAGCTATCGCAGCCACATCTGGACCGACACCGATCCCGACCGCTGCGGCATGCTGCCCTTCGTCTTCGACGAAGGGTTCGGTTTCGAAAGATATGTCGAGTACATGCTCGATGTGCCGATGTATTTCGTCTATCGCGACGGCCACTACATCGACGCCTCGGGACAGTCCTTCCGCGATTTCCTGGCCGGCAAGCTGCCCGCCCTACCCGGCGAATATCCGACGCTCTCCGACTGGGAGGATCATCTCACCGTGGCCTTCCCCGAGGTGCGCTTGAAACGTTATCTGGAAATGCGCGGCGCCGACGGCGGTCCCTGGAACCGTTTATGCGCCCTGCCCGCCTTTTGGGTCGGCCTATTGTACGACGAGGCGGCCCGCGCCAAGGCCTGGGACATCGTCCACGATTGGAGCCGGGAAGATCATGCCTTCCTGCGCCGCGAGGTGCCCAAAACGGCCCTCGCCACGGCGTTTCGCGGCGGCGATGTCGGCGATATCGCCCTCGACGTTCTGGAAATCGCCCACGGCGGACTGGAACGCCGCGCCAAAATGGACGGTGTCGGACGCGATGAAACCCACTTTCTCAACCCGCTCTTTCAAATCGCCGAATCGGGTCTCACCCCTGCCGATGACCTGCTGATGGCGTTCGAGCGACGATGGAAGGGAAACATCGATCCTATTTTCAAGGAATATTCCTACTAATCCTTGCTAAGTCTCTGTATTCTCACATAATCAAAATAACTTTGGCGCTGGGTTTCTGGGGAATTCGGCGCCAAGGATCCCTCGTCCCGATTCGGGGCGAGGAAACCGCGCGCATGGCGCGACTGCCGCGCCGTGCGTTGGAAGTTTAAAACTCAAAGGCGCCTGCGACCCCGTCTGTGGGCCGAAAAATTTATAAGATTGATTTGGGAATGGCCCTATGCCCGAAAAGATAATACCGCACGACGACATTGAGCGCGCGCTGCACGGTGGAGAATTGTGCTTTTACTATCAACCTAAAATTTCATTTCTCGATGGAAAAATTTCCGGCGCGGAGGCTTTGTTGCGCTGGAAGCGCGCCGACGGGACTCTCGTCTCGCCCGATTCGTTCCTACCCGACGCCGAGAGCAGCGGTTTCATCACCACCATCACCGCCGTGATGTTGGTCACCCTGATCGACGATATCGAACGTATTCGCAAAACAAAGCCTGACATCCGCATCGCCTTCAACGTTTCGGCGCGGGATCTCTTCTCTCCGTATCTCGCCAAAATGCTGCGCAGTTTCGTCGGCGACAAGCGGATATCGGCGGACAATATTCAGATCGAAATCACCGAATCGGCGTTTCTCGACAAAGGTCCGCAAACCATGGCGACGCTGCGTGAGTTGGTGGCGATGGGCATCGACATCGTGATGGACGATTTCGGCACTGGGTATGCGTCACTCGATATTCTCAGCCAAATTCCGTTTTCGGCGCTGAAAATCGACCAGGGCGTCGTCCGGCGCATGACCGTGGACGCCAAAAACACCCATATCGTGCGCTCCAGCATTTATCTGGCCAGGGAAATGGGGGTAAAAACCGTCGCCGAAGGCGTGGAAAGCGCCGCCGCCTACCGTTATTTGCTGGCGTCGGGGTGCAACGAGGCACAGGGTTTTTGGATGAGCCGCCCCCTACCCCTGGACGATTTGACCGCCCTGATCGCCCGCCGACCGTCGTGGCCGTCGTCGGGGCTCGGCATTCTATATAACGCCTGGGTCAACCACTTATCATACCGACGTAAAATCCTGGAAAGCGTTTTCGCCCTAGCGATGGGCAGCGCCGATCCCAACAGCGATCGAGACGATTGGCGCGCCCTGCCGAGGCTCGGACTTCGGCACGCGCCCGAACATTGCCAGCTGGATCAATGGATTTCGAGCGAAGGCAGGCATTATTTCACCGTGGAGGATTACCAACGCCTGAAGATCCCTCATGCCCTGATGCACGAAACCGGCGAAAAATTAATCAAGGCCGCGCGCGCGCCATCGCCGCCGGCCCTGATTGCCGAAATGACCCAGGCCTTTCTCTGCCACTCCGAAGCCGTGGACGCCGTGGTTTCCAAAATCGTCGGGAAATCGTTCGCCCACGCCCTGACGCCGCCACCCCCCGAACAAGACCCGAAAGGCGATCTCGAAGCCGGTTCGGAATTCACCTCTGAAATCAGTCCGGGCCCGGGCGCGGCGTTCGATTCGCCCCAATCTCAATCGTGATCTTCAGGCCGCCGTCCCGCCCACCGTCAAGGCGTCGATCTTCAAGGTCGGCTGACCGACGCCGACGGGAACGCCCTGGCCGTCCTTACCGCAGGTTCCCACCCCGGGGTCCAAGGCCATGTCGTTGCCGATCATCGACACCCGGGTCAGCACTTCGGGTCCGTTGCCGATTAATGTCGCCCCCTTTACCGGCGCGCCGACTTTGCCGTTTTCGATACGGTAGGCTTCGGTGCAGGTGAAGACGAACTTGCCCGAGGTGATATCGACCTGTCCGCCGCCGAAATTGACGGCGTAAACGCCATCCTTGACCGAGGCCAGAATTTCGCCGGGATCGGCATCGCCGCCCAACATATAGGTGTTGGTCATGCGCGGCAGCGGGGCGTGGGAAAAGCTTTCCCGGCGTCCGTTGCCGGTCGGGGCCATCCCCATCAGGCGGGCGTTCATGCGATCTTGCATGTAGCCTTTCAAAATGCCGTCCTCGATCAGCACCGTGGACGACGACGGCGTTCCCTCGTCGTCGATGGTGATCGAGCCGCGGCGGTCGGCAAGGGTGCCGTCGTCGATCACGGTGACCCCGGGGGCGGCGACCCGTTGCCCCAAAAGTCCGGCGAACGCCGAGGTCTTCTTGCGGTTGAAGTCCCCCTCCAGGCCATGGCCGATCGCCTCGTGAAGGAGAATTCCGGGCCAGCCGGGGCCGAGCACCACCGTCATTTCACCGGCCGGCGCGGGTACCGAATCCAAATTCACCAGGGCCTGACGCAGAGCCTCATCGACCGCGCCGCGCCAACTGACGGGATCGATGAAACGCTCATAGGTGACCCGTCCGCCCGCGCCGTGGCTCCCGCTTTCCATGCGATCGCCCCGGCCGACCACGACCGAAACATTGACGCGCACCAGCGGGCGGATATCGCCCGCGCGCATGCCGCCGCCGCGCAAGATTTGAACCGCCTGCCAACTGCCCGCCAACGACACCGAGACCTGGCGCACCCGCTCGTCACGGGCGCGAGCGTAGGCGTCGATATCGGCGAGCAACTTGACCTTGGTTTCGAAATCGACCAGATCGAGGGGGTTATCGGCGATATACAGGCGGCGATTGGTGCCCTGGGGATTCGCCCCCTCGGTCCCACCGTGGCCGCGCCCCACCGCCTTGACCGTCTCTCCGGCGCGTTTCAGGGCGTCCTCGTCGATCTTGGAGGCATGCGAAAATCCGGTAACCTCGCCGCTTACCGCGCGCAGACCGAAGCCCTGAGTGGTGTCGAAGCTGGCGTTCTTCAACTGGCCGTCGTCGAAGACCAGACTTTCCGACTGGCGGTATTCCAAAAACAACTCGCCATCGTCGGCGCCGGCCAGGGCGTCATCGACGATTTTTTCGGCGCGTTCGCGGGCCAATCCGGTTTGCTGGAAAAAAAGATCATCGGTCGCGGCAAGATCGCTCATATGCTGGCACCTTCAGTTGACTGTGTGAACGCCCCGTCGTCGCCGTTTTCGCGGGCGGGGGAATCGGGGGATAATATGGGGCCAAACGCGGCGGATGTGAAACCCCCAAGGGCTTTTTTTCTGCTTTTGCCGCGCGCGCGCCCACAGGCGTCCCACGGGCATCCCACGGGCGTCCCACCCGCGATCGCGCGATCGCGACGATAAAGGCTTGACCCGCGTCGCGATCGGTTTCATTTTTTAACCATCGTGGTGATTTGGCCGGTCGGCTTGCGGCCACGTAAAACAACCCGCTAAAAGGCCGCGCTCGTTCAATGGGCCTGGCCACGCGGCAGGCTTATTTTTATTTGTCCGGAGCATACCCATGAGCAGCAGATCAAAAGACGAAACCTCCTGGCGTTCCGCCACCCGTCTGGTGCGCGGTGGCCAGCAGCGCAGTGAATTTTTCGAAACCAGCGAAGCGCTGTTCATGACCTCGGGCTATGTTTACGACAGCGCCGAGGCCGCCGAACAGGCGTTTACCGGAGAAAATCCGCGCTACGTCTATTCGCGCTACGCCAATCCCACCAACACCATCTTCGAGACCCGCCTGGCCGCAATCGAGGGGGCGGAATATTGCATGGGCGTCGCCAGCGGCATGGCCGCCGTGTTCGCCGCCCTGATCGCACCGCTCAAGGCGGGCGATCGCGTCGTCGCCGCGCGCGCCCTGTTCGGCTCGTGCGCCTACATCATCGCCGATCTTTTGCCGCGCTACGGGATCGAAACGGAATTTGTCGATGGCCCCGATCTGGATCAGTGGGCGCGCGCCCTGGGAAAACCCGCCGCCGCCGTGTTCCTGGAAACGCCGTCCAACCCGACCCTGGAATTGATCGACCTCAAGGCCGTCTGCGACCTCGCCCACGACGTCGGGGCGCGGGTCGTGGTCGATAACGCCTTCGCCTCGCCGGTTCTTCAGCGTCCGATGGATTTCGGCGCCGACGTCGTCACCTATTCGGCGACCAAGCATATCGACGGACAAGGCCGCTCGTTGGGCGGTGCGATCCTCACCAACGACAAAGCTTATTTCGAAGACCAACTGCGTCCGTTCGCCCGCAATACCGGACCGTCCTTATCGCCGTTTAACGCCTGGATACTGCTTAAGGGACTGGAAACGTTGGACCTGCGCGTTTCCCGTCAATGTGAAAATGCGCTTGAACTCGCCCGCCACCTGGAAACCTTCGCCGCCGTCGAGCGGACCGTCTATCCGGGCCTTGAAAGCCATCCTCAACACGCACTGGCCAAGCGCCAGATGAAAAAGGGCGGCACCATGATCGCCTTCGAACTGAAGGACGGCAAGGCCGGGGCGTTCCGCACCCTCAACGCCCTGAAAACCATCGACATCTCGAACAACCTGGGCGACGCCAAAAGCCTGATCACCCATCCGGCGACGACCACCCACCAGCGCCTCAGCGCCGAGGAACGCGCCCGGGTCGGAATAAGCGACGGTTTGGTCCGCCTATCGGTGGGAATCGAGGACATTAACGACCTCAAGGACGACCTTAGTCAGGCCCTCGCCTGACCGAGGAGACGACCGCGGGACGCGAAAGCGGCCCGGTCACCCTTGAACCCAAGGCAATCCCTCGACCTTCCAGCCATTAACCGTACCGCGATGCCCATGTGCGTCGCGGTCGCCCTCGAAACCGTGGGCGACGTTATAGCACCGCCGGTAACCCAGGGCGGCCATCGCATCGGCCGCCCTGGCCGAGCGTTGGCCGGAACGGCAAAGAAAAAACAGCGGGCGCTCATGGTCCGCGCCGACGGCCTCCGTAAGGGTGCGGGCGAAGTCGGGATTGGGCGCCATTTTCGGATAGGTCAGCCAGGGAACGTACAACGGGTCGCGCGCCAATCCGGCAAGATCGACGATCCCGACATAGGCCCATTCCTCGGGCGTGCGCACGTCGATCAGCACCGCACCGGCGCTATCTTCCAGGGTGGCCCAGCATTCCCGGGCGCTGACGTCGCCTGCGTAAACCAGCGCATTCATCGCATAAGGCCCCTTTCCGTCCGGTAACCCTTTCGTAAAGGGCGAATTTACTTTGTTTTTATGTGGAACCGGCTTTGCAAAAGCGCCGCCCTCCGCTATAAAACGCAACGATCATACCGTATGCCGGGCGACGCCGTCTGGCAAACAATCCGTTCGACCGAAGTTTAACGATGATGGGGCGATACATGACTGATCTCGCGCTGGCCCACGGGCTTGAATTTTCCGCACTGTACGACCGGGCCGGCCTTCACGCCATCGACGCTCTCTTCCTCGACCACCTGAAACAAGGCGACCCGGATCTCCACGGCGCCCTGCTCGACGCGCGTAAAAATCCAGCGGACCTCACCGCCAAGGACACCGCCGATTTGCTGGTCGCCGTCGGCCCCCATCTCGACGACTTTATCGCCGAGTTGTTCGCCATCGCCCCCGAGGTGCGCGCCCTCGCCGCCCGGCACCATGAATTGGCCCCGCTGTACGCCTGCAAACGCCTGTTCGTGCAGCGCCGCGCCGCCAAGGCGGTGCCCGCGGACGCGTTGCCCGACATCGACGGGACGGCCCTGGAACGCACCCTGGCCGAGAAGATCGGCGGGCCATTGACCCAGCTTTCCTTCGCCAAAATGGTGATGGGCTGGCTCGACGACGAGGCCGCCAATGCCGAAAACTTGGCCCTGGCGGCGCGCTACGCGGCGTGGGCGATGCAAACCCCCGCGGGCCGCGCCCGCCATGGCGACGACATCGTGTTCCGCGCCCCGGCGAAAACAAATTTCGATCACCTGGTCGAAACCGCCGCGCGGGATTTGAACGGCGTCCCGGCGATGGCCGGCCCGGACGAACATATCCACGACCGCCCCGGTTTCGCCCTTACCGATCCGGGATGCGATTTGACCGGCGCGCTGGACGAAGCCAATTACTGCGTCATCTGTCACGAACGGGGAAAGGATTCGTGCGCCAAGGGATTAAAGGACAAAAAGACCGGCGCGTTCACCGTCAATCCCCTAGGCATCACCTTGGCGGGCTGCCCGTTGGAGGAGCGCATTTCCGAAATGCACAAGACCAAGGCGGCGGGCCACGCCATCGCCGCCCTGGCGCTGATCACCCTGGACAATCCCCTGTGCGCGGGGACCGGCCACCGCATCTGCAACGACTGCATGAAGGCCTGCATCTATCAAAAACAGGACCCGGTCGATATTCCCCAGGTCGAAACACGAACCTTGAAAGACGTCCTCGATCTGCCCTGGGGCTTTGAAATATACAGCCTGTTGACGCGTTGGAATCCGCTCAACCTCGCCCGCCCCGTGCCCAAGGACGACAGCGGCTATAAGGTTCTCGTGGTCGGAGCCGGCCCGGCGGGCGTGACCTTATCGCATCACTTGATTAACGAAGGGCACGCCGTCATCGCCATCGACGGGGCCAAGCTGGAGCCTCTCGACCCCCAACTCGGTGGCGTGACTCCGTTAGGCGCCCGCGTTCCCTTCGCGCCGATCCGCGACATCGCCGACATCCGCGAGCCCCTCGACGATCGCATCATGGCGGGCTTCGGCGGCGTCGCCGAATACGGCATCACCGTGCGCTGGGATAAAAATTTCCTTAAAATAATGCGTCTTCTGGTTGAACGGCGAGAGAGATTCACTCTCATCGGAGGCGTGCGCTTCGGTGCGCAAATCACCAAGGAAAGCGCCTTCGCCATGGGGTTCGATCATATCGCCCTGTGCATGGGCGCGGGCAAACCGACCGTACTGGGCATTCCCAACGGACTGGCGCGCGGCGTGCGTCAGGCCTCGGATTTCCTGATGGCGTTACAGTTGACCGGGGCGGCGAAAATGAATTCGTTGGCCAACCTCCAGGTCCGCCTGCCCGTCGTCGTCATCGGCGGCGGCCTGACCGCCATCGACACCGCGACCGAGGCGCTGGCTTATTACGTCGCCCAGGTGGAAAAGTTCAAAAACCGCTACGACACCCTCGTCGCCGATCTCGGCGAGGAGGGCGTGCGCCAGGGTTGGAGCGCCGAGGAAACCGCCGTCGCCGAGGATTTCCTGCGCCACGGCGCGGCGATCGCCGAAGAACGCGCCGCCGCCGCCCACGAGAGCCGATCGACCCGCATTCACGCCCTGTTGGACGCCTGGGGCGGAGCGACCATCGCCTATCGCCGGCGCATGACCGCCAGTCCCAGTTACACCCTCAACCACGAAGAAATCGAAAAGGCGCTCGAACAGGGCATTCGCTTCGCCGAGTTGCTTTCGCCCAGCGCGGTCGAGATCGACGCGCACGGCTACGCCCGCGCCCTTAAATTGGCGCGCCAGGAAATCGGCGAGGACGGCCGACCCCGACCCAGCGGCGAAACCGTCGTGCTGCCCGCACGAACGATTCTCATCGCCGCGGGAACCCAACCCAACACCGTTTTGGCGCGCGAGGACGATCGCTTCGCCCGACTGGACGGCAAGTTTTTTCAGGCCGTGGGCGAGGATGGACAGCCCGTGACCCCCGAACGCTCGGCCAAACCCGACGCGGTCGAGGTCTTGATGGAAGTGCGCGACGACGGTCGGGCGATGAGTTTCTTCGGCGATCTGCATCCCTCGTTCGCGGGCAATGTGGTCAAGGCGATGGCCAGCGCCAAGCAGGGTTTCCCTGTGGTCGATACCGTCCTGCGCAAGCGTCCCGTCGAGGGCCCGGGCCCCGAAGACCTGGCCCGGCGTCTGAACGACGGCCTGCGCGCCCGGGTGGTGCGCGTCGAACGGCTGACCCCGAATATCGTCGAGGTCGTCGTCAAGGCGCCGATGGCGGCGGCGGCCTTCAAGCCGGGACAGTTCTTCCGCCTGCAAAATTTCGAGGTCCTGGCCGATGTCAAGAATTCAACCCACATGGCGATGGAAGGACTTGCCCTGACCGGGGCCTGGGTCGATGTCGATAACGGTCTGGTGTCGCTGATCGTTCTGGAAATGGGCGGATCGTCCTCACTGTGCCAGGACCTGAAACCCGACGAGCCGGTCGTCCTGATGGGTCCCACCGGGACGCCCACGGAAACGCCGGGCGGGGAAACCGTCCTGCTCGCCGGCGGCGGGCTGGGCAATGCCGTGCTTTTTTCGATCGGCCAAGCCCTGCGCAAGGCGGGCTCAAAGGTCCTCTATTTCGCCGGTTACAAAAGCCCCGACGACCGCTATCACGTACCCAATATCGAGGCCGCCGCCGACGCCATCGTTTGGTGCGCGGATACCGCCCCCGGGTTCACGCCCAACCCGGACCGCCCTCAGGACACGGCGTTCACCGGCAACATCGTCGCGGCGATGGCCGCCTACGCCAAGGGCGAGCTGGGCGCGCAGCCGATCCCCATGGGCGATGTCGATCGCCTGGTCGCGATCGGGTCGGACCGCATGATGCAAGCCGTCGCCCAAGCGCGCCACGGCGTGCTCAAGCCCTACCTGAAAGCCGATCACGTCGCCATCGGGTCGATAAACTCGCCGATGCAGTGCATGATGAAGGAAATTTGCGCCCAGTGCCTGCAATTGCACAAAGACCCCGAAACCGGCGAGGAAACCGTGGTCTTTTCCTGCTTCAACCAGGACCAAAACCTCGACCGGGTCGATTTTCCGTCGCTACACCAGCGCCTCGGCCTCAACGGCGTGCAGGAAAAATTGACGGCGAAGTGGATCGCCAAATGCCGGACGTCGTAAATCGGGTATCGTAAACCGGGTGTGGAGAAGCAAGAGGCGGTGGGACAGGCCGTTTTCGACCCGCCTCAATTTTTGAGAATCAGCCCTCGTGATGGCCGCTGGTGATCGCGTGCAGGTGCGCGACGAGACCGCGAAAGGCGGCGACTTCCGGTTTGGTACGGGTTTGATCGTCCATCGCGTCAACTTTGCTTGACCGTCGTCTTGGCCGCCGACTTGGTTTTTCTTACATTGGCTTCGCGCGCGATCGCCCGCCAACCGATGTCGCGACGGCAAAAACCTTCGGGCCAATCGATGCTGTCCACCGCTTCATAGGCGCGGACTTGCGCCTCCTTGACCGTTTTGCCCAGCGCCGTGACGCCCAGCACGCGCCCGCCGTTGACCAGGACCCGATCCCCGTCGAGCTTCGTTCCGGCATGGAAAACGACCACGCCCGGATGATGGGCGGCGGCTTTCAGGTCTTTAATCTCGCCGCCTTTTTCATAGCGCCCGGGATACCCCTTGGTGGCCATCACAACGACCAGCGCGCTTTCCTCGCGCCAACGCAAAAGCACCTTGTCCAAGGTCCCCTTGGCGCAGGCCTCCAACATGTCGAGGGCGTCGCTGTGCAACCGCGCCATCAAAACCTGGCATTCGGGATCGCCGAAACGAACGTTGAATTCCAATAATTTCGGGCCGTCCTCGGTGATCATGATCCCGGCGAACAGCACCCCCTTAAAGGGGTGTCCCTCCTTGGCCATGCCTTGAACGGCAGGGGTGATGATGGTGTCCATGATGCGCTGCTGCATCGCGGCGTCCACCACCGGCGCAGGAGAATAGGCCCCCATGCCCCCGGTATTGGGACCGGTGTCGCCATCGAACGCGGCTTTGTGATCCTGCGCCGAGGCCAGAGGGACGGCATGCACGCCATCGACCAGGGCGAAGAAGCTGGCCTCCTCGCCTTCGAGAAATTCTTCGATCAAGACGGTATCCCCGGCGGCCCCGAAGACCCGTTCGGTCATCATGTGGTCGATGGCGGCATAAGCCTCGTTGACGTTGTGACACAAGATCACGCCCTTGCCCGCGGCCAGGCCGTCGGTCTTGATCACGATCGGCGCGCCGTGGCGCATGATGTATTCCTTGGCCTCGTCCGGTTCGTCGAAACGGTCGTAGCGCGCCGTGGGGATTTCGTATTTGGAGAGGAAATCCTTCATGAACGCCTTCGAGCCTTCGAGGCGCGCGGCGGCGGCGCTGGGGCCGAACGCGGCGATGCCCAACGCCTCCAGGCGGTCGGCAAGACCGAGGACCAACGGGTCCTCGGGGCCGATCACCACCAGATCTATTTTGTGGCTGCGCGCAAACGACACCAGCGCGTCGATGTCGTCGGCGGCGATATCGACGCATTCGCCGACATCGGCGATCCCCGCGTTACCCGGCGCGCAATACAGCTTGGCGCAGCGCGGAGAACGCGTGATCGCCCAACACAGCGCATGTTCACGTCCACCCGATCCGACCACCAAAATATTCATTGCGTTCCCGTCCTTGAGTTTTTCCTGCGCCGCGCGGCGCGATAACATCGCGCACCATACCGCCGCACACCCCTTAAAGAAACCCGAGTAAAGAAATTCAAGGCTCACTTCAAGTTTGTTCTCCGCGCGTATCCTCTTCAAGGTATCATACATACACAATGCCCGGAGTGAATACCAAAGCATGAATGACATCGATCACAATCTTCCCGTCCTCTCGGTCGGCGAAATTTCCCAAGATCTGAAACGCACCGTCGAGGCGGCGTTTTCCCGGGTTCGGGTGCGCGGCGAAATTTCCGGTTTCAAGCGCGCCCCTTCGGGGCACCTGTACATGGCGCTGAAGGACGAAGACGCGGTAATCGACGCGGTCTGCTGGCGCGCCACGGTGGGGCGACTTTCGCTCGGCCCGGAGGACGGCATGGAGGTCATCGCCACCGGCCGCCTGACGACCTATCCCGGACGTTCGAAGTATCAAATCGTGATCGAGGCCATGGAACTGGCCGGCGAGGGCGCACTGCTCAAAATGCTTGAGGCGCGCAAGAAAAAACTCGCCGCCGAGGGGCTGTTCGACGCCGACGCCAAACGCCCCATCCCCTTCATTCCCGAGGTCATCGGGGTCGTCACCTCGCCGACCGGGGCGGTGATCCGCGACATTTTGCACCGCCTCGCCGACCGTTTTCCCCGGCGGGTCCTGGTGTGGCCCGTCCAGGTCCAGGGCGAGGCCGCCGCCGCCCAGATCGCCGCCGCCATCGACGGCTTTAGCGCCATCGACGCGGGCGGTCCAGTGCCTCGCCCCGATGTCTTGATCGTGGCGCGGGGCGGTGGATCGCTCGAAGACCTGTGGCCCTTCAACGAGGAAATCGTGGTCCGCGCCGCGGCGAACAGCACGATCCCCCTCATTTCCGCCGTCGGTCACGAAACCGACACCACCTTAATCGACCATGCCGCCGACCGGCGCGCGCCAACGCCAAGCGCGGCGGCGGAAATGGCGGTGCCGGTGCGCGCCGACCTGATCGCTCAGGTGATGGATGATGGCGGACGATTGGCCATGGCGCTTGGACGCGGTCTCAAGGAGCGCCGCCTGCGTCTGAAGGCCGTCGCCCACGGCCTGCCGAAACTGGATATAATCGCCGAGAACGCCCGCCAGCGCCTCGACGATTGGAGCGAACGATTGGCGCGCGCCTTGGGCGGTGGCGCGGCGCGGCGACGGGCGCGCCTGGACGGCCTCGCCGCCCGATTGCGCCCACCGCGCCACCAGATTGGATGGGGACGCGAACGATTGGCGCGCTTCGCCGCGGCGCTGCAAACGGCGATCGGCCACGCCGGCGAAGCTCGGCGACGGCAACTGACCCATGCCGCGCGCCTGCTCGAAAGCTATTCCTATCGCAATGTGCTCGGCCGCGGCTTCGCCCTGGTGCGCGGTCCCGAGGACACGCCCGTTTTCGCCGCCAAGGGCGTTGCCCCGGGCACCCCGCTCACGTTGGAATTTCACGACGGAAAGATCGGCGCGATCGCAGCCAAATCCATCCCGACCCCGGGCGGCGACGGGGCGGCGAAAAGGGCGAAAAGAAAGAAAAAAACCACCCCGGACCAAGCCCTCCCCCGTCAAGGAAACCTACTGTGAGCCCATACCGTTCTACATTCTCTCGGCATGTACGCCTTCACGCCGCCTTCCTTACCGCGCTCGGCATTTTGGTGGCGTCGCCCCTTCAAGCGGCCCGTCCCGACGTGCGCCTGAAGGGGACTTTCTCGCAGGGCGGCATGGTGATCGGCCATGCTCCGCCGGGAACCGCGGTGACGCTGGATGGGCGAACGCTTCTGGTCTCGCCGGGAGGAGACTTCGTCTTCGGTTTCGGACGCGACGCCAAGCCCACCGCCCATCTCGAACTGACGCTCGGGGACGGCGTCCGAGAAAGTCGCACCCTGAGGGTCGCCTCCCGGAAATATCGAATCCAACGCATCGACGGGCTGGCCAAACGCAAGGTCACGCCCAATCCCAAGGACATCGCCCATATCAAGGCCGACAACGCCAAAATCAAGAAAGTACGCACCCTGAACACCCCCGTCCCGTACTTTCTCCAGGGTTTTTCCTGGCCCGTGACGGGGCCGATCTCGGGGGTGTTCGGGTCGCAGCGGGTGCTCAACGGCATTCCCAAGAACCCCCATAACGGAGTCGATATCGCCGCCCCGCGCGGTTCGGTCATCACCGCGCCCGCCCCGGGGGTTGTCCGTCTCGCGGTCCCCAACATGTTTTACACCGGCAAGACGCTGATGATCGACCATGGCTTCGCGATTACTTCGGTCTATGCCCACATGGACAAAATTCTGGTTCATGACGGCGAAAAAGTCCGGCGCGGCCAGCCGATCGGCGTCGTCGGTCAAAGCGGGCGGGCGACGGGGCCGCACCTGCATTGGGGCGTGACGTGGTTTTCCACCCATCTCGACCCCCAGCTTCTGGCGGGACCGATGCCCAAAAAGGGCAAATAGCGCACCCACCGCATACCTTGACCCCCGTCAATCACCCCAGCGCTTGTGCACCCATAACCATTGCGCCGGGTGCTCACGCACCCAACCCTCGATGATGGCGTTGATGCGGGTCATCCCCGCCAGGACGTCGGCGCGCCGATCGGCGCTGCGCCGTAGTGTGATCGGCGGGTGCAAAATGGCGCGAAAGCGCGGCCCGCCGGTGCGCACAATCTGCACCGGGACGATCGGGCAGTCGAACTTAAGGGCGAACTGCGCCAATGCCGGGGCGGTCATCGCGTCGCGCCCGAAAAAGGGCACGGCGATGCCGTCGTTCATTTTCTGGTCGGCGACGATCGCCACGATTTCACCCCGCTTCAACTTTTCCAAAGCCCAGCGCGCACCCTTCGCGCCCTTGGGGATCAAGCTGCCCGCGCCGACCTGCCGGGACAGATAAAAATCCAGCATCAGCGGATTGCTCGGCGGGCGATAAATGCTATGCACGGTGATCCCGTGGCCGGACGCCACCAGCGGACCCAATTCCCAGTTCGCCTGGTGCGCGGTGACGATCAGGCCCGGCCCCTTACGGGCGGCGAGGGCGCGGAGATTTTCGATGCCGACGATTTCGACCGGGCCGTTTTCGGCGGTGACGTCGAGGCGGGAAAGGCGCGGGTATTCGAAAATGGTCCGCCCGAGATTGTCCCACATTTCGCGAATCAGGGCGTTGATTTGCGCTTCGGATTTTTCTGGAAACGCCCGCGCCAGATTATGCCGGGCATGGCGGGTGACGCCGACGCGCGGGCCAATCCGACGGCCAAGAAAGCCGCCGATGGCCGAGGCCGTGGAGAAGGGTAAAAGACCGACGACGGCGAAAAAAATATGAGCGAAAAAGGCCTCGACCCGGTCGCCGAGCGTCGCCGCACGCTCATAGCCGAGGCGCTGCCTTTGTCGCTCGTTTGGATCAATTTTCATCACCGCGCACACCGCATTTCGTCGAGCACATCATCCAGAAACCGCTCCAAGGCCGCGGGGGCTTCCCAGATCAAGTGTATATCGAGAACCCGGACTCTGTCGCGCCAATGCCGAGGGAGGCGCACCGCGTCCTTGGCCGTGGTCACCAAGATCGCGCTCTTCGCCCGCGCCGCCCGCGATAACGCCTCAAGATCATTTTCGCCATAAACATGATGATCTGGAAAGTCCCGTCCCCCCTGGAGAATCGCGCCGACATCGCGCACCGTGGCATAGAATTTAGCCGGGCGGGCGATTCCGGCGAAGGCGAAAACGGCCTTGCCGCGGAGGTCCTCACCGCCCGGCGACGGCGCGATCCGCGCCCGCAGCACCGGCGGCGCGCCATCGAGCGCATCCAACACGCGCTCGGAGCCGGTGGTATCGACCCCGATCAGAACGGCGGCGCGGGCGCGGGCCATGCCGTCCTCGATCGGTTCGCGCAGGGGCCCGGCGGGGATCACCCGCCCGTTACCGAAACCGAACCCACCGTCGATCACCACCAAGGCGGCATCCTTATACAGGGACGGGTTCTGAAACCCGTCGTCCATCACGATCAACTCGGCCCCCGCCTCGACCGCCCGTCGCGCTCCGCGCACCCGGTCGGGCGAAACCCACGTCGGGGCATGGCGGGCCAACAACAGCGGTTCGTCACCGACGTCGCGCGCCCCATGGCGCGCCGGATCGACGCGCACGCATCCCAAATGCGCGCCGCCATATCCCCGGCTGAGAAAATGCACGGCGATCCCTCGGGCGCGCAGCCGTTCGGCGATATCGATCGCCACCGGCGTCTTGCCCGCCCCGCCGGCGACCAAATTACCAATACACAAAACCGGGACAGGAATTTTACGCGAAGCGGTGAACACGGCGCGCAATCGCCCCGCAAGGGCGTACACCCCCGCCACCGGCAGCAGCGCCGCACTGGCAAGCCCGCCCCGCCCGGCTTGCCAAAATTTCGGGGCGCGTATCATGAGCCGCTTCCCTTTACCTCTAAGAACGGCGTTAGGGCTTCGAAGACCCGGTCGAGAACCTGTTCGTGTTCCTTCGCGATGGTCTGTGCGGCATCCCCCATCGCACACCGCGCCCGAACGTCCGCGAACAGAACGTCGAGCGCGCGCTCCAGATCCGCCGCGTCCCTAATGCGCCGCGCCGCGCCTCGGGCGAGGAGATCGGCGGCGATATCGGCGAAATTCTCCATCGCCGGGCCAAACACGATCGCGCAGCCGAACCGCGCCGCTTCGATCGGATTTTGCCCACCTCGCGCCATCAGAGATTTGCCGATGAATGCGATCGGCGCAAGACGATAGAACAGGCCCAACTCCCCGATCGTGTCGGCGAGATATATATCGCACGCGGCGGTCACGGCATCCCCTTGACTGCGCCGGGCGACGCGAAGCCCCATCGCGCGAAGGTCGCGGGCGATTTGATCGCCTCGTTCGGGATGACGCGGGGCGATCACGGTTAATAACTTGGGGTGGCGGTCCTTAAGCACCGCGTGGATGCGCGCCAAGGCGGCCTCCTCGCCGGGATGGGTGCTCGCGCCTAACCATAACGGTCGTCCCGCCAGACGCGCGGCGAGATCGTCGTAGTCCGCGGCGCTCACCGGCAGGGGCGGGGCGGCGTATTTCAGATTGCCGACGCAGCGGCTGTCCTGCGCCCCCAGGGCGGCGAGACGTTCGGCGTCCCCCACGCTTTGCCCCAGGCATAGGGAGAAAGCCCCCAGAAGACGCCCGATCCCGCGGCGCGCCAAAAAAACGTTCCAACGCCGGTACGAACGCGCCGAAACGCGCCCATTGATCAACACCTGAGGGATTGCGCGGCGCGCCGTTTCGCCCAACAGGTTGGGCCAAAATTCCGATTCCACCCAGATCGCCAGATCGGGTCGCCAATGATCGACGAAGCGATGCACATAATCGGGATGATCGACCGGCAGGTACTGATGAAATGCCCCTTCGGGCAAGCGTTCGGCCATGACCTTGGCCGAGGTCACGGTGCCGGTGGTCATCAAAACTTGCCCGCCGCCGGGGGCGTTCAAGATGCGTGCGACCAAGGGCAACGCCGACACCGCCTCGCCGACGCTGGCCCCGTGAACCCAAACCAAGCGGCCTTCAGGGCGGGGCCGCCCGGCGATCCCCAGGCGTTCGGCGAAACGCGCCGGATCTTCCTTGCCGCGCGCCAGACGGCGCCTTAGATAGACCCGCAGCAGGGGCGCGCCCATCCTCATCGCGGCGCGATAAAGCCCGAGGATCATGACCGTCCCTCCTCGTTGCGCGGATCATCCTCTGGAAGAATAGGGGCTGGAAGAATGGGGGCATGACCACATAGGCGATCGGCCTCGGCGGTTAACGCGTTCAGGCTTTCTTCCAACTTTAAACGCAGTCGTTCACGCCGGTCCCGGTCCGCGTCCGCGGGCACGACGATCGGATCGCCCCACATAAACACCCCTCGGGTAAACGGCAAAGCGATGATAAAGCGATCCCACGAAGCCACCACTTTACGCCGGCGCACCGCGTAGGCGGCGGGCAGGATCGGCGCGCCCGACAAGCGTGCGGCATCGATAATTCCCATCGCCGCGCGCATCCGTGGACCGCGCGGGCCGTCCGGCGTAATGCCGATATACGCACCGCGCTTCAAGGTGCGCACCATTTCGCGCAAAGCGCCCGCGCCGCCCTTGCCCGAGGAACCCGCGATCGCGCCGACCCCGAGATGGGCCACCGTGCGGGCGATGATCCGTCCGTCGCGATGGCGCGAAATCAGCATGGATATCGGTTTGGGCGACCGCCAGATATGGTGCATCAATAAAATGCGCTGATGCCAAAACGCGACGATGAAGGGCGCGCCGTCGTCCCAAAAGGATTGCGCGACGTCATCGCCCAAGCGCCGCCAACGGGTGGTGGCGCAGACAAAACGGATATATTGCGCGCCCAGCCAGCACAGAACGCCGCGAACCGTCTCGCGGGAGCCGATGGCCTTTATCAAACGGCGTCCAATTTTCACGCTTTATCCCTCGCCGCACCTTTCTTCGAAAAGCGCGCGTTACATCCCGGCGACGGTCATGGCGTCGATCCTGAGCGTCGGGCAATCGCTGCCGTAACGAAACTCCAAATCGTCGGCGGGCGTCGCCTGCATGAACATGTCTTTCAGGTTTCCGGCGATGGTGATCTCGCCGACCGGATAGGCGATGACGCCGTTTTCGATCCAGAACCCGCCCGCGCCCCGCGAATAATCGCCGGTGATGGCGTTGACCCCGAACCCGATCAGTTCGGTGACGTAAAGCCCGCTTGTGATCTCGCCGATCAGTTCGGCGGGGCTTTGCGAACCGGCCGCCATGTACAGGTTGTGCGATGACGGCGACGGCGGCGAGGACACACCGCGCGAAGCATGCCCGGTCGAGGCCAACCCCAACTGACGGGCCGAGCGCAGATCCAACAACCAACTCGTCAGACGGCCGTCGTCGATCAGCGCGCGCCGGGATGTGGCGACCCCCTCGTCGTCGAACGCCGCCGAACGCAGGCCCCGTCTGCGGTGCGGATCGTCAATAATTTGAACGCCTTTGGCAAACACGGGCGCATCCATTTTATCCTTCAAAAAGGATGTTCCGCGCGCCACGGCGGCGCCGTTGATCGCCCCCGAGAAATGACCCAGGATCGTGCGCGACACCCGAGGATCGAAAATCACCGGGAAGGTTCCCGACTTAACCTTGCGCGGGTTCAGTCGCCTGACCGCTTTCTCGCCCGCGCCGCGGCCGATTTCCGTCGGAGATTTCAGGTCCTCGGCATGCACCGCGGTGGTGTAATCGTAGTCGCGCTCCATGGCGGTGCCCTCACCGGCGAGCACCGAGACGCTGAGGCTGAACGACGAACGTTCGTAGGCCCGCGCGAAGCCGTTGGAGGCGGCGACGGCGATCGCGCTTTTGCCCCATCCCGCCTCGGCGCCTTCGGAATTGCTCACCCCCTTGACAGCGCGCGCGGCGTCCTCGGCCTCGCCCGTCCAGCGCAACAACAAATCGCTGTCCGGTTCGATGGCGTCGCACATGTCGAAATCGGGGAAATTCGTCGCCAACTGGGCCGGGTCGGCGATCCCGCCGAAGGGATCGGCGGGGGCGGAGCGGGCCATCGCGACGGCGCGCTCGACCAACGCGTCCAGGGCCCTGGGCGCGGTGTCCGAGGTCGAAACAATGGCCTGGCTTTTACCGACGAAAACCCGAAGCCCCATGTCCGAGCCCTCGGCGCGGCTGAGATTTTCCAGCGCGCCCAGACGTCGGGCGAGGGAAAGCGACACGCCTTCGGCGAAAATCGCATCCGCCGCATCGGCGCCGCGCGCCCGCGCCTTATCGATAACGTCTTGGATCAGTTCGAGCTTATTGGTCATGTCCGCCATGAGGCCCCCGTTGATTGGGTCAATGTTCGTATGGGTCGGTGTTTCTTTTAAGCGATGGCGCGACCCCGGACAAGGAGAACCCGCCTGCCGGGAACTCTTCCTCAGCGGCGCGCCTGAAAAAACCGGCGCAAAAGATCGCCGCCGCGCCGCTCGTCGATGCCGCCATAGACCTCGGGTCGATGGTGGCAGGTCGCCTGGTCGAATATCCGTGCGCCGTGATCGACACCGCCCCCCTTGGGATCATAGGCGGCGAAATAGACCCGTCGGATCCGCGCCAAGGAAATCGCCGCCGCGCACATCGGACACGGCTCCAATGTGACATACAGGTCGCACTGGGGCAGGCGCGGACTGCCGATAAGCGCGCCACCCCGGCGGATCGCCAGAATTTCGGCATGGGCGGTGGGGTCGGACAGTTCCTCGGTGCGGTTGGCGCATGCCGACAACAACCGGTCGTTTCGATAATCGACCAGGACCGCGCCGACGGGAACTTCACCGCGCGCGCCGGCCTTCGCGGCGGCGTCGAAGGCACGATCCATCCAGCAATTTCGCGAAGACATCATCCCCAACAGTGGCCTTTGGCGCCCCAGTGGTCAAGCCCCGACGCCGCGGTTGCCCATTGGCGCGCGCGGCCCTAAAATCACGGTCATGAAAACATCCCTTATCCCACCCGGACCTCCCCTGATCGCCATCACCCTGGACAGCGAAAACGCGGGCGGATATTCGAAATTTCCCTGGTACGCCCTGCGCCAAAATTACGCCGGGGCGATCGCGGCGGCGGGTGGCGTCCCGGTGGCGCTGCCCCACCGGAGCGCGCTTGCCGACGCCTACCTCGAACGGATTGACGCCCTGCTCGTCACCGGCGGCGATTTCGACATTGACCCCGCCATGTACGGCGCGGATCATCGCCACCACAAAGTCACCACCAAGGACGCCCGCACCGGTTTCGAATTGGCGATGCTGAGAGGAGCGTTGGCGCGCGACATGCCCGTGCTTGCGATCTGCGGCGGACAACAACTGCTCCACGTCGCCCTCGGCGGGGCGTTGGTTCAGCACATTCCCGACGAAATTCCCGGCGCGCTGGCCCACGAGCAACCCAATCCCCGCGACCAAGTCGGCCATAACGTGGACATCGTCCCCGGCACCCGGTTGGCGCAGATCATCGGCGCGGGAACGATCGGCGTCAACAGCGCCCACCATCAAGCCGCCCTCTTCAATGACAAGAGCGGCGAACCCAAGGCGCTGCGCGTCAACGCCCGCGCCCCCGACGGCGTGATCGAAGGCGTCGAGGCGGTCGGGCAAACCTTCTGCATCGGCGTGCAGTGGCACCCGGAATTCGAAATCACCCCCGCCGACAGCCGCCTGATCGCGGCTTTTGTTGACGCCGCCGGCAATTACGCCGATACCAAGGCTCGGCCCCCACATTTGGAAAAACCATGACCGCCTCACGCCCCCCCGCGAAGCCCGCCGCCGCCACGCCGGACGATACGCCCCCATCCGGTGTCACGGCGAAGCCCGAAGGCGAGCGGATCGCCAAGGTGCTGGCGCGCGCCGGCGTCTGTTCGCGCCGTGACGGCGAAAAAATGATCGCCGAGGGCCGGGTCAGCGTCGATGGCCGTGTCCTCGACACTCCCGCCGTCAGGGTCCTGCCTTCCAGCGCCATCCTGGTTGACGGCAAGCCCCTGCCCGAGGCCGACGTCACGCGATTGTGGCTCTACCACAAACCGACCGGACTGGTGACCAGCCACAAGGACGAACAGGATCGGCCCACCGTCTTCGACAAACTGAAGAAACGCCTGCCCCGGGTGGTCTCCGTGGGGCGGCTCGACCTCAATTCCGAAGGGCTTTTGCTGCTCACCAACGACGGCGCGCTGGCCCGTTCGTTGGAGCTACCCTCGCGCGGCTGGGTACGGCGCTACCGGGTCCGCGTCCTGGGCACGCCCAATCCCGAAAAAATCGCCGCCCTCGGTGGCGGCGTCACCGTCGAGGGCGTCACCTATGGACCGATCCAGGTCACCATCGACACCCAGACCGGGCGCAACGCCTGGCTGACGGTATCGCTGAGCGAGGGCAAGAACCGCGAAATTCGCAAGGTGATGGAGCACATCGGCCTACAGGTCAACCGCCTGCTCAGGATATCCTTCGGTCCGTTTCACCTGGGCCGGATCGCGCGCGGTGCGTTCGAGGAAGTGCCCCGGCGTCAATTGCACGACGCCCTGGGCGGCGCGATGCGCCCCGACAGCGCCGCGAAAGACAAAGCCGGGCGCACCGGATGGGCAAAACCGAAAGCCAAGAGCGGACCGCGCTATAAACTTAAATTGAAGCCCCCCGCCAAGGATGACGCCGCGCCGGCCTCTTCGGCGGCGCGCCAAGGCGCCGCCGGAACGAAGACCGCCGCCAAGCCCCAACGCCGGGAAGCCGCTAAAAGCGCACTGGGCGCGGACCGCCCCACGGCGCGCAAGACCACCCCCGACGGTAAGACCATGACCAAACCCGGGACCAAACCCGGGACCAAACCCGGGACCAAACCCGGGACCAAACCCGGAACAAAACTCGGATCAAAGGCCGGACCCAGGCCTGGGCCAAAGACTGCCGCCAAGACAAAACCCCGCGGCTCCCGGTCGTCATGAGGATTGTCGGCGGCGTCCACAAGGGCCGGGCGATTGCCCCGCCCAAGGGCTCCGGCACGCGGCCGACCGCCGATCGCGCCCGCGAGGCGATCTTCAATGTCATCGCGCACGGTTTGGGCTTGCCCGCGCCGATCCAAGAGGCCGCCGTGGTCGATGTCTTCGCCGGCACCGGGGCTCTGGGCCTGGAGGCGCTATCGCGCGGCGCGCGCTTCGCCACCTTCATCGAACACGACCGCCAGGCGGCGCGCATCATCGCCGGCAACGTCGCCACCCTGGGCGAGACGGCGCGCAGTTTGACCCTAAGCATGGACGCCCGGCGGATTTTCGCCCCGCCGCGCAAGGCCGCCGCGCCGTGCGCCATCGCTTTTCTCGACCCGCCCTACGGCGCTAATCTGGCCCCGCTTGCGGTGCAAAAACTCCAGACCCACGGCTGGCTCGCCCCCGGGGCGCTGTGCGTCGTCGAGGTCGCCGCCCAGGAAGAGTTCCCCCCACCGCAGGGCTTCACCCTGCTCAAGGACAAGACCTGGGGCGCCGCCCGCGTTCTCTTTCTACAGTGGAATGGGCGTTAATTATCCGCGGCTCTTTTGTTAAAGCATTATTTTTGCATATAATTTTTCCCTAATGTAGACGCCATAATTGCGTCTATCACAGGTCAAAACGGGACAATTTTACAATTTTTTTATGTGGAAATTGTCCCGATCTTCGGCTAGACAATGAATAGTCCAATCTACGATAAGGGGATATTCATGGCGACTTTGCCACTTTACATCTTGCTCTGTTCCGCCGAACGCGAACGCGTTCAAATGGCCGCGATGGTGGCCTCCATCGCCGCCGTGTCGGAACGCCCGGTCCATGTTTTCGTCTCGATGGGGGCGATCGAAGTTTTCGCCAAAGACCGCAAAGGCGCTGCGCGTTACGCCGAACAGGCCCCGTTTTCACAAACCCTGGGCAAAAAACAAGTGCCCGACCCGATCGACCTGTTCGGCCAAGGGAAAATGCTCGGCGAGATCGGCATGCACGCCTGCTCGATGGTGATGGATGTCCTGGGCTGGGACGACGACGCCCTGACAGACGGCCTGTTCGATGGCCAGATGGGCCTAACCAAGTTTCTTTCCGACGCCGAAACCGGGCAACTGATGACCCTGTGAACCCACCAATCACCGCCAACGGAGAAGACGACACCATGAGCGAACGCACGACCATAGACGCCCGCGGGGCCTTCTGCCCCGGTCCCCTGATGGAATTGATCGCCGCCCTGAAACTGGTGAACATCGGCGATGAAATCGAAATTTTATCGACCGACAAGGGCACCGCCAACGACGTCCCCGAATGGGTCGCCAAGGTCGGCCACGAGATGGTCGGCGTGACGCAACGGGACGACGACGCCTGGAGCGTCGTCGTGCGCAAGGCGAAATAAATTCGCCGCGCCGGACGGAATCCGGGGGGACTCCGCACGCTTACACACGGAAAAAACAGCAAAAACACCGCAAATAGGGAGACCAGCAATGTCAAAGAAAATTCTGATTGTCGGCGGCGGGCTCGCCGGCACGATCATCGCCAACGGGCTATGTCGCCAGTTGGGCGCGGAACTGAAAAGCGGCGCGGTGTCGATCGCCATGCTCGGCACGTCCGACCAACACATGTACCAGCCGGGTCTGCTCTATATTCCCTTCGGCAAAATTCGCGAAAAGGAATTGTTCCGCGAGCAACGCAAAGTCCTCGACCGGCGGGTGCCTTATCACATCGACCCGGCGAAACACATCGACGTCGAAAAACGCCAAGTCGCCACCCGTTCGGGCAAGATATACGACTATGATTATCTGGTGATCGCCACCGGGTCGCGCATTATGCCGCAGAACATCCCCGGAATGGCCGAGGGCGCGCACTGGTTTTACGACCTCGACGGCGCGCGCAAGATGCGCGAGGCCCTCGGCGCGTTCGAAGGCGGCAAGATCGTGATCAACGTCAACGCCCCGCACAAGTGCCCGGTGGCGCCGTTAGAAATCACCTTCATGCTGCACGATTATTTCCAGAAAAAGGGCATCGCCGACAAGGTCGAACTGACCTACACCTATCCGATCGGTCGCCTGCACGCGTTGGAGCCGGTCGCCCACTGGTCGAAACCGGAAATGGACCGCCTGGGCATCAAGTACGAAACCTTCTTCAACACCAAGGAGGTCGATCCCGCGGCCCACACCATCACCTCGGAAGAGGGCGTGACGCTGAACTACGACATGCTGGTCACCATCCCGCCCCACAGCGGGGCCGAGGTCATCACCGAATCGAACCTCGGCGCCGGGGGTTGGGTGCCCACCGATAAGAAAAGCCTGCTGCACGAAGGCTCGGACAACGTCTTCATCTGCGGCGACACCACCAATATTCCGATCTCGAAAGCCGGATCGACCGCCCATTTCGAGGCCGACACCATTATCGACAACCTGACCTCGCTGCTTACCGAGGGGCGCATGGCGCGCGATTACGACGGCAAGGTGTTCTGTTTCGTCGAAACCGGGTTGAGCAGCGGGACCTACGTCTGGTTCGACTACGCCACGCCGCCCAACCCGGGCGCGCCGTCGCAGATGATCCATTGGTTCAAACTGGCCTACAACCGGCTCTATTGGTTGTCCGCCAAGGGCCTGTTGTAAGGAGGGGATGACATGACCGACACAGCCACCGCCGCCATAGCGCAGAACGACCCCGACGGCCCGCTGCGCCTGATCCAGGCGGCCCAGGATTCGCTCAGCGACACCATGGTCGAACGCCTCGCCATCACCGGAAGCAACGTCCTTGAGGTGGTCGATAAACTCAACGACGAAGACACCAAGGACGCCGTGATCGCCCTTATCGAAGGGGTCGGCGAAATGCATCGCAGCGGCGCGATGACCACGCTTTTCGACCTTGTCGCCCTGCTCCACGGGGCGCGCGCGGCGATGACCGATTCGATGGTCGAACGCTTGTTCGTCTTCGTCGAACACATGATGACCAACCTCGCCACCGAGGAAATCGCGACCCTCGCCCACAACGCCAAGGAGGCGATGCAGGAAGCCGCCGACGAACTGGCGACGCGGCCCAGCGAGGGCGGCATGCTGGCCACCGTGCGCATGCTGAGCAAGCCGGAAACCCAGCGCGCGCTGACCTTCCTGCTCGGCTTCGCCTGCAAAATGCAGAAAAAATCCGTCGATCCCGCGTAAGCGGTTTTCATAAGCGGTTTTCAATGGGCGCGACGACGAACGCCCGTTCCCCTCAGCCCTCCCGCGCACCCATCATCCGATGGGTGCGTTTTTTTGCGCCGAACTTCGATTGGCTCCAGCCCCGATTGGCGATGGCCCCGATCAGCGCCGGCCGAACAATTTTTCGATATCCGCCAGTTTCAGTTCGACATAGGTCGGGCGGCCATGATTGCACTGCCCGGAATGGGGGGTCGCCTCCATTTCGCGCAAGAGGGCGTTCATTTCCTGCGCGTTCAGGCCGCGTCCGGCGCGCACGCTGCCATGGCACGCCATCGTCGCGCAGACATCGCCGAGGCGGTCCTTCAACGCCAAGGCGTCGTCGGTTTCGGCGAGATCGTCGGCCAAATCGCGCACCAGCTTTTGCACATCGACCGCGCCCAGCAAGGCGGGAGTTTCGCGCACCACCACCGCGCCGTCGCCGAACGGCTCGACGCCCAACCCCAGTTCGTCCAGCTCCCCGGCGCGCGCCAACACGCGCGCCGCGTCGTCCACGCCCAACTCCACCACTTCGGGAATCAGCAGGCCCTGGCGCTTGATCCCGCCCGACGCCAGCGCCTGTTTCATGCGTTCATAGACCAGGCGTTCATGGGCGGCGTGTTGATCGACAATAACGATGCCGTCTTTGGTTTGGGCGACGACGTAGGTTTCGTGCAGTTGGGCGCGGGCGACGCCCAAGGGATACGCACCGGGATATGCCTCCGCCGCGCCCCCTTCCATAGCCTCGTTAGGCGACGCCCCATCGGCGCGCGCGCTGGGCGCACCATCCAGGTTGGGCAACGGGGCGTGAAAGATCGCGGCGCGCTCGGAAAGTTCCCGGCTTTGCGTATTCGGCGAAAAGCTCCCCGCGCGCGAAAAAGTATTTCCGAACACGCCCCCGCCTTCGGCCTGGAACGCGCCGAGGGCGGTCTCGGACACCGAGGTCGCGGCGCGGTGCCCGGCTTCGGCCAGGGCGTGTTTGAGGGCGCTGACGATCAGGCCGCGGACCAGACCGGCGTCGCGAAAACGCACCTCGGTCTTGGCCGGATGGACGTTGACATCGACCATCTCGGGCGGCAGGTCGAGAAATAGGCTCAACAAAGGATAGCGGTCGTGGGCGAGGAAATCGCGGTACGCCCCGCGTACCGCGCCGAACAACAGCTTATCGCGCACCGGGCGGCCGTTGACGACCAGAAATTGGTGCTGCGCGTTGCCCCTGTTGAGGGTCGGCAGCCCGGCGTAGCCGGTCAGGCGCAGCCCCTCGCGCCGGGCGTCGATAGGCAGCGCGTTGGTGGCGAAGTCGCGCCCCATGATCGCGCCCAGGCGTTCGAGCCGGCCCGTCCACGGATCATCACCCACCGGCGGCAGTTTTATCAGCGTGCGCGTCCCATCGGAAAGGGAAAACCCGACTTCGGGATGCGCCATCGCCAAGCGATTAACGATATCTTGGGCGTGGGACAGTTCGGTGCGCGCGGTTTTCAGAAATTTCAGGCGCGCCGGGGTGGCGAAAAAGAGATCGCGCACCTCGACCCGGGTGCCCCGGCCCAACGCCGCCGGTCGCGCCGCGCCCTTGCGCCCGCCGTCCACGCGCAGCGCCCAGGCGGTTTCCCCCGCCGCCGTGCGCGACGTGATGCTCAGGCGGGCCACCGCCCCGATCGAGGGCAGGGCCTCGCCCCTGAACCCCAAGGTGTGGATATCGGTTAGGCTATCGTCGCTCAACTTCGATGTCGCGTGACGTTCCACCGCCAGGCTCATTTCTTCCGCCGTCATTCCTCGTCCGTCGTCGCTAACCGCGATCAGGGTGCGCCCACCATCGCGCAACACCATGTCGATCTGGCGCGCCCCGGCGTCGAGGCTGTTTTCCACCAGTTCCTTGAGCGCGCTGGCCGGACGTTCGACCACTTCGCCGGCGGCGATGCGGTTGATTAAATTTTCCGGCAGCAGACGGATCGCCGCCGCGCCGGTGATCGCAGTGGGCGTATCTCCGATCACGACATCTCCCCCAGGAAGCGACGCGCCAACTGCTTGCCCTCTTCGACCGCGGGTTGGTCGAAAGCGTTGATCCCCAGCATGTGCGCGACCAGGATCGTCTCCAACATGAAATGCATCAACAACGCCCCCAGCGTCGTCTCGTTCAATTGCGCCAATTGGATTAAGCGCGTCGGGCAGCCGTTGCGCGCCAGAGTGACGGCGGTGGCGTGCTGTTCGGCCTCCAACAAATCACCCATCCGCCTGCGGTTGAGGTAGCCCAGCGCGTCTTCCTTGACCAGGGCGGTGGAAATCAGGCGGCCTTCGCCGGCGACGTCCAGCGTCACCAGGGTGAACATTTTATCCTTCGGGCCATCCAGGTACAACTGCATCTGGCTGTGCTGGTCGCGCGTCCCCATGGCGCGCACCGGCGTCGTTCCGGTGCCCTCCTTGCCCAGGCTTTCCGCCCACAATTGTTGAAACCACAGGCCGAAATGGGAAAGCCGATCGACATAAGGCATCAGCACCGAACTGGCGACGTGACGGTTTTCGATAAACCCGACCTTCAGCGCCGCGCCCACGACCGGGGCGGCGGCGTTCATATCCGAAGCGTCCAGGGTCTGGCGCAAGACATCGCCCGCGCCCCGGCGTATCGCCAACGGATCCAGCCCGGCGATCATCGCCGGCAATATGCCGACCACGGAAAGCACGGAAAAACGCCCGCCGATCTCGGGGTCGTGATCGAGAACCGGCAAATTGAGACGATTGGCCAGCGAACGCAGGGGATTGCCTCCCGGCTCGGTGATCACCAGGGCATGTTCCGCCGCGCGGTCGCGCCCACATTGCATCATGAAGCGATCCAGGCAGGAAATAAATTGAGCCACCGTTTCCGCGGTGCCGCCCGATTTGGAAATGACGATAAATCCGGTGCGCTCCAGATCCATCAGGTCGAACAGGCTCTCGAAGGTATAAGGATCGACATTGTCGATAAAGTGGATCTTCGGGCCACCCCGGGTCGGGCCGAAACCGCTGTCGGCGAGGGCGTAAAGGGTCTGTCCGCCCAAGGACGAGCCGCCGGTGCCGAGCACGACGACATCGGAAAACCGCTTGCGGAAAGTTTCGGCGATGGGGCGCAAGCGGTCCAGATCGCCATGCTGTTCGGGCAGGTGCAGCAATGCCAGATCGCGGGCCCGATAGCGCTCGGACAGCCAAACGTGGGCGTCTTTTGCGCGCGTCATCGCGCCTTGGTACTCGTCCGCGCTCAGCCCCCGCTCTCCGATATGCTCGGCGAAACAGTCGCGAATGGTATGGCGGTAGTGCATGGGCGTGACGCTCTTGATTCTGTTGGGGCTCCGAGCGTGGACATTAGCATATTCCGCGCCCGGAAAAAGCCCAACCGATCGTCAGCGTACCTTGATCTTCCCCTTGGGGTCGCCGGCGACGACGAACGTCAGGGCATCCGCCTTCAGCAGGCGCTTGGCGACCCGGTTGACATCGGCCAACGTCACCTTTTGAATATAACCGTTGCGCTTGTCTAGATAATCGATACCCAAATGTTCCAATTGCATCGCCGTGAGGATCGAGGCGACTGCGTCGTTGGACGTGAAGCGCAGCGCGAACGATCCGGTAAGGTAGGTTTTCGCGTCCTTCAGTTCCCCGGCGGTGGCCCCATCGGTCCCCAGACGCCGCCACACGTCGCGCACGACTTTGATGGTTTCACCCGCCTTGGGACTGGCGGTTCCGGCGTTGCCCATGATTAGAGCGGCGTGGTCGAGGGGATACAACCCACTGCTCACCGAGTAGGCGAGGCCGCGCTTTTCGCGAACCTGGGAGAACAACCGCGATGTAAAGCCGCCACCGCCTAAAATATAGTTCATCACATAAGCGCTATAGAAATCGGGATCGCTGCGGCGCACCCCTTGTTCGCCAAAAACGATCGCGCTTTGCGCGACGTTTTTCTTGACCACCACGACGCGACCTTTGCCTTGCGCCCCGACCGTGGGCAGCTTGGTGGGAGCCCCGTGGGCGGGCAGCGCGCCGAAAATCCGATCCAACGCCGGTGCGAGTTCGGCGGGCGTGATATCCCCGGAAACGCCGATCACCAGATTGCCGCGGGTCATATACTTATCGTGAAACGCCTTCAGGTCGGCGATGGTGATCGCACGCACGCTTTTCGCCGTGCCCGCGACCGAGTGGGCGTAGGGATGGCCGCGAAAAACGGTGGCGAAGAATTTCTTCGTCGCCACCGTGTCGGGATCTTCGGACTCGTAGCGCAGTCCGGCCTCGACCTGAGCGCGGATGCGCGCCACCGCCGAACGATCGAAGCGGGGCGCACTCAGCGCCAGGCGGGTCAAGTCGAAGGCCCGATCGCGATGCGCGGTCAGCGTTTTCAGACTGCCCGCGAAGGTGTCGCGCCCGGCGTCGAAACGCAAGCTGGCCGAGATATCCTGGAGCCGACGTTGAAAGGCCTGACTTTTCAGTTTGCCCGCGCCCTCGTCAAGCAGGCCCGAAACCAGATTGGCCACCCCCGCCTTGCCCTTGGGATCGAGCGCCGCCCCGCCCCTGAAGGCGAAATTCATGGCGATGATCGGATTGGTGTGATCCTCCACCAACCAGGCGACGACGCCCTTGGGACTGACGACGCGCTCGACCGTGATCGCGTGGGCGTCGGAAGCGCCGAACCCCATGGACGAAGACAGCCCGATGACGAAAATGGCGGCATAAAAAAAACGTTTCATGGCGATCACGATCCTTTCTTAGGGGTCGGGGCGGGCGTGGCCCCGCCGCTTTGCGGAGGGGGCGGCGACGCCGTTTTCTTCGATTTGTGCGGCGCGCCCATCAGGCGTGAAACAACGACGTTTCGGCGCCCCAGCACCTCACGCGCGCCCCTCATGACCTGGCGGCGCGACACGCCGCGGATGCGGTCGGGCCAGCTTTCCACGTCGTAGACGCTGCGTCCCTGAACCAGGGCGCCGCCCAACGCCATCGCCCCCGCACTCAGGCTGTCGCGAGCGTAAACGGCGTTGGCGAGCAGGGAACGCCGGGCGCGCTCCAGTTCTTCGGGGGAAATGCCGCGCGCAAGCAGGTCATGGACCTCCTCCTTCAGCGCCGCTTCCAGACGGCTCAAGGGAACGCCCGGCTTGGGGCTGGCGTAGAGCACGAAACGCCCCGGTCCCAGGCTTTGCCCGTCATAGTAGGACCCGGCGTCCACCGCGATTCCGCGCTTCACCACCAAATCCCGGTACAGCCGGGAGGTCGGCCCGCCCGAGAGAATCTCGTTCAACACTTCCAATGGAATCACCGCGTCGCGACCGCCAAACGTATAACTGGGCGCGATGTACGTCATCGATAGGTTGGGTTGGCGCACGCGGGGGTCGGCCAGGGTGATCTCTCCCCCCTTGACCTTATGGGTCAGCGCCAGGGATGGCCGCGGCGGCACCTTGGCCGGCGGAATGACACCGTAATATTTCTCCGCCAGGGGTTTCAATTCGGCCATCGTGACATCGCCCTCGATCACGAGAACGGCGTTGTTGGGGGCGTAATGGCGATGGTAAAAGGTCAAAACGTCGGCCCGCGTAAGCTTGGACAGATCCTTTGGATAACCGATCACGGGGTGAGCATAAGGGCTGCCCGCGAACAAGCGTTGCTGGGTCTTTTCACGCAGAACCGCGGCGGGATTGTTGTCAACCCGCATATGACGTTCCTCGAAAACCACCTTGCGCTCGGTGCGCACGTCCTCGGGGGTCAGCGTCAGATGGGTCATCCGGTCGGCTTCCATCTTCATCACCAGGGGAAGGCGGTCCTTGGCCACGGTTTGAAAATAGGCGGTGTAATCGGCGGCGGTGAAAGCATTTTCCTGACCGCCGTTGCGCGCCACGGTCACCGAAAACGCGCCGCCGGGATACGCCTTCGTGCCCTTGAACATTAAGTGTTCAAGCAGGTGCGCGACGCCGGTCTTGCCCTTGGGCTCGTCGATCGCACCGGCCTTGTACCAGACCATTTGACGCACCACCGGCATGCGATGGTTGGGGATCAACACCACCTCCATACCGTTTTTCAAACGAAAAGTCTGTGGATTGAACACCCCGGCCCGCGCCACGCCCACGGCCATCACGATTCCCGCGAAAAGCACCAGAGATATGATCGCGCACCTGCGCGCAACACCCATAAACATGCCAGAATCCTTCATACAACCGGTTGAAAATCCCACTCAGATGCGCCGCAACCGCGGGCGAGGAGAGCGACGCCATGAAGGCGGTCGGATTGTCATAACGGAAAAATAAGGCGCGAACATGACGATATCGCGCCGAAGAAGTGGCGGGGCGATCGCCTCGACCCGGGTGTAGGTTTGATTGAGGTCGTCGATCGCTTGGGGTATCGTGTTCTTGGAGGTCGGATTATAATGTTACCAAGTTCTGCTTTCGTACCCAAGTGGCTCGGCGGTGTGGTCGCCCGTCTGGAAAAAACCGAAGACGGTGGCGTGCGCGTCGTGTCTTGGGATGCCGCCGGGCGCACTTGGTCACCAGAACCCGACGGTTCTCCTATCGACTTGGCCGCCGTCGCCGAGGCCCCCGGCGCTTCGCCCGACCCGGTCTCGCCGCGAATTTCCGTCGTCGGCTGATCCACGACCGCCTGGCGATTAATCTCCGCTTCGCGTCCTAGTCGTCTACCTCCAATGGCATCGAACGCAAAGGTTGAAATAACCCCCTAGTTGAAAATACCTTCGAGGAGGGCCTTGGGTTTTCTTTCGATGGAGGGGGTTTTACCGTCGGTCACCGGCTTGCCCAGCCCCGCGTTCTCGCGCAGTCTTTTTTCTTCCTTGGCGGCATCGACGACGGTTCCGAACGGCTCGGGCTTGCGCCAGAAAATAATTTTTTCGCCCCAGGTGTGATCCTGTTCGGCCAGAGTCGCGCTTTCGTTATTGACTTCCTGACGGATCAGCGGGTCGGCCTTATCGGCGCCGGTTTTTTGCAGAAGGTCGCGCAAGCCGGGGCTAATCGCCGCCTGCGCCATTTCGCCTTGAGGTTTCCCGCCACCCTGAGCGCCGAACAACGCGGCCTTCGCCGCGCCTTCCGGATTGATGCCGTCGGGGCGCGCCTCGCCGGGGCGAGGGGGGCGCAAGCCATAATCGGGCGGCAAAGTCAGGGGCGCACGCGAATAAACCGCGAATTCATCGGGCGGCGTTTTCGACGTCGTCAACGCCGTTCGCGCGCTGCTACACCCGCCGAGAAAAACAGCTCCCAGCAAGGTCAAGGCAACGACTGTTCGATTGTACGCCATGGTTCCAAACGTCTCTCATTAATCACAACTTCAATCACAACTTCGCCCAACGCCCCCCCGGCGGCCCCGCAAAAAGACGGGGCGACCCTACCGCGAGGCGCGCGGACCCCGGCTTCCCTGGGTATCGTTATTTGTAGGCGTTTCTTTGGGTGCAAACAAGGCGTCAAGCACCAAAATAATCGCGCCCAAGGTAATCGCGCTGTCGGCGACGTTAAACGCCGGCCAGTGATAGCCCGCGAAATGCACGTCGAGAAAATCGGCGACCGCCCCGAAACGCACGCGATCAACGGCGTTTCCGATAGCCCCGCCGATCACGAACGCCAGCGCCACCACCAACCGCACGCGTTTCGTACGGCTCATCCATATCGCGAGCACCCCCGAAATTCCAAGCGCCACGCCGGTCAACACCCAGGCCCCCCAATCGACGCCGGAATTAAATAGGCCAAAGCTAATCCCCCTATTCCAGCCCATCACCAGGTTGAAAAAAGGCGTCACCTCGATCACCCGTGGCGGCTGCATGACCCGGGAGACGATCACCCACTTGCTAAGCTGATCCAGCGCCAAGACAAGCGTCGCCAGAACAACGCCGAGAGCCATCCCCAACCGCACGTTCATCGCCGTTCCCCCGTTTTGTTTTTCATTCGCCCCGCGGCTATTATTCTTCCCATTACGCTTTCCGCCGCACCACGTCGGCGCAACGCATGCATAATGTCGGATGCGCATCATCCTGTCCGACCTCGGGGGTGATTTTCCAGCACCGTTCGCATTTTTCCCCATCGGCAGGGGCCGATACAACCCCGACACCGACGACGTCGGGCAGCGTGAACGCGCCCGCGGGCGGGGTCCCCGCGATCAATTCGGCCCCCGAAGTGATCGCGATCACCCCCAAGTCGATGCCGGTCATGGCGCGCACATAGTCCTCGACGGCAAACACCTGGGGATGACTGTGCAGACTGGAGCCGATGCGCTTTTCCGCCCGCTCGATCTCCAACGCGCCGGTCACGACGCGGCGCAGATCGCGCACCTTAGCCCACTTTCGCGCCAACGCCGGGTCGCCCCAGGCTTCGGGGACATCCGGGAAAAGCTGCAAATGGATGCTTTCCTTAACCTCGGGGTGGCGCGCTTTCCATGCCTCCTCGGCGGTAAAGCAGATGAACGGGGCCAACCAAACGGTCAGATGGTTAAAGAGGATATCCAAAACGGTGCGCGCCGCCCGTCGCACGGGGCTGTCCGACCCGTCGCAATACAAAGCGTCCTTGCGGATATCGAAATAAAATGCCGACAGGTCGGTGGCGCAAAAATTATGCAACTCCGTAAACAAACCGTGAAACTGAAAATTTTCGTTGGCTTGGCGCACACCGTCGGAAATTTCCCACAGGCGGTGCAGGACCCAGCGCTCCAATTCCGGCATTTCGGCGGGACCGACGCGCTCGGCGGCGTTAAAACCGCTCAGGTTTCCGAGAAGAAAGCGCAACGTATTGCGCAGCCTACGGTAGATATCGGAATGGCTTTTCAAGATATCGGGGCCGATGCGCAGATCCTCGGTATAGTCCGAACCGACCACCCACAGGCGCAGGATATCGGCGCCGTACCGTTCCTCGACATCCTTGGGCGACAGCGTATTGCCCTCGGACTTGGACATTTTATAGCCCTTCTGGTCGAGCAGGAAGCCGTGGGTCAACACCGCTTCGTAGGGCGCCCGCCCACGGGTGCCGCAGGCTTCCAACAAGGAGCTATGGAACCAGCCGCGATGCTGGTCCGAGCCTTCCAGATAGAGCGACGCCGGCCACTGAAGATCGGGGCGGTCCTCAAGGACGAAAGCGTGGGTCGAGCCCGAATCGAACCAAACGTCGAGAATGTCGGTGACCTGCTCGAAATCGTCGGCCCGGTGCGCGTCCCCCAGAAAGTCCTGGGCGTCGCGGGCGAACCAGGCGTCGCCGCCCTCTTGCTTGAAGATATCGACGATGCGCGCCATCACCGCCGGATCGCGCAATGGTTCGCCGGTTTTCTTGTTGACGAAAACGGTGATCGGCACCCCCCAGGCGCGCTGACGCGAGACGCACCAGTCGGGACGGCTTTCGATCATCGAACGCAGCCGGTTCTTACCTTTGGCGGGGAAAAACTTGGTGTTGTCGATGGCCGTCAGCGCGGTTTGGCGCAGATCGTGTTTTTCCATCGAAATAAACCACTGCGGCGTGTTGCGGAAAATCAGGGGCGCCTTGGAGCGCCACGAGTGAGGATAGCTATGCTCGATTTTTTCGGACGCCAACAGGCCGCCCCGCTCGCTCAGTTTTTCCATCACCGCGCGGTTGGCCGGGAAGCGCGATTTTTTCTTCTTAGGGTCGAATTCCAAAACCGGGATGCCCGCGAAGACCGGCACATGTTCAAGATAACGGCCATCGGGTCCGACCGTGTCGGGCACGGCGATGGCGTTGGCGATACCCAATTCCCAATCGTCCGCGCCGTGACCGGGCGCGATATGGACGAAGCCGGTACCGGTATCGACCTCGACAAAATCCGCTTCCAGAAGAGGCACGTCGAAATCGAAACCGTCGGCGTCCAGAGGATGGGCGCAAGCCGTCCCGGCAAGCTCCGCCCCTTTGAGATGGGCGACGACGTCGTGGCTTTCGATGCCGGACGCCACGCAGACCTGCGCCGCCAGCGCCTGAGCGAGAACCAAACGGTCGCCGGGACGCGCGGCGGCGGTATCGGACACCGCGCCGACCTCGATCACCACATAATCGATATCCGCGCCGAAAGCGATCGCGCGGTTGGCCGGGATCGTCCACGGCGTCGTGGTCCAGATCACCACGGCCGCGCCGTCAAGTTCTCCGCGGGCGGCATTGCGCACGGCGAAGCGCACGAAAATGGCGGGTGAAACGTGATCGTGATACTCGACCTCGGCCTCGGCCAGGGCGGTTTTTTCAACCACCGACCACATCACCGGCTTGGCCCCTTTATACAAGGAACCGTCCATCAAAAACTTGCCCAGTTCACCCGCAATTCGGGCCTCCGCGGCGAAATTCATCGTGGTGTAGGGATTGTCCCAGTCGCCGATGATCCCCAACCGTTTGAATTCCGCGCGTTGAATATCAATCCAGCGCGCGGCGAATTCGCGGCACTCCTTGCGGAATTCAACGATCGGCACCTCGTCTTTGTCCTTGCCCTCGGCGCGGTAACGTTCCTCGATCTTCCATTCGATCGGCAGACCATGACAATCCCAACCGGGTACATAATTGGCGTCCTTGCCCATCATCTGCTGTGAACGGGAGATCACGTCCTTGAGAATTTTGTTCAACGCATGACCAAAATGCAGATGGCCGTTGGCATAGGGCGGGCCGTCGTGAAGGATGAATTTTTCGCGCCCGCGCGCGGCGTCGCGACAACGCGCGTAAAGATCCACCGCCGCCCATTGCGCGAGTAATTCAGGCTCGCGCTTGGGCAGCCCTCCCTTCATCGGGAAGTCCGTCTTGGGCAAAAAAACCGTCGTTTTGTAGTCCACAGTCATGATCCATTTTTTTCATTATGTTTAGCGCCCGCGCGCCCACCTTCATAAAATCATCGCCGTACAAAGCGCGCCGCCATCAAACGCCGGGGTGGCGCGACAATATCCGTTTCGCTTTTTCGCAATCGCGCCCGATCTGCGCGCGCAACGCTTCCAGGGTATCGAATTTCCGTTCCTCGCGCAGGTAGTCGATCAGTTGAATGCGTAGATGCCGACCGTACAGATCGCCCGCGAAATCGAACAGATGCGCCTCCAGCACGATATCCTCACCGGCGAAAGTCGGGCGTTTACCCAAATTGGCGACACCGTTCAGCCACCGGGTGCTTTCCCCCGCATCGACGCCCGCGCGCACCGCGTAGACGCCGCGCGCCGGTCGAATGTATTCATCGAGATGAATGTTCGCCGTCGCGAAACCGATGGTCCGCCCCCGCGCATCGCCGTGCTCGACACGTCCATCGACCTCAAACGAGCGGCCCAACACGAACGCGGCCTCGCGGGGGTTGGCGTTCATCAGCGCATTGCGCACCCGGGTCGAGGAGTAAATCTCGCCCTGGGCGTCGGTCACCTTGCTGACGGCGGTAAAGTCGAACCCCTTTTCCTTACCCATGTGCAACAGCATATCGCAATCCCCGCCGCGACCGCGACCGAACACGAAATCGTAACCCGCGATGACATGGCGCGCGCCCAAACCATCGCCGAGGACGCGATTGACGAAATCTTCGGCCGGGCGCTGGGAAAAATCCTTGTCGAAATGCTGCACCACCAACACATCGACGCCCAGCGCCTCGATATGGCGGGATTTGGTGCGAAACGGGGTTAGGCGAAACGGCGGATCATTCGGCTTGAACACGCTGCGCGGATGGGGTTCGAACGTCAGCACCGCCCACGGAATGTTCGCCGCGCGCGCAATCGTCCCCGCCTCGCCGATCACCGCCTGATGGCCAAGGTGCACGCCGTCGAAGTTGCCGATGGCGACGGCGCCGCCCAAAACCTCGGGGGGGAGGTCGTTATAGTGTCGAAAAATTCGCATGACGGCGAAAGGTGTCAGCGCGCCCGTTCCGGGTCAAGGGGAAAGCGCATGCAAAAGGTGAAAAAAGCGGTTCCGAGGGACTTGATCAGCGCTTTAGGGACGGCGCCATGACCGTGGCCTCGCCGTCCAACACCACCCGCTCGCCCACCGTGCACACGCAGGCCAATTCCACGAAATGGCGTTCGGGGATCAGTTTGGTGATCGTCGCCCGGGCCACCACCGTGTCGCCGGTTTTGACCGGCGCCTTGAAGCGCAAACCCTGACTGATATAAATGCACCCCGGACCGGGCAACTTGGTGCCGATCACCGTGGAAATGAAACTCGCCGTTAACATGCCATGGGCGATCCGCCCCTCGAACGGGGTCTTGCTGGCGAATTCGTGGTTCAGGTGGACGGGATTGGTGTCCCCGGAAATGCCGGCGAACATGACGATGTCGGCATCCGTCACCGTCTTCCCATAAAAATCGCACATGCCGATTTCGAGTTCTTCGAAATAATAGCCGTGCATCGAATCCTCGCGACATGGAGTCGAGGTCGAGGCCGAGGTCGGGGTCGGGACCATCGCTGTCATCGTTCGGCGTCCTTAGTTTTGGCGGCGTCCTTGCTTTGGCGGCGTCCTCGCTTCGAACGGGCGCGAAGCCGATACGGCGCCGCGCACAACCACCTTGTATTGCGGCGCATCATGTTAACGATGCGAGAAAAGGTATCATCTTTCAGTGAGATGGGCCACGGCATAACAAAAAATTTTGCACTGCAAAAAACATTCTCTCTAAGGTTGTTTTTCGGGCCGCCTCGAAACCAGTCTCGGGCCGCGGCGCAGGGGGCGGCCTCGGGGCGTGGCGGGAGAGGGCGCATCTTCGCGCAACATCCTGGAAGATAACTTTTTCTTTCCCCCGCCCCGTTTTTTCGACACATCCGAAGGCGTCGCCAAAACGTCGGCGTCATCGAACAACGCCGAACGCGCCCCCGCGGTCTTACTTCGCGCCTTAATAGCGCCCAAAGTGCGCAGCACCAACGGGTGACGCTCGGGCGAGAACGACGAAACCATCAGATGACGATGAGAAATCACCCTCAAGTGGCGAAGCACCTGGGCATACCCATGGTGCGCCTCGACCCAGCGCAAATACGCCGACACCGTCCACGGGTGGGCAGGCAATCCCCTCAGGCCCCGCGCCCGACACCATGCGAGAAACGCGATCCATTCACGCGGGGGCGCGGAACGCTTCACGACCGACTCCTTAATCGCAGTAAAAAACGACCTCTAGTGGTTTGAGTTTAACATTTGAGTCCGATGCAATTGGACACAAATGTGTGAAGAAATCAAACTGCAACAAAAAGATAGATAGTGGTCGGCCCGATGGTTCGCGGGAGCGAAACGTCGGAGTCGATCCACTAGGGTCAGGCCCTCTTCATCTGATGCGTCTGGTTTGTGAAAAATGTCACAGACCTAGGAGAAGACTTGCCGGAAGTGCCGTTCACTTTCAAAAGTCTTCGACGACGTTCCTGGGGCATTTTTCACAACTTCCTGCGGGACGGGATGAAGAGGTCCTGACCCTAGTCTACGCGCCCAGTGTGAAAAATCCAATGAGATGACGGAAAAACCCAGGTGAGAAAACGGCGGGAATCGACCTATTGTCCGGACCTCAGGCGTAGATATTCATGTATTTCATGCAAATCACGCGCAAACACGACGACAAATTCTTGTCGTTCGCCACCAGGCATTGGTCATGAATACGCACCACCAGTTCGGGCAACGTCATGCCCATCTTGCGCGACATTTCTTCGAGAACAGTCCAAAACACCCGCTCCAGGCGGATCGTCGTGCTGTGCCCGTGAAGACGAAACCCACGTTTTTCAGGCACGAACTCGCTCACTTGATCCATCGTGCAGGCATTGAACATATGCAGTAGAAAATTATCCGCCGAAATTTCCGAGTATATGGACATCTTAACCGCGCTCCAACGGATCATGGACGAAGGGATGGGCCAGGGGCCCGGCGACGCATAGTCTACCATTATTTTATTAACAATATTAATTTGTATTTTATTAAAAATATCAATTTATCTTTGTGATATGTGCCGTCGCGCGTATAATCCCCATGAAAGGTCCCGGAAAGGCCCGGCAAAAACCCGAAAAATAAAAAAATGTGTTGGCAATAATTACTACCACCTGAGGAAACCCGAGGCTTACAGTTTCCATAATGAGCCGCCAATACCGTTGAACGGGAACATGCCCCCCATCAGGGAGGGCGCGCCAGAAGGACCCGACAACGACGAAAAGCCGAACCGGGGAGGTATCGGCGCGGCCCAGGCGTTCAGGCCCGGGCGTTCGAGGTGGCGTTTCTACAGTGGGGAGATATTGAGGCTATGGACTTTTTCAAAAAAACCCTCGATCCCGTGATCGCCCTGGCGGCAATTGCGATTTTAGATATTTTCCTCTTTCTCGTGGTCGGCGCATGGACGGTCGGCGGCGGCGAAACCATGATGACCGGACTGATCGCCAAGTTTTTCCTGGGCGACACCTTAAAACAGATTCCCTTCTGGGATCTCGTCTTCAAGCCCGATCCCACCTATTGGAAAATCTATATCAGCCTGGGCATGTTTTTCGGCGCCTTCGTGGGCGCCCTCCTCAGCAAAGAGTTTTACTTGCGCTTTCCCCGGCGCATTTCCGAGTGGGCGCTGATCACCATCGGCGGGTTGCTGATGGGCATCGGCATCCGGCTCGCCTTCGTGTGCAACGTATCGACCTTTTTCGGACTCACCCCGGAAATGAATCTGGGCGGCTACCTCGCGATCAGCGGGATTATCGCCGGAGCCTGGGTGGGGTCGATGATTTATAAAAAAATTCTGGAAGGATAAGCGGGATGAACCTGTCCCCTATCGGCGGCGACCTCGCCGCGTTCATTTTCGGTTCCGTCACTGGGCTTTTGGTGCAGCGTTCGCGTTTTTGCAACACCGCCGCTCTGCGCGACGCCATTTTGTTCAAAACCTATCGCAACACCAAGGCGATGCTGGTGGCGATGATGATCTTGACCTTCGGATTTACCTTGTTTTTGACCTTCGGCGAAGGCCATCCTATGCATTTCGATGTTGGGTTGAACACCTTCGCCGGGCTGTTCCTATTCGGTATCGGGATGGTTCTGGCGGGCGCGTGCACGGTATCGACGTGGGTCAAAACCGGCGAGGGCAACGTCGGCGCGTTGTGGGCGTTGTTGTTCACCTTTATCGGCATGTTCCTATTTTCATTAGCGTGGTCATCGAACTATTGGCCGCCCGCGCCGACCTCGATGACGGGCGAACCCAACTTGCCCGCGCTGCAATTGGGCTACGCCAACGCGGCGACATTACAAACCAAATTGGGGATTCCCGCTCTTGTCTTCGGTCTGGCGCAAATCGCCGCCCTGTTCGCCATCTACCGCGCCATCTTGCGCAAGGAAAAAGTTCAGGCCGAGCACCACAAGATAGTGGCCGCCGAACACCACCACGACGACGCCCAAACCAAGAATCACGCAGCCTGAACGACGCCGTCGCATTGCGATGGCGCGATTTAAAGGAGGGAATTTTCCATGGGCCTATTTGGCAAAACCAAGAAAAAAGACGTAGACGAACGCCACGACGTAACCTTGAGCGACGGCGCGACCTACGGTGTGGTGAAGTCCGTCGATTGCCTCGGCGACAGTTGCCCGCGACCACAGTTGATGACCAAAAAAGCGATCGGGCAAATCGATGTCGGCGAGGTCATCGAGGTGATGGTCGATAACCCGTCGTCGGTGGAGGCGCTGCCGCCACTGTGCGACGATCTCGGCGCGACCCATCTGGAAACGGTCAAGGATGCCCGTTGCTGGAAAGTTTACATCCGCAAGGATTAACCCTCGGGATTTGAGTGAGGTTTGGGGAGGAGAACGATCGTGGCCAAGATCTTCATGCGGATATACGCCGCCGCGGCATTGGTGATCACGGTGGTCGGTTTGGCGGCGATGTTTATCGCTCCACCGAAAAGCCTGCGCGCCGATCGCGACGGCGTTCCCTACTTTACGCCCGACGTGCTTAACCCGGCAACGGGAACCGCGGTGCCGATGGGCGCGTTGATCCGCCACTACAAGGGAAATTAAAACCCTCGTCCTCTCGGAGAGGGTCCGACACAAGGAAATGCGAACCATGGCGACACTCGATCTTGAAACGATTTCACAATTGATCTTAGCCGTCGTCGCGTTCGCCGTGATGTACGTCAGCTTTCTAAAGGACACCCTGTAGCCTTACCCAGAGGCGCAACAAAATCGCACGCAAACACGAGAGGAGGCGTTTTCAATGGACAGACCGAGCATCATCTTTTGTGTCGTCACGCTCGCCGTTTCGTTGGGCTTGGCGTGGCTGTTTTTTCCTTTGGCCTCGTTACCCAAAGGCACCCTGCAGGCCGCCCAAAAACCGCAACCGGCGGAAGCCATGGGCGCCGTCGATCTCGGTGACGGATTCGGCTCCGTCGCGGTGAGCGAGCTGATGAATTATTACATCGACAATCCCCCCCAACCGGCCAGCCCCGGCACGCCCGCGGCCCCGGTGGTCCATTTCGGCGGTTGCTGAGATGGACCACGCAATCGGCGCACGGCTCCGCACGATAACGAAGAAACAACGTCAAATCGCCCTGCTGCTTGTTTTCGGCGCCGTCGTCACGCTTTCGCATATCTTCGTCCTCGGGGCGGTGATTGTCCTTTCTCACGCCGAACGCGCATCCGGCGAGCCCCCGACAGCCAAACCCCATAAGAAACCCGAAACCTCGCCGCGCCTCGGCCTGTTCCAATCCAATTTATTTTATCTCACCGCGCTTCCCGCTCTTTCGACGCGGTCGGACCTGCGCATCATCGACACCCGCGCCACGGACCAGTGCGAAAAGGCCTCGCTGCCCGGCGCGGCCTGCCTTGCACCCCGCGACCTGTTCGGCCCCGGCGGGCGACTTGCGACCTTCTCCGATATTCGCTGGTTGCTGGGTGCGCTCGGACTCGACGGCACGCACGAGGCCCTGGTGGTCGGCGACGACGCCCGCGCCCGCGACATCGTCGCCGGGGCGCTTTATCTGGCGGGGCAAAATCGGGTCGCCGTCGTCAACACGCCGCTGCCGCACGCACGCCTGGGCGCGGGCGGCGACACCCGTTCAATGACCCGCGATGTCGTTTACACCGCCCCAATGCGCGATCGGGCGATCGTCACCCACGAGGAACTGCGCCGCCTGATCGCGGGCGGCGCCGCGCAAACCGCGCCACCCGCGTTGATCGACGGGCGCACGGAAGAGGCGTATTGGGGGCGGCGCTTCGCTACGCAACGGGGCGGCCATATTCCGGGAGCCGACAACGTGCCCGTCTCGACCCCGCGCCTGACCGGCCCCGGCGCGCCGATCCTCACCGCGCGCAGGCCCCTGATTGTTTACGGCGACGACCCGGCCCAAGGCCTCGCCCTATTGGCCCGTTTCAAGGGCGCGCCGACACCCGCCGACGCCCGTCCGCGCGATGCGGGACCGATCGCCGATATCGCCGTTTATCTCGACGGCTGGAGCCGCTGGGCGAGCGATCCCACGTTGCCGGTGGATGCCGCCGCCTATGGCGACGCCCCAACGCCTAAAAACGAACATACGAGGAACCCGGCATGACCGAAAACACCCTGGACGTCCTGCTTCACATCACGACCGCGAAAAGCGCCGCCGTCGCCGCCCCTCTGGGGCGCGCGCTCAGCGCCGCCGGGATCCGTTGGGCGTGCTTTCTCACCAATGACGGCGTGATGGGCGCGGATGACGCCGCCTTCGCCGACGCCCTTGAGGGGGCGCAACGTGTCGCGGTATGCGAACATTCCTGGGACATCCACATGAAAGACCCACACGCGAAGGTACGCTCCTGCCCATTCGAAAGGGCAAGCCAGACCGTCAACAGCGCCTTGATGGGCGAAGCCGGTCGTGTCGTCGCCCTGTAAGGACGCGCCCCCACGACCCAACGCGAGGAACCGCGCAGATGAGTGAAAGAAATATTCTGGTTTTGGCCCGACGCGATCATGCCGAGGCCATGCGCATCGCCGCCGGATTGACCATTTTCGGACATCGTGTGCGGCTGGTGTTCATGTCTCACGTGGTCGAGGACACGCCCGTCAACACCGAAATGGCCGAGCTTTTGGAACTGTCGGAGATTACGCCGCAAACCACCGTGGCCGAGATGGAAGGCGAGCTCGATCTCCTCTCTCCCACCGCATTGGCGGAGGCGATCACCCATAGCGATCACGTGATCTCGGCATAACGCCGACAATGAACGGAGGAACGCGCATGACAACCATACTTGTGCTCGACTGCGGCCTTTTCCCGGACGGCGAAACGCTCGATGCGGCGCTGGAGACGCTGGAGGGGATGCACGATATCCAGCGCGTGGATATCCGTAAACTGGCCCCCGACGACGACGCTTGGGCGGCGACGGTGCGCGCCATCATGGGGGCGGCGCATATCGTCACACGATAAAAACGGTAAAAAAACCACCGCCTAAGCGGGGAGCAAGCGCAAAAACAAAATTGAAAAAGAAGGGAGACAATCATGATACGTAAAGGTTCCGCGAAAATGATCAGACATTTGATAAAGGGCGTGGCCTCGGTCGCGTTCATCGCCATTTTTATCGCACTCAGTCCGGTCGCACGTGCGGCGCAGCCCTTGGTCGATGTCGCTTGGGCCAAGACCAACGCCGGCAAGGCGGGGGTCGTCTTCATCGATGTGCGCGCCAAAAGCGATTACCTGCGTGGCCACATTCCGGGCGCGGTCGATACCAACTACGCCAAGGACGGCTGGCGCGTCAGCGAAGACGGCGTGCCGGGGATGTTCCCCAAGGACACCGCGCCCCTGGCGAAGTTGATCGGCGGCCTGGGTATCGGCCCCGACACCCACGTCGTCCTCGTCGCGCCGGGAAATTCGGCCTCCGACATGGGCACCGCAACCCGCCTGTACTGGACATTTAAGGTCCTCGGCCACGACAACGTGTCCATTCTCGACGGCGGCATGAAGGCCTACTTAGCGAACGTGGACAAAAACGGAAAGCCCCTCAATCCATTGGCCCGCGGCATGGCCAAGGTGACGGCGCAAACCTTCCCCGTGCACCTGCAAAAGGCCATGCTCATCAACACCCAGGACGTCAAAAAGGCCGAAGACAGCGGCGTCACCTTGATTGATAACCGCACCGCCGATCAGTACATGGGCGTCAACCGCCACCCCAAATCGAAGGCCAGCGGCACCATCCCCGGCGCGCGCAACCTACCCGAAAGCTGGCTGACGGAAAACAACGGCGGCATGTTCCGTTCCGCCAAAGAACTCAAGGAGCTATACGCGGCGGCGGGCATCCCCACCACGGGCAAGCAAATTACTTTTTGCAACACCGGCCATTGGGCGTCGCTGGGCTGGTTCGCCTCGGCGGAAATTCTAGGCAACAAACAGGCCGAGATGTATGATGGTTCGATGACCGAATGGACCAACAAGCACATGCCGGTCGAACAGAAAGTCAAACTGCAATGAGGGACCGCACCCGGTCCTAAGCCCGAACGGGCCGCAACACGACGGGGCTTCGCGTCGATGGCATCATTTCCTATCTTCCCATCACCGGCGCGGCGCACCCATCGCGGTTTTTTAGGCCGCGCCTTTTCGGGCGCGGTCTTCGGCTGCGCCATTCTTCCGGCTCTTTGCGCCTTCTTTTCCGCGCCGCCCGACGCCCACGCCCAAGGCGACGACGCGCGGCTTTTGGGGGCGCACATATTGGTTATTCGCGGGGATCTTAGACGTTTGGATGAGGGTCGCTTGCCCGCCGCCCAGAAAAAAGGCCTAAGGCGACGCATCACCGGAATGCTGGGGTCCCTCGCCTGGCAGCTGCGCCTCAACGACGACGCGCCAAGCGCCCCTCAAGCGCGTGCATACGCCCAAAATTGGCGCGCCCCCGAGGCGAAAAACGACCTCACGCGATGGCTCGACGCCTTGATCGCGCGTCACCCCCTGGACACTTCACCGTACGATCCCGCCTTGGCGCGCCCCCAAGACCGCGCCAAGGCTTTGGCGCTGCACAACGCATACTGCGCGGCCTGCCACGGCGCCACGCCGCAAGACGCCCCCCCCGAGGACGCGGCGGTGGCGCGACCGGCGCGCAGCCTATATACGATGGTGCGCAACCAATCGCGCCGCGAGTTCACCGCGCGCATGGTTTCCGGCGTGCGCGGCGACCGCGCGACCGGCCTCGCCAACCCGCTTGGCAATGCCCAAATCGCGGCATTGATCGCCTTGTACCAAGACGCGAAACCGCATCCTTAGGCCGCGCGAAAAATACGCGCATCGCGGAATTTCCTGGGGATAAAAACACCCATGGGAACAATCGCTCTTTGTCGCCGTGTATATATTTTCTTATTTTATAACGTCTTGTAACGCATATGGGAATTGAACAAAACGTAATAAAATTACATTGCCCGGACCCTATCCCGGCGTTAACGTTTGAAGCTAGCAGGGCCGACCGGCCCACAAAACCATCACACGAACAGGGCCGCGCGACGAAGACCCTGGCGGGGAGCATAAAATGACATCACGCACAATCAAATGGGGCCGCGCGTTGGTCGCGGCCGTTATCGGCGCGACCGGCCTGCTTGCGGGTTTGGGCACGCTAAGCGCCCCTGCCCACGGCGAAAGCGTTCTGCGCGTCGCCAACATGGGCGAGCCCGCGACGCTCGACCCGCAACTGGTTTCGGGAACTTGGGAAAACCGCATCGTCGGCGACATGTTCTTGGGGTTAATGACCGAAGACGCCGCCGGCAAGGCGGTGCTCGGCGCGGCGCAAAGCTACAAGATCAGCAACGGCGGGCTGACCTACACCTTTAAAATTCGCCCCCACACTTGGTCGGACGGCGTGCCGGTGACGGCGGACGATTTCGTCTTCTCGCTGCGGCGTATCTTGAACCCGGCGACCGCCGCCGAATACGCCTCGCTGCTGTATCCGATCAAGAACGCCGAGGCGGTCAACACCGGCAAGATGAAACCGGACGCCCTGGGCGTCAAGGCGATCGACGCCAACACCTTGCGAATCGACCTCTCCGGTCCGACGCCGTATTTCCTCGGCCTGCTGACCCATTACACCGCCTGGCCGGTGCCCAAGCACGTTATCGAAAAATGGGGCAAGGCCTGGATCAAGCCCGGCCATATCGTCTCCAACGGGCCTTACGTTCTCGACAAGTGGGTGCCCAACTCCTATGTCAAACTGAAGAAAAACCCCAAGTTCTACGACGCCGCCAACGTTCATATCGACCGCGTCGTCTACTACCCGCAGGAAGACCGCGCCGCGGCGCAAAAACGCTTCCGCGCCGGCGAGATCGATGTCGATACCGATATTTCATCGGGCCAAATCAACTGGCTGCGCGCCAACATGGCGAGCGATATCCGCATCGCGCCCTACCTGGGGACCTATTACTACGTCGTCAACACGACCAAGAAACCGTTTACCGACGTGCGCGTGCGCCGCGCCCTGTCGATGGCGATCAATCGTAAGGTGATCGTCGATAAGGTGCTGAAAACCGGCGAGATCGCAGCCTACAGTTTCGTCCCTCCGGGGGTCGATAACTACGGTACGCCGTCCTATGTGACATGGAAGGACATGCCCTACGCCAAGCGCCTCGCCGAGGCCAAGACCTTGTTGAAGGCCGCCGGCTTCGGCCCCGATCATCCGCTGAAGCTCACGCTCAGCTACAACACCTCGGAAAATCACAAGCGCATCGCCGTCGCCGTCGCCGCGATGTGGAAGGGACTCGACGTTCAAACGGAACTATACAATGCCGAGGCCAAGGTCCATTACGCCAATCTCAAGCAGGGCAAATTCCAGGTCGCCCGCGCCGGCTGGATCGCCGACTACAACGACGCCCAGGATTTTCTCTACCTGCTCGACAGTCACACCGGGGCGCTGAACTATGGCCGTTACAAAGACGCCAGCTTCGACCGCTTGATGGCCCAGGCCGCCCAAACGGTCGATCTGAAAAAGCGCGCCGACGTCATGCGCCAGGCCGAGGCCATCGCCATGGCCGACCAGCCGGTAATGCCGATTTACTATTATATCTCCAAGGAGTTGGTCTCGCCCAGGGTCAAGGGATGGATCGACAACACCAAGGACATCCACCGCACCCGATGGCTGACGTTGACGAAGTGACGAACCCGGTCGGAACGGCGCGCAACCGCCGTTCCGGCTATTCTTTTTCCAGGCCGGGGATCGTCCCATGATTTCATACATCGTCCGGCGCACGCTGAGCGCCATCCCGACGCTGTTTATCGTCATTACCGTGTCGTTCTTCATCATGCGTCTCGCCCCCGGCGGCCCGTTCGACCGCGAACGCAACCTGCCGCCGGAAATCGAAGCCAACATGCTGCGGGCTTACAACTTGGATAAGCCGCTGGCCCTGCAATATGTCCATTATGTCGAAAGGCTGCTGGTCTTCGATTTCGGGCCGTCATACATGGTGCGCGATTTCACGGTCAGGGACCTGATCTTGGACGGCCTTCCCGCCAGCATGCAGTTGGGCGGCACGGCGATCGCGCTGGCCCTGGTCTTCGGGGTATTGTTCGGCGCGCTGGCGGCGCTGAGGCAAAACAGCGCCACCGACTACACCGTCATGGGAGTAGCCATGACCGGCATCGCCATACCCAACTTCGTGATGGCCCCGATCCTGACTTTGGTGTTCGGGGTTTATCTGTCGTGGCTGCCGGTCGCGGGGTGGGGAGGCGGCGCCTGGATCAACAAGGTTTTGCCCATCGTCACCCTGGCCCTGCCGCAGGTCGCCTATATCGCGCGGTTGTCGCGCGGCTCGATGATCGAGGTGCTGCACTCCAACTACATCCGCACCGCCCACGCCAAGGGCTTGGGCGGGCGGATCGTGCTGTTTCGCCACGCCCTGAAGGGGGCCCTGCTGCCGGTGGTCTCCTACCTGGGCCCGGCGACGGCGGCGATCATGACCGGCTCGGTGGTCGTCGAAACCATCTTCGAGGTGCCCGGCATCGGGCGCTATTTCGTGCAGGGCGCGCTTAACCGCGATTACCCCCTGGTGATGGGCGTGGTGGTGTTCTACGCCGCCTTGATTATCGTTCTCAATTTGCTGGTCGATGTGATCTACAGCTTCCTGGACCCGAAATTGAGGGCCAAAAAATGATGCAAAAAGACGCCATGGCCGGGGTCGCGGAAATCGCCGGGCGGTCCTTGTGGCAGGACGCCCGCCGCCGCCTGATGCGCAACAAGGCGGCCGTGACCTCGATGATCGTTCTCGCCGTCATTACCGCCATGGCGATTCTCGCGCCGTGGCTAAGCCCTCATCCCTATGACGAGGTTTATTGGGATTTCATCCAGGCGCCGCCCAATTTCGCCCACGGTTTTTGGTTCGGCACCGACGGCAACGGGCGCGATCTGTTCGTGCGCACCCTGTATGGCGCGCGGGTATCGTTGATGGTCGGCGTGTTGGCGACCACGGTCAGTCTGGTGATCGGCGTCACCTATGGCGCCGTGGCGGGCTATTTCGGCGGGCGCGTCGATAATTTCATGATGCGCTTCGTCGATATCCTCTATTCGCTGCCGTTCATGTTTTTCGTGATTTTGCTGATGGTCATTTTCGGGCGCAACATTTTCCTGATTTTCATCGCCCTGGGGGCCGTCGAATGGCTGACCATGGCGCGCATCGTGCGCGGGCAGACGTTATCGGTGCGGCGCAAGGAATATATCGAGGCCGCGCTGGCCGTCGGCGTCAAAAGCCGCGTCATCATTTTCCGCCACGTCATCCCCAACGTGCTGGGACCGGTCATCGTTTACATGACGCTGACCATCCCCCAGGTGATCTTGACCGAAAGTTTTCTCTCGTTCTTGGGGCTCGGCGTTCAGGAACCGCTGACCAGCTGGGGGGTGCTGATCTCCGAGGGCGCGCGGGTCATGGAAACCGCGCCGTGGATGCTGATTTTCCCCGCCGTCTTCCTCGCCGTCACGTTGTTCTGCTTCAACTTCATCGGCGACGGCTTGCGCGACGCCCTGGACCCGAAGGACCGCTAACGATGACGGCCATTCTCGACGTTCGGGACCTCAACACCCGCTTCACCACCCCCGACGGCGAGGTCGCCGCCGTCACCGATCTGAATTTCGCCATCAATCCCGGCGAAAGCGTCGGCGTGGTCGGCGAATCGGGATCGGGTAAGACCCAGGTTTTTTTGTCGATCATGGGCCTGCTCGCCAAGAATGGACGGGCCGACGGATCGGTCCTCTTCGAGGGCGCCGAGATCTTGAACCGCCCCGGCTCCGAACTGGACCGCGTGCGCGGCAATAAAATCGCGATGATCTTCCAGGACCCGATGACTTCGCTCAACCCGCACCTGAGAATATCGAAGCAAATGAGCGAAGTTTTGGTCGAACACAAGGGGATGTCCTGGGACGCGGCGCTGAAGCGGGCGGTCGAATATCTCGACCTCGTCGGAATTCCCCAGGCTGCCCAGCGCATCGCCATGTATCCCCACGAATTTTCCGGCGGCATGCGCCAGCGGGTGATGATCGCGATGAGCCTGCTGTGCGAACCACAATTGCTGATCGCCGACGAGCCGACGACCGCGCTCGACGTCACGGTGCAGGCGCAAATTTTGGAACTGCTCGCCCGCCTGCAAAAAGATCTGAACACCGCCGTCGTCATGATTACCCACGACCTTGGCGTGATCGCGGGCCTGTGCGAACGGGTGCTGGTGATGTACGGCGGGCGCGTCGTCGAGGAGGGCGGCGCCGACGATATTTTTTACGACGCCAGTCATCCCTACACCCAAGGGTTGCTGCGCGCCATGCCGCGCATCGATCTTGGCGCGCAAAAACACCTGTACGCCATCCCCGGCCAGCCGCCCAACCTGCAAAACTTGCCCACGGGCTGTGCTTTTCGCGATCGTTGCGCCCACGCGGTCGCGCCATGCGCGATCACGGTTCCGTCCCTGACGCCCTTCGATGGAGCCGAGAGTGGACGGGCGCGGGCGTGTCATGTCACCCGGGCGGAGATGACCATATGAACGACACCCTCCTCAGCGTCGAAAATCTCAAGGTTCACTTCGATGTCCCCACAAAAGGTTGGCTGGCCCGCCCGATCCCCCTCAAGGCGGTCGATGGCGTCAGTTTCGCATTGAAGGCAGGCGAAACGTTGGGGATCGTCGGCGAATCAGGGTGTGGAAAATCGACCCTCGGACGGGCGATCTTGCAGCTTGTCGCGCCCACGGCGGGCCGCGTCGTCTGGCTGGGCGAGGACATCTCCACGCTATCGCCGCACGCCATGCGCCCCCACCGGCGCGACATGCAAATCATTTTCCAAGACCCGTTGGCCAGCCTCGACCCGCGGATGACGATCGGGCAGATCATCGGCGAGCCGCTACGCACCCACAACCCCAAGATGTCCAAGGACGACCTGCGCGCCGAGGTCCGCGCGATGATGGACCGCGTCGGCTTGCTGGGGACCATGATCAACCGCTATCCCCACGAATTTTCCGGCGGCCAGTGCCAGCGCATCGGCGTCGCCCGCGCCATGATCCTGCACCCCAAGATGATCGTCTGCGACGAGCCGGTCTCGGCGCTCGACGTGTCGATCCAGGCCCAGATCGTCAATCTTCTGGAAGATCTCCGACGCGATTTCAACGTCGCCCTGTTGTTCATCAGCCACGACCTTTCCGTAGTGCGCCACATCAGCGACCGGATCATGGTGCTCTACCTGGGCAAGATCATGGAACTGGCCGATCGCGACGCGCTCTATGCCCGCCCGCGTCATCCCTATACCCAGGCCTTGATTTCGGCGGTGCCGATCCCCGACCCTAAACGCGAACGGGCCAAACATCGGGTCGTTCTCAGCGGCGATCTGCCCTCGCCCACCGACCCGCCGTCAGGCTGTGTTTTTCGCACCCGCTGCCCGCTGGCCGACGAGATATGCGCACGCGAAATTCCGACGCTCCGGGAGCTCGCGCCAGGCCACCGAGTGGCCTGTCATAAGGCCTAAGCCAAAAACACAAAACGCGCCCACCGAAATGCCGGGCGCGCCGCCGCTCATAAATGGGAAAAGAAAAATGGTGCCCCCGGGGAGAGTCGAACTCCCACACCCTTTCGGATAACAGATTTTGAGTCTGTCGCGTCTACCAATTCCGCCACAGGGGCCCTGCCACGAAGCGGCTCATCATAGCCAAGGTTTCGCCCCGGTCAACACCGATTAACGACTTTTCGCTCCCCGCTCGGTTACCCGTCCCGTTTGCCCGTTGCCCCCGCGGCTCGGCGCTGGTAAAGCTCAATTCGGCTTCCCGGGCGCGGCGCGCCCCTATACGAGGATATTTCTTTGCTCAGACACCTGTACGACTGGACCATGGACCTTTCGGCCAAGCCTTATGCGATGTGGGCGCTGGCCGCCGTCGCCTTCATGGAAAGCTCCTTCTTTCCGCTGCCGCCCGATCTTTTGATTATTTCAATGGTCCTGGCCTCACGCTCCAAGGCGTGGAAAATTGCCACCGTCAGCACCCTAGGGTCGGTCGTCGGCGGCCTGTTCGGTTACGCCATCGGGTATTACATGTTCGCAAGCATCGGCCGTCCGGTATTGGATTTTTACGGCTACGCGGCGAAATTTCAGGTTTTTCAGTCTTACTACAATCAGTGGGGCGCGTGGATCGTCGCCGGGGCCGGGTTTACGCCGATTCCCTATAAAGTGTTCACCATCGCCAGCGGCGTCAGCGGGCTCAATCTCGGCGTCTTCACCGTCGCCTCGGGGCTGTCGCGCGGGGCGCGCTTCTTTCTTGAGGCCGGATTGCTGTGGTATTATGGCGAACCCATCCGTCATTTCATTGAAGTGCATCTGGGAAAATTGGCCCTTTTCGGCTTCATCTTGTTATTCGGCGGCTTCGCCTTGATTAAATACGTATTTTAGGGCGGAGCAAGGCGGAACGAAGCGGAGACGTGCAAATATCCATAGGAGCCCTATGACAGACAAACGCAGCTTTCCTCTTTTTTTCGCCGTCGTTAGCGCGGCGGCGTTGATGGCGGCGTATATCGCCCAGTATGGCTTCGGCTTGGAACCGTGCCATCTGTGCTTGATCCAACGCGTTCCCTTCGCCGTGGTTGTCGTGTTGAGTGTCGCGGCGTTGTGGCGACCGACGTGGGCATGGCGGATTTTATACGCCATGGCGGCGGCCTTTTTCATCGGAACCGCGGTCGCGGTCTATCATGTCGGGGTCGAGCAGCATTGGTGGCAGTCCGCCGTAGGCTGCGCGGGGGGACTGCCGGCGCATATGACCCCGCAACAGTTGCTCGCCAGCCTGCACCACAAACCCGTCAAACCCTGCGATCAGGTCGATTGGACGCTGTTCGGCATTTCCATGGCGGGCTGGAATATTGTATTCTCTTTGTTCCTGGGGTTGGCGGCGACAAGCGCCGCCGGGCGGTTGCGCCCCTACCGGCGGCCCATCGACCCCCAATGATCGGACCCGACATGACGTCAAAACAAAAATCCACCTCCTCCCCCAAAGCGAACCCCAACACGCCCCCCCGAAACGGAAAAACGGCGCAGGACGCAAAAACGACGCCACGTGGCGGACGCCTTCCCGGCGACCCCACCCGCGCGCAGTTGGTCGAACGCATCATCCGCGTCGATCAAGCCGGTGAATACGGCGCGGTCAGGATATACGAGGGCCAGCTCGCGGTGCTGGGCGACGGTCCCAGCGGGGCCATCATTCGCCACATGGCGAAACAGGAAGAACATCATCTGGCGACCTTCGACGACTTGGCCCGCGCGCGTGGGGCGCGCCCGACGATGCTTACCCCGCTGTGGCATATTGCCGGGTACGCCCTAGGCGCGGGCGCCGCCCTGCTCGGCGAGAAGGCCGCCATGGCCTGTACGGTCGCCGTCGAAGAGGCGATCGACGAGCATTACGCCAAACAGATCGAGGCCCTGGGCGACGACGAAAAAGACCTGCGCGAGACCTGCCGGAAGTTTCGCGAGGAAGAACTAGAGCATCGCCAAACCGGACTCGATCACGGCGCCCGCCAGGCGCCAGGCTACGACCTGCTATCAACGGCGATCAAAAGAGGCTCGAAGCTGGCGATCTGGCTGTCGGAACGGGTATAAAATACCCGCTCACCCGGGACCGGCCCGGCGGCGGCGCAGCTCAGCGCCGCGTCAGGCTAGAGATGACGCCGCGCAGGGTGCGCACCTCCTGTTCGGTCAGCCCGGCGCGCACGAAAATGTTGCGCAGGTTGCGCACCATGGTCGCCCGCTTCGCCTTCAGGCGCAAAAACCCGCTGTCATCCAAGGCATCTTCCAATTGCCCGAACATGCCGACCATTTCATCGCGGGTCGCGGGCCGGGTGTCGGTGCGGATGGCGCGTTCGATATCGGGCTTTTGCGTCGCCGCCTGAAACCATTCGTAGCCGATCAACAACACCGCCTGGGCCAGATTGAGCGAACTGAACGCCGGGTTCAGCGGCACGATCATCAGTGCGTCGGCCAGCGCCACGTCATCGTTGTGCAGGCCCTTGGATTCGCGCCCGAACAACACCGCCGTCTTCAGGCCCTTTTGATGGTGCGTGCGCATTTGGGCGGCGGCGAAGCGTGGCGTCACCTCGTCCTTGTTCATGTCGCGCGGGCGCGCCGTGGTGGCGTACAGAACTTGCACGTCACCAACCGCCTCGGCGGTGGTGGCGAAGACCCGCGCCGTTTCCAACACCAAGGATGCGCCGGACGCCGTCTTGTTCGCGGTGTCGTTGGGCCAGCCGTCGCGCGGACGGACCAGGCGCAAGTCGGTCAGCCCGGCGTTGAGCATGGCGCGCGCCACCATGCCGATGTTTTCCCCCAGCTGCGGTTCGACCAGGACCACCGCCGGGCCGTCGGTCTTGCGCACCGTGGACTTGGCCGGTCGTCGCGATTGCGTGCCCGCCATCCGCTTACGCGTGCCCACTGGCGACGCCGTTCGAAAACAGCTTGTAAATAATGCTGTCGCGCAGCGCATCGTAGGAGGCGTCGATCACGTTCGCCGAAACGCCGACGGTCCCCCAGCTGCGCCCCGTGCTGTCGCTGGACTCGATCATCACCCGCGTCACCGCGGCGGTGGCGTCGCCGGGAGTCAGGATGCGCACCTTGTAATCGACCAGGCGCAAATCTTCGAGATCGGGATAAATCGGCATCAGCACCTTCCTGAGCGCCGCGTCGAGGGCGTTGACCGGACCGTTGCCTTCGGCCACCGCCATCGCCTTGCGCTTACCGATCGCCACCTTGACGGTGGCTTCGGACAACGTGATCAGTTCGCCGCGGGCGTTCCAGCGCCGCTCATCGATAACGCGAAAGCTGGTGCAATGAAAATAATCGGGCACCGATCCCAAAATGCGCCGCGCCAGAATCTCGAAACTGGCCTCCGCGCCGTCATAGGCGTAGCCGTCGAATTCGTTGCCCTTGACGGTATCAATCAGCTCGGCGAGTTTGCCGTCCTTGGGATCGACCTCGATGCCGATCTCGCGAAAGCGCGCCAGGATGTTGGACCGCCCGGCCTGATCCGAGACCACGATTTGGCGATGATTGCCGACCAATTCGGGATCGATGTGTTCGTAGCTGCGCGGGTCCTTTTCGACCGCCGAGACGTGCAACCCGCCCTTGTGGGCGAACGCGGATTCACCGACATACGGCGCGCGTTTGTCCGGCGCGCGATTGAGCCGTTCGTCGAGCAGGCGCGAGACATGGGTCAAGCGCCGCATCGACTGTTCCGTCACTCCGGTCCGATAGCCCATCTTCAGGACCAAGGTCGGGATGATCGAAATCAGGTTAGCGTTGCCGCACCTCTCGCCCAGGCCGTTCAAGGTGCCCTGGACTTGACGCACGCCCGCGCGCACCGCCGCCAGGGAATTGGCGATGGCGTTGCCGGTGTCGTTGTGGGCGTGAATGCCCAGGTGGGCGCCGGGAATTTTTTGCGCCACCTCACCGACGATGGCGCTGATTTCATGCGGCAGCGTACCGCCGTTGGTGTCGCACAAAACCACCCAGCGCGCGCCGCTTTCATAAGCCTTGACGATACAGGCCAGGGCGAATTCGGGGTTGGCCTTGTAACCGTCGAAGAAGTGTTCGGCGTCGAACAAAATTTCATCGACTTTGGCCGCGCCATAAGCCACCGAATCGCCGATCATGGCGATATTTTCCGCGTGGGCGATACCCAACGCGACATCGACATGAAAATCCCACGTCTTGCCAACCATGCAGACATGACGCACCTTGGCGGACAGCAGCTGGTTCAAGCCCGGGTCGTTATCGACGCCATGGGACGCCCGGCGGGTCATGCCGAACGCGGTCAGATGGGTGAATTTGGTTTCCGGCGGCGCGGCGAAAAAGGCGTCATCGGTCGGATTGGCCCCGGGCCAGCCACCTTCGACATAGTCTATCCCCAACGCGTCCAGGGCGCGGGTGATCGCAACCTTGTCGGCGGGGCCGAAATCGACTCCTTGTGTCTGCGCTCCGTCACGCAACGTGCTGTCGTACAAATAGACGCGCTTGTCGCTCATCGTCACCATCGTTTATCGGTTCAAATCATGAAAGCGCGAGAATGCCTAAAATGCGCCCAGGGCACAAGGTTTTCCCATACGAAAGACGCCCCCCGCACCGCTCCGGCGCGCAAAGGCGGCTTGGCGCGGAGAAAACAAACGTTTATTGTTATTCAAATTTAGAATTTTCGGGCCGGCACACGCCTCGCTGCATGGTACTATAGTCTTGTGTCGTTATGAAGATCGGCCACCATCCGCCGTCGCGGGTGGTCCCCGCAACAGAAAAAGTTCCGACGTCTCACCGGCGCGGACAAATTGAAACGATGCCATGATTGAACCGAGTCGCGACGATTTTGAAACCCCCGAGGAAATGGACCGTTTTCTAGAGTTGAAAGCCCGAGCCCATGGCACGAACGTCAATGAAGACACTCTCCTGGCGACAGACTATCTGAACCATTTCAATGAAGTCGTCATGGTTTTCGAAATGCTGGCGGACATGCCCGAACTGCTGGAGGAGGCCAAGCAATGGCAGCCCAAGCCATATCAGGAACACTTTCGCGACAGCACCATCGCCGACAAGGAATTGGCGATCGAAGCCTATGATTTCGTTCCCGCCAAATATAAAGTCCCGTTTGAAAAAAATATCGTCCAGATCAACCGTCTCCTCCTGACCAGCATCGAACGGCTCGAACACGACATCAACAATGGCGACATGGATTTGGTGCGCGCGAACGCCAGCGCCCTTTCGCAAACGATTCAACGCCTCCTCGATATGGCCAGCGCGAATATTCACGGCAGTGAAACCACCATGGCTCAGGCCGAAATTGACGCCATAATCGGCGCCTAATCCCCGGCGAAGCCTCCCGCGTTAGCGAACATCGACAAGGGAGGGGCGCCGTCTTCAGGCGTGCGGCCCGATTTCGTCCGCCGGCCCGCCTCGCGGGCGGAGGGTATCTGCGGGAGAATTGCGGAACAAGGGCCGCCCGTTTTTCAAAAGCGCCATGAAGGCGCTCAGAGGTAGCGGTCGGCTGTACAAGAAACCCTGGCCGATATCGCTACCCAGGGCGTGTAGGAAGGCGTTCTGGCGTTCGGTTTCGATTCCTTCGGCGACGACCTTAAAGCCCAAATTTTGCGCCATGCTGACAATCGCCTTGGCCATTGTCACGGCGTCGCCATCGTCCGGCAATCCGGTCACGAAGGCCCGATCGACCTTTAATGCGTCGAGAGGAAAACGGGTCAGATAGCTGAGCGACGAATAACCCGTTCCGAAATCATCAATGGATAGAGTAACGCCAATTTTTTTCAGTCGGTTGAGAGCCGCCACCGTTTCCTCGGCGTCATCGACCAACATACTTTCGGTCAATTCCAGGTCGAGGCACCCGGGCGGCAGGCCGACACTACTCAATACCTGCATGACTCGTCCGGCGAGGTCCCGTTCGCGAAACTGCACCGCCGACAGATTGACGGCCACATGCACATCGTGCCGTCCTTGATCGTACCAGTGTTTCGCTTGCCGGCAGGCGGTTTCCAAAATCCAATCGCCGATGGGAATGATCAGACCGCTTTGTTCGGCCACGGGAATAAATTCAACCGGAGAAACCGACCCCAGCTCGGAACTGGTCCAACGCACGAGAGCCTCCGCCCCGATGATCTCGAAGGAACCCATTTTGACTTTCGGTTGGTAAAGCAGTTCCAGTTCGCCGTTTCCCAACGCCTTGCGCAACCCGTTTTCGACCGCCATCCGGCGCAAGGCGTCCATGGAAAGCGAGGCATTGTAAAATTGATAATTATTGCGTCCACACTTCTTGGCGTAGTGGGACGCCGAGTACACATTTTTAACCATCTCTTCCGCCGTATAGGTCTTTGGCGGACACAAAATGATCCCAATGCTGCCCGAGGTGAAAACTTCGCGGTTCTTGACGTGAAAGGCGAGAGAAAGGGTTTCGAGCATTTTCTCGGCGATGGCCGCGGTATGCTGTTCATCGCGCACACCTTTCAAAATAACGGTAAATTCATCCCCCGACAGACGGGCCACGGTGTCCTCGGCGTCCACGCAGGACAGTAACCTTTCCGCCGCCAAACGGAGCACGGCGTCCCCCGTAGAATGCCCCATGGCGTCGTTGATGTTCTTGAAATTATCCAGGTCGATAAACATGACGGCGATGTTTTCGTTTTGATCCTTCGCGCGCACGATCGCCTGATGGAGGCGTTCTTCGAACATGTAACGGTTGGGTAAATGAGTCAAAGGGTCACGGGTCGCCAGAAAGCGCAGCTTGTCCTCGTTTTGCTTGCGCATAGCGATGTTGCGCGACACGCAAATGTAATGCGTCCGGTCCCGCAAATGAAAACTGCTAATCGAAAACTCCAAGGGAAATTTTTTCCCCTCGCTACGTTTTCCCTGGGTTTCCACCCATTGGGCGGGAATGATGACAAGCCCATCGCACAGGCTAAAAATCAACCCGGTTCCCACCTGCCCGGAAAATCTCAGTTCGGGAATCAGGGCGTCAATGCTCTTACCCAGAACGTCTTCCTCGGCGTAAGCGAAGATACGCTCGGCTGCGGGATTGGCGGTTTCGATTACACCGTGTTCATTAAATGTAACAATGCCGTCGCTAACGGCCGCCATAACGCCGCGCAGGTATTCTTCGCGATCGACAACCTCCTTCATCCGCGTGTTGCGGTCGGTCACATCACGAGCGACAATCAAAACCCCAGTGCGACTGCCGTCCTGCAACCGTCCGGCCGCCAGTTCGACCTCGACCCGGCGTCCCGATAAACCTTGCAAAACCAGGGAAATCCGCTGGTCGTGCTCGCAAAGACCGTGCACGCCCTTCTCGCCAAGCAAGGCGCGACTTTCCGGAAGCAAAAGATCGACAAACGGGCGCCCTAAAAGGGTGTCGCTGGGAAGGCCAACCATCGCCGCGCCGGCGGGGTTAATCCGCGTGATACACTCTTCGTGGCACACGCAAACCATGTCCGGGGCCAACTCTACGATATTATCGGCCCCGTCGTCGTCGCCCGAAGCAAAAGTTTCCAGCCTTTTCGCCTCAAGGAGTTCGTTCAACAGGCCGAGAAGCGTCTGGCCGCAACGGTAAATATCGCGCGCGTATTCCCGGTATTGAGGATGCGTCATCGGGCCCAAAATCTCCCGATCCATCATTTCCGAAAAACCAATAATGGTGTTCAGGGGGGTGCGCATCTCCCGACTCAGCGTTCCCAGAACGCCGCTGCCCGCATTCAGGTCCAAGCCAACCGGCGTCTCGTTATCATGCGCCGGGAGGTCAACCGCCTCGCCTTTAGCGGGCCTCACGCCCCGACGCTTCTTAACCATCTTACGCTTCATGCCAGACATCCAGCCCTTCGTGCGTGAAGGGAAATTCACTTCAAAGTTCCCGGCGCGCACATCCGCAACGTCGGGTCACCTCGTATATCCCCCTTTTTCAATACCCACGCTTCGCGCTCCTTGATATCGCGTCCCAAAGTTCGATTACCTTGGTCCGACCGCGCAAAGCCGCACGAAAACTCGAATCCGAACGAGAATTCGGGCCGAATCCCCCCCCCTTCGCCATGCAGCGATGTATCCCATGTCAAAGACGCATAAAATCATTCACGCCACAAATGCGCAATCGTTAAGTGTATTTTTTGCATTTTACACTACGGTTTCATGTTTGATCTCAACCCATGGCCGCCGTGACTTTACGTAGGACCCGCTCTCGCGACGTCTTTTCAGATATTGTCGCCGGCTCCGGCGATGTCAACCGCGCGCTTCAGTTGCGCCGCCAGGTCGTCGCGCCGTCGGCGTCCTCAAGCAGAATTCCGTGTGCCTTCAGTTCATCACGAATGGCGTCGGCCTTGGTGAAGTCACGCGCCGCGCGGGCCTGCAGGCGTTTTTCAATCATTTCTTCAATCCGCGCCGCATCCAATCCCACCTGCCCGGCGGGTTGCCAATCGAACCATTGGGCGGGACGACGTCCCAATATCCCCAGGAGCGCCCCTCCCATGAGAAGGTCGCCCTTGGCGCGCGCGCGGGCGCGATCGTCGCCGGCGACGTTCATCGCGTGGCGCAAGGCGTGCAGGTGGGCGATCGCCTGGGGCGTGTTCAGATCGTCGCAGAGGGCGTCGAGGATGTCCTGGGGGACCCCGCCGTCGAGATCGGCCTGAACGTCCCCACCCTGGCGTAAAGTGCGATAAAAATCGTCAAGCGTCTCCTTGGCGGCGCAAAGGGCGTCTTTACGGAAATCCAAGGGTTGGCGGTAATGGGTCTGCAACAAGGTCAGACGGATCGCCTCACCCGGAAAATCCTTCAGAAGGTCGTGGACGGTATAGAAATTACCCAGCGATTTCGACATTTTCTCACCCTCGACCATCACATAACCGTTGTGCATCCAGTACTTAACGAATGGCGATCCGCCATGGGCGCAGGTGCTTTGGGCGATTTCATTTTCGTGATGGGGAAAAATCAAATCCTGACCGCCCCCATGGATATCGAAAGTCACGCCGAGGTGCTTTTCGCTCATCGCCGAACATTCGATATGCCAACCGGGCCGCCCCCTTCCCCATGGACTGTCCCAGCCGGGCTGCTCGGCGCTCGACGGTTTCCAGAGCACGAAATCGGCGGGATCGCGTTTGTAGGGCGCGACCTCGACCCTGGCCCCGGCGATCATCTCGTCCGCGGAGCGTCGCGAAAGCCGCCCGTAGTTCCGCATCGTCTTAACGGCGAACAGGACATGGCCGTCGGCGGCATAGGCATGGCCCGCGGCCGTCAGCTTGCCGATCATCGCGATCATTTGCGCGATATGTTCGGTCGCGCGCGGTTCGACATCGGGGGCCGTCGCCCCCAAGGCCGCCATATCCTCGTGGAAGGCTTTTTCCGTGCGTTCGGTGACGTCGGCGATGGCTTCCCCGCCGCCGGCGGCGGCGGCGATAATCTTGTCATCCACGTCGGTGATGTTGCGTACGTAGCGCACATGGTCGTCCCCGTAAACATGGCGCAACAGGCGGTTGAGAACATCGAACACGACCACCGGACGGGCGTTGCCGATGTGGGCGTAGTCGTACACCGTCGGCCCGCACACATAAAGGCGCACATTGGCGGCGTCGATCGGTGTGAAAATTTCTTTTTCCCGCGCCAGGGTATTGTACAGGTGGATCGTCATCTTCGCCCCTCGTTCTTAGACTCCACGCAACCGCTCGAGGGCGCGCGCACGACCGATAATCGGCAGCAAGTTTTTCAATTCCGGACCATGGTCCAATCCCGTCAGCGCCAACCGCAGCGGCATGAACAGCGCCTTACCCTTGCGCCCGGTCGCGCCCTTCACCGCCGCGGTCCAGGTTTTCCAGGTCTCCGCGTCCCACGGTTCGCCGGGTAGGAGATCGGCGGCGGCGTGCAGGAATTCCCGGTCTTGCGTCGCGCCCGGATCGATCGCGCCGTAACACACCTTATGCCAGATCGCCGCGTCGCCTAGCCGAGACAGATTAGGGCGCACCGCGATCCAAAACGCCTCCGTCATCGGCTCCAGCCCCGCCAATCGCCCGCGAACCTCGGCGAACGCCATGGCGTGGATCACCTGGGTGTTGATCCGCGACAGGTGATCGGGGTCGAATTTCGCCGCGGCCCGGGAAAAATGCGAAAAATCGAAGCCTTCGGCCAGCGCGTCCAGAGAGCCGAGCGCCTCGATGTCATCGCTTGTGCCCAGGCGCGCCAAATACGACGCCAAGCCGGTCGCCTCGATGCCGTTTTCGCGCAGTTCCCGCAACGACAGAGAGCCGAGGCGTTTCGACAATCCCTGGCCGGAAAGATCGGTCATCAGGGGCAGGTGGGCGAACGTGGGCGCCGGGCTGCCCAGGGCCTCGAACATTTGAATTTGCACCGCCGTGTTGGCGACATGGTCCTCGCCGCGGACCACATGACTGATCGCCATGTCGATGTCGTCAACGGCGCTGGGCAGCATGTACAACCAACTTTCGTCGGCGCGGCGGATCACCGGATCGGACAAGTTGGCGCTGTCGAAGGTCACCGGGCCGCGCACCAAATCGTCCCAGACGATCGCGCCGTCGGACAGCTTGAAGCGCCAATGAGGACGGCGGCCCTCGGCCTCGAAGCGCGCGCGTTCGGCGTCGTCCAGCATGGCCCCGGCGCGGTCGTAGATCGGCGGCTTACCCCGCGCCATCAGACGGCGGCGCTTATAATCCAGTTCCTCGGGCGTCTCGTAGCAGGGATAAACCCGGCCCTGGGCCTTCAACCGCGCGAACGCCTCGTCATAGCGCGCCAGCCGCGCACTCTGGCGTTCCACGACGTCCCAGCGCACGCCCAACCAAGCGAGGTCCTCCTCGATCGCCTGGGCGAAGGCGACGGTCGAACGCTCCGCGTCGGTGTCGTCCAAGCGCAACACGAAACGCCCCCCGGATTTTCGCGCGAACAAATCGTTGACCAGCGCCATGCGCGCGTTGCCAACATGTAAAAGCCCGGTGGGGCTAGGAGCGAAACGAACTGTGCAAGTCATGGCGCCAATGGACCTTTATCGGATGGTGGGATGATGGTTCAAGCTGTGAAGCCGTTGGTGATCGGATAACGCCGATCGCGTCCAAAGGCGCGCGCGGAAATTTTTACTCCGGGGGGAGCCTGGCGGCGCTTATATTCGGCCCGATCAACCATCCGCCAGACGGTTTTCACCATCTCCAGGGGATGGCCGCGCGCGGCGATCTCGTCCTTGGACATGTCCCCTTCGATTAGGCACGACAAAATATCGTCCAGATCCGCATAGGGCGGTAGGGTGTCCTGGTCGGTCTGATCGGGTTTCAATTCGGCCGAGGGCGCCTTGGTGATGATCCGCTCGGGCATGACCGGCCCGCGCGGTCCCTTGAAAATCGCGTTGCCATGGGCGTTACGCCAGCGCGCCAGCGCGAACACGCTTGTCTTGTAGACATCCTTAAGCACCGAGTAGCCCCCGCACATGTCGCCGTAAAGGGTCGCATAACCCACCGACATCTCCGATTTGTTTCCGGTCGAAAGCACCATGTGCCCGAAGGTATTGGACAGCGCCATCAAGGTGACGCCACGCGCGCGCGCCTGGATGTTTTCCGCCGTGGTGTCGCCGCCTTGCGTATTGACCACGGCGCAGGGCGCGCGCTGTTTTTCGAGCATCCCGGAGAACGCCGTCATCGCCGGCTCGATCGAAATCACGTCATACGCCACGCCCAGCAGCGCGGCGGCCTGCGCCGCATCATCAAGACTATCGCGCGAGGTGTAGGGCGAGGGCATCATCACGCAATGCACCCGGTCGGCGCCCAAGGCGTCAACCGCTAGGGCAGCGCTCAGGGCGCTGTCGATGCCGCCGGACATGCCGATGATCACGCCGGGAAAATAATTTTTATTGACGTAATCGCGCAGTCCCATCACCAGGGCGCAATAGATATCCGCGAGAGATCCCGCTTCGGGAACGTCACCGTCAAGGCCGCCGGCGAGATCGCTTTCGGGCATTTCGAGCACGTCCCACCGTCCCCGGTCCGCGCGCCAACGCACGATCCCCAGCGCCTCTTGCCACGGGGCGAGGGACGGCCCCTCCTCGCCGTCGCCGCCAAGCAAAAACGAGCGCCCGTCAAAGACCAGTTCATCCTGCCCACCGACAATGTTCACATAGGCCAGCGCCAGACCGGTTTCCTGGACGCGCCGCTGGGCGAGGGCGCGGCGCACGCCGGACTTGTCCTGCTCGTAGGGCGAGGCGTTCAACACAACAATAAGCTGCGCCCCGGCGCGCTTCAGGGCGAGGGCGGCGTGCGCCGTCCACATGTCCTCGCAGACCATCACGCCCAGCGCCACGCCGCGAAACGAAAGCGCCTGGGGAGCGGGGCCGCACGCGAACACTCTTTTTTCGTCGAACACGCCGTAGTTGGGCAGATCGCGTTTCAACGCGACGCCTGCGATTTCCCCCTTGTCGAGCAAAAGCGCCGCATTGTACAGCACCCCGTCCACCAGCCATGGCGCACCGAGCAAAAGCGCGGGTCCGCCATCTCCGGTCTCTTCGGCCAAGGCGTTCACCTTGCGTATGATCTGGCTTTGAAAACTGCGTTTGAGTACAAGATCCTCGGGCGGATAACCCGCGATCGCCAACTCTCCGGCGACAACCAGATCGGCCCCCGCCAAATGCGCCTTCCCGCGGGCGTCGCGCAGCCGCGCCGCATTGGTGTCGATGTCCCCAACGGTGGGATTAATTTGCGCCAACGCGATGATCAGATCTTGCGTCATGAAATGGTTCAACCCAGCGGTCCCAAGTATTCGCCGGAGGGTATGCGCAGGGTCGCGCGCTGTCAACGTGAAGCCGCGACGGTCCAGAGCCGCGGGCCGTAAATCGGACTATATAATAATAAGTCTCGTTTCGGGACTTCCCGCTTTATACCCGAACCCGTTATCGCGTAGAGTCTATAAGACGTCATTTCGACGCACTGGGGTACAAAGGAACTCTCATGGTTGCGCCCACCGATCATGTCCAATCGTCCGCGCCAAAAGCCGCCACGACAAAAACCGACAGCGAAAAAAGCGGTACCGACATGTGCCGTCACCAGACCTTCATCTTGCTCGACGCCTTTGTCGATTTTTTACTCGCCGAGGCCCCGTCGGCGCAGCCGATCGACCGGGAAATGCTGTTGCGCCGAACGCGGCTTTTCAAAAAAGGCATCACCAAGGAACAGGATGCCCTTTTTCGCGATCAATTCGAGGCTTGCCAGGTGCTCCGCGACCAGGAGGTTTGGGACCGCGTGCGCAAGGACCCGTTCAAACGGCTGCTGACCCACCGCCTATCCCGTCTGTTCCCTCCCGAACACGGCTTCGACGCGCCTCTCGCGGACGGCTTAGTTTCACGCCGGATTTTGCCCGGCCTATTCCTCGCCTTGGAGAAAATGACCGGCAGTTTGGCGTTTCAAGATATCCAGGGGCGGTGCCGTGAAATGCTCCAAGACCTTTTCGGAGACAGCGGCCCCATTAACTGGCAAGTATTTTATGACAATGTCGAAGCCAACAACGCCGTTGACGGTTTCCTCATTGGCATCGTCCCCCACTTCGATGATCTCGCCAAGCGTACCGTCTGGCTGCGCGATCTCATCAATTTCGAGCTTGCGCCGTTTTCCCTATACGCCTTTGAAGGTGAGGGCGCTCACGACTGGGTCTTGGACACGCCGGGCGCCGTCAATATTTTGCGCGCCCTGTTTCACAATCTTCGCCAGCGTCTCGCCTTAGGCGATAGCGGGCGCAGTGCGAACCTCCGGGAAAATGCGCACTGCGAAACCCTGGAGGCTTTTCTTCGCACCCTTTATGCCCCCACCGCGACGCCCCCGCACACCTAAGACGATTTCGCCTTCCGCCCGCCCTCGCTATTGTTTGTTTTTCTCGGCATTCATGTCTATATACCTATGAACGCGGGCGCCCCGACGGCGCCGATCTCAACCGCAACATCCGAGTCAACCATGAGCGACGCGCCCCCCCGGACGGATGAAAAAAAACCACCTCGGTCCGAGGCCCAGGCGCGTAAAAGCCGCGCCTTGGCCGAAGCCGTGGTGACCACGTTCATCGACCGCCTGATCGCCGAGGCGAATCAGCGCGGCGGCGCTTTGACGATGCGCGATCTGGCGCAATTGAGCGACGAGTTCCGCGCCAAAACCGACGCCCTATCCAAGGTCTTCGAGCAGACCCTGGAAGAATCTTCACATGTCCAGAAGGTGATTCGCTGGCAAACGATCAATCGACCGCCCTTCGATCGCCTGATCGTGAAGCGTTTTGAAACCCTTTTTCCACGCCATGGGGAAGCGATCGGAGAGGGCCGGATATCCCGGCGCATGCTGCCGGGGTTTTTCCTGGCGGTCAACATCATGCTCGGCGCCGACGTTGTGAAAACATTCCAAGATAAATGCCAAGAGGTGGTCGATCGCTTGAAAGCGGACAACAACGGCGACATCGACTGGAATTTGGTCGATGCCGACCCTCGGGCGCAGCGGATCATTCTCGATGCGCAAATGCAGATGGTCACGCATTTTTCAGATTTGCGCACGCGCAAGGCCTGGTTCCTGCGCATCATCAACGATCAACTGGCGCCAACCGCCCTGGACGGCCCCGACGTCGGCTGGGAAATGACGCCCGACATGTTTGAAATTTTTCTACGTCGTCTTTTTTCCGATTTGATCGACGCCACCGATAGTGTCGAAGGTCGGCTCAAGGAGATGACCGAATACGGCGCCGACAAACTCGAAGCCGCGGTCGCCTTCCTGCATCAACTGCGAGAGCTGTCCGAAGACGAGCCGGTTTAGGCTCAGTCCTCGCCAATGGCGCGCAGGCGTTTTTTCTCCGCCATGCGGTCGTCTTTCAGCTGTTCCGCGAGCAGGAAGGCCAGCTCCAACGCCTGCGAAGCGTTCAGGCGCGGGTCGCAATGGGTGTGATAGCGGTCCGACAAATTCGCCTCGGTAATCGCGCGCGCGCCGCCGACGCATTCGGTGACGTCCTGGCCGGTCATTTCAAAATGCACGCCCCCCGCGTGACTGCCCTCGCCCTTGTGCACGGCGAAGAAGGCGCGCACTTCCGCCAGGATCGCATCGACATGGCGGGTCTTGAAGCCGTTGGAGCTTTTCACCGTATTGGCGTGCATCGGATCGCACGACCACACCACCTTGCGCCCCTCGCGCGCCACGGCGCGGATCAGGCCCGGCAACACGCGTTCGACATTTTCGCCGCCCATCCGCGTGATCAGGGTCAGCCGACCGGCCTCGTTCTTCGGGTTAAGGGCGTCGATCAGGCGAATCAATTCATCCGCGCCCACCGAAGGCCCGATCTTGCAGCCGATCGGATTGGCGATGCCCCGCATGTATTCGACATGCGCACCGTCGAGCTGGCGCGTCCTCTCGCCGATCCACAGCATGTGCGCCGAGGTATCGTACCAATTTCCGGTGGTGCTATCGACGCGGGTCATCACCTGTTCGTAATTTAGAAGCAGAGCTTCATGCGAGGTGAAAAAATCCGTTTCGCGAATTTGCGGCGTCGTTTCGGACGTCAGCCCGCACGCCGCCATGAACGCCAACGCTTCGTTCAGGCGCGAGCACAGATCGAGATAACGATCCGCCATTGGCAGGTCGGAGACGAAGCCCAGATTCCATTGCTGGACTTTCTGCAAGTCAGCGTATCCGCCCTGAGCGAAAGCGCGCAGCAAGTTTAGCGTCGCCGCCGACTGGTTGTACGCCTGGACCAAACGCGCCGGGTCGGGGATCCGCGCCTCGGGCGTGAACTCCATGGCGTTGACCATGTCGCCGCGATAGGACGGCAGGGTGACGCCGTCGATGGTCTCCATGTCGGCGCTGCGCGGCTTGGCGAACTGACCGGCCATGCGTCCCAACTTGACCACCGGACATGCCGCGCCATAGGTCAGAACGACCGCCATCTGCAACAAAACGCGAAAGGTGTCGCGGATGTTGTTGGGATGAAATTCGGCGAAACTCTCGGCGCAATCGCCGCCTTGCAACAAAAACGCCTTGCCCTCGGCGACCTCGGCCAATTGGCGACGCAGGCTGCGCGCCTCGCCGGCGAACACCAGCGGCGGAAAGTTGCTCAGTGTGGTTTCGACGCCTTTCAGGGCCTTCTCGTCCGGATACGTCGGCATCTGTCGCACCGGTTTGGAACGCCATGAATCGGGGGCCCACTTGATCGCCATCGCTAACCTCTTCACTGTATCACTACCGCCGAACGCACCTCGGGCGGAATAAAGCCTCAGGCTATACCCCCGTTGGGCTTCAAAAACCAGATTTTATTCCCCACCGCGCATAAAACCGCACTCGGCGCGTCGATCGTGACTCGGTGCACCGATCGTGACCATACCTAAAATTGCGACGTTCGGACTTAATCGCGATGATCCGGCAATTTTTCACGCATGGTGACGAATTCCTCCGCCGCCGTGGGATGAATGCCGACCGTGGCGTCGAATTGCGCCTTTGTGGCCCCGCACTTCATCGCTACCGCCAACCCCTGGATAATCTCCGGCGCATCGACCCCGACCATGTGACAACCCAGCACCCGATCCGAATCCCGGCACACCACCAGTTTCATCATCGAATGTTCGTCGCGCCCCGACAAAGTATGCTTCATCGGGCGGAAGCGCGACATGTAAATGTCCACGTTATAGGTCCGCCGCGCCTCGCTTTCGCCAAGCCCCACGCTCGCTACCGGCGGCATGCTGAACACGGCCGACGGGATGTTATCGTAATCCATGATCGTCGGACGATTGTTAAACAGGGTGTTGGCCAGGGCGATCCCCTCGTTGATCGCCACCGGCGTCAATTGAATACGCCCGGTGACATCGCCCAGGGCGTACACCCCGGCCACCGAGGCGCGAAAATAATCATCGACCTCAAGCGCGCCCTGTTCGTTCATCTTCACGCCGAGTTCGTCAAGCCCGATGCCTTTGGTGTTGGGGGTGCGCCCGGTGGCGTACATCACGCAATCGGCTTCGATGACCTCGGTGCCGTGCAGGCGTAACGACAAGGTGTCGCCGTTTTTTTCGATCGAACGCACGACGCACTCGCGCAAAATCGTCACTCCGCGTTTTTCCATTTCCTCGGCCAGGGTATCGCGAACGTCTCCATCAAACCCGCGTAGGATGTTTCCGGCCCGGATCACGACCGTCACCTTCGCCCCTAGGGCGTTGAAAATGCCCGCGAACTCGACCGCGATATACCCCCCACCGACGATCACGATATGTTCGGGCAGGGCGGCGAGGTCGAGCGCTTCGTTGGACGTAATGGCGTGTTCGATTCCGGGCACGTCGGGCAGCGACGGCCGACCGCCGGTGGCGACCAGGATGTTTTCCGTGGTGTAGGTCTTGTCGCCGACCGCCACAGTGTGCGCATCGACAACGCTACCGCGTCCCTCGAAAAGGGTGACGCCGTTTTCACGCAAAATCCGCTGATAGATGCCTTCCAGGCGATCCAATTCCTTGTTTTTGGCCGCGATCAAGGACGACCAGTCGAACCCGGGCGCGGCGACGTCCCAGCCAAAGCCCCGAGCATCGGCGAAATCGTCGGCGTAGTGGGCGCCGTAGATCAACAATTTCTTGGGCACGCACCCGCGCATCACGCAGGTGCCGCCGGTGCGGCTTTCCTCGACCACCGCGACCCGGGCGCCGTACTGCGCCGACATCCGCGAGGCGCGCACGCCCCCCGATCCGGCGCCGATGGTGATCAGATCGTAATCGTATTTTGACATGTGTATCCTTCGCCGCTGCGCGCCTTCTGAGTATCGCACGCTTTGTCTGGGGCCATTCAGGGCCGTTTTAGGGGATTATTTATCGATCCCGCCCATGCACAGGTATTTAATCTCGACAAAATCCTCAAGGCCGTATTTCGAACCCTCACGACCGATCCCCGATTCCTTGACCCCACCGAACGGCGCGACCTCGGTCGAAATGATGCCTTCGTTGACGCCGACGATGCCGTACTCCAAAGCCTCGGAAACCCGCCACACCCGGCCGACATCGCGGGCATAAAAATAAGCCGCGAGCCCGAACGGAGTATCGTTGGCGACGGCGATCGCTTCGCGTTCGTCGGAAAAGCGATAGAGCGGCGCGACGGGGCCGAAAATTTCCTCGTTGGCGCACGCCATTGTCGTCGTTACATCGGCGAGGATGGTGGGCTCGAAAAAGGTTCCGCCCAGGGCATGACGCTTGCCGCCGGTCACCACGCGCGCCCCCTTGTTAACGGCGTCCTCAACCAGCCGTTCGACCTTTTGCACCGCCGCCTCGTTGATCAGCGGACCTTGGGTGACCGGTTCCGCCCCCAGCCCGGGGCCGACCGTCAGGCCCGCCACCGCCGCGCCCAACCTTTCGGCAAAGGCGTCATAAACGCCGTCCTGAACCAATATCCGGTTGGCGCAGACGCAGGTCTGTCCGGCGTTGCGGTATTTCGACGCCATCGCGCCGGCCACCGCGGCGTCCAAGTCGGCGTCGTCGAAGACGATAAACGGCGCGTTGCCGCCCAGTTCGAGCGAAATCTTTTTCACCGTCCCCGCGCATTGGGCCATCAACAGCTTGCCCACCGCGGTCGATCCGGTGAACGAAACCTTGCGTACAACCGGGTTAGACGTTAGTTCACCGCCGACCTCGGCGGCCCCCGATTTGGCGCACGAAACGATGTTGATGACACCCTTCTCAATCCCCGCCCGTTCGGCCAGTTCGGCCAAGGCGAACGCCGAATAGGGGGTATCCTCGGCGGGCTTGATCACCACCGTGCAGCCCGCCGCTAGGGCGGGGGCGCATTTGCGCGTGATCATGGCGTTGGGAAAATTCCACGGCGTGATCGCCGCCACAACGCCGATCGGCTGCTTGATGACGACGATGCGCTTGTCCGGCCCGTGCTGGGGGATGGTGTCGCCGTAGACCCGCTTGGCCTCCTCGGCGAACCATTCGACGAAAGACGCCCCATAAGCGATCTCACCCTTCGCCTCGGCCAGGGGCTTGCCCTGTTCCGCGGTCATCAAGACCGCTAAATCGTCTTGGTTTTGCAAAATCAGCTCGTACCAACGGCGCAATAAATTGGCACGTTCCTTGGCGGTCTTGGCGCGCCATCCCGCCAGGGCGCGCCCCGCCGCCGCGATGGCCCGGCGGGTTTCACCCGCGCCCATGTCGGGAACGGCGCCCAAAACCGCGCCGTCGGCGGGGTTGACGACCTTAAACGTCGCACCATCATCGGCTCCGACCCAGGCCCCATCGATGTATCCTTGTTGGCGGAAAAGAGCGCGATCTTTAAGCTGCATGGCATCCTCTCGAATTTGCTGTTCGCTGTGACGTCGTGTACCCCGTCGCCGTGCGGCGCACCCGCGACGGAGCGCCGATTACTATAATCCTTTGGCTGCGGAACGCACGCCCCTTAGCCGATTTTTTTGCCCGGCCACGCCCCTATTGACCTTCCTGTTATGGTAAGCTTTACAGTCCGTCGCGGTTCCGGAAAAAACCTTCGCCCACGCCAAGGAGAACTCGAACGTTGCGCTGCAAACTTAAAACCCTGTCATTAAACATCGTTCTGCCTTTGGCGCTGGCCGCCTGCGGAGACGAGACCATCTCCCGCATGGACGCCACCAACGCCAAGGCGGTCAGTCGAGGCGAGGTCCTGTATGCGGCGAACTGCGCGTCATGCCATGGCGACAATTTGCAGGGGGAAAGCAAAAACTGGAAAATCCGCAAAAGCGACGGCCTGCTGCCCGCGCCGCCCCATGACGTCAGCGGACACACGTGGCATCATTCCGACGCAATGCTGTTTTCCTATACCAAGTTCGGTGGTGCGGCCATCGCGCCGAAGGGCTTTAAAAGCGGCATGCCCGCTTTCGGCGAAAAGCTTTCCGATCAAGACATCTGGTCGCTGCTTAGTTTCATCAAGAGTCAATGGCCCGCCCAAGCCCAAGCGCGCCAGGAACGCGCCAATCCCCGCAACTGAAGGCCGTCCCGAGGCGTCCTCTTAGAGATCGACGTTCAGCGCCTATTCAGGTTTCTCCCCCTAGGGTGATGATCGATTGATCATTAATGCTTGGCGTCGCCAATAAGGCCGACGTCGGCAGTTGGGCCGAGCATAACGCGCGGAAAATAAGAATAGGAGCACAGAATATGTCCCACACCTTACAGGTATCCCAGGCGACCTCACAAAATACGTCCTACAGTCGCATCGACGCCCAACGCCAAAAGCTCGGTGCGGCGCAAAGCGCCCAGAGCGTCAGCACCGACGGCGCCGACCGCGAACATGACGGCGACGGCGACGACCGCGCCTCCGTCACCCCGACGCGCGGTCAAAGCGTCAACACCGTGGCGTAATTCCGCACAAGCCCCCCGGCGCCGGCGCCGCCCTTCTCGATTAAAGGGCGGCGCCCAATCGGCTGCGCAAAAAGGCGAGATATTCGTTCCCAGAACATATCCCCGCCCCCGTTCGCGCTCAGTGTTTTGGATTCGAATATCACATAATCTTTATAAAATTAATATTATTCAATATATTAGGATATATTTTCATTAGGGTGAACAGAAGTTATCCACATTTTGTTCACAGAATAATATATTAATTTATAATTAACATCGCTCAAAACTGTGGACATGCCCTCTATCATTGCATACGATGATAGTCATGCATGGAATGGGGATTCCTGAGGAGGCTATCTAACAATAATAACGTTCTGAAAAAGGACAAAAGATGGCTTGGCAATTTCTTTCCCCCTCCCGCACCGAGCTTGTGTCCATGATGGAAGATACGCCCGACGTATTTTACCGCGCGGACGCCAATGGCCTACTGATTTTCATATCCGGTGGAATCGAGGATTTTCTCGGAATAAGCGCGGCGCAGGTTCGTGGCGCGGCCTTTTCGTCACTTTTCACCGATCCTCGCGAACATACAGAGTTCGTCCAGGACCTCCTCGCCAATGACGGTTTCCTTCCCACCTATGACATCACCCTAAAACATCGACGCGGACACAATGTCTGGGTGTCCGCCAGCGCCCAAATGCTGATCGACGCCAAGGGATACGTCACCGGCATTCAAGGCACCCTGCGCGACGGCGGACAAAAACGCCTGAAATTCGCTAAATTAAACGCGCAAAATAAAAATTTGAAAAGTCGCCTCGCCCTTAAGGACCGGGCTTTGCGTGAGAAATCCGAGATCATAGCCGATTTGGAAGAACGCCTGAACGAACTTCAGGAAAAATTCCGCGATTTTGCCTCGACCGCATCGAATTGGTATTGGGAAACGGGAATCGACCACAAATTCACATGGCTCTCGCATAGCCTACAGGATTCGTCCCTTCACGATCCCATGAACGCCCTGGGCAAATGCCGCTGGGACCTGGCGGTCGAGAAAAACGACAAAGAGCGCTGGGAAGTCCACATCGCCGACCACATGGCCCAACAACCGTTCACCAATTTCGAATACGAAGCCCAAATGCCCGATGGCGCCACCAAATGGATATCGGCGAGCGGTCGGCCCTTTTTTGGCAAGGACGGCGGCTTTCTCGGCTATCGCGGCGCGGCGCGGGATATCACCCAGACCAAGCTGGACGCCCAAAAAATTGAATTGCGCGAGCGCCAGTTGCGCGAAGCCGTCGAGGCCACGCCCGATGGATTTTCGATCTGGGATCATGAAGACCGCATGGTGATTTGCAACGAACGGTACCTGGACATGTACAGCACCATCTCCGACGAGCTTAAGCCCGGCGTGCCGTTTCAAAAAATCGCCGCCCTAAGCGCGCTGCGCGGGCAATATGAAAACGATACGGATCCCGCCGCGTGGCTTCACCAACGCCTGGAAAACAGGCGTAAATCCAAGGGAGGTTACGAGCAAACTCTGAAGGATGGACGCACCCTTCTGATCAGCGACACGCGCACCGCCGACGGCGGCATCGTCAGCGTGCGCACCGATGTCACCCGTTTGAAAATGGCCGAGAACCGAGTCCGCGATTTCGCCTTCATTTCGTCCGATTTATTTTGGGAAACCGGCCCCGATCATCGCTATACCTATGTCAGCAATGAATTGATCGACGTCACCGATTTCTCGCCCAACAATTTGCTGGGTCGGACCCGCTGGGAGGTCGCGCTGCAAGAGCCGGGCGGCGAACGGATGTGGGAAAATCACCGCAAGATCTTAAACGCGCACAAACCGTTTAGGGAATTCACTCACGCCTACATGCGCAAGGATGGCAAAAAGGAATACATTCGCGTCAACGGAATGCCCGCATTCGATAATAGCGGCGCGTTCCTGGGTTACCGGGGAACGGCGACGGTGGTCACCGGCCAGGTTCGCGCTCAGCGCGCGCTTGTCACCGCCTGCGAAACCGCCGAAACGGCGAACCGGGCGAAATCCGAGTTTCTCGCCAATATGAGCCATGAGTTGCGCACGCCGCTCAACGCCATCATCGGATTTTCCACGATGCTGCGTGAAGAGATCATCGGTCCCATTAGCAATGATAAGCAAAAAGAATACCTGAGCGATATTCTCGGGTCGGGCGAACATCTCCTGGAAATCATCAACGATATTTTAGATGTCTCCGCCATCGAGGTGGATGAGTTGAAGCTCGAAGAAGAAGAAATCGACATCGCCGACACCTTCGATACCGTCGCCCGCATGGTCGAATTGCGCGCACGCCAAAACGGCGTGACGATCGAAAAGCCCAAGCATTTCGACGCCGCGCGTCTGTTGGGCGACAGGCGGCGGGTTCAGCAAATTTTAATTAACCTGATGACCAACGCCATCAAATTCACGCCGGAAGGCGGGCAGATCGAGATGAGGGTCGCCTTGGAAGAGGACGGCGCGCTCGCCCTGAGCGTCCGCGACACCGGAATCGGCATGGATAGCGAGGGCGTTAAGATGGCTCTGTCGAAGTTCGGCCAAGTGGACAGCGGCCTGGACCGTAAAAATGAGGGCGCCGGTCTCGGCCTCCCCCTGGTCAAAGGGTTGGTGGAACTGCACGGTGGAACCATGGATATCGAAAGCAGCCCCAACGTCGGCACGACAATCCGGGCGCATTTCCCCCAACAGCGCGTTGTCCCCACAACATCGGAAAATATGCGCTAGCGAACGGTGGAAAACCGCCCAAACGGGTCGGTTTCGGTCTCCGTGAACACGGTGAAATGGTGAAATATCCACAAGACAGGGCGGCCCTCGTTCATACCGGGGCCGCCCTCGTCCGTGTCGGCGAGCCTTTTCTTGGGGAAAATCGCTTGCGGACGCACACTGATTTTTTCGCCGACCACCGAAATCACGACCCGACACGCCGTAACCGCATTCAGTCGCCGCGCATCATACGGCGCCCTCTCGCTAAGTTGGCCTTAAGTTGTTCCAGCTCCCGCCATACCTGCGTCCAGGAGACCGTCCTCGTGAGTAACGAAACCGCGGCGTACAACATGACCCCCAGGAGTGTCAGGACGGGGACCTTGATAAAGGTCACATCGGGTAAAAACGCGCGCACGCCATAGAGCACGCCATACATGAAAGCCGTATTTGCCGACACTTTGGCGACAAACATGAAATTGACGCGCAAGAGGCGATGCCTCCAAGCGATGGCGTATAAAATGACGAGGGCGAGAACAAAGGCCGACAGCGTCGCCAAAGCCGCCCCGACCGCCCCGAACACGGGGATCAACAACCAGTTGAGCCCCATATTCACCGCAGCGCAAAATAGATTAACCGCCGACGCTAAACCCGGTCCGCGGGACAAGGTGACCGCGGTGCCGAAGAATGCGGCCAGTATGTGAAACACATAAGCAAAGCAAATAAGGCCAATGATGGCGGATCCCGTCAGAAATTCGGGCGTCGCCATGGCGTGCGTCAGACGGTCGCCGACGATAAGCAGCCCCGCCCCCATAGGCAACCCGATGAGCAGAACGATTCCCGCCGTCGTTTCGAAGAAATATTGGCCGCCCTGCGTATCGTTCCGATTAAAATATTCGCTCGCCAAGGGCGAGTACATCGTCCATATCGGCCCGATGACGAGAGCGAAGATGATATAACCCAATCCGTAGCTGAAGGAATAAATCCCGACGCTGGCGATCCCGCTCATCTGAGCTAAAAACAACCGATCGGAAAGATTGATAACCAGTTCGCCATAAGCCGCCGGCAATGCGACGAGGCCGAATTTAACATATCGTCCCGTATCGCGAAAAACGGGCCGGCCCCAACTAAATTTTATAGTAAAGAGCAACATCATCGCGCTCAAAACCGCGAAATCGCCGACCACGACGGCGCGAACCAGGTCATAGATATCACCGCCGCCCACAACGGAAAGCACGACGATCAACACATACACGGCCGCCTGCGTGAACGAAACCAACACAAGCAACCAAACCTGATTTTGAAGGCGCGCCCAAAGGCGCAACGCGTTGATATAAATAACCGTGACGATATTCAAGGCGAGGAACGGAAACAGGATCAAAACCTGCTTATAATCTTTACCGAACAACAAATTGCTGATGGGGACATCCGCCGCCAAAACGACGAAAACGCATATAATCGCGCCGATACCGGCCAACATCAACCAGCCGGTGAAGAGCCGCGCCTGAAACGCGCGGGGCTCTCCGGGCAAGAACCGAACGAGCGCGTTCTCGGTCCCCAGCGTCGCGACCGGCGCAAAAACGGCGGCGAGCAACGCAATCTGAGACCACACGCCGAAATCATGCACCCCCAAATGACGGGTGAGCAACGGAAGTACGATCAGCCCTTTCAGGCGGATAAAAATTTCGGTGACCGCGAGAATGCCCGCGTTATAGAAAAAGCGACGTATCATATCTCGATCACACCGCCGTTAAAGCGATACACACCCCGAGTTGCTTTTTATAATTCAACGCTTGGCGTCAGCCGTCAAAGCGCGCCCCAGCCGCCGCTGTTTATCGCTTCGCCGACGCCGACTGTGACAAGCCGGTCACGCACCTTAAACAACTTTTCCATCAGGGCCGGTTCGGCGCGGGCGTAAGCCTCCTCGTCCGCGATCCTCGACACCACGATGCCCAGCAATTCGGTGATGGCGTTGCCGATGGAATTTTGGCTAATGGTCACGATAAACCGCCCTTCGTCGTCGCGATAGATAATCTGCTTGTAGGCCGGGCGCCAACGAATTTCGTTGGCGAACTGCGGATCGTCCTTGATGCGATCGCGAATTTCCTTGGCGACCGCGTGGAAGTGGTTATTGAACAAAAGAACGTTCTCCACTTGGTCCGGGAAATAAAGATCGGCGGCGATGGCGCCCTCGGGTTTGGCCACCAGAGTAAAAAAGGCCCGGTAGAAATCGAGAAAGCCTTTCAGAACATCATCGTATTCGCGCCAAAAACGAGCCTTCGCCAAACCGTCCACGCCGCCGCGCACCACCCAACTCGGCAGTCCCTGAGGGTAGCCGGTAGCGGCCAATGCACCCGTCTTTGGGGCCATTGGGCTCAGGACCTGCAAATCCAGGACGTCCAGGAACTCATGGTAGACATCGCTCAGGTTATAAGAAAACAGGCTGTTGTGGCCGCCATCGGTAAGGTTGGGATTTTCCGGGTCGGCGGCCGGCGCGTTCATCAAATCGGCCTGGGGAAAGGCGATGAAATGATTGTGGATCATGCGAATAGTGGGGACGCCCGGCTTGCACAGGGGCCATGTGGCGTCCAAGCTGGCCTCGCCGCACATGATCAGCGTTTCGCCCGGATCGGGATATTCCTCGGCCATGTACTGGATGATGGTGTGGCTCATCCGACTGAACACCTTGCCTTCGCGTTCGGACAGCTGATCGCGGCGCACCGGTCGGCCCAGGGGATCCAATATCCGCTGCGAGGTATCGAAAATAACGGAGGTGTCGAATTCGACGCTGTGACCGATCGCCTTGCGGTATAAAAGGAAATCTTCCGGCGTGCGCAACAGCCCGTTGTCATCGGCCAGATTGCGCAAGTTGGCGGCGCTGTTAAAGAACTCGACCGGCGTCATGCCCTCGGGAACGGAGAGTGGAATTTTACGGTGCGGGGTGACGACTTGACGTGGGAAGCCTGTGCTCATGAGGGCGAACCTTTGCTACTGATGGTATTGCCGTGGCGACAAAGAGTAATGCCTTCATCGTCCTCGACAAGGGGGGGTATCCCCCAGACGCATTGCAGAGCGCAGAAAACCCTTTGTTATAAAATAGATCGAGTTTCGCCACGCATCGCAAAATTAGAACCAAAAGAACCGAAAGAAACGGTGACAGCCTAAAACCATTTCCGACCAAGCGTGCGAATCCAACTCGGCGGCGCGGTCCTGTCAAACAATCCCCACGCAATTGCACCACGGCCCGAAGGGGCGACGCTCGGCAAGGTCGCGCGCCTAATCCAATTTTCGACGGCCCGGTTTTACATCGTGTCCCTTACCGTGGAAAAAGAACTTGGCCCGATCGCTTTCCTCGGTTTGAAGCTTGTAGCGTACGCGCATCAAATCCTTCCAACTGACGTATCCGACAAGACGCTTATCCTCACGCGATATCACGGGCAAGTGCCCAACATTTTCCTCCATCAGTCGATCGACAATGGCTTCCAGGTATTCGTCCGGATAGGCCGTCGTAAGCGGGCTTCCTTCAAGCAGCTCACCGAGCGTCGCATTGCGATATTTCCCCGCGCGCCGCCAATGCAGCACCGCGGGCGGATCGGCGATACCCAGGACATGCCCGCCCTCATCGACGACGGGATAGCTAGGGTGGGTCCGCTCCAAGGTGGTCAGGAAAACGGTGGCGGCGCTAAGCGTCATCGACGCGGGGACGGTCTCGACATCGTGGGTCATGACCTCGCTAACATGCGTCAGGGCGAAAGGATCGACGCGATACTCGCGAACAATATGGTGACCGCGCCGGGCGATTTTCTCGGTCAGGATCGAACGCCTCATCAAAAGCACGGTGACCGCATGCGCCGTCGCGCTCGCGGCGAACAACGGCACCAAAATATGCGTGTTGCCGGTCAACTCGGCGGCGAAGAACGTCGCCGTCAGCGGCACACGCATGGTGCCGCCCATCGTCGCCGCCATCGCCAACAACGCCCAAAAACCGGGGCTCGCCTCGGGCATGAACCCACTGATCGCGGCGCCCATCGCGCCCCCCATGATCAACAACGGCGCGAGCACGCCGCCCGACGTGCCGGACCCCAAGGCCACCGCCCAGATAATCGCCTTGACCGCAAGAAGAATGAACGCGGTCATGGCGATGGTCTGGCCGCTCAACATGCGCGTGATGTTATCGTACCCGACGCCCAGCGCGTGGGGCTCGATCAAACCGCCGAGGCCGATCACGACGCCGCCGATCATCGGCCACCACATCCAATGGATCGGCAATTTCAAGAAAGCGTCCTCGGCCCCGTAAACAAGCTGCGTCAACACCCATGACAAAGCCCCGGCGACAAGGCCGACGGCCATCCAGCTGGCGAGCCCGAGGAAGCTGATCGCCATCGTTCCTTCAAACGGGAAAAGCGGCGAGGGCATATGCAACGCCGTGCGCCCGACCTCGGCGATGACCGCGGCGACGGCGACGGGAATGAAGCTGCGGGGCGTCCACTCGAAAAGCAAAAGTTCGACAGCCATCATGACGGCCGCGATCGGCGTTCCGAACACGGTCGTCATGCCCGCGGCGGCGCCGGCCACAAGCAACGTTTTGCGTTCGCTATCGCTAACGGGAAGCGCCTGGGCGATCAACGATCCGATTGCCCCACCGGTCATGATGATCGGCCCCTCGGCGCCAAACGGCCCACCGGTGCCGATCACGATTGCCGATGACAACGGTTTGAGCACCGCGACCTTTGCGTCCAGGCGCGAACGACCGAGCAAGATCGCCTCGATCGCCTCGGGAATGCCGTGACCGCGAATTTTTTCACTGCCGAAACGGGCCATTACACCGACGATAAGGGCGCCGACGACCGGAATAAGCACCGCGATCAAGCCGAGGTGCGAATCCGCAATACTGACCTCTTCAAAGGAGAACCGCCAGAAATAGGCGATATTCGTGAACAGCCGAATCATTTGCAAAAAAGCGATGCCGACGAACAAACTCACCACGCCGACGACGACGGCGATGGCGGCGATCACAAGGACCCGCGTGCCCGTTGTAAAATCAGCAAGAGGGCGGTTGCCAGCGTTTTTGGTGCTCATTATCAATTCATCATGTGAGGAAAATGCCCGGAAGGGTGAGGATCTTAGGGGAACGCGACAAAAAAACCCGCACTCCGAGCGCACTTATATCGTCATATGAAGTAAAAAGACAAGTCGATCGACAATCTTGGCCAACGTGTTTTCCGTTTTTAGCACGGTTCGAGGCCACCGCCGATGACCATACGCGGACGTTTTTGGCCGGCAAGACATGCACGCAATGCGCCCGAAATCCTCTGGTTGACGCAATCATGGCATGGCGGCATGGCAGGGCGGCATGGCATGGCGGCGCGGTTTGGCGGTACGCGCAGACCGCTTAAGCCCGGTGCGCGCGCCTTAACCCCGAAAACGGCATACAAAACTATTCATCCGATGCGCCCGGCGTATTCCAAAAAGATCCTGGCGTATTCCAAAAAGATAATGGCCACCGCATCAAAATGCGCCCCAAGGCGACGCCCCCGCGCAACATCCCGCGCGCGACATCGTCGTTGGCGTTAAATTTAGCACACGCAACCACGACCTTAGGTTGAAATACATTCTGGTATATAGTAGCCTCACCGTGGTTATACGTTTTTGAAACACCTTGGGGGATCCCATGATGGATAAGACAGACGCCGCCACAAACCCGACCCATGATCTCTTGAAAATAGAAGTTGTTCAGTCCGAGCAATATTCCGGAAGCGACTGGTGCGCCGAGGCCTTCAATCCCGACGAAATGTTTCAGGTCGGCCCGGCCGATTTCTTCACCAACGTTTACGAAGGCAACGTCGCCAAACTCAAACGTCAGATCAACAAGGCGAATGTCGCGGATTACAAGACAAAGCACCGCGACACCGGCCTAACCATCGCCGCCATGCAAGGCCACAATGAAATCGCGCAAATGCTGATCGAGGCCGGCGCCGACATCAACGCGCGCAACAAAAACGGCGACACGGCCCTGACCATCGCCGCCCTCAACGGCAACACCGCGATCATCAAAATGCTCCTTAAGGCCGGGGCGGACACAAGCGTGCGCAACCGCCAAAAGATGCGCGCCGTGGATATCGCCACCCAGCGCCTGAAAGAGTTCACTGCCGCCGTCAAGGCACTCGAATAACGGGAAATGCATCCCGCAAGGAAGCACCGTTGCGGAAAAATCGCCACGGGCTTCCTTGGTGCGGCTTCGCCTGTTCATCCATACGCACGGCGCAGGCCATACGCACGGCGCGGGTTTGTTGATGCACGCCACGCGAGGTCGATACCCGAAGCGACGGGATCGCGCGGCTCCAAGGGGTGATTTGTCTATGTACGTTCTTGGTCTTTCGTTTGGCATGCACGATTGCGCGGCGGCATTGGTTGAAGACGGGAACGTGCTTTGGGCCATCGAGGAAGAACGCCTGGACCGCGTCAAACACAGCGGCGCTTTTCCCGAAAACAGCATTGCCTTCGTCCTCGAACGTCAAAATATCACGCTGGACGATGTCGATTGCGTCGCGTTCAATTTTTGCCCGGATATCATCCAACGCGAAATCGTCGAACGCGCCGCCGGGGCGAAGTTTCCTCATAATTTTGAATATTTCCGCGCCATGCGCCATTGGCGGCGCAGCGTCGAGGATGGCGTCACCCATCACCTACGCAAACGCCTCGCCTACACGGGCAATGTCATCGCGGTCGATCATCACATGGCCCATGCCGCGAGCAGCTATTATTGCAGCCCTTTCGCGGATGCCCTGATTTTAACGATCGATGGCGCCGGCGACCGCTATTCGACGGCCGTCTGGCGGGCGCAAGACAAGGATATAGCCTTCGTGATGGGCAATCGCCATCCGCACTCGTTGGGCACGCTGTACAGCGTCGTCACCGCCCACCTCGGGCTGGGCGACTTCGCCGAGGGCAAGACCATGGGGCTGGCCTCGTATGGAGAGGAGGAATTTCGCGAATTGTTCGACGCCCTGATCGTCGCCCCTCCGCGATCCCGACACGCGAACGCGAAGAGCAACTTTTTCGAACTCAATGACGCCTATATCCGTTTGCCCGAAGGGGCCTGGCGCATCGACCGAGCCTTCACCGACCGGGCCTTGGCGATTATCGGCCCACCCCGACCCCAAGACGCTCCGATCACGAAGCGCCACGAAAACATCGCCGCCAGCCTGCAAGGCGCGGTGGAACGCTTCATCTGCACCCGAGTCGCCGACCTGGGCGCGGAACATCGAACCCGCGATGTCTGTCTGGCCGGCGGCGTGGCGCTGAACAGCGTCATCAATGGAAAATTGATCGCGGACGGCTACTGCGACAATCTTTTCGTGCAACCGGCCGCCGGGGATTCGGGAACCGCACTGGGCAGCGCCCTGTTCGTGTCCTGCCAGGTCCACGGCGCGGCGCGCCCCCCCGCGATCCGCCACGTCTTTTGGGGCGCTGAATTCGACGATCGCGCCATCATCCGCGCCCTGGAGGCATATGACCTCGCCCATACCACCGCCAACGATCCCGCCGGCAAGGCGGCGCGGCTGTTGGGCGACAATTTGATCGTCGGCTGGTTTCAAGGCGCGATGGAATTCGGCCCGCGCGCCCTGGGCCATCGCAGCATCCTCGCCAATGCCCGCCATCCGGGCATGAACGATCGCGTCAACGCCGAAGTCAAACACCGCGAAGCCTTCCGCCCGTTCGCCGCCTCCGTTCCCGAACCGGACTGCGCCGCCTATTTCACCCTGCCGGTCCCCTCGCCTTATATGTTGATGGTTTGCGAAGTCCGCGAGGGAGCCTGTCTTCCCGCCGTCACCCATGTCGATAACACCGCCCGGGTGCAAACCCTGAGCGAGGACATCGACCCGTTGTTTTGGCGGCTCCACAAGGAAGTCGAGAAACACACCGGGGTCCCGGTCCTGCTCAACACATCGTTCAACGTCAAGGGCGAGCCTTTGGTGCACACTCCCGAGGACGCCATCCGCTGTTTCCTGGGAACCAATCTCGACGCCCTGGTCATTGGCAATCACATCGTGACCAAGAACGCCGGCGACGTCCTGCCGCCGAAAAACCCATATCGCGCCGCACGGCCCTTCGCCCCAAAGGCGGCCTCGACCAAAGAAACCCTGAATAAGGTCTGCGATTACACCAACTACTGGGCGACGTTCGTAAAATTGAAATTTTCTCCTCAGGGCGACGGCATGGAGAACACGACCTTCCACCGCGAACTGTAGCGCCGCAAAATGATGGGTGGACAAATGGAACGATTGCGCGAAATTTTGGACCGGCACGGCTATCGGATCGGCTGTCACATGGTGAACCCCTCGGCGGACCTGTCGCCGTGGCCAAACTACGACCTTGCGAAGAACAACGTCGTCCTGATGGAAGGCGCGATCAAGACGCTCCTCGCTTTGTTTTATCTGGGCGTCCCCATCGCGGAAGACACCCTCGCGCCTTTCCTTGATGACGTCCTCGTGGCCCGGCTCGACGCCGATGGCGTCCTTACGCGGCGAGGCGGCACGCTGGTCCCGCTAAAAATCATCATCCCCTATCGCGCCCTTTACCTCGTTGTCGATATTCCCCCCTTCTACCCCTCCCGGACGACGGGACGCGGCGATGTCTATCTTGGCGCGGATTCCTATTTGCTGGGCGGTTACCTCCCCAATCGACAGGGGTGCGACGTTCTCGATCTATGTTGCGGCAGCGGCATTCACGCCATCGCCATGGCGGCCCAAAACAATCGCGTCACAAGCGCGGACATCGACCCCGCCGCCGTCGCCCTAACCAACCTCAACGCTCGGCTCAACGGCGTCGCGCACAATGTGCGCTGCGTGCGCAGCGATCTTTTCGACGCCGTTGACGGCGCGTACGAACTGATCGTCACCAAGCCGCCCTGCCAGCCGGTGCCGGACTTCTTGACCGACTATCCGCGCGCCGGGCGGGGGGGCGACGACGGCCTCGCGATCATGCGCCGGGTCTTAGAGGACTGCCCGCGATATTTATCCCGGGGCGGGCGACTGCTGAGCATTTTGCAACTGCTGGGGGACGATCGTGGCGTTCCCTTCACCGAGGAATTGGCCGGCTACGCGCGCACCCGAGGACTTGGCGTGAGCCTCTATCTGACGGGACGCATGGCGGCGGCGCGGCACGTCGATCTCATGGCGGCGTACGCGCCAAACATCGGCGCCCAGGAAATCGCGCGCTGGAAAGACGACTACCGACAGGCCCATCACACCCATCTTTACGACGCCGTCATCACGATCGATAACGACGCCAGCGGATCGTTCGGCGTCACTTCGCGGTTCTTTTTATCCGACGACAGCGTCCTTAACAGCCAAGACAAAGGCCACATCGACGCGCACCTTCCACAGGGCATGGACATGCCCATCCTGCACGGAAAGTTCATCGACCTGTGCGACGGCGCGCGCACCGTAGGGGACATCAAGACCGCGCTAAAGGCCGAATTCCCCCAAAACGAGGAAGCCGCCGACGGCTTGATCCGCCGGATCGATTACTTCGCTCATTGGTTGGTTTCCAACGGGCTGGCGCGAATGGAAGGTCCGTAAATTGAACTCGAACACCTACACCGATCGCGAAATTTATCCTTCGTTTTGCGCGTATGTCGGCGTTCGCGACGCCGGCGGGCGGAACGTTATTTTTGACGCGGTCAGCGACCAAATAATTGCGATCCAACCCACTCTGGTCGAGCTTTTAGACCTGTGCGACGGGGTGCATTCCTTGGACGATATTTACCGCGCCCATGCGCGGCGGAACCGAGCGCGACGGGATCATGCCGACAGCCCGGAAGATGTCCGCGCGGCCCTAGAGACCCTCACCGACCTAAAGGTCATGAAATTCAGGACCTACCGCGAAACGAAGCACGCCAGGATATTGCTGATCAACCCCGGCCTGCCGTTTCCCAGATCGCGCTACACGTTTCAAAAGCTGACGCCGCCGCTGGGCCTGCTTCATATCGCGGGGCAATTGCACAAAGCGGGCCATGACGTCGATATCTACGACATGGCCCTGGAAGACGCCCGACCGGCCGACATCACCGCGTACATCGAGAAGAACGGGACGCCGTGGGATTTGATCGGGATCACCTTGAACATGACGCCAACCTCGGCCGAGGCCCTGCGCATCGCCCGCAACATCAAGGACATCCTGCCTGACACGCCCCTAATCATGGGTGGCAATCATGCCACGATGACCTACCGGGACCTGCTGCGCGACGCGGACGCCGATTTCGTGTGCGTCGGCATGGGGGAAAATTTGATGGTCTCGCTATGCGCGGCGCTGTTCGCCAAAAAGGGGCGGGTCGAAGACGTCGCGGGCCTCGCCTACAAAGTCGGCGAGGCTATTCGCCCACCGACGCCACAGACCGAACGGATCGATTTCGACGCCCTCGCATTCCCCGCCTATCACAAAATCGATTTATCCCGCTATGACACCAACGGCTATATCCCGATGATCACGAGCACCGGATGCCCGTTCAATTGCGCCTATTGCAGCACCTTCAAATTCCACGGTCGCCGCGTCAATTACTACGCACCGCATAGGGTCGTCGCCATGATCGAACGCCTGATCGATGCCTATGAGACCACCAAATTCAATTTTCTCGACGACGCCTTCACCTTCAACCGCAAGCGGATCGTCGCCATTTGCGAACTGTTGATCGAGAAGCGGTTGAATATTCAATGGATGTGCAACACCAGGATCGACATGGTCGATGAAGCCCTGTTGCACATCATGCGCGACGCCGGATGCGAAGGCGTGTTTTTCGGCGTCGAATCAGTCGAGCAGTCGGTCCTCGACAAGGCCAACAAGCGGGTCGATTTTTCCCAAGTCGAAGAGGTCATGAGATGGGCGAAGCAGGCCGGCCTGAAAATACGCCAGAGCTATATCATCGGCCTTCCCGGCGAGACCCGTGAAAGCATCGAACGCATCGGTCGTTTCGTGACCGAAAGCAACCCCGGCCAGGTGCAATTTTCGATGCTCAACATCTTTCCGGGAACCGATTATGCAAACGACCCGGCGGCCTATGGCCTGGAGGTGTTGCCCTTGGCGTGGCGTGAATTCAACATCAACATCCCGCATGTGCGCACGCAACACATGAACGAAGACGATATCCTCGACGCCTATATCGGCCTTCGCATGTCGTTGGGGGGGCGGTAAATGTCGATAACCGCCAAATGGGACATCACGTCGCGCTGCAATCTCAACTGCAAACACTGTTGCGTCGGCGGGGCGCATTATAAAAGCACGACGCCCGAATTGTCCGACGACGGCATCGAGAAAATCATCGACGACCTGCGCCGCAACGACGTGACGCACGTCCAATTCGTCGGCGGGGAACCGCTGCTGCGGAACAATTTTTCGGACATTCTCGCGCTGTCCAGGAAGGCCTTCGACACCGTCACGCTCAACACGAACGGCCTGTTCCTGACGCCGCGCTGGTTCGCGGAAAACCGCGCCCATCTGCCGGACGTCATCATCATCAGCCTGGATGGCCCCGACCGGGAAAGCCACGAATTCATTCGCGGCAAAAATACATACCGTCCCCTGATCGACAATATTCGCCGCCTGACGGCCTTGGTGCGCAAAAGCGACGCCCCGGTTCGCATCACCCTGAACGCCATCTTGTCGCACGCCGTGTTGACGCGGGCGCGCGACTTCGTGGACCTCGCCAAATCCCTGGGCGTTGACGCCTTCGGGATCACCAACATCATCGCCGTCGATAGCGCCCTGGAAAATCTGGACCGCATCGGCGCCGTGACCTGGGAAGAAAAATATGCCTTCCTGATCGACCTCGTCGGCCATGCCAAGGCGCACGATTTGCCTGTTAGCTTCGAGGCGACGCCGATGGGATACGCCTACATCAACGCCGTGTGCGCCACCAAGTACCCGACCGCCTTTCACTGCGGCGCGGGCAGCCACGGCATATACATCCAGGCCGACGGCGCGGTTTATCCGTGCATGCGCTGCAAGTTCGAGATGGGCGCGGCGGCGCAAACGACCGGGTCCGCGCCCCTTGGCGAAAATTCCCTGGATGGGTTTTTGACCTCGGGCTTTCGCGGCGATTTCATCGCCGCCAAGGATGGCGGGCGGGCGGACGACACTCTGTGCACGACCTGCAAATTCGGACCATATTGCACGCCGTGCATGTTCGAGGCCGACGACGACGGCCATGTCCCCGAATGCCTGTATATCCACGAGGCCGTAAAACAGTTGGGAGGCGAGACCTAAAATGCCCCTTCCTCATTTCACGCATAAGGGCCGGATTTTCCTAACCGACGAGTTTGGCTATTTGTATTTGCCCTTCCACGGCATGATCGTCGCCCTACCCTACGACGAGGCCGTTTTCCTGAAACGGTGCGAAACGCAAACACCCGATGCCCTTATCAAATCTGGAGAATACGACGAAACAGACGCCCAAATTTTCACCGAATATCTGGCACGGATTCAAAAAGAAAAAAATTGCTTCAACTATAAATACGACGAAAAATATTACATCAAGGACTTCCAAAACATCGACATCATCTTTAATTTCGTCCTGGACTGCGACGGTGTGTACGCGTTGAGCGACGATGCACGGCAGTTTCTCCACGATATCATTCTCACGCACGCTTATAAGGCGAACGCCGTTCACTTTACCCTGTTGGGCGGCGACGCGGCGGGGCAGGCGGAGGTCCGCGACGCCCTGGACCTGTTGTCCGCCCGGCTCGAAAAGCAATTTATCTATTCTTCGACGCAAGAAGAGCTTCGCCAACAGGAGACGCATATCATAGCGCAAAACGACACCGCCCAGGCGCGCGACGATGAGGCCGCGCCTTATGACCTGCTTGAGCGTTTCTTGACCTGGCTGCACATCGGCACGGTGGATGCGCCGCTCGATATCCCCCACGACCTCGGCGAACGCTTGGCCGCCGCCTTACCCGCCTTCATGGATGCGGCGGCGCACAGCCCGCGCAGGTTCAAGCGCCTGCTGCGCGCCGTGTTGCAATTCGCACAGAACCGGAAACGCTTCTTCAACTGCGCGGCGGGCATCAATAGCGTTTATTGCGACCTCGCGCACGGCGGGGTGCATGGCTGCAAAAAGGACCCCGCACGCATTGGAACGCTGTCGGAGGGGCTGCATGACGCCACCAGGAAAGCGTATTTCCGTGGTTCGGTCATCCACAAGGATAAATGTCTGGCGTGTTGGTGCCGCTATTTCTGCGCCGCCGGCTGCCGGTTGAACGCCGCCCCTCCGGATTGCACCGCCATTCGGGCGGTTTACGAACAAATCGGGCAGCTGAATTTCAAACTCCAAGAGACCAATCGGAAAATTCTAACATCGTCCCTGCGCAATGAAATACAATCATACCACGAATGTTTGTTTACTTTATATCATGATTCTTGTGTAATGGATAAGGTCCCGGAACGGTTGGGAGAACAGCCATGAAGATCGTCGTCGGGGCAAGCACCCCCGAGACCATTAGCGAACGTATCGACGTCGGCGCCGACGAGGTTTTTTGCGGCTATATCCCGGAATACTGGTTGGATGAATTTCAATTCTTCATGAGCCCGGGGCGCCGCTGGGGTCCGATGAGCAGCATGACGAACCTCGACGGCCTGAACGCCGCCGTCGCCGCCGCGCATGACCTGGGAAAAAAGTTTTCCCTGACGCTAAACGCGCAAAATATCACGAAAGGCCAGTTGGCGGTCATCGAACGACTGATCGAAGAGTTGAAAACCACCGATGTGGACCACCTGATCGTTTCCGATATCGCCCTGTTGCGCGTCCTGCGCCGGACCTGGCGCGACATCCCGATCCACCTGAGCACCGGCGGCACCGTTTTCAACGCCAACAGCGCCGCGTTTTTTCAGGATTTAGGGGTCAACCGGATCATCTTTCCCCGGGCATTGAAACTGACCGACGCCTACGACATCGCGGACGCCTACCCGGAAATGGAATTCGAAATCTTCACCAGCCATTCGCGCTGTTTGAACATCGATGGGTTTTGCTACTTCGAACATATGATCGTGTACATGTCCAACGAAGCGCCGCCTTTCATGAATTTCTCCATGTGCAACATCGACTACGACATCGGGGTGCTTAGCGCGCAAAGCCTAAGCGCCGCCGAGAGCGCCCGCATACGCCAAAACATGCAACAAAAATGGCGCTTCAGTTCAAACCCCAAGACATGCCGCGCCTGCGATATGTTCGATTGCGCCAATCATAACATTCGCTATTTGAAAATACCCGGGCGCGACTGCAACAGCGCCGATAAACGCACCATGATGCAGCAAGAGATTTCATTTCTGCGCAGACTCACCGACAGCCTCGACACCTTTCCCAATTCCAGCGCGTACCAGAGTTTCGCCCAGGACCAATTTCATCAAACCTTTCGTGAAAAATGCACGCTGCACGGCCCCTATTGTTTATAAGGAGACGGTCCCGTGGAAAAAGCCATCATCGTCTCGGATCCCGCCCAGATCGACGCCCTTGAGGGTTATGACCGCGTTTACTATGGGACCGAGTTTTGCGACCGCCTCATCCCGTCGAAACGCGACGTTTCACAGGCCATCGAGCACTGCCGTGCGCGCGGACTTAAATTCACCCTGGCCACGCCGTACATCGAACAGAGTGATTTCCAGAAGGTCGAAAATATCGTCGAACTGGTCGCCCATGCCGGAAACGAAAGCGAGGTCGTGATCAACGACCTCGGTCTTTTGCGCCATATCAACGCGCAGCGAGAAAAAGGGACCTCGGCCTACCGGGACCTGACCTTGTTGTTGGGTCGGTTGATGAACAAACTGCCCAGGGACCCGCGCTATATCAATGTCGTCGATCAGTTGAACGAACGCCAGCGCGAAGGAATCTCGTCCAACCACCTTTCCTACATCGGCGATTTCTGGCGCGCGCAGGGAATCGCCCGGTTCGAAATCGACAACGTGATGCACCCCATCGACCTTCCCGCCGAAAACGCCTATTCCCTGTATTATCCCTACTTCTATATCTCCTGCAGCAAAACTTGCCTGACGGCCCAATGCACGCGAGATCATGACATCCGTGAAAAAACGGAGAAGTGCCAGACGGAATGCGCCACATACGGATTCCAGCTGAACCATCCTTCCCTACCGGGGCCGATGTACTATCTAGGCAACACCTTCTATGGCTATAACGATAAAATAGACGAAAAAGTGACCGGCGCACTGTTCAGCCGCCTTGTCGAATACCGTCCCGACATGCGCCTGCAAGGCTCAAATTGAGATGATCAACGCCTTTAGGAAGGACGCGAACGCGTCCATGTCGTCACGGTTTATGTGCACCAAATCGTCTCTTCGGGTGTGCGCCCGTCGCCCCGCGCCCAGGGTCAGAAAATGATAGGTCGCGCCACCGACGATCCCGGCCTGGGCGGCGGCGTGTTCGACGTTGCCTTTTTCTCGGGAAAGTTGGATTTTATCGAACATTCCGCCAAGGTCGTGCGTTCTTAAAAAATCGGCGACCTCGTGCGGTTTATCGGTTCCATAACGCAACGTGCGCCCACATCCGACGGTATCGATTTCGATCATATGATCGGGCTGTTCGGTAACGGTCAACTGCGCGCCATCGCGCGCCGCGAATACCTTGGACAAGCCGTTCCACGATCGGCGCGCGCATTCCCCGTTCAAATCGACCAACAAGGACAGGGCGCCGAAAAGGAGATATTCCTCGGCGTCATAATAAACGAATTCCACATCGGGCAGACACGCGCCCTGTCGATGGAGGTCCTTGAGAACGGCGGTAAGAACGGCGACCCCCGAGGCGTTATCGGACGCCCCCGGAAGATCGGGCGCCTCGAAGGCGCTGTCGTAATGGCAAATCACCCGCACCCTTGGGCGCTTTCCCGCCTCCGCCGACCCCACGCCATGGGCATGACGGACGAACAAATTACGCGCTGTGGTCGGCCTCACCGAGACGTCGATATCCTGGCGCACGCAAAGCCCGCGGCGCGCGCGCGCGCGGAGCATTTCTCCCGTTCGCCGCGATACGCAGGTCACGGGAAAATCGTCCAATGCCGCAATTTCCTCCAGGTCCGCACTTGTGATCGGGGAAAATAGCCCAAGAAGTTCCGCGTCCGTATCCCGGTCGGAGATGAAAATGACGCCGCGATACCCCGCCGTTTTATGGGCAAGGATTTGTTCCACGAGCGCGCCGCCCTCGATATCCGCCAAAAGAACGCGGCCGTGCGGAGGCTCGCCCCCGGTGGACCCGGCGGCAAGCGGCGCTTCCAGTTTTATCTTCTGCCGATAGGGGTAAAACGGCGGACAGCCGAAATAAGGCAGCGCGCAAAAGACCTCGGAGCCGATGCGATGCTCAAGCGCGTCGATGTGCATGGCGCGCAACGGGAATGCCGCCTCGTCGGTGACGTAACCGCACGCGCGCACCTCTTCCCTCAAGAACGCGAACAACCGCCGGGCGCCGCAAGATCCCGCCTCGCGACATCCCACGCTTTCCACCTGATATCTTAGAATGCGCTCGATATCGTTCACGCTCATGAAATACGTTCAATCCCGGCTCGCCGCCCAAAGCGCGAACCCCCGCCATCGGGGCGGGGCATGTTATCATAGTGGTTTGAGTTTAACATTTGAGTCCGATGCAATTGGACACAAATGTGTGAAGAAATCAAACTGCAACAAAAAGATAGATAGTGGTCGGCCCGATGGTTCGCGGGAGCGAAACGTCGGAGTCGATCCAATAGGAACGGGCCGCCCCACCGGCAATTCGTTCCCCCTTGAACGCGAACGGTCCCGGCGGCGAACGGGTCAGCGCGGGGCGAGCGGCGTAATCGAGAGTGGCGTAGGGCCACGCCCCCCTGCGCCTCGGGAAACGAAACGAAAAGACAGGCGCTCCGCCGCCGCGATCGCCGATGACGACAACCCCCGACTTGCGGTTTGGCGCAATTGCGCCCCTTTCTTTTCGCCCAGGCGTTGCGCGACGATGGCCCAGGCCAGGGCGCTCACCGCGTTGCGCGCCACCCCCCGCCCTTCTCCATAGGCCCGGGCGAGGTCGATACAGGCCCCACCGTGACCCTGGCGGGCCGATTTTTCCAACCAAGCGACGCCCTCCTCGGGCGCGGCGACGACGCCGCGCCCATACAAAAGCATGCCCCCCAAGCTATGCTGCGCGTGCGCTTCGCCCTGAACGGCGGCGAGTCGGTACCAGTGCGCCGCCGTCTTCAGGTTTTGCCCCACGCCGAGGCCGCGTTCATACATTTCGCCCAAATTGTTTTGCGCCGCGGGGTATCCCGCGGCGGCGGCCCGGCGGTACAAGCGGACCGCCCCGGCATACCCCGACGGTCCGAAGCGCCTCAGTTTGTTGGCTTCACGGGTGATTTCCCCGGGAGTTTGAAGAGGTATTTCCCCGGGGGCGAGAAGATGCCCTTGACCATCGACGGTGGCCGCCCCGGCCCCGATATCCCCGTCGCCGTCGCCCCCCCAGCCGCAAGCCTGGGCGGGGGAAGAAAAGGTGAGGATCAGTATGAAAAAAAAACCGGCCACAAGACACCCCGGACGCATGAAGGGCGCCATGCCCCCGGGTGCGGGAGGGAACAGGACCTCCCCTTGGCACGTATACGGCATTTGAACGTATCCTTATCCTGTGGCCGGTTAACCGCACATCGCGAACGGCTTCGGCTACCGGTCGTTTACTCAACCGGCGCCTTTAACTGCTCCGATATTCTGGCTCTTTCATCCTTGAGAAAGGCACAGGTCAGGCGCGCGAGCTCGTCATAGAAACGATGCGCCGCCCGTCGTTCGACCTTATCCAAAAAATCGAACACCCACCTTTCGAGATGGCGGTTCAGGAAATCGTCCTGGAAGTGAAGGGCGTCGCGGACGCCCGCCCGGTCCTCCGCCATCCGGGAATTGTCCTCGTGTTCGCACAGATGGCCCAAAAATTCCAACTCGATGCTGATGTGGTCGGGCTCCATCGGCGTCACCGTGTCGATCGCGAAACCAAGGGCTTCGTAGTAGGTTTCGACGGCGGCGGTTTCCGGCCCGCGCAACATGGCGGAGCCACCGGGCATTTGCACCGATTCGTGCGGCGAAATCAGCGTGCCCGGCACCAAAAAAAGGGTGGAGAAGGCGACCGCGAGATCCTCGCCGAGCGCCTTGGGATCTTCCGTGAAAAAATCGTCTCCCAACACCATTCCGGCATCGATCAGGGCCTCCCGCAAGGGCGGCGAACGCAGGGCGGTGATGACCTCCACCGTCGCCTCGTCACGAAACAGCGATCCGAGAAGGCCGTAAAACGACGCCCGCGCGGGGCGCGCCGGACCGTGCGGTGAAGTGGCGGTGGCCTCACGGCCACCACCTTGCTCCATCCCATGCGTAAGGGCGTTCATGCCTTCCTCACTTGGACGACGGTGTCCATCCAACGCAGTTCCCCATTGATGGGATCGGGCGAGTTGGCGATCATCCAGTTGGGATGCACTCCCCGGTCATCCTTCCACCAGATCCGCTGCAGGTCCGGATCGTCGTCACGGCCTTCCGGCGCTTTGTGACCCGAAGCGTAACGACCGTATTGCCAATGACCGAAGTGGTGCGAGATCGCAACCACTCCGATATTGACCGCCGGGGTCACCTTGGCCTCGGTTTCGATCCCACCCACCGGCGACGTGATCTTCACCTTGTCGCCGTCCTTGATGCCGCGGCGCTGGGCATCCTTTGGATTGATCCAGGCGGGGTTATCGTGGTTGACCTCGGTCAGGAACTTGCAGTTCTGCGAACGCGAGTGGATCTGGGTCGCGACCTTGTAGGTCGTAAGCATCATATCGTCGGCCCCCATATTCTCGTGTTCGGGGACCCCCACCCAGGTTGGAAGCGGGGCCAGGCCCTTGTCCTCCATGATGCTGGAATAGATTTCGAAATAGCCCGAGGTATTGACCTTGTCGGGCTTAAATCCCGAGTAGACCTTATCGCCGACGCGGTGCCCGACATAGCCCTTGTAGGCATGTTTGGTATGGGTATAGCCCTTTTTAAGGGCCTCCTCCCGGGAGACGACATGGACCTTCTTCCAGTCCCAATAGACGCCGCTTTGCGGATCGTAGACCACCGTGTCTTTCTGATAGGCGGCGGGGCTCACCTCCACCTTGTAGCTGTGGTACCTGGGCTTCGCCTTTGGATCGTGATAGACGCCCTGCGCCTTCATGTATTCAAAGCCCCCGACGGCGGCGACTTCCGGCGTTTTTTCGCAGGACAGGCGGACGAACTCCTCCTTGGTCTTGAAGCCCAGGGGCGTCCCCAAACGTTCCGCGAGGTCGCAGGCCACGGTGGCGAAATCGCGGCAATCACCAAGCGGTTTGATCGCCGGCTGGCGAATGTAAAATTCGGCGACCTGGGTCGGAGAAACCATGTCCTCCCAATCCCAACGTTCCGTATAGGTCGGTTCGGGCAGAATCAGATCGGCCAGGGCCGCCGATTCGTCATAGAACGGATTGACGCTGACGAAAAACGGCACCAGGGTTTCATCCTTGAGGATGTCGATATTTTCTTGAACCTCGCCATTGGCGTAGACCGGCGTGTACATATAGGTCATGTAAATATCCGGTCGACCGTTGCTGCCGTCCTTGATCATCTTCAGGACGTTATGGCTCATATGATGGTTCGGCGAGACCGCCGCGCCCTTGGGCCCGTCGAGGATATCGAGCTTGCGCGCCTTCGGTTTTTCCGAAATGCCCTTGGGGTAATGCCATTTCGGGCCAACCGCCTTGCAGCGCCCGCCGGGGTTGTCGATGTTGCCGGTAATCGCCGCCAAGGTCTGGATCGCCCGCTCCGTGTCGTGGCCGTTATAATGGGCGATCGCCCCACGGTAGCTGATCACGCACGCCGGATGCGTGGTCGCGAATTCCCGGGCGATACGGGCGATGGTCTCGGCGGGAACGGCGCTGATCTTGGCCGCCCACTGTGGCGTGTAGGGGGCGAAGTGCGCCTTTAGGGACGCGATTTTTTCCGCCGTGGTGGCGTCGTGTTTGGCGGTCGCCTTGCAATACTGCAAGAAGGCCTCGCCGTCGCCTTTATAGAGATCCTCGTTCATCACCACGTTGCACATGGCGAGCACGACGGCGAGGTCGGCTCCCGGCTTAACCGGCACCCATTCCTTGGATTTGGCCGCCGTGTTGGACAGCCGCACGTCGAAGGTCACCAGCTTGACGTTGCGATCGGTGATCGCCCGGATCAACCTGTGCGATGTCGGAATATGGTTGGTTCCCGCCTCCAGCACATTCGAACCGAAGTTGAGCACATAGCGCGTGTTGTCGAAGTCCCAACTGTCGTAGTGGGCGCCCCATGTGTATTCCTGCGCCACCCATTTTCCGCCCTCGCAGATGGAGGTGTGGTTGCCGATGGTCCCGGTGCCGAAGGTTTTGAGGAACTCACCGACCATCTTGCTGGTCGAGGCCTTCATGCGCCCATAATGGAACATGAATTTCTCGGGGGTTCCCGCGTCCCGCAGTTTCTGAAGACGCGCGGTCACTTCGCCCAAGGCCTCGTCCCAGGAAACGCGTTTCCATTTGCCCTCGCCACGGGCGCCGACCCGCCTTAGGGGATAGAGCACGCGGTCGGGGTCGTTGGGCTGATTGACGCCGCCCTGTCCCTTGGCGCACATCACGCCTTCCGAGCGGATCGAGTTGGGTTGCCCTTCAATTTTGACCACGCGGCCATCCTCGACATAGGCGATGTTGGGGCAACGGGTGACGCACTGCAGGCACGCGCTGGGCACGGCTTTGCGTTGTCGTCCGGTCTTGTGGGAAAAATCCTTTCCCCCATTCCATGCCGGCAGGGCTTTGGCCTGTTTCAAAGTCATGGTTCCGGCGACCCCGGCGGCGGCGGACGCCGCGCTCAATTTGAAAAAGTTACGACGATTCAACATGGTTTCTTCCTTCAAATTCCAACCGGGCCGGTGATCTGGCCGGCCACGACGACGATGTAACGCAACATGAAGCCCCCGATCAGCACCAAGGTGCACACGGCGATCTCAATACTTCGCGGCATGACGTACTGTTTCTGATAAAGGAGCGTCGGGATGACGTATTTGAGCTCGATCGCCGCGGGGATGGCCAAGCCAAGAGCCACGAAACCAAGCCAGAACAACGACGTCAACCGACCGCCGAGAATAACCGCGACCGCGGCCTCGGTATTTCCGATCGTCAGGTGAGCGTACATGATAAATAGGAAAACAACGGCGATCTCGAAAGCGATCAGCAGAAGATCCGACGAGGTCATCAGGTACGTGCTTCTTGCGACTTCCTGGTGATGCGTGGCCTCTCTAAAAATGGCCCGCGCCAGCAAGATCGCCGCCACCCCGGTAGACAGCGCCGAAACCAGGAACAACAACGCCAAAATGGGTGAGTTCCAGAACGGACGGGCGGGAAGGGCGCCCAACAAGATACCGGTATACAGGGCGACGCCGACGCCGAGGGGAACCATCGCCCAGGCCAGCATCTTGCGCAGGGAATGGCGCGCGTCGCCGGGACGCGGGTCCTTCATGAAAAAGGTGTAAGCGTAGGCCAGACTGACGAGGATGAACAGCGACAGGAGCCAGGTTCCGATAGACATCGGAGACAGGTTAATCACCTTGAAAAGATTGACGAAGCGAAACCAGTTTCCGGCCTGAAAACTGCCCAGTTCGAAAACGATCATGCCGGTTCCCACGATCACCGGAAAAGGCGCGATCAGCGCGCCCCAGCGCGCGATATCGAAGCCCGACCCCGGACGGTCCCCGCCGCCCGAACGCAGCAGCACCGAGGCGCTGACCGCGCCGGCGCCGGCGCCCAGGCCGCCGAGAAACAGATACAGAATGACGGGAAGACCCCAATGTAACTCATGCATGACTAGACCCTCTCTTGCTGGCGACGGTTGGTTTCAATGCGCACATACGTTCCCAAACGCGCCGCATCGCGCGCATCGGTATGATCCGCATCGATATAAAAAACCATAGGACCCGTTCCCATCTCGGGGCGAAGGACCGTCAGCGCGTTGGCGCGCACGGCCTTCGAGACGACGCTGTCGGGATCGTTGAGATCGCCGAAAATGCGCGCTTTTCCCTGACAGGTATTGACGCACGCGGGAACGAGGCCGTTCTCCACCCGGTGCAGGCAGAAGTCGCATTTGTCGGCGGCCCCCGTCGTCGGGTTGATGAAGCGCATCCCGTAAGGACACGCCTGGACGCAATATTTGCAGCCGATGCACACGTTGCTGTCGATCACCACGATGCCGTCTTCTTTGCGCTTGTACGTGGCGCCGGTCGGGCAGACGGAAACGCACTGCGGTTTTTCGCACTGGTTGCACAGGCGCGGCAGGAAACTCCGCCGAACCTCGGGGAAATCGCCCTTCTCGATGTATTCCACCCAAGAGCGGGTTTCGCCCAGCGGGACGTCGTTCTCCGTCTTGCACGAAACGCTGCAGGCATGGCAACCGACGCACTTGCGCGTATCGATGACCATGGCGTAGCGTTTGGCCGGCGTAGCGCCGAGAGCGGCGGCGGGTGACGCCGCCACGGCAGCCGCGGCGGCGGCGCCGGTCCCCAATTGCTTGAGGGCGCTTCGCCGAGAGACTCCTTTATCTTGATTCATGCATCTTGCCTCGTTCATGGGTTTTTTCCCCCGTCATTGACGCGCGCCGTCCAAAGACTTAAGTGTTTAAGCGGCCCCGGACACAAACCGGAAGCGACCCGCGCCCCCGACAAATCGAGGGCCATCGCCGCGCAATGGTGTTAAGCTTCCATTTCCCACACCGCATCTTTCATGCCACTCGGCAAAAAATATTTATCCGTTTGAAAACAAACATAAAAATTACATTCATATCCAATCCACACAGGGGCCGGGGCGCGATCGCGTTACGCTTTCGAAACCGCGGCGAAAAAAGACGCCAGGGGTGTTACGAAATGGAAACATCGAAAGGAAAACGAGCCATGACGATGTTACGATGGCGAACCCGCCGCGGGTTCATCCGGGGCGCCGCGGCGCTGACGGCGATGGCGGCGATCCCCGGGGCGCTGGCCGCCGAGCGCCGGGACATCCGCTTCGGCGTGACCCCCGCCTTCCTGCACGATCAACATCTACTGCTCGAAAGGTGGCGGGTCTACCTGACCAAGCGATTGGGCCGAAAAGTGGTCTTCGTACAGCGCGACAGCTATCAGGAAACCATGAACCTGCTGCGCCTCAATCAACTCGATTTCGCTTGGATCTGCGATTATCCGTACCTGACGCTGCGGCACATCGTTCGCCTGATGGCGGTCCCCTTGTATCAGGGTCGGCCCACCTACCGGTCGTATTTGATCGTCGGCAGCGCCGATGGCACGACCCGGGGATACCCCGACCTGCGCGGCAAAATCTTCGCCTACGCCGACCCTTATTCGAACACCGGATATCTTTCGCCGCGCTTTGAAATCCGCCGCCAAGGCGATGATCCGGCGCATTATTTCCGCAAGACCTTTTTTACCTGGTCGCACCGCAAGGTCATCGAGGCGGTCGCCGCCGGGCTGGCCAACGGCGGCGCCGTGGACAGCTACGTCTGGGACACCCTGAACAAGGTCGAACCCGAACTGACGGCGAAGACGCGGATCGCCTGGCGCTCGCCGGAATACGGCGCGCCGCCCCTGGTGGCCTCGGACGCCACCGTTTCGGAATCTGATTTCACGAAAATGCAGGCGTTGTTAATGGACATGGCCGACGACCCCGAGGGCCGAAAAATCCTAGACGGCCTCAACATCGGGGGATTCAGCGTTCAAAATCCAGCCATTTACGACAGCGTCGCGCAAATGATGCGCGCCTTCGGGGAGTATTCTCCACGGTGATCCGGCGCTTGTTTGATCTCAGCTTGCGGCAAAAAATCCCCCTGTGGGGGGCGGGGTTGATTATTTTTTCGACCCTATCGGTCTCCGCCGCACTGATGTATCGGTCCTACGACAATTTAAAGGGCGCATTGGTCACCAGTTCCACCGGGCTTGGCCAGACGTTGTCCAAGACCCTTATCCCGACTCTTCTCCACGACAACGTCTGGCGGGCTTTCGAGATTATCCGCGCCCCGTTCAGCGAGACGGTCTCGAAAAGCGGCGTGCGCCCGGAAACCATTTTCGTCGTCAGCCCCGATCGGCGCATCTTCGTCTCAAGCGACCCCGTGCGCTTTCCCATGTTGAGCGACATCACCGAGCACGGCGGTGATTTTCGCGCGATTTTCAAGCATATCCCCGAAAGCGGACTGACCAAGACGGCGGTCTTCGAGCCGGAAAAATCCCAATACCTTTTCGTCGCGGTCCCGATCAACGACGGCGGCCTCAACCTCGGCACGTTGCTTTTGCGCCACTCGCGCTCGGACCTCAATGCGTCTTTTCTCAAGACGGCGTCGGGCGGCGCCGTCTGGGGAATTTTAATTCTCGCCATCCTGCTGCCCTTGAACTGGTATTGGGGGCAGCGCATGGCGGTCCCCCTGCTAAAGCTGGCGGCACGCATGGAAAACATCGAAAACGCCCCGCCGGAACGACTGGATGCGAAAATTTACGGCTATCGCGACGAGCTTGGCCGCATGTTCGAGGCCTATAACTCGATGGTCGATGTGTTGCAGGAAAAAGCCGCCCTCGAACGCGGCATGATCAGCTCCGAACGTCTCGCCGCCATGGGCCGGCTGACGGCGGGAATCGCCCACGAGATCAACAACCCCCTATCGGGCATGTTGACGGCGCTCGATACCCTGAAACGGCGCGGGGACCTCGATGAGCGCACCGGGCGCACCTTCGCCATCATCGAACGGGGGCTTTTGCAAATCCGCGATACGGTGGGGGCCCTTCTTGTCGAGGCGCGGCCCCAGAAACGTTGGCTGGAAAGCCGCGACATCGAAGATGTCCAAACCCTGCTGCGCCACGAAATCACCAAGGAGCACGTCAACTTCGTCTTCGAGTTCACGCTGCCCGGTCGCCTGCCGTTTCCCGCCGGGGCGGTGCGTCAGATTCTGATCAACCTGTTGCAAAACGCGGCGAAGGCCGCGCGCACGCAAGGCGACGGTTGGGTCCGCGCGTCGGTGGCCGTGATCGACAAGGCCTTGGAAATTCGCGTGCGCAACGCCGGCGAGCCCATTCCCCCCGAACGGCTGGAACGCCTGTTCGAACCCTTCGTTTCCTTCCAGGAGGGCGGCCACGGGCTGGGTCTGTGGGTGACCTACCAGCTTGTCGAGCAACTGGGCGGGCGGATCGACGCCCGCAGCGCCGACGGCGAGGTCGAGTTCAAGGTTCGCCTCGCCCTGCCCAAAAACGAGACCGAGAGCACCAACGAGGAGAGGCCATGACCTGCCGGATTTGCCTGATCGAGGATGACGAAATTATCGGCGAGGCCCTGACCGAACGCCTCGAAGTCGAAGGCATGGCCTGCGACTGGTTCAAGGAAGGGCTGAGTGCGATCCAGGCGCTCAAACAACGCAAATACTGCCTTGCCGTCAGCGACATCAACCTGCCGGACATGACCGGAGAGGCCCTATTCACCGCCCTCCAGGATAAGGGGATCGGTCTGCCGCCGTTCCTCTTCATTACCGGCTTTGGTTCCATCGATCAGGCGGTCCGCCTGCTCAAGATGGGGGCCGAGGACTACCTGACGAAGCCGTTCGACGTCGCCGAGCTAATCGAAAAAGTGCGCGGGCGATGCCGCTACGTGGCGCTGGGGGCCCCGGGCGCGCCCCGGCTCGGCGTCTCCGCCGAGATGAAAACCATCGAGGCGGCCTTGTCCAAGCTGTCCGAAAGCGCATCGACCGTCCTGATTACCGGCGAGTCGGGCGTCGGCAAGGAATATGTCGCCCGGGCCCTGCACCAGGATCACGAAGCCGGGACCACCCTGCCCTTCGTCGCCGTCAATTGCGGCGCGATCCCCGAACAGCTTTTGGAGGCCGAACTTTTCGGCCATGAGAAAGGCGCCTTCACCGGGGCCGTGCGCGAAAAACGCGGCCTGTTCGAGCAGGCCCACGGCGGCACCCTGTTCCTCGACGAGATCGGGGATATGCCGCTGGCGATGCAAGTCAAGCTGTTGCGGGCGATCCAGGAACGGCGCATCCAAAGGGTGGGCTCGGAACGCGGCATCGACGTCGATATCCGCCTGATCTGCGCCACCCATCGCGACCTCGATCAAATGGTGCGCGACGGCGAATTTCGCGAGGACCTGTTTTACCGCATCAACGTCGTCAACATCCAAATTCCCCCGCTGCGCGAACGCAAGGACGATATCCTGTGGTACGCCCGAGATTTCCTGCGTCAATTCGCCGGACAAAAGGACGATCGCCCGTTCACCCTGCACTCGAAAGCGGAACAGGCGATGCTTTCATACCCCTGGCCGGGAAATATCCGCGAACTGCGCAATTGCATAGAACGCGCCTGCGTCCTCAGCCCATCGTCGGTGATCACGCCGGAATTTCTGTTCGGCGAAAGCTGGCGCGCGACCCTGGCGCGGATGTCCGATCTCGGCGGCGAAACGTTGGCGGAGTACATCACCCAGTGCGAACGCGACTATGTCCGCCAGGCCTTGGCGGAAAACGAAAATCGCATCGGCGATACCGCCGCCACCTTGGGCATCAGCCGCAAAACCCTGTGGGATAAAATGCGCAAACTCGGCCTCAAGGACGAGACCTGAAGGCTCCCCGCGCGATCGCGCCCCTCGGAAAGCGCACCTTAATTTTTTATTGGAGCTCCTTTGGCGGCGGATAGCGCGCAAGGATCATGCGGTTTGGGATGACGAGGGATTCCTTCGATCGCCATAACGCACTCAACCATTCAAGAATGCCCGTCGGCGCGACATCGTTGATGGCGACATACGTATTGTTTGCGGATATGAACCGTATGGGGGCGCAATACGCATTCGGTTTTGTATCGATCTCGCAGTGCCCCGAAGCCTTCGCGAGGGCTTCTGTCAAGGCGTCATCCACCTTGCCGTCCAGCAACACCACCTGCTGCATGCCACCGCCTGCGCCCATTAAAAAAAGAGACGCATCGACAAAACGACCTCCACCGGGGAAAATAAAGACCATGAGAATTAAAACCCCAGTAGCGCGCCCCGCCATTTGCTGAAGATTTTTAGACGGCCAATGAAGGCTGATCCAGATTGGCAAAAATAGAATCCCGATGACCGTCGACATCATAACCAAGAGAGCGACCCACAATGGGACCTTTATTCCTGCGATACTGGGGACGGAGGAAAGCGCCTGAAAAATTACCTGCGTGACTGTTATAGCCAACACGAGTTGAGCGCATAACATGATCAATCCGTTGACTGATTTTCCGGAACGGTCAGTAAGTAGGCTTTTGATTTTCCGTGGGTTGCAGGCGACGACGCTCACCAAAAATAACCCCACCACCACCAGAATTGCGGCAAGAGGATAGATTCCCTCGCGCATCCCATTTTGTTTAAGAAAACCATATATGCCGGCACCGGATAAGAGGATCGCGAAGGGCGAGACCGCCAGTATCGCACTAGCCAAATTCGTGGTTTTCAATTCCTCTTGCATTTTTTTGACAGCTTCGACGGGAAGATAATAAAGAAAATACAACACCGTGAACCACAGCCCGGTCATCATGCCAAGGGTGAAGAGCCCGGCGCTAATCGACGAGACGAAATCGAAGTAATTGATGCCGCGCTTCACGCAATAAATGGCGATAAGAAATAAATAAACGCTCACCGCAAGGAATGTCAGGGTAGGCTTTTGATCGCATGCCTTGTACCACCCCCATGCGTCTTTCAGAGAGGTGGCGACATCTTTATTCTGATCCGTTTTTTCAGCAGCCATCTCACGCCCCCCCCGTGAATAATCGCCCAACGTCAACTTGCATGCAGACGATTTGACGCCCAAAGAGGATCGTAAAGAGTGCTCGGCATATATTCAAAGCGGGAATATTTCGGGAGGCGTAATTTTTAAAGCCAACCGCGGCGCTTGAAATACCAGAACGGCAGGATCGCAGAAACAACCATCAAGACCAGTGAAAGCGGATACCCGAAATGCCATTTCAATTCGGGGATAAAGGCGAAGTTCATGCCGTAGATGGAGGCGATCAGGGTCGGCGGCAGGAAAACAACGGCGGCGACCGAGAAAATTTTGATGATGGCGTTCTGTTCGATATTGATCATGCCCAAGGTGGCGTCGAGCAGGAAGGTGATTTTTTGCGACAGGAAGCTGGCGTGATCGGTCAGCGAATGGGCGTCACGCGAGAGCGTCTTGTGCCGGGCGCGAATATCCTTGTCGCTTTTACGCTGCGTCGTCACCTGGCCCAAAAAGCCGATCAAACGTTCCAGGGTCATCAGGCTGTCGCGGATGTTCGAGGTCAAGTCGCCCTTAAGGCCGATGTCTTCGAGGACTTTTTGAAAATCTCGGCTTTTCGTCGGGTTGTTCCCGTTGTGCTGAAAGACGACGCGGGAAATTTGGTCGATGTCCCGCCCGGCGCGCTCCAAAATATCGGCGAGGCGGTCGATGATCGCTTCCAGCAAGGCGATCAAGGTGTTCTCGCCGTTGGTGCATCCCATGGCGACGCGCGCCGCGCGCAGGGGGAAGGTTTGAAAGGCGCGCGGGTCGTGATAGCGCACGGTAATCAAACGTTTGCCCGCCAAGACGAAGGTCACCGGCGACATCTTCGGCGTGTCGTTGTCGGTTTGGGCGGGCAGCGTCGCGGTCATGAAGGCGGCGCCGTCTTCGTAATAAAGACGGCTGGAAATTTCGATTTCCTCCATCTCTTCGAGCGCGGGAATACCGATTCCGATGCGCGCTTCCAAAGCGCCCTTCTCCTCGCCGCTGGGATTGGTCAGGTCGGCCCAAATGACGTCGTCGATTTCTTTCAGCGGATCATCGGCGGCGCGCAGATGCCCTCGGTCGTTTACGTATCCCCGGATCATCGGTGTCTCCATCCCGATATTTTGGCTGGACGCCTTCCCCGGCCGAGCCGAGCGGATGGCAGGTGAAAAAAGCGGCGCGGCTCAAGTTATCCCTCGTCCGGTCGGCGATCAAGCCCTGATCGACCTCGCCTGTGCGCCCGGCCTTGCGCGCGCGCCCTCAGCGGCGCATCGCCGCCTGGACGACGACCTCCAAACGGTTGAGAAACGCGGAACGGTCGGCCTTGGAAAACGGCCTCGGCCCGCCGGTGACCGCGCCGGTTTCACGCAGGGTCTGCATTAGGGCGCGGTTGGCCAGCGCCATGCCTATCCCGTCCTCGGTGAAGGTCTCTCCATTGGGTTTGATCGCCAGCGCGCCGCGTTCCAAGCAACGGGCGGCCAGAGGGATATCATTGGTGATGCAGATGTCCGCGCCTTGGATGTGCTCGGCGATCCAGTCGTCGGCCGCGTCCGCGCCCTGGGTGACGATCACCAGCTTGACCGCAGGGCTGGGATAGGGGCGGATGCCGCCGTCGCTGACCATATGCACATCCAGCCGGTGGCGTTCGGCGACGCGAATCACCTCGTCTTTGACCGGACAGGCGTCGGCATCGACATATATTTCCGTCATGATTGAACCGCCACATCAAAGACCGTTTGGAAAGGGCGCGTCTTGACGCACTTTTACCCCGCGCCTTGACGGCGCGCAAGGCGCGTTAATTCGGCGCGCGAAATGACGAAATCCCAAGAGCGGCCCCGCCGTAGACGGCGAAATCGCTCTTGGGATCAAGCATACGATCGGCGTTTTATATTTTAGAACGATCGTATAAAAACATAGCCCTTCGTAAGATTACAGGCTCGCGGCTACCGTATCGACCGCCGCCTTGGTGATAGCGACAATGGTGTCCGCCTCTTCCCGCGTGAGGCACAACGGCGGTGCAAATCCCAAAATATCGCCCTCGGGCATGGCGCGGGCGATCAGCCCGCGTTCCAGGCAGGCCGCCGAAATTTGCGCGCCGACCTTCTTCGCCGGATCGAAAAAAGTCCGGCTGTCTCTGTCGGCGACGAACTCCAACGCCGCCATCAGGCCCTCGCCGCGCACATCGCCGACGATGTCATGATCGGCGAAGGTGTCTTTCAACGACCGATTGAAATAAGCCCCGGTTTCCCGGGCGTTGGTCACCAAATCCAGCTCGTCCACGAGCTTCAGATTGGCGACGCCCGCCGCCGCCCCGATCGGATGCGCGCTATAGGTCCAGCCGTGGCCCATCGCCCCCAAACGATCCGACCCCTGTTCGAGAACGTTCCACACCCGATCGCCGACGATGACGCCCGAAAGCGGCGCGTAGGCGCTGGTCAATCCCTTGGCGATGGTGATCAGGTCGGGCTTGATGTCGTAATGGAGCGCGCCGAACATGCTGCCCAAACGTCCGAAACCGGTGACCACTTCATCGGCGACCAAAAGGACGTCGTACTTTTTCAGCACCGCCTGGATTTTTTCCCAATATCCCGCCGGCGGCGGCACGATGCCTCCGGTACCCAACGCCGGCTCGCCGATGAACGCGGCGACGCTGTCCGGACCTTCCCTTAGGATCAATGCCTCCAAGTTATCGGCGCATTGTTGAGAAAATTCGGCCTCGCTCTGAGACAAATCCTGACGATGGAAATAATACGGGGCATCGGTATGCAAGATCGGCGTGCGCGGCAAATCGAACGTCTGATGGTACAATTCAAGGCCGGTCAAGCTGCCGGTCATCACGCCGGAACCGTGGTAGCCGCGCCAGCGCGAGATGATCTTCTTTTTCCGTGGACGACCGAGGATGTTATTGTAATACCAAATTAACTTAATGTTGGTTTCGTTGGCGTCGGAACCGGAAAGCCCGAAATAGACCCGCGCCATCCCCTCCGGGGCGCGGTCGATGATCATCTTGGCGAGATTGATCGACGCCTCGGTGCCATGGCCGACATAGGCGTGGTAATAGGCCAGCTTGCGCGCCTGCTCGGCGATCGCCTCGGCGATTTCTTGGCGGCCGTAACCGACATTGACGCAATACAGACCGGCGAACCCGTCCAGGCTTTTTTTGCCTTCGGTATCGGTGATGTAGACGCCCTTGCCGGTTTCGATCACCCGCTGCGGGACCTCGCCTCGGGAAAACTGCGCCACGTGCGTGGACGGATGAAAAAAACTGTCGCGGTCATTACGCTCCAATTCGGACATGTTGGCCCGTTCGGGCGCGCGTGCAGGGTCGGTCATTTGTTTTCTCCCAGGTTGATTTAAATATTCGTCGCCATGCAGACGTATTTCACGTCGCTGAAGGCGTCGATGCCCATCGCGCCGCCTTCGCGGCCCAATCCGGATTGTTTCATGCCGCCGAAGGGCACGGGCGCGCCCGTCATCTTGACGCAGTTGACCGCAAGCATGCCAAAGTCCAGGCCCACGGCGAGGCGCTGCGCCCGCGCGCCATTTTGGGTTTGCACATAGGCGGCGAGACCGTATTCGGTGGCGTTGGCGATGGCGATGGCCTCCGCCTCATCTTTGAAGGGCGTCAGGGCGGCGACGGGACCGAAGGTCTCCTCGCTGAAAATTTTCATTTCGGAGGTTACGTCCTTCAACACCGTGGGCTGGAAAAACAACCCGCCCAACGGATGACGCCCGCCGCCGGCAAGAAGACGCGCCCCCTTCTTCAAGGCGTCCTCGACATGGTCGCGGCATTTTTCCACCGCGCCCTCATGCATCAGCGGCCCGATCTCGACGCCCGGTTGCAGGCCGTCGCCGACGACCAGGGCCGCCGCTTTTTCAGCGAAGCGCTCGGCGAAAGCCTCGTAAACGTCGCCCTCAACCAAAATCCTATTGGCCGCCAGACAGTCCTGGCCCGAGGTCTGAAATTTAGCGGCAATGGCGTCGTCCACCGCCTTGTCGAGGTCGGCGTCGGCGAAAACGATAAACGGGGCGTGCCCCCCCAGCTCCATCGACACCCGTTTGACCGTCGGCGCCGCCCATTCAAGCAACAACCGCCCGACCCGAGTCGATCCGGTAAAGCTGAGCGCACGCACGCGCGCATCATCGCACAATACTTTCGCCAACATCGGCGCATCGCCGGTAATGACGTTGAAAATTCCCGGCTCGATCCCGGCTTTTTCCGCCAACACCGCCAACGCCAAGGCGGAAAACGGCGTTTCCGGGGCGGGTTTGACCACCACCGTACAGCCGACGGCCAGCGCCGCCGCCGCCTTGCGCGTGATCATCGCCGCCGGAAAATTCCATGGCGTAATCAAGGCGCAAACACCAACCGGGGCGCGGCTTAAAGCCGTCGCGCGATCTTTCAACGGCGAGGTTACGCCGCGGGGCGCGAGACGTAGCGCTTCATCGGCGAACCAATCGAGAAAACCGGCCGCATAGTCGATTTCCCCCACCGCCTCGCGCAACGGCTTGCCTTGCTCAAGAGTCATGATTAGGGCCAGGTCTTCGCGTTCGTCGCGCATCAATTCCGCCCAGCGACGCAGCTTTTGCGCCCGGACATTCGGCATCGTGCGCGCCCAATCGGAAAAAGCGTCGTGCGCGCCGTCGATGGCGTCCTTAGCCTGATCGGCGCTCAAGGCGGGGACGCTTCCCAAGAAGGCTCCGTCCGAGGGGTTGAAAACGCCGTATGACGCGCCATCACGGGCGGCGATCCAGGCTCCGTTCACGTAGGCGCGTTCGATAAGGAGCCCCTGGGCTTTGAAGTCTTCGATCAGGGCGTGATGCAATGGCGTGGGCGTGGCCTGCGTCCGGGTCATGGCGAGGTGTCCTCCTTGCGCGCGGATTGACGGTTTGCAAAGCGTAGGACAAAGCCCGGCGAAGGTGTTTTCGAAGTGTTGGCGATATTCGGGCCTTTTTTCTTCATAACCGCCCATACACAGAAACTTTTTCCGCCATCACCGATCTCCGGGGGGACGGTCTTCACCCAAAATCGCCGCGATTGGCAGCGTTCCCGGGCGCTTAACCGCCTTGGTGACAACGCAGGTCACGTAACGATCGATGCCGATATCGCTCGCCAGCAGGCGTTCCATCAAAACCTGATAGGCGTCGAGATCGGATGCGATGACGCGCATCAAATAGTCGATGGTGCCGCCGGTGGCCCAACATTCAACGATTTCGGGTTGGGCGAGGACGGCGCGCTCGAACGCCTCGAAATCTTCCTGATGATGACGTTTCAGGGAAATTTCGACCCACACCGTGGCCGCCTTGACGATCTTGGCGAGGTCGATTTCCGCCCGATATCGACTGATGACGCCCTGGCGCTCCAGACGGCGCAGGCGCTCCCAACACGGGCTGACCGAAAGCCCCACCGTTTCGGCGAGCTTCACCTTGGTCATGCGTCCTTCGCTTTGCAAAGCCTGAAGGATCTTAATATCGAGCGGATCGAGTTTAATCATGTCGGCTCCGATGGATGGCGGTCACGTGATGGGGGTCTCTTGCGCAATCACCGCGATACAGTCACCCGCCGCCACCTTTGAAGGGAAATGCCGTCCCGCCAAAAGACCGTCGATCCCGGCCCGGTAAGACACCGGCGCATGTTCGGGGTGGGTGACGTTCCAAACGCGGGCGACGACGTCGCCTTTTTTAAGCCGGTCGCCAAGACCGACGCACGGTTCCAACAAACCTCCGGCATCGGCGATCACGAAACCTTGCGGGTCCGTCATATCGAGGGGCGCGGTGGGCGCGCTTTTGATTTTACCGGATAAAACGCCCGCATGGCGAAGCACGTTGGCGACCCCCCTCTCGGCGATGGCGATGCTTTCGGGCCGCGCCGTTCCGCCGCCGCCCAATTCGGTGGTGACAAAGACCTTGCCTTGGGCCTCGACCGCGGTGTCGTACAACCCCGCCGGATCCATTTCGCGGAGCACGGCCGAATAGGGCGCGCCAAAGGCCGCCATCGCGGCGCGGCAACGTTCTTCCAAGGCCGCGTCGTCATGACGATGCACGGCGGCGAAGGGCAAAAATTCCAACGACTTCCCTCCCGAATGGATATCCAGGACGAAATCGGCCATCGGGATCAGGACGGTGCTGAAATAGTCCGCGATTTTTTGCGTCGCGGTGCCGTCGGGACGCCCCGGGAAGGCGCGGTTGAGGTTGCCGCCGTCAAGCGGCGACAACCGCCGTCCGGCATCGAAGGCGGGCGTGTTCATGGCCGGAACGATGATCACACGACCGGCCACGTCCTTGGTCTTCAGGCGTCGCGCCAACTTGACCAGAGCGATCGGCCCTTCGTATTCATCGCCATGATTGCCCCCGCTCAGGAGCACCGTCGGCCCGTCGCCGGCCTTGATTTGACTGATCGGAATCATCACCGATCCCCAGGCCGAGGCGTCGTGGGAATAAGGCAGACGCAGGTGGCCGTGCCGAACGCCGTCGCGCTCGAAATCAACCGTCGTGACAATCGGATTTTTGACCATGTTTCGCGCCTCAATCCTTGACCATCAGTCCACGTTCGACGTTCGCCAGACATTCGACCGCACCCTCGGTGATCAACAAGGTCTCGGTGATCTCCAGCCCCCAATCGTCGTACCAAAGCCCGGGCATGAAGTGCAACGTCATGCCGGGTTTAAGTTCCGTGGTGTCTCCGGAGCGGAGGCTGATCGTCCGTTCGCCCCAGTCGGGCGGATAACTGAGGCCCGTCGAATAACCGCATCGCGAAGATTTATCGAAGCCGAGCCCACGCAAGGTGGTGAAGAACGCGTTGGCGATATCCTCGCAACGGTTGCCGGGACGCGCCGCCTCCATCGCCCGTTCGGAGGCTTCGAGCAAAGCCTTTTCGGCGTCCAAAATATGTTGCGGCGGCTTGCCGAGGAAAATGCTCCGCGCCATCGGGCAGTGATAACGCTTATAGCATCCGGCGACTTCAAAAAAGGTGACATCGCCCTTTTTGATTTTCGTGCTATCCCAGGTGATATGCGGGGCCGACGCCTCGCGCCCGGTCGCAATCAAAGGCACGATGGCCGGGTAATCGCCGCCCTCCTCATCGACGCCGACAATTCCGCTGTAGGTCAGCTCGGCGGCCAGATCCTTCTTGGTCATCCCCGGCGCGACGATTTCGAAGGCGCGTTTGTGCATCGCCTCGACGATACGCGCCGCCTTCCTCATGTAGGCGATTTCCTGGGGCGATTTGACCAACCGCCGCCAATTCACCAGGGCGGCGGCGTCTTCGAGGCGCGCATCGGGCAAATGCGCGCGCAGCGAGGTGTAGCACTTCGCCGAAAAATAATAGTTGTCCATTTCCAACGCGATCACGCGCGCGCCCCAACCATAGCCCTTGATGATATCGGCTAGATGGTCCATCGGATGGACATCGGGGGACTGCACGTAACGATCGTCGTATCCGATCAACCTGCCGAACGGAAGATACGTCGTTTGTTTGGCGCCGTTGACGTCCATTTCCCGACCGAACCATAACGGCATGTCATCGACCGGCACCAAAACGCACTGGTGAACGTAAAACGACCAACCGTCATAACCGGTCAGCCAACACATGTTCGACGGGTCGGTGACGACCAAAAGTTCGATCCCGCGCCGCGCCATTTCCCGCTGCGTGCGTGCGACCCGATCTTCGTATTCGCCGCGCTCGAAATCGAGAACCGGGGCCTGGCTTTGCGAGGGGTCGAACCATCCCGAAGCCTTGACGTCGCCGGTTTCATGCGGATGGTCGTGACTTTGTCCACTCATGTAGCGCTCCTCATGTCAAAGATGCGTCTGTTGCGCACCGCTCCGGGCTTGGCAGCGGCGATAGGCGAAATCGGCGATGGCGGTGTCCTGCGCGCCGGTGCCGGTCAGATCGACGATGGTGATCTCTTCTTCGCAAGAGCGTCCCGGTTTTTCGCCCGAAATAACGTCGCCCAACGCGTCGAAATGTTGCGTTTCGAGGATCGATCCGTCCTCGATGGCATGGTGCAATTCGCCCAATCGGGCGCATTGGGTAAAACTGTCGGGAACGTACCGATCCGCAGCGGCGATAACGGCGGGCGCGATTTCGTTTTTGTTCGCCGCGTCGGATCCCATCGCCGTAATATGCAGGCCGGGGTGAAGCATGCCCACGTCAATCAACGGCGTCCGGCTAGGCGTCGTACTCACCACCACCTCGGCGGCGCGCACGACATCATCGGGGGCGCGGCAGGCGGCGACCTCGACGGCAAGATGCGCGGTCATTTCCCGAGCGAAGGCGCGCGCCTTCGCCTCGTCGCGCGCCCACACTCGAACCCGTTTGAAATCACGCACCAGTTTCAATGCCTCGATCTGGAGACGGGCCTGCGCACCGGCCCCCAAGACGCCCACGGTTTCAACGCGCAGCGGCGCGAGATGTTTCGCCGCCACCGCCCCCGCCGCCGCGGTGCGCACCGCCGTAAGGTAGCCGTTGTCCAACAAAACCGCCCGGACGACCCCGGTTTCGGCGCTGAGCAGCACCATCAGCCCGTTCAGGCTGGGCAGGCCCTTGGCCGGGTTGTCGAAAAACCCCGGGCTGATCTTGACGGCGAACCCGTCCAAGCCCGACAGGTAGGCTGTCTTGACGTCGAGCTCACCGTTTTTTTCGGCGATCGCCATCGAGAGAACGGGGGGCGTTACGCTCTCCTCGCTCGACAATCGAACGAAGGCGTCCTCGACGATCGCGACGGTCTCCAAGTCAAGCCCGACAGCCAGGCGCAATTCACTTTCACTTAAAATCACGGCTTCGCTCATGACGCTTCCCCGGGTTCGAGCGCACCGCTTAAAACGGCGCGCACGGTCTCGGAATCGACGTTGCGCCCGGAAATCACCAAGGCGACGCGCCGGGCATCCTTGACGCGGCCCGCCAGAAGAGCGCCAACGGGAACCGCCCCCGCGCCTTCGACGACAAGGCCTTCCGCCAACATCAGATGCGCCATCGCGGCGGCGATCTCATGCTCGCTCAACAACACCACGTCATCGACCCATCGGCGCGCCGCCGTGAATGTATAGCGGTTTTCGAGGCCTATTCCCCCGCCCAGGGAATCGGCCAAGGTCGGGACTTCATCGACATCCACCGGATGGCCCGCTTTCAGGCTCGCGGCCATCGCCGCCCCGCGCGCCATACAAACGGCGACGACCCGCACCTTGGGCTTGAGCGCCTTGGCGGCGATGGCCACCCCCGAAACCAATCCGCCGCCGGAAAGGGGAACCACGACGGTATCGACATCGGGCCAGTCTTCGACGATCTCCAGCCCCACGGTGCCCTGGCCGGCGATCACGTCACGGTGATCGAAAGGCGGGATCTCCGTCAGGCCTTCCTCGCGGGTCAGGCGCAGAACCTCGCGCTGGGCGTCATCCTGCCCGCGCCCGACGATCCGCACCTCACCGCCGAGACCGGTAATGGCGTCGATCTTGTTCTGCGGCACGAGGCGGGAAAGGCAAACCACCGCCCGCGTCCCGACCTCCGCCGCCGCATAGGCGACGGCGCGGCCGTGGTTTCCGGTCGAAGCGCAAACCACACCCGCGTCAAGCTCCGTTCGGCTCAACTGCAAGACGGCATTGAGCGCACCGCGCACCTTGAAGGCCCCGGTCGGCTGAAGGGTTTCCAGTTTGAGGCGGATGTCCGCCCCGCCCGCGCCACCCCGCGACAGGGCGTGACTTTTGACGAGAGCCCCGCGTCCGATGAATTTGGCGATGCGTGCAGCGGCGGACCGGATATCGTCCAAATCCGGCAAGGCGCCATCCGTGGGAAAGCGTTCAACAGGTTCTTTAGACATCGAAAAACACCCCGCCTTCCCTTCGATGGATACATTACCATTCCCCGTCTCCACCGCCCGAAGCGGTAAAAAAACGGCCTGAATTTGCAAATACGCCAATTTTGAGTTGTATACAACAGTTGATTTTAATGCGCAGTGATGTCATCGTATAGCCCTGTCGAAAGCCTGAGGCCCGTCGAGTATGGGGAGTATCGGACGCGCCTTTCGCTCTTCGGACCAATTAGGACATTCATTTCGAATGAGGGAGGTTTCTTGATGTCTACGTTTACCCGCCGCGCCGTAAGCGGCGTCATCGCCATCGTCGCCGCGCTTTCGTTCACGCCGTTTCTCGCGTCCGGCGCGCAGGCGCAAAACACATTGGAAAAAATCCGCAAACAGGGCTACATCCGCATCGGTTTCGCCAACGAGGCGCCATATTCCTACGCGACGGCGTCCGGCAAATTGACCGGCGAATCGCCCAGCGTGTTCAAGCATGTCATGAAAAAACTCGGCGTTAACGAAGTTGATGGCGTGCTTACCGAGTGGGGTTCACTGATCCCGGGCCTCAAGGCCGGGCGCTTCGACGCCATCGTCGCGTCCATGTACGTCACGCCGAAACGTTGCAAACAGGTCATTTTCGCCAACCCGACCTATGGCATCGGCGAGGCGTTCATTGTTAAAAAGGGCAATCCCGACGGCATCAATACGTTTGCCGACGCGGTCAAGAAAAAACTGAAAGTCGCCTTCATCGCCGGCACCGCCGAGGTCGGATACGCCGACATGGCGGGCCTCGCGCGCGATCAGCGCCTGATCGTGCCGGACTTCGCGTCGGGCGTCGCCGCGGTGCTCGCGGGGCGGGCCTCGGCTGTCGCGCTGACCTCACCGACGGCGAAGGGTCTCGCCGCCAAGAACGATAAAATCGAGCGCACGACGCCGTTCATCTTCACCCATGACGGCAAAGTTTACAAAGGCGAAGGCTCGTTCGCCTTCCGCAAGGAAGACACCGCCTTGCGCGACGCCGTCAACGCCCAGTTGGCGACCTTCATCGGCACCCCGGAACATCTGGCCATGGTCAAGAAATTCGGCTTCGATAAGACTAATCTTCCGGAGCATACGGCGGCCCAGCTTTGCGCCGGGAAATAATTTCCAAGCCGCCGGCTCGAAACGGGGCCGGCGGCTCTCTTGATTTTAAGCAACATCGTGGTCCAAACATATTATGAACAATGGACATAGCCGCTTGGCCGTCGTCACCATCGTCGGTTTCGCCGTCGGCATGGGCGTTCTCAACTTCACCGGACTGCGCCAATTCGTGCCCGGCCTCCTGCAAGGAGCCTGGGTCAGCGTGCAAATTACATCGGGCGGAGCGCTATTGGCCGTCGTCGCCGCGCTTACCGCGGCCATCGCCAAAGTTTACGGTCCCGCGCCGATCCGCTGGCTCGCCATAACCTATATCGAAATTTTTCGCGGCACCTCGGCCCTCGTGCAGTTGTTTTGGCTCTTTTTCGTGCTGCCGCAATTCGGTATCACCCTGCCCCCCTTCGCCGTGGGCATTACGGCGCTGGGCCTGAATATCGGCGCCTATGGCGCGGAGGTCATTCGCGGCGCCATCGCCGCCGTGCCCAGAGGCCAATGGGAGGCCTCGCGCGCGCTCAACCTGACCCGGATGCAGGCGCTTCGGCGGATCATCCTGCCCCAGGCCTTTGTCGCGATGATCCCGCCTTGGGGCAACCTGTTTATCGAATTGCTGAAAGCAACGGCATTGGTCTCGCTGATTACGCTTCCGGATCTCGCCTTCAAGGCTCAGGAAATGAACCAAAGCACTCTCAAGACAACCCAAATATTCACCATTGTTCTTGCGATGTATCTGGGAATTTCACTGCTTATCACCAGCGCGATGAAAGCCCTCGACCACCGTGTTTCACGCGGGCTGCGCCAGACGAGGACGCAGCGATGAGTTTCTCCTGGGACTGGGGATACACGTGGCAAATTCTGCCCATTTTGGGTCAAGCGTCGATCATTACCGTCGAGGCGACGGTGCTCGGCTTCATGATCGCCCTCGTTCTCGGACTCGCCTTGGCCCTCGCCCGCATGTCCGGCCCTTCGTGGTTGCGCTGGGCGGCGATCGGTTTCATCGAGGCGATCCGCTCGACACCGCTGCTGATACAGATCTTTTTCGCCTATTACGTCCTGCCGCAATTCGGCGTCAGCCTGAGCGCCATGCTCGCCGGCGTTCTGGCGTTGGGAATTCATTACAGCACGTATTGCTCGGAAGTATATCGCGCCGGACTGGAAAACGTCCCCCGGGGGCAGTGGGAAGCTTCGATCGCGCTTAATCTGTCCCCACTAACGACATTCAAGGATATCATTATCCCCCAGGCGGTGCCGCCAATGGTGCCGGTTCTCGGCAATTATCTGGTGGCGCTGTTTAAGGAAACGCCCCTGCTTTCGGCGATCGCCGTCCTGGAGTTGATGCAGACGGCGAAAATTTTGGGATCGGAAAGTTTCCAATACACCGAACCGATTACCCTGGTCGGAGTCTTCTTCCTGGCCTTTAGCTTGATTTCGGCGGCTTTAATCCGCCGCGTCGAATATGCCCTCAAAACCCGAAGGAGTGGCCACCCATGAACGCCGACACCGCCGCTGAAACCCCGATGGTGCGTTTTGAGAACGTCAGCAAGTGCTATGGCAGTTTGAAGGTCCTCGACCATCTTAATCTCGACGTCGCGAACGGCGAGAAGGTGGCGATCATCGGCCCGTCGGGATCGGGAAAAACCACGGTGCTGCGGATGCTGATGACGTTGGAGGAAATCGACGACGGGGTGATTTACGTCAACGGCGGGCCGTTGACCCACATGCCGAGCGGCGACGCCCTTGTCCGCGCCAATCGCACCCATCAACGGCGCATGCGCGCCAACATCGGCATGGTATTTCAACACTTCAATCTGTTCCCCCACATGTCGGCGTTGAAAAACTGCATGGAAGCCCCCGTCACCGTGCTTGGCATGCGCAAGGACGACGCCCGGGAGCGCGCCGTGGAATTGCTCGATATGGTCGGCCTAAGCGACAAGTTGGAACATTATCCCAGCCAACTTTCGGGTGGACAAAAACAGCGCGTCGCCATCGCCCGCGCCTTGGCGATGCGCCCCAAGGTGATGCTGTTCGACGAGGTCACCTCGGCGCTCGATCCCGAATTGGTCGGCGAGGTGCTTCACGTGATTCGCGATCTCGGTAAAGAGCACGACCTGACGATGTTGATGGTCACCCACCAGATGGGTTTCGCGAAAGCATTTGCCGACCGAGTCTGTTTCTTTTATGAGGGAAAGATCGCCGAACAAGGGAGCCCCGAACAATTATTGAACGATCCGCAAAATGACCGCACCAAACAATTCCTCAGCGCCGTCCTTGAAGCGAGTTGAACCGCGCGCCGCGCCGGACGCGCCCAAACGACCGGCGCGAAACGCCGACAGCCGGGGATCCGGGGCGAAGGAACGTTTCGAACGGATTTACCTCAAGATTCGCAGCCGTATTTGCCAGCTGGAATACGCGCCGGGAACCCGCCTTTCCGAAGAAGCGCTGGCGCGCGAGTTTACCGTCAGCCGCACGCCGATCCGCAGCGTCCTCAGCCGCCTCGAAGGCGAGGGTTTGGTTCAGAGCCGCCACGGCGTCGGCACCTTTGTCACCGATGTCGATTATGCCGCCCTGGCCGAGGTTTATCGCCTACGCCTGGAACTGGCGGCGCTGATCGGCAAGCTTAAGCCACGCCAACCCAACGCGCGCGATCTGAAAAAAATAGAAACCATCGCCCGAAAATGCGCCATGATTCCCGAGGCGAAAGCGCCCAAACGGGAATTTTCCAGAATTAATATCGATTTTTTCGAATCCTTGGTCGCAATGACCGCCAATCAGCCGATGCAAGACGTTCTCCGCCGGCTGTTCTACCAATCGGCGCGGATCTGGATGACGGCCATGCCCGAGCAGGAGGTGAACAGGGAAAGTAAGATTTTTCACCGGGAAATCAATGAGATTATCGACGCCGTCAAAGACGGTTGCTTGAAAAAAGTCGGCAAGCTACGGCGCAAGCACATATCGGAGGGCCTAGGCAGACTTCTCATGTACGTCGGCGAACCATCCGACTGAGCCTGCGCTCCCCCGGCGTCTTGCGGCGCCTTGTGGCGTCTTAGGGAGCGCAGGCAAACCGCATACGCCTAAGCGGGGAATAACCGTTCGATGGGCATTTCAGCGGCATCCCGCGCCGGGCGCGACAGGTAAAATTCGGCAAGAAGCTGGCCTTCCCGTTCTTTCGGCGAAGGCTCGACACCGCGTTCAGTCATAGATTCAAGCGCTTGATCACGCTCGTCCTTTGTCGCGAAACGGCGCTGATAAAAGGTTCGACTTTCCAATTTTTCAGTGACATAGCCCCAATCGTTCAGGCTTTCCTCGATGGCGTCGAAGGGAAACATCCTCAGCACGAAATTGGCGATCCAAGGTGGGCGCCCCTGCGTTACCGCCGGAAGCAATTGGTCGAAACTTTTCTCGGTCACGTAACCAACGCAGCCGGTGGACGTCACAAGATTGACCGAAGCCAGCGTCTCGCACGCCTGGGCGGGCAGCGCATCGTTTTCGAGGTTTACCGCCAGGCCTTCATCCAGCAAGCCAATATCTTCGGCAAATTCAATGGCGTGTTCCGCCTGGTCGAGTCCGATCACCTCGATATTTTCGGGTGCATCCAAATTGGCGAAGAAACGCTGATCTTTCTCGATGACTTCTTGGCTCGTAGCCTCCGTCAAACTTTTTTGCCCCCAATGGGCATATAGGTCTTTCAGGGAGAGTTCGTGTTTGAGCAACGCCGCGTTGACCCCGTAGGAGCAGCCCAAATCCAACACATGAAGCGTATCGTCCCGGCGACGTTGAAGATAGCGAATCAGTTTTTGAAAAACCGGCTTGGCGATTTGAGGAATGGCATAATCAAGCTTTTTCAATTCGCTGAAGTAAGCGCGTGGATCGGACTGATTGTAGATATGGTCCATATTCGCCTTGGATGCGTTAATGTCTTCGTAGGACTTCTCGGCGTTCATAGGTTCCTCCCTTGCATCGCCAGCAGGTTCATGATGCCAAACGCAAAAATACGGCGCAAAAAAAACATCACCGCGAAGATGCGGCGCCGCGCGCCAGCGTTGAACCTGTATTGAAAGTATGTCGGGACCCTAACACGGCTCTTGGCTAAAATAAACCAATGGTCATTATATTTTTTCTCAAACAACTCAAAAGATGTATTTTTCAACCAAAATCCGCAAGTCATAACGCACGATATTTCATTTTATAAACAAGGTATTATGATATTTTATCCGTACATTCGCAGTACGCCTCGCGTTCTTCGAAAACGGACGCCCATGGTCCGCCTTCCTTGCCAAACCCACGCGCTTCCCCACGGTTCGGGCGGTCAAAAGGTATAATTCAAAGAGACCATGGCCAGAGGCTGAATGCGTTTTTCGACAAGAGGACCGCGCCCCGCATCGCCAACGAGCCGCGTTATGGCCCCCGTCGCATCGATATTCCAGTGTCGGGTAAGCATCCACGTCAGATCCAAAGCCGCCTTGACAGCCCTTCTTGACCGCGCCAAAATGAGAACGACTATTCATTTTATTATTGATGGCGTTTTCTTTTGGCAATAAATAAAGAATGAGTGATCGTTCTTTTATAGACCGGAAAAGGTGAGGCGCCATGAGAACGGTTGATCAGAAGCTTAGGGATCGGCGGCGGCGACATATTTTAACGGCCGCGATCTCATGCTTTATCCGCGACGGCTTTCATCGCGCGAGCATGCAGGAAATTTGCAAGGAAGCGGGGATGAGTCCCGGCAATCTTTATCGCTATTTCGATAGCAAGGAAGCAATCATCGAGGCCATCGCGGAGGATGAGCGCAAGGAGAACGCCACATATTACGCCAAACTTTTCCGGGCCAAGAATTTCTTGAAAAGCTTGGGAAAGATGCTCGGGGCGTCGCTTAAAAAAGCAAGCGATCCCAACTATGAGCGGATCGCCCTGGAGGTGGCCGCCGAGGCGTCGCGCAACCCCAAGGTGGCCGCGATGTTCGCACAAAACGAAGCGGAAACGAAAGCGTCCCTCGTCCTCGCGTTGCGCGACGCGGCCGCGCGCGGCGAGATTGACGGACAATTGGATTTCGAGGCCGTCGCAACCATTTTAATCGCCGTTGCCGACGGTGCGATCGGACGCATGTCCTTGGATCCGGCGCTGCGAACAACCGCCCTGATGCCGACCATGAAAATCATGATCACGCGCTTCTTGCGCCCGCCCGACGGCCCGTGACAACCGCGTTCGGCTTCGTCGGACTTCATTGCATAGGACGTATCGGCATAGGACATATCGAATGACGCCTCGTTCTTCCTCTCGTATCCCGGCGCTTTCCCTGTCGGACCCATTTCGCCCGCCATGCCCGCCAAATTCGCCGTGCCTCGGAAAATTCGACGTGGCGCGACGCGGCGGCGTCATCCACCGCGCCGTTTGGGCGCGCGCCAAGGCCGCGCTGTTGTCCATCGCCGTATTGGTTTGCGCGGCGGACTCGGCCCTGTGCGCGCAGCCGTCCCTACAAAAATGGCTCGACGCGAAACGCGTCGCCTTGGGATTGCCGGCGATGGGCGCCGTCGTCCTCTCCCTCGATCGCATTCGCGCCCTGGCCGTGTCCGGCGTCCGTCGGCTTGGCGGGAATGACCGTGTCCGACGCGGGGATGCGTGACATCTCGGATCGATCGGGAAATCGATCACCACGACAATGATCGCCCGCCTCGTGGAAAAAGGCGTAATCGATTGGAACAGCAGCATCGCCGATATTTTCCCCGTCCTTACGCCCGACGGCAATCCGGCCGCGAAGATCACGCTTTCGCAGCTTCTTTCACACACCAGCGGATTGACCGAAAATATGGACGACGCGGATTTCGCCAAGTACGAAAAAAGTGGATACGTCGATTGCGAAACGGCGCGTCGGCAACGGCTCTCGATTGCAAAAAAGTACCTGAATGCCCCCCTGCTCGCGAAACCGGGGCAAAAATTCCTCTATTCGAACCTGGGCTACCTCATTGCCGCGGCGATGGTGGAAAAAGCCACGGGACAAAGCTGGGGGCGACTCATCCGCCGGCAGATTTTCGCCACGCTAAACCTGCGCAGTGCGGGATTGGGGCCTCCGGGGTACGCGCAAACACCCGGCGGTCAATCACGCGACCAGCCGCAAGGACATATGCCAGCCGCAAGGACATATGGATGACGCCGACTCCGGAAAGCTCAAACCGGTGGGAAATTTCGACAATCCCTCCGTGATGGGACCGGCGGGAACGGTTCACATGAACCTCCACGATCTCGCCCTCTATCTCCAGGCCCACCTCCAAGGCGCACGGGGCCTGGACAACATCCTAAAGGCGAAAACATACGCCACATTACACTCCCCGAAGCCAGGTACTCGGCAATGGCTCTTGGGGCGGAACGGCTATGGATACGGTTGGGTGTTTAAGCAAGATCTGTGGGGCGGCGACGGTCCGGTCATTTGGCATAATGGGTCGAACGGGGCTTGGTACGCCATCGTCGAGATCCGTCCCAAGATCGACACGGGCTTGATCTTGGCAACCAACGCCGGTTCCGAGAAAATCATGAACGATGTCGATGCCGCGCTTGAGGATTTGCTGGCCTTTTCACGGCGTGGGCCGAAATAGGTTTTTTCGCCTCCCGCACCGAAAAAACAAGGCGCGTTCCCGCTTAGTCCCGGCCTCCGGAATCATCCGGTTTACCCGTGCGAATCGCCGCTTCACGTTCTATCAGGGCGCGTTTGCGTTCGAGTCCCCAGCGATAGCCGCCGAGCGCGCCCGAACCCCGCACAATCCTGTGGCAAGGCACGGCGACGGCTATGGCGTTGGTGGCGCAGGCGCGGGCCACCGCGCGCGCGGCCGTGGGTTGACCGATCATCGTCGCAAGCCGGCTATAGCTCACGGTCTGGCCGCACGGTATCCGCCCCAGCGCCTGCCAAACCCGCTCCTGAAAAGCGGTGCCGCGAATATCGAGCGGCAGTGCGATATTTTGTCCGGGGGTGTCGATCAGCGCCACCACCAACGCCACCCAATCGGACAGCGCCGCATCCCCCGGCGCGCACTGGGCATGCGGAAAGCGCGCCTTCAGTTTTTCGACGCCCACGTCGTGCGTGGCGAACTCGACCATGCAAACCCCTCGCGCCGTGGCGGCGACGAAGATTTCTCCCAGGCTGGATTGCGCCGAGGCGAAACGTACGACCTCGCCTTTGGCGCCTTTTCGGTACGCGCCGGGCGTCAAACCAAGGGAATCATTATCGGCATAGGCCCGTGAACTGTTGGCGTACCCGGCATCATAAATCGCCCCCGTCACGGAGCGCGCCTGCTCCAGCGCGCCGCGCAGGCGCCGTTTACGCAGCGCCATCGCATAGCGTTTCGGAGATAGGCCGACGTGAGCCTTGAAAATGCGTTGGAAATACCCCGGGCTCAACCCCGCGTCGCGCGCAAGCGCCTCCAGGGTGGGTTCCTCTTCCGACCCCTCGATAGCTTGGCATGCCCGGCGAATGGCGTCGCTATGCGAGGGGGTTGACGGGCGTTCCGGTCGGCACCGCTTACAGGAACGAAACCCGGCGCTTTCGGCTTCCCGGGGCGTTTTAAAAAAACGTACATTTTCACGTTTCGCCCGACGAGAAGGGCACCCCGGCGCACAATAAACGCCGGTGGTGATCACGGCATAGACGAACGTTCCGTTCTGTGCGCCGTCTCGCGCGCAAACCATCCGCCATCTCCTCTCGTCGCTATCGGAAAAATCCACCGTTCAACTCCAGCGCACCCATGGCCACTTTTGTCCCCGCCCATAGCGTATCTGTCATCGTCGAGGCGTAGGAATTATCCACGCCCCGGCGCATTGCGGCTTCCCGTTTCTTGCGATCTTATACGAAAAAAGACCTCGCGAGCTCGTTCGAACGCCTTGCGATCCGCCCAAACGCCCGCGGTCCGCCCAAACGCCCGCGGTCCGCCCAAACGAATGGGGGCGGCGCTTACGCGCCGCCCCCATAAATCTCGTCAAGCCCTGGATACGTTAGAGGCTCTTCAAGTCAACCGCGGACATTTTACCGTCGCGGCCTTCTTCCAGCTCATAGCTGACCTTCTGGTTTTCCTGCAAGGAACCCAGACCGGAGCGCTCCACGGAAGAAATGTGCACGAACACATCCTTTCCGCCGTCTTCGGGCTGAATAAATCCGTAACCCTTCGTCGGGTTGAACCATTTCACTGTGCCATTAGGCATTGGTATTCTCCAATTCAAGCGTTGCCTCGAGCGAAAGTGCTAAAGGCGGCAAATTACTCAAAGACTACGCCAAAAGTGGTCCCCCGAAAGGATACTGCGGTCGAAGCGATGACGTATTTGGTTGCCCTAAAATGCCCTCACGCGAACGATTTGGCAAGAGGGTACGACGCATTTCACCGGTTTTTCAACATTTTCTTCACATTTTAAACGCTTCCAAACGGGACGCAAAAGCCCCCCGAACGTCGAGGGCGGTTTCTCTCCCGCGGCGTTTTCGCGCGCGCAAGGGGCGCCGAGGATAAATTTGCATTTTTTCATCCCAACGAAACGCCCCGAGAGAAGTAAAATAAAATATCAAAAACAATAGGTTGTTAAAGAAATATATATTTTTCCACCATCGCCATACTTGCATCGGCGTCGTTTTTGCGTTGCCCCCAAGGCGGATAGGACTTACGTCATTGGAGTTTTGGTCCCCAGGGGAAACATCCCGTTCAGACAAAGGCGATTCGGTATCTTGGCTATTGACGCACACGTCACGCAAGCGTCACAGGCGTCCCATGGTGGCACACTGTCTTTTTCGCGCTTTTTTTCCTGGATGCGAAAATGGCCATGGCGACGAGCGCCATCCTCACCCGGCCCCCGCCGCCGCAAGCCCCCTTCCACACAAGCCGAAAAACGTTCGACCCAATCAAAAAAGACACCCAAGGCGCAAACGCTGTGGCCGAACGAGCGCCTCTTTATTGTCGATCGTCTATGGGGGGATGATCATACCGTCCCCGGCGGGACCGCCTATATCAAGACCTTGCTGCCGTTGCTCAATCTGTCCAAGGAAAAAAGCCTCCTTTTGCTTGGGGCCGGCCTTGGCGGCATGGGACGCGCCATGGTCGAGGAAACCGGCGTATGGGTGAGCGGTCTGGAGCATGACCGTGAACTGGCGGCTATCGGCAAAAACATGGCGATTAGATCCGGCATGAAAAAACGCGCGCCGGTGACCTACAAGGATTTCAACGCCCTTAAGTTAAAACCAAGGTCCTTTAACGCCGTCGTCTCTTTTGAAAGTATGCATCCCGTCAGTGACAAGGCCGCCCTGTTCGCCGCATTGGGCACGGCCTTACGTCCCCAGGGCGAGCTTCTATTCACCGAACTGGTCTTGTCCGAAGCCACGGAGCCCAACGCCGCCGTGCTCGACTGGCTGCGCAGCGAGCCACATAGCCCGCACCCAAGCCGGGCGAGCGAGATTTTTCAACACCTCAAGGCTCTGGACTTTGACGTCCGCCCCCCGGAAAATATCACCGCCGATTACCGCCGCCGTGTTCTGCGGGGTTGGTCGGCTTTTTTGGGAACGACCAACAAGACCGAATTGCGCACGATATCCCAGGCCGTTATTGAAGAGTGCGCATTTTGGGCCAGGCGTATTTCGGCAATCGATAGCGGCGGACTTCACGTTTACAAGTTTCACGCCATCAAAAAGGCCGACAGGCGTCCGCCTCCCCCGCTTTAGGCGCCCCCCGCTTTAGGCGCACAGTGCCAATTTTATCCCTACGCGTCCCCGGGGCGTTCTCTTGCCGCAACACGAAACAATGAAATCTTGATCTTCGATCCGCCGCGCCCCAAGTGAATGAAACGCAACACATAAACTTGGGTTGAGTATATCCACTATGAGGCGCTCACGGGAAATATACAAAACCGGCATCATCCATGGCGCGTTTTTTATTCTTTTAGCGACCCTTATCGTCTCGGGCGCACTGCGGGCACACGCACAACAACTCGACGAGATCCGCTTGACCTTAAAGTGGAAGCATCAATTTCAATTCGCCGGATATTACGCCGCACAAATAAAGGGCTTTTACCGCAAGGCCGGGCTGGACGTCAAAATCGAGGAGGCGAGGCCGGGCGCCCTGCCCATCGACAGCGTGCTCGGCGGACGATCGCAGTTCGGCGTCGCCGGACCGGAATTGCTCAACGCCCGCGTTCACGGCGAACCCGTGGTCGCCCTGGCGCCCATTTTTCAACATTCCCCAACCATTATCATTTCACGCAAGAAATCGCATATTACCACGCCGTCGGACTTGATCGGGCGCACCTTGATGCTGTCCACGTCCAACCCCGAGGCTGAAGTGCGGTCCATTCTCTTCGCCCTCGCCATACCCCTGAATAAGATCAAGGTCGTCCCCCATTCGTGGAACCTAGAGGCCCTGATCAACGGAGACGTCGATGCGATGACCGCGTACAGCACCGACGCCCCTTATATTTTGCGCCGGCGCAACATGACCCCGGAAATTATCCGTCCTCAGGATTATGGCGTCGATTTTTACGGCGACACTCTTTTTACTTCGGAAGATTTCGCCACGCGCGCGCCCGAAGAGGTCGAGGCCTTTCGCCGTGCGTCTATTCAGGGATGGGATTACGCCCTGAAACACCAAGATGAAATCATCCGCTATATCCTGACCCTTCCCGGCGTCGTGGAACGGGGTTTCGACGCCGCACAATTGCGTTTCGAGGCCAATGCGACCCGCCAGTTGATCGATCCCATCAAGGTCGGCATCGGCCACCAAAACCCCCTACGCTGGCGCGCCATGGCCAATCAATACGTCGATATCGGCTTGCTTCCCTCCAATTATTCGCTCGATGGATTCTTTTTCAAGGGCGTTTCAACGGTTTCCAAAACCTATCTTTTTTGGGCCGTCGGGATTTTAGGAGGGCTTGGCGTTCTGCTTATCCTTTCCTATGTCTGGGCCTTTCAATTGCGCCGGGCGGTCTCTGAAAAAACCGCATCCCTCGCGCAAAGCGAGGAACGCTTCCGCGCCATCTTTGACGGCGCTTCGTCGGCAATCGTCACCACCGACCTGGGGGGGAGGCTCACCCGCTGGAACGATGCTTTTCGCACCATGCTCAACGACGATGGCGAATTTTCCCAACAACGCCATCAGGACTTGGTCCACCCCGACGACCTAGAGTCCGTCCAGAATATCTTCGATGCGATCGTCAGTGGACAAGTCCCAACGCAACGCACCGAAATTCGCTACCTGCGCAAAGGCGGCGGTCCGTGTTGGGGAGAGGTTCGACTCTCGGCGCTACGCGCGGAAAATAACGCCATCATCGGGTCCATCGCTGCGATTAACGACATAACCCAACGCAAGCAATCCGAAGAGCGTATCCGCGTCATGGGGGGGGCGCTCTTCAACAGCCCCAACATGGTGATCGTAACCGACACCGCCGGATCCATAGAATACGTCAACCCGATGTTCACCACACTGACGGGATACGACGCCAAGGAGGTGATAGGAAAAAACCCCCGCTTTTTACAATCCGGGGAAACCTCCAGCGAGGTTTATGCCGCCATGTGGCGGACCATCAAGGCGGGGCGCATTTGGCAGGGTGAATTGAAGGACCGGCGCAAGGACGGCTCCTATTTTTGGTCGTCCGTGTCATTTTTTCCGATCGCCGGAAACGACGGTCAAATTTCCCATTTTGTCGCCATGCATCAAGACATCAGCGCGCGCAAACGGGCCCAAAAAAGGGTCGTCGAGGCGCGCGAGCAGGCGGAAATCGCCAATCGCGCCAAGTCCGAGCTTCTCGCCAACATGAGTCACGAACTGCGCACCCCATTAAACGCCATCATTGGCTTCTCACAAATGATTCGAGAGCAGGTCTTCGGCGAGATCGGGCATCCGAAATATCTCGAATACGTCGCCGACATCCAAACCTCCGGACACCATCTATTGGATCTGATTACCGATATTCTCGACGTTTCCGCGATCGAGGCGGGGCGCCTGACGTTGCAGGAACACCCTTGCGACATGGAGAAAATCATATCCGCCGCATCGCGCCTCGTTCGCCCGCGCGCCCAGTCCGGCGGCATCGAGATGCGCACGCATGTCGTCGCCGACATTCCTCTCGTGCGCGGCGACGAGCGGCGGATCAAGCAAATTCTTCTCAATTTGCTCTCCAACGCCGTGAAGTTCACGGAACGGGGCGGCGTGGTCTCGGTCTCCTGCTCCGTCAATACGGATGGAGAAATGGTGGTCAGTATTTGCGATACCGGAATCGGCATGGACGCCCACGGACTGGCCATCGCAAAAAGTGAGTTCGGTCAGGTCGATAGCGGCCTCAACCGCAAGAACGACGGAGCCGGCCTGGGCTTGCCTCTAACCATTTCCCTGGTCGAACTTCACGGTGGCGTCTTTTCCATCGACAGCACCCTGGGTGTGGGAACGACAGCCCGGTTCACCTTGCCCCGGGAGAGGATAATCGCGCAACCCCACGCTCCCGACGCCCCGCAAGGCGGCGAAGACGCCCGTCGCCCCGACACGTCCGTCGGCGCGCCCAGCACGCCGACCGCCCCGATGGCCGTCAACGGCGCCGCCGGAGAATCCTGAATCGCCGCGAGAAGGATCCGCCCCGAGGGCGGATCAGCCCTTGGCCTGTTCGATGAGGTTGAAAAGGCCTTGGGCCGGCGACGCGGCCGGTTTATGTCGGTCGAGATAATATTCAAAAAAGGACGCAAACTCCCCGACGACGCCATTGGGATCGGGGGCGGTTTCGAAGGTGCGAAAAAAAGCAAACGCGGAAAAGTTCGCCGCTGCATGGCGCAGTCCAGCGGCGAGGTCCTGCGCGGAAGCCCCCTCCTCCATATGCGTGTTGGCCAAATCGATCAAAAAATTGGCGAAGGCGACGGCGGCGTCCTGGGGCGGAGCCTCCAAAGGCCGATCTTGCGGGTCTTGCGGGTCTTGCGGGAAATCATCCGAGGGCATAGTGATACCGTTTCCTGCGCGGAGGGAACACGCCGGCGCCGCGCCGCCGGTGACGCCACCACACGGCGCCATCGTTCAAGATATTAGGACAAAAAAGCGCGCTTTGCCTACCGCCGCACAATTATTATTTTTAAATTCACGGACGCCACACCCTATATCCAAATCAACCAAATCCCAACCAGGACCATCAGCGCGCCGGCAATCCGGTTAATCATCCGAACGTTGCCGCTTTTATCCAAAAAACGCCGAAGAGAGCGCCCACCCGAGGCATACAAGAGCAAACAAACAAACTCGGTCGCCAGGATAATTCCCAGTAGGATAGATAGTTGCGGGGCCAGCGCGCGCGCCGGATCGATAAAAGGCGGCAACAACGACACCATGAAAGCCCAGGCCTTCGGATTGGCGACCGCCGTCACAAATCCCTGCAGGACGAGCGCGCGTGCGGTGTAGACCCGAGGAGCGTCCTGCGGCGCCAAGTGAACCGCCATGCGTCCACGCGACAGCCCCAGCCGAACGCCGAGAAACACCAGATATCCGCCCCCCACATATTTAAATGCCGTGAAGGCCTCGGGGGCCTTCATCATTAGGGCGGCGACCCCGATCACCGCCGATGCCGAGACAAGACCGACCCCCACAAGCTCGCCGGCCATCATCCACAACGCCCGGCGCACGCCGACCGTCATGCCCAAGGTCAGCGATAAGGTCATACACATCCCCGGCGTCACCGAAACGAAAAAGAAAGTGGGGATGAAGATAGCCAAGATGGCGGGATCAATCATAAAGAGCGGCTTTCACCTTTTCCTAAATCTTCCTTCTGCGCCGTCGCGGCGGGCCGCTCGGACGGCGCATGACGTGAGACCCGAGTTCCCTCCAGTTATGGGTAGGGTCCGGTTTCAAAACATTGCCCTTTGTGAGCACTTTGATCAAGCTGATATGGGGCATGCCCCATATCAGCTTGATCGGCAAATTCCACCGGCGTTGCTCCGCCATGCGCGGAATGCGGCCGGACGTAATTATAATCATGCTTCCAAGTTGCCAGTACGGCCCTGGCATGGCGCACAGAGCTGAACAGCGTCTCATTAAGGCATTCATCACGCAGCCGCCCGTTGAAGCTTTCCACGAAGGCGTTCTGCGTTGGCTTGCCCGGCTGGGTGTAATGCCACTCGATCCGCCGCTCCTGAGACCACTTGAGGATTGCGATGGAGGTCAGTTCGGTGCCGTTATCGCTGACCACCATGTGCGGCTTGCCCCGCCGCATGATGATCGCATTAAGTTCCCGCGCCACACGCAGACCTGACAGGGATGTATCAGCGACAAGCCCTATACATTCGCGCGTGAAGTCATCGACGACACACAGAATGCGAAACCGCCGTCCGTCATCCAGGGCGTCCGAGACGAAATCCAGGGACCAACGTTGGTTCGGTCCCTGCGGCAGCAGCATTGGTGCCCGTGTGCCCAAAGCACGTTTGCGCCCGCCGCGTTTACGCACCTGAAGGCCTTCTTCTCGATATAAGCGCCTCAGCTTCTTCTGGTTCATGTGTACGCCTTCCCTGGACAGCATAATGTGCAAACGACGATAGCCAAATCGCCGCCGCTCCGCAGACAGCGCGCGTAGGCGCTCACGGATCGGCGCATCATCCGGCTTGATGGACCGATAACGCACTGAACTGCGGTCCGTTCCGGTGGCGTGACACGCCCGCCGTTCGCTCACCTCATATTGCCTACGGAGATAAGCGACGGCCTCTCGCCTGGCGGCGGGCGTCACCACTTTTTTGAATTGATGTCTTTGAGCATGGCGTTGTCCAACATCGTCTCGGCCAACAGCTTCTTGAGCCGGTTGTTCTCCGCTTCCAGCGCCTTCAACCGTTTGGCGTCGGAAATCTCCATGCCCCCAAACTTGGACTTCCATTTATAAAAAGTGGCCTCGCTGACGCCATGGCGGCGGCAAACGTCGACGGTCTTCTGCCCAGACTCCTGCTCGCGCAAAATGCCAATAATCTGCTCTTCCGTGAAACGTGAACGCTTCATTTCCATCTCCTTCTTAGGTGATGGACTCTACCCAAAAATGGAGGAGAAAACGGGGCTCACGTCAGTAGAAATTTTGAACGACCTGACCACCGTCCTTCACGATTGTATTGATCTGTGATCCCTGGTCCTGGGCTGTGATTTCATAGAAGTCCGAGACCCGTTGCAATTCCTTGTCGGAAGCCTCTGACTTGGTTTCACGCTTGCCAAGGTAATACTCCGAAATTTCCTGGATTTGAGTAACGAACCCACCCAAGGCATCAAGGTGGTCGGCCACGAGTGAAATCTGCTCCGCCAAGCTGATCAACTCGGCGATGATGCTGCCTGAGCGCATTTCCTGGACGTAAAGGCGAACGTTTTCACCCTTCACATCATGCCCTGTGCTACGCACGTAATCCTGATATTGGTTGGCGTACGCTTCCAGGCTTGCTGCCAACACAACGAGATCGACAGGCTTCTCGTTCTTGATCTCCAACGTAAGTGTTGGCCCCTCCAATGCGTCCATATGCCCCCCCGGCGTTAATGGCAAATCAAATCACCGCATCAACTATAGGGATACATAGGTGGGTTTACTAGGGGGGGTAGGGCGCGTCAAACAGAGGATTGATGTTGGTCGAGTGGGTAAGTGCCCAGGAGGCGAATACTGCGCTAAGTGTGCCTTGTCGCGCCTTGGGCGGTGCGTTGACGGAAAGAAAGGTCAATCCACGTACTGCACAACCCAATTTCCACCCTGATCCACGATGTCGTATTCATAGCTGGTCTTATTACATATCAGCGTATAGCCGCGCTTGAACGCCATTTTGCTCATGATGAGCACGCTGTCGCATCGGTATCCTCTAGCCCGGACAAGGTTCACGGCTTCCTGCACGGCTTGCATGGACGTGGCGATCTGCGCGTCTTTTTCCAGCTTAAACGTGTGGCCCGGAACACTTTTCGGCCTAGCCTCTGCCGCTTCAATGGCCTTGCGGTTGGCTTCGGCTTTGGCGCGTTCCGCCTTTCGCGCGACCTCCTGCTTGGCTTGTTCGTCCCGCCGCGCCATTTCTGCAACGTATTCGTCCGGACGAAGGTTTTTCATCGCTGCTAGCCATTCTTTGTTACGCCCCTGGGTTTTCAGTTCATCCAGGTAAGCAGCGGGATTGATGGTTTTCAGTATTTCCAGTTCCCGCGCCTGCTCGGCTTTTAATTCCGCATCCTGCAACGTGGAGACCGTTACGGCCCGCACCATGATGGTGAGGGTCAAGATTAACATGCCAAATACCAGGAGCTGGGAACGCATAAGCCGGTAGGGTGGTTTGAAGAACAGCGGGGTCAGCACCACAAAGGCGATGAACGTGGCGATCATAAGCATCGTTGGATAGATGCCCGCCAGCACATAAGCGATCAGCCCGACAACGAGCGTTCCGCCAGCAATGGTGCCCAGCTTTTTCAGCCGCGTCTGTTTTTCCGATTTCATGAGAAGTCCCCCGAGAGCCAGAGCCTGCGGTGCGCCCACCGCAAGGTAACTTCATCTTGATCCCTGGTGATCGGGGAGTTAGTAAGCCGAAACGAGACGGCCCCTGGGTTTTTAGCCGGAGGCCTGGACATAGCCCAGGCTCCCCGACCATAAGGTCAAGGGCACAAAATAACGGTCAGTGCAGACCGCTCGTTTCGGGGTTACTAAGCCCCAGAACCCTGCGTCGGGGTTCCAGGGAATACGTTAAAGGGGAATGCGACCAAAGTGAAGAGAGGAGATAGGTGTTTGTTTTTAGAGGGCTTCTGTTGACACCATCGCCGCATAGTTGATTATAGACAGTGAGATACAAGTCGAATGGCAGGGAGGCCCGCACATGTATCATGCGTTACCCAATAATCATGGGTTGTCAGGTGAAGTGGAAGCATCACCGCTTGTTCGGCGTGATGATGCCACAGGCACACCTAGCCTGACACACGCACAGTACGAAGGTCTGGCTCATGGTGTTGCACGCAGTGAAAGCATGCTGCTTGTCGCTCCAACATCAAGTGGCAAAACAGAAGTTGGCCTGATTGCAATTGCATCATGGCTCCGTGCCGATAGAAACTACATACGTAAAACCGTGTATCTTGTTAGCCATCGTGCCCTGGCCCGTCAAAAACACAAAGATTTGCTCAAGCCAGAAATGCTTGCGGCGTTTGGCATCGAGCCAGCAGATATGGTCATGTCTAACGGGGATTTGACAATCGACGGGAACGGGGCTGTTCCCGAAGCGCCACTAAACGCACGCGTCCTTATTGCCACATACGAGAAGTTCTTGGCGTTGCTCGCCAGTAATGGGCACCAACCGGATATGACGCATTATTGCGTGGTGGCAGATGAATGCCAATTGATTGGCGATAACCATCGTGGCCGAGAGGTTGAAATCCTTCTGACGCTCATCAAGCAAGCCAATTGTGGGCAGTTTGTTGGGCTATCGGCGGTTTTGAGTGAACTTGACGTCAATCATCTGTCAACTTGGTTGGAAATTACCCCCGTTGTTGTTGATACGCGCGAGGTGCCGCTATCGTATGAACTGCGCACTACCACGGCGAAATATGTCTGGCGAACCGATGGCCCTGAGCAAGTTGTAAATACTGGGGAAGCACTTCCACGCGGCACGCTTGATATATTGGCGGAACTATCCCAAGACCCTGCAAACAATCTCCCCGTTGCCGTTTTTTGCATGTCTAAACCACGCGTAAAAGCCCTTGCAGAGGGCTGGGCACAACGGTGTGGAGTTGCACCTGTAGAAGATGCCATTACCAGAGACTTGTTTGGTGAAACAACCTCGTTGGGTGAAAACTTGGCTGCCTTCCTTCCTCACAGCTTTGCAATGCACACCACTGATCTTATTGATACAGAGCGCGCACTTGTCGAAGATCGTCTGGAAAACAATCAAATAGCAGTGGTGTTTGCGACTTCAACTCTGGCGCAGGGCCTGAACTTTCCATTTAAGACCGTAGTGTTTGATCATTGGGCACGCTGGGATAGTGGGCAAGGTGGACGTGTTCCGATTACACGTAGCGAACTTCGCAATATGGCTGGTCGAGCAGGCCGTTTGGGAATGGGTGATACTGAGGGCCGGGTTATCCTTACGGCACAACAAGGATTTCCCGAAAACTTCCCGACGCAGTACCTGGGCAATTCTCTCGATGATCTGATCACCCCACGGCTTGTTCCTGAATGGTTTGATCTGATCGCGTTGCAATTGCTGGCAGCGAAAATTGCGGCCAATATGGATGAACTTCTTGCGTTTATGGATGCAAGCCTGAGCGGATATTTATTGCGCGACAACACACAAAATTTTGACGCGTATCTCCGCAACCATTTAACTGAGGCGCTCACTAAACTCATACAATGGGGATATGTGCTTGGTGCAGATGCACTCACCGTTACCGATCTCGGTCAAGCAGTTGCGCGGTCCGGTTTACAGCCAAAATCGGCGAACTTTTTCCAGAACTATCTTACCCAATACCGAGATCACTTGCTGGCACTCCTGCCCCCCAGCGTCCCCCTAGAAGGGCTAGAGCAACAACAGGAAATCCCTGATTGGAACGTGCAGGATAGTGACCTTGTATTTCTTCTTTCGCACTTGATTTCAACATCCCCAGAGTATGAGGACCGGGATACCACCCGCCGCTATCTCCCGTACCCTCTTGAGGTATGGCGGGAAAGCAATCGTGCAATTAGGCATCAGGCTATTCTTTCAATACAGCCATGGGACGCGGGAATAACCGCCGTCAATGGTTCAGATATTGTTGCGGATTGGGTGCAAGGCGGTTCGATGCGGGACTTTGAACTGAGTTTTGGCGATGACAGAAGGCCCCTAACGGGAGGCCAGATTGCAGGCATGTTGCGTGACCTTGCAGCATTTATGTCAGGTCTTGGTGATGTCTTGGAGGCCCTGACCGCGACAACAAATGCTCATCTTCCAGCACTCTTAACCCTTGTGCCGTCAGATGATGTTCGGCGGGAGTTGAGACGCCTGCTGCGCCGCATCCGTCAGTTGGCGAGACAAATTACAGTTGGCATTCCCGAAGAGGTTTTGTGGATGCTTGAACTCGATGACGCAAATGGCGAACCTTTGTTGAAAAGGTCTGAAATCCTGGCCCTTAACCAACACGACATCACATCTCTAGAAGACCTCTTGGGTGCTGGCAGGGCGGCAGACTTCAATGCGGCAATGACTGAGGTAAACGTGCCGCAAGAAAAACGTGCCGCTATTCGCGTAGCGGCAAGGGCATCTCGGGTTAAGCGGACAGATCAAATCAAAAACCGCCTGCTTAAAGACCTCGGGCCAATCCAATGCCAGGATTTGATTAATACATATTTCACCTCACGGGAAACCATATTCGAAGATGCTGTAGCTTCTTGTTTGGATTGCGTGGAAATTACAATTCTTGAAAGGGATGGAGATGCCCAACTGCGCTTCCCTGATTTCGTAGTGGACATCATTGAAAACTCACCTGTGGTCATGGAAAGCAAGTCCAAAGAGGGGGATCGCGAAGTACCCTTAGGTGAAGCAACGGATGTGGGTGGGAAGGCTGCGGCACATGGTCTAAACCGGCATCCAATGGTAACGATATGTCAGCCGTACGTCGCAACTGATGTTCCTGGTAAGATCAAACGGGCACAGGATTTATCAGTTGTGAATGCTGAGGATCTAGCCCAGGTTCTAGCTGCTTTGAAACTAGGCCGGATTACTAAAGAACGTTTTTACGATTGGATCACTACACCAGGACAGCCCCGGTTTGATGACTTATTCCGGCCCTAGGTCATGGCTGTATCGTGTAAATTAAAGGGAGAGGTGTGAATGGCACTGTCAGTATCCGAGTTTTTCGGCTTTACACCACTTGACCCTCAGGCATCAGAATACGTACAGAACGTGCAGTGCCCCTTTGTTGGGTCGGATTGCATCAAGCCTTCACATGGAGCCTGTGCGGTTCGTCAAATCACTTCTGATGAGGCCGTCATTTGTTGCCCTAACCGCATGTATGCCGAAAACTATGGAATGTTGGAAGACGTTGCGACGGAAGCCTTCGGCCCCGGCGTACAACTTGTTGCTCCTGATCAGGCGTCTATTTTACGCGGTGAAGGCAAATTAACGGACAAGCATGTATGTGTTTTCGGAAGGTATTTCGGTCGTGAACTTCCCCTGCCGAAACCAATGCAGGGTGCTGCGGGTCAACGCAATTATTACATGGACTGGATACTCGCCCGACTTTTGCCAAGTGGAGAGGTGCAAGACCTTACCGCGTTGGAAGTCCAAACCATTGACACAACTGGTAACTACTCTGATCAGGCTGGGTGCTATTTCAACGGACAATCGTTTACCGACCCCCAAGGCCGCACCCCTGGATACAGTAATGCTGGCCTGAATTGGGAGAATGTAAACAAACGCATCTTGCCGCAACTGATCTACAAAGGTCATGTACTCCGGCGTGAACGTCTCTGTAGCAAGGGATTGTTTTTCGTTTGCCCACATCAGGTTTATGAGCGTATCCGGGAAAGGCTTGGAAACCACCTGCATGAATACCAACCCGGTAACGGCACCATCACATTTAGAAGCTATGGGTTGGGAACGGAGCAAACATCTGGCTCTGCACCACTCGTATTTACAGGGCAATTGACGACGACTGTCGATCAGGTCGCTCTCGCTTTTACGGCCCCTATGAACCTTCCGGATCAGAATGTGTACGAGAGTGCTGTGAACAACGCGCTATCGAAGCTCATTTAACTAGGGTCAGCTTCACTGGCTCGTCAATTTGGCTGTCAGCGGAATAAGACGCCACACGTAAAATTTCTTCTGCCACATGTCGCGCAAGGCGAGGGGGAACAGCATTCCCCACTTGAACGTATTGCTCAGTTCTCGGGCCTTCAAAAACATAAAGGTCGGGGAACGATTGCAATCGTGCTGCTTCACGTACTGTGAGTGTACGGTCCTGGTTCGGATGAATACAGGCGCTCCAATGTAAATCGCATTTCGTCAAGATAGTGGACGACAGACCTGTTTTGACTAACCTACCATAACGCTTTGTGTGGTCGCTTCGTTTGGCACGCTTCATTCCGGCAGGCAGAAGGTCAAACGGAATATCTCGCCAGCTTCCACCTTCGGGAATATGTTTCATGCGGTCTAGATTTATCTGACCGAGTTTGGGGGCAACATGACAAGTTACAGTCTTTGCATTCCCGCGCATTTCACGCTGAAACTCATTGGTCGCTTGAGTGCGATATTTAGATGCCCCAGCATCTTCACCATTACCGATAGTGGGAAGGTCTGAAATAGCATCCCATACAGTAACAAAAGGCTTGTCATCATTGACGCCAAAGGTGGGAACAAACTCAGGAATAGGGCTGTTAATTCGATTGCCTACAAAGAAAATTCTCCGCCGTTCCTGAGGGACACCGAAGTCTTCCGCTTTCAAGATTGAGGTATCAACGTCATAGCCCAGTTTGTACAACTCACTCTTGATCTCTTGGACTGCTTGCCCATTTCCCGCAGACGTTATGCCAAGGACATTTTCCATCACCACCCACTCGGGGCGAAGTTCTTGAACGATCCTGAGGTAGTGGCGAAACAGTCCACTGCGGTCGTCATGCATTCCGCGTTGATGATTGTAAACGCTAAAGGCTTGGCAGGGTGGGCCTCCAACGAGGCAGGTGAGCTCACCTTGCTTTAAGCCCGTTTTTTCCATCAATTGCGATGCAGATACCTGCTCAATGTCCCGGCAAATCCCAACCGCGCCCGGATGGGTAACTTTAAATGTCTGAATTGCGTAGGGGTCGCTGTCTACTCCGACAAGTACATCAAAGCCAGCTTGGCGGAAGCCTTCAGATAAGCCACCTGCTCCACAAAATAAATCTACCGCCGTTAGCTTCATGGCCACCTACATCCGCGTTCAATTGAAACTGTAATCTACTACATACTGATTTTTCGACAAGACTGGTACGAAAGTTAAACTAAAATTCTTTAGGCCGTTTTAAGCCCCGTACAGCGCCATCATTTATCTCCCCTAGACGGGGCAGAGAGGGAGAGCCATTGACGCCATATGGGCCACTGCGTCAATTCTATCGATATGTAGCGGGTATGGCAATATGGTGTAGTCAGTGCAATTAATTGCACCAGATGTGGTGAAATTTTGGTGAAATACCCTACACCCCACAGAAACCTTAGAGTTTTGGGAAATTTCAATAAATTCGGGTTTATTACAGCAACACCCCAGCCGCGTTATCAACGAACAGTTCGCCATCGCGGATGTACCTCGACAACATGGCGTCCGAAGCATGGCCCGTTTGCTGTCGAATTTTCCATAACGATACGCCAGCCGTTGCCGCACTGGTCGCAAGGCCGGCTCTTAGGCTATGGCCTGAAAATTCTTGCTGGTTCAACCCGATGGTTTCGACACGCTCCTTGACAACCAACGCAACGGCTTCTCCGGATAAGCGTTGATTGCAAATCTTGCCATGTCGGTCTACCGGTCGAAATACTGGACCACTCTCAATGCCGGAACATGTTAGCCATTCTGTAAGGGCAGACACTGGGCAGCACCGGGATCGCCCATGGGGAATGCCAATCGTTCGACCCTCCCCGTCCTGATCGGTTTTTGAGCGGCGGATGTAAACGATGATGCCTTGGCGGACAGCTTCAATGTCATTGCAATTGATCGAGACAAGTTCGGATCGCCGAAACCCACCCGCGAACCCAATAAGCAGCATGGCGCGATCTCGCGTATCCTTCATGCCGTCGCCCAGCAATTGCGTGATCTGTATGAGGTCTTTGATTAGCAGGGGTCGTGCTGTTCGCTGTGAGGTCGTATGAGCACGCTTAATGCCCCGCAGGGTGGACTTGACCAACTCGGCCTTTGTGGGGCTGATGAGGCCCTTGGCAGAATGCGCCTTGCTGATGGAAGCCAGACGGCGGGTCAGGGTGGCAACGGACAGTGTATGGGCGTGAGCGGCAAGGTACTCGGCCACCACCACGTCGGTTGCAGGGATCGTTCCGCCCCAATTTGCAAAGTGCTTGAGGTCGGACTGATAGGCCCGTTTCGTGTTTGATGAAACCGAGTTGCGGACGTAATCCCTGACACTCCCTGTGGCCTCAACCAAGTCCGTCGACGACCTAGGCTGGGGGGTGTTTTTGGGTCGTGATAAGTGATGATTATCGCGAGTTAGAGTGTCCATCAAAATGTTCTCCTACCACCAAGGATCAAATCGCGTAAAACGGACCTATGGCATTCCTCAGGTCGGTGACACGAGCACAGCAGGGTTATGACCTGACCGACTTCATGCTGCCCTCTGAGTTCTGCGATCAGACCAGATTGCGCCTCCATCTCACCGATATAACGATCCCGCCAAATCTCATTGACCCGCAGTAGGTCATGTTCTTGTGATTGCTGTTGTCCCTTAACCCAGGCCAGAAGTTTCCTGGACGGGGCAAGGTCCGGCAGCCACATATCGAACTGATCCCTGTTGCATCCACGAGGCCAGTATCGCATGACTAACAAACGTGTGCCGTCCGTTGGCTCTGGGCTCAATCGGCAATGCTTTTGAATGCTGATAGGCATTGGGGTTCCCTAGGTGTTGTTTTGGTTGTTTTAAAACCATAACAACTAGAACACTCGGGAAACACAATTTTATTCAATAAAAACAACGCTCTATATGATTTTCAGGCAGCCCGGTCGTTTGGTTTGCGCGTTTTGTGATAATTGGTCCAGCCACGGCTGGAATTACCTACAGTTTTTGTAACTAAATTTTGATTATTACCTTGGAATTTCAACTGGATGGGCAAAAGTGATCTCTACAGCTTAAATGGTTAGTTTGAGAGACGTTTAGTAGTTTCAGTCAATGTCCTTACAGACAGTATTGCCCTAAGCATTTTCGGACATTCGCAGATAGTAATCATTTATGAAGTGATCGATTTGTTTGCTTAATTTCCACGGTGCCTCAGCATAAATAACAGTGGGGTTGTTGTAGTCGATCCGTTCCCTCAACAGGTCGAGCAGGTCGTCCACTTGCCAGGGTGGGATGCCAAACCCCCTGGGACCGGAAACATGAAAATCGGGGATAAACAAGCAGTGCCCGATTAAGTCGTCTGCATTGCCGTTCTCCAACACTTCCGACAGATCACTCATAGGCATGAACCGAACATTCCATTTCTTTTTCAGGTGCAATCGGGATGCAAGGGCAAGCAATAACCGTTCCGGGCAAAGCTTCGAGGGGGTTTGGTGTTCAGGGTCAAAGTCCTGAGCCGAAAAGCACAGACCCATCATGGACCTGTCTTCAAAGTTCTGAACGAAGCGTTTGATGATGGCTCTATGGCTTTTATCTGAATTGCCGGACAGGGGTACCTGCGCCAAACCCGCAAGCAAGCCCCGTTCAATTTCGGTTTTGTCTCTCATGCCCCCCACAGGGCCACACGAAATACGCACCTCATGCCCTGGATGGATTAGGGACGGCAGACGAACCTTGCCTGCTGAGTGATGTGCCCAGTCTCTCGGTTCATCTAACTCGAACGAAGTCCGGGGGAACCGATGCCCGCCATTGAGGGTCTTCAATTCCTTGCGCTCAGCCTCGGGGAGCGCCCCGTGGTTTATCAGTTTGAGGGACAGGTTCCACCAGCGGGTATTGTCCTTCCAGGACTGTGCAGTTGCACGTATATCCCGGAGAGCCTGTTCCTTATATTGCTCGGAAGATCGTGCAGGACGGCGGTTATTCGCCTGTTCCAGGGGCGTCGCCCACTGGATGTTGCCTTTTTCATAATGACCGTTAGGGTCTATTCGGTCTAAGGTCATGCCTTCTGGGCAAAGACCAATGTCTTCGACCAAATCCATCACCGTGATCCGGCATTCAATCCCCCTCCCTCCGTAATCCTTATATTGAGGATGGTTGGGGTTTTCGCAACGCTGTTGAGCATTGCGCCTGGAACCGTATGTAGGGGTGCCTGAAAGCCCATGCGTTGCAGGTCTGCCCTTCTTTGATCCCTTTGATCCTGTTTTCTTTTTTTGTGTTTTCTTTTTTGTCTTTTTCTTACTTATATCAACCTGTTCAAGAAGGTGCTTCCCGCCACCCTTGATAATTTTTATGCCGCCAGAGCCTTTGGTCGAGCTAGGTTTAGACATAGCCCCCCTCCGCGTACATTTTGTTCTGGGTGGTCAGCATATTCCCCGCCCTCCTTGGCTTGACCCTGTATCCTACTTCTTCTTTACATACAGGTGTGAAAGGTCCAGTCCTGGATAACCGATCCGCTTGACGTACTTGTATAAGTGATCGGCCTCGTGACCCTTACCGTATTTCTTGTGAACCGCCGTGTCCCCAGACGTCCAGCCCCCGAGGCGTTCGATGATTTCCACCGGGGCTTCAATGCGCCGCAGTTCATCTCGGAAATTATGGCGGAAGCTGTGAAACGAATAGCTGCGTTCGTTGGGGAAGGTGCCCACCTTACGCGGGATGCCAACACCCTTTTGAAAGCTGGCGAACCGCTTGGTGAAAACGTCACTCCTGTATCCCGACTTAGGTACGGGTATTTCAGGGAAGGCTTTTGTCTCTCCCTTTGCTCGCAGGTCTTCGATGTAATCGAGCAGTCCTATACGGATCAATATCGGGTGGACCGGAAACATGCGACGGCTGGACTTGTTCTTCACCCGCTGATCTTTGGTGTTGGGGAACACATGAAAGTAATGTGTGCCCGCTTCCGTGCATTTCAAATCGTCCAGATTGAACTGACAGACTTCATTCATACGCATGCCCGAGAACAGGCTGATAAGCGGCAACCAGAAGCGACTACGTTTAGGATGGTTCGGCCCCGGCTTGTTCAGCCCCCGATCATCGTCGACGCACCCGGTATAGATCGGGGCGTTGAAGATGGCCTGTAGCTGTTCCAGGGTGAATGGATCCCGCTTCTCTTCATCCGGGACCGAGATCGCAAGCGGCATCAAACCTTCCGCTGGATTGCTGTCGATGTAGCCTTCCATACGGGCAAAATCCAAGACCTTGTTGAGGGTCGAAAGATAGCTATTCTGCGTTTCCCACTTCATCGGCGACAAACCCTGCTTCTCAGCTTTTGCCAACACCTTTGCCAGTGGAAGCTTCTTGAACCGCTTCCTTCGGTTTGGCGGCAGCTTTGACAGGGCATCTACAAACTCACGGCACATCTTCCGTGTCACGTCTTGGATGGGCGTATCCTTGCCCATAACTTCGAGGATCAAATCAGCCCCGACGCGTTTGTCCCGACGACGTTTGTTTCTGATGTTCTTGGTCTCCGCCATACGTTCGTAGTCTTCGATGTATTCATCGCAGACCTTCGATAACGGCATGAGAGGCGTCGCCCTGGCCCCGTTGCTAGCTGATGGGGCGAACAGGGTATCGTAGTGTGACTGTGAGAAGTCCTGGTTATGACGAGCCTGGGCGCGGCGATAGACTTCGAGCAACGCTCGGCGCATAAACTCGAAGAACTCATCGTGAAACGGGTCGTTCAAATCCAATTCGATGTTGTGTTGGGCGAGCAACTTGTCACTGACATCACCAACCTTCAACAGCCCCTCTTCGTTGGAAGGGTCTGCCAGGGTTTGCTCAGAGATACCAAGGTCGATTTCAATGTCCCGCTGGATGCCCTCTGGCACGGGGCCGCGCTTGACCTCTTGTTTTTGAAACTTGAGATCGGTTTCGCGTACATACTCTCGGACAATTCGCAGTGCTTCGTGATGCGACAATGCGGCCCTTGACTGTTCCGGGTCATCGGATTGTCTGGCGGCTGCGTCAAAGCGGTCATTCCACTCGACGTCAAGTTCGTCGCGCATTCGTGCGGCCACTTTGAAGTCTTTGGTTTTGAGCGAAAACTGAACGACGGACTGGCCCACAGCCTTTTCCAGACCCTGGGGGACACGGCGGCGGTAGTACCAAACATCGCCACGCTTCGTCAGATTATGTTTCTTTGGCACCTTTGACATCCCTCATGTGTACCACCGTTGTGTACCAGTTGGGAATGCTAAGGCGTTGTGGGAGTTGGATGTTTAATAATTCCAGCCCCTTAGAGGGGAAATGGTGGGCCCGGCAGGACTCGAACCTGCAACCAGACCGTTATGAGCGGCCGGCTCTAACCAATTGAGCTACGGGCCCGGAAAAAGAATCCAGGCCCCGCTTATAGCAACGTTTTGTGTGGGGCGGAAGTCCGACGTGCGTTCCGGGGAGAAGATGCCGCTCAACGCGAGTCCACCGGGGCATCGACCTTGATGCTCGCGGCGATCTGGGCCAATCCCTCGTCTAGACTATCGACGGTTTCACGAATGATCACTGCCGACGGGGGCATCGGTCCGATTTTCTCGTCGCTGAACGATGTCAGGATTCCCACCGGCAGATCGCGCGTCACTTCCATGCTGCCCAATGCACGCGCCACGTCCAAGCCCCAAATATTAGGAAGCACCGCCGAGACGATTACCGCGTGGGGGCGCATCATCAAGGAAAGCTGCAAGACATCGAAGCCGCCCTGCGCATTAAAAAAACGATACCCCAAATTATGTAATTCCCGTTCGACCGAGGATTTTAACACCCTCGCGCTGATGGCCACCAGGACCTCGACGTTTCCCGGCCCGTCGCCCAGCGCCGGAGTCCACTTCGCCGGGAGTTTCTGTAGAACGATGTCGGAAATAGCCTCACCGGGGTCCTCGCCCTCCTTGAGGATTTCACGCAAGACATCGAAAAAATGATAGCAATCCGTAATGTGGCGCTCGCTCAACTCCTTCAATCCGCTCAGGTAGTCTTCCAGGCGGTGTCCAATCGCGGAGACCGCGGGGTAACCAAACGACCCCCCCATCCCCTTGATGGAGTGGGCTTGACGGCGCACTTCGGCGAGAACCTCCAATCCGGAGCAGTCGCCTTTGCTGCATCTTTCCAAAAGCCGCTCCAGATCTTCTACCCGATCTAGCGCGTCGGCGACAAATTCCACCTTTAGGCGGGCAAGAATGTCATCCACATTTGGGCTCATCGTTATCATGTACGCTCCTGCGGTCATTACGACCAGCCGCCACATCCGACCGTCACGCATCGGCCTTAAGCGGAAAATTTTCAATCTCCTTTCATGTGGGAGCCGACGCCACTTTTTGCTACTTTTTTAGCCGCCCTTAAAAAGGACCATTTCAATGGCGAAGACAGGATGACGAAACGTGGAGATCACGATGGCGATCTCGACGGATAAAGCAGCAAAAATTTGTAATTTTGGTCGCTTTTGCGTTTGCAATAGCGGCGCGAACGTACCGCAGAGGAGCGAAGTCCTAACGAAACGCGCGACTACGCCATATCGTGGCGTCGCCACCGGGTTTCAGGCGACGCCATCGCCGGACGGAGGAACATCCCGGCGATCCCGTTTTCGAGCGAAGAGACGCACGACCAAAGAGAAAAACAAGGGGACGAAGAAGACCGCCAAAATGGTCGCGGAGATCATACCCCCCATGACGCTGGTGCCGATGGCGATCCGCCCGCCGGCCCCCGCCCCGGTGCTGATCGCCAACGGCAAAACGCCAAGGATAAAGGCCATCGAGGTCATGACGATGGGCCGCAACCGCTGCCGGGCGGCCTCCTTTGTGGCCTCCAGAAGATCCATGCCCCCATCGTAAAGACGACGGGCGAATTCGACGATCAAGATGGCGTTTTTCGCCGACAGGCCGATGGTTGTCAGCAGTCCGACTTGGAAGTACACGTCATCGGGCAGGCCCCGGAACAGTGACGCCAGCACCGCGCCCAATACGCCGAGCGGCACCACCAGCATCACCGATACCGGTATCGTCCAACTTTCGTACAGAGCGGCCAAACACAAGAACACCACGATCAACGACAGGCCGTAAAGCGCCGGAGCCTGCGACGTGGACATGCGCTCCTCAAGAGACAAGCCGGTCCATCCATAACTGATGCCGGGCGGCAATTTTGCGGCGATTTGCTCGATTGCGGCCATCGCTTGCCCGGAGCTGACGCCGGGCGCCGGAGAGCCGAGAATTTCCATCGATGGCGTCCCGTTATAGCGCTCCAAACGGGGCGAGCCCGAACGCCACTGCACGCTGGTGAACGCCGAGAACGGCACCATCTTGCCGCGCGCGTTGCGCACGTACCACTTGTCCAGGTCCGCGGGCATCATTCGGGCCGAGGCCTCGCCCTGCATATAGACCCTCTTGATTTTACCATTTTCCATAAAATCGTCCACATAGGTCCCCCCCCATGCGGTTGACAGGGTGGCGTTCACATCGCTCAGGGAGACTCCCAGCGCGCCCGCCTTTTCCTGGTCGATCAGAAGATGGAATTGCGGCGTGTCGCTCATTCCGTTGGGCCGCACGCCGACCAACAGCGGTGAACGGGCGGCCATGCCCAGCATCTGATTGCGCGCCTTCAACAAGGCGTCGTGGCCGAGGCCGCCGCGGTCGAGCAATTGAAGGTCGAACCCGGTGGCGTTGCCCAACTGGGTGATCGCCGGCGGGGAAAAAGCGAAAGCGCGTGCATCCTGGATATGGGCATAGGCCGCCATGGCCCGCCCGATGATCGCTTTGATGCTGGTTTGCGGCGTCGTGCGCTGCGACCAGTCGCGCAATTTAACGAAGGCGATCCCCATATTTTGGCCGCTACCGGAGAAGCTGAAGCCCGATACCGTGAACACACCGGCGACCGTTTTCGCCTCGTCCTTGCGAAAATGCCGCTCGATTTGCGTCAAAACGGCGTCGGTGCGTTCCTGGGACGCCCCCGGGGGAAGTTGGACCATCGAAAACATGATCCCCTGGTCCTCGTTGGGCAGGAACCCCGTCGGCAACCGCATCAAGGCCACCCCCAGCGCCGACACAATCAAAACATAGACAATCAAATAACGCACCCGCCGTCCGATCACATGGCCGACGCTGTCGCGATAAAAACGGCTGGAGCGGTCAAAGGCGCGGTTGAACCAACCGAACGCCCCCCGTTTTCGATAGGCGTCACCGTGCACGGGCTTGAGCATGGTAGCGCACAACGCCGGGGTCAACGTCAGGGCGACGACCACGGACAAGAGCATCGCCGAGACGATGGTGATGGCGAATTGACGATAGATCGCTCCCACCGAGCCGCCAAAAAAAACCATCGGCACAAACACCGCGGACAGCACCAGGGCGATGCCGATCAGGGCGCCGGTGATTTGATCCATGGATTTGCGCGTCGCCTCGCGCGGCGAGAGACCATCCTCGCTCATCACCCGCTCGACGTTTTCCACCACCACGATGGCGTCGTCAACCAGAAGGCCGATGGCCAAGACCATGCCGAACATGGTCAAGGTGTTGATGGTGAAGCCGAAGGCGGAAAGAATGCCGAACGCGCCCAGCAAGACCACCGGCACGGCGATGGTCGGGATCAGCGTCGCACGAAGGTTTTGCAGGAAAAGAAACATGACCAAGAAAACCAGGACCACCGCCTCGCCCAGGGTTTTGAACACCTCGGTGATCGAAACCCTGACGAACGGCGTGGTGTCGTAGGGATAAATGACTTCCAGGCTTTTTGGGAAAAAGGTCTTCAATTCATCGACGCGCGCCCGTATCGCCTTGGCGGTATTTAGGGCGTTGGCCCCGGTCGCCAAGGATATCCCGAGTCCGGCGGCGGGCGCGCCATTGTACTTGGCATGAATCTGGTAACTTTCCGCGCCGACCTCGATCCGCGCCACGTCGCGCAGGCGTATTCGTGCGCCATCGGGGTTGACGCGGATCAGAATATTGCCAAATTCCCGCGCCGTCTTCAGACGGCTCAGGGCAATGATCGGGGCATTGATCTGCTGACCCTTAACCGCCGGGGCGCCACCCAACTGGCCGGCGGAAACCTCCGTGTTTTGGGCGCGGATCGCGGCCTCGACCTCGGTCGTGGTGAGGCCGAAGCTGAGCAGCTTATTGGGATCGAGCCAGATACGCATGGCGTGCTTGGCGCCGAACAGCCGCACTTCGCCGACACCATCGACTCGGCTCAGGGGATCGAGCAAATTGCTCGCTACGTAATCGGCGATATCGCCCTGGGTCATACCGCCGTCCGGCGAGACGAAACCGACCACCATAAGGAAGCTGTTGTTCGCCTTGGCGACCTTAATTCCCTGGCGCTGAACCTCGGCGGGCAGACTGGGGATCGCCAGTTGCAGTTTGTTCTGCACCTGGACTTGGGCGATGTCCGGATCGGCGTCGGGATTGAACGTCAGGGTAATCTCGGCAACCCCGTTGGCGCTGCTGGTGGACGACATATAACGCAAATGATCGAGGCCGTTCATCTGCTGTTCGATAACCTGTGTCACCGCGTTTTCGACCGTTTGCGCCGACGCGCCGGGATATGCCGCGGTAATCTTGACCGACGGCGGGGCAATCGCCGGGTACTGTTCGATCGGCAACCGCAACAGGGCCAAGCCCCCCGCCAACATAATGACAAGAGCGACAACCCACGCGAACACCGGGCGATCTATAAAAAACTTACCCATGCGACGATCCTATTGCGGCGCCGCACTCAGCGCGGCGTGAGGGTTGAGTGCGCGGCGGCGGACTCGGATGTGGGGGGCGTGAGCGCCTTGGTCGCCAGATCATGCACGGTCACCTTGGCGCCCACCGCGACATTCATCGCGCCATCGACGACGACCCTGTCCCCGGACGTCACGCCCCCGGTAACAAGCCAATTTTCCCCGATTGCCCGTTCGATGGTCACGTCGCGCCGCGCGATGGTGTCGCCATCGCCGACGACCCACACATAAGGAGATCCGTCCGGTGTCCGCACGACCGCTTTTTGCGGAATTAGAGCGCCCTTGGGGACGACCCCCCGGCTGACTTCGGCACGCACGAACATGCCCGGCAACAAAACATGGTCGGGATTGGGGAAAACGGCGCGTGAACCAACCGTGCCCGTACTCGGATCGACCACCGCCTCGGAAAATTGCAAAATGCCCTTGTGGGCGTATACCGTGCCTTGGCTGTCGAGAAGAAGGGTCACGGGAACGCTCGGCGTCTTTTCGACGATGCCGCGAGCGATCTTTTCTCTCAGGTCCAGCACCCTGGTGTTCGATTCGGTAAGATCGACATAAATCGGGTCCAACGCCGTGATGGTGGCCAGCGGCGTGGCCTGATCGGCCGTCACCAAACCGCCTTCGGTGACCTCGGAACGGCCGATCAGGCCGGTTATCGGGGCGGTGATGGTCGTGCGCCGCAGATTGATCTTTGCCGTCTCGAGATGCGCCTGGGCTGCATCAAGACCGGCGCGGTCCTGGGCTACCGCGGCGACGGCGTCATCATAGACTTGCCGACTGACGGCCTGGGTGCGCAGGAGCGATTTGTAACGTTCCAACTTTTTTTGGCTTGAGGCGTAGCTGGCTCGGGACTTGGCGACGTCCGCCTGCGCCACATCTACCGCGGCCCGGTATGTGTCCGGGTCGATGCGGTAGAGCGGCTGCCCGGCGTGCACGTTCGATCCTTCCTCGAACAACCTTTTTTGAATCAAGCCCGCGACCTGCGGGCGAACCTCAGCCCTACCGTATGCCACCGTTCGGCCCGGCAGGATATCGACCAGCGGCACCGGACGCACCTCGACGGTTATCACGGAAACCGGTGGTGGTGGCTTTTGGGGCATTTGAGCGGAGGATATCGCCGGCTCAAGGGCGAATGCGGAGGCGAGCGCGAGGACGAACACCGCGGCGAAACGTCGCGAGGAATCTAAAACCACGGCATCACCTTTCAAGAACCTGTGTTGCGGTACGGTACGTATATTTTTATGACCATATCAAGAGCTATTGACGGTCCGCATGCGCGGAAAACCGCTCTTAAGGGGCTGGTCCCGAGAAATTATTAATGTGATTGAGCGTGTTAGCAAAAAACACCACGGAAAGATACCTCGAATACAGGGGGATTCCGGATCAAATTCACGTGATCACGCCAAAATTTTTGGGGGCGCCCTCAGACGCCGCCACTGTGAACGATCTCGTAATAAAGCGCTTCGAGTTCGTTTTTGTGCTTGGTCTCTTCATTGGCTAAATAGGTGAACAGGTCCTGAACCGGGCCGCTTGGCGTGCTTTGCGCCAGGGCGTGATATTGCTCCATGGCGGCATGTTCGCGCATCAGGGCGTATTGCAACACCGCCTGATCGTCGGGATGTTCCCCCAGGTCGGGCAGATGGACGCAATCGGAGAATTTGCGGTCGCTGGCCGGGCGCTCGATTTGTGCGCTTAACGTCTGTTCCAGGTCGCTCCGCTGCGCCAACCCGGAAAACAGATCCAGGTGACGTTGTTCTTCCGCCGCCAGGTCTTCCACCAGATAGCGGAGGTTCTTGCCGACCTTGGGGATCAGATCGGCATAAAAATCCCGCGCGGTACGCTCAAACTCCGTCGCCACATCCAAAATATCTTTCAATTTTGTCAATGGCTTAAGCTTATCATATCCGTGACCGCCGGTCATATCTTGGCCTCCTGTCGCATGAGGGCGCGATCGATGCTTTTGGCGACGCGGTGGCCGTCGGCCACGGCGTGAACGACGTCCGGGCCGTTGACGCAGTCGCCGCCCGCCCACAACCAGGGTACGGAGGTCCGCCCGTCGCCGTCCACCGCGATCCGTCCCCGGTTCCATTGCAGCGCTTCCGTCAGGTCCTGTCCCAACAGGCTCACGTCGGAGGCTTGGCCAATGGCCTCGATGACCATCTCCCCTTCGTGGATTTTCTCGTCGCTTTCGTCGTAACTGGGGGCGAAGCGGCCCTGGTCGTCGAAGATGGCGCGCACCCGCCAGGTTTTTAGGCCGCGCAGGTTTCCGGCCTCGTCGATCACCATTTCCTGGGGACCGCGGGCATCGCAAATCTCTATGTCTTCTTCGCCGCACTCCTTCACTTCGTCCGGGTCGGCGAGGAAATGTTCCCGGTCTTCCAGGGCGGTGACCGTCACTTTGACGTCGCCGTAGTTCAGCTTTTGCAGCCGCGCGACGCTGCGCGCGATGTCCATGGCGACATTGCCGCCGCCGATCACCACGGCTTGGCGCGGCACGTCGATGGTCTCGCCGTCGGTGATGGCGCGCAACAGGTCCACCGCCTTGGCGACGCCGGGATGGTCGGCCCCGGGGATGCGGGTCGAGCGCCCCAGGTGCAGCCCGATCGACAGGACCACGGCGTCGTGGTTCCCATGCAATTGCGCCATCGAGATATCGGCGCCGATCCGGCTGTTGCAGCGGATTTCGACGCCCTGGGCGACGATCACGGCGATCTCGCGATCCATCGCATCATAGGGCAGGCGGTATTCGGGAATGCCGTAGCGCGGCATGCCGCCCGGCTTGTTCAGGGCCTCGTAGACGATCACTTTATGACCCAGGCGCGCCAGGTCGTAGGCCGCGGTCAAGCCCGCCGGGCCGGAGCCGACCACCGCGACGGTCTTGCCCGTCGTCGGCGCGGGGGGGCCGATGATATCGACGTATTTTTCGTACGGCACCTGATCGGTGATATGGCGTTTGAGCCAGCGAATGGCGATCGGATCGCCGTCGTATTGGGCGGCGCAAACCGTTTCGCATTTATGCGTGCAGACTCGCCCGCAGACCTGGGAAAACGGGTTGGTTTCATAAAGCAGTTTCAGGCCCAGTTCGTAATCGCCGGCGCGCACCGCGGCGATGTAGTCGGGAATCGACATGTGGGCGGGGCAAGTGGCGATGCACAGGCCGCAGGCGACGCAGCGGTCGGCCTCGAGCTTGGCCTCGGCGACGGAATAGCCATCGACGATCTCGGCGAACGACGAGATCCGCACATCGGGTTCAAGTTCGCCCATGGGGATGCGCGCGTGCAAATTGAGGCGATGGCCCTCGGGGCGGCGATAGCCCAGCGCGGCGTCGTCCCAGGGTTTTTTATCGACGCCCGGGGTAAAGCGGAAGGCGTCGGGGTCCGCATCCACCCACTGATAGGCGTTGGACATGCTCAGCGACCCGGTCATGCAAATATCGACGCACAACGCGCACCAGCAGCACCGGCCATAGTCGATGCGCGGACGCAATCCCGAATCGCCCTCTTGGGCAGCGATCCCCTCGACCGGAAGCATGTCGATGGCGCCGTTTTGACAGATCGCCTCGCATGTTCCGCAACCGATACACTTTTTGATGTCGTTTTGATGAAAACCGCGATAGCGCGGCGCGCCCGGGCGATCGTTGATCGGATCGGGGATCGTCACCGGATCGCGCAGCAGGTTTTTCCACGCGCTAAAGGGGGAGAGAACGTCGCGTATGCTCATCACTATCTCTCGATCTCGGGTGGATAGGTGTGCAGCGAGACCATCAGCCCCGCCACATCGGAAATGTTGACGTTGACGATCAACCGTTCGAGTAGGGCGACGGCGTGGGTGTACGACGGCCCGCGGACATTGACGCGGCGCGGATAGCCGCTACCGTCGGTGACCAAGTAATAGCCGTACTCGCCGCGCGAACATTCGCCGCGGATATAGGTCTCGCCGCGCGGGATTTTCCAATGCAGCACGTTGGGCAGTTTGGTCATCAGCGGCCCATGGTTGGGCATCTTGGCCATGATCTGGCGGATCAGATCGATCGACATCACGACATCGCGGCGGCGCACGTCGGCGCGCGCATAAATGTCGGAATCACGACCGACGACGGGCTCGAAATCCAATTCGGGATAGACCAGATAGGGCTGGTCCCTGCGCACGTCCTTGGCGACGCCGGCGGCGCGCGCATTGGGTCCGGTGACGCCATAAGGCTCGATCAGCACCGGGTCGATGTAGCCGACGCCGACGGCGCGCTTTTTGAATACGGCGTTGCGGAACATCACTTCGTGGACGTCCTTCAAGATCTCCTCGATCTCCCGCAGGGTTTCTTCGAGCCGGCCCGCGAATCCGTCGGGCAGGCCGTCGCGCACGCCGCCGGGCAGGATGAACATGTGGTAGATGCGCGCCCCGGTCAGTTCCTCGAAACGATCCAGCATCAGATCGCGCGCGTAGGTCGTCCACTGGCCGATGACGCCGAGGCCGAAACTGCCGGCCTGCCCGCCCAGGTACATCATGTAGCTGTTGACCCGCCCCATTTCGAGGATCAAGGCGCGGATCCAGTTGGCCCGCTCGGGGACCTCGATCCCGGCCAGTTCCTCGACCGCCGCGGCGTAACAGTATTCGTTGAAATCGGGTTCGGGAACGCAGATCCGGCAGACGATCGGAAAGCATTGGATGAAGGTGCGCCGCTCCATCAGCTTTTCGAAGCCGCGGTGCAGATAGCCGACGTGGGTTTTCGCCTCGACCACTTCGTCGCCGCAGACGGTCAGCTCCAGCGACATGTTGCCGGTGATGCCGGGGTGTTGCGGCCCCTGCCAAAGCTTCAGATACTTCCCCGACGCGAGATCGATGTCGAGCGTACCGTCGGCCTTGGGGACGGGGTATTGACTGCGGTCCGGCTGATAATAGGTCATATCAAGTCCCATCCGGATAAATTTGCTTTTTCATGTGCTGGGCCGGATCGTTCGTTGCCCGCCCGGGCCGATGGACGAAGGTCTCCTCGGCGAATTTCTTGGTGTCGAAATCGCGGCGATAGGGGGGCAGGTCCGTCCACCCCTCGAGGATAAAGGGTTCGTCCACCCGGGGACTGCCGGGGAAATCGATGCCGAACATCTCGTACAGTTCGCGTTGGTACGTCGCCGCGGTCGGCCAGACGTCGTGAGCGGTTTCCATCGTGGCGTTTTCACGGGGGATCATCACCCGCAATCCAAGGTCGCAGCGCGTTTCCCGGTTGCACAAAAGATAGGTCAGTTGGAAAAGGCCGTCCTCGATCCAGTCCACCGCCGTCAGGAGGACGAGATGGGTGAAACCCTCGCGGTCGCGCAGATGAACCGACAACGCGCGCAGGTGCTGGGGCTGCACGGTGATAAACGCCAGATTTTCGCGCTGAACCGTCAGTTCGCCCAGCTCGAAACGTTCGCCGAGATTGCTATAAAGTGCGCGCATCGTTTGCCTACCAGTTGTAATCGGGCATGTCCCAGTCTTGAATGACCTTCTTCTGGTTCGCCTTGTACCAGTCGAAGTTTTCGGCGTAGAGGTTGGCCCCCTCGGCCTTGCCGGCGCGGATGATCTTTTTCAAATCATCGAAGCCTTTCAGCAGGGCTTCGGGGCGCGGCATGCAGCCCGCCACATAAAGATCGACCGGCAAATATTGGTCGAGCCGCTTGATCGTGTTGTACGAATCCCAATACATGCCGCCGTTGATCGTGCACGACCCCAGGCCCATGACGTATTTCGGGCTCTGCATCTGCTCGTAGGATCGGATCACGCGCTTCAGCGTTTTCACCGAAAGATAACCCGAAATGATGAACAAGTTCGACTGGCGCGGGGTCGGACGCCACTGCACGCCAAAACGGTAGGCGTCGAAGCGCGGCGTCATCAGCGGGCGCATTTCGATGGCCCCGCAGCCGGTGCCGAAGCCCAGGATCCAGATCGATTCGGAGCGCGCCCAGTTGAACAAATCTTCGACGATCTTGACATAGACCGGCGGGTGAACCTTGGGCGCGGCGTCGCAATAATAGTCATTGATCGGATCGACTTCGAATTCGAAACCGTCCGGTCCCTTGACGATGCGTTTTTTCAGTTCGTCCTTCATCTCACCTCACGCCAGGAGCAGGCTCAAAATGCCCAACGGCACGGCCCATACCAAAAACCAACGGATCGATTGTTCGACACGGAAACGCGGGAAAACCACGCCGACGAAAGCCGCGAACAAATAAATCAGGAACGCCTTGAGGAAAAACACCGGCCAACTGGTGGCCCCGCCGAAGAACAGACTCATATAGATGACGATCTTGGCGATGGGAAAGATGGCGCGGTTGGCCTGCATCAAGGCCAGATAGGCGGAATGATACTCGGTCGGCGGGCCGATTGGAATTTCCTGGGGGGCGATGACGACGTCGAAGGGTGGGCGCATCATCGTGCCCAAAAAGGCGAGCATCGCCGCGGCGACCGCCACCGGGTTGGTGAACACGGTCCAATGCAGAATGCCGCCCTGCTGCGCCGCGACGATGTCCGTTATCGACAAGGTGTGATACTGCAAGGCCACCGCGAAGACCGCGAGGGCAAGGGGCAATTCCGCCATGGTGACCTGCGCCAGTCCACGCGAGACGCCGATCGCCGCATGGGGATGACCGCTTTCGCCCGCCCCCAACGCCATCCCTAAGGTGCTGAAGAACACGAAATAGAGCGCCAGGATCAAATCGCCCGCGAACGACAGGTTGGAAAACATCGCCGAGCCGTAGATAACCGGCACGAACATCAACAGGCCAATCCCCCCGGTCAGGCGGAAAACCGGCCCCAGATAAAACATGACGCCATGGGTGACCGAACTGCGCTGGGCGAAATTTTTAAGCAAATCGATATAGTTCTGGTAGATCGGAATGCCGTGGCGTCGCCCCGCCCGCGCCCCGATCTTGGCGATCAGCGCCGACAGCAACAGACCGTAATTGACGACGATGAACAAGGTTAAAAGCGCATAGGGAATTTTCATCCATTCGAACGTCATGACCCACCCCCCAAGACGAACAGATAAACGACCACGACGAAAGCCAGGAAGTGAAAGGCGTAGGTTTGCCCGTTTCCGGTATAAAACCGCCGCGTAAATTCGGCGACATGATGCAAGGTGCCGGCGACGGCGTCCCAGAACCGTGTCACGAAGGGTTGCACCAAGAAGCCCACGGCTTTGCGATAGGGCGCGAAGAAATTCCAGGCGAAGTGGGTGGTCTCGGGGCGATAGGGGCGTTCGGCGGCGAAGACGATATTGAACTGCTTCACCCTCTGGGCCTTGTGGTTAAGCAGCACCAGCCCCGCCAGCACCGTGGCGAAGATCACGACGACGATGATCATGATCGACACCGGACTCCAATAGCCGAAGCCGCTGGTGATCGTCAGCCCCTGCCAATCGAGGCCGTCCTTGGGAAAGAACGGGGCCAGATAGGCGTCTACGCGGCGCAGCGCCAGGCCCGGGAAAACGGCGAACGCCAGGAGGAATGCGACATAAATCATCTGCGGCAAGATAATCCAGAACGGCGCTTCCTTCAGTCGCCGGTGCTCGTCCTTCATCTGGCCGAGGAAGATCGTGTGGATCAGGCGGAAAAGATAGAGGAACGCGACCGGTCCGGATAGGAAGATGACGATCATCGGCAGGCGATAGTCGGCCGTCAGGATGGCGTTGTAAAAAATCCACCGCCCGCCGAAGCCCGACAGCGGCGGCACGCCGGAAACGGCGATGATGCCGACCAGGACCGCGACGAACGACAGCGGCATCAAGGTGATCAATCCGCCCATGCGGTACATGTCGCGCGTGCCGGTGCGCTTGGCCACGCCGCCGACCGAAAGGAACAGCATCGATTTATAGACGTAATGATTGATAACGAACATCAAGGCCATCAGCCAGCCCAGGTGGTTCATCATCGCCAAACCGAACAGGGCGTAGCCCATCTGACCGATCGAAGAATAAGCGAGCAGGCGCTTGGCGTCCTCTTGGAAAACCGCCATTAAATTGCCTAGCAGCGCCGACAGGGCGCCGATCCATAGCATCACATAGGTCAACTCGACGCCGTAAAGGCGGACCTTCCCCATGTTCAACAACAATACCATCAAGCCGAACAGGCCCGCCTTGAGCAAGATGCCCGAGACCATCGGCGAGACATCGGTCTCGGCCTCGGCATGGGCGCCGGGCAGCCAGACATGCAGGCCGATCGCCGCCGTCTTGGTCATGAACCCGATCGCCAAAAGGAGGAACACCCAAGGCGCCAAGACCGCCGGCGTCTGGCCCAGGGCGGCGATCGGAATTTGCATCGCGCCTCCCGCCGCCAGGGCGAACCCGAACAAGATGGCGAACGCGCCGCCCAGCGAGAAAACGATATACGACAGGGCGTGGGGCTCGGAGCGTTTGCCGCGCAGGATCAGAAAATACGAGCCCACCGTGAGCACTTCCCAGGCGGTGAAAAAGGCGAACGATCCCTTGGCGACGATCAACATCGCCAAACCGGCATACATCACCATCGCCGAGGGATAAAAACCGATCCGCCGCCCCCCGGTGGCGAAGCTCGCCAGCAAGATCACCGCGCCGCCGATCAAAATGATGGTGGCGAAGATCACCTGCAATGGGTTGTAGGCCGGATAGCTGACGATGAAAAAGGCCACCATGCCGACGATGGCGAGGGCGTTCTTCGCCCACGCGGGAAGCCCCTCCAAAAGCAAGAAGCCCAGGGCGAACAGCAGGGGTAGGGCGTGCAGCACATTGCCGAGGCCCGAAAGCGCTCCCCAAATATAGCTGACCCCCCACGCCGCAGCGACGGCGAACAGCACCACGCCCAGTTTATGGCGCGCAAAGCGGACGGGTTCGCGCGGCGGCGCGCGTTTGATGATGTAACCGAACCAACGGAACAGATAGCCCGCTTCGAGCAAGGCGGCGAACAAGATCATCCCGACGAGGGCGAAACGCCCTTCGCCGATGAGGATATGCGCCAATTGCCACTTGGCGTAAAAACCGGGAAACGGCGGCAGGCCGATCAACATGGCGATAAAACTGACAAAGGCGAAAATCAGGAGCGGGTTTTGGCGCAGCGCCGCCCAGGCGCTCAACTCGCGTTCGGCGACGAGGCCCGACAGCCAGTACAGACCGGCCTTGGCCACGCCGTGGGCGAGCAAGATCCCCCCGGCGATAAACAGGTAATGTTCCCCCAAGATATCGCGTTGGCCGATAACCGTTAGGACCAGGCCGATCTGCGCCACCGAGGAATAACCCAGCAAGCGCCGGTCGTTGCGCTGCGACAGCGCCAGGATATTGGCTCCGACAAAGGTCACGATGCCGACACCCGTCGCCACCTCCAGCCATGGCGCGCCGCCGATCACAAGCACCTTATCGACCGCGAACAGGGCCGCCGCGCCGGAAGCCGCGGAAAAAATGGCCGAAAACGCGGGATGTGCGGACTCGTAGATATCGAGCGCCCAGCCGTTGGCCGGGAACGGCTTCAGCTCCGCGATCAAGGCGACGATCACGAGGAAGACGGCCAGCGTCCCCCCCTTCATCAACACCGCCGAGGCCCCCGCCAAGCCGTCGATATTCAAGGTGCCGGTGGCGTGGTAGGCGAAAATGATCCCGATCAGCAACAAGATCGAAATGATTTGGGACACCATCAGGTATTTAAAGCCCGCCCCCAGGGCGCGCGCGTCGTCGGAAAGCAACACCAATCCGGCGGTGGAAATCGCCGTCAATTCGATAAACACGAAAAGGTTAAAGACGTCGCGGGTCAAAATGATTCCGCTTAGGGCCAAGATGGCGATCAACAGCACGGCCATCGCGCCGCGCCCAAGCCTCAGCAGAGGTTCCTTCAAATAGATCGCCGAGAGCAACCCCGTGACGCTGACCAGCAAGACCAAGACCGCTTCGGGCGGCGCCATGCGCAAGTTGATGGCGAAGGGCGGACGATGGCCCGCCGTGAAGACATCAACCCCGGCGGCCCCCTTGACGGCGAAAGCCCATACCCAGTCCGCCGCGATCCCGCTCATTAACGCCAGCGCCGCCAGCGTCACGCCATAGGCGAACCCGCGCCGGGTGTCGCGCAACAGCCCCAGCAGGAACGCCGCGCCTAAACCGCCGGCGATGATGAAAATGGGGTTTACCATTTCAGATCCGTATACTTCGAAATGTCGAGGGTGCGTTTGGTCTCATAAAGCTTGTAGGCGTAGGTCAGCATCAACGCCGTCACCCCGAGGCCGATCACGATGGCGGTCAGCACCAGGGCCTGGGGCACCGGATCGATAATCCGCGCGGCGGCGGTGGCGGCATCGACGACGCCACCGAGGATCGGCGCCGCGCGCCCGGGCATGTACCCGGCGGCGACCAGGACCAGATTGGTCCCCGTGCTGGCGATCGTGAACGATATGGTTATGCGCAAAATATTGCGGTTCGTCAGCGCGCCGTATAGCCCCATCAGGATCAAAACAAACCCTATGGTCATTGCGACATAGACCATCAGCGATCCTCCGTTTCCGACAGGCTAACCATCATCGAACTGAACTCGGCGCCGACTTTAAGCCCGATCACCGTGTAAATGACGGGAATCGCGCCGGCCGAAAAAAGCGTACCGAATGCGCCCAGTGGTAGAATGCGGTTGTCGAGAAAACCCCCGGCGAAAACGAGGCCGAGCACCCCAAGCGTGACGTAGACCAACCCCGAAATCGATTCTACGGCGCCGATCAGGCGGTGGCTAAAGCGCCGCAACGGGTTGCTTAACAACATCAAGAGCACCGCGGAGGCGACGATGGCCCCGCCCTGAAATCCGCCGCCCGGGGTCAGGTGGCCGTTGACAAAGACATAGGCCCCCAACAGCACGATCAACGGCGCCAGCAGGCGGCTGCCGGTTTGCAGCAGTTCGCCCGACGGCAGAGGGTTGCCGGGCGGCGCTTCCCCCGGGCGGCGCGCGCGCCTTAAAATAAGGGCGACGATGGCCGCCGTCAGGAACAACACGGTAACCTCGCCCAGGGTATCGAGGCCGCGATAGGTGACGATGATTGCGGTGACGATATTGGCGGCCCCGGTATCGGCCACCGTGTGATCGGCGTAATAGCGCGCGGTGGTGTTCAATTGGGCGTCCGGGCTAAAGCCCAGCAGCAACCCGGCGAACACCACGCCCAGGCCGGCCAACACCAATAGCGCCATGAATTTTTTAATCATTCCCGGCCCCCCGCACGCGCCCCAGCACAAAAAAGAACAAGAACGTGGTCAGGCCGCTGCCGATCGCCGCCTCGGTCATCGCCACGTCCGGCGCGGCGAGGATCAAAAACTGGACCGATGCGAATAGGCTCACCGCGCCGGCGGCAAGGATGGCGACCGCCGTCTTCTTGCTGCGCAGCGCCACGTACGCGCCGCCGGTCATGGCGGCGGCGAGCAATAGGGTCATGATGAACAGGAGCGGGCTCATGGCGTTTCTCCGTCGTCGCCGGCCAGACGATCGACGACCGTCGCCGCCGACTTCGCCGCACCGCTGCGGTGCGCCGCGCGGGCGAGCACTTGCGAGGACAGCGGGTTCGTGAACAGCAAAAACAGCCCGATCAACAACAGCTTCAGCGTCCAATCGGGGTGCAGGAACGCGATCCCGCTCAACGTCAGCATGGTCCCCAAAGTGGTCGTTTTGGTGCCCACCTGAATACGATTGAAAACGTCGGGCATGCGGATTAGGCCCAACCCGCCCAACAGGAGAAACGCCGCCCCCGCGACCAAGAAAAGACCGCCAACGATGCCCAAGCCCGCGTCCATCACGCCTCTCCTTCAAGATAGCGGGCGACGACGATCACCCCAAGGAAGGACAGCAACGCGTAGACGAGGGCGACGTCCAGGTAGATGGCGCGATTTTCGAGCCACGCCACCAGCGCCATGGCGGTAATCGCGATGATGGTCAGAACATCGAAGGCGACCACCCGGTCGGCGGCGGACGGCCCCTTGACGAAGCGCACGAGGGCGAGCAAGAACGCCGCGCCCGCCAACCCCGCCGCCAGATAAATCAGCGCCTCAACCATACATCACCTGCAAGTATTTTTCGAACCCGGCGACGATACTTTGGGTCGCGGCGTCGATATCGTCGGCCTCCACCGTGACCCAGTGAATGAAAAGCCATTCCCCGTCCAGGGCCACCGTCAGAGTGCCCGGGGTCAGGGTGATCGCATTGGCGAGCAGCAGGCGGCCCACCCGGCTTTTCAGGCGGGTGCGGACCTTGACGATACCGGGGCGGATCGGCAACGCAGGGGTCGAGACGATGACCGCGAGCCTAACGTTCGCGATGACCAACTCTTTGAGAAAATAAACGAAAAACAAGCCGCTCGCCCACAAGGACCGGGGCGTGAAGCGAAACTCGAACAAGAAGGAAAGGCCGTCGCGAAACAGCGCCGCGATAACAAACGCCACCAGCACGCCGACGGCCACAACATCGGCCCTCACCGTGCCATTGAGCAGGACCCAAAACAGGAGAAGGGTCGCGAACGCCTCGGCGAAATGCCGCGTCTTGCTCAAAATTTCACTGCCCAAGGTCTCAACTTTCATATCACCTCGACATCGCTCGCGACGCCCGGCCCACTTTCGCCCTTCAACAAGGGAAACCGGCAGGGAAATAGGGCTTAAGTCCGCCCAATGGTGCTTCTGGAAGAGTGTCTTGAAAGAGCGTCCAAGTCCATCCTAATCCGGACTTCTGAATGTTACATCTTGATGTATTATTTTTTACATTAGGGTTCGATGATATACTAAAATGTCATTAAACACACGCACAAAATTCACCTTTTGCATCTTCACCTTTTGCACCAAAAAAAACGGGAGTGACGCCGCGCGGCATCTGTTCCATGGCGCGCTCTTTCGATCATGGAAGAATAATGCGCCACGAAATGCCGGCGCTAAACATCTAGGGTTAGGACCTATTCGCTTGGCTGCTACAGCGGCCATACGATAAGGATCATCGGCACGCCGACCGCCACGACAATAATTTCGACCGGTAACCCCAAACGCCAGTAATCCCCAAATCGAAACCCCCCCGGCCCCAGGATCAGGGTATTGTTCTGATGGCCGATGGGGGTTAAAAACGCGCACGACGCGCCCACCGCCACCGCCATCAGGAAAGGGTCGGCGCTTGCGCCTAGTTTACCGGCCGTACCGATGGCGATCGGACACATCACCGCCGCCGTCGCGGCGTTGTTCATAAAATCCGATAGTGTCATGGTAACGATCAGGATCACCACCAGCGCGGCCACGCCATAGCCCTGGGCAACCCCGTCCAATAATACGCGCGCGATCATATCCGCCGCGCCGCTGGCGGCCAGAGCCCCGGCCACCGGAATCAACGCCCCCAGCAGCACGATCACCGGCCAGTCGATGGCTTCGTAAACCGAACGCCGGGCCACCACGCCGAACGCCATCATCGCCAGCACCCCGGCGGCAAAAGATATGGCCGCGGGCGCCAGTCCGAACGATGCGCCCGCAACCGCCGTCGCCATAATGGCCATGGCCAGGTATGCGCGTTTGCGGTCGGGAATTCGCACCTCCCGTTCCGCCAAGGGCACGCACCCGAATTCGACCGCGAATTCCCCAAGAGCGTCCGCGCCGCCCTGCATGAGGAGCACATCGCCTTCCTTGAGGATTGTATTTCGCAACCGCGCCATGGAGCGACGCCCCTGCCGGGACACGGCCAACAGATTGACGCCGTAACGCTCGCGCAGGCGAAACCCCGCCGCGGACCGTCCGGCCAGACGCGAACCCGGAAGCACGGCCAGTTCCGATAACAGAACTTCCTCGTTCTTGACGGCCTTGACCGCATCCCCGGCCTCGGTTTTCCGGTCCTCGGCCGTATCTGTTTCGGGCATGTCCACAAGCTTGAGGGCGAGATTGGTGAACATGGCGCCCAAGGCTTCCGGTTCGGCTCTGATCACCAGGATGTCGTTCGTGCGCAGCTTGCGCAGGGGATGGGGTGCGGGAATGCGCGACCCGTCGCGGATCAGACCGATGATCTGGGCATCTGCTTCATCGAGCAGAACTTCGGCGTCGCGTACGATCGCGCCGTCGAGCTTGCTTCCCTCCGTCACCTGGGCCTCGGTCAGATAGGCGGCCGTCTCGAAGCCTTCCGCGCCGGCCCGCTCGCGCACCGGGACCAGTCGCCAGCCAACCAACACGACGAACGCCACACCCGCCACGGCAACGGTGAGGCCGACGGGGGCGAAGTCAAACATGGCGAAAGTGTTTCCCATAGCGGCGCCGCGGAACCCGGAAACGATCAGGTTCGGCGGTGTGCCGATCAACGTGGTCATGCCCCCGAGGATGGAACCAAATGACAGCGGCATGAGCAATTGACCCGGTGGCAAGTCGCGATCCCGCGCCGCTTTGATGGCGACCGGCATCAACAACGCCAGCGCCCCCACATTGTTCATGAATGCCGACATCACGGCCGCAAGCGCGGTGAGGATCGCAATCGTCGTCAGCCTGCCGGCCGATTGGACGCGAATGTGTTGGGTCAAGACATCCACCGCGCCGGATGCCTGCAAGCCATAGCTCATCACCAACACGCAGGCGACGGTGACCACAGCCGGGTGGGAAAAGCCCGAGAAGGCCTCCAGGGGCGACGTCAACCCCGTCAGCACGGACGCCAACAACGCCCCCAGCGCCACCATATCATGACGCCAGCGCCCCCACATGAACATGGCGATGGTAGCGCCGAGAATGAGGATGATAACCGTTTGGTCTCGGCTCATGTTCTCCCCTCCCTCCACCTGAGGGAATAGGTTCAAAGGCGGAGCATCGAACTCCATCCTTCAGTGTCAGACAGCGGCCCGCCCGATACAAGGGAAATGCTCGTGTGGCGCGAAGATCCGTAATTTAAACCGGGGTCTCGTTGCCTTCTCCCGATCGGTGTTCGGCCCACGTCCCCGTCCACCACGGGCAATTTGCGCCGTTCAGACACCGGGCGCTTCCTTTCCGACGCCCGCCTTGGGTGTCTCTGGAAACTGGATATCGTTGATAACATACAGCGCATTCAGATAGCGCATCGCCTTCACCATTTGGCGCGCCATGCGCCGGATGTGACTGTTTCGTTCCACGAGCTCGATCAGCCCCGAAACGGGCGAGCGCAACTCCGCCCCCGCAATCAATAGGGCCGACTTAACGTCATCGTACGAACTTTGCACCTGTTCCAAGAGCGCCTCGCAGCCCGCAAGGGAAAAATCTTTGATCTCCGGGTTGGTCAACCCGATCAAACGGACAACTTCCGCACGATAGTGGTTGAGGCTGTTTTGCAGCCCCTCATCGTCCACGATGACGGGTTTAGCCTGCGCCTTGGCCACCACCAACGCTTGATCCGCGCAGGCAAGCAGATGCTGCTCGGCGCGCAGCATCTTCGCCAGTTGTGCGGAAACTTCATCGGTCAGCCGCTCCCTTTCCAACCGGGTAATAAAATCGGCCACGGCGAGAGACAGTTTATCCATGATCATGCGGTCCTTCGCCATCTGTCTGTCCGGTCCGGACTCGGCGCTTAATGCCGCCAGGGCCATGCGCCGCGATATGGTCGCAATGCGCGATATTTCGAGCGTTAAGGCGTTTAAGGCCAACATCGGCGAGACGGTAACGGTCTTGTCCAAATATTTCGCTCGTCCCTCGATTTCCTCCAAGGTGACGAAGCGTCGTTCCAGAAATTTCGCCAATCTGCGGGTTGCGGGCCACATCAGCAGAACGCCGAGGACGTTGAACATGGTGTGAAACATGGCCAGGGTAACGGCCGGAATGTCTTCCAATCCCAGAAATTTTCCCGTGACTTTCACCACCCAAAATAGGATTGGAAGAATCAGCAACGCCACCACGCCCGTACCAATATTGAATATGATATGCGCCGCCGCTACGCGCTTGGCATTGGGGGTCGCGCCGATGACAGCCAATGCCGCCGTCGATGTCGTGCCGATATTGGCGCCGATCACCATGGAGGCCGCGGCGTGAAGGCTCAATATCCCGCCGGTGGCCGCCGTTAGAGTGATGGCGATCGCGGCGCTCGACGATTGGGTGAGCACGGTCATGAGAAAACCGATCCCCACAAACATCAACACCCCCGGAACGCCCTCGACAGTCAGCCGCTGTAAATCAATGCCAACCGCCAAGCCCTCGAAAGCTTGCCTAAGCACATCGATACCCATGAAGAACAAACCGAAACCCGCCAAAGCCGTACCAAACTGCGCACGCCGGCTGTCGCCGCCGGCGAGGCGCAATATCATGCCAACGCCGATTAACGGCAGAGCGAAAGTTTCCACCTTGATTTTGAAACCGATGACGGCCACCAACCAGCCGGTCATGGTCGTGCCGATATTGGCGCCAAAAACGACCCCCAACGCCTGGGGCATGGCGAGCAGGCCGGCATTGACAAAACCGATGATGGCGACCGTGACGGCGCTGGACGACTGAACGACGGCGGTCATCGACATTCCCGTGACAATGCCGTGACCCGGGGAACGGGTCCACTTTCCCAGCATATCGCGCAACGCATTTCCGGCGGCCAGCTTAAGCCCCTCGGTAATCATCGTGACCGCCAGCAGGAAAAGCCCCAGACCTCCTGCCAGAATGCCTAGGGTTACAATACCTTGCCCCATATCATTGCCCTCACAACAGGTTCGACAACAGCGTTGCGACGCCCAAGAAGACAACAAAACCGACCGCGCCGGCGACCGTCGTAAGGAAGATGGACGGCGACGGCGTGACCCTAGGCGTCAAAGCATTATCGGAATAATAACCCCGGCAAGGGGCTGCGGCCACCATGGCGGTAATTATGGCGGAGCCAATGATGAGCCGACATCGTTATGAGCCGACCGATTTTGAGCGATCTGTTTTATCGCCCCCTTGCCGCGGGACAAACCCCGTGGCGTCGCTCAACGCCGCAGAGACCTCCGTCACCGGCACTCCCTCTCTGGATCGAGAATTTCACACAGGGCGTCGAAAAAAAGATAACAATCCTTGATGTGACAATCGTTCAGAGTCTCCAGGCCGCTTAGATAACCTTCCAAACGATAGCCGATCGCGGAGACTGCGGGATAACCGAACGATCCTCCCATGCCTTTGATGGCGTGCGCCTGACGACGAACTTCGGCAAGGACCTCGTCCCCCGACCGCGCGCCGCCGGAGCACGCATCGAGAAGCCGCTTCAGGTTCTCCACCCGATCCAGCATGTCGGCGGCGAATTCCACCTTCAGGCGGGCAAGAATTTCACCCACATTCGGACTTCGCGTTGTCATGCATGCTCCCACGGTTGTTTTGGCCGTGCGGCGCGCGTCGGCGCAACCGGCGCACGGCGAGGTCCTCATCTATGTGGAGGCGGGGTGCGCTTTTTGCTACTTTTTAAATCCCACCGAACGGAGGAGACTTCGATCCGGGCGCGATGCGCGGCGCAAAAAAAAAGCCGGCTGAAAACCGGCTTTTTTTGTAACGGCGACGCGCCCGCTAATAGTCGAGAAAGCTGCGCAACTTGCGCGACCGCGAGGGATGCTTCAATTTACGTAGAGCCTTGGCCTCGATCTGGCGAATACGCTCGCGGGTTACGGAAAACTGCTGGCCGACTTCCTCCAACGTATGATCGGTGTTCATGCCGATGCCAAAGCGCATCCGCAAAACGCGTTCTTCGCGCGGGGTCAGCGACGCCAACACCCGGGTCGTGGTTTCGCGCAGGTTGGCCTGAATAGCCGCATCCAACGGCTGAACCGCGTTCTTGTCCTCGATGAAATCGCCGAGGTGGCTGTCTTCCTCATCGCCGATCGGCGTTTCCAGGGAGATCGGCTCCTTCGCGATTTTCAAAACCTTGCGCACTTTTTCCAGCGGCATCGACAGGCGCCCGGCCAGTTCTTCGGGCGTCGGCTCGCGGCCGATTTCGTGCAACATCTGGCGTGACGTACGCACCAGCTTATTGATCGTTTCGATCATGTGCACGGGAATGCGGATGGTGCGCGCCTGATCGGCGATGGAGCGGGTAATAGCTTGGCGAATCCACCACGTGGCGTAGGTCGAAAATTTATAACCCCGGCGGTATTCGAACTTATCGACCGCCTTCATCAGGCCGATGTTGCCTTCTTGAATAAGGTCGAGGAACTGCAGCCCACGGTTGGTATATTTTTTGGCGATCGAGATAACCAAACGCAGGTTGGCCTCGATCATTTCCTTTTTCGCCTTGCCCGCCTCACGTTCGCCCTTCTGCACGGTCGCGACGATGCGCCGCAATTCGCTGATCTGCAAACCGGCCTCGGTGGAAATGGCGGCGATATTCGCGCGGCAAGCGTCGATATCCGTCGAATTTTTTTCGACATAGCGACCCCAGGCCTTACTTAGTTTGGAAACTTTTTCCATCCAAACGGGGTCAAGCTCGTAGCCGTAATAGTGCTCCAGAAAATCTTCGCGCTTGACCCGCACCGCCACGGCCATGCGCAGCAATTTGCCTTCCAAGCTGACCAAGCGGCGGTTGAGGTCGTACAAGTGTTCGACCAGTTGTTCGATCCGCGCATTGTTCAGGTGTACGGTGTTGACCAACTCATACAATTCGTGGCGCAGTTTGTCGTAGCGTTTCTCTTGGGTCGGCTTGAGCGCCTCGCCCTGGCGCAAGGAATCGAGTCGGGTATTTTGCAACTTGTGCAATTTTTTATAGGTCTTGGCGATATTTTCGAAAGTCTCGACCACCGCCGGCGTCAGCTTCGCCTCCATCGCCGCCAGCGACATATTGTTCTCGCCGTCATCGTCATCGTCGCCGTCACCGTCGCCTTCTTCGGCATCTCCGCTTTCGTCATCGTCGTCGTTATCGGACGCCGGACGCCCCGCGGGGGCGGTATCGCCATCGCCCTCGTCATCGCCCGACGCGGGGGCGACGGTTTCGCCGTTCTCCGCGGCCACCGCGGCGACACTGTGATCGATCCCCGGACCGCCGCCGTAAGTCGCGTCAAGATCAATGATATCGCGCAACAGCATGGTGCCGCTAACCAGGGCGTCGTGCCAATCGACGATGGCGCGGATCGTCAGGGGGCTTTCGCAAACCCCGCCGATCATCATTTCCCGTCCGGCTTCGATCCTTTTGGCGATCGCAATTTCGCCCTCGCGAGACAACAGTTCAACCGAACCCATTTCGCGCAGATACATGCGTACCGGGTCGTCGGTGCGGCCCAGATCGCTTTCACCGACGTTGCCGCTGGCCCCGCCTTCCGCGGCGTCCTCGGCGGGCTTGTCCTCGTCGCCTCCGCTTGCGCCGTCTTCCTTTTCTTCGTTTTCGACGACGTTGATGCCCATTTCGGAGAGCATGCTCATGGTGTCCTCGATCTGGTCGGTCGAGACCTGGTCGGGCGGCAAGGCGTCATTGAGCTCGTCATAGGTGACGAAACCACGCTCCTTGCCGCGCTGAACCATTTTTTTTACGGCGGCATTAAGGGTGTCGAGCAAGGGGCTATCGCCACTTTCTTCCGTACTGCCCTTGGTTTCCGCGGTATTCGCTTTAGTCGCCATCGTATGCCCTGTTTCCCGAAAGTCTCTGGAAATGTCCCGGAATATGAAAGAGGGTGGCCTTACGGCCCGACCTCATCTGTATTTTTTCCCGCCAACATTCGCTCCTGGTCCTGCAAAACCCGCAAGCGCTCAAGGAGCTCGCCCGTCGCCTCTTGTCCAAGCAGGCGCACTATTTCTTGAATTTCCAACGTTACGCTCTTGTGTCTCAATAGCGCGTATGTCTTTTCCCAACCCTCTAGCGCCGTCGCCGTATCCGTCTGAGGACGGGCGAAAAAGGCATGCTCAAAAACCTGCTCTCCCAAAACGGAAGTCAGAATTTGATCGAAGCCGACACCCCTGAGGTGGCGCTCAAGACCCTTAGAGTCAAGGCTTTCGTCCTCGGATAGGCTCTTTAAGACGTCTTGACGAAGTTTGTCAAGCAAAGGCGAGGAAAAGGCCATGCTCCCCAAGCGCTCATCAACCACCTCGGCGATGTCGGGATGGTTGATAATGGTCGCGATCAGGATCATTTCGCGGCGCATAGTCAAATCCGTCTCGTCGTCGCCCCGGTGTCTCGCCGGCCCCGCTTGCGCCGAAACCGGACGTAACGGACGCGGGCCGTCGGTATTTTTTTCCCGCCACCGCCCCCCTTGTGTCGTGGGCCGTGTTCGCGCCATCGTCGCCGCGCCATCGATGCGCGGCCAAATTTTTTCCTTGAAGGCGCGAACGAAATGGCTGCGCACCGTGGCGTCCTGAATTTGCCGCGATAACGCTTCGAGGCGGCTTTGCAACGCCGCGCGCGCTTCCGGGGTTTGGGGGATCGCGCCGCCGCTTTCCAGAGTCCACAAGACCTCGGACAAAGGACGGGCCGCCGCCAGAACATCCCGCATCGCCTGGATGCCGCCCCGGCGCACCAGGCTGTCGGGGTCGTCCCCCTCGGGCAGCCAGGCAAAATGCAACCCGAAGCCGGGTCTCAAAATCGCCAAAACCCGCTCGGCGGCGCGCCGCGCCGCGCGTTTGCCCGCCGCATCGCCATCGAAGCATAAAATCGGATCGGGAGTGATTTTCCATAATTCATGAATTTGATCCTCGCCAAGCGCGGTGCCCAGCGGGGCGACGGCCCCCGTGAGGCCGGCCTGGGCAAGCGCGATGACGTCCATGTAGCCCTCGGTGACGACGACCGTGCCGTGGTTGCGCGCCCCGACACGCGCCTGAGGCAGGCCGTAAAGCACCCGGCCTTTGTGAAACAACTCGGTTTCCGGGGAATTGAGATATTTCGGCTCGCCCGGGGCGATCAGCCGACCACCGAAAGCGATGATCCGCTCACGGCGGTCCACGATCGGAAACATTACGCGCCCGCGAAAACGGTCATACGGCGCCCGCCCACTCTCCTCGGGGCGAATGATCAGGCCGGCGGCGACCATTTGATCTTCGCCGACCCCCTGGCGGATCAAGGCGTTTTTCAGGCCATCGCGGGAATCTGGGGCGAGCCCCAAACGGAAAGCCTTGATCGTCGCGTCGTCTAGGCCGCGCCCCTTAAAGTACGCCAACCCCGCCGCGCCCTGAGGGGCGCGCAGGCAGGCCTCGAAATAGGCGCAAGCGGCCTCCATCACATCGTAAAGAGTGGCGCGGCGGCGCGCGCGAAGACGTTCCTCGGGGCTGTCTTGGGGAACTTCCATCCCCGCTTCGCCTGCCAAACGCTCGACCGCCTCGGGGAAGCTCATGCCCTCGCTTTGCATCACGAAATCGATCGCGGAGCCATGCGCCCCACAACCGAAGCAATGATAGAAGCCTTTTTCTTCGTTGACCGTGAACGACGGTGTTTTTTCTTTATGAAACGGGCAAAGGCCGTGATGCTCGCGCCCCTTGCGCACCAGTTTGACGCGCCGCCCGATAATGTCGGCGAGACCTATTCGCAGGCGGAGTTCATCGAGAAATTGAGGCGAGAACGCCATGCATTTTGCTCTTTAATCCAGGAGTCAAACCCTAGGGTTTGACTGAGGCAAAAGGGTCCGCCGACAGGCGGGTTGTTTTGTCGAAGCAAATCAAACCCTATCAAAAAGACAACCTTGTGGAGCGACCCGACGTTTCGGGATCGAAAAGTCGGAGTCAATCCACGAAGCGTCTACCGGGCCACGAAGCGTCTACCGGGCCACGAAGCGTCTGCCGGGCCACGAGCCGTCTGCCGGTGTCACTCGCAAGCGGACCTCCTCGCAAGCGGACCTCAAGGATAAATCCCAGGCGGCATACCGGCCATGCGAAAAACACCCCCGCGCGAACATTCCACACGCCGAAACCTAACCGGCGAGGTGGGACTTCGCCATCACCGACGCCTTGGCGAAATCCATTTGCCCGGCGAACCGCTCTTTAAGCGCGGCCATCACCCGGCCCATGTCTTTGAGGCCTTGGGCCTCCAATTCCCCGATCACGCCGCGCACTGCGGCGTCGATTGCGTCCGCGTCCATTTGGGCCGGCAAAAAACTCTCGATCACCGCGATTTCGGCGGCTTCGCGTTCGGCGAGATCGGGCCGCCCGCCTTTTTCATACATCTCGATGCTGTCGCGACGCTGCTTGATCATAGACTGCAAAAGACCTAGGATTTCGTCGTCGCGGATGCCGTCTTGGTTGCCCTCGGAGCGCGCCGCGATATCCCGGTCTTTCAACGCCGCCTGAATCAGGCGAAGCGAAGACACCGCGATTTCCGCCTTCGCCTTCATCGCATCCTTCAGGGCGCCGGTAATCTTCTCACGAAGCATGAAATGTAATCCTCAAGATTTTTTGGAAGCGCAGAGATTACCGCAAACATTCCCAAAAAGCAATGATCATCTTTATAGTAACCAATTGTAATAAAACGATTTTTTTATAAATATCATGACTTGACGTTGGCGCGGCTTTCCCGTAGATACTGCCCGACCTTATTGCTTGCCGCGCCCGCGGACGGTAGGGTTAAGCCACAAGAACGCAACATCCGACGAAAAGGACCCCGGCTATGGCCAGATCCTCCTCCGTGCACGCGCAGACGGCAAAGGGAGGGATTCCCGTCGGAGAACGTTCTGACGAAGCGGCGAAGATGCCCTTCGAGGACGCCCGGCCCGAGGGGGCGAACGCCGCCCTGGTGCTTGATGACGGCAGCATTTATTGGGGCCGTGGCGCGGGGGCGTTCGGGGTCGCGATCGGCGAGGTCTGTTTCAACACGGCCATGACCGGATACCAGGAGGCGCTGTCCGACCCGTCGTTCGCAGGCCAGATCATCACCTTCACGTTTCCCCACATCGGCAACGTCGGCGCCAATCGCGAGGACGACGAAACCCAAAAACCAGCGGCGCGCGGGTGCATCCTGCGCGCCGACATCACCGATCCCGCCAGCTGGCGGGCCGGCATGCATTTCGACGCCTGGCTGAAAGAACACGACCTGGTGGCAATTTCCGGGGTCGATACGCGCAAGCTGACCCGACGTATCCGCGACGGCGGCGCGCCGAACGGCGTTATCATTCATCTGCCTCCGGAAGACGCCGACGGCGACATCGATCTTGCCGCGCTGCGCACCATGGCGCAAAACTGGCCCTCGCTGGAAGGCGCGGACCTCGCCAAGGAGGTCACCTGCGAGGCCCCCTACGCTTGGGAAGAGGGCGTTTGGGCCCTGGACCGCGGTTTCGCCCGCCCGCCCGCCGCGCGCCATCATGTGGTCGCCGTCGATTTCGGGGCCAAGCGCAACATTTTGCGCTGTCTGGCCAGCGCCGGGTGTCGCGTCACCGTGGTGCCGGCCGAGACCACCGCCGAGGATATCCTCGCGCTGGCGCCCGACGGCGTATTTCTGTCCAACGGGCCGGGCGACCCGGCGGCGACCGGAACCTACGCCGAGCCGATGATCCAGGGAATTTTAAAAAGCGGCCTGCCCCTATTCGGCATTTGCCTGGGCCATCAGATGCTGGCGCGGGCGCTGGGCGCGACCACCCGCAAGATGCACCTCGGCCACCGCGGCGCCAACCATCCGGTTCAGGACCTGTTGACCGGCAAGGTCGAGATTACCAGCCAGAACCACGGCTTCGTGGTTGACGACGCCAGCCTGCCCGAGGGCGTGACGCAAACGCATATCTCGCTGTTCGACCGTTCGTGCGAGGGTATCGCCCTTGACGGCAAGCCGGTCTTCTCGGTGCAGTACCACCCCGAGGCCAGCCCCGGTCCCCAGGACAGCCATTACCTTTTCGCGCGCTTCGTCGCCCTGATGGATAAAAAATAAATCATGCCCAAACGCACGGATATCCAAAGCATTCTCATCGTCGGCGCGGGGCCCATCGTGATCGGCCAGGCGTGCGAGTTTGATTATTCCGGCGCCCAGGCCTGCAAGGCGCTGCGCGAGGAAGGCTACCGGGTGATTTTAGTCAATTCCAACCCCGCAACGATCATGACCGATCCCGACATGGCGGACGCCACCTATGTCGAGCCGATCACCCGGGCGATGTTGGAAAAGGTGATCGCCAAGGAAAAACCCGACGCCATCTTGCCCACTATGGGCGGGCAAACGGCGCTGAACGCGGCGATGGAGCTGTCCGAGGGCGGGGTTTTGGAAAAATACGGCGTCGAGCTGATCGGCGCCAAGATCGACGCCATCGAAATGGCGGAGGATCGTCAGAAATTTCGCGACGCGATGGACCGCATCGGCCTCAAGAGCCCGCGCAGCACCGTCGCCCACACCCTGGAAGACGCCCGCAAGGCGCTGGACGAGATCGGCCTGCCCACCATCGTCCGCCCGTCGTTCACCATGGGCGGCAGCGGCGGCGGCATCGCTTACAACAAGGCGGAGTTCGAGCAGATCGTCGCCGGCGGCCTGTCGGCCTCGCCGGTCCACGAAGTGCTGATCGAACAATCGGTGCTGGGCTGGAAGGAATACGAGATGGAGGTCGTGCGCGACCGCGCCGACAACTGCATCATCATCTGTTCGATCGAAAATATCGACCCCATGGGCGTGCATACCGGCGACAGCATCACCGTCGCCCCGGCGCTGACCCTGACCGACAAGGAATACCAGGTGATGCGCAACGCCTCGATCGCGGTGTTGCGCGAGATCGGCGTCGATACCGGCGGCTCCAACGTGCAATTCGCGGTCAATCCCGACAACGGCGAATTGATCGTGATCGAGATGAACCCCCGGGTGTCGCGCTCGTCGGCCCTGGCGTCGAAGGCGACCGGCTTTCCGATCGCCAAGATCGCCGCCAAACTCGCCGTCGGCTATACCCTGGACGAGCTGGACAACGACATCACCGGGGGTCTCACTCCGGCGTCGTTCGAACCGACGATCGATTATGTCGTCACCAAGATTCCCCGCTTCACCTTCGAGAAATTCCCCGGCGCCGCGCCATTGCTGAGCACGGCGATGAAATCCGTCGGCGAGGCGATGGCGATCGGACGGACCTTCGCCGAATCCCTGCAAAAGGGTTTGCGTTCGCTGGAAACCGGCCTCACCGGCCTGAATGAAATCGAGATTCCCGGCGCCAAGGCCGACGGCGACGGCGCCGTGCACAAGGACGCCGTCATCGCCGCGCTGGCGGTCCCCAGCCCTGATCGCATCCTGGTCATCGCCCAGGCCTTCCGCCACGGCCTCGGTCTCGCCGAGATTCACGGCGCCTGCAAGTACGAACCATGGTTCCTCGCCCAGATCGCCGCCATCGTCGCCAAGGAAGACGAGATCCGTACCGGCGGTCTGCCGCTCGACGCCGTCGGCCTGACGCGGATCAAGGAAATGGGCTTTTCCGACGAGCGCATCGCCGAACTTCTCGGGATCGAAACCAAGGCGGTCGTCGCGCGGCGCAACCTGCTCGACGTTCACCCGGTCTATAAGCGCGTCGATACCTGCGGCGGCGAGTTCCCCTCCAAAACGCCGTACATGTATTCCAGCTACGAAGGTAACGGCGTCACCCCCGCCGATTGCGAGGCCGACGTCGGCGCGCGGCGCAAGGTCGTCATCCTGGGCGGCGGGCCGAACCGCATCGGTCAGGGGATCGAGTTCGACTACTGCTGCGTACACGCCGCCTACGCCCTGAAAGACATCGGGATCGAGGCGATCATGGTCAATTGCAACCCGGAGACCGTCTCGACCGATTACGACACTTCCGATCGCCTCTATTTCGAACCGCTGACCGGCGAGGACGTGATCGAGCTGATCCGCAAGGAACAGACCCGCGGCGAATTGCTCGGCGTGGTGGTTCAATTCGGCGGTCAGACGCCGCTGAAGCTGGCGAACGACCTTGAGCGCGCAGGTATCCCGATTTTGGGCACCTCGCCGGACGCCATCGACCTTGCCGAGGATCGCGAGCGATTTCAGGACCTGCTGCACCGGATCGACTTGCGCCAGCCCAAGAACGGCATCTCGCGCAGCGTCGCCGAAGCCGAAAAAGTCGCCGCCGAGATCGGCTATCCTCTGGTGGTGCGCCCGTCCTATGTCCTGGGCGGGCGGGCGATGGAAATTGTCCACGACCACACCGCCTTGATGCGCTACATCACCACCGCCGTGAAGGTGTCGGGCGACACCCCGGTGCTGCTCGATTCCTATCTGCAAGGTGCGATCGAGATCGATGTTGACGCCATCGCCGACGCCGGCGGCGACGTTTTTGTCGCCGGGATCATGCAACACATCGAGGAGGCCGGCATTCATTCCGGCGATTCGGCCTGTTCCCTGCCGCCCTATTCGCTGTCCCTCGATCTGATCGAGGAAATCAAGGCGCAAACCCGCGCCCTTGCCCGCGCCCTCAAGGTCCAGGGTCTGATGAACATCCAGTTCGCGATCCAAGGCGGCGACATTTATATCCTCGAGGTCAATCCACGCGCTTCGCGCACGGTGCCCTTCGTCGCCAAGGCGAGCGGCGTCCCTCTGGCCAAGATCGCCGCCCGCGTCATGGCCGGCGAGACGCTGGCCGCGTTCGACCTGAAGGAAGGCGCGCTGATGGACCGCGTCGCGGTGAAAGAAGCCGTCTTCCCCTTCGCGCGGTTCACCGGCGTGGATATCCTGCTCGGGCCGGAAATGAAATCCACCGGCGAGGTGATGGGCATCGACATCGATTTTCCACGCGCCTTCGCCAAGTCCCAACTGGGCGCGGGCGTGCGCCTGCCCGAAGAGGGAACCGTCTTCATTTCGGTCAAGGACGCCGACAAGGACGCGATCGTTCCGGTGGCGCGCAAATTGTTGACGCTGGGCTTCAAGATCATGGCGACTTCGGGCACCGCCAGACACCTCCAAGGCGCCGGCCTCAAGGTTGCGCACGTCAACAAAGTGTTGGAGGGGCGACCCCATTGCGTAGACGCGATCTTGTCGGGCGATGTCCATCTGGTCATCAACACCACCGAGGGCGCCCAAGCGATCGAGGACAGTTTCTCGATCCGCCGCTCGGCGTTAACCGACAACATTCCCCACTACACCACGATCGCCGGGGCCGATGCGGCGGCGGGCGCGATCGGCGCGCTGAAATCGGGAAGCCTTGATGTCACTCCCCTTCAAGGGTATGCTGACGCCTAGGACATAACTGTTCCAGATGCGGGCGGATCGGAGCTAAGCGCCCGGTATTTTTTAAAGTTTTTTCAGAACGTGACCGGCTTATCCGCGGGTTGCGGTCTGTTTTTTTGTTCCACGCACCACGATTTCTCGCGCACCGGGAAGTGGGACGCAAAGGAAAATCACGATGGATAAAATCCCGATGACGCTCGAAGGCCTGAAACGCCTGGAAAGCGAGTTGAAGAACCTTAAAGATGTCGAGCGCCCTGCGGTTATTCGCGCCATCGCCGAGGCCCGCGAACACGGCGATCTGTCGGAAAACGCCGAGTATCACGCCGCGCGCGAACGTCAAAGCTTCATCGAAGGGCGCATCGTCGAATTGGAAAGCATCGTCAGCCATGCCGACGTCATTGACCCATCGACAATGTCGGGCGATGTCGTGCGTTTCGGCGCCACCGTGATGCTCGCCGATGAAGACACCGATGAAGAATCGGCGTATCAAATCGTCGGCGCCCATGAAAGTGACCTTGCGCGCGGGCGCATTTCCGTCGGCTCGCCGATCGCGCGCGCCCTGATCGGCAAGCAACTCGGCGATTCGGTCGAGGTCCTCACTCCCGGCGGGCAAAAATCCTACGAGATCATCAAGGTCGATTACGTTTGAACCCGGCGGTCCTTGCGGCGGGCGACCATCCACGTCCTTTGTCGGGCGTGCTTGCGCATCTCGTACACGGGCTAAAATCCACCAAATCGGCATTTGCGATGCGTGCCCGGCGAGGGTAAGCTAACGACCGCGTTTTTCACGGAAGGGTAAGGTGAGCGTACCGATATGCACGTCTCGGATGAAGGACCTCTTTGGGATCGAATGCATCGCCGCCGCCGATTCGGGCCATGAGCGCGCCCGCCCGGCCCCGCTCGATCCCGGTTGCGCAGACGGCCTTGGAGCATCTTTCCGGGGCGAATGATGACGCGCCGTTGCGGGCCTTCTTAAAAACCTACCCCCTCCACGGCGCGCCGCCGGGAACGGTTCTTTTCGAGCAGGGCGCGCCGGCCGACCGCTTTTTTTTCATCTCCGACGGCCTGGTTGAAACCACCATGCGCACCCACTCGGGCGAGGATACCATCATCGACGCCACGGCGCGCGGCGCGATCATCGGCGGGCTTGCGGTCCTCGGCGGCGCCCACTACCCGGTCAGCGCCCAAACCGTCATCGAAACCCACTATGTCGGCGTCCCTGCAGACCTTTTCCTGGAGAAACTGCGCGACGACGACGCCTTGTTCCTCGATACCCTGGCGCAGGCGGTACACGCCGTCGAGCGCATCGTCGCGGCGACCGGGCGGTTGAAGCTCCAGTTATTATCGCAGCGAATCGCCGGCTATTTGCTCAGCCTATGTCCGGACCGCGCCGATGGCCCGGCGCGGGTCCACCTCCCCTTTTCCAAGCGATCGTGGGCGGCCCATTTGGGTGCGACGCCGCAAAGCTTGTCGCGGTCCTTGCGCCAGTTACAAAAATACGGCGTCACAGTGCGTTCCGGCGCCGTCATGATCGAAAACATCAAAGAAATTCGTGGCTTGTTCGAAGAGGAGGGCGGCATATGAGCGCCTCGCAAGACATGCCGTCGGATAGCGACATTCCATGCGGCGCGCCCTGTCTGCACGGTGACATCGACCTGGCGGCGATCCGCGACGCCCCGCTGTTGCGCGCGGTCCCCGACGACGAGGTCAATCGCCTGCTCGCCCGTGCCCATTGCCGCGATCATCCCGCGGGACATCTGGTCTTTTCCAAAGGCGATAAGATCGACCATTTCTACCTGATCGTATCGGGCAGGGTGAAGCTATTCAACGTCACCCCGAAAGGCAAACAGGCGATCTTAAAGGTCTTCGAAGCGGGCGAGCATATCGCCCTGATCGCCCTGTTTTCGCGCACCGCCTATCCGGCGTCGTGCGAAACCCTGGAGCCGACCCGCCTGATGGGGGTATCGTACCAAGCGCTGAAACAATGTCTGCGCGATTCTCCGGGAATCGGTCGCTTCCTAATCGGCGCCTTGGTCCACCGGGAAAGCGAAATGCTGGCCCAACTGGCCGAAATTAAAACCAAGACCGTGATACAACAATTGGGCGGCTTTCTCATGGGACTGATCGATGCCGCCGACGGCCCCGCCGAGGTCACCCTGCCGTATGCGCGCAAGGAGCTGGCGGCGCAACTGGCCATCGCGCCGGAAAATTTGTCGCGCGCCTTCGCCAAGCTCGCGCAATATGGCGTTCAGGCCCACGGCTCCCGGGTCGAGATCGCCGACGTCGCGACCCTACGCGCGCTCTATCGCGACCGCGCATAAATCCATCGACGGGCCCGCCTTGGTCCTCGCGCGCGCCAATCCACCCCTCCTTGTGCGCCAGAATACCCAAGTAAAAAAATCGGATAAAATTACCCATCGTCATTTAGCCCCTTACGGGTGCGTGATAGACCTGATCCATCCGGACTGTTCGCCATTGGCTCAAGGTCTCGCCGTGGGCGAAAAGGGGGTCCGGGAACTCCTGAAAAAACGAGGAGCTCATGAGCGAAAGATTAACCAAAAACGCCGCGAGGAACATCTTCTTCGGCGGCACCATTTTCTTCCTGGTGATTTTCATCGCCCTGGTCGCCAATTCCGTCTTTTATGCGACCGGCGCGTCTTCCCATCACTCGGAAATCACCCCAAGCATCGCCCTGGGCAAGCGGGTATGGGAACGCAACGCCTGCATCGATTGTCACACCATTTTGGGCGAGGGGGCTTATTTCGCCCCCGAACTGGGTAACGTCTGGGCGCGCTACGGCGGTTTCGACGATCCCCAGGGCGCGCGCGAGGGCATTATCGGCTGGATCAAAAACCAGCCCACCGGCATCGAGGGACGCCGTCAAATGCCGCACTTCAATCTCAGCGACAAAGAATTGAACGGGCTGGTCGATTTCTTCGAATGGACCAACAAAATCAACACCCAACACTGGCCGCCCAACGACGCCGGCTGAGGACATGTGACCAAAAGGACAAGCTATGAAATATCCATCCCAAAAAGTCGCACTGTATTATTTCTCCGGGGCGCTGGTTTTGTTCATCGCACAGGTGTTGGGCGGGCTTCTGGCCGGCACCGTTTACGTGATTCCCAATCTACTGGCGGACATCGTGCCCTTTAACGTGATCCGCATGATCCACACCAACGCCTTGATCGTCTGGTTGTTGATGGGTTTCATGGGGGGAACCTATTACCTGTTACCCGAAGAAACGGAAAACGATCTCTATAGCACCAAACTGGCGATCGTTCAGTTTTGGCTGTTTCTGTTCGCCGGACTGGCCGCCGTCATCGGCTACCTGTTCGGCATCCACGAAGGGCGCGAATTTCTCGAGCAGCCCTTGTGGGTCAAGTTGGCGATCGTCGTCGTCGCCTTAATGTTCATGTTCAACTGCACCATGACCCTGTTGCGCGGCCGTAAAACCGCCGTCGCCAACGTTCTCCTGTTGGGCCTTTGGGGGATTACGGTGTTCTTCCTGTTCGCCTTCTACAACCCCACCGATCTCGTCCTCGACAAGATGTTCTGGTGGTTCGTGGTCCACTTGTGGGTCGAAGGCGTGTGGGAATTGGTGATGGCGGCGATGCTCGCCTTCTTGATGATCAAGATGACCGGCGTCGATCGCGAAGTGGTCGAAAAGTGGCTCTACGTCATCGTCGGATTATCCCTGTTCACCGGCATTCTCGGCACCGGACACCATTACTACTGGATCGGCACGCCGGGCTATTGGCAGTGGATCGGCAGCGTTTTCTCGACGCTGGAGGTTCTTCCCTTCTTCGCCATGGTGGTGTTCACCTTCTACATGGTTTGGAAGGGGGGGCGCGATCATCCCAACAAGGCCGCCCTGCTGTGGGCGCTGGGTTGTTCGGTGACGGCGTTTTTCGGAGCCGGGGTATGGGGCTTTATGCACACCTTGGCGCCGATCAATTATTACAGCCATGGCACCCAGGTCACGGCGGCGCACGGGCATCTGGCGTTTTACGGCGCTTATGTGATGCTCAATATCGCCATGTTCACCTACGCCCTGCCTTATCTGCGCCATCGCGCACCCTATAAGCAGGTCCTCAATATGTGGGCTTTCTGGGTGGTCACCGGGGCGATGTTCTTCATGACCTTCGCCTTGACCTTCGCCGGGGTCGTGCAAATCCAGCTGCAACGGGTGATGGGCGAATACTACATGGATGTCCAGGACCAACTCGGTATCTTTTTCTGGATGCGCTTAGGCGCGGGGGCCGTGGTGGTCGTTGGCGTCCTGATCTTGGTCTATGCCCTGCTCGTGGCCGACAAGGAAGCCCCCCAGCAGGCTTAAAAACCGTCTTTTCCATGTCGTCGCCCTGTGACATGGAAATAACTCGGCGGGCGGGATCGCCGCCATCGCGCGCGGCAATCTCGCCCGTTTTTTTCCCGCCCCGTAAAAATAATAAGCCGAGACAATCGTCGGCCTCGCGGAAGGAACCTCATTGATGAAGCCCCATCCCATCGAAAACGCTCCGCAAGAAATTCCGTACTACCGCCCCGTCGCCAACGAATGCGACCTGTTCGAACACGCGTTCAATCACCGTCTGGCGCTGTTGTTGAAAGGTCCCACGGGATGCGGCAAGACGCGCCTCGTCGCCCACATGGCGGCGCGCCTGGGACGACCGTTGTATACCGTATCGTGCCATGACGACTTGACCGCCGCGGACCTCACCGGGCGTTATCTTCTGCGCGGGGGGGAAACGGTGTGGTGCGACGGCCCGCTGACCCGCGCCGTGCGCACCGGCGGCATTTGTTATCTGGACGAGGTCGTCGAAGCGCGCAAAGACGTCACCGTGGTGCTCCACCCGCTGACCGACGATCGGCGTATTTTGCCGTTGGAACGGTCCGGCGAAACCTTGGTCGCACCCGACGATTTCATGCTGGTGGTCTCCTACAACCCCGGCTATCAGCAAATGATGAAGGCGCTCAAGCCGAGCACGCGTCAGAGGTTCCTCGCGATCACCTTTGATTTTCCCGCCTTCGACGACGAGGTTGCCATCGTCGCGCGCGAGAGCGGCCTCGCGGTCGAACAATGCGCCCCGCTGGTCCGCCTCGCCGCCCGTCTGCGCGCCATGAAGGGCCAGGATTTGGACGAAGGCGTATCGACCCGGTTGTTGATTTATTGCGCCACCTTGGTGCATTCGGGCATGCCCCTGGAGAACGCCGTCCTCGCCGCCATGATCGAACCGCTAAGTGACGAAGCCGACGTCAAGGAAGGTCTCCTCGAAGTCGTTCGCGTGACTTTGGGCTAATGGGAGCGCTATCGTCATGGGACTGTCCACGATCATGCAATTGCTCGAGGTCGAGGAGCAGGCCGGGCGCTATTGGCACCGCCTGGTGGGCGACGTCGCAAGCTATCCCAAATATTCCGACTGCGCCGTGCGCCTGGAAGATATCCGCGTTCAATTGGGCGTTTTCTTTCGCGCCCTGGGCGGTGCGCCGGGGGTCGCCCTAACGGCGGGTTCTCAACATACATCGACCCACCGCCTAACCTTTCTACAGCGCCTGGGCGCCGCCGCCGAGAGGATGGAACAGGCCCGTTTCGACGGTGAAACCTTGATGCTGCCCATCGAAATTGATCTTTTCCCGACGGCGGCGCTTAACCGCGACGCCTATTTCTGGCTGACCGCGTTTTTCACCGCCACATCCGTCGCCGCGGGCGACGTCCCCGAAACCGGCGTCCCGGACACCCCTCTACATCGAGACATCCGCCGCCTTCGCCGCGCCCACGACGCCACACGCACCGTGCTCGGCGAAATTCCCGGTCTTCGCGCCCGCTACCGCCGCCTGTGCGATGGCGTGCTGGCGGCGCGCCCCCAACGTAATTTACCCCCGGTGGAGGCCGCCGTGGAGGCGACCGTCGCCTACATGCTGGACGCGGGCGATCCGACCGCGCTGCTCGACCGCCTGGCGCAGGAAACAGCCCCTCGTGGATATCGGCCGTTCTTGCCGGTCCCACTTTGGGGTATCCCTTCGTCGCGCCGAGAGCAGAGCCGAGCGCAATCCCGGGACGACCCCGCCGCGGGCGGCGAGGGCGAGGGCGACGCGCGACGTCACAAGGCCCAACGCAAAACGCAAGATCAGGCGCAGCGTGACGATCCTATGATCCTCAACAACATGGAAAAAATCCTTTCTCTGGCGGAAATGGTCAACGTCAACCGGGCGATCGACGATGACGATCCCGATCAGGCGAAAAAGGCCGCCGACGATCTCGACGAACTGACCCTGTCCGAGCACAAGAGACGCGCCGCCAGCAAAATCAAGCTGGACCTCGACCTGCCGCCGGACGCCATCGACACGACCCGTCTGAAAGCCGCCGTGACCTATCCCGAGTGGGATTACCGTAGCGCCCGCCTGATGGCCGACCACTGCCGGGTGATCACCGCCACGGCCGAGGAAAATGACGACCTTTGGAAGCCCGACGGGGAAACCCGACGACGCATCCGGCGCATCGCCCGCCAGTTCGAGGCCCTGCGCCCACGCCGAGAAACCTGTTACCGACAGAACGACGGCGACGAATTGGACATGGACGCCCTTGTGCGCGCGCGCTGCGATCTGGCGGCGCGCGGAGAGGGATCGGACCGCATCTATACCAACGTTCGCCAGACGACCCGCGACCTGGCGGTGGCGATCTTGGTCGATGTTTCGCTATCGACCGACAGCTGGGTCGAAAACCGCCGAGTCTTGGATATCGAAAAGGAAGCCCTCAGTATTTTCGCCGCCGGCCTGAACGCCAGCCGTGACGATAACGCCATGTACACGTTCACCTCACGCCGGCGCGATTATGTGCGTATCAGCGAGCTTAAGGGGTTCGATGAGCCGTTCGGCCCCCGAGTGGGACGACGCATCGCCGGCCTGAAGCCGGGCTATTACACGCGCATGGGCGCGGCCATCCGCCATGTCGCCAAGCAGTTGGAGAAACGCGAAAATCGCCATCGCCTGTTGCTGGTGTTGACCGACGGAAAACCCAACGATATCGACCATTACGAGGGACGTTACGGCCTTGAGGATACGCGCATGGCGATCCGCGAGGCGCGGCGCGCGGGAAACGCCGTCTTCGGCGTCACCATCGACCACAAGGCGCGCGCGTATTTTCCCTTTCTTTTCGGCTCGGGGTCGTACCACATCGTCGGGCACGCCGCCAAGATCGCCCAGGCCCTGCCCAAAATTTACGCCCAGTTGGTGAATTGACCATGGATGGCGATCCCCTTTCCGTGGCGACGCACGACGCAAAACCCGCGCACGATACACATAGCGAACACGATACACATGGTGAAAGTGAAACGGGCGGGTGGGGTGCGCTCGATAACTTGCCGGGCAATCCGATGATGTGGATTTTGATCATCAGCGAGCTTTTGGTGTTCGGGGCTTTTTTCCTCGGTTACAGCGTCGCCCGCGCGCTCGACCCCGTCACGTTCGCTTACGCTCAAGATCAGGTCGATCGCTTTGTCGGCGGCCTCAATACCCTTGTTTTGATTACCAGCGGCTATGTCCTGGCCTTGGCGGTGCGCCTGCGCGCACGCGGTCGTGTCTCCTTGTCGCGGCGCCTGACCCTTGTCGCGATGGCCGTCGGATCGGCCTTTTTGGTCATCAAAATCATCGAATACGCCGACATGTTCAGCCACGGCATCTCCATCGAGACAAATACCTATTTCACCTTGTTTTTTCTGATGACCGGGTTTCATTTCATGCACGTCGTCGCGGGCCTCGTGGTGCTGGGTCTCGTGACCTGGAAGAACAGCCTGGAAAACATGGAAACCGGGGCCGCTTTTTGGCACATGGTGGACCTGATTTGGATCGTCATGTACCCCCTTTTGTATCTGATCCGGTGAACCGATGCACTTTCAATCCCCTTCCAACCGTCGTCTGACCTGGACTTGGCTTGTTTTGGTCGGCCTGACCCTAGCGAGCATGGTCGGCGGGCGCGCCACGGCAGGCGATCCCCATCCCCTCGGCGTTTGGGTCGTCGTTGTCGTGCTTGCAATCACGACAGTCAAGGCCGCTCAGGTCCTTTTGAATTTTCTCAACCTGCGCGCCGCGAGCGGTGGCTGGCGGCAGGGTTTTCTCGTCGCGGTCTTCTTGATCAACGCGACGATAGCCCTGATCTATGCCTTTACCCCCTAAAGCCACGCTCGGGCGGACGATTTCAGCCGACCCAGGCCTGTTTCCAAGATTGAAATTGCAAAATATTCCATAACACATACTGCGCATTGCATTTGCCCGAAAGATGGTCGGACCAGATTTTTCGTACCTCGGTCGGATCGAAGAAACCCTCATCGCGCAATCGATTCTCGCTCAGCATGGCCTCGGCCCAATCGCGCAGTTCATGGCGCAGCCAGCTGTCGATCGGCACGCCGAAGCCCATCTTCGGGCGCGCCATCAATTTTTTCGGCACATGGCGATAGAGGACCTGACGCAAAAGCCACTTGCCTTCGCCGCCGCGTATTTTTTGATGCTTGGGCAGGCCCCAGGCGAATTCCACCACCCGATGATCGAGAAGCGGCACCCGGGCCTCAAGCGACACCGCCATCGACGCCCGATCGACCTTGGTCAAAATATCGTCGGGCAGATAGGTCACCGTATCCAGGTACTGCATTCGCTCGACGAAATCGGGGACATCGTCATGCACGGTCTCATCCCACAAAAGGCCACGCGGCTCGCGCGCGCCCGGCACCAGGGCCGCAGGATCACCCCATTGGCTGACCAGACGCAAATACAGGGCCTGCTGGCTGTCCAGGGACAGGATATCGGCCAGTTTATGAATTTTATCGCCGACCTGGGGCGGGCGGATACGATCGGGTAAAACGCTTAAAAGCGTATTCCAGGCGCTCGGTGTCAGCGTCTTCAGGCCGCCCGCGACCAGACCCCGCAACGGCCCCGGCCAATGGCCGAAGCGCCGCCACAGCGCCGCACCCAGGAAATAACGGTTATAGCCGCCGAATAACTCATCTCCGCCGTCGCCCGACAACGAGACCGTGACGTGCCGGCGCGTCATTTCAGACACCAAATAGGTCGGAACTTGAGAACTGTCGGCGAACGGCTCGTCATACCAAGTGGCCATGCCCGCCAATGCATCCCGGGCGTGACCGGGATCGACGTACAATTCGGTGTGCTCCGTGCCCAGATGCGCCGCCACCGCCTTGGCGTGACGGGCCTCGTCATAGCCGTGTTCGTGAAAGCCGATCGAAAAAGTCTTTACCGGGCGGGCGCTTTGCGCCTGCATCAAGGCGACCACCGTCGAACTGTCGATCCCCCCCGACAGAAAGGCCCCCAACGGCACATCGGCGACCATGCGCCGCCCGATGGCGTCCTTGAGCAGGTCTTCCAGGGCGTCGGTGGCGGCCGCATCGGTGGTGGCGACAGGCAGGCCGCCTTCTCGCCGGGCGAGAGACCGCATGTCCCAATAACGCGTTTTGACGGCGGCCCCATCGGCGGCGATGTCCACCATCACGCCCGGTTCCAGTTTTTCAATCCCGCCGTAGATCGAGTGCGGCGCCGGAACGTAGCCATGGCGTACGAAGGCGCATAGCGCGTCGCGGTCAATTTCTCCCCGCCACCCGGGATGCTTGGTGAAAGGGCCGGGCTGCGATCCAAAAAACAGCACCCCCCGGTTCCAGCCCCAATAAACGGGCTTGATCCCCAACCGGTCGCGCACCAAGGTCAGCCGTCTTTCCCGGCGATCCCAAAGCGCCAAGGCGAACATCCCGAGCATCCGTTTCACCGTGCGCGCACCGCCCCACGCCGCCCAAGCCTCCAGGATCACTTCGGTATCGCTGTGACCACGAAAACAGACCCCCGCGCCTTCCAATTCGGCGCGGATTTCGGGAAAATTATAAATCTCGCCATTGTAGATGATGACATAGCGGCCATCGGCGGAGACCATCGGCTGACGGCCCATCGGCGATAGGTCGATGATCGACAACCGGCGATGGCCAAGCGCGACCCCCGTCTCGGGATCGCACCAACTTCCGGCGTCGTCCGGTCCCCGATAGGCGATGGTCTCGGCCATGGCCAAAACCAGCGCATCCATCTCGGCGGCGCTCTGCCCGCCTTTTGGATTTAAATACCCGACAAAACCGCACACGACTTAATGTTTCTCCATAAGATCCCGATAAAGCGCTTCGTACCGCTCGACGATGATGGGCAGCCCATACCTTTCTTCGATGTGGGAGCGTCTTTCGGCGCTCAGGCGGGTACGCCCGTCGTGCCCAAGGGCGTACGTATCCGCCAAGGCGCGGGTCAGCGCGTGGACGTCTCCTGGAGGAACGACACAACCGAAACGACCGACAATATCGCGGCAATCACCGACATCGGAGACGACCACCGGCGTACCGCAAGCCATCGCTTCGCCAACCACGTTGGGAAAACCTTCTGAGTGCGAAGCCAAAGCGAAAACGTCCAGCGCGGATAAGATACCTGAGATATCTTTTCGTTCCCCCAGCATGCGAACGTGGTTTTCCAAATTCCACTCCTGAATTTGGGACACCAAGGGACCGTCCTCCTCACATCCCCTACCGACGAATACGCCGATCAGATCACGTCCTTCCGCGTTTAAGCGCGATAACGCTGCGAGCATCCCGGCGTGATCCTTCATCGGGTCGACCCGCGCGACCATGCCAACGAGGAACGTATTGTCGTTGGCCCCGAGTTGTCGGCGAAGGGTCTTACGGCGCGCGGCATCCGGGCGAAACTGCGCAAGATCAAAGCCGTTGGGGATAACCTCCCAACGTTTAGGGCGATAACCCAAATTTTCATGTGCGCATTTCCCGGCCCGGGAGTTTACCACACACACATCCGGTCCACTCGAAAGCCGGGCGAGCAAATGCGGCATCACCCGTGACAATCGACCATAATGGCGCATGTCCATGTTCGAGCAGCGGATATTCCATGAAATCGCGGAAACTCCCGCCAATTTTCCCGCGATCAAACCGAGGAGATCCGCGTGGTAGAGCCACGTTTGCAAAACATCCGGGCGGATATCGCGCAACAAAGACACCAACCTGAAAAGAGCGAGCGGATTGGGCAGGCCGCGCGCCATGCCGAGATCGTAAACACGCACCCCCCGCTCGCGCAGAAGCGGCGCGAAAAAGCCTTCCGGGATCATGGAGACGACGGTATGGCGGACAGCCGATGTCTGCGTGCCCGCCAGTTTGTTGAGCATGCTTTCCGCGCCGCCGGGCCCTAAGCCTGTGATCAGGTGGCAAACGTCAATCACGGTTCTGTTTTTTTCCTATGCTTTTCAGAAGACATATTCATTGCAGCCATGCCGACGACCACACGTCTTTTCGTTAACTTTCCTCTCGTTCTCAAGCTACCGAATCCACCCCGAATCCTCGGCCCGTAATTCTTGAGCCACAATAGACAGTGAGCGCCATAACCTTCGCTATCGATGCACTTTTTTGACGCGCAATCCGCCTCATCGGTGCCCATCGAGAAAATTTCCGAAGCCCTCATCCCGTTCCACCCTGCAATCCACTTTAAATCGCATCGCACAAAATAGAGATCGGGTAACCGCGTCGCCCGGACACGTAAATCCCACTTGCGACATCATGCGTGTCCGCCGCCGAATCGAGGCTCTTTCATAGTCTCAAAGACCGGCGCCCCGCAACATCCAATCTTACGTCCGAGAATGGCAACGCTTTCCGAAGGCACCGATAAGGCGATTTACGCCGACGGCGAAAACGTTAACGGATGTACAGTCACAAAAATTCGTATAAGAGTATAAAATAAGCGTAGGACATAATAACGCCCGCAGAGAACGCGCCTCGTTTTTTACGTGATCGAGGCGCTTTACGTAGTCGAGATGCGCTCTCGCCGCGTTATTGAAGGGGAGTTTTTCGAGTTGGAGACGAGCGGCATTTCGGTGATCATCCCACACTACAATCATGGCGACGTTATTCGCAGACAACTGAACGCCATCCGCCGCCAGACTCTTGAGGCGGATGAAATTATCGTCGTCGATGATTTTTCCCCCGCCGACAAGCTTGCGGAGGTTATCGAGGCCGCCTCCGAAATACCTACGGCACGGGTTGTGCGAAAAGAAAAAAACGACGGCGCTGCGCGTGCCTGTAACGTCGGCCTTGCCGAATCGAGGGGCGCGTACGTTTGCTTTCTCGCCTGCGACGATGAAATCTTGCCGGATTTGTTTCGTACGGCGGTCCACTTCCTAGATACCCATCGCAAGGCGTCATTCGTGTTTTTCGATCCGGCAGTTATCAATCCGCACAACGGTGAGATTCGCACCTTTCCGCTATTTCTGTCCGACATACCGACATTTATCGATGCAACTGAAATGGAGCGTGTATTATCTAAGAATTTTTTCACGTTTTCGACGAATACGATTATCTTTCGTCGGTCTCGTCTCGATGGCGGAATGCCCGCGAACTTGGGATCCTTTGCGGATAATTTCCTCGATTTTCGCCTAGCACTTACTACGGGCGCCGTATACGTTCCAAAAGTAATGGGCTATTTTTACGAGTATCCAGATTCTTATTCTTCAAAAAAAACCCTTAACGCCACCGTGGTGCGTAAATTGACCAATTCGTTTCTCGAAACCTTAGAGGACAACGAAACGGCAGACCTGTACGCGCGTTTTCGTAACGTCGGTGTTTTACCCGAGCATAGCCTGCGCGCCATACTATGGTTGCTGACGACGCCCCGAGGCCGGCGATACATCACCAGTCGCTTAATCCTTCGGAACCTCACGCGGTCGGCTTGGCGCATCGCAAGGCCGCTCGCACCACACGGCATACGACAATTGATGCGACGCGTATCCGCGAGGCGGGTATAGGCCCAAGCAATTACCCCCCAGCCCGACGACGTTCCGCCCCGAGCGAAGAATTCATACTTTTCAGTTGTATCACTTTCTGCCCACGATAGTATGAAGGCCGCTTTCGGATTCTACCTTAACGAGGAACGGCCCTACGATGGATAGATACGGTATCGACAGCCACAAATTGGCCTATCACCCGCGACGCGTCGCCCAGTTCTTGGACGCCGGCGACAATTGGGAAAAGGCGAAAGACGTCTATCCGATCTATGTCGAGGTATCCCCGGTCGGCGCGTGTAATCACCGCTGCACATTCTGCGCCGTCGATTATATTGGTTACAAAAGCCGGATGCTCGACGCCGACATCTACGCCGAACGCGTGGTGGAGATGGGACGCCTTGGCGTTAAAAGCATTATGTACGCGGGAGAGGGCGAACCTCTTTTGCACAAGAAAATCAACCAAATTGTCAAATCAACGACCGACGCGGGGATCGATGTTTCCTTCACGACAAACGCCGTCGTTCTAAACGAAGCCTTCGTCGAACAGTCCTTGGCCCGGACGTCCTGGATCAAGGTTTCGATGAATGCGGGCACGGCGGAAACGTACTCGAAGATACATCGAACCAAGGCGCGCGACTTCCAAACCGTGGTCGATAACCTCAAGCACGCCGTTTCGGTCAAAAAGAAAGAAGGGCTATCTTGCACCATCGGAGCCCAAACCCTTCTTCTTCCCGAAAACGCCGAGGAAATAGAAACACTCGCGCGAATCTGCCGCGATGAGATCGGCCTTGACTACCTTGTCGTCAAACCATATTCCCAGCATCTGTACAGCAATACGGAAGTTTACAAGGATATTCGTTACGCCCAGTTCATGGACCTGGCCGACACCGTGCGCCAGTTAAACACGGATGATTTTCACGTAATTTTTCGCGAACACACGATGAAAAAGTACGACCAGCCCAATGATGCGCGCTACACCAAATGTAACGCCACCCCATTTTTTTGGGCTTACATCATGGCGGACGGGCAGGTTTCCGGGTGCAGCGCACATTTGCTTCATGAAAAATTTATGTACGGAAATATTAATGATCGAAGCTTTCAATCCATCTGGACGGGACCTGAACGCGAAGCGAGCTTCCAATACGTGCGTCACGATCTGGATATCAAGAATTGTCGGAAAAACTGCCGCATGGACGAGATAAATCGCTATCTTTTCGACCTTCGCGAAGGCCTTATCGAACACGTTAATTTTATTTAAGCTCGATCGTTCATAATATCTATCGACCCGGATATATGAGAGCAAACGCAAACTGCGGAAAGTAGAAACAAGGGGAGTGACCGTTGACAAAAGCACTGGTTACCGGGGGGGCCGGCTTCATCGGAAGCCATTTGGCCGAGTTACTGATTTCCGAAGGGTGCGAGGTCATCGTCGTCGACAACCTGACTTCCGGACGAATGTCGAACCTTTCTTCGATCGCGGAACACGCGGGTTTCACGTTCATAGATGCCGATATCCGGGACATCGCGTCGCTAAAGCCGGCTTTTAAGGATGTCGATTGGGTGTTTCATCTCGCCGGACTAGCCGATATCGTGCCCTCCATTGAAATGCCGGGGCAGTATTTCAGCACCAACGTAACCGGGACCTTCAACGTTCTGGAGTGCGCCCGCAACGCCGGGGCCGAACGTATCGTTTACGCGGCATCCTCGTCGAGTTACGGCATCCCGGAAGTTTACCCGACCCCCGAAACGTCCCCCATTCAGCCCCAATATCCCTACGCCCTAACAAAATACATGGGCGAGGAACTTACGCTGCACTGGGCTCAGGTGTACGGGTTAGATGCCATTTCCTTGAGATTATTCAATGTTTATGGCACACGTTCACGCACGAGCGGGGCTTATGGCGCCGTATTCGGTGTCTTCCTGGCCCAAAAATTGAGTGGGCGGCCGTTTACGGTTGTCGGCGACGGACAACAGACGCGCGACTTTACCTACGTCACCGACGTGGCGCAGGCTTTTTTAGCCGCCGCGCAATCGCACGTTTCCGGCGAGGCCATGAACGTTGGAAGCGGCGGAACGTTTAGTATCAATCGACTTGTCGAATTGTTGGGCGGAGAGGTCGAATTCATCCCCAAAAGACCCGGCGAACCAGATTGTACTTTCGCCGATATCAATAAAATAAACACCCTTTTAGGGTGGCGCGCGCGCATCTCCTTCGAAGAGGGAGTCGGGCACATGCTGGAACATATTACCGACTGGCGGGATGCTCCCGTTTGGGATCCCAAAAGCATAGACCAGGCGACGGAAGCGTGGTTTCAGTATTTGGGCGATTAGAAATTTTTATGACTGGAGATGAGTGAGATCGTGCTGTGTGATATGTCCATCGCCACCCGGGTGGCGGAATTTGGCGCTATATTGAAAAAAACGAACCTTACTAATCGTCGCGGGGAATTGCGCGATCTCGAACAGGCGATGAGCGACCTCGCCAAGCGCTTCATCACGCTCCGCGAAGCGGGGCGAAACCTGTTTCTAGTGGGAAACGGCGGCAGCGCCGGAGTCGCCGGCCATGCCGCGACGGACTTTTTTAATGTGGCGCGCCTAAAGGCCATAACTTTACACGAGGCGTCCCTCATGACGTGCATGAGCAATGATTTCGGCTATGAAAACGCATTTGCGCGAATGTTGTCACAATTGGTCGAGCCTAACGATATTCTGATCGCGATCAGCAGCTCTGGAAATTCCGCTAATATTACAAACGCGGCCAAGCGAGCGACGGAAAAAGGCGCCGAGGTGATCACGATGAGCGGATTCACCTTCGACAACGCCCTACGCGGGATGGGTGACGTTAACTTTTGGTTGGATTCGCACGACTATGGCTTTGTCGAGATCGGACACCAGTTTCTCCTCCACAATATCTCGGATCGGCTGAACGAAAAACTATGCGAAGTCTAGAATGGAAAGCGAAGATGGCCCGCAATGATAAATAACAAAATCGTTTCTCTGGAGGAGCTGTCCGATCGCACCGAATCTTTTCGGGGGGACGGTAAGACGGTTGTCCAATGTCATGGCACTTTCGACCTCATGCATACGGGCCATATTCGCTACCTCCAACGTGCGAAGCTGGAAGGTGATGTTCTTGTTGTCACCGTAACGGCCGATAAGTTTGTCAACAAAGGCCCTGGGCGTCCGGTCTTCAGCGAGCAATTACGGGCAGAAAATTTGGCCGCCCTTGAGTGTGTAGACCTTGTCGCCGTCAACCATGACGTTTCCGCCGTCAATGCGATACACAAGATAAAGCCGAACGTCTACGTGAAAGGCAGCGAGTATCGCTCGCACGGCGAGGACATAACGGGCAACATTCGCCTAGAGCAAGAGGCGACGACGGCCCATGGCGGCAGGGTCTTTTACACCGACGAAATCACCTTCAGTTCAACCAGCTTGCTTAACGAGCATTTTGGCGTTTTTTCCCCGGAAACAAAAGATTTCCTGATGTCTTTCCAAAAAAAATGGCCACAAAAGGACGTGTCCAAGCTCTTGGATTCCCTATCCGATCTTAACGTTCTGGTTATCGGCGACGCCATTATCGATCAGTATCACTACGTTTCTTCCCTGGGGCAAACGGGAAAAGGAAACGTCCTTGCGGTCAAATATGATACGGAGGAGCAATTCGCCGGGGGGTCCATCGCAATTGCAAACCATGTCGCCCAATTTTCCAATTCCGTGACCTTGGTTGCGGGACTGGGCGATCACGATAGCCACGAAGACTACATTCGCACCAAGCTAAACGACAATGTAACGCCTGTTTTTTCTTATTTTGTCAATGCGCCAACAGTGACCAAGCGCCGTTTCGTGGACAGCGATATGTCCAAGCTATTTGAGGTCTACTTTTTCCACGACCAACCCCAGCTTAAAAACAATGGCGCGGACACGTGTACTTGGCTGGAAAAAAGAGTCGCCGACTACGATGTCGTTATCGTTACGGATTTTGGAAACGGTTTCATCACCCGGGAAATGACAAAAATTATCTCGGACAGGGCGCCTTTTCTTGCCGTTAACACCCAGGTCAACAGCGGCAACCGCGGCTATCATGTCATCAATCGATATTCCCGCGCAGACTTTATTTCTCTCAACGAGCCGGAACTCCGTCTGGCTGCTCATGATCGCCATAGACCCCTGGAGACCATCGGTGAAATGATTGCCGCGAGGCTCGACTCTAAGTATCTTGCCGTTACGCGCGGTATGAACGGCGTTATGATGTACGAGGCGGAGCCTCAGACTTTTCATAAGATTCCCGCCCTGTCCTCACGCGTAGTCGACCGCATAGGCGCCGGAGATGCCTTTCTCGCCCTATCCGCTCTGGCCCTTAGCAAGGGATTGGGCGCCGACCTCTCCGCGTTCCTTGGTGCCGTTGCCGCCGCAATTGACGTTCAAATCGTATGTAATCGAGAGCCGATCGACCCTATCGCCATGAAGAAATACATCACGACCTTACTTAAATAACGGAAAAAACCGGTCACATGACAGATACGTCCCCAAGTCAATTGTTTCGTTCAATGCTCCGGATTCGGCGCATCGAGGAAGCCTTGGCCGAGCGCTACACCGAACAGGAAATGCGCTGTCCGATGCACCTGTGCATCGGACAAGAGGCGATTGCCGTCGGTGTTTGCGCATCGCTTAAACGCGAGGACCTCGTTTATAGTAATCATCGTGCGCACGGGCACTACCTTGCAAAGGGGGGAAATCTGAACGCAATGATCGCGGAATTGTATGGACGTGCGAGCGGATGTTGCGGGGGACGCGGGGGCTCGATGCACATGATCGACATGGATGTCGGCTTCATGGGCGCAACGCCAATCGTTGGCGGCACCGTTCCCTTGGCGGTGGGGACCGCTTGGGCGTGCGCACTGAAGGACACGGGACAGGTTACGGTGGTCTTCTTCGGCGACGGCTGTTTCGAGGAAGGTGTTGTTCACGAATCCCTAAACTTCGCCGCGCTGCATCGCCTGCCGATTCTTTTTGTCTGTGAAAATAATAATTTCTCGGTCTACACGCGACGTGAAGAACGCCAACCGGACCGCCCGATCCACCTATTGGCGGGAGCTCACGGCATAACTGCATATTCGGGAAACGGCAACGATGTCCAGGAGGTTCTGAACGCCTCGCGGCGCGCCGTGGAATCGATAAGATCCGGTCACGGCCCCCAGTTTTTGGAGTTTCACACCTATCGTTGGCGTGAGCACTGCGGTCCAAACTTCGACGACCAGCTTGGCTACCGCTCGAAACAGGAAATCGAAGCCGGAATGAACGACTGCCCTATCGCCAATTACGTTGAAAAAATAAACTTTAAAAACACCAGCATCACCCAGCAGGAAGCTGAGATTCGAGCGGAAATCACGGCCGCGTTCGAATTCGCGCTCTCTAGCCAAACTCCGACGATCAAGGACGCCGAAGGAAAAGTCTATGCCTGAAGCGCCATCACACGAGATCACGTTTGCTCAAGCCGTTCGGGAAGGCTTCGAGCAAGCAATGGAGCAAGACCAAAACGTGATTGTCATCGGTGAGGGGGTCCCCGATCCCAAAGCGATCTTTACGACGACGTCCGGATTGCGGGAAAAATTCGGGCATCGGCGCGTTTTCGACATGCCTCTTTCTGAAAACGGCCTGACGGGCGTTTGCATCGGGGCCGCACTGCAGGGAATACGCCCGGTCCTGGTGCATCAACGTATCGATTTCGCCCTTCTATCCATGGATCAATTGGTCAACAACGCGGCAAAGTGGCATTATATGTTCGACGGGAAAGCGTCGGTTCCTCTGGTCGTGCGGATGATTGTTGGGCGCGGATGGGGGCAGGGGCCACAGCACTCTCAAAGCCTACAATCCATGTTTGCCCAGGTTCCGGGGATGAAGGTTGTTATGCCAACAACGGGATACGATGCGAAGGGAATGCTTATCGCCGCCATCAAGGACGACAATCCCGTACTGATCATCGAACATCGATGGTTACATCAAATCAAGGACGTCGTTCCACTTGGTCCGTACGACGCGCCCTTACATAAAGCCAAAGTTTTGCATGAAGGCTCCGACGTCACCGTGGCGGCCTTTTCTTATATGACCGTCGAGGCGCTCGTCGCCGCAAAGGCTTTATTATCGACTATGGGCGTCAGCATCGAGGTTATAGATATGCGCAGCGTTCGCCCGCTGGATACCGAAACCGTACTGTCATCCGTCAAGAAAACGGGACGTTTGATCGTCGCGGACACGGCTTTTCGCACAGGAAGTATCGCCGGTGAAGTGATCGCTCAAATCGTCGAAAAGGGTTTTAACGCGTTAAAAGCGAAACCGGTGCGAATCGCATCCCCGGATTTTCCTGCGCCAACCTCTCAATACATGTCCGAACACTACTATCCCGACGCCCGCACCATCGCGGAGGCGGTTATCGACCTAGTGGAGGGACCGCGGAGCACGGGCGGATACGCCCAACTGAAAATCGACATCCACCCGCGGGGGCGCCACGATACGCCCAACCAGGAATTCACCGGTCCTTTTTAACCTTGATCCAGATCTGACGAGATAAACAACAATGAATCAACTGACCTACGCAAACGTCCCCACGCCGACCCCCGGAGACGATTGGCTGCGCCTGCGCGATGCGGAACGACGCGCCCGCGTTAACGCGGCACTGGAGGCCATGCCCGCATCCACGCGTAAGGCCGTAAACGTCGTGGAGTGCAAAGACGACGGACAAGTTATTTTAAGACTTCTCGAACCGCTCTCCCCGGACAAGCGCGGCACGCTTTTGCTCGATGTGGAAGACCACTTAAAAACTTCCCTCGATAACGCTTTGGTGGTGTGGTTGGAACCGCTCGGGGATAGAAGCTCATTGCGCAAACTGCGTGGAATCGAGGTAAAATCATGAGTGAAGCCATACAAACGCGCGAAGGCGCATTGATTTTAGATTCGCACAAGCTGTCCTATCACTTCGACCGAGTCCAAGCCTGGGAGGCCGGCGAACGGATCGCTCCGGTCAGCGTCGATATGTCGCTAACCAGATCGTGCAGCGCCATGTGTTCGTTTTGCTACGCCATGATGCAAGAATCACAGGCGCGCAGCAGCATCAAAACCGACAGCGCGCTTCATCTTCTCGATGACTTCGCGAGCATTGGCATCCGCAGTGTCTCGCTGGTTTCCGATGGTGAAAGCACACTATCCAAGGCCTATGTCCCCTTCATCCAACATGCCTCGGAACTGGGCATCGACGTCGGCAACGCCACGAACGCGTGGGAGTTCGGCGAAGACAAAATCGATCAAGTTCTACCGCACATGACCTGGATACGCTTTACCGTCGCGGCCGGGCGACCGGAGAGCTACGCCGACATCATGTACAAGGGACCCGAACATACCGAGGTGTTCGATCGCGCCATGAAAAATATCAAGTATGCGGTCGCCCTAAAAAAACGTTTGAATTTGCCGGTAACACTGGGCATTCAAATGGTGCTGATGCCTCACCTTAAGGATGAAATCATCCCCTTCGCCCAATTGGGACTCGATTTGGGCGTCGATTACGCCGTGATCAAACACTGTTCGGACGATGAGCAGCACACGCTTGGCATCGATTATTCTCAATATGAAGGGCTTCACGATCTACTCACCGCGGCCGAGGATATGAGCAACGAACAAACCAAAGTCATCGTCAAGTGGAGCAAAATCCGCGACGGCGACAAACCGACATATAGCCGCTTCTATGGGCCGCAATTTCTTCTCCAAATCAGCGGCAGCGGCCTCGTCGCCCCCTCGGGCATGTTCTTCAATGCGCGCTATTCAAAATTGCACATCGGGAATTTTGTCGAGGAGCGTTTCAAAGATATCTGGAAATCGGAACGCTATTGGAGAGCGATGAACTATTTGGCGTCCCCGTCCTTCGACGCCCAAACCATGATGGGAACTCTGCCGATCCAACACTACGTCAGCGCTGCGCTCGACAACCACGCGAAGGGCATTCAACGGATTCAACCCGGCCAGGACCCTAAGCCCATGCATGTGAATTTTTTGTAACGGGGACCGTCGCCTATATCCGGGGCATTTTTTACTAAAGAGCGTCTTCCCTAGAGGAACCGGTTAAAATGCCAAAGCACAAGTCTTTGCGTTTTTTGATTATGCCAAACGTCGCCAACGCCTATGACCAGCGCATGGTCAAGGGGTTGGCTGACGGCCTCAATGGCATCGGGCATTACGGCGCGGCCATGCCTACGCCGCTTTCGTCTGTGGAAATCATCAAACTGTGCGAGAATTTTTCCATCGATGTGGTGCTTCAAGTCAACCGTATTCGCGATCCCGATGTGCCGCTTCCTCCTCATATCCGCCATATTTCATGGTATCAGGACGTCTACCCGGAAACATTAGACGGTTTTTCAGAAAGTTTTCGTGATTTCGATCTTCTTTATGCGTTGGGAGATCCAGAGGTCCTTGGCATCAATGTCGAGGTTCCTTGTTTCGTGGGGAACCTTTTTACCGGCGTTGATCCGCAGACCTTGACCTTCACGCCACGTCTTTCCGAACAAAATATCGATTTTTCACTTTGTGCCGGACTGCCGGCTCCCGTAACCCCCGCGCCAAGCCCCAGACTGGACATGCTTTGGTTCCTGGACAACCTCATCTACAGCTTTCCGTTAATCGGACGTTCACGCCTGATTTGGCTGTTGAGAAGGATGTTTTTTGGAAAATATATTCCGGTCGATTATGTTCCGCTTGCGATCCTGCAGGTCATACAGCAGGTCGTCGATAGCTTTTACCGGCCCCTGCGCGGGGAACTGAACATCCACAAACTCGCCGCAGCCATGCTCGATCAAGCGGCATTGTACGACGACAAACTTTCCGCGCCGACACCGAAAAAACCGCGCCTGCGCAAAAAACGCGCCTGCGCGCATATCCTCACACCCTACGTCACACAGAGGTCAACATTTAGGGCGAAACTTCTCCGCTATATGACGGGACACGCCAGCATTCAGACGCGCGGCGGAATTTCACCCATTGCGGGCGCCATTAGTTATTTTTCTCAATCATACCCTCGTCTTATGGATCGCGTCGCCTTGGTTAAGCTTGCCGAACGCGTTTCCAGTTCTCTTGAACTATACGGGCCGGGACTGGAGTTGCACGAGTTTGCGCGCCCCTATCACAAGGGCGTTCTTACGACACAAAAAGACCTGCTAGATGTCTACGCACGCTCGAAAATTAATCTGTCGAACAACACCCACGGTTTAGGGCTGCACAGCCGAACGCTGGAGTGTATGGCCGTCGGTGGATTCTTGTTCATGCATGAGTCCCCTCACGACAAAACGGTCGGTGGAATGCTGTCTTCATTCGAACCTGGCGTACATTATGGCGCTTACACGCCTGAAAATTTTGAGGACGAAGCGCGCCGCTGGCTGCATGACGACGCCGGACGCCGTCAAGTAGGAGAGAACGCCAAACGGGTGATCCAAGAACGCCACTGCTGGCGCCACAGGGCGCAACAAATCGTTGACGACTTGGCGCGTTGACGCGCTGTCTTATACGCTATAAAAATTACACTATAACAATTTATAATAATCTAAGTTTCAGCGAGAGAAGGCTCTTCGGTTACCCCAGCGGGGCTAAGTTTTAGAACATCGGCCTCTAAAGATCAGCCTAACGTCAACGGACGGTTACTTTGAAACCGGAGATTTTCTGCAAACTAACGAAACAATGACGAGATACCCGTATCGGATGAAGGCTTGAAACGCATGCACATCTTGCTTGTTGTTCCCCGTTATGGCGATAACTGGGGAGAATTCTATCAGTTCCCGCTGGGACTCGGCTACATTGCGTCCGCGATGAAGCAAGCGGGGCACATGGTATCCGGCCTAAATCTCAATCACCACAGGGGGCGCATCGAGGACCTCGTTACTTCCAAAATCGCCGCGATACAGCCCGATGTTTGCGCGACGGGAGGGCTTTCTCCGTTCTTAAGTCTCGCACAGTCGATATTTTCGGCCGCGCGCAAAGCCAAACCGGGTATCATCAATATCGCCGGCGGCGGCATGGTCAGCGGCGAGCCCGGCGTTATTTTGGATGTCATGGACATTGATTACGGCGTGGTCGGCGAAGGCGAGATCACCATCGTCGAGTTGCTGGCCCGTATTCAAGGCGGCGGCGATCTTTATGAGGTCAACGGCATCGTGTTTCGCGATGAAACCGGACGGACTGTGGAAACCCTGGCGCGCCCCCAAGTCGGCGACTTGGGAACGATAACATGGCCCGATTACGATCTTCTGGAATGCGAAGACAATGTTTCCAATCAACGTGCGTTGGACAGCTATTTTTTTCAAAGACAACCCCATAGCAAGCCCCGCGCCATCGATATGATCACCAGCCGGTCCTGCCCGTTCAAGTGCACGTTCTGTTTCCACCCGACCGGAAAAACCTACCGCGAAAGGCCGCTCGACGATTTCTTCGCCGAGCTAGACACTCTGGTCGCACGCTACGATATCAACATGGTTGGCCTTATCGACGAGCTGTTTTCCTTAAAAAGGCGGCGTCTCCTTGAATTTTGTGCCCGGATCAAGCCGTATAATCTGCAATGGATGGTCCAACTCCATGTCAATAGCGCCACGGAGGAAACAGTCAAAGCCATGCGCGATTCGGGCTGCGCCTACATTAGCTACGGTATTGAGAGCATGAGTCAGCCCGTGCTCGAAAGCATGCAGAAAAAATCGAGAACGCATCGCATCGACGAAGCCTTGACGATGACCTTCGAGAGCAAGATCGGCATTCAGGGAAATCTGCTTTTCGGGGATAGCGCCGAGACATTGGACACGGCCAATGAATCCATGCATTGGTGGGCGCGCAATCGCCAATACCAAATAAATTTAACTCCCCTGATGGTTTTTCCGGGAAGTCCCGATTATCTGAAGTCCCTGGAAGACGGTTTAATCGTGGACCGTGCCGCGTACGTCCAAGACATCCCAAGTGAATTCAATATCTCTAAAATGAACGATAAGAATATGGGGATGGTCGGATTCATAGTGTGGGTCTTCGCCAACTCGCTCTTAAATGTGGCCCCCCTGACGTCCTTTGAGCGTTCGTCGGACCAATCCCCGGGGCGTGACACGGCCTATGACGTCGTCTGGAGCTGCCCGCGTTGTGGTAGTGAGAACGAATACATCGGCGTGATCTTACCGCCACACAGTGGACACACCATAAGGTTTACCTGCCGCGACTGCGCATCTCGATGGGATGTCGAAAACAGGGCGTTCACGCTCCCCGAAAACGGGATTGACGATGCGACCTGCCGCAAGCGACTGCAAAAAGCCGTCAAGTTGTTCGACAGAAAAAAATACGGAGAAAGCCACGCCATCGCCAATCCCCTGATGGGCGAAGCTCCAAGCTTTATCCCCGCCCGACTGTTCATGGCCGAATTCTATCGCCGCGTCGGACCAGCAGAACATATGCTGAAATCGTTCGGCTCCGCCCTCGGCATGGACCCGTTGAGCCCCGATAGACACAGCGATTTCGCGGAAGCCTTAGTCGAAGTCGGCGCACATGGCGCCGCGCGGCTACACTATGAGCAAGCGATTAACCTGAACCCCGACAACGAGAGAGCTCTCTCGGGCCTAGCGTACGTTGACGGACCCGAAGTTTCCGACGCGCAAAGACAAACTTATTTCGTTTCGTGGTCCGATGCCCCCGCTCCAGCGCGCAACAGTTCTTGCAGAGCTTCAGCCGGAGAACTCGTTGCTTGACATTCCATTGAAAGGTACGCACGGTTTCTCGGGTTTGGAGAGCGTGACTACCCGGCTGTGTGATATCGCACTCCTGCGCCCAGAGCAGAAACAGGCCAGGTAAAGAATCCGGGAATAAAAAACGGGCCATTAGACGTGTTACACGACCGCGGGTTTTTTTGAACAGGACATCAAGAGGCAATTTGCATGCATGTTTTACTCGTCGTTCCTCGTTACAACGACCATTGGGGCGAGTTTTATCAAATACCCCTGGGTCTGGGTTACATCGCATCGGCAATGAAAAATGCGGGACACCGAGTAACGAGCCTCAACCTGAACCACTGCCGCGGCAGCGTCAAAAGCCTAATTAAGGCTAAAATCGCCGAAACAAATCCGGATGCATGCGCTTCCGGGTCTCTCGCCCCATTCCTCTTCGCCCTAAAAGATATCTTCGCCGCGGCAAGAGGCGCCAAACCTGAGATTATTAACATCGCAGGAGGGGGCCTGGTCAGCGGCGAGCCCGAAATGAGCCTGAACGTTCTGGATATTGACGTCGGCGTCATCAGCGAGGGCGAGGGAACCATCGTCGAGTTGCTGACGTACTTGGAAAAATCCGGGGATCTGCACGATGTGAACGGCATCGTATTCCGCGATGCGAACGGAAAAATTGTCCAAACGCTCCCCCGTACGCAAATTCGCGAACTGGGCGATCTCGCATGGCCGGACTATGACCTCCTCGAATGCGACAAAAACATCGCCAACCAGCGACCGCATGACAGTTATTTTTTTCATACCCAGCCGGACAGCGAACCGCGTTGCGTTGACATGATTTCAAGTCGGTCTTGTCCCTTTAGCTGTACGTTCTGTTTTCATCCCGTCGGCAAAGTATACCGGGAACGACCGCTGGATGAGTTTTTTGCCGAACTGGATGTCGTCGTCGAACGTTACCAAATAAATATGGTGGCCCTAATCGATGAGCTGTTTTCGCTAAAGCGAAAGCGGCTTCTGGAGTTTTGCGAACGGATCAAACCTTACAACCTGAAATGGATGGTCCAACTTCACGTTAGCAGCGTCGATGAGGAAACGCTGAGCGCCATGTCGGAGGCCGGCTGCACATATGTCAGCTACGGCATCGAAAGCATGAGCCTTCCCGTCCTGCAAAGCATGAAGAAAAAAACCAAACCGGAACGCATCGACGCCGCCTTGGCCCTGACTTACAAATACAAAATCGGGATCCAGGGAAATTTACTTTTCGGTGACAAGGCCGAAACGTTGGAAACGGCCAACGAATCCATGCATTGGTGGGCCCATAACCGGCGGTATACGGTCAACCTCACGCCGCTTGTCGTCTTTCCCGGCAGCCCCGATTATTATCAGGCCTTAAAAGATGGCATGATCGAAGACCGGGAAGCCTACGTGCGCGATATTCCAACCCAGTTCAATATCTCCCTCATGAACGACGATAATATTGAAATGGTCAGGTTCCAGATCTGGGTCTTCGCCAACACCCTCCTGAATCTTGCGCCACTCACCTCGTTCAAAGTTTCGCAGGACCAAATTCCAGATCGCGACCCGGCATATGACATCGAATGGGACTGCCCGCGGTGCGACCATCACAATAATTACCGGGGCACCATCTTGCCTTATGGCGAAGGGCGCACCCTCCGGTTAACCTGCCGCGAATGTTTGACGCGATGGGATATTGAGAACAAAACCCATCTTAATGCAGAGGGCGTTAACGAGGATATCGTGCGGCCATCCCGGCGTCGGCTTGCCGAAGGTTTGCGCCTTGCCGGAGCGCTAAAACGTAAAATCCGGGAAGGAAAATTCCGCGACATCGCCAATAAGGCGTCGGCAATCGCCCTCAACGCCATGCCGTCACGTAAAAGCGCTTCCCCGTCCCAGGACACGCGACCGTCGAAACATGTTATTAAATCCGTCGGCGGCGCCCTCCAAGCAAGCCCCTTTGATCCCCAGAAACATTGCAATTTCGCCGAGGCCCTGATCGGTATCGGGGCTTATGGAGCCGCGCGCATGCACTATCAGCAAGCACTCTTGTTGAGCCCCGACAATTCCAGGGCGAAGGCGGGACTAGCCGTTATCGACGGGCCATCCGTCACCGACGCACAACGCAGGACGTATTTCGTTTCCTGGTCCGATGCACCCCCGCCCGTGCGCAAGGAAAATCCGGAGGCCGTGTCGTGCTCATCGTGACGGCGCCCCGAAAATGAACCCCAGGCAAACGCGCGCCGTTTCGCTCGCTCGGCAATGCAGGAGGGTCGCTTGATGTTAAACCCAATCAGTTCCAACACCGTGGACGACGCCACAAGCCACGTGTTTTACGTGACTTCGTGGGGGTATGGCGCAGACCATTGGTTTTCTTGGTTCGTAAAAGCATTAAACGCGAACCCAGAAATCATGACATATTTAGCGAATGAGGGGTCGAGGCCTAAATATTTTCCGGAAGAACGAACGCGCGCGCAACGTCCTGACCTTATTAAATTCACACGCTTCATGGCTGATGTCGGCATGACCTACCAGGCAATCGGTGACTGTTATTCGTACCGCCCGACGATGATGCATGCCGTCTTGGAGACATGGCCGGATACCGTTCCTGTTATTCATTTGACCCGCCATCCCTATGCATGGCTCTATTTTCACGTCCGCTGGCGCACGACAAACATGCGTATGCTCGGCGGCGAACAAGGACCGCTCGACCACGAGTGGCTGCATGGATGCGATCACGACCTCTTTAACAGTCTCGGCCTGAAACCCTACACCAAAGATGATATCGAAATTTGGACGACATATCAGGGCATGTGGAAGATGAACGACGTCGCTAGCGACGCAAAAATGCCCATTCGCCAAATCCCGATCGAAGATGTAACCAAAAATAGAGCGCTATTTCATGAAATCATTTCCTTTATTACTCATGGACGCGTCACGTACGATGAAAAGCTCTTAGACTTAATATACAGCTGGGTGCACACCCCATTTCGAGGAGAGGAAGAGCTGCGCGTATCGCCCAGGGATCTCCGCGCGCAGTGGCCGCAATGGAAAGCCTTAGCCTTTGAAAAACTCGTAAGCCCGGAAGCTAAACAAGCGTATAGACAGCTTGGTTACAAACTATAGGCGATCGTTATGAACTCCATTGTTCTCTCATCCCCCGTCCTATCGGGAGGAAATTTGATCCGCATTTTAATTTCCGAGATAACGGGATTAGAGCCCCACATTCCGCCGCCACCCCAAAAATATACGGATGAGAATTGGCATTTTGACGGCGAATTTGTAACCACGGAGATCACCCCCGGGGGAAAGCTCGCCGAGCGACTCCGAAGCGAAAATGTGCGGCCAATCTTTCTTGTTCGCAGCCTTTTCGATCTCGTCGTCGATCAGTACCGCTATTATGCCTCTGGGTCACCCAACCCACAAAACCATCACCTTAAGGACCTCCCTCCGGATGATGGCCTCGCCATAATAATCAACGGCGGCGATATCCGCGCCCATAACTTCCCGGGTTTGGGCGTATGGGCCCGCCAGCAGCAGGAAATGCTCCGTTTCGCCATGGAAAATCCCTGCTATGTCCTATCGTATGAAAAGCTTCTTGGCGATCCGCGCGGGCAAATAATCACCCTCGCCAGGTATCTCGACGTAAACGCCACGATGACCAAACGCGAAGAGTGGGCGACAATGTGCACTTCGTTACTCAAAGAAAAAACCACATTATCATTGCAAGGAAGTTCTCGGTTTAGGTACGGATTATCCGGTTGTTCCGATGGCATTTTAAAGGAAATGCACTATCGTATGGTCGATAGAATACTTGAAAAATACGCCCCCGACCTCGGTGGGATCGGCGCGGAACTGGGCTTTCATGAAATTACCGCAAAACCCCCGCGCGTTGTCCGCGAAAAACTGGACCGTTTGTTCGTGGCCACGATCTTTAAGTCCGGAACCAAGCTTCTGGAGCTTATCGTCGAGCGGTTAACGGGCTTGTCGCCCACGTACCTTGGAATGGAGGTTGGGTCCGATTACGAGGATCCAACACCGATACGGTTTGAAAAAAATGAATTCTTCATTTGGCATAATGTGCCAAGCCCCGCGGTCAAGGCCCGCCTACGCAAAGAATGCGCAAAACCGATTTTTCTGATTCGAAACATCTACGACCTCGCCGTCGCCCAGTATTTTCACTTTGCCAAGGACGTAGACAAGGAAATCGGACATGGCACAAAGACGGCTTCATATTTTACATCAATTGGGCAAGACGAGGGCATTTCCTCTGTATTGTGCGGCACTCGGTCCGAGAAGTTTACATGGCACGGTTTCGGCTATTATTTACGCCAAACGCAAGAAATTCTAAAATTCGCGAAGGAATATCCCTGCCACATTATCCTGTTTGACCGCTTGGTCATGTTCAAGAAAACCGAAATCCTCGAATTGGCCGCCTTTCTCGATATCCGCATTGAAGAACACGTGGTTGACGAACTTCTCGAAACGTCCAGCCTTGAGGCTATGCGGAAAGCCAGGACAAAACACGTCGGCTCTGGGAATCATTTTCGCAAGGGGCAGCCTGGCAGCCATATAAACGTACTAAAAGAGCACCATTATCACATGATTAATCATCTCGTTCACGAATACGCCCCTCTGCTGCCAGGGTTATGTCACGAACTCGGCTTTGGAGATCTCATTGACCCGCGCGGAACCAAGGAACGTTACCCTTCTGAAAGAGGAGTTTCGCATTTGACGGATCAAGCTAAGCTCGCCTCGAGGTGAACTCATAAAATTCGAGCTCTTGAAATTTTTCTGTTGATGGACTCGATACCGGCGATCGACCGCCGCGCTTGCTTGGTGGACGCTGGCGTAGGCCCCAAGTTCCCTCCAGTTATGGGTAGAGCTTTCTCAGTCGCCTGAAAGCGCCATATTGCGCATCACGTAGTCGACCAATATATCCAGACTCTCATCGACAGACAGTGTGCCGGTGTCAATCGTCAGGTCGGGTGTTTTGGGGACCTCGTACGGCGCCGACACGCCGGTAAGATTGTCGATCTCCCCTTTGCGCGCCTTGGCGTAAAGGCCCTTGGGGTCCCGCCGCGCGCAAATCTCCACATCGGCACTCAGGTAAATTTCGTGAAAATTATCCCCGACCGCCCTACGCGCCAACGCGCGATCGGCCCGATAAGGAGAGATGAAAGCACTAATGACGATCTGTCCGGATTCGGCGAACAACGCCGCGACCTCTCCTATGCGGCGAATATTTTCCTCGCGGTCATGCGCCGAGAACCCTAGATCGGCGCACAATTTTCGGCGCATGTTGTCGCCGTCCAAAACATAAACCTGATGACCCAGATCAAACAGACGCTGTTCCAGCCTTATCGCCAAGGTCGATTTTCCCGATGCCGAAAGCCCGGTAAACCATACCACCGCCGCCTTGTGTCCATTGCGCGCCCATCGTTGTTCCCGCGTAACCTTATGCTCGACCTCGAAAATATTTGTAGACTTCACAAACATTATGCCTCCTGGCGTGATCAATGCGCGCTGCCAGGCGACAAAATCCCAGCGGTCCCCAGCCGAACACGAAAAACAACGATGGCGCAACTTTTCCATCTCGCATCACGCGATCACGTAAGGACATGGGAGTGCGCTTAACTTTTAAAGGCGGCGCCACTTTCCTTAATAAGCGAATACGCCTATCGGCGAAACCCTTCTCCTCCACGCGCCGCTCTTTCGACGCCATCGCTCACGCCTCATAGTTTCGTAGCGGGAAAAATCGCCGGCGATTTAAAATATTGCACGGCGCGACCCGTGCCGCTAGACAAGACGAGCAAAGCCGTAAAATGGAGTATCGCCAATGAGCCACAATCGCCGAATATCCGTTATTGGGTTAGGCTATGTCGGCCTGCCGGTCGCCGTTGCGTTCGGCAATCTGGGACCGGTCGTCGCCTTCGATATATCGGCGCAGCGGATTAACGAGCTGAAGGCGGGCCATGACACCACCAACGAGGTTGGCGAGCGCGAACTGGCGGCGAGCGAGCTGCTGCTGACCACGAACCCTGACGATCTCGGTAAGGCGGATTTTCACATCGTCACTGTGCCCACGCCCGTCGATGCCGCCAACACGCCCGATCTTTCCCCTCTCGTTTCGGCGTCCACGACCTTGGGGCCGCGCCTGAAAAAGGGCGACATCGTGGTCTATGAATCCACCGTCTACCCCGGCGCCACCGAAAACGTTTGCGTTCCGGTTCTGGAAAAGGCGTCCGGCCTTGTTTACGGCGTTGATTTTTGTGTCGGCTATTCCCCCGAGCGGATCAACCCCGGCGACAAAGAGCATCGCTTCGAAACCATCACCAAGGTCGTTTCGGGTCAAGATCAAGCGACGCTGGATATTGTCGCCGCCGTTTATGGCTCGGTGGTCAGGGCGGGCGTGCACAAGGCCCCCACCATCAAAACCGCCGAGGCCGCCAAGGTGATCGAAAACACCCAACGCGACCTCAATATCGCCTTGATGAACGAATTGGCGCAAATCTTCGACCGGCTGAATATCGACACCAGCGACGTCCTGAAGGCGGCGGGGACGAAATGGAATTTCCTTAAATTTTCACCAGGATTGGTCGGCGGACACTGCATCGGCGTCGATCCTTATTACCTAACCTATCGCGCCGAGCAGGTCGGCCACCATCCCCAGGTTATCCTGGCGGGACGCAAAATCAATGATGGCATGGGTGCATTCATCGCCCGCAACACCATCAAGCTGATGCTGAAAAACACGTCGGCCACACCCGCCAAGGCGATTACGATCCTGGGGCTTACCTTCAAGGAAAATGTTCCCGACTTACGCAACACCAAGGTCATCGACATCATTGAGGAATTGTCCACGTATGGCCTTGGCGTTCAGGTCAGCGACCCCCAGGCCGAGGCCGGCGAGGCCCGCCGCGAGTATGGACTTGATCTTACCCCGATCGAAAAATTGGAGCCTGCAAGCGTCGTCATCCTCGCCGTCGCACACGATGCGTATGTCGAGGGGGGCTGGGATCTCGCGACCGGCCTGCTTGAAAGCGGACGCGGCGTGGTGGTGGACGTGCGCGGCATTCTCGATCGCGATCAAACACCCGAGGGCGTCACCCTGTGGCGGCTATGACGACATCACATCAAATTTTCCGGTCCAGTGGCGTCTCCATTAGTTTGCCTCTATCGTCCCTATTGGGCGCCCAAGACCCTCCGCTTTTGTGCGCCTCGCCGAGGTTTTTCACGCCGGCTCTAGAAATGGAACAAAAATTTCTCTACCCACAAAAATTGGGTTGTTTTTCTTTCTTATAACAAAAATATTGGACTCTCTCGCTTATCGTCTCCATGTTCATGCATCGAAGGCCCCGTTGTTGCGCGGTAACGGTTATTTTCCACGGCGCGCCATGACGGCGACGCGCAAAATCGTCCTGCGGAGTAATTGGGAATGCCCTTAAATAATACCCAGAATACGCAAGCAGCGCCCCCTATCGACACCATCACTATCGACGCCATGGGGCAACGTGGCCCCGTTCCCGTCCTTGCGCTAAAAAAGGCCCTAAAGACCGCCGGCGAGAACGCCTTGCTCGCCGTGCATTGCGACGACCCTCATGCTCACGCCAACATTCAGTCTTTTTGCGCCGCTAGCGGTCATCTTTATCGTGGTCGGCAGGACGGCGACGGCAGCGACGTTTTCATGGTTAAAAAACGCACGCTACGCTGTCAAACTTGCTCGCGCACTCGCGTCGCCCTTGGCGGCATCGCCATTTTAGCGACCTTGGTCTACACCGCTCCCCTCGTCGCCTATCATCAGCCCTCCCCGACCGTGATCGTCGCTTTCGCCATCGCCGTGGGATTCCTGCCTCCCGTGCTGTACAACGGGCTGTCTCTCGTGCGTGAAACCGTGCGGACTCGCGTCATGCCCAAAAAATGACTTCGCCCACCGCGAACCTACATGCTTCGCGGCAAATCGCTTCGTTCCAGCGTCGGGCGCAATTGGTCGGCCAACATCTCGCGCACCGCATCCAAATTACCCGACATCATTACCGCGAGCGGGGCGTCGCCGAGGCTTTCGTGGGGGGCCCGCAACCAAGATTGACGGGCGTCCATACTGTCGAACAGCCCGCGCAAGGCTCGTTGAATGGAGACGATATCCTTCAGGCGGGCGAGAACCGGCGGCGTGACATCATCGGGCGGATAGCGGAACCATTGGGAAATTTCGGCTTCGTCAATACCGGTCAAACACGCCTGCTCGGTTGCGCTCAAACCCAGGTCGTTGGCCGCGGTCAAAAAGAAATCGACAAACTGCTGCATCCCGATGGCGCGCCAAATTCGGTTGCGTTGCGCCGGTGTCAGGGCGTTGCCCAAGGGAGAGTTCGCCCGCAAATGGCCGCCCGCCGGGCTGTCCTCAAGAATGACTTCGGCAAGGTCGTCCAACGGCATCGCCAAAATGCTTTCCCAGCGCTGCCAGATCGACAGCGCGCGCGGCGTCTTCAGGCGCATTCGTTCGAGCTGTTCGCCCGCACGTTTAATGAGATCCGGCTGTGTGCGAAGCAAGCCAACCAGCGCACGGTGGTATTGCAACGCCCGCGTTTCATCGAGGGTAAAATTTGCCATTCCCTAGGCTCGGGAATTCAACGAAAAATGTCCAGCCCAAATTTCACTGAACCGCAAATAAGGTCGATCCGCCATGGCCGTCACCACCACCGCCGCTCCTTTATCCGTGAGGAACGCTTGACAGGCTCGTCCGCTATGGCCACATATGAAGCACGGTTCGCCTTGCCGAGCCGAAAAATGGCGGCGCCCGTTATGGGGCCGCTTTGGTGGGCGCTCCACACTGGAGGCCCGAACAATTCGGACTCGCTCACGTTTGCGAGGAGGACGCGACCATGTCCCGGCTTACCGGTTTTAATAGCCCGCTTTTGCTTGGCTTCGATCATTTGGAGCAAATTCTCGACCGCGTATCGAAAAATTCGGCCGAAGGCTATCCGCCTTACAACATTGAGCAACTCGACGAAAACAGGTTACGCATTACCCTTGCCGTCGCCGGTTTTGCGTTATCCGACCTGAAAGTGTCGATCGAAGACAACCAGCTGGTCGTGCGCGGGCGGCAATCCGAGGACGACAGCGAAAGGGTTTTTCTCCACCGTGGGATTGGGACTCGGCAGTTTCAACGCAGCTTCGTGCTCGCCGAAGGAATTGAGGTTTCCGAAGCGATGATCGACAACGGCCTTTTGCACATCGATCTCAATCGACCCATCGTCGAGCCTGAGGTGCGGACGATCGAAATCAAGGCCGCGCGAAAGAAAAACGGAACCTCGACCATCGAGATGGGTTGACGGCTCCCCCGTCCCCTTGGCGGGACGTCCGAAACCGCAATCTTAATCTCTTGTTCACCACCGCGTGCTTAAGCTTTAAGAAGGCGCGTAAGGAGCATAGAAAATGAACCACAACTCCAATTTTCCGTCCCTCGTCGATCCGACAGCCGCCCCCAAGCAAATGTCGAATCAAGACCTTGCCCTGCTGGGCATCGAAGACGTCGCCTACATCAAAACGGTGAAAGGCGATGACGAGACCCTTTTCGTCATCTGCGCCGCCGACGGCACGCACCTCGCCACGATTAACGATCGGGAAACCGCTTTCGCGACGGTCCGGCAGAACGACCTGGAACCGATCAGCGTTCATTAGGGTCAGGATCGGGGCCAAGGCGTCACCCGGCGTTCTTCGTGGGCGTTTTCGTCCGCTATCTTCCGGTTCGGGCGTCGTCCTCGCCCTTTTTCTGCGTAAAAACAGGCGCAATCCGGCCCTGCACTAAAACAGGCGCACCCCGGTGTGTTATGCCGCCCGGGTCGCCGAAGAATCGGTCAGCAAGGCATATAACGCCGCGGGGTCGTCGGAACCGCGCAATTTGTCGCACGTCGCCCCGTCGCGCAACAACCGCGACACCCGAGCCAGGGCCTTCAGGTGATCGGCCCCGGCGGTTTCCGGAGCCAACAACATGAAAATAAGGTCCACCGGCTGATCGTCGATCGCATTAAAATCAACGGGATTTTCAAGACGGGCGAAAACCCCGTACAAACGATCGAGATTCGCCAGTTTTCCGTGAGGAATGGCGATCGCGTTGCCGACGCCGGTGGTGCCCAAGCGCTCACGCTCCATCAGGACATCAAAAATCGCGCGTTCATGCAGTCCGCAAACTTCCGATGCTTTCCTTGATAATTCCTGCATCGCCTGTTTCTTGCTGGTCACCCGCAAGTTGGCGATTATGCTGGACTCACTCAAAAGATCGCTGATTTCCATGATCCCATCCTGTGGCTTATTCGGCAAGAAAGACGGCCCGAAGCGGCTCAAGGGGCGACATTCGTCGGATCGACCCAACCCACATTGCCGTCGTGGCGGCGATAAACAACGTTGACGCCCCCGTTCGCCCCATTGCGAAAAACAACGACCGGAAGATCGCCAAGATCGAGGCGCATCACCGCTTCGCTAACCGAAAGGGTGGCGATCTCCTGAACCATTTCCGCGACGATCGCGGGATGCGAATCTTCCACCGGTTCCTCGTCGGAGGTTTCCTGGGCGATAATCGCATACTGGGCGGAGGTTACCTCTGGAACACGTTTGTGGTGATCGGTCAAGCGCCGCTTATAACGGCGCAATTGCTTGGAGATTCGCTCCAGGGCGCCGTCGAAGGCGGTGTGTGCATCGGCGCCTTCGCCATGACCCTGCACCGATACTCCGCGCCCGGCATGAACCGTGATATCAACGGAAAAATCGTGCGTCGGCTTGGAAAATACGACCGTTGCGTCAATTGCCTTTTCAAAATACTTGACGACCCCACCGGTTAAATTTTCTTCGACGTATCCGCGCAGGGAATCGCCAACGTCGATTTGTTTGCCTTTAACTGTAATATCCATAAAAATCCGACATCCTGTTGATTGAGCGTCCCGCTCCAGGCGACCACACGAGGCGACCGCACGGGACGCCGTTCCGATTGCGAGGGCACTGCGGCGTCGAGTCCGCCCGATAACCATACCCCAGGGAAGACCGGGAAGGTAGTTCCCGTGCTTCACCAAGTCAAGTTACACATCCGTTCCCCTCCTGTGCGGAAGTTTGACTCTTCCGCGATTTTCCACCCTGAATTATTCAGCCCGTGACACCAGCCTATTATGATTGTTGCCTCTTTTCCCGACGACGCGTCACGGAAGATGGGATGCCCAAGGCGTCACGGTACTTGGCGACAGTGCGACGGGCGATGTCCATACCCTCGTCCTTTAACAGATCGACGATTTTGTCGTCGGATAGTATTTTGTGCGCCGGCTCGCCATCAACAAGGGATTTTATCCGGCTTTTCACCGCCTCGGCGGAGTAGGCGTCGCCGCCGTCGGCGCTGGAAATGGCGGACGTGAAAAAATATTTTAACTCGAAAATGCCCCGCGGCGTGGCGATGTATTTGTTCGACGTCACGCGTGAAACCGTACTCTCGTGCATCCCGATCGCATCGGCGACATCACGAAGGACCAAGGGGCGCAAGGCGCTGACGCCATGAACGAAAAAACCGTCCTGCATGCGCACGATTTCACTGGCGACTTTCATGATCGTCGTGGCGCGCTGATGGAGCGCTTTCACCAACCAACTCGCGGATTGATAACACTCATTGATATAACGCTTTTCCTCGCCCTTGTTTTTTCCCTTGGCCACGGCGCGCGAGACTTCGGCGTAATAGCTGTTGTTGATCAAAACCCGCGGCAAGGTATCACCGTTCAGTTCGATGATCCACTGTCCATCGGCCCCCGCGCGCATAAAGACGTCGGGCACGATCGCCTGGGTGATAGAATGATCGAAACGCCGCCCCGGCTTGGGGTCGAGCGCTTGCAGCTCATTTATCATTTCGCCGAGATCGTCGCCATCGACGCCGCAAATCTTTCGCAACCGCGCATAGTCGCGTCGCGCCAGAAGATCGAGATTGCCAAGCAGGGTCTTCATCGCCGGATCGAAGCGGTCCTTATCGATCAACTGCAAAGCCAGACATTCGCCAAGATCGCGCGCGAACAATCCCGCCGGATCGATCCCCTGCATCACCGTCAAAACCGCCTCCACCGCATCAACGCTTACCCCGAGACGCTCGGCGATATCGGCGAGATCGCCGCGCATATAGCCGATTTCATCCAGGGAATCGATCAGGCTGACGGCGATGATCTCATCACCCGGGGTCGAGACCATCAGACGGACCTGGCTCATCAGATAGTCGCGTAAGCTGACCTCGCCGGCCAAGGTTTGTTCGAGACTGGGCAATTCACCGCCATACTGGCCCGCGCCGCCGCCGCCCGCGCCGCCATTGGAGCGCGCGCCCCAGTCATCCCGATCGCCCGAGGTGCTGTGCCCTTCGGTTTGCGGCGCCGCCGCTTTCTCGCCGCCATCCTCGGCGCTGTTCCAGGTGTTGTCATAATCCACATCCAGCGCGCCCTCGCTGCGGGTATGCTCTCCCGCGGCCCCTTCGTCCAGGTTAAGGTCTCGAACCGCGCCGTGATCGTCTTCGCCGCCGCCGGATGCAGAGCCTCCGTCATCCGCCGGACGCGGGCCCTCGCCGCCGAGCGCACCGTCAAAATCCTGTCCGGAGGAAGAGAAATCGCCGCCCTCATGCGAGCCATCGCGATGATTGTCGCCACGATCGTCGTCGGCTAAAACACCGTCCTCGCGCTCCAACAGGGGGTTTTGCGTCATTTCCTGTTCGACATAGGCCGATAGCTCAAGATTATTCAGCTGCAACAGCTTGATGGCTTGCTGCAACTGCGGCGTCATCACCAAGGACTGGCTTTGACGCAAATCGAGCCGCGGCGACAGAACCATTATCCTCGACCCCTTTCCCCAAAAGTCGGACCCAAAGCCGAATTACAACCTAAAACGGTCGCCCAAGTAAACACGGCGCACATCCTCGTTGCCGACGATATCGGAGGGCGCGCCTTCCATCAGCATTCGCCCATCGTGAATGATATAAGCCCGCTCGATCACGTCGAGCGTCTCGCGCACATTGTGGTCGGTAATCAAAACGCCGATGCCCCGGTCCTTTAGATGTACGACCAACTCACGGATATCCCCAACCGCGATCGGATCGATTCCGGCGAACGGCTCGTCGAGAAGGATAAAATGGGGGTTGGACGCGAGGGCCCGGGCAATTTCGACACGCCGTCGCTCCCCCCCCGAAAGGGCCTGCGCCGGCGTCCGCCGAATATGGGTAATCGAAAATTCCGCAAGTAAGGTATCCAGGGTCGTTTCGCGTTTCTCCCAGGACGGTTCGACCGTTTCGAGCACGGCACGAATATTATTTTCCACCGTCAGCCCCCTAAAAATAGAGGCTTCCTGCGGCAGATAGCCGACTCCCAGGCGCGCGCGACGATACATAGGAAGATCCGTGATATCCTCGCCGTCGAGCACGATGGACCCATAGTCCGGCGAAATCAAACCGGTAATCATATAAAAGCATGTTGTTTTTCCGGCCCCGTTGGGGCCCAAAAGGCCGACCACCTCGCCGCGCTGGAGCGACAGGCTGGCGCCCGAAACCACGGGACGTTTCTTAAACCGTTTGCCCAGATTATGCGCGGACAGTCCACGATTATCGCGCACCAGACGGGGTGCGCCCGCGCCAAGGTCCCCGGTCGCGCCTCCGGGCCGACCTGAATTTGGGGACTTGGCCCCATCGGCTGTAGAGTTGGTCGTTTCAAGCGCCATTGTGGCGATATCCTTTCGGCCCCCAATCGGTCCGCAGGCGGCGGACTCACTTGCCTTGGGGCTTGGTTTTCAATTTAGAATTCGGTATCAAAACGCCATGGACACGCTCCCCCGACGGGCCCTGGCTCTGCGCGCCTCGCCGCCCGCCTTGCCCGTTCCCCATCCCCCCCGGGGCCGGTGCTTTCGCGGGTGCGCCGGGACAACTGAGCAATGTGCTAATACCGGTTTTGAGGTTAACGTCGGCGCGACACCCGTTCAAACGATTGGGACCACGCGTAATTGTAACCGATCCGCTAAGCCGAGCAACCCCGCTGGTCAGATTATAAACCCCGCGCGCCGCAGTGACCACATCCTGCTGGGTGTGAATGACGACGTTGTCAAAGGCCTCGACCTGCCAGATTTCAGTTTTTCCCTGGGCATTTTTGCGGATTCGCGCGGTGATGACGTCCCCCGAGAGCTTTTTGGCGTCCTGAATGACTTGGGCGCTCCCGCGCGCCACCGCAACCTGCTTTTTATCCCAGTACTCGATCTGCTTGCGGGCGGTGATCTCCGTCGTCGCCGTCAGCAGGCGCACCGGATTGCCTTCGGAAAGCACCAGAACGGCGTTATCGACATCGTAGACGGCATGCCCGCCATAGGCGGTTTCGCCGGGAGTCGTAACCTGGACGTGCCCCACGGCGTCAAGACGCCAAATCTCCGTCCCGCCGCCTTTGATCTGACGGTAATAAGCCCGCAGCTCGTCCGCACGGATGGTCACGTTTCCCCGGGTGGCGTGCGCATTGCCCCGCGCGATAAACATCAGGCTGCGCTGCTGCCATTCGATGCCGTTATCGGCCTCGATCTCGATCGGCGAATTTCCCCCGACGCCGTTAAAATTAAGACCTTGAGCATGGGCGGTGGCCACCGCGCTCAATACCACGACGGCGAGCCCGACCCACACGACCCGGAACGCTCTCGGTAGAACTCGATCGAATATTCTCATTGTTGCGTCCCCCCCGACACCCTTGGCCCCTTACGTGGCCCCGGATACAAGGTCAGATAGGTTTTTCCGGTGAAAACAATGGTTTTCCCCTTGTCGAACAGCGTCATCCCCTGAGAGCGAATTTCTCCGATCGGGCCTTGTCCGCGCACCGTGGTGTGGCTAACCACCGTCCCCTGTTTCAGGTTCAATTCGGCCGCATCGGTTTTTAACTCGTATCCCGAATCGTGAAACACGTTGACCTTTCCCTTAAGATCGAGCACCCCTTTTGCGCGCAGATAACGCCCGGTATCGGCGGTCAGCGCCACCCACGAGCCATCTTTAAGCGTAATGTCCGCCTTGGGCAATTCAAGATCGATCACCGCCGCCGACTTGTCGCTGGAACGGGCAAGATCCGCCGTGACGCTAAACGGCTGCCCCTTACCGTCGGTCCCGACATAGCGCACGTTGACCATTCCCGACGTCTCGGTGTCGCTCATGGTCAGGGCCGAAAAGCCGAGACGAAACAGGTTGTCTTTTCTTTGTAGATACGGCCACGCGGCGACCATCGCCAACAGCATCACGGCGATCAAGGGCAAGACGATCTTCATCCAGGCGACGAAACGCGAATACCCCGGCGTATAGGCGGCGCGCGCATGGGTGTCCGCGTAAACCGCATGCTTTTGCGCAAGGGGCGGTCGGCGCGCCGGCGGCGGAGGTTCGTCCCCCGGCGCCCCCGCGGTACGGCGGAAGGGAAATGGCGGCGGCGGGGGAAGGGGGGGGAGGCTCACATCTCACCTCACGCCAAACCCGCGCGCAAACAGTCGTGAATATGCACAATTCCGACGGGACGGTTATCATCCTCGACGAACAAGGCCGTGATGTTGCGCGCGTTCATCACCGCCAGGGCCTCGCTCGCCAACATCTTGGGGCGCGCGGTGACGCCTCCCGGGGTCATCACCTCGCGGGCGCTGAGACCGACCAACTGTGGGCTCATGTTGCGCCTGAGATCGCCGTCGGTAATCACGCCCTTAAGGCGTCCCCCCGCGTCGATCACGCCGACCGCGCCAAATCCCTTGGCCGACATATCGATAAGGACGTCGGCCATCAAAGTATCCTCGGTCAGCAAAGGCACCCGCATGCCGACGTGCATCAGATCCTCGACCTTCAAAAGCCGATTGCCCAATTTGCCGCCGGGGTGAAAATTGTAAAAATCGTCGGCGGAAAACCCCTTGCGTTCCATCAACGCCACCGCCAGCGCATCGCCCAGCGCCAACATCACCGTCGTCGATGTGGTCGGCGCCAGCCCAATGGCGCACGCCTCGGGGCTGGCGGGAATGACCAGAGCGACATCGGCGGCCTCGCTAAGGGTGCTGCCGGCCCTCCCGGTCATCGCGATCAAGGGGTGCCCATAACGTTTGGCATAGGCGACGACATCGGAAAGTTCCGACGTTTCACCCGAATTGGACAAAGCTATAATCGCATCGCCGTCTTGGATCATGCCAAGATCGCCGTGGCTCGCCTCGCCGGGGTGAACAAACTGTGACGGCGCGCCCGTCGACGCCAGCGTCGCCGCGATCTTACGGCCGATATGGCCGCTTTTCCCCATCCCGGTGATGATCACGCGCCCCCGGGTGCGTTCAAGCAGGTCGATCGCCTGGGCGAACGCCCCATCAAGGGCCCGGCCGAGGGCCGTGACGCCCGCGGCCTCGATCTCGAGCACCCGCTTGCCCGCCGCAATGGCTTGCGCATCGCCGGTCCGGGGCGCACGGGTTTCAGGGGCTGCGTATATGCTCTTCATTCTGTGTATTCCCGTCCCGGTCTTCAGGCCCTCTCGATCCGCTGGGCGGGATCGTCATGGCGAAAAATCGACACGCCGCCACGGCCCGGAGTCGACCGTCCGATCGCGTGATCCCAATATGGGCCAGTTGACTAAAATCGTCAACAATATCAAACTATTTAGGATGCGTTCTTAACGTCATCAGCCGACTTGGCGTTGTCAGTGCGCGAAAATATCACAGTCCGCCCAACCGCCAAGATCGAGATCGGCGCGCGTGGGCAAAAAGGCGAAGCACGCCCGCGCGAACTCGGTTCGTCCCTCACGCGCCAAACGGTATTCGAGAATGTCGCGCAAACGATGGAGGTAAAGGACATCCGTCGCCGCATAAACCTGCTGTTCGGGGCTTAGGGTTTCGCTGGCCCAATCCGAGGATTGCTGTTCCTTGGAAATTTCAACCCCGATCAATTCCCGGCACAACTCCTTCAAGCCGTGTTTATCGGTGTAGGTGCGGGTCAACCGCGAGGCGACCTTGGTGCAATAGATCGGCGCACAGGCGACGCCGAGATATTTCTTGATCACCGCGATGTCGAAACGGGCATAGTGAAAAATTTTGGTTACCGAAGGGTCGGCGAACAGAGCCTTGAGATTGGGGGCGTCGTACCCCCCCTTGGCGAACTGCACCAGATGGCACACGCCGTCACCGGCGGACAACTGCACGACACACAAACGATCGCGGTGGGGAAGAAGGCCGAGGGTTTCCGAATCGACGGCGACGCTTGCGCCAAAATCCAATCCGTCGGGCAGATCTCCCTGGTGAATATGAATTTGCGGTGTCTGCATGTGTCCTCGTCCCGTCGGCGGGTCGTTGCGCGACCGCTCGCCGCCGTTTCGCCCCGTCAATAAAGAGGGAAGAGTGGTGCCCAGGAGAAGACTCGAACTTCCACGACCTTGCGGCCACTGGCACCTGAAGCCAGCGCGTCTACCAATTCCGCCACCTGGGCAGGCTACGGGCGGACGCCACGAAACAACGACCGCGAGGCATGCATTTAGCGCCCGCAGCACGACGCGTCAACCGCCAATCCACAGTTTGGTCGGGAATTCACCGTTTTTTTCTCGTCACTCCGCCGCTCGTCTCCATCTCTTGTTCTTGATCCCGAAGGAAGGAGGGGGCTATGCTGACCTGCCGCTTTACGGACGAGGCGCACCATGGGTTTTTTCGACCGATACATCTTACCCACCGCGATCGATCTGGCGATGCGCTCGCCTACCGTGCGGGCCGAGCGCGAACGCTACGTTCCCCAGGCCCGAGGCGAGGTTCTTGAAATCGGGGCCGGGTCGGGACTCAACATGCCTTTTTACGACGCTGAACGCGTCAACACCGTCACGGCCTTGGAACCCCATCCGGGCCTACGCAAAAAAGCGGCGACGGCGGCGCGCACCATGCCCTTCGCCGTTCAGTTTTTGGATCTTGAGGCGGAAAAAATTCCCCTCGACGACAACACCATGGACACCGTGCTGAGCACCTGGACCTTGTGTTCGATCGCCGGCGTCACAACCGCCCTGGCCGAAATACGCCGCGTCCTCAAACCCGGCGGAACATTTATTTTCGTCGAGCATGGCCTCGCACCCGAAGCCGGCGTCGCACGCTGGCAAAATCGCCTCGACACGCCGTGGGGTTGGTGCAGCGGGGGATGCCACCTCAACCGCGACCCGGGCGCGCTAATCCGCGCCGCCGGTTTCGACATCGACATGCTCCACACCGGTTATGCCGACGGGCCGAAAATACTGACCTACATGTATAGGGGCGCCGCGCACACCACCTGACCGTCCGGCGCGGCGACATCCACGCCATCACCCGCTTTGGCCTGCTATCGTTCTTGCCACCACCATCTTCGATCGTAAGGAGAGCACCATGCAACGGCAAATTATCACCGTATTTGGAGGATCCGGTTTTCTGGGTCGGCACTTGGTTCGGCGTCTCGCGCGCCAGGGCTGGACGATTCGCGTCGCCGTGCGCGACGTCGAGGCCGCGGGTTTTTTAAAACCGTTGGGAAATGTCGGACAAATCTTGCCGATCCGGGCCAATATCCTCGACCCCGACAGCGTCGGCGCGGCCCTGAGTGGAGCCACCGCCGCGGTTAATCTTGTCGGTATCCTCTATGAGAAATCGAAGGGGGATTTCGAGCGCATCCACGTGCGGGGCGGAGAAACCATCGCCCGAAGCGCCCAAAATCTTGGGCTTGCGCGCCTGGTTCATATCTCCGCCTTGGGCGCCGACGCCCAGTCGAAAGCCCTGTACGCCGCCACCAAGGCCGCCGGCGAAGAGGCGGTCCGCGCCGCCTTCCCCAATGTGACAATCCTGCGTCCCTCGGTGATTTTCGGCCCCGAAGATCAATTTTTCAACACCTTCGCCGCGATGATGCTCTATCAACCCGTCCTGCCCGTCATTGGCGCAGCGCTGTTGTCCAACACCGCGGCACATGCCGGCGGCCCTCTTTTTCAGCCGGTTTACGTCGGCGATGTCGCCGACGCCATCGGCCACGCCTTGACGCGGGACAGCTGCCGGGGCGAGACTTACAGTCTCGGCGGTCCGCAGGTTTTTTCCTTCGCCCAATTGCTCGCCAAGATGGCGCGCGTGTGCCGCCGCGAACCGATCCTTCTTCCGGTTCCCCTCGCCGCCGCCAAGGCTCTCGCCTTTTTCCTCGAACGGTTACCCCATCCCCCGCTGACGCGCGACCAGGTCGAGTTGTTACGTACCGACAACATCATCCCACGCGGCGCGCCGGGATTGGCCGAACTGGCCGTCACGCCGCATGCGTTGGACACGATCTTGCCCACCTATCTGGCTCGCTTCCGCCCACCCGCACGCCAGCGCGTGCGCACCGACACCGGCACCGGCACCGACAGCGGCATGGAAGTTCGCTGAAAACGCCGCTTCGCAACCAAAAATAGACGCCGCGCCGGGAGGCTCGTTTATGCTTTTTTAGCCGCCTGTACGATTAATTCGCCATATTCGCGCAGGAAAACGGATCCCCGGACGGTGCGCTGAATAAAAACGCTTCTACGGTCGTGTTCATCGGGTTTACGGCGCACCATCCCCATATCGCTAAGACGATCGATGGCGCGCGTCACCGCCGGCTTGGAAATTTTCAAAATCTTCGCCAGGCCGCGCACGGTGTGGGGCGACGGCGTCAAGTAAACGCTGAGCAACAGGGCCATTTGGCGCGCCGAAAGATCCGGGGCGTCGAGACGAACGCTTTCCACGATCGCCCGCCGCCACATGTCCAGAGCCTGCAATTCACTGAGTTCGATCGTCATCTGGCAAAATCATCCCGCACCGAAATTACCGAGACCCCCGCGGGGCGTCCCCTCGTCCGCATTGTCCGCATTTCCCTAACTGCGCCGAGCCCAACAGCGCCGAGCAATGGCCTCGCGCGCATTTCATTTCGAAAGCGTTTTTATTAAATATCCCAGTCGGGGCGCATCGGCAATGCCTAATCCATCGTTTTTCATTCGAAACGATTTTTGAGATAGCGGAAGAACGCACGCAGTCCTTGCGCCTCGCCACCCACCGGGCGACCCGGTCGGCCAGCGACGTTCCATGCCATCTGATCGACATGGGTCCACGGCGTCCCCGACGCGACGAACGCCTGAAGGAACAGCGCCGCCGTAATCGCCCCGCCGTAAGACGAATCGGTATCGTTGCGCAGATCGGCGAGCAGGCTTTCGGTTTGACGCGCATATGGCTGCCACAGCGGCAACGCCCACAGGGGATCGCCTTCGGCGCGAGCGGCGTCAAGCACCGCCGCGACGATGGTGTCGTCGTTGCCGAACAGGGCCGGAATATCCGTTCCCAAGGCGACGCGCGCGGCCCCGGTGAGGGTGGCGAAATCGCAGACCAATTCGGGATCTTCGGCGCACGCCGCGAATAAGGCGTCGGCCAAAATAACGCGACCCTCGGCGTCGGTATTGCCGATTTCCACCGTTTTTCCGCTGCGCGTAAGGACAACGTCGGACGGCCGCAGCGCCGCCGCCGAAACGCTATTTTCCACGGCGGGAATCAAGACCCGAAGGCGCAGCTTCAGCCCCGCCGACATGATCATGTGCGCCAAGCCAAGGACATGGGCCGCGCCGCCCATGTCTTTTTTCATCAGCTTCATATTGCCACCGCTTTTCAGGTTCAGCCCCCCGGTGTCGAAACACACCCCCTTGCCGACCAGCGTCACCTTGGGATCGCTCGCGTTTCCCCAGGTCATATCGATCAAGCGCGGTGCAGCCGACGGCGCGGCGGCGCGACCGACGGCATGGATCGCCGGATAATCGGCGGCGAGGAGATCGTCGCCGACGATCACGGTACATGTCGCCCCATGGCGCGCAGCCAAGTCTTCGGCCGCCGCGGCCAGTTCGCCCGGCCCCATGTGCGACGCCGGGGTGTTAATCAGGTCGCGCACCAACGCCGTCGCCTCGATCTCACGGCGGACTTCCTCGCGCGCGCACCCCTCGGGCCAGATAAGAATCGGCGCGGAGGCATTTTCCCGGTGACGTTCATGGTGGTTCGTTCCCACACCGGGCGCACCCTTCATAGCGTCGAAACGATAGGCCTCCATCGCCCAACCCAATGCGGCGCGATGCGCCGTCTCTGCGGACAGGTCACCGTCCAAGGTGTAGACCCCGACCGGCAAGCCCGCGCGCAACGCCGCCCAATCTTCGATTTGTCCGGCGCCGACGCCGAATAGAACACGGCTCACGGCGCCGGGCGCCGGGGTGTCACCCTCGGTCGCCAAAAACGCTATCGTTCCCGGCTTGGCGTAAAACCCCGTCGTACGCAACCACGTTTGCAGCGCGGACGGTTGACGCAACACCCAATCGGCAAAAGTCTCCTCATCGAGGGCGGTGACCGCAACGGTCGGGGTGTCGGACGTAGCGACAAGACTGGACATGGCTAAGGACAGGGGCACGAAAAAATCCTTCACAGGGGCGGGCGAGGCCGCGGGGAAAATAGTGAGATGGCGATGGCGACCGCGATATCTGGACACCGACCCAACCAATTTACCCTTCCCCCGACCACCATGCCAGCGCCAATGACGCCCGCGCGACGAGGCGCATGACGGCGCGACGCGTACTGAAATTTTACCGCCCATGCGCCCTCTATACCCCCACCCCCCTTGACAGCATGGGGGAAAAACGTCCCAATGGCATTTCGAAACGCCCTAAAGAAACGTCATTGGGACACCTGCGGTCCGGGGTAGCAATGCCCAGAACCCGCAGCTTGGGGCTTAGTGGGGAAACGTCGTCACGTGAGGGTAGGACCGCTACGCCAGTTTTTGGCGATGTTCCGCCGGGCGGCGAACATTGGTTCGCGTCCTCGCGCGTGGACGGCGGCGACATCGGCCAAGTCGCGCCGCGCCGCGATGGCGCGGCTGACGCTGTGGGCGATGTGCCTCAACATCATCGCTTCGATGATTGTTCCCGGCGCGTCTGCAAACGGGGTGGAACGCGCAAAGCTAGACGCCGCCCTCAACGTCGTCGTCGCTTGCACCTCCGACGGATACAAACGCGTCGCCCTGAACCCCGGCGAAAAAATTCCGCCCAGCGATATCGCACAAGGCGGTTTTTGTCCGTTCTGCCTGCCAATTATCAAACACGTGGCCGATGTCCCACGCATTCCAAGCCTCGCCATCATCGGCGCCATCCATTTAAAGCCGATACGTCCGCCGGTATCGAACTTTAAACCCGTCCTCTCCCTTTCCTCCCCGCCTCGATTGCGCGCACCGCCTATCCACGTGTCCTAAATTCGTGGATTTCGGAACGTTCATCGGACGCCGTTCGCGTTTGTGAACGTGCGCCGGGCGCGCCGTTTTCGGCGCCATGACCCTTAATTTCGATACGACCAATATGAACTGGACGTCACCGGGGCGGTGCGCACATCGCGCGCCAGCGCCTCGGGCGCGGCGGACCGGTAACGGGAAAATGAATTATGCGTACTTTGAAGAAAACAGTTTATCTGGCTTGCTTGGTTTGGGCCTTCGCCCTGCCTGTTTTGGGATTTTCCGGCGTCGCCCACGCCCAGATCACCATCACCGACGTCCTGGGGCGCGAGCGCACCATCGCCGCACCGGCGAAACGGGTGTTGCTGGGCTTTTATTTCGAGGATTTTCTCGCCATCACCGGCCCCGGCGCCTACGACCGGGTCGTCGGCATCAGCAAGGCGGCCTGGCACGATTGGCGCAATTCGCAATGGAAAGCCTACGCCAAGGTCATTCCCCGAATTGAAAAGCTGGCCGATATCGGCGGCACGGACAACGCGTCGTTCAACCTGGAATTGGCAATTTCCCTGCATCCCGACGTGGCGATCCTCGCCACCTGGCAATTCAAGGCCCTGGGCGATACGGTCGGTCGGCTCGAAGCGGCGGGAATTCCCGTCGTCGTTGTCGATTATAACGCCCAGACCGTCCCCACCCATGTGTTGAGCACGCAAGTCATCGGCGCCGTGATGGGCGCGCCCAAACGCGCCAAGGAGCTGGCCGACGCTTACGCCGCCGCCGTCACCGACGTCGAGGCGCGGATCGTCAACGCCAACGATAAGCCGATGCGGGTCTATGTCGAGCTCGGCAATAAGGGCGCCGGCGAATACGGCAATTCCTACGGCAACGGCTACATGTGGGGCGGCGTCATCAATCTGGCCGGGGCGAAGAATATCGCCGACGGCAAGATTTCCAAGGTCGGTCCCTTGAACCCCGAATATGTCATCGCTCAGAACCCACAGTTAATCATGATCCCGGGATCGTACTGGGTACACAACGACAAAGCCGTGGTGATGGGGTTCGGCGTCTCGAAAAAGCAAACCGAGGACCGTCTGGCGGGCTACCTGAAGCGGCCCGGTTGGGCCGGACTGGACGCGGTCAAAGCGAAACGCGTCCTGGCCTTGTACCACGGCGGCGCGCGCACGCTGTATGACTACACCTTCTTGCAGTATTTGGCCAAGGCGCTGCATCCCACCGCTTTCAAGGATGTCGATCCCGAAGCCAACCTACGGCGGTTTTACGCGCGCTACCTGCCGATCAAGGCCGACGGGTCGTTCATGGCCACGGTTCATTAAAAAGGAAAGGGCCGGGACGCCGCATCCGCGGCGTCCCGGACAGCGCGCATGACCTCCCTTTCGTCCACCATCATCGTTTATCGCGCGCGGCAGTGGCGGCGCGTTCTCGCCCTGCTCGGCGGTTTTTTCGCGGTCATCGCCGCCGCCGTCGCCGACGTCGCCAGCGGGCCGTCGATGTTGCCCTTCGCCCAGGTCTGGGCGGTCTTGATCCACCCCGGCGCGATCACCGACACCGCCCTGCTGGCCATCGTGTGGGACATCCGCCTGCCGATGACCCTGACCGCGCTGGCCGTCGGCGCGTCATTGGGGGTGTCGGGGGCGGCGATGCAGACCATCTTACGCAACCCCCTGGCCAGCCCGTACACCCTGGGCATTTCGGCGGCGGCCGGTTTCGGCGCCGCCATCAGCATCCTGTTCGGCATTACTATCGCCTACGTCGAGTGGGCCAGCGTCGCGGTGATGGCCTTCGCCATGGCGTTCGTCGCCTGTCTCGGCGTTTGGGCGATGGGACGCGCGCGTGGGTTTTCCACCGACGTGCTGGTCCTCGCCGGGATCGCCATGCTGTTTTTGTTTCAGTCGCTGCAATCGTTGACGCAGTACTTGGCCTCGCCCGAGGTATTGCAGGAAATCGTCTTTTGGCTATTCGGCAGCCTGCTCAAGGCCAACTGGACCTCGGTCAAGGTTTCGGGAGGGATATTCCTGCTCGTGCTGCCCTGGATCGCCCGTGACGCCTGGAAATTGACGGCGCTGGGCCTGGGCGATGAAAACGCGCGCAGCCTGGGCCTCTCGGTCGAAGGACTGCGGCTACGCATCCTGGTTCTGACGTCTCTGCTGACCGCCGGAGCGGTCGCCTTCGTCGGCACCATCGGGTTCGTCGGCCTGGTCGCGCCGCACATCGCCCGCGCCTTCGTCGGCGAGGATCAGCGTTACCTGATCCCCCTGTCCGCCCTGGGCGGCGCGTTCATCATGGCCGGGGCGTCGATCCTATCGAAAATGATCTCGCCGGGGGCGCTGATTCCAATCGGCATCGTCACCGCCGTCATCGGCGTGCCGTTCCTATTCGTTTTGATCGTACGTAAAAAGAAGGTAGCGATATGAACATCGAAATTAGCGACCTTTCCGTGCGCTATGGCGCGACATGCGTGCTCCATCCGCTTTCACTGTCTTTCACCTCGGGCGAGGCGGTCGCCGTTCTGGGCCCCAACGGGGCGGGAAAATCGACCCTTCTGAAGGCCCTTTCCGGGCTTGTCCCGACGACGGGCAGCATTGTTCTCGAACCCGGCGACGGGGACAACGCCGACACTCCCGACAAGGCCACCATCGCCTATCTGCCTCAGGACGGCCTGGCGCGGGTCAATCTGACGGTGTTGGAGGCGGTTCTGCTCGGTCGTCACGACAGCCTCGGCTTGAGGGTCGGCGACGACGCCCTGACGGCGGCCCGGGACGCCCTGGAAACCCTGGGCATCGAACACCTCGGCCAGCGCACGCTCGACACCCTCAGCGGCGGACAGCGCCAATTGGCGGGCCTCGCCCAGGCGGTCTACCGGGCCCCCAGGATCTTGCTTCTCGACGAGCCGACCAGCGCCCTCGACCTGCACCGCCAAATGCTGGTGCTCGACGGCCTGCGCGATCTGGCGCGCCGCCGGATCATGACGGTCGTCTTGGTCACACACGATTTGTCCCTCGCCGCGCGTTTCGCCGAACGCGTTATTTTCCTGAAAAACGGTCGCCTCGTCGCCCACGGTCCCAGCGAAAGCGTGCTTACCGGGGCGCTTCTCGCCGACGTCTACGATATCGAGGCCGAGGTCCTACGCACCCGCAACGGCCACTTGCACATCGCCCCCCTGCGTCCATTGGGCGCGCCCCTCGGCGTGGGCGTGAATGTCGGCGCCGCATGAGCCCGGCGGCCCTTCACGTCTGCGGTCAATGCCGAGTGCGCGAAAAGGCCGGCGCCCGCGGCGTCTCCTCCGGCGCAGACCCGTTGCGGATGCGGATCGAAAGCCTGCTGAGACGCAGCGAGCTGAACGAAGAAATCCAAATCTCGCCCCAAACCTGCCTGGGCAACTGTAAACGCGCCTTGCGCGCTTCGGTCGCCGCGCCGGGTCGCTGGAGTTGGTTGATCGGCGATATCACCGACGCCCAGGACTGCGACGAACTTCTTGTCTTCATCCGCCAATGGCTTGCCGCACCCCAGGGCCTGATCGCCAAACAGGACCGCTCCGCCTGGCTGATCACCCACGCCCTGGGCCGCCTGCCGCCGGTCGGATAAAAAAGAAGAATGGGACCTCATGGGCGTCAGGGGCGCTCTTAATAATTTCCTCAGTGACTAATTTCCCCCTGTGACCCCCTACGCGAAAGAACCCCTAAAATTACGCTTCCGTGTGAAAGGGCTCGACGTCCCGTTTCAGCGCCCATCTTCAAGCGCGGCTTTTGCCAGACGATGGAGCAGATCGCGTTGCGCGGCTTCGAAGGCCTCTTCCTCTCCTGGCGGGCAGAGCATGTTGGCAAGCTGCGGCAAGGTTGACGGCCATGCGGCGAGCCCGATCAGCGTGAGCATCGCGGCGGCGGATTTTGCGCTATCTTCAATCCCGAAAAAAGTTTTCAGCCGTTCTGCCTTGCGCCGATAATGTTGGCGGCGGCGCTCTTCATCGGGCACCGGGCCACCGCCAAATTGCAAAGCCTCCCACAACATCAACCGCAGGAGATCGGGCGCTTGCTCGTGGGCTTGCCCCAGGCGATCGATCAGGGCTTCGGGCGACGCTCCCCATTGTCCAACCGTTTCGGCATGCGCCGCGAGCGTATCGCTCATGACCGCGTCGAAAAGCCCCTCTTTCGAGCCGAAGTTTGCATAAATTCGTTCCTTATTCGCGCCGGATGCCGCCGCGATCCGATTGATGCGCGCCCCGGCAAGCCCAAAATTTGAAAACTCGACGCGCGCCGCATCGAGGATCCTGCGGCGCGTTGCACCTGCATCACGCATGTTTTCTCCCCTTGCCAACCATTCAGTTGGATACTATAGATAGCCAACCGAATGGTTGGATGGAGCGCCGTGCAATGTCGGAACGATCGCCTCGACCCGCCCGTAAAGAAATCATTTTGCTTACAATAGCCGCCATCTTGGTCGTTGGGCAGACGTATATTGTCATTTCGCTGTTCGCGCCGATGGCGGTGGATTTCGCACGCCCGGCGGCAAGCCTCGCCGTCACCGTGACGGTTTTCGGCATTCCCTACGCCTTTGCCGGGCTGTTGGCGGGGCCGCTTGCCGATGTTTGGGGCGCGAAGAAGGTCATCGTCTTGTCCCTGGTCGCAAGCGCGCTTACGACGCTGATCGTGGCCGTCGCCCCTGGTTTCGCGATGCTGATCTTGTTGCGCGCCCTTCAGGGTTTCACCGCCGGTTTCTTCGCGGCGCCCGTGTTCACCTATATCGCCCGCGATCTTCATGAGGAGGTCCGCGCCTTCGCAACGACCGCCATACAGGCCGGAGCGTTGGCGTCGGCGGTGTTGATGCAGCTCTTTGGTCAAGTGATCGAGGTCCGGCTCGGCTGGCGTTTCGCATTTTTCATCCCGGCGCCGGTCATCTTGGGTCTCGCGTTGGCGGCCGAGCGGCTGTTGGCGCGCTCATCGGGCGCCGCCGAGAGGCACGTTGGTAAAGCGCTTCTGGCCTTGCCGGATCTCTTGCTACAATGGCGGCTCCTGGCGTTGTATGGCGCGGCGTTGACTTTGCTCGGCGGCTTTGTCGCCGTCCTATCGGGGCTTTCTTTATATGGTCCGCAAGACTTGCGGGCCGATCCGACGCGCTTGTTTCTGGTGAGGGCTTCGGCCTTACCCGTCATGCTCGCCGTGCCCTTCCTCGTCCTTCGCCTGGGGCGGCTGTCGCTGCGCGCGCGCATTTTTTCGGGATTGGGGCTATCGGCGCTCTCGCTCGCCGTCACGGCTTTGGCCGCGGAGCAAACATGGGCGCTGGCCGGCGGTCTTGCCGCTTGCGTCGCCGGCATCCTAATCGCCGCGCCGGCAATCGTGCAGGGCGTCGCCCAAGCCGCCCCCGAGTCGAGCGGGGCCGCCGTTTCGATTTATGCGTTCACCATTTTTCTGGGAGCAAGCCTCGGTCCGCAATTCGCCGCCCTGCTGGCGCCAACGGGGATGGTCGGTCTCTTGCTGTCGGTCGCGACGTTGCTTGCGGTCGGTTCGCTCTTTGGGGTTATAGGCGCCAAAACCACAAAGCAAAGCTAGGGTCGGGACCTATTCATCTAGAACTGAAATACGGTGCATATATGACACACGGAAAAAGGGCCCCGCACCTGCGGAGCCCTTTTTGAAGCTGGCGGAGGGAGCGGGATTCGAACCCGCGAAACAGTTTCCCGTTTACACGCTTTCCAAGCGTGCGCCTTCAGCCACTCGGCCACCCCTCCACGGGGTTTGCGGACGGCCCGAGTTTCCCCGCCTCGTCCGCGCTGCGCAACCTAACCGAGGGCGCGTCGTCGTGCAACGGTTTTACGTCGATTCGCGGCGACAAATTGTACGGCATGCGTTTTACAATGCGTCCTTGCCGTGCGGGGCGTCAAAGGGCATATCTACACCATGATCCTTTTTTTCAACATCGGATGGGTGCTCCTGATTTTAAGCTTTTTCGGCGCCGCCGCCGAAATTGCCGTGCATGCCGTGACGCCGGTGCGAAGCGTGTTCATTTCCGGCAACGACGTGTGGTACGTGCTGGCGCCCAACGGCCTCGCCCTCGCCCACTTCTGGGTCGAAAGCCACCTCGGGGCCGCATTTTGGGATGTCGTCATCCGCCCCGCCCTGACGCCACCGCTGTGGCTGACGTTCGGTCTCCCCGGCTTTATCTTGCTGTGGCGTTTCCGCCCCCGCCACGGCGACGGCCGCGACGCCAAACGCCAGGAAGAAGCGCTAGGTTTGTACGACGAGCTGGCTCGCGACGCCAAGGAAAACGGCTATGGCGACGGCGACGACATGATGCCCGGCCATGACGATGACGCTTTCGCCCACGATCGTCACGACCTGGAAGGCGACGACGTCTCCACGCCTCCACGCCCGCCCGCGCCTTAAAAAACTGTCGGGCGGGCAGGACAACGGCCTCAGTCATCACCCATTTTAAGGGCCGCGATGAAAGCCGACTGGGGGATTTCGACGCGCCCGAACTGGCGCATTCTCTTTTTCCCTTTCTTCTGCTTTTCCAGAAGCTTGCGTTTGCGCGTGATATCGCCGCCATAACATTTCGCGGTCACGTCCTTACGCATCGCCGACAGGGTTTCACGCGCGATGACCTTGCCGCCGATCGCCGCCTGAATGGGAATTTTGAACAGTTGTCGGGGGATCAGGTCCTTCAGACGCTCGCAGACTTGGCGTCCGCGATTTTCAGATTGCGAGCGGTGACAGATAAACGATAGGGCGTCAACCGGCTCGGCGTTGACCAGGATCGACACCTTGACCAAATCGTTCTCGGCATAGTCGTCCATTTCGTAATCGAAGCTGGCGTAGCCGCGCGAAATCGACTTCAAACGATCGTAGAAATCGAACACCACCTCGTTCAGAGGCAGGCGATAGACCGCCATCGCCCGCGTGCCCACATAGGTCAACTCGATCTGTTGGCCGCGCCGTTCGGTGCACAATCCCAGAACCGCGCCCAGAAATTCATCGGGCACCATGATCGTCGCCTTGATCCACGGCTCGGCGATCGCGGCGATCTGCGACGGGTCGGGCATGTCGGCGGGATTGTGCAGCTCCAGGTCGCTGCCGTCGGTCAGCTTCATCCGGTAAGCGACGCTGGGCGCGGTAGTGATCAGGTCGAGATCGAACTCGCGCTCCAGACGTTCCTGGATGATCTCCAAATGCAAAAGGCCGAGGAAGCCGCAGCGAAAACCCAGTCCCAGGGCCATTGAATTTTCCGGCTCGAAGGCGAAACTGGCGTCGTTCAGACGCAGCTTGCCCAAGCTGTCGCGCAGATCGTCGAAATCCGCCGCGTCGGATGGGAAAAACGAACAAAACACCACGGGAACCGATGGCTTGAAGCCCTTCAACGGCTCAAGGGCGGGGCGTTTTTCTTCGGTAATGGTATCGCCGACGTTGGTGTCGGACACGGTTTTGATCGAGGCGGTGATAAAGCCCATTTCCCCCGGCCCCAACTCGTTCACCTTGACCAGCTTGGGCGTGAAAATGCCGACCTGATCGACGCCGTGGGTGGTGCCCGCCGCCATCATGCGGATCTTCATGCCCTTTTTCAGCACCCCGTCCTTGACACGAACCAGAATCATCACGCCGAGGTACGAATCATACCACGAATCGACCAACAGCGCCTTCAGCGGGGCGTCTCTGTCGCCTTCGGGTGCGGGCAAGCGGGTGACCACCGCCTCCAGCACGCTGTCCATGCCGATGCCCGATTTCGCCGACACCTTGAGGGCGTCCGAGGCGTCCAGGCCGATAACGTCCTCGATCTGCTCGCAAACCCGTTCCGGCTCGGCGGCGGGCAGATCGATCTTGTTCAGGACGGGGATGATCTCGAGGTTGTTGTCGAGCGCCAGATAGACGTTGGCCAGGGTCTGCGCCTCGACCCCCTGGGAGGCGTCAACCACCAGCAACGCACCCTCGCAGGCGGCCAGCGATCGGCTCACCTCGTAGGCGAAATCGACATGCCCCGGGGTGTCCATCAGGTTCAGCTGATAGGTCTCGCCGTCCTTGGCCGTATAGGTCAGACGTACCGTCTGGGCCTTGATGGTGATGCCGCGCTCGCGTTCGATATCCATGCTGTCGAGGACCTGTTCGGTCATCTCGCGATCGGAAAGTCCGCCGCACATTTGAATCAAACGGTCGGCCAACGTTGACTTGCCATGGTCAATGTGGGCGATGATGGAAAAATTGCGGATGTGTTCGATGCTGCTCATGGCCGCGCTTTTAGCATTACGGCGGAAATTTTGCTATAGCCTGAATGCGCGTGAGACGTCCGGTCACGGCAAGGGCGAAACCCCGATCAGATAAACGTGTACGTGTAAAAAACCGACGTAAAAAAGGATGCCGAGCGCAGCCGTCACGGCATCGCGTCCGTCAAAAACCCAGTCGGCGCGCCCGCGCAACAGGGCGACAAAAGGCACGCTCGACGTTCGCCGCGTCAAGCGCTCCCAAGCTTCTTGGCCAAGGCGCTTTTTATACTTCGCGTCCAAAATTATGGGGCCGGCCAAGCCCAGGGCGCATAACAAACCAAAAAGCATGAGCGAGGCGACGTCCCCATTGGGCGCCATGTGCGCGCCTGCCCATAGGCTGACCGCCCACATTAAAGGATGGCGCGTTACCGCCAGCAATCCCGGGCGCTTGGGATCGAACCCCTTGGTGCGCACCGCCAGGGAAAACGGATTGGGCAAAATCAGGCTAGCGGCCAATAAGATAAACGCCACCGGCATGACGAGATTTGGAACCCATCGCATCCAGGGCGTCTGCGTCCATACCTCGACATATGGCGCCTGTGTGTAAGCGATGGCGACCCAAGCCAACAAAGCCAGCGAAAGCGCCATATACGCCGCCAAATACCCGCGCCGTCCCAACACGGCGATCAATTTTTCACGTAGCGGGCGATACGCGGGAATCACATGCGCGGCGATAAAAGCCAGAATTGCTAAAATCAGTGTGGGCATTGGCGTTCCTCAGCTTATGCGGCGCACGATCCCCTAAACCGGATCGCACCCGAGAGGCAAGCGCGAACCTTCCGGAAAGACGACGTCATCGAACGCCGGGGGAATTTTAAAGGTCGCGCCGGAAAAATCCACGGGATGGTAAAATTGGGTTTCGCGAAAAATCGCAGGCCCTTCGAAGCGGGTGTTGCGAAAGGACACCGGACCGCGAAAACGGGTTTCGCTGGCGTCGAAGCAACCGGCGATCAACGCGTCGTCGAAATCCACCGCCAGAAACCGCGCCACGATCAAGTCCAAGTCCCCCGCGAAATGCGCGCCGGTGAAGCGCGCCGGGCCGTCAAAATAGACCTCGGTCAAATCGAGATCCCCCTCGAACGAGGCGCCGGCGAAATCCACCCCCGGCAAGGGGTTTTCCGGGCAGGCGAAGGCGTCCAGGTCGAGATCGGCGGGAACGACAACCCCGCTGAAATTGATCGCCTCGCCCCGACTGCGGGCGATTTCAACCAATTTCAGAAGTTTTTCGGAAAACATGCGCATCGCTCGTTCCCCCGACCTCCGTCTTGCGGCCCTGTCCGGGCTACAGCTCCCGAGGGTCGGCGAGGCCGTGCTGGCGGCAACAAGCGACGACGGTGTTGCGCAACAACACGGCGATCGTCATCGGTCCGACCCCGCCCGGCACCGGCGTGATCGCACCCGCGACCTTGACCGCCTCGCCAAAGGCGACGTCGCCGACCAGACGGGTCTTGCCCGGACCCTTTTCCGGGGCGTCGATCCGGTTCATGCCGACGTCGATCACCACCGCGCCGGGCTTGATCCAGTCGCCGCGGACCATTTCGGGGCGGCCCACGGCGGCGACGACAATATCGGCGCGACGGCATTCGCCGGCCAGATCGCGGGTGCGCGAATGGGCCACCGTCACGGTGCAGCTTTGCTGGATCAGCAGTTGCGCCATCGGCTTGCCGACGATATTCGAGCGGCCGATGACCAGGGCGCGCAACCCGGAAAGGTCGCCCAGGCGGTCTTTCAGCATCATCAAGCAGCCCAGCGGCGTGCACGGCGTCATCGCGTTTTGTCCGGTCATCAGCCGTCCGGCGTTGATAACGTGAAAACCATCGACATCCTTGTCCGGCGAAATTGCGTTGATGACCTTCAGGGAATCGATGTGATCGGGCAGCGGCAATTGCACCAAGATGCCGTGAATATCGGGGTCTTTATTGAGGCCCTCCACCACCGCCAACAGATCCGCCTCGGGCGTCGCGGCGTCCATCTTGTGTTCGCGCGAGACCATGCCCGCCGCGACCGTCTGCTTGGCTTTGTTGCGCACATAAACTTGGCTCGCCGGATCCTCGCCGACCAGGACCACCGCCAGGCCAGGCGTCACGCCGTGGCCGGCCTTGAGCCGCGCGACCTCTTGGGCCACCCGTTCGCGCAAACCCTCGGCGAAGGCCTTGCCGTCAATTATCGAAGCGTCCGTCATGCGTATTTCCCATCGTCTTAAAGCGTCGTTAAAGCGTCAAAATCCAATTTTCCAGCCGCCGCGCCAAATCGGGTCCGTCACCGGCGCAGACGATCACCTTGTTGCGATCGGTGGCCCCGCCGACCACCGCGAGCGACGTCTTGGGCACCCGCCACGCCTTGGCCAGCATTTTCAACAGGTGCGCGTTCGCTTTACCCCCTTCGGGCACGCTTGTCACCTGTGCTTTCAAAACTACGCCCCCCTGGGCATTCTCGGCCAGGGGTCCGATGCGGTTGGCCGCCGCCTTGGGGGTCAGGCGAAGGTGGACCTTAAGCCCGTCCGGGTGGGGTTCGTAAAAAGACGCGCGCTCAGCCAAATTGCCACGCCAAACGCTGCAGGACGTTCTGCAAGAAGACCAGCCCTAAGATCAACACCAACGGCGACAGGTCGATGCCGCCCAGGTTGGGCAGCATATTGCGGATCGGACGCAGCGCCGGTTCGGTGACGCGATAGAGGAAATCGCCGACCAGGTAAACGAAACGGTTGGAACTGTTGACCACGTTGAAGGCGTGCAACCAGCTGAGGATAACCGCCCCGACCAACAGGTATATGTACAGATTGATGATGATGTTGATAACGGTCAGCAGGGGAACGAGGATCACGCTCATCGGGGATTCCGCTTCTGTTAGAGGGCATGCGCCAGGAAACTGGCCTTAACCTAGTCCGCCCCGCCCCACGGCGCAAGGGGGGCGCGCAGGGTGCACGGTGCACGGCGCAATGGATTTTTTTACCTCTCCGCCGATCGGGGTTCTTGACAGAACCCGGCTTTAACGCGCATATAACCCGGCGCGCCGCAAGGGCACCGTCACCGGCGCGCCCGTGGGGCCGTAGCTCAGTTGGGAGAGCGCGTCGTTCGCAATGACGAGGTCAGGGGTTCGATTCCCCTCGGCTCCACCATTTTTTGTCTCGCGCTTATTTCGCTTCGCTCAAACGCTCCGACGGGGCGGCGAACGGTCGCCGGGCCGCAGTCGCGGCCTTGGTTTCGGTTCGAGTTTTCTCTTCTCACCTCCACCATTTTTTGTCTCGCGCTTGTTTCGCTTCGCTCAAACGCTCCGACGGGGCGGCGAACGGTTGCCGGGCCGCAGTCGCGGCCTTGGTTTCGGTTCGAATTTTCTCTTCTCACCTCCACCACTCCCTCCTCTCCCTTGACGCTATCATATGCACCATCCGTCATGCACCCTTGGAGAGATTCAGCGGCATCCTTTGGCCGCCTTGATATCGAGCAACCCTCGATAGCGACGCGAAATGTCGGACAAGGCCACCGTGCCGGACGGGTACACCAGGATGAGACTGGACCATCGCGCGGCGCCCGAAGGCGATGCGAGCCGCCTGGCGTCGGCTTCGGTTTTTATCGATTTCAAAAAGTCCTCGGCCTCGTCGAGCTGAACTCTGAGCATCGTGCAGTTCACCGTGTACTGCGCGGGCGGGCGGCCATCCACCAGGGTCGCCGGGGTCCACTTATCGGCCATCCGTTCGGCTTTTTTCACCATTGCGCGAGGGAGGACGCTTCGGAGTCGCTTCGCGATTGTCATGCCGGTTCGGCTTCCCCGCCCGGCGGCGATACTCGCCCATTTCAGCGCGGCGAGCCGGTTTTCGGGAACGCCCCGTCCCTGTTCGTACATGACGGCGACGATATATTGGCTGTTCCATTGCCCCTGTTTCGCCGCTTTAAGCAGGTAAGCAAACCCCCGTTCGGGATCCTTGGGCACACCATACAATCCAGACTTATAGATGAGTCCCAGTTCAAATTGGGCCAGAGGATTGCCCCCGTCGGCGAGCGGGGTGAGTTTACGCACGGCGGTCACACCGTCTCGCGCCGTTATGTTCGGCCACGCCGTGGTCTCACTTAAGGGCGCCTGACACCCCACGACAACAAGCGCGAGAGCGCACGCCACGACCGCTTTATGCAGGTATATTTTAGACGGATACATTGATTGGCCTCTTTAAATTTTTCTTAAAAAGGACCGTATTCCCGCACCATAAAACAATCAATTATTGATCACCACGAAGCATCTACAACTTTATATTTCATGTATTGAGCGGTCTGCATACCTGTCATCAACCCCAAAGCCGGGCACCATAGCGTACGAAAGGGGGGCTATATGTGGAATATCAAGGCCGTACTTCGGGATGCGGCGATCATTTTCACCCTTACGGCCCTATCGGGCGCGGTCGTCGGCATTTCCTTGATTGGGCACACGCCAATCCCGGCGGGAGGATCGGCGGCGATCGCTTTTGGGAACATCGCCTTTACGACGGTCGGCTTCATCATTTCGGGTTGCCTTTCCAAAAAACATCGCTTCAAACACGGGTTTAAGGTCTCACTGGCGTTGTGGATACTCTCCCTCGTCAATGTCTTTTTCTTTGGCGCAACGCTGGCGACATGGCTAATAGCCCCCGTGGTGTTCCTGGCCTGCATGGCGGTCGGGGTGGGCATCTCGTTTCTTCTTGTCAAAACCCCGAAGGGCGCCGCCGACGAAGAAATCGAGTCGGCGTCAGCCCCGGACTTTGAGCGTGCATCGGCCACGCCGCTTTTTTTCCGGCCCCACGCTATCGAGGAACTCTTCGGATTTGCAAGCGTCCTGCTTGGACATTATCATCCGCAGGAAACCCAAGCGCGTGTCCATTTTACCGATTCTAAGGAGTACACCCCGGCGCTTCCTCGCAAATCTCTTCTTGACAGTCCCTAGACGACCGGTCTATTCATGGCGTCATGACAGTGGCGGAACACAAACAAACCCGGGAGACGTTGCTGCGCGTCGGCACCGAGATGATCGCCCGCGGCGGCTTCAACAGCACCGGCTTGAACGCCATCTTGAGCGCCGCCAAGGTGCCCAAGGGGTCATTCTATCATTATTTTTCCAGCAAGGAAGATTTCGGCCTTGCCGTGATCGACGACTTCGCCGCCGCCTATACTCGACGCCTGGACCGCACCTTGGGCAACGCCGATACCCCACCCCTGCAGCGCATCCGCGATTATTTCGCCGCCGCCATCGCCGACATGCGGGCCTGCGATCACGACCGGGGCTGCCTGGCGGGCAACCTGGGCCAGGAGCTGGCCGGCCAGAACGAGGCGTTCCGTCTTCGCCTGGAAGAGATTTTCGAAGACTGGGCGCGCCGTTTCAGCGCCTGTTTCGAGGCGGCCCGCCGGCGCGGCGACATCGCCGCCGACAGTGATCCCGAACAGCTTGCCGAACTGTTGATTAGCGGGTGGCAGGGCGCGACCTTGCGCGCCAAGGTGCGCAAGTCCAGCGCACCGATGGCCTTGTTCGCCGACCTTTTTTTCAGCCATATCCTAAGACCACCCCCGGGATGACGCACCGAGGGTGTCGGCGATACACCAAGGGTGGCGCCTCAAAATGACCCTGCTTTTCGCAATCCGGGTCGAGTAGACCGGTCTACCGCAGCCACCGCCCGGCACGACATCTTTCACGCGACACACATTCTTGTGACACACATTTGCGAAGATTTTCCTCCCACTCCCGATCTTAACCTTTCGCCTTTTTCATCTTTCCCCCTTTTCAGGAGACAGCCCTATGACTTCCCCCACCTTATTTTCTCCCCTGACGATCGGCGACCTGAACCTGCCCAATCGGACCGTCCTCGCCCCTTTGACGCGCTGTCGGGCGAGCGAGGGGTCCGTGCCCAACCCGATGATGGCCGATTATTATGTTCAACGCGCCTCGGCCGGGTTGATGATCACCGAAGGCGCGCAAATCGCCCCCGAGGGTCAAGGCTATCCCGCCACCCCCGGCATCTACAGCGACGAACAGGTCGCCGGATGGCGGCTGGTCACCGACGCCGTGCACCGGGCGGGCGGGCGTATTTTCCTTCAGCTGTGGCATGTCGGTCGAGTCTCCCATCCCTCCTTTCAGCCCGGCGGGACGCTCCCCGTCGCCCCCAGCGCCATCGCCCCCGAAGGCGAGGTCGCGACCTATGAGGGAATGAAGCCTTATGTCGCCCCCCGCGCCCTGGAAACCGACGAATTACCGGGCATCGTCGCGCTTTACCGCAAGGCCGCGCAAAACGCCAAGGACGCTGGCTTCGACGGCGTCGAGGTCCACGGCGCCAATGGCTATCTGCTCGATCAGTTCCTGCGCGACGGCACCAACCGGCGCACCGACGCCTACGGCGGCAGCATCGAAAACCGCGCCCGCCTCCCCCTCGAAGTCCTGGAGGCGGTGTTGAGCATATGGCCGTCCCGGCGGGTCGGGGTGCGCCTTTCGCCCAGCGGCACGATTAACTCCATGAGCGATTCCGATCCCGCGGCGCATTTCGGCTATTTCGTCGAAAAATTGAACGCCTACGATCTGGCGTACGTGCATATCGTCGAACCGATGGAAGCGGACATTCGCCACGGCGGACCGAACATTCCCGGCGGCTCCTTCCGCCCGATCTACACCGGGACCTTGATGCTCTGCGGCGAATACGACGGCGCGCGGGCGGACGCGGCGGTGCAGGGCGGCGCGGCGGATCTCGTCGCCTTCGGTCGCCCCTTCATCGCCAACCCCGATCTGCCTAGGCGGCTGCAGGAAAACGCCCCGCTCAATACCCCCGACCCGACGACGTTCTACGGCGGCGACGAACATGGTTATCTCGACTACCCCGCGCTGGAAGAAGCCCCGGCGTAAGCCTCGACCCACGGGCGCGGCCCCGCGGCGGATACGTCGCGGGGCCTTTTTCCCGGTCGGGGAACCCCTGCCGCAAGGCTCGCGATGGGACACAAGAACATCAGGGCCGTGGGCGTTTCTTGCATTCGCTCGCCTGCGCCGGTTGTCCCTTGCCCGAAGCCATCGATTGTTGCGGACCGGCGGCGAACATCTTCACCTGGCGGGCCATTTTATCCAAAGTGCGCGCCACCGCCCGATTGACCGACCCGATCGGATAGTCCCCGGTTTCGTCGATTTCGCCGGCGGGAACACCGGTCAGAAGCGCGATCGCCTGATCGACGGTATCGACGGCGTAAACCCGGAATTTTCCGGCGCGCACGGCGGCCTGCACGTCGTGGCGCACCATCAGGTCGCGCACGTTGGCCGACGGGATCAAGACTCCCTCGTCGCCGCGCAGGCCGCGCGCGGCGCAGACGTCGAAAAAGCCTTCGATTTTTTCGTTAACGCCACCAATCGCCTGCACTCGACCGCGCTGATCGACCGATCCCGTAACCGCCAACGATTGGGAAATCGGATACCCCGACAGCGCCGACAGCAGAGCGTATAGCTCCGCCCCCGAGGCGCTGTCGCCATCGACGCCGCCGTAAGACTGCTCGAACGTCAGGGTTGCGGACAAGGCGAGCGGTTGTTTCTGCCCAAAGCGCGACATGATGAAACCTTCCAGAATCATCACCCCCTTGGAATGCAGCGGGCCGCCCAACTCGACATGGCGCTCGATATCGACCACCTCGCCCTTGCCCAGGTGCACGTTACAAGAAATTCGCGACGGCCGCCCGAACGCGAAACCGTCGAGATCGATGACCGATAGGCCATTGATCTGGCCGATCACCGCGCCCTCGGTCTCGATCACCAGGGCGCCGTTCGCGATTTCCTCCCAGATCAATTCACGCAGGCGGTCGGCGCGATAAACCTGGGCGTCGAGGGCCTGTTGAACATGGACTGCTTTGATCAGGCGCGATTTGCGTTCGCCCGCCCAAAAATCGGCCTCGCGCACCAGATCGACGATGGTTCCCATGTGGGTCGATAGTTTTTGCGCATCGCCCGCCTCGCGCGCGGCGAACTCGACGACCCGGGCCAGCGCCTTGCGGTCGAGATGGCGCAGGCCGTCGCGCGCCACCTGGGCGGCGATCAGGCGAGCGTAAAGGAGCGCGCTATCCCGGTCGCGCGTCATTGTTCCGGCGAAATCGGCGGCAACCTTGAACAGCTCGCGAAAATCGGGGTCATGCTCATTAAGCAAGTAATAAAGCTTGGGTTCTCCGATCAAGATCACCTTGACGTCGAGGGGGATCGGCTCGGGATCCAACGAGACTGCGCCGATCCATCCCAGCGACTGGGCCGGCGTCTCAATACGGATACGCCGGGCGCGCAACGCACTCTTCAGGGCGTCCCAAGCATTGGGTTGAGTCAACAACTTGTGCGCGTCGATAATCAGATAGCCCCCGTTGGCAAGATGCAACGCGCCCGGCTTGATCAAATTAAAGTCGGTCATCAACGCACCGAATTGACTGGTGTGCTCAATCCGTCCAACCAGATTAGGCTGGCTCGGATTTTCCTCATCGACGACCGGCGCGCCGGGCGCGCCCTCCTTGGCGCACGTCTCGGTCTCGGACACCTTGAGCTTCACCACAGGCGTCCCTCCCGTGGAGGCTTCGATACCCACCGAGCGATCGACCATCACGTTGACCCGATAGCGGCGAAACGCCATCTGCGCACCCGCCGGGGCGGGGGTCGGCAAAACCGGCGCTTGCTGCGGCTGTTCGGAACCGAGGAAATCGGCGGCATGCTCGACCACATCGCGGCGCACCGCCTCAAGATAGACCCGCACGTCCGGCAAGTCGCTCCACTGCTTCTCCAGTTCGTCGATCAGGTGGCCGACGGCGTTCTGAGTTATGGTGCGGCTCAGCTTCTTGAGTAGGGCGCGTTTCTCTTTTTCCCATTTGGGAATTTCGGCGACGATATCCTCCAGCTCCTCCTGCAATTCGACAAGGGCCTTTTGCAACCGCTCGCGCTCGGCCTTAGGGAGTTTCTGAAAGTCGTCCGGAGCGATGACCTCTCCCGCCTTGAGCGGAACGAGGCCCAGCCCCGTGGGCGTGCGGATCATCGCAACGCCACGTTTTTCGGCTCGTTTTTGTAAGGACGAAAAGGCCTTCTCGTGACGCTTTTTAACATCCTCGTCAATCGCGCCGCGCTGCGCACGGTAGTCGTCACCCTCGAAAGCATCGGGGATCGCCTGGGTCAATTCCTCAACCAGGCGGCGCATGTCTTCGCGTAGCGCACACGCGCGCCCCGCGGGCAGGGGCAGGGCGTGCGGGCGATTCGGCGCGTCGAAATTATGCACATAGCACCAGTCGGAAGGGACGGCGCGTTGTTTGGCGTGGTCCTCAAGAAAACCCCGTATCAGACTGTACTTGCCGGTGCCCTCGGGGCCAAAGGCGAACAGGTTATAGCCGTCGTGCGCCATCTTAATGGCGAAGCGCACCGCCTGAACAGCGCGATCCTGACCCAGTATCCGGTCGATCGGCGGCAGATCGGCGGTGGTCTTAAAGGTCTCGTCGGCGAACGTGCACGACGTGTAAAGAGTTTTCGCGCTAAGCGGTTTTATCGGCTGATTCATAAAGACTTTCCTGATTTGTTCGGCCTGCTTTTTCGCATCGCCACGCCCGCTCCGTGGTCCTTGATGATCTCACGCATCCTCGGGAACGCCACCCTCCAAAGCCGCCATCGCCGCGTCGCTGAAGCCGAAATGATGCCCGATTTCATGAATCAGAACATGGCGGATAATATGGGGCAAGCTCTCGCCGCTTTCGCACCAGTAATCCAAAATCGCCCGACGATAAAGGAATATGATGTCAACATCGGCGGCGCTCGCCATCACCGATTTCTCCCCCAAGGGAACGCCGTGATACAGGCCCATCAGATCGAACGGATTGTCCAGCCCCAGGTCGCCCAACACGTCCGCGGGCGCAAAATCATCGATGCGAAACACCACGTCCACGACATGGCGGCGCAACGCCTCCGGAATTTCGGCGAAGGCTTCGTGGGCGAGGCGTTCGAGATCGTCCAGCGTTGGTGCCGAATCGAACGCGGGAGTCTCGGGCGGGAAAGACGCGGGCGGCGTTGTCATGTTTTAAAGGTACTCCGCCTTGACGCCCAGGCCAAGGGCGCGCATGTCCATCCCGCGTCACGGAAGGTCGCGGAAGAATGAAAAGGAGGGTTGTATCGTGATCGAGAAATTGTCCGCCCATGACCGCGCCTCGGCCTTGGGAAATCTGACGGCGTGGCGCGCCACCGATGAGGGCGACGCGATATGCAGAAGTCTGCGTTTTCGAGATTTTAAGGAGGCTTTCGCCTTCATGACCCGGATCGCCCTCGAAGCCGAGAAAATGGGCCATCACCCCGAATGGCGCAACGCCTACAACCGGGTCGAGATCACGCTAACGACCCACGAGGCCAAAGGCCTCACCACCCGTGATATCGCCTTGGCCAAGGCGATCGACCGCGCCTTCGCGCGGGCGCAAACCTGATTCGAGATCAGCCCGCCTTCGCCTCCACCCCCGCGGATGGTAACGCCTCACGGCGGCGGCGGCGGCGGCGAGGCCCCATGGCGGCGACAAAAATCAACAGCCCTCCGATCCAGGTCCAAATATCCGGCGTTTCGGAAAACATTAAATAGGCGGCCAAGGCCGCCACCGGCAGGCGTACGAAATCCAACCCCACAAGGGACGACGCCTCGGCCCCGCTGAACGCCCGACCGAGCGCCAATTGCCCAGCCGTTCCTAAAATACCAATCACGAAAACATCCCCCAAAACCAAAAGGTCGGGCGTTTGCCACACCGCCAGGGCGAACGGTAGGGAGAGCATCGACATAAACAGCCCCATATAAAAAACGATAACGCCCGACGAATCGGTGCGCGTCATTCTTTTCACCATCAATGCCGACGCCGCCATGAACACAGACGAGGCGAGCGCCAGGCCGTGGGCGACGTCAAGCACCTGAAGCCCGGGACGCGTGATGATCAGCACCCCGACGAACCCCGTCGCGGTGGCGATCCAACGGGCCCCGCCGACACGCTCCCCCAAAAACACGGCCGCCCCGATCAGCGCGAACAAAGGGGCGGTAAAACTCAACGCCGTCGCCTCGGCGACGGGCATCATCGACAACGCGGAAAACCAAAACAGCATCACCGCCAGCCCCGATACCGAACGCGCCAAATGAGCGCGGATATGCGCCGTGCGCACCATCGCCACGCCCCGAATGCCCAAAAGCGGAAGAAAAAGCAGAAATTGGGTCAAGTTACGAAAAAAGACGACCTCGAAAACGGGCATTTTCTGAGTCACGCCCCGGATCGCCACATTGACGACGCCCAAACAGGTACAACCGACCAACATCCACACCACCGCCCGCCCGTGGGCGGAAAGCCGCCATGAAATTCCCATTTTGGGAAAAAGAAAAGTATGACGGCGAACACGCATGGGGGATTCCTTTTCGAGGTAAACGTCATCGTTGCCCCTAATGCCCCTAATGTCGGTATGGAATACCCCCTTGTTCAATCTTAAAATGTTTTTTCTTTAGAAATGCGCGCTTAAGGTGCTGATAACAGCACTGTATTCTTGAAATCTCCGGCCACTAGACAGGGTTAATTTTTCCTGGGGAGATGCCCGGGCGGGACGGGAGACGGTCGCCGGGCCTCAAGAGCGATCGCGGCCAATCCCCGAAACCGCAGGCCCTGGGATCGCTAAAATTCGGGCGTGCAGCCGCGCCTCGCGCCGCGCGATATAGACCCCCGAGGTAAAAATCACACCGGCCCCGACCCAGGTCCACATATCGGGCGCTTCGCCGAAAGCAATATAGGCCACCAGGGCGGCGGCGGGCAGACGGACGAAATCGAACGGCACCACGGCGGAGGCGTCGGCGACCCGAAACGCCCGGTTCAGGCACAGTTGAGCGCTGGTCGCCAAGATGCCGATCACGGCGGCCCAGCCCAGGGCGTGCGCCGATGGCGTCCGCCAGACGAACAGGGCGAACGGCAGCGATAAAATCGTCATGAACATGCCCATGTAGGCGGCGATCACGTTGGGCGCGTCGGTGCGCGACATGCTTTTGATGATCAGCCCCGACGCCGATATGAACACCGCCGCCATGATCGCCAGCATATGCGCCCCATCGAAACTACCGACGCCGGGACGCAAAATAATCATCGCGCCGACGAAGCCGACCGCCGTCGCCCCCCAGCGTCGTCGCCCGACGCTTTCCCCCAAGAACAGCGCCGCCCCCATGGTTGCGAACAGCGGCGCGGTGAAGGTAATCGCGGTGGCCTCGGCGACCGGCATCAGGGCAAGCGCCGAAAACCAGCTGAGCATCGCCGCCAGACCCGACAGGGAGCGCAGAAAATGCCCGCGCAACCGCTTGGTACGCAGCACCCCGACCCCCCGCGACAACACCCACGGCAGCATGATCAGCAACTGCATGGCGTTGCGGAAAAAGGCGATCTGAAACGGATGCAGTTCCTGGGAAATATAGCGCACCGCCACGTTCAACACCCCCAGGCAGACACACGCCGCGATCATCCACAGCGCGCCCTGGGTCGGCGCCGACGGTTTTTTTCCTATCCGTTTCATCGCCGCCTTAATCATTATGCGCCTCCGGGCGCACCTTTTGGATCGGCCCCTCGGCGACAACGCTGGGATCGAGGGTCATCGCCTGGGCATGGCGAACCCGGCGCGCCATCCGGGCTTCACGCCGGGCGATGTAAAGGCTGCTGGAAAAAATCACCACCGCCCCCACGATCGTCCACCGGTCGGGCCGTTCACCCAATAGAACGAAGGCGATGATCGCCCCCACCGGCAGGCGCAGGAAATCCAACGCCATGATCGCCGAGGCGTCGGCGTGACTGAAGGCGCGATTGAAGGCGACCTGCCCTAGGGTCGCCGTCAGGCCCAGCGCCAGCAGCCATTTTCCCTGTTCGAGATCGGGCGTGCGCCACACGGCAAGCGCCAAAGGCAGCGAAAAAACCGTCATCAACGCCCCGGTATAGGCCGCGATGACGTTGGGATCGTCGGTCCGCGTCATGCTCTTGGTCAACAAGATGGAGCCCGCCATGAACATCGCCGACAACACGACCAATCCTTGGGCGCGCCCGACGGCGGCCGCTTCCGGGCGTAAAATGACCATGACCCCGACAAGACCGATCACGATCGCCGTCCAGCGCCGGGCGCGGACATGTTCGCGCAGGAACAGCGCCGCCCCGATGGTGGCGAACAGCGGCGTCGTGAAGCTGATCGCAATCGCCTGCGCCGCGGGCAGCACCGCCAGGGCGGGAAAGAAGCAGACCATCGCCATAACCCCGATCGCCGAACGGGTGACGTGGGTTTTGATTCGCGCCGTGCGCATCACGGAAAATCCGCGCACGGCGAGCCAGGGCGCAAAAAAAATCACCTGCACCAAATTACGAAAGAAAATGATCTCGAAGGGAGGGACCTGCTGCGCCACACGGCGGATGAGAACCGCCAGCGCACCGAACATCAGGCACGCCAGCACCATCCACAACGTTCCACGCGTGCCGGAAGGCAGTTCACGAAGGTACGTATTTTCAAACCAAAATCGTTTCATGCCCTGTCCGAACGCCACATCCGCACCGTTGCGCCCAGGCGCGCGGACCGGTGAAAAAACGGAAGAAACCGAAAATCCTCCCAGTCTAAGACCCTACGCAAGGGGGGCATAAAAAGCCATGCCGATATCATCATGGCCGGGTTGCATCGTGTAGTGTCCGGCCCCATACTCGGACCTATTCCCATGCGCCGCCCTACTGCAGACAAAGAGGTTTAACCATGAGATACATCGTCATGGCCTTCGACGGCGCCGACCCGGACGCCCCGGAACGGCGCCGACAAGCCCGTCCTGCCCACATGAGCCGGGCGGCGAAACTGCACGAGGACGGCGTTTTGCTGCACGGCGGGGCGATTCTCGACGACGCCGGCGCGATGATCGGATCGGCGGTCATTTTCGAGGTCGAGAGCCGCGCCGCGCTGGACACCCTGATCGCCGAAGACCCCTATGCCACCGGGGACGTCTGGCGAAACATCGACATCCGCCCCTTTAAACAAGGTTTTTAGCGCGAGCACCCCCCATGACTCCATCCTCCCCCGTATCCCGCCCCGGTCCCCTGTGGACTCCATCGGCCCAACGCGTCGGCGAAAGCAATGCGAGCGCCTTCATGCAATCGGTGGAAGACGACTGGAACGTCACCATCGACGACTGGAACGACCTTGAGCGCTTCGCCCTCGAACGGCCGGAACGGTTCTGGGTTTCGCTGAAGGACTTCGCCGCCGTCGCCGCCGACACTTGGGGCGACGACGTCCTCATCGACGGCGACAAAATGCCGGGGGCCAAGTGGTTTCCCGATGCACGGCTGAATTACGCCGAAAACCTGCTCAAGCGCCGCGACGACGCCGATGCTCTGGTTTTTTACGGCGAAAATAGAGTCTCATACCGTCTGTCGTTCAAAGAACTGTACGACCGGGTATCGCGCTTCGCCCAGGCGCTTGAGGCGGCGGGCGTAACCGAGGGCGATCGCGTCGCCGCCTACATGCCCAACATGCCCGAAACCATCATCGCCATGCTCGCCAGCGCATCGTTGGGCGCGGTGTGGTCGTCGTGTTCGCCGGATTTCGGCGTCCAGGGCGTGCTCGACCGCTTCGGTCAGATCGAACCGAAGGTCCTGATCGCGGTGGCGGGCTATTACTATAACGGCAAATCCCACGACACCCTGGGCAAAACCGCCGAGGTCGTCTCCCAATTGCCCAGCGTGAAAAAATGCGTGATCGTGCCTTACGCCTTCCCCGCGGCCGATGCGTCTTCCGTTCGCGGCGGCGTGCCGTTCGACGACTTCATCGCCCCCTATGCGCCGGACGCTATCGATTTCGTCATGACCGCGTTCAACCATCCCCTGTTCATCATGTTTTCCAGCGGCACCACCGGAGTTCCCAAATGCATCGTCCACGGCGCCGGCGGCACCTTGCTACAGCACGCCAAGGAGCACCTGCTGCACAGCGACATCAAGCCCGACGACCGGGTCTTTTACTTCACCACCTGCGGCTGGATGATGTGGAACTGGCTGGTCAGCGCCCTAGCGTCGCAGGCGACGCTTCTACTCTACGACGGTTCGCCCTTTTATCCCGACGGCAACGCCCTATTCGCCATCGCCGATAAAGAGGCGATGACCCATTTCGGGACCTCGGCCAAGTATATCGACGCCCTGAAAAAGGCCGGGCTTCGCCCCCGCGACAGCCACCGCCTGAGCACGCTACGCGCGATGCTGTCCACCGGATCACCGCTGGTCGCCGAGGCGTTCGATTATGTCTACGACGCCATCAAGCCGGATCTTCATCTCGCCTCGATTTCGGGCGGCACCGATATCATCAGCTGTTTCCTGCTGGGCAATCCCACCGCCCCGGTGTGGCGCGGCGAAATCCAATGCCGCGGCCTGGCGATGGCGGTCGAGGTGTTCGACGACGACGGTCGCCCCCTCGCCCCCGACGACGGCGGTGACGACGACGCCTCCGAACACCGCAAGGGCGAACTGGTGTGCACCCGGCCGTTCCCGTCGATGCCGATCGCGTTTTGGAACGATCCCGGCGACGCCAAATATAAAAGCGCCTATTTCGAGCGCTTCGCCGGGGTGTGGACCCACGGCGATTATGTCGCCCGCACGATGCACGGCGGCTATGTCATTTATGGCCGCTCGGACGCCACCTTGAACCCCGGCGGGGTGCGTATCGGCACCGCCGAGATTTACCGCCAGGTGGAAAAGATGGACGCCGTCCAAGAAGCCATCGTCATCGGCCAGCAATGGGACGGCGACGTGCGCGTGGTCTTGTTCGTGCGCCTGAAGGACGGCCTGACCCTGGACGACGCGTTGATCCAGAAAATCCGCGCCCAGATCCGGGCCAACTGCACGCCGCGCCATGTTCCGGCGAAGGTCCTGCAAGTTCCCGATATCCCGCGCACCAAATCGGGCAAGATCACCGAGCTTGCGGTGCGCGACGTCGTTCACGGTCGCGCCATCAAGAACAAGGAGGCCCTGGCCAACCCCGAGGCCCTGGAACACTTCGCCAACCGCCCCGAACTCCGAGACTAGGATCAGGACCTATTAATCTGATGGCGCGCCGCGTGACGCTTTGGCGTCGCCCCCCGTTCGCGATCGGGGGGACGTTACGGTGCGGCGATCGCGGGTCCGGCGACCTCGCCGCGAATCCATTCGACGAAGGCCTTGATCTTGGGCCTGTCGGCGCGCGCCCGCGGACACACCACGTAATAGGCGTATTCGGCGGGCAGACTGATATCGAACGGCTTGACCAAGCGTCCGCTCGCCAGGTCGTCGGCGACCAGGGTGCTGCGCCCCAGGAGGACACCCTGGCCTTCAACCGCCGCCTGCACGGCGAGGCCGGAATCGAGGAACCACGGCCCCCGTTCGGGATGATCGCAGCGCACGTCCGCCGCCTCGAACCACAGTCGCCAGTCGATGCCCGCATCCTGCAACAGGGTATGACGGGCGAGATCCTCGGGTTTGTCCAAGGGGATATCCCCCTCCAGTAAAGACGGGCTGCACACCGGCGACATTTCTTCTTGCAACAACGGCCAGGCGACGCACCCCGGCCATTCTCCTTTACCGTAGCGGATCGCCAGATCGTAGCCGGTGCGCTCCAGATCGACGATCTCATAATCTGTGGACAGGCGAACGTCGATATCGGGATGGCGGCGGCGAAAACGCCCCAACTTCGGCACCAACCATTTAGTGGCGATCGAGGGCAGGGTGGTGATGTTCAACACCCCGCCCGCGTCCTGGGCGCGAACATGCTCCAGCGCATCGGCAAGATCGTCCAGGGCCGCACTGACGGCGGGAAATAGAGTTTGCCCGGCGTCGGTCAAAAGCAGCGTCTTTTTCAGGCGGCGAAAAAGCGGCAGCCCCAGTTGGTCCTCCAGGGTCTTGATCTGATGGGACACCGCGGCCTGGGTCACCCCCAGCTCCTCGGCGGCGCGGGTAAAGCTGAGATGGCGGGCGGCGGCCTCGAAGGTGCGCAATTGTTTCAGCGGCGGCAACAGTCTCGGCATGGTCGGAATACCCTCTTAATAATGAATAATTTTTATCCGTTATGGGGGGTTTTCCCCCTTGTCAAAGGGGCGGCGAGAGTCGCGCCCAAGCGCAAATATGCCGCGCCAACCGTCTCAGAACTCTATTTATAACATATCAACCATGATTCTATCGCATGGGCGGGCGCATCCACGCCTAGGTTTCTCTATATCATTAGAAAAACTAATCGTTTAATGAAAATTCGTCGTTTGTGAAGAAGGGTGCGCCGGGACTACCTTGGACCTAACAAAAAACCCCCTACGAGAGTAAACGTCATGAGTACACACACCACTACCGCAAACACCCACGGTCATTTTCTCCCCAACGATGCGCTGAAAAGCGCCGCCGTCCTGACTTCGCTCGTCAAGACCGTCAATACTTGGGTTAAGCGCCACCAGGGCCGCGAAGCTTTGTTGCACCTGGACGATCGCATGCTGGCCGATATCGGCCTAACCCGCGCCGACGCTTATATGGAGGTGCGCAAGCCGTTCTGGCGGCCGTAAGCGACCCAACATCTCTCCGACGTGAAGCCCACACAAAAAAAGATGGGCGCGTTGTTTGTGGTATCGCTGTTCGTAGGGAGGATTTGGCGATACATAAAACAACACGTTGTGGGAGGCGTCGGTGATGAAAATTTTTCTACTCTACGGAGCGACGGTGCTGATTTGGGGCTCGACTTGGCTCGCCATTAAATTGCAGCTTGGAACCGTCGCTCCCGAGGTTTCGGTCGGCTATCGCTTCGCCATCGCCGCCGTCGTGTTGTCCCTATGGTGCTTGCTGCGCGGGAAATCCTTGAGATTTTCCGCGCGCGACCATACGTGGATCGCCCTTCAAGGGCTCTTACTGTTTTCCGGCAATTATTACATCTTTTATCTGGCCAGCGGCATCATGACCACCGGCCTGGTCGCGGTGGCCTTTTCGACCATCGTCGCCATGAATATCTTCTTCGGCGCACTGTTCTTCAAAACCCCGGTCAGTCCCCGCGTGTTCGTGGGCGCACTGATCGGCATCGGCGGCCTCGCCTTGGTGTTTTGGCCTGAAATCCAGGGCTTCGAACTGGCCGGAAGCGGTGTCCACGGGCTGATTCTCAGCCTGCTCGCCACGATAATCGCCTCGCTCGGCAACATGGCCGCCGCCCGAAATATCAAGACCGGGCTTCCCGTCATGCAGACCAACGCCGTCGGCATGGCCTACGGCGCGGGGTTCATGATCGCCTTCGCCGCGTTCAGCGGCACCCCGTTTACCTTCGACATTTCCTGGACTTATGTCGGCTCGATCTTGTATCTCGCCCTGTTCGGGTCGGTCATCGCGTTTGGCTGCTACCTCACCTTATTGCGCCTGATCGGGGCTGGGCGGGCGGCCTACGCCACGGTTTTGTTTCCGATCATCGCGTTGAGCCTGTCGTCGATCTTCGAAGGCTACCGCTTTCCCCATGTCGCCGTCTTCGGCGTCGCGCTCGTGCTGATCGGCAATATCCTCGTGCTCGCCCGGCGCAGCCAGCTTGACGCCGCGATCCGCTTCGTCGCACGCAAAAAAACGGCGGCAACCTCGGAAAATTCCTCCTAACGAGAGGATCCTCCCAAAGACTGCCGCCGTTTTATCACCGCACCGGACGGAACGGTGGTTCTGGGTCAAACTTGGCTTAGGGGCGAATGTAACTCCAGCCCTGCTCCTGAAGTTCCGAAATGCGCACCACGCCCGCCGGAACATGCCGAGCCTGGGGAACCAGAGGTGGCACTTTCCCCTCTTTTTTCGTCATTTTCTTCAGTGTGTTATCACAGGCGGAAAAGCGAATATTATCGAAATTCTCGCCAAAACTGGCGATGCGTTTCTTCACCGGCGACTTATCGGCGCGCAACATGTTCAAACCGGGGCCGAAAGCGACGATTTCGATCTGAACCTCTTCGCCCTTCGCCTTGTAATAGGCATCGACATTGGCGGCGTTGTTGAGCGCCAGATTCATCGTCGGCGCATCGCCGGTATCGACCTGAATCACAATCCGGTGCCCCATCGACGTGGCGGCGTCGGACTGAGCCATGGGCAACGCACCCAAAAACAGCGTAACCAGTGTGACCAAACCCATTATTTTCGTTTTCAACATATAGACCTCCCATTTGAACGAAGTGACCGAATTTTTTATTGCGTTCCTTTTTGTTATTGAGCGGAACGGTGTCGCTATTCTCACTCTCTCCACAAGAGAAAATCAAATTTAGAATTTCTCGAATATATATTGCCCGTTGTAACACATGGAAAATATTAGGGTTGTCCCTAACTTCTCTCAGGGAATCCACACTAAAACGCGAGATATCGCCCTTCTCCCTTACCCACAAAAAAACGGCGGAGACGTCCAGGTTTCCCGACATAAGGACCTGGACGTCTCCGCCGTTTTCTCATTCTCGCGCCGATAATTCCGGCGGCTTCAAATTAGGGGCGCACGTAGCTCCAACCCTGTTCCTGAAGTTCCGAGATACGCACCACACCCGACGGCACATGTTTGGCTTGGGGCACCAGGGGGGGCACCTTACCTTCTTTTTTCGCCATATTTTCCAGGGTGTTGTCACAGGCCGAAAAACGGATGTTGTCGAAGTTCTCGCCGAAGCTGGCGATCCGCGCCTTGACCGGCGATTTGTCGGCGCGCAGCATGTTCAGACCGGGACCATATGCAACGATTTCGATTTGGACGTCCTCGCCCTTCGCTTTGTAATAGGCATCGACGTTCGCCGCGTTGTTCAGCACCAAATTCATCAGCGCCTTATTGTTGTTGTCGATCTGAATCACGATCCGGTGCTGGGCCGGATCGGCCGCACGGGCCTGGGTCGGCGTAAGCGCGCCCAAAAACAGGGCAAGCAACGCCCCCAGGGCCATCATCTTTGTTTTCAGCATAGATACTCTCCAATTTAAACAAACAGACTGGGCTTTTTTTCTTCTGCGGCTCACATCGTGTTCGAGTGGCGCAACTCCACCGTGCGCGCATCAACCGTCAAAAATCAAAGCTAACTTTAGGTTTTTCGGCCATCATACTGCCCCTTTATTTTCCTGGATAATATTGGGGTTGTCCCTAATTTTCCTTAGACATTCTAAAAAGAACCCTCTCAAGGGTTGCGATATCGGGCCATTTTCGTCATCTTCCGACACAATTGGGAAACGCCCTCGGGGACCGGGAGCTTGGAGTAAAATGTGACCATGCGCGGATACTTCGCCATTGGAGCCGAGCGCATCAACAAGGCGATGAACGTCGGCGCGATTTTTCGCACCGCCCACGCCTTCGGCGCCAGTTTCGTGTTCACCGTCGCGGGCGATTACGCCCGGCCTCGAATGAAACGCGCCGACACCTCCGACGCCGCCGGCCATGTACCCTACTACGCCTTTCCCGATCTCGACCACATGATTCTGCCCGCGGGGTGCACCTTGGTCGGTATCGAACTGACCGACGACGCCGTCGATTTGCCCAGCTTCACCCATCCGGGGCGGGCCGCCTATGTCCTCGGTCCCGAGCGGGGATCGCTGTCGCCTGAAATGACCGCCCGCTGCGCGCACATTATCAAAATTCCAACCCGGTTTTGCATCAACGTCTCGCTCGCCGCGGCGATCGTGATGTACGACCGCACGATCGCCCTGGGCCGCTTCGCCCCCCGACCGATGCGCCCCGGCGGCCCGACCGAGGATCTGCCCGAACACGTCCACGGCGGCCCGATTTTCCGCACCCGGGCCGAGCCCTTCCGCGAAGCCGCCCCGACCGGCCCCGGCTTCGACGACCCGTCGCTGGAGAAGACGTAAAGATCACCGCGGGTAGGTAAGGCCAAGTATCATCCCGACAAGTACAAGAAGTATCATCCCGACAAGTAGGAGAAAAAAGATTATATTCCGCCCGAAGGCTATCCACCCGTTGGCGTAGATCTGTCGTGCGGCCTGGCTTTTCATGTAATTTTTCCGTTCCCAAAGAAGGATCATGACGATGGTGGCGGTCAGGCCCCACCAAGGATGCGCCGAAACGCGTGCGCTTAACCCAGCGATCCCCCGGTCCTGTACGACCGGCGCCAATAACGACACGAAAAACAGCATCGACCCGGCCCAACAAAACCCGCTCGCGCCCATGAGGACGAAATAATTAAAGCCGGGCGGGTTGCTTGAACCGACAAGCTTCCGACTCACCGCCCCAAATCCTTTTTCGAAGAACCACGAAAACCCGGCATATAAAAATATACAAACGAAAGCGATGACGATTCCGGCGACGCGCAATTCCCATTCAGCCTTATTGAAGACGCGGTATGCCGAGGAAAGACTAAGCATGGTGGGGTATGGCACAAGCATAATCAAAACGCCCAAAAACTTCGCAATGGCGTAGCCAAAAAAGGCGCTCGCGGGCCCGGCGATATTCAAGGCGCCGCCAAACCGGCTATAAAGACCGTTTCCCTTAAGGTCGTCCGGCAAAAGGACAAGCGGGGCGATAAAAAGCAGGATAAGGCGCCCCAACTTTGTTTCGAGCAGCCACCTGCGCGTCGCCACGCGGGCTTTTTTGATGTTCACTCCCACCCTCAATCCCTCCTCGTTGCCGTTATCGCATTACAACAACGCGCTAAAAGCATCACCCGCCGGGCGGATCACGCCGACGCGTTTGCCGGCGACATTTAACCACGGGCATTCCAGGTCCTCCTTGAGGGCGTCGCGGGCGGGACCGTCGAGCAGGCCCAAGGCGTTAAGAAGGTTCGCCGCAACCATTTCCGAGGCCCGTTTGTCGCCATCGTCGATTTTAAGAGCGATCCCCAGGCCCGCCTCGGGGGCGATCATGGCGTAGACGCCCTCGGCCCCGCTTTTCAGCAACACCCGCCCGCGTGTGGCGATCATGGCGCGGGTATCGAAGCGGCCCCGACCGCCGACCAGATCGGGATGGCTGGCCATCGCTTTGCACACCCGCCGACAAGCGTCGATGCGTTCGGCGGCGAAGACCTGATTCTGGGGCTTGATTCGGGGTTGGGCAAGACGCGCCAGGGCGGCGGCGAACGCGACGAGGGGAAGGGCGAAGGTCGGGATGCCGCAACCGTCCGTCGCGCAAACATGGGGCGTGAGGCGCGCTCCGCTCATCTCCTCGATCACCGCGCGCACCCTTCGCTGCACCGGGTGGTCGGCCTCGATGTAGCCCCGGGTCGGCCCCCCCAAGTGTTTCGCCAGGGTCAAAAAACCGCTGTGCTTACCCGAACACATATGGTGAAAGGCATTGGGAACGCCCCCGCTCGTGCACAGCGCACGCGCCGTATCGGTGTCGTAAGGCTCCATCACGCCGCATTCCAGATCGCCCACCCCGAGGTCGAGGCGCTCCAACCAAGCGCGCACCGCCGCGACATGGACCGCCTCGCCACTATGAGAGGCGCAGGCCAGCGCGATTTCCCGTGGACGCAGGGCGAAGGCGTCGGCCGCCCCGCTTTCGACCAACGCCAGCGCCTGTAACGGTTTGGCCGCCGAACGGGGAAACACCGGACGGTGGATGTCGCCCCGACCGGCGACCGTGCGGCCATCCGCGCCAACCACCGCGAACGCTCCGCGATAAATATTTTCGACAACCTCGCCGCGCTCGGCTTCGATTAAAATCGGGTTCGCGGACAAAATCGGAATTTCGGGAACAGCGGCCTTATCGGCGTTCATGTCTTAACCTTTCGCTCTTTGGAACTGTCGGCGCACTCCCTCGCGATTGGGGTGGAACCGACGATGCCTTGCTTTATCGTCATCGCCGGGCCGCCGCAAGAGGACATTGGCGAACACCGAGAGCCGAGAACCAAGGCGACGCCCTCCCAACGTCGCCCGGAATGCGGGTTTTGATCCGTTTTTCATCTTTGCCAAATGGTGACAATCGGAGTATACGGATGCATCATGATGGATCATCGCATTAATCTGGTCGGCCTTTCGCGTGAGGAAATGGTTGCGACCTTCGCCAGCATCGGTGAAAAGCCGTTTCGCGCCAACCAAGTTTGGCACTGGATCTATCATCGCGGCCAGACCGATTTCGCCAAGATGACGACCCTGTCGAAGTCACTACGCGACAACCTCAAGGAAACCTGCGTCGTCGGCCGCCCCCAGGTGGCGCGCGCCTTGGTCTCCGAAGACGCCTCGCGCAAATGGTTGGTGCGCTTTGACGACGGCAACGAAGTCGAAACCGTGCTCATTCCCGAGACCGACCGCGGCGCTTTATGCGTCTCTTCGCAGGTCGGCTGCACCCTCAATTGTGCGTTCTGCCACACCGGGACCCAACTGCGGGTGCGCGACCTGACGGCGGCGGAGATCGTCGGCCAGGTCATGCTGGCGCGGGACCAACGTGGGGAATGGCCCTCCGGTGTCGATGGACGGCAGATCACCAACATCGTGATGATGGGCATGGGCGAGCCGTTGATGAACTACGACAATGTCGCCAAGGCGCTGCGTATTCTCACCGACGGCGAAGGCATCGCCATTTCCAAGCGCCGGATCACGCTGTCCACTTCGGGGGTGGTCCCCCTGATGGGCCGATTGGGCCGTGAACTGGACGTCGATCTGGCGGTCAGCCTGCACGCCCCCAGGGACGAGGTCCGCGACATCCTGGTGCCGATCAACCGCAAGTATCCGATCGACCAGTTGCTCAAGGCGTGCCGCGATTATCCCGGTGCGTCCAACGCCCGGCGCATCACCATGGAGTACGTGATGATCAAGGACGTCAACGATTCCGATGCCGATGCTCGCGAACTGGCGCGCCTAATGCGCATGTACGCGGTGCCCGCTAAATTCAATCTGATCCCCTTCAACCCTTGGCCGGGGACGGATTACGAATGTTCATCCAACAACCGGGTCCGCAAATTTTCACAGATCCTCAATGATGAGGGCTTTTCCGCCCCGATCCGCCAGCCGCGCGGACGCGACATCATGGCCGCCTGCGGACAATTGAAATCGGCCAGCGAGCACGCCCGAAAACGCGAAAACGCCAGAACCGTCAACGCCGCCTGACGACGGCGCGCATTTCACGACCGCCTCGCGCGCAAGGGCCCGGACGCGGCGCGCCCGAAGGCGGGGCTTTCCTTTTTGTCGGCGTGTTCTAAAATAACCCCGAAAGAAAAAGGGGCGCCCTCGAAAACGATCTGGAGGGCGTCCAAGGAATGTCCAGAGGAACGCCGCATGGCCCGGCCCCGCAAATTTGATCCCGACGATCTTCTCGAGCACGCGACCCAGGCCTTTTGGGCCAAAGGGTACAAGGGCACCTCGATCCAGGATTTGGTTGACGCCACCGGGGTCAATCGGGGCAGCCTATACAACACCTTCGGCGATAAGGCCGGCCTGTTCGCCGCGGTGATGGAGCGCTATGCCGAACGTTCGGCGGCGCAGGGCCTGATCGAGACCGCCCGCGACGGCCCCCCGCGTAAAACCATCCGCCTGTTCTTCAAGAACCTTTACAAACGCGCCAAACACGACGCCCTCAACCGCGGCTGCCTGATGACCAACACCGCCGCCGAATTGGCCAATCGGGACGAACACATTGCCTGGTGGATGCGTGACAACCTGGGCGCGCTGGAGGATGCGTTCACCCTAATCATTCGACGCGGCCAGAAAAAAGGCGAGATCAACCCCGATAAAAAAGCCCGCCCCCTGGCGCGCTTCCTGGTCGGCGTGACCCAAGGTATCTTGGTCGTCGCAAAGGCCAACCCCGACCCCGAGATCATCCGCGATATCGTCAAGAATGCGCTGGACAGTCTGGATTGAGAACCTCGTGGTTTGCGTTTAACGTTTGAGTCCGACGCCATTGGGCACGAATGTGTGAAAAAATCAAACTGCAACAAAAAGATAGATAGTGGTCGGCCCGATGGTTCGCGGGAGCGAAACGTCGGAGTCGATCCACTAGGTTCCCCCGAGCGCTTCTTTTAAATCGTCACAAAAAAACCCCGCTTTTATGATCATATATTTTTTATGATCATATATTTTTGAACGACCATTCAATATTTTTATTATTGAGTATTTGACGGCGGGACGGCGGTTCTGCTTTACTGGCGATGCAATTTTAAACCGATCATTCAAAAAAATCGGTGCGGTGGCCACGCGCCGCGTGTCTATGTACCGCGAACCTCCGACCGGCGCGGCGAAATTGGGCTAAAATCGACCCGAGGAAAATAAGGCGCCGACCTACCCCCCCCGCCCCGAAGGGCCGTTTTTCGGTGATAAGGATTTCCACCATGCACGATCATTCCTTCACTTTGCACACCATCGACACCGCCCCCGAGGGATCGCGCGCGGTTATGACCGAGCGGCGAAGCAAAAATGGTTTCGTGCCCAATTTGCTGGCGGCGATGGCTCTTTCGCCGCGCACCATCACCGCCTACGATGAGGCCTGCCGCCAGCTCGAAAGCAGCGCCTTCAGTGGTGCGGAACAACATTTGATTTGCCTGACCGTCAGTTGCGCCGATCAAAGCCCTTACGGCGTCGCCGCCCACAGCCAGGCCGCGCGGGCGGCGGGACTTTCCCCCGAAATCATCGCGGCGGTACGCGAAGACCGCCCCATATTGGACCCCAAGCTGGCGGTGATCCGCGACTTTACCGCTAAGATGGTGCGCAACCGCGGGCGCGTGTCGCGCGATGACGTCAACGATTTTATCGTCGCCGGACATACGCGCGATCAGGTTCTCGATATCGCCCTCGCGATTGCGACGCAGACGTTGGGCGATTATGTCGAACACCTGACCGCGCCGCCTCTCGACGACGCCTTCGCAAGGCGCGCCTGAGATCCCGTGAGCGGACGCCCTCGGTCCCGACAATAAGACGTTAACGGAGAAACCCATGGCCACCTCCTGCCCAACCCCCGGCGGCGGGCGCGAAATAAATCCCGCAGCGGATGGCGACGCGCCCCAGAACGCGCCCCAGAACGCGCCCCAGGGAAAAACCATTCTCGTTTTTGCCGACCCGATGTGTTCGTGGTGCTGGGGATTCGCTCCGGTTCTCGAAGAAATCGCCGACGCCGCCAAAGGGACGGCGCACCTGGAACTGGTAATGGGCGGTCTGCGTACCGGCGCCCGCGAACCTTGGAACGCCGGGATGCGCGACGACATCGCCGGACATTGGCGACACGTCCATAAGCAAACCGGCCAGCCGTTCGACTTCTCCCGTTTCGACGATCACGGTTTCGTTTACGATACTCTGCCCGCCTGCCGCGCCGTCGTGGCGACGCGCGCCGGCGCGCCCGGGCATACGCCGGAACGGGAAATCGCCTACCTCACCGCCGTCCAAAAGGCCTTCTACGCCGGTGGACGCGACGTCACGAAGAATATCGTCCTCGCCGATATCGCCGAACAAGAAGGCTATCCCCGGGACGCATTTCTGGCTTTGCTAGAGAACCCACAAACCCTTCGACGCACGACACACGATTTCGAAAAAACCCGCACATACGGTGTCGGCGGCTTTCCCGCAGTGCTGTGCGTGGAAAATGGGCAATATGGTTTTTTGACCTTGGGCTATCGCCCGTTCGCGGCCCTGGCCCCGTTGCTCGACGAATGGCTGGCGGCGTAAAGCCCGCATTCGAGCGGCGGCGAGCCCGCCCTCACCAACCGTTACAACGCCGCCAACGGGCGATAATTTCATCCCCTCCATCGACGACGTGATAAGCCTCGTAGGCCGCGCTGGTCATACAAGCGTGGTTGGGCAAAATACGCACCTTGGATCCGATTTCCAAGGTCAGCGGCGTACCCGAAGGAGAGGTCACCCGGCCATGCTCCTGACTCACCGCGCTTATCCGCAAATCGCCGATCGGGCGGCACGTCAAGGGATCGCACACCAGCCCATATCCCGGATCGTCATCGAGAACGGCCCCCGAGCGATCCTTCGACAGGGCGAGGCCACCGGCGTCGATCAACGCCATATTGTCGCCTTCACGACGACCGATGACGCTGGCGAGCACGGAAACCGCAAGGTCGTCGATCCGGCTGGTCCCGATGGCCGCCTGAAACAGGTCCGAGAACATATAAACGCCGGGACGGATTTCGGTAACCCCGCTCAAGTCGCGGGCGAAGGTTGCCGTCGGCGTTGAGCCGACGCTGACGATCGAACAGGAAAATCCCGCCTCGCGCAATCGATCGGCGGCGTCCACCGCGGCCCGGCGCTCGATCTCGGCGACCTCGGCCATGCTTTCGGGGGTGCGGCAATCGTAAGACTGCCCGGCGTGGGTCATCACGCCGCAAATTTTCGCCTTGCCGCCGTCCTCGACGGCGGCGGCGATCTCAAGCAGCGCCGCATCGCCGTCCGCCACACCACCCCGGTGATCTCCGCAATCAATCTCGATGAGCACTTGAAAGGGCGATCCGTGCGCCGCGATGGCGCGCGCGCCTTGCACCGTGTCGGTGACGATTTTCAGATCCAGCCCCCAGGACATCATGCCCGCCGCCTGATCGAGCTTGCCGGGCGCGATGGCGACGGCGTACAGAATATCGTTAAAGCCGTGGCCGCGAAAATAATCCGCTTCACGCAGGGTCGATACCGTAACCGGCCCCGTCCCATCCGCATCGCCGACGTCGCACCCCAAGGCGATGCGCCCGATTTCGGGAGACTTGGCGGTTTTCATATGAGGACGCAACGTCACCCCCAGGCGTCCTGCGCGATCGCGCATCAGCGCCGCGTTGGACAGAAGGCGTCGCCGGTCAAGGATCAACGCCGGGGTGATCAACCCTTCGATATCCATGTTCCCCCCCTATGGATGGGCGCACGTCGTATTTGGACACGTGCGCCCCCTTGCCCTGCTTGACAATTGCCCTATACTGCGCGCGATTTGCCGCGATTTGTAAAGCCTTCATTTCATTCCTCGCGGCTTCAGCCCCAATCAACAAGGGACGTTACCGATGAGCGCAGACATTAAAAGCGCAGACATTAAAAAAGTGGTTCTCGCCTATTCCGGCGGATTGGACACCTCGATCATTTTGAAATGGTTGCGCGATACCTACCGCTGTGAGGTCGTCACCTTCACCGCCGATCTGGGCCAGGGCGAGGAGTTGGAGCCGGCACGCAAGAAGGCCGAAATGATGGGGATCAAGCAGATCTTCATCGAGGACCTGCGCGAGGAATTCGTCCGCGATTACGTCTTCCCGATGTTCCGCGCCAACGCCCTTTACGAAGGCGCCTACCTCTTGGGCACGTCGATCGCGCGACCGTTGATCGCCAAGCGCCAGATCGAAATCGCCCGCGAAGTGGGCGCCGACGCGGTCGCGCACGGGGCCACCGGCAAGGGTAACGACCAGGTCCGCTTCGAGCTCGGCTATTACGCCAACAACCCCGATATCAAGATTATCGCGCCCTGGCGCGAATGGGATCTGACCTCACGCAGCCGCCTGATCGAATACGCCGAAAAGAACCAAATTCCGGTGCCCAAGGACAAGCGCGGCGAAGCGCCGTTCTCCCAGGACGCCAATCTTTTGCACATCTCCTCGGAAGGTAAGGTCCTTGAGGACCCCTGGGCCGAACCCGATTACGACCTGATCCTGTCGCGCATGGTGACCCCGATGGCGGCCCCTGACACGCCCACCGAAATCACCATCGACTTCGACAAGGGCGATCCCGTCGCCGTCAACGGCGAGGCTCTTTCCCCGGCGACCCTTCTCGCCAAACTAAACGCCCTGGGTGGGGCCAACGGCATCGGCTGCATCGATATCGTCGAGAACCGCTTCGTCGGCATGAAGTCGCGCGGCGTTTATGAAACGCCGGGCGGCACCGTCTTGCAGCACGCCCGTCGGGCGATCGAATCGATCACCCTGGACCGCGGCGCGGCGCACCAAAAAGACGCCCTGATGCCGCAATACGCCGAAATGGTCTATAACGGGTTCTGGTTCGCCCCCGAGCGCGAGATGCTGCAAGCGGCGATCGATGCGGCGTCCGCGCCGGTTTGCGGCACCGTGCGCATGAAATTGTACAAGGGCAACGTCATCATCACCGGACGCAAGTCGCCCAATTCGATCTATAACGAAGCGGTGGTGACATTCGAGGAAGATTCGGTCTACGACCAACACGACGCCGAGGGCTTCATTCGCCTCAACGCGCTCCGGCTGCGTTTGCTGGGCAAGGTGCGCAAAGGCGCTTAGACTTCCCGCATCGGCGCGCGGACGCCTCGACGACCCGCCCCTTGGCGGCACAAGGGCGGTGGCGGCGAAGAAAAACGAAACATCCCCGCGCAATTTTACGCGGTACACGATCGTGTTGCGGGATCGTGTTGCGGGGTCGTATTGCGGGGCCGAAGTCACCCGGCCTGCGCGAAACTCGCCCGCCTTGGCGCCGGCGAGGGGCCGCCACCGCCCTGAATCTGATGAAAGCCCTCGATAACGTCCTGGACGGCGCAATCGTCGGCGTATATGCAGTTTTTGTTTTTATTTTTATCGCAGGGACAGCCTACCAACGCCTTCAAGCTCGAATTCGCAAGGGCTGTATTTCCCTGTTCCATATGAAGCAACGCATTTTGTAAAATACTGCCACACGCAAGCGCTTTCGCCATGACCACCACCTTTCCGATCTCTTTTCGAGACGACGCCATCGCTCGGCGGACCGGTTTTTGTTCATTGACACGGTAGACTCCCATATAAGCGCCTTTTTCCATGTTTCACCCCTTTATGGCGTTTTTTCTGTTTTTCTCTCCCCGGCGATGGGGCGGCGGTGGCCGGGACACCCGCGACCGTATTGACTTAACGGCGTCAATCGTGGTCGCCTGAACTTCATGCCCGCAAATCGAAAAACCGAAATGAAACCTCCCCCACCCAATCCACGACGGGTTATCGCCACCGCCGCTGCCCTGGTCTTAGCGGGGGCGATCGCCGGATATTTTTGGGGAACGTCATCGCCGCGCCAGACCCTGGCGGATGTCCGCAAGAATATTGATTACGACTTGAACGCGGTCCGCGAAAACGGCGTCGTTCCCCCCCACCGCTTCTTGGTCAGCCTACGGGCCGATCTTTCCAAAGTTTCCGACCTCCAGGCGCGTAAGGATATGTTTATTCGTATCTTGCTGCCGCACATCATCATGGAAAATCGGCGACTCCGCGCAAAGCGCGCCGCATTGGAGAAAAAAGCCCACGCCGGAGACGCCGACGCCCGAAAGGCCCTTGATCGGGTGGATATCATCCCGACATCCCTCGCCCTCGCCCAGGGGGCCATCGAATCGGCATGGGGAACCTCGCGGTTCACGCGCGAGGGCAATGCCTTTTTTGGTCAACGCACCTACGACGACCGTCAATCGGGAATCGTCCCCGACGGCGGCGACGGATCGTTCAAGGTCCGCACCTTCCCCACCATCGCCGCCGCGGTGCGCGCCTATATGGCGAACCTCAATTCCAATCCGGCCTACGCCGATTTTCGCGCCCGGCGCAGCGCCTTGCGCGCGCGCGGCGCGGCGATCACCGGCCTCGCCCTGGCCGAACATCTGGAACCCTATTCCGAACGCAAGAGGGCTTATATCGAGTCCGTTCGCCAAGTCATCAGGCACAATAATCTGTCGGATTTCAACGCCGTGCGCCTACGCGATTTTCCCCGCCCGTAACCCCGGCATCGTTTCGGATCCGCCATCCTCCCCGGTTCCGCCGCGACGGAATGGCTTGCGCAAAAGGGAGCGCTTCGGGATAATTCCGCTCACGAAATGGGATACTGGGCGAAAGGGGCGCGCGTGGTTAACGTATTATTTGTCTGTCTTGGTAATATTTGCCGTTCGCCGACGGCGGAAGGCGTGTTTCGTCATCTGGTGCGCGAAGAGGGACTGGAGGCGCAAATTCATGTCGATTCGGCAGGCACGCACGCCTACCATATCGGCGAGGCCCCCGACCCGCGGGCGCAGGACGAGGCGAAAAGGCGCGGCATCAACATCTCCGCCCTGCGCGGTCGCCAGGCGACCACCGAGGATTTCGAGCGTTTCGATTACGTTCTCGCCATGGACCGCGAGAACCACCGCAATCTGCAAGCCATATGCCCGCCGCGGATGGCCGAAAAACTGTCCATGTTCCTCGATTTCGCCCCCCATATAGGGGTGCGCGAAGTGCCCGACCCCTACTATCACGGTGGCTTCGACGGCGTGTACGACATGATTGAGGCGGCGGCGCGCGGCCTGCTCGACGACATCCGTAAGAAACACCTGTAGCGGTCGCAGACAATGGAACAAGCCGTTCTCGCCCGCATCGCCGCCGCCGCCCAAAGCGCGGTGGTCGACGCCGCGCCGCTCGGCGGGGGCTGCGTCGGCGATGTCTATCGCGTCACCCTGGCCGACGGGCGCGCCATTGTCGCCAAGGTCGGCGACCCACAAAGCGGCGTGGACATCGAGGGGGCGATGCTTTCGGATTTGCGCCGGCGCAGCCGCCTACCGCTGCCCGATGTCCTGTTCCGTGAACCCGGTCTTTTGCTTGAAACGCTGCTGCCCTCGGGCGGGGCGCTGGGCGCGGCGGCGCAACGCCATGCCGCGGATTTGATCGCCGATCTTCACGGCGTAACCTCGGCGCAAGGCTTCGGCTATTTCTACGACACCGTGATCGGGGGCCTCCCCCAACCCAACCCGTGGACTCCCCGATGGATCGATTTTTTTCGCAGCCACCGTTTGGTACACATGGCGGACGAGGCCCATCGGGCGGACCGCCTACCGCAAGAGATTTGGTTGCGCGTACGTCGCCTCGCCGACCACCTGGAGCGCTGGCTCGACGCGCCCGAGGCGCCGGCGTTAATCCATGGCGATTTGTGGACGGGCAATATTCTGGTTCACCAAAACCGCATCAGCGGCTTCATCGACCCCGCGATTTCTTTTTCCGACCGGGAGATCGAACTGGCTTTCACCACCCTGTTCGCCACCTTCGGGCATGATTTTTTCAACCGCTACAACGAAATACGCCCTATTCGACCCGGTTTTTTCGAGTGCCGCCGGGACATTTATAACCTTTACCCCCTTTTGGTCCACGTCCGCCTATTCGGCGGATCGTACGTCCGTTCGGTGGACACCACCTTGCGCCGCTTCGGCCATTAGAATCGGAAAAAGCATGCTCTCCTTCCCCATCGATCTGGTCATCTTCGACTGCGACGGCGTCCTGGTGGATTCCGAATTGATCGCCAGCCACGTCCTTTCGGCATACTTGAAGACGTTGGGGCTGACCATTAGTCCGGCCCAATGCCGGGCGCGCTTCACCGGCATTTCCTTGCCCGCCGTTCAGGCGCACATTCAACGCGAAGACGCCGTCGCCTTGCCCCCCGACTTCGAGCAGGAGGTCCGCCGCCGTGACCTGCTGGCCTTCGAGCGGGACCTAAAGGCCATGCCCGGCATCGGCAAGGCCCTGAAGAAATGCCCCTTCGCCAAGTGCGTCGCCTCCAGTGGATCGTCGGAAAAAATCCGCCATTCGCTGACCCTGACCCATTTGATCGATTATTTCGATGGCCATCTGTTCAGCGCCGGACAAGTCGCCCACGGCAAACCCGCCCCCGATCTTTTTCTGTTCGCCGCCGAAACGATGGCCGCCGATCCCACCCACACGGTGGTTATCGAGGACAGCCTCGCCGGGGTCCAGGCCGGGGTCGGCGCGGGCATGCGCGTATTGGGCTTCATCGGCGGCGGGCACATCGCTCCCGGTCATGACGCCCGGCTGCGGGACGCCGGGGCGCTTGACGTTTTTGCCGATATGACGCGCCTCAACGCCTTGCTCGCACGTCTCGACGGCGATCAGGGCGCGGCGCCGTCCAGCGGATAGCTTCGCAGCGCCACGTAGCGAACACCGTCTTCGGCCTGATCGCTGCGGTAAAGGGTACAGCGGTCCGCCGCGACGGGGGCGACGCGCACCCGGCCAGCGCGGGCGAGATAGGCTTCGAGGTCCTGCTCACGGACTCGTTTCAGACGGGCCAGCGTCACGTGGGGAAAGAAATCCCGCTCCCGCGCCCCGATCCCCCGGGCCGCCATCAACGCGTCGATCCTTTGCGCCAGCGCCATCAGGTCGGGCCGCGCCTCGACCCCCAGCCACAGGGTGTGGGCCATGTGGCCGTGAGCGGGGATGTTATGTCGAGAAAAAACGCCGACCGCCGTCGGCCTTACGATCAACGGCGGCGCACTAAGCGTCGCCAGGGCGACGTTGATCTCGGCGACGGCGCTTTCATCCACCGCGCCGATGAAACGCAGGGTCAGGTGCAGATTGTCCGACGCCACCCACTTGGCCCCGGGCAATTCCCTACGTAGGGCGTCCAAGCCATCGGGAAGCGGGTGCGGCAATCCGATGGCGACGAAGAGGCGAAACACGGCGTCTCCCTTCATTATTTTCGCGCATATGCCCGCATTATCTTCGCGCATATGCCCGCATACGCGCGCGCGAAGAGACATCAAAGCCGGGGCGAGACTGAACCCGCGATGAACCTGAAATGAATGGGTAATGAACGTCAAGTTCAGGGCCGGTTCACCCGCTATCCTATATCTTGGCGTCAACATGACAACCCCGGACAACACCCGCAAGGAGACCTAAAAATGCGTAAGCCCCTAACCGCTTATCTTTTTATCATCGGTGCGAGCACGGTTTTTTTTCTCGCCATTTCCTACGACAAGGTGCTTTCCGGCGCGATTTGACTCCGTGGGGCGGGCCCCCCCACGGCGAGTCCGCCCCCTATCGCGCCGAAACCGTTCCTGGCTGAATTGAAAATGAACGCCCGGTTCAGGAACGGTTCAAAAGGGGTCTGCTAGACCTGCCGAAGATCATGCGGAGCGCAGGTACGTTTACCGACAAAAGCCCCGCTACACAGGAGAACCCGCCGATGCTCACGCCGACCGCCAACGCCAAGCAAAACACGCAATCGAAAAAGCCCCTCACGGCCTATATCTTCGTGCTGGCGGTCGTCGCATCGTTCTTCGGCGTCGTCTCCTACAATAAGATCGAACGCGGCCCGGATTGGCGCACGGTCGCCCGAAACGAGGTCCAGGCGCAACGGCAAGCCGCGCTGCAAAAGGCCCGCACCGATACCGCTTCGGTCGCATCCGAAGTCAACCGGAAACCGAAACTGTAGTTTTTTCTTCGATACCCTCGGCGCGCACACGCTTTCCCACGCACGACCGGGTGAACCGACATCGGGCTGAAGTTTCCGTCTTATTCTTCGCCCGACCCAGGCGGCGGTTGGTGGGGTCTCCCCTTCCCCTCATGAACCCCACAACCGCCGCCACCCTCCTCTTCTTCGAGATCCCGCAGGCGGCCCGAACTTCAGTATTTCCCAACAAGCCCCCCCCAATAATGCAAACGCGCCGGAGGAAGGTTCCTCCGGCGCGTTTCACTACAAACCCGCATCGGCCACACATCGGAGCAATTTTGTTACGGCGCCGGATTGGGGTTGCTGCGGTGCACCGCTTCGATCTCGTCCAGAACGTCCGCATCGAGCGTAAGTTCGATCGAGGCAATGTTCGAGGCCAACTGCTCCGACGTCGTCGCGCCAATAATGTTGGCTGTCGTGAAAGGCCGTGAATTGACATACGCCAGCGCCATCTGGGCCGGATCAAGGCCGTGCTTACGCGCGATCGCGACATAGGCCTCCGTCGCGGCGACGCCGCGCGGCTGGGTATAGCGGGAATAGTGCGGAAATAGCGTCACCCGCGCACCCTCGGGCGCGGCTCCGTTTAGGTATTTTCCCGACAAAACGCCAAACCCCAACGGCGAATAGGCGAGCAGGCCGCATTGCTCGCGGATCGCCACTTCGGCCAGGCCGACTTCGAAGGACCGGTTGAGCAAGTTATAGGGGTTTTGCACGCTGGCCATCCGCGCCAAACCCAGACGGCCCGACAGCTCCAGGTATTTCATTACCCCCCACGGCGTTTCGTTGGACAGACCGATGGCGCGCACCTTGCCCGCCTTGACCTGATCGTCCAATACCGCCAGGGTTTCCTCAAGCGGCGTGAAGTCGTCATTCCCGTCATGGACGTAATCAAGCTTGCCGAAGAAGTTGGTCTTGCGTTCCGGCCAGTGGAGTTGATAAAGGTCGAGGTAATCGGTCTGCAAGCGCTTCAGGCTGGCGTCAAGCGCCGCTTCGATATGGGTTCGGTTGTGCTTGACCTTGCCGTCGCGCACCCAGTCGAAACCGGGGCCGATGATCTTGCTCGCCAGCACCACCTTGTCGCGCGCGCCGCGATCCTTCAGCCACTGACCGATAATCGTTTCCGTCGCGCCATACGTTTCCCGCGCCGGCGGAATGGAATACATTTCGGCGGTGTCGAAAAAATTGACCCCCTTTTCAAGCGCCATGTCCATTTGCGCAAAGCCGTCTTCGCGGGTGTTTTGTTGGCCCCAGGTCATCGTGCCGAGACAAATACGGCTAACTTCGATGCCGGTGCGCCCGAGCGTCGTATATTTCATGGTGCTGTCCGTTTTTCCGTAATGGGAGAAGGCATATCAGATGAAGAGCGTGAGCACGCCCGTGTAACTATATATGCGCCCACCGGAAATTTCGCCACCCGCGTAGGTGCCAATCATCGGAAAATCACCTAGGATTTCTTCGATCAGTTCGGTTTCACTGACGCCGTCGGCGAACATGCCCGGCCCTCGGCCTAAACAGGACACGTAAATCGCGGCGCGAATCGGCGTGCCGTCGGCGTCAAGACGGGCCTTTAGGCGCGTCAGCATGCGGCGCATGTCTTCCCGTGCGATCTTTGAATCGCGCTTGGCGAACATCACTCTTTCGCCGACCTGAATATCTTGCCCGATGGCGATCCAGCCACGTTGCGGGTCGATTCCCAACAAGCCGCGCACCATGAAATCGCCGGTATCCGAACCTTCGATCGGAATCGCCGCCTGAATCAAACCCCCGGCGCGTTTCAGGTCGCGGGCGATGGTCTCGCCGACATCCTCCTTGAACACCTCCAGGGCGGGACGACCGTCGAGACCGACCAGCACGTTTTCGATGGCGTCGGAAACGACGTGCGCCGCACCTATGGGGACGCACCCCTGCGACAGTCCGGCGGCGACGCCGACTTGGGGGTCGAACAACACTCCGGCCATGCCGCCCTTGGTGACCTCGTCGGCGACCAACGCGCTGTCGCCACGCGCCGAGGCGAAGCCGCCAAGCAGAAACGCCCCGGCCTCGTCACTCAAGGCCTGCATTTGTTCGGGCAGAAATTCGCTGTCGCCGTCGGCGTGAATCAGGCCCGTCACCGGCGTACGCCTTTGCGCCCACGCCATCAGGTCGGCGGGGACCTCCTCTTCGTCTAAAGAGGGAAAGACCTTGAAACTGTCGGGGGGAAAGGCGCCGACCATGATCGTCAACACGCCTTGCTCGAAAAAATCGTCGGTCTGCGCGATAATCCCCACGCCGCTCGCCCCGACCCAGTGGGGAATCCCCGTTTTTTGACGCAAGAATGTCAGAATACTGGATGCGTCTTCCACCAGATCATCGCTAATGTACAAAAATCCAAAATTTATATCGTCGGAAATCGGCCCGATATTTTCGACACAAGCCTTCGCCGCAAGCGCCCATCCGTCGGCTTTGGCGTAGGTCGCGCGAAACGGCGTCTTCATAAGGAAATCTCCTGCTGGAATTGGGCGGGGCGCGCCACGGTATGTTAGCAAACAATGTTATACATGGTGAGCGATAAGGTAAACGTCACCGCAAAAAGACCGCGCCCCCCCGGAAGCGGGATTTTTAGGATTCGCCCCGCCCGGAAACACGCTTAAGTAGCTTTTCGACGGCGGGTAATATCCGCCTCACGATAACCTTCACCCCGTCGGCGTTGGGGTGCTTGGCGTCATTTTGATTAAGTTTCGGGTCCGCCGCCACGCCCGCAAGGAAAAAAGGATAAAAAACGACGTCATGCTTTTGCGCCAGGCGGATGTAAATTTCCCTGAACTGTCGGGCGTAGTCCCGCCCCAGGTTGGGTGGGGCCAGCATCCCGGTGAGTAAAACCGGGATTTTTCGCCGCCCCAGACGGGTCAGAATATCGTCCAGATTGGCGAAAGTCGCGCCCGGATCGAGCCCACGCAAGCCGTCGTTCGCGCCCAGTTCCAAAATCACGGCGTCGGTTTTCTCCGCGCCGGATCCCGCGATCGTCCACGCGAGTCGCGTCCGTCCACCCGCCGTGGTGTCCCCGGAAACCCCGGCGTTGACCACCGTGACGTTATGCCCCCTCGCCCTCAACGCGGCATCGAGACGCACCGTGAAAGTGTCTTGTTCGCGCAGGCCGAGACCCGCCGTCAGACTATCGCCGATGGCGACGATACGGATCGCCGCAGTCCGGGATTTAACGCCGTCGGCATGCGCGCGCGCCGCCCAAAGGGCCGCCGCCACGAGAACCGCCACAAAGAAGCGGGCGGGCGCGTTGACAAGAAAGGATCTCCGGCCATATCCGAATGAGGGTATAAACACCGACACGCTCCATCATTTTCGCGTAACAACCCAGTGGTACCTTTCATGTCACATTCGACCGGCCCGGACAACCGCGCGCCCCATGCCACCTCCACGCCGGACGACACGGGGCACGCGATGGGGCACGCGGTTCAACTGGATAGCGTCCGCCTGACTCTACCCAGTATCGCCGGTCCGGTCGATATATTGCGCGGAATTACACTTGGTGTCGGGATCGGCGAAACCGTCGGCGTCGTCGGACCGTCGGGATCGGGAAAGACGTCGATGATGATGGTCATCGCCGGTCTGGAGCGCCCCACCGCCGGGCGCGTCGTGGTCGCCGGGGAGGAAATTTCCAGCCTCGGCGAGGATCGTCTCGCCCTCTTTCGTCGCCGGAAGGTCGGCGTCGTATTTCAAAATTTTCATCTAATCGCCAACATGACGGCGCTGGAAAATGTCGCCCTGCCCCTGGAATTCGCCGCTCGACGCGATGCTTTTGAGCACGCCCGCGACCGTCTCGATGCGGTCGGCCTGGGCCATCGCATCCATCACTACCCGGGTCAGCTGTCGGGCGGCGAGCAGCAACGCGTCGCCCTGGCGCGGGCGTTCGTCAGCGAGCCCGCCCTGCTGCTCGCCGACGAGCCGACGGGGAACCTCGATGGCGCGACCGGCCACGGCGTGATGGATCTTCTGTTTTCACTGCAGGACGCCGTCGGCACCACCTTGATCCTGATCACCCATGCCCCCGAACTGGCCGAGCGTTGCGGGCGGATCGTGCATATGGCCGATGGTTTGATCGCCTTCGACGACAGGCGAAACGGGCGATGACGGCGAGGCGCGGCGGCTGGGTCTTGGCGGCGCGCATCGCCCGACGCGAATTACGCGCCGGAATGGGCGGGTTTCGCATTTTGATCGCCTGCCTCGCCCTCGGCGTCGGCGCGATTTCCGGGGTCGGCGCCCTGAGCCAATCCCTGCTCGGCGGCATCCACGACAACGCCCAGGTCCTGTTGGGCGGGGACGTCGATATCGCTACTCGTTACGCCCTTCCCTCGCCCGCACAAACGGCCTGGATCGACCGTCGCGCCCGCGCCCGCGCGACAACCGTTCAAATGCGCGCCATGGCGCAAACCGAATCGCGGCGCACCTTGGTCGAATTGAAGGCCGTCGATCGCGCCTATCCGATGACCGGGACCCTCGTTCTCGCCCCGGCGATGACGGCGACGGACGCCCTAAGACCGAAACACGGTATCTACGGGGCCGCCGTCGATGCAGGGCTGCTCACCCGTCTGGGGGTCCAAATCGGCGATAAAATCACGATAGGCGACGCCACTTTTCAAATCCGCGCCGCGATCACGAACGAACCCGACCGAATCGCCTCGGTCTTCAGCCTGGGGCCGCGGGTGATGATTTCCGAGGGGGCCCTGCCCGAAACCGCCCTGATCCAACCGGGCAGCCAGGTCACCTACCACACCCGCGTCTTGCTACCGCCCCGAACCGACGCCACGGCCTGGGCCGCCGCCCTGAAAGCCGCCTTCCCCAGCGCGGGGTGGCGGGTTCACGGCCCCGACGACGCCGCGCCGGGGGTTCAGCGTTTCTTGCAGCGGATGACCCTGTTTTTGAATTTCGTCGGCCTGACCGCGTTGCTGGTCGGCGGCATCGGTGTGCTGTCGGGCACCCAAAGCTATCTTGAAAGCAAGGTCGCGACGATCGCCACCTTGAAATCGATCGGGGCGCCCAGCACCTTGATATTTCGCATTTATGTGGTTCAAATCGGCGTCTTGGCGGGGATCGGCATCCTGATTGGGCTGGTTTTAGGGGCCGGCGCGCCGCCGCTGATGATCGAACTGTTTCGCGGCGCGCTGCCCACCGCGCCCAGGATCGGTCTCTATGGCGGCCCCTTGGCGACGGGCGCGGCGTTCGGCGCCCTGACGGCGCTGACCTTCGCGCTGTGGCCGCTCGCCCGCGCCCGGGAAATCCCCCCGGCGAGCCTGTTTCGCGATGTCATTGTGCCTACATCCGTACGCCCCAAGGGAATCTTCCTGGGGCTTATCGCCCTGTGCGCCCTAGCCCTTGGCGGCCTTGTCGTGCTGACCAGCCCGGAGCCTCATTTCGCCTACTGGTTCGTCGCCGTCTCGGCGGCGGTGTTCGCGATCTTGCGCCTGTGCGCCTGGGCGGTGATGGCGGCGGCGACGCGCATCGGGGCCTCCCCCGGCGTCAACGCCGCCCTGCCGACGATGGCGCGTATGGCGATCGCCAATATATATCGCCCCGGCGCACCAACGACGCGAGTGGTGTTGTCGTTGGGACTCGGCCTGTCGGTACTGGTCGCGGTGGTTTTGATTCAGGGCAATATCGCCCATCAAATCGGGACCCGCCTGCCCGACGAAGCGCCCGCCTTTTTCTTTATCGATATCCAGCCCGATCAGATCGCCGCCTTCGACAAGACCGTGCTAAGCATCCCCGGCGCCCACGACTTGCAACAGGTGCCGACGCTGCGCGGGCGGATCGTCAAAATTAACGGCGTGGCGGTCGAAAAAGCGCGCGTTTCCCCCGACGTCCTATGGGCCGTTCAGGGCGACCGGGCGCTGACCTATGCGGCGCAGCCCGCGCCGGGGACAAAAATCACGGCGGGACAATGGTGGCCCCCGGACTATAAGGGTCCGCCGCTGATTTCCCTGGACAGCGCCATCGCACGCGGTTTCGGGATCGGCGTCGGCGACACCCTGACCCTAAACATCCTGGGCCGCGACGTGCGCGCCCGCATCGCCGCCCTGCGCGAGATCGACTGGCGCACGCTACGCTTCGATTTCGCCATCATTTTCGCGCCCGGGGTTTTGGAAAATGCGCCGCAAACCTATATCGCCGCCCTAAAAATTCCCCCATCGGGGGAAACCGCGGTCGAGCGCGCGGTCGGCGACGCCTTCACCAACATCTCCACCATTCGCGTGCGCGAGGCGTTACAGGCCGCCGATAAAATTCTCTCGTCGATCGCAAGCGCAGTGCGCGCGGTCGCCGCGATCACCCTCTTGTCGGGAATTTTAGTGCTCGGCGGAACCGTCGCCGCGCAACATCAACGCCGAGTCTATGACGGCGTCATTTTCAAGGTTCTCGGCGCCACCCGTAGGCAGTTGCTGGGCGCCTTCGTGCTCGAATTCGGCGTCCTTGGGGTGGTCACCGGCGTCATCGCCGCCGTTGTCGGCGGCGCGGCGGCGTGGGCGGTTATCCGCTTCTTGATGCACGGCGACTGGGTCTTTTTACCCCAGGGCGTCCTCGGCGCCGTGATCGCCAGCATCGCGATCACAATCGGGGCCGGATTCGCCGCGACCTGGAGCGCTCTGGGCGAAAAGGCCGCGCCGTACCTACGCAACGAATAGGGCGCACGCCGCGAATCGCGCCTTTTTGCGCGACTTTCACGCGCACCCTAACTATCGGACGATTATTATACCGATATCTCCGTTCCGCCCTTGATTTGCCACAGTTTCCTGACATATTAACGCTAGGTTTCATTCATCCGTTAGGAGAGCTTTCCATGGCTTACGGTCCCGACAATCGTTTTCAGCTGCGCACCGGCGCCGCGCCCGGTAGCGCGGCCGGCGCAGTCATCGACGAAGGGCTGCGCGCCTATATGCTGCAAATCTACAACTACATGGCCTCCGGCCTGGCGTTGACCGGCATCGTCGCCTACGCCACGTCGAAGTCGCCCCAACTGATGCAGCTCATTTTCGGCACGCCCCTTTCATGGGTCGTGATGCTGGCCCCGCTCGGTTTCGTGCTCGCGATGTCGTTCGGCGTCAACAAGATGCGGGCGTCCACGCTGCAAATTCTGTTTTGGTCGTTCTCCGCCGTCATGGGGCTTTCGCTGGCCTCCATCTTCTTGATCTACACGGGGACCTCGATCGCGCGGGTGTTCTTCATTAGCGCCTCGATGTTCGCCGGAATGAGCCTCTATGGCTATACCACCAAACGCGACCTGTCGGGTATCGGCTCGTTCCTGTTCATGGGCCTGATCGGAATTATCATCGCCAGCGTCGTCAATCTGTTCCTACAGAGTTCGGCGTTGCAGTTCGTGGTTTCGGTGGTCGGTGTGCTGGTCTTCGTCGGCCTGACCGCCTATGACACCCAGAAGATCAAGTCCATGTACTATGAGGCCGACGGCGCGGAAATCGCCGCCAAGAAGTCGATTATGGGCGCGGTGACCCTCTATCTGGACTTCATCAACTTGTTCTTGATGCTGTTGCGTCTTCTGGGCGACCGCCGCTAGCGGAGTCCACGACAAAAAGGGGAACACCACAAAAGGTTAATACCCTAGAAAAAGGCCCGAGGGATCACCCCCTCGGGCTTTTTTTGAGACTGCGCCGCGCATCGCCCCGTCACAAACGTCGCCCGGCATGCTCAGGCGATGCGGCACGGCGGCTCCTCGCCGCGGAAAAAGGCGTCCATGTTGTCGAGCACCAAAAAGCCCATGGCGTTGCGGGTTTCCACCGTGGCGCTGCCCATGTGGGGCAGCATGACCAAATTGGGCAGATCGAAATAGCCCGGGTTGACGTCGGGCTCACCCTCGAAGACATCCAGTCCCGCCGCGGCGACACGTCCCGTTCGCAAGGCGTCGATCAGCGCCGCGTCGTCGATCACCGGCCCACGCGCCGTGTTGACCACCACGGCGCGCTCGGGCAGCAAGGCGATCCGTTCGGCATTGATGAAATGACGGGTGGTGGGCGTTAGCGGGCAATGCAACGAGAGAAAGTCGCTGTGGCGTAGCAGTTCTTCGGGATCACCGTGATAGATCGCGCCCAGTTCGTGTTCGGGCGTGAGACGGTTGCGGTTGTGGTAATGAACCGTCATGTCGAAAGCACGGGCGCGTCTAGCCACCGCCCGACCAATGCGGCCCATGCCGATGATCCCGAGCCGTTTTCCGGTCATCTCGATCCCCATCAACTGGGTCGGATTCCAGCCGGTCCAGCGCTTGTCGCGCAGCATTTTTTCGCCGTCGCGCATCCGCCGGGCGGCGCTTAGCATCAGCATCATCGCCATGTCCGCCGTGGCGTCGGTCAGGACATCGGGGGTGTTGGTGACGACGATCCCCCGTGCGCGCGCCGCCTCCAGGTCGATATGCTCGAACCCGACCGAATAGTTGGCGATCATCCGCACACTTTGAGGAAACCGGTCAATGGTGTCGCGGCGGATCGGATCGGCGGCGCACGAGAGCACGACATCCTTCTTCTCGGCCAAGGCGGCGATCTCCTCGGCGCCCAGAACCTCACCCTCTTTTTGCAGGACCGCGTCATAATCGCGCCTTAGGCGCGCCTCGACGGCGTCGGGCAACTTGCGGGTCACCAGGACACGAGGCTTATCGGTTGCTTTCGACACGGCGCGTTTCCTCTCGTTTTAATATCGTTTCGACGGCGGAGCGTTTGCGCCTCCGGGCCGTGAGGCGGGTTCTCCAATTTTTCTTCCGGCCCGCCTCCCCTCCGGGGGATCTTTCCGGTTTCAGGCGCTAGGGTCAGGACCTCTTACTCTGGTGCGTCTGGTTACTCTGGTGCGTCTGGCGGAGATGAATTTAAGTGTGGGTTAGGCGGAAAACCCTTGCAATAGCCCTCATTGCAAGGGTTTTACAACGACATCCGCGCTTAAATTCATTCCGTCCCGCGGGGGTTTGTGAAAAATGTCCCAGGAACGTCGTCGAAGACTTTTGAAAGTGAGCGGCACTTCCGGCAAGTCTTCTCCTAGGTCTGGGGCATTTTTCACAAACCAGACGCACCAGAGTAAGAGGTCCTGACCCTAGTTACCCCCCCGGCGCAGAATTTCCATCGCCGCGTTGATCTGGCTCATTCGGACGTGGCTACCCATTTCTCCATCGGGGTGATGGATCGTCGCCAAGGCCCGAAACCGCGCCCGGATAACGCGCTGATCGGGATGCGAGCCGGGGGGTAGACCCAAGACGAACAAGGCCTGATCGCGCGTCTCGACACCCCCGCTTAGGGGGTCGAACGACAGTGCCGAGACGATCGTCCGCAGACGCGTAACTTCCTCGGTGCGAGCGCTTAGCAAAGCGTTTTGCGCGGTGACTTCGAGCGCGCGTTGACTATTTTTTTCCGGGGTCGCAAGGTCGAGCAGCAGATGTCCACGAGCGAGCGCCAAGGCGATCGACAACGCGCGGCGCAAAAAGGGTATCGTCAACCCCGGCGCCAGCCGAGCTTGAAGGCGAGGCTTGCGCCGCCACGGCTTGCCCGCGCTAGCGCCCGATTTCAACACGACGGTCTCGCGATCGTCGCGCGCCGGCTCGCCGGGATCGGGGCGCGCCGCAATGATCGTTTCGGGAAAAAGAAGAACCACCGAACGGGCAATATCCCCGACATTGGCGCGCTTGCTTTCCGCCAAGCCTATAATAGCGTCGCGAAACGTACTTGAGCACGTGATCGTATAAGATTTTTTATGCGCCGCGTCGCCTATACCCCGTTCTTGCACTTGGCGGTCGCCCCCATCCCCTTCGCCGTTTGTCACATGAGCATCCCGAGAACTCCAGGAGACGTGACGATCGACGACATGATTTGTCGTAACCTTAGCGGTACGGATCGGTCAGTCAACTACAAATGTATACATTCATCTCTCTGAGGGGCCCAATACGTTCCAGCAAGCACCCGATACCGACATAAACTTAATTGTTAATATGAACAATCTTGTATAATATATTGATATGAGTTGTATTATGCATGGTTAATAAATACTTATAATATTACGCCTCAAGATACCATCCTCCCCTTTTCCGTCCCTACCTAAGGCTTTTTCGGCCCATTCTAGGTCAATATTTTTTACAAAATGGCCATAAGGCCGACCCATTTAAGGCCTTCTCCCGGCAATAACTACTTATGCATATTTTTAATGCAGAGAAAATGGTGGGTTATGAGAAGACCATCTCGAAAGCGGTCTAAAGCCCTCGTCATACCCCTCCCGATTTTCCGAATCTGGACTCTTGACGGAAAACCACCAACGCAAAACGGGGGGACGATGAAAAATAAAATCTCATGATATTTTCCATAATAATACTTAAAAAATATTTTTAAATCGAATGCATTAATGATCAAAATGGATAAAAAGTACGACCCCTTAAGGGGCCGAGCAGAAAAAATATCTTCCTATAATCGTCATGTTATAACATGCCCCCACCCACAATTTTTATCGAGACCGAGCCTCAAGATTCTATTTCATCCGCAACAGAAATGATAATTTTCTGTTTATATTAAGTAAGTTATAGATATCTAGACGGATCTCCAACAGACAGCCCATAGAAACGGTCGAACCGATACGCCGTAGACAACACACCCATAATAAAGTGCATCCACACGGAAATTGCTCGTTCCACGTTTAAAACGGAATCGAAGGCGCGGTATGAAAAATATGCGCCACTCGATCACATTTTTATTTTTTCATAAAAAGTTTATGGGGCTATCCGCCTGATTTTTCCAGAACGATCCGGCGCATCCGACGGCGATATTCCAGGCTTGCCCGAAACGTGTTGAGCACAATCGCCGCAAACACGATCGCACCACCGATGAGCGTTGTGCTCTCGGGTATCTCACCCGCGCCCAACCAAGCCCAAAACGGACCCAAAACCGTTTCGATCAGGGTGAACAACGCGGCTTCGGCGGCGGGAACGAAGCGGGCCCCGGAAAAAAATAAGGACAGCGCCAACGGCAAAACCACCAATCCGATGAGCCCGAGAAGGGCAAAATCGTGACCACTCACGCCCAAAGGATGGGCCGCCGGAGCAAGAACAAGGGCGCTGATAAATCCCGATAGGCACAACGGCGGCACCAAGTCGTTGACGGAAAAACGGCGCAACGCGATCAGGTTCAGGCCTTGCATCAGGGCGGTAAGAAGCGCCAGGGCGTCGCCCATCCTATGACCGCCGCCCAGCGAGCCGGAAACCAAAACCCCGGTTCCCGTCAACGCCAACCCTATCGAGACCCACGTCCGCGACGCCACTTTCTCACCGATGAGCGACCAACCCAAAATGGCGGCGAAAAAAGGCATGGTCGCCAAGATGACCAAGGTGTTCGCGACCGACGTGTGGGTCAACGCGCCGATGAAGCTGATGTTGCTGAAGGAAAACAGACCGACCACGATCCACGTCTTTCCACGAATGGAGGCGAACGCCGGTCGCCGGCGCACTCGCGCGCGCACCAGGAGGTAGGCCAACAGGCTGCATCCCATCAAGCCCGTACGCCAGAACGCAATCTGCCACGGGTCCGCGCTTGCTATCAAACGCACCAGCATGGCGTCGGGGCTGATGATCAAAATACCCAACGCCGACAGCACTATTCCTCGACGGTAATCGTTTCCCATCTTCGCCACGCTCTCAAGTCACGGGACGGCGATGGGTCATGGCGTCTATGCTAAAGATCGCCAAGGCCACCCAGATCAGCACAAATGTAATCAAATGATCTGCGCCGAAAGGCTCCTTAAACACAAAAACCGCGAGCGAGAACTGCAGCGTCGGCACCAAATATTGCACAAGCCCCAAAGTCGAAAGACGAATCAGCTTGGCCGCCCGGGCGAATAACAACAGAGGAAGCGCGGTCACGACGCCGCTGAGAATCAGGAAAACATCCATCGACGAAAGACCGCCCCACGGGCCATTTCCCAAAACGAACGCACCCTCGCCATGGATGGCCAGCCAAACCAGATACGCCACCGCCATCGGGCTTAGAAAAAGCGTTTCGAGGAACAGGCCGTCGAGGGAATTGACCGGCGCGATTTTGCGCAACAACCCATAGCTACCGAAAGTCAGGGCCAAACTTAACGCCACCCAGGGCACGGCGCCGAAACTGACAACCATATTGAAAACGCCGACACCGGCCAAGGCGACCGAAAACCATTGCCATGGACGCAATCGCTCGCCTAAGAAAATAACGGCGAGAATGACCGAAACCAGGGGATTTATAAAGTACCCCAGGCTTCCTTCAAGGACCTGATCGTGTCCCACCGCCCAGATAAAAATACCCCAGTTGGCGGCAATCGCCAGGCCGGACAATAGCGAGCCACGCACCTTTTTCCAGTCGCGCACATGGCCCGCCGCCGTACGCCAACGTCGCCGCATAAGCAACGCCAGCGAAACAAAAAGAACCGACCAAACCACCCGATGGGCCAACACGTCAAAGGCCGACACACCTTCAAATAGCTTGAAGAATAAAGGGAAAAATCCCCAGATGGAAAATGCCGACAGGGCGAAAACACCCCCAAGGGCCGGCGTATCGCCCGCCAAGGCCGTACGCATGCGAGTTGTTTTGTTCATTTTTGGGGATCATCCCTATATCGCCACGCGATTGCGCCGCACGACCTACTTTAAGCGTCGCCAGCATGGAACGCGAAATAGACGAAATTTGCAAATTTCTTTTTTCGCACGCCGCACCGCGCGCATATCGCCGAATACGCCCTGATGCAAACCTTTGTTTTTCGAAAGATGGCCTCTTATCTTTGGATGTGGGCGCACTATTTCAAGGAGGCGGCACATGATCAAGACGATGCTTCGGGTCGTTCACAAGCCCCAAAAACACCGCTACCGGTCCCCACCATCGCGACTTTGCCATATCTTCGGCGCCGCGATCGACGATGAGCGAGGTTCGGTTTCCGTGGAGTACGCTTTGATCGCCGTTATCATTTCTTTGGTTGTTATCGCCGGCCTTTCGGGGATCGGTACGGCCTTGAAAACATTTTTTTCCGATGCCGCCGGCGGATTTTGACGCCCCGGTGGATGACCCGCGCGCCACGAAGCACACCACCGAAAAGAGCCGAGGTGTCGATAGCGCCGGTTTATTCGGGAGGAATGGTGCCGCAGGAGGGATTCGAACCCCCGACCCCATCATTACGAATGATGTGCTCTACCAACTGAGCTACTGCGGCGCGCGAAAATGCGGCCCCTTCTTTACTGCGCCCCGCCCCGTGCGTCAATTAAACTTGTGCGGGAGCCCCTTTTGAGGAGGAATTATTTTTCCCGTCAATAATCTTCACCCCGACTGCCGCCCCGCTCAAGTGCGGGGCGGCGGGCGTTGCGCCCGGCAAATGGATCACGCCGGGCGGCGCACGCCAGCTTTGGGTGTCAATACCCTGGCATTTCGGACAGTGCGCCGACCATTCGGCGCGAACATGACCGCAATCATCGCACACCCATGCCGGATCGGGATCGGCCATCGAGGCGCGAACCAACCATTCGCGGGCGCGCGCTTCATCGCCGTGTTCGTGCTCTTCCAGTTCCGCCATCATTCGACAAACCCGTGCCGAAAGACCGCCGCCAACCTCGGTTTTTTCCTTGATCAGGTCTTCCAAATTTTGCCGCGCCTCACCCCAAAGCTTGGCCTCGAGAGCGATCGCGGCGCTGGCGATGCGGCTTTCGGGGTGATCCGGGTTGGCGCCAATGAGTTTCTCCACCGCGCCGACCTTCTTCAAAGGATCATCCAAGGCCTGCGCCCGCAAGTAGATGTCCACGAGTGCGGGATGGGGGAAAACCGCCCAGGCCTTCTCGATCACGTTCTGCGCCTTACGCACCCGCCCCGCGCCGACCAACGCCTCGCCATAGGCGCAAGCCGCCGGGGCGAAACCGGGGTCGAGGGAAAAAGCCCGATCAAGATATTTTAAAGTGGTGTCGCAATCGTCACTTTCGGGCGACCCGCAGGCCCGGGCGAAAGCAATCACCGCCTGGCGATGGCGGGCCGTTGTGGAGGCCACCAGCTTATGGCGAACCATGCCCTCCAGCGTTTCCTCGGCGCCCATCCAATCACCGGCGCGCACTTGGTGTTCGAACAAGTTCGGTCCGGCCCAATCGCTTTTCGGGTTAAGTCGGAAAGCACGTTGAGCGAGGGCGATCGCGCCCTGCGTATCGTTGCGCCGAACGGCCTGATTTAGGAGCCCGCGAATACCAAGATATTCCGTCTGTGGATCGTCCAGCATGACGCGGAAAAATCCTTCCGCCGCGGTTTCGTCCCCATTCAATTGCGCGGCTTGCGCCTTCAACAGTACCGTCAGGGGCGGGTTGTCCAAAAAGCTATCCGCGCGCGCGGCCTGTTTACGCGCCTGCGCGCCGTCTCCGGCGGCGACCGCCACCATGCCCAAATTCAACGCCCGGTAACCCTTGCGGGCGCGATTTTCCCGATAAGCCCGGCCGAGCTGTCCCGGAGCGCGGCGGACAAATAGCCACACCCGATACCCCAACGCCACCACGACGGCGAACACGGCGAGAGCCAACAAAAGCACCGCGAACGACGTATCGACCCGCCAGCCTTGCCACGACAGCGACACCGCGCCGGGATTATCGGCCAGCCAAACTCCACCGACGGCGAGAGCCGCCAGAAGAAAGAAGAAAAACAGCGCCCGCACCATGATCAGCGCCCCCCAGCCGACTGTAGTCGCGTCAAGGCCAATGTACGCAGTTGCCCGATCGCCCGATCAACCTGAAGGCGGGCGTTAGCGTCGCCCAGCCAGGCCGCGGCCGCCTCTCCGGGCGCCCCTTGCAACCGTTCGAGCGCCCGCACCGCCACTTCGAGGTCCCCCTTGTCCAGGGCGCTCTGCGCCGCGGCCAGGGCGCCATCCACCGGGTCGCCGCCACCGTTCGCGCCCGTGCGCCGAACCGTGACCAGGCGCGCCAAGCCCACCTTGACCCGATCCCACACCCCCGCGCCGCCGGGAGCGATCTTGGCGCGGAGAACGTCCCCCGCCATGGCGTCAAACCGCCCTCGCAGGGCCTCCAGATTGGGAATGCCAACCGCCGCATGGGGGGTTAACAGCTGGACGACGCGGGCAACTTCGGGATCATCGCCGGCGACCGCGTGCAGGGCGTCGAGGGCGGCGCTAAAGGAGGTGTCCGCACGCGTCGCGTCAAACAGTTGCGCCGTCGCCAAAACCAACGCCTCGGAGGAAGACGCATCGGCCGATTGCGCCGTCACCGCGCCCTCGACCTCTCCCAGGCGCCGTTCGACACCTTTCATATCGGTCCGCAGTGTCGCCAAAGTCTCGGCCAAGGCCTTCGTTTGCGCCTGGGCGGCGCCTCCCGACACTCCGCTGTTTTCGGCAATTCGCGCTTCGAGAATGTCCAGCCGCGCCGAAAGCCCCTGCGCCGACTTCCGTGCGGCGGCAAAAGCCGCATCCTCCGCATCAAGGCGTTTTTCCAAAGCGGTTATGCGATCTTGGGCCCGTGTCAAGGCCTGGGCGAACGCATCCAGACGCAAACTCGCCGCGCTGGACGCTTCGGGCTTCGGCGCGCCCTGTTCGACGCTAACCCCGCCGAACATCGGGGCCACGGAGGGCATCCATGCCGACCGGGTAACGTAAGCCCCGCCGGCGAGGAAAAGGACGGCGAAGACGATCCAGAAAACCACGCCGGACATCGGCGTGGAGGCCTTGGTGGGCGCGCCGTCCTCATCGCCGGGTCGGGGGGCGGACTGCGGTGCCCCGTCACCGTCCTTCGTCCGGCCTTTTCCGGGGGAAGATTTTCCTGCCGATTTTTCGGACGCGGGATCCGTCGAACCCGGGGAGGCGTCGCCGGTAGGCGGCGATACCGGTGGTGTTGTGCTCTTCGCCTCATCGCTCATGGCGTGGCCTCATCCTTTTTTGGACTTGGGTGGGTCCGCTTGTGGACCGTCCCCCCCCGTTGGATCAATCAAGACATAAAGCTAGGGTCAGGACCTATTCATCTGATGTGTCTGGTTTGTGAAAAATGTCACAAGCCTAGGATAAAGGCTTGCCGGAAGTGCCGTTCACTTTCAAAAGTCTTCGACGACGTTCCTGGGGCATTTTTCACAAATCCCTGCGGGACGGGATGAATTTAAGCGCGGATGTCGTTGAAAAACCCTTGCAATGAGGGTCATTGCGGCGGGCTTTCCGCCTAACCCACACTTAAATTCACCTCCGCCAGACGCATCAGATGAATAGGTCCCGACCCTAAAGGTTTTCAAGTCTATCACGATTTAGTGGCTCGAATAGGGGCATTTTCCCGATCCCTACGCCGGATAGGCGCAGGGAAGGACCGCAAGGGTCGTCAGGGTGCGAAAAGATCCAACAAGGCGTCTTGTTCGGGGCGCGCGGCGATCCGGATATCGCCCCAGGTCATGGCGTCAATTTTCTCCGCCACCGCCGCGCTCAGACAATAGGCGACGCTGTCGCTCAGGCCTTCGCAGGCATTGGCCTTTCGAACCAATTCGGCGAAGGTCTGCGCCGTGCGCGGCGAATACAAAACCACGGCGTCGAACGCCCCGGCGCGCAGTTCGGCGGCAATCTCCGGAGCCAAGCTTTGCGCCGTTTGCGCCCGATACAACACCGCCCGGCGATAGACGAACCCCTGCCGCTCGACAAGGTCCTTGAGGTCCCCGGCCAGAACGCTGCCTGCAATATGCAGCAACGTCCCCGCCCCGGGCGTCAGGCGCGCGCCGACCCGCTGCGCCAGCGCCGCGACGTCGCCCGCCGCGCTTTCGACGGTGGTGAAGCCAAACTCTTGAGCGACCCGTCCGGTGGCGTCACCCACCGCGAACACGGGTACGGTGCGCTCCGCGCTGCGCCGGGCGAAGGCGCGCACCCCGTTGGCCGACGTCGCCAGCAGCGCCTGCACCCCCGAGACATCCACCGGCGGGCCGTCCAGGTCGTGGATGGTCAGAAGCGGGACCGTGCGTGTCTCCAGCCCCATGGCGTGCAGTCGCGCCGCCAGCGGAGCGGCGTCTTCGGCGGGACGGGTGATTAAGATACGCATTTGCGGCTCCCGTCGGCCTAGGCCACGCCGTCGAAAAATCCCACCGACGCCCGCGCCAGCAAGGATTGCCCCAACGCACGGCCCAGCGCCAGGGCGTCATCCAACGCCGCCGGACTCTCGCCCCGCTGGCGGTGGACCTCGCTGCCGTCAACGCGGGCGATCAAGGCGTGCAGGTCCAGCGCACCATCCTTTAGCGTCGCCCGGGCGGCGATCGGCGTACGGCACGAGCCGTCCAGTTCGGCGAGAAACGCCCGCTCGGCGCTAACACACAAAAAAGTGTCGGGATGATTGAGCGCGTCCAATGCCGCCAACGCCCGCCTGTCTTCGCCACGACACGTAATGCCGATCGCGCCCTGACCGACGGCGGGCGTCATGGCGTCCCAGTCGAGCACCTTGGTGGCGACATGCGCCATATTCATGCGCTTGAGACCCGCCAGCGCCAAAAGGGTGGCGTCAACTTCCCCCGCCGCCAATTTTTTTAGGCGCGTTTGCACGTTGCCGCGAAAGGTCACCACTTTCAGGTCCGGGCGTCGCGCCAATATCTGAGCCTGGCGGCGCAGCGAGGCGCTGCCGACGACCGCCCCCGGCGGCAAATCGTCCAGGTCGGCGGCCTTGGTTGAAATGAAGACGTCGCGGGTGTCCTCACGTTCCAGCATACAAGGTAGGACGATCCCTTCGGGCAGCCAGGTCGGCACGTCTTTCATCGAATGCACCGCGATGTCGATTGCGCCGGAAAGCATGGCGTCGTCGATTTCCTTTGTGAACAGTCCCTTGCCCCCGACATCGGCCAGGGCCTTGTCCAGAACCTTGTCGCCGGTCGTCTTGATGACCACGATGTCGATCGCCCCGTCGGCGCCGAGATCGGGGAACGCGGCGACCAGACGCGCCCGGGTTTCTTCGGCCTGGGCGAGGGCGAGAGGGCTGCCGCGAGTTCCAATGCGAAAGGGGGTGTCGCTATGCATGTTACAAAAAAATCCTGAACAAAACGACCGGTACCGGCGGCCAATAAACAAAAAATCGTGCGCACGCGACGCGCGCACAAGGGTTATAGTCGAACTGTTCGACGTTCGCCACCCGTAGTCCGCGCCCTTGGTGCCCTACGCTTGCCATGGGCTCCCTTTGACGGCATAAAAGATGTTAAGAAGAACCAGGGAGACATCATGGAAACAATCGGCATTATCGGCGCGGGCGCATGGGGCACGGCGTTGGCCATCGCACTGAGACGCGCGGGGCGCGCCGTCACCTTGTACGCCCATGAGCCCGAAGTCGTCGAGGCCGTCAACACACGCCATGAAAATGTACCTTTTTTACCCGGAGTCACTCTGGATTCCGCCATTCGGGCAACGGGCGATTTAGACCATGCATGCAATGGCGACGCTGTTCTCCTGGTCGCCCCATCGCTCTATATGCGCGCCGTCTGTCGTCAGGCGCGGCCTCATTGGAACGCCGGAGTCCCCGCGGTGATCTGCACCAAGGGCATCGAGCAGGAAAGCTGCCTGCTAATGAGCGAAGTGATCGGCGAGACTCTGGGCGACGCCGTCCCCTTGGCGGTGCTGTCCGGTCCCACCTTCGCCGCCGAGGTCGCCGCCGACCTACCCGCCGCCGTCACCCTGGCGTGCGCCGACGCCGAACTCGGCGGGCGGCTGATCGCCGCCATCGGATCGGCGCGCTTTCGTCCCTACCTCAGCCACGACATTATCGGCGCGCAACTGGGCGGCGCGGTCAAAAACGTGCTCGCCATCGCCTGCGGCATCGTCGAGGGCCGGGGTCTGGGCGACAACGCCCGCGCCGCCTTAATTACCCGCGGCTTGGCCGAGATCGCCAAACTGGGCGAAGTCCTCGGCGCGGACATCCGCACCTTGATGGGCCTATCCGGACTTGGCGACCTAACCCTAACCTGCAACGCCATGCAATCGCGCAATTTTTCGCTCGGCCACGCCCTGGGCAAGGGGCGTAAACTGAACGATATCCTGGCCGAACGCCAAAGCGTCGCCGAGGGTGTGCATAACGCCTTTTCGGTGACCGAGCTGGCCCGACGCAATCAGGTCGATATGCCCATCTGCCAGGCCGTCGATGCGGTGATCAATGTCGAGGCCGATCTCGACAGCATCATCTACGGCCTACTGTCGCGCCCCCTGAACACGGAGTAGTATCCACTTACGCAGAAGTAAAGCACACCACCCATCGGGGCTTTGTCCCGCCCACGCCCTCAATCCTCGAAAGATCAGCCCATGCTTTTCGCCATCATCTGCACCGACAAACCCGACGCCGCCGCGATTCGCGCACAGGTCCGCCCCGACCATATCGCCTATCTGAACGAGCACGCCGCGCGCATTTATTGCGCCGGGCCGACCCTGGACGACGGCGGCGAAACAATGAACGGCAGCGTCCTGATGATGGATTTCGCGAATCTCGATCAGGCCCGCGCCTTCGCCGACAACGATCCCTATTTCAAGGCGGGCCTTTTCGATAGCGTAACGGTTCGCCCCTGGAAGAAGGTCTTCCCCGCCGACTGAGCGGCGAGGCGCCCCGGCGTCGTCCGGACCCGGAGCGACGGGGGTGAGCGGAGCCACGGAGGTAAAACGCAATGGCCCATTGGCTGGTCAAATCCGAACCGTCGTGCTGGTCGTGGGACGATCACGTCCGCAAGGGGACCGAGCCTTGGGACGGCGTGCGCAACCACCAGGCGGCGAAGTACCTGAGGGCGATGGAAAAGGGCGACCGGGTTTTCTTCTACCATTCGGTGACACAAAAAAGCATCGTCGGCGTGCTCGAAGTCGTGCGCACCGCCTATCCCGATCCCAGCGATCCCAGCGGGCGCTTCGTCAGCGTCGATCTGAAGGCGCGCGACGCCCTGCCCAGGCCCGTCAGCCTGGCCGAAATGAAGGCCGACCCCCGGCTTGAACATCTCGCCCTTTTTCGCCAATCGCGCCTTTCCGTGGCGCCCATCGACGATGATGCGTGGGAAACCATCCTGTCCCTCGCCGCCGCTCCTTCGACTTCATCCCCGCCGGGCAAAGCGTCATGACCGCCGCCCGCCCGCCGATTCGCCTATGCGCCCTGGACGACATCCCCGACGGCGGCGCATGCGCCCTGATCGCCCCCGTCATCAAAAATTCACCGACCGATACGCATAAAGCGATGCGTCAATCTCTCATCGCCGTGCGCCGGAAAAATTCGGTGTGGCTTTACGTCAACGCCTGTCCCCACGTCGGCGCGCCGTTGAACATGGAGCCGGGGCAGTTCCTCAATTACGATAAGACCCTGATCTTATGCGCCAATCACGGCGCTTTGTTTACCATTGATGGGGGGCTTTGCATTCACGGTCCGTGCATTGGAAAGACCTTGGATAACATTCCTTGCCGAATAGAAAAAGGCGCCGTTTACCTAGGGTCAGGACCTAATTAATCTGATGCGTCTGGTTTGTGAAAAATGTCACACGACTAGGAGAAGACTTGCCGAAAGTGCCGTTCACTTTCAAAAGTCTTCGACGACGCTCTTGGGGCATTTTTCACAAATCCCTGCGGGACGGGATGAATTTAAGCGCAGATGTCGTTGGAAAATCCTTGCAATGAGGACCATTGCGGCGGGTTCTCCGCCTAACCCACACTTAAATTCATCTCCGCCAGACGCATCAGATTAATTAGGTCCTGACCCTAGATGGTTAAGGGTTGGAGTTCTTCATTTAACCCCCGTCTTGACCTTGTCCCTGCTTCTATCCTTGCCCCCGGTGGTGGTTTCGTTCAATAATCCGACGCCGCGACGCCGCGAATATTTCCTGCGCGCCCTGAAAAATAAATTATTCAGACCGCAACGACGACAGCACCGCAACCCAATTTCGCGGAAGCTGACGCGACAAAAATCAACATCCCTTGGGAGGGCCTTCAAACCATGACCGATACCCCCGTTTTTCCCGTTCCGTCCACGATCGCCGCCCACGCCTGGGTCGATAACGACGCTTATCAAAAAATGTACGCCGCCTCGATTGACGACCCGGAAAGCTTTTGGGGCGAGCACGGAAAACGACTGGATTGGATCACCCCTTTCACCAAGGTCAAGGATGTCTCCTTCGACGCGCCCGATGTCTCGATCAAATGGTTTTACGACGGAACGTTGAACGCTTCGGTCAACTGCATCGACCGCCACCTGAAAACCCGCGCCGAGCAGACCGCGATCATTTGGGAAGGCGATGACCCCTCCGAGTCCAAGTCCATTACCTACCAACAGCTTCACGATGACGTCTGCCGACTGGCCAACGCCATGAAGGCGCGCGGCGTTAAAAAGGGCGATGTCGTCACCATCTATATGCCGATGATCCCCGAGGCCGCCTACGCCATGCTGGCGTGCGCCCGCATCGGCGCAGTGCATTCGGTGGTGTTCGGCGGCTTTTCGCCCGACGCCCTGGCGGGGCGTATTCAAGACGGCGCATCCAACTGCGTAATCACGGCGGACGAGGGCGTGCGCGGCGGCAAGTCTATCGCGCTGAAGGCGAATGTGGACGCCGCCCTGGAAAAATGCCCCGGTGTCGAAACCGTGTTCGTGGTCAGCCGGACCAAGGCCGAGATCAATTGGGTCGAAGGACGCGACGTGCGCTATTACAAGGCCGTCGCCGAGGTCCCCGCCGTGTGCGCCCCCGAGGAAATGAACGCCGAAGACCCGATGTTTATCCTCTACACCTCGGGTTCGACGGGCAAGCCCAAAGGCGTGCTGCACACCACCGGCGGTTATATGGTTTACGCCGCGATGACCCACCAATATGTCTTCGATTATCACGACGGCGACGTCTACTGGTGCACGGCGGATGTCGGCTGGGTCACCGGCCACAGCTACATCGTTTATGGCCCGCTGGCCAATGGGGCCGTCACCTTGATGTTCGAAGGCGTGCCCAACTACCCCGACAATTCGCGCTTCTGGCAGGTTTGCGATAAACACCGGGTCAATATCTTTTACACCGCGCCGACCGCGATCCGCGCCCTGATGCGCCACGGCGACGGCCCGGTCAAGGCGACGTCGCGTAAATCCCTACGCCTTCTGGGCTCGGTGGGCGAGCCGATCAACCCCGAAGCCTGGATGTGGTACTATAACGTGGTCGGCGATAAGCGCTGCCCGATCGTCGATACCTGGTGGCAGACCGAAACCGGCGGCATCATGATTACGCCGCTGCCCGGCGCGACCGCGCTGAAACCCGGTTCGGCGAGCACGCCCTTTTTCGGCATCCGCCCCGAGATCGTAGACACCGAGGGCAATCCCCACGAAGGCGCATGCGAGGGCAACCTGTGCATCGCCGACAGCTGGCCGGGTCAGATGCGTACCGTTTTCGGCGACCATCCACGCTTCGTTCAGACCTATTTTTCGGCCTATAAGGGAAAATATTTCACCGGCGACGGCTGCCGGCGCGACGCGGACGGCTATTACTGGATCACCGGGCGGGTCGATGACGTCATCAACGTATCGGGCCATCGCATGGGCACCGCCGAGGTCGAATCGGCCCTGGTCGCCCACGAAAGCGTCGCCGAAGCCGCCGTCATCGGCGCACCGCACGACATCAAGGGCCAGGGCATTTACGCCTACGTGACGCCCAACGCCGGGGTCGCCGTCGATGACGAACTCAGAAAAGAGCTGGTCGCCTGGGTGCGCAAGGAAATCGGGCCGATCGCGGCGCCCGATTGGATTCAATTCACGCCCGGCCTGCCGAAAACCCGCTCGGGAAAAATCATGCGTCGCATCCTGCGCAAAATCGGCGAAAACAATTTTTCCGACCTGGGCGACACCTCGACCCTGGCCGATCCCGGCGTGGTGGACGACCTGATCGAAAATCGCCAGAATCGCTAAACGACAAGGCTCCGCCACAGGGTGGGGGCCTTGTGCCCCCACCAAATCACGCCCCTCTAACACCAGCCCGCACGCCTACCACCACGATACGCCCGCGCCAGATGGGCTGCGATCAAGGCCTCGGCGGCGTCGCGCCCATCGGGCAACGTGACGACGGCGATCACCCGACCCGCGTATTTACCGTAATGCAAATCGCTTAACATCAACGGCCCGGCGCCAATCCATCCGGCCAACGTATCACGCGCGACAATCGCCATCTGCGCTTCCCGCCGACATTTTCCATGCAATTCCGGGGCGTCGATACCCGCAATACGCACGCGCACCACAACCTCCTGATCCAACCATATCCGCGCACGAACGGTCAGGGTGTCTCCGTCGTGCACCGCGACCGGTCGTGCGGACAGTGGGCCGTTGAAAACTTCCTTGGCGCAGCCACGAGACGGTCCTCCCGCCGACCACAAAAATATCGTCGCGATGGCGGCGGCGACCAGTCGCCGCGACCATAACGACGATAGACGGCATCGCGAAGCGCCGACAAAGACGCCCAAACACCGAACGGACGCCGCCGCGACGCAGCGCAAATTATCCGAAACGACACGATCGTTCATGGCATGGGCCTTTCACCATCCCACAACGCCCCTTCATGCTTCATGCCCAAATGTTGCGCCCCCCAGCGGCGGCGCGACGACGTAACGTGTCATAGGCCGGGCGTGGCGCGAACATGAAGCTACGGGGCATGGATATTCATAAAGGACCCTAGTTGGCGCTAAAAACACTTTTTACGTGTTTTATATTTATAATACAATCAAATAATATTCACCTCGCCCCCACGAAAGCCCGCGGCTCCCCTCCCTGTTAAGGGCCATATCTTTTCGATTCCCGGAACTCGGGATGCCACAAAATTATGCGCCGGAAAGTATAGAACAGCCTCTTCCATTATTCGAACAAAATGTGAACATTAAGCTAAAAGAAAAACATTACCGATCCTGAAAAACGGCGGGCTAACCGCCATTTCTCCGCCTCCCGGCCTCTATTTTTCAGGGCGAAACTTCTATAAAAAGCACGCGTATGAAACACTAAGACATTAAAAAAGAATAGTTCCAATCTATCGACGCCATTGACAAAAGGTATTTCCCCATCCTCGTTTTCGGTTCCATCATGATCGCCATGAAACATCCTCTTCGCCCCGGATATTGCGGCGAGGGCGTTAACGCAAAAGCATAAATACCGAACGGTGAACGCCCGACCGTTGGCGCGGCGGGTTTCAGCCCCCCAGGCTTGGCTCCCCGGGCTTGACCTTTGGACGTTCGGTTCGTGACGGAGATCCCTGGAAAAGGTCAAAAAGAGCCTTGCTCTTTTTCTTCCCGCCTCTTTCCCGGGGACCTCCGATCTTTTTCCCGCCACATTGCGCCGCCCGCCACCGCACCGACCAACATGAGGCGCGCCAACATGGGATCCAATTGTCGGGAATCTCGTCGCCGAAGTGGCGCTCCTCTCACAAAATTTTACGGCAGCGAACCCAGGCGGACACACTGGAGCGCTTGGGGTATAGAAAAATCCTATTATTAGGGTTGGCATATCCTATTTTGATTTTGTATTCATTTTAACTATAGTTCAAGCATCGCCGCCGCTCCCCCGGAAAAGCCATAACGTCAAGGAACACACGCCGTGAAGATCGCCCAGCTTCGATATGCCCTGGCCGTGGCGCGGGAAAAAAATTTCTCCCGCGCCGCCCGGCATTGCAACATCAGCCAGCCCTCTCTAAGCGTCGCGGTTCGCCTTCTGGAAGAGGAGCTGGGGACCCCACTTTTCGAACGTTTCAAAAGCGAAATAAAAATCACCAAGGGCGGCGCGCAGATTCTCAACCAAGCCCACAAGGCCCTGGAAGAAATCGAGCGGATCAAAAATATTGCCGATTCGAGCCTTAATTCCATCGACGGATCCTTCCGTTTCGGGGCGATATATTCGGTTGGACCCTACCTGTTCCCGACTTTGGTCCCCGCCTTTCACGCCTTGGCCCCGAAGCTGACACAGCTGGTCGAGGAAAATTTCACCGCGAAGCTGAGCGAACGGCTGAAACGCGGCGACGTTGACGCGATTATCGTCGCCCTACCCTTCGATGAGCCCGGCATCGAGGTCCGCCCCCTATACGACGAGCCATTCTTCGTCGCCGTTCCCGCAGGCCACCGATGGTTGGGGCGCAGCGACCTGCACGGCGATGAACTCGCCGATGAAAAACTTTTATTGCTGGGCGAGGGGCACTGTCTGCGTGATCAAATTTTAGAATTGTGCGCGGCATGCCACCATCTTGAGGATACCGCCCACGGCATGCACAATATTATCGAGGGGAATTCCCTGGAAACCATTCGTCACATGGTTGCCGTAGGCACCGGGATCACGGTGATGCCGGCCACGTCCATCCATAATTTCATCTGTGCCGCGTGGTCGAACTGTCCCGTCGAACGCGAACAAATGCTCGCCTACGTGCCGTTCGCCGACCCCGCGCCATTTCGTCGAATCGCCCTGGCGTGGCGGCAATCCTACCCCAACACTCGGACCATCGAATTGCTGGTGAAGGCCGTGATGAACAACCCGCCCAAGGGCGCGCGACCGATTGCGGCTTAATGGGTGGATGGTTGTTTTTTTCCGGCGAAAGCGGTAGAGCCGACACAAACGTCGGAGCCGTCGGAGCCCGCCTTTTTCAAAAATCCGTACACCGCCCTTTTTGTTCCCAATCGCCGTATCGTGTCGGCTCCGGACCTTTCGGTCCGCCAATTTCCTCGGGCTTCTGACTTGCCGTCTCTTCTTGCCGCGCACCCGTCGGGTTTGTCGTGGCCTTTTTTACCCCCTCGCTTGCAGTGGGAAGGTTCGTGCAAGGGCGTTCCGGTTCGCTCATTAGGAGTATCCGTTCTTCGGTTCAATTTGGTCCAAGCCCGACCCCTGGAGGTGCGCTTTCGAGGAAACGGCAACCTCCGACGAGCCTAAAAAATCGCGCCGGCCTCTAAAAAAATAGCCGTGAACGCGCTTTGGGTATAGCGCATCGCATTTTCATGATATAGCTCGCCACATCTTTTTCCTCAAGTGAGCTTTTCATGCCGCGATCCCTTGCCCTCGACGTGCTCGATGCCGTTTTGCGCCGCAAGCGCCCCCTCGACGAGGCCTTCGAAAGCCACCCGCGGCTGCGCACCCTAGAGCCGCGCGACCGTGCTTTCGCGCGCGCGCTGGCATGGGGTGTTTTGCGTCGCGCCGGCCAACTTGACGACCTCATCGGCAGAGCCCTAAACAGCCCTCTGCCCGCCAAGGCGCGCCAAACCCACGATGTTTTACGCCTGGGCGCGTTTCAGATTCTGTTCCTGGAAACACCCGCCCACGCCGCCGTCAACACCTCGGTCGATCTGGCGCAGAAACACGGCTGCGGTCCCTATAAAAAGCTCGTCAACGCCGTACTGCGCCGCTTAACCCGCGAGGGGAAGGCCTGGCGCGCCGTCCAGGACGAAGCCCTGCTCAACACGCCCGACTGGCTATGGCGCATCTGGTCCGAAACATACGGGCAGGAAACCGCGCGCGCCATGGCGCGCGCCCACTTAAACGAACCGCCGCTCGATCTCAGTATCGCCAAGGGCGACCCTCACGATTGGGCGACCCGGCTGGATGGCGCGGCCCTACCCACGGGTAGCGTGCGTCTGCGCCCCGGCGGCCCGATCACCGCCCTTGAGGGCTTCGCCGACGGCGCGTGGTGGGTACAAGACGTCGCGGCGACCTTGCCGGGACGGCTTCTGGGCGATGTCGCCGGCCTCAGCGTGATCGACTTGTGCGCCGCGCCCGGCGGCAAAACCTGCCAACTGGCCGCGTCCGGGGCGCGGGTGACCGCAATCGACAGGTCCGAAAATCGCCTGCGCAAGGTCAAGGAAAACCTGGACCGCTTAAGGCTCGAAGCCGACATCGTCGCCGCCGACGCCCGAACCTGGCGTCCTTCCACGCCCGCCGACGCCCTCTTGCTGGACGCGCCGTGTTCGGCGACCGGAACAATCCGCCGCCATCCCGACGTCCCCCACGTCAAGACCCCCCAGGACATCGCACGCCTGACCCAAACCCAACGTCAGTTGCTGGACGGCGCCCGCGACATGGTGCGTCCGGGGGGACTGTTGGTTTATTGTACCTGTTCGTTGCAGCCCGAGGAGGGCGAAGCCCAAATCGCGGCCTTCCTCGACGCCGAGCCCGGCTTCGCGCGCGAGGCGATCGATCCGACGGAACTTTCCCTGCCTGTCGGCGCGTTAAGCGCGAACGGCGAGCTACGCACCTTGCCCCATTTCCAACCCGATTCAGTCCCGGGCGCACCTCCTATTTCCAGCGTCGAATCGGGGGGAATGGACGGGTTTTACGCCGCCCGCCTACGCCGCCTATAATCCCGGAGCGGCCTCGCCCGAAACGTTGAGGGCGAACTCGCGAGCGAATGCGCCGAACACTGTGATCGATCTCCTTGCCCCGGCCCGAATGACCTGCTACCCCTTGGTCACCCAACCGACGCCGCGGGCCCACTCGCCGCGCAACGAGGGACCGAGAATGACCGACGACATACCACCACCATCGGTGAACGACCCCCTAGCCGCCACGCCATCGCATCCTCGCGACGGCGCGCCGTGGCTGCACGCCGTATTCGCATCCGCCCCCTATCGCCTGACCCTGTGGGCGCCACCGCCGCGCGGACTGACCCCCTTAGCGGGGCGGCCATGGCCCGGCGCGCCCGACGTCGGGGCCCTTCTGACCGACGGAGAATTCACCTTCGATGGCGAACGCCACCGTCTTGCCGCCATTTACGCCCTGCCGGAAGATGTGTCGCGCCCGTGGTTGGAAAAATTGCATGGTTTTCACTGGCTCAACGATCTTTCCGTCAGCTCGGACCCGCGCGCGCGCTATCAGGCGCGAATCCATATCGACGGCTGGTTGGGGCGGTACCAGAACTACGTCCCTTTACCATGGCGCGCCGATATTTTGAGCGAACGGCTGATCAACTGGATCTGGAATTTTGAGTTCCTCGCCCGGGGCGCGCCGGACGCTTTCGAGCGCCGCCTTCTTGGCGCGATCGAACGGCAATGCCGTCACTTGGCCCGCGTGGCCGGACCGCGTCGCGATGGCGCCGGACGTATCCATCGCGCCAAGGCGTTAATTTTTTGCGCCTGCGCCCTGCCCGGCAAAACCCGCCTCCTCCACCGCGCCCTGAAACAACTGGAGCGAGGGCTGGCTCTTCAGGTTCTTGCCGACGGCGGCCACGTCGAACGCAACCCCGAACGTTTGCTCGATGTTTTGCGCGACTGCATCGACGTACGCGCCGTTCTGCTCGGCGCCGGACAAAACGTCCCCGCCGAGGTGCAGGGCGCGATCGACCGCATCGCTCCGATGGTGCGCGCCATGCGCCATGGCGACGGCGGCCTGGCGCTGTTCAACGGCGCGCATGAGGGTGCGCGCGACGCCATTGATCTTCTGCTCGCGCAGGCCGACACCCGATCGCAGGCCCCCGCGAGCGCGCCACATACGGGGTTTCAGCGCCTTGGCGCGGCCAACACGCTGGTCATTATGGACACCGGCGCGCCATCTCAAGACATCGGCTATGACACGCACGCCGGGACCTTGAGTTTCGAAATGAGCTCGGGAAAGAACCGCATCGTCGTCAACTGCGGGGCCAGAAACGACGCTTCCGACCCCTGGCATGGCGCCCTTCGCGCCACCGCAGCACATTCGACCTTAGGCCTGGGCGGGCATGACTCGTCCACATTCACGCCCGCCGGCGCGGTGCGGCGCGCGGCGCGGGTCACCCACTGCGAACGCCGACCCTCGGACGAGGGCATCTTGGTCGAAGCGGCGCATGACGGATACGTCGAAAAATTCGGATTGATTCATCACCGCGCCCTCTTCCTCGCGCACGACGGCCTGTCGCTACGCGGCGAGGACCGTCTCGATCCGGCCGCCGCACCGCGCGACGACGGCGCCGATCTGCGTGCGATCGCCTTCGATATCCGCTTTCACCTGCACCCCACGGTGCAGGTTTCCCCGGTACAAGGAGGGCACGGCGTTTTATTGAAAATCGGGCGCAAGGAAATCTGGCGGATGCGCGCGAACGGCGCCGAGGTCGCCCTAGAGGAAAGCGTCTACCTGGGGCGGGAGGACGGGCGCAAGCGCTCCGAGCAAATCGTCTTGCGCGGAAAAACAAGCGCCGCGGGCGCCCTGGTGAAATGGGCCTTCATACGCGAGGCTTGAGGCGCGTCGTCACCGCCCCGAAGATAAAAAATCGACTGGCCACACCGTCGCCGGGCGCTATAGTGCAGCTATGTTCACCATCGTCGATACATCCGTGCATCGCCCCGTTCCCCCACATATCCAAGAGGGGGCGTCGCCGTGCGCCTGACGCCCTTTCACAGCCCCCGCAGCACCGTGGCCTTCGTCCACGACACCGCGATGGCCGCCGCATCATTTGTCCTTGCTCTTTTACTGCGCCTAGGGGGGGATTTCGGGCAGATTCCAACCGATATTCTTATCCTCGACACGACGGCGTTCACGACGGTTTGCGCCGGTGTCTTCCTGTCGTTACGCATGTACCGCGGCGTTTGGCGTTACGCCTCATTGCGCGACCTCATTCTCATTACAAAAGCGGTGACGCTGGCGATTCTAATTTTTTTCCTTCTGACCTTTATCATGACGCGCTTGGAATCGGTGCCCCGCTCACTCCCGTTCATCAACTGGTTCGTGCTGATGGCCCTCCTCGGCGGACCGCGCTTCTTGTATCGCTTGATCAAGGACCGCCGCTTCGAATGGACCGTACACCCCACCACGGCGTCCTCCATTCCCGTTTTGCTGGTCGGCGCGAACGATGAGGCCGAACTGTTCCTGCGCGCCCTCGGCCGCGACGGCGGCGCGCCTTACCGCGCGGTGGGAATCGTCGCCGAATCCTCGCGGCGGGTCGGGCGCGACATCCAGGGCGTCGGCGTCATGGGCGCGATCGACGACATCGCCCAGGTCGTCGCCACCCTACGCGCCCAGGGAGAAAGCCCCCAGCGCCTAATCGTCACCCACGACAAATTTTCACGCACGGACATGAACGCCCTGTTGGAGACCGCAGAAAGTCTGGGCATGTCCCTTGCCCGATTGCCCCGCCTGACCGACCTTAAAAGCGGCGCAGCAGATACGTTAACCCTCAAACCGGTGGACATCGCCGATCTATTAGGCCGGCCGCAAACGCCGCTCGACCGCGCCCAAATGGCCGAATTGGTGCGCGGAAAACGGGTTTTGATTACAGGGGCGGGCGGTTCGATCGGTTCCGAATTGGTGCGTCAGGTTTCGGATTTCGCCCCCTGCGAAATCGTCCTTCTGGACAGTTCCGAATTCGCCCTATACACGATCGACATGGCGCTGTTCAAACGTCATCCCGAGATCGCTCGCCACGCCGTTATCGCCGATGTTCGCGACGGCGCGCGGATTAATCGGATTTTCGCCCGGCTCCACCCCGAACTGGTGTTTCACGCCGCCGCCTTGAAACATGTCCCCCTCGTGGAAACCAACATTTTCGAAGGCGCGCGCACCAATGTGGCGGGCACCGCCAATATCGCCGAGGGCTGTCTTGCCGCCGGCGTTGACGTCATGGTCATAATTTCGACCGACAAGGCGGTCAATCCCACCAACATCATGGGCGCAACGAAACGTTTCGCCGAGGCCTACTGTCAGGCCCTCGACCGCGATCGCGCCAAAGACGCCAAAACCAAGTTCGTCACCGTACGCTTCGGCAACGTGCTGGGATCGACCGGCTCCGTGGTCCCACTCTTTCAGCGCCAGCTTGCCGAGGGGGGGCCGATCACCGTCACCCACCCCGACATGACGCGCTATTTCATGACCATCCGCGAGGCCGTCGAACTGGTCTTGCAAGCCTCGGCGATCGGCGTGCGGGATATTCCCGGCGAGGGACGAATTTTCGTCCTCGACATGGGCGCGCCGGTCAAGATCGTCGATCTGGCCCGAACCATGATCCGCCTCGCCGGGCTGCGCCCCGACGAGGACATCGCAATCACCTTCACCGGCCCTCGGCCCGGCGAAAAACTGTTTGAGGAGGTCTTACACGGCACCGAGACCCTGGTGGCGACATCGTGCCCCGGCATTCTGCTGGCGACGCCCAGGGTCAGCGATATCGACGTCCTGCGCAAAGCCTTGGACGCCCTTAACGCCGCCGCGATCGACGAGGACGAGGGCGGCGTGATGGCCGTCATCAAGGCTATCGTTCCCGAATACGCCCCGCCCGCACACCATGGGCGAGATAAAAGGACCCCGGGACGGTCTTTCTCGGAGACGCCCGGCCCGGAAACGCCTGGCCTGGAAACGCCTGGCCTGGAAACGTCTGGACCACGGGAGCGCGAAAAAGAAAAAACCGGATGAACTCGGCCAAGGCGTGTGCTTTTTCCTAGGAAATTCTGGTTTTCACGCGGGCGCGCTGGTATACCCCTAGCGTTTACTCCACCTATCCTTAACGCCATCGCCTTTCCCCGGGAGAAACCGCCCCATGTCCGCCCCTATTCGCCGCGCCCTTATTTCCGTATCCGATAAAACCGGCCTTGCCGAGTTCGGCCAGTTTCTCGCAAAAAACGGCGTTGAAATTCTATCCACCGGAGGGTCGGCCAAAGCGCTGCGCGACGCCGGCGTCGATGTCGTCGAAGTTTCCGAGCATACCGGGTTCCCTGAAATCATGGACGGCCGGGTGAAAACCCTGCAACCGACAATCCACGGCGGCCTGCTCGCGGTGCGCGACAACCCGCAGCACATCCAGGCGATGAAAGATCACAATATCGCCGCCATTGATTTGCTGGTGGTCAATCTATACCCCTTCGAGGCGACAGTCGCCAAGGGCGCCGACTTCGACACTTGCATCGAAAATATCGACATCGGTGGACCGGCCCTCATCCGCGCCGGGGCGAAAAACCACGCCTTCGTCACCGTCGTCGTCGATCCGTCGGATTACGTTCGCGTGATGGATGAAATGACCGGCGGCGCGGGGACGACCTCGGCGGCTTTCCGGCGCACCTTGGCGCATCGCGCTTATGCCCGAACGGCGGCGTACGACAGCGCCATTTCGCGCTGGTTCGCCGAACAGGAGGGAGAGACGTTCCCACAGACCTTCACCCTGTCCGGCGCCTTGAAACAAACCATGCGCTACGGCGAGAATCCACACCAAGACGCCGCGTTCTACGTCAACGGCGAGGACCGCCCCGGCGTCGCCAACGCGGTCCAGTTGCAGGGCAAGGAACTGTCCTACAACAACCTCAACGATACCGACGCCGCGTTCGAGCTGGTCTCCGAGTTCGACGATCTCGCCTGCGCCATCATCAAGCACGCCAACCCATGCGGCGTGTCCCTGGGCGGCTCCCTGAAAGAGGCCTATTTAAAAGCGCTGTCATGCGATAGCGAAAGCGCCTTCGGCGGTATCGTCGCCCTGAACCGCACCCTGGACGGCGCGACGGCGGAGGAAATCGTCAAGATCTTCACCGAGGTCGTCATCGCCCCCGATATCGACGACGACGCCAAGGCTATTTTGGCCACGAAGAAGAACATCCGCGTTCTCAGCGCCGGGGCGATGGCTCCGGCCCATGAGGGCGGCCTGATGATCAAGTCGTTGGCCGGCGGCTTCTTGTTGCAAGGGCGCGACAACAAGGTGCTGGACGACATGAAAGTCGTCACCAAGCGCCAACCCAGCGCCCGGGAAATGGCCGACCTTCGCTTCGCCTTCACCATCGCCAAGCACGTCAAGTCCAACGCCATCGTTTACGCCAAGAACGCGATGACGGTGGGCGTCGGCGCCGGGCAGATGAGCCGGGTCAACGCCTCGCGCATCGCCGCCTTCAAGGCCGAGGCCGCCGCTGCCCAGGCCGGCGACAGCGAAAGCTGGGCCAAGGGTTCGGTGGTCTCCTCGGACGCCTTTTTCCCCTTCGCCGACGGCCTGCTGGCCGCCGCCGAGGCCGGCGCGACGGCGGTTATCCAACCCGGCGGCTCGATCCGCGACGAGGACGTCATCAAGGCCGCCGACGACGCCGGCCTGGCCATGGTGTTTACCGGAATGCGTCACTTCCGTCATTAAGATCGCTCACCTTTTCCTTCAGGATAAACGCGGCGTGGCCAGGGTTCATGGCGCGCCGCGTTTTCTTTGCGTTTGCGCGCAATAAAAATATTTTCTCGGGGATATACAACCAAACATCGTTGGTGTATCACCGACAGGTTAAAGGCCGTTCAACGGCAAGCCTACATTTGCATTCTTCGCGTTTGCGCGCCTTCCGCACCACGGCGTGGTCCGCCATGAATGGAATCGACAAAGGCGTTCACATGCCCGTGCGCATACTGATTATTGATGACGATCTGGACCTCCTTGAATACTTCGACGCCATGCTGAGCGCGGCAGGATACGAGGTCTTGTGTGAACCATCGGCGGAATCCGCCCTCAAGCGTATTTTTGCCGACGCCCCGGACTTACTCTTAATCGACTATCATCTTCCGGACTTGGACGGGTTGTCCCTGCTGCGTACAGTCCGCAAACGCGGTCTGACCGTGCCTGCGATCATGCTCACGGTAAACACCGACCAAAATATCGCCGTGCAATGTTTTCGCAACGGGGCCAACGATTTTGTAACCAAGCCGGCGGACGCCGATTACATTCAGCTGATCATCCGGCGCACCCTGGCGCGCTACAGCATCGACCTCAAAAATGCCCTCCTACGCATGCTGCCCTTCGTTCAACATCGCGACAAATGCGAAAAACAATGCGCATGCGGACTCGAAGACGCCCTCAAAGAGGCGCGCGAGGCGCTTAAGCTTGCGGGAACCGATATCGATTGACCCACCCAATAAAGAGCGGCGCGTGCGCCGTTAAGCGGGCACGCTCTCGGCCAAGGCACGCAGGGAACGGCTGGCCACCGCAACCATCGAAACATCGTTAACGTCGCCGGCCCAAAGTTCGCTGAGCAACTGTTCCGTGCGGTCGATCGCCACTTTGTTCTTGACCGACCAGATCTCAAGGGCCTTGGACAGGTCCGCGCCGCCCATCGCCAAGACCTGGGATGCCAGGGCGACCTGATGGGCGTAGAGTTCCTCAAGCAGGGCGGCGATCGCCAATTTTTGCCAGTGGCTTTGCGATTCCAGGGATTCGCAGGCCGCGCGCAGGCGACCCAGGCGAAACCGCGCGCCAACCTTATAAAACAACTTGGCCATCTTGCAGACGTCGATCTTGTGAGCCTCGGCCAAGCGCACCACGTCGGGCGCACCGACCATATTGACCAAGCCCGCAACCGTCAGGGCAAGATCCTTGGGCACGCCGTCGCCGATATAGACCTGGGCCCGTTTGTGCAGATCGTCGAAATAGGTTTGCGGCAGGACGCCGGCCAGCCCCTTCTTCAGGGTCGCCGTTCCCCGAGAGAACTGATCCACGTAATGGGCGATATCCAATGGATGCACGCCATGGCGCAGGAACCAAAGCGTGACCCGATCGGTCAGCCGGTTGATATCTTGCAGCATGGAGGTCTGGGTATGCGCCGGAACCTTGTTGTCCAACGTTTCGATCTTCTCCCAGATTTCCCTGAGGGCGAACACCTCGCGCGTGATCGCGTAGGCGCGGGCGATGTCCGCCGCCGGCATCCCGGTTTTCTCCATTAGCTGGGTGACAAACGTGCCGCCGACGCGATTGATCATCGAATTGGTGACCCGGGTGGCGATGATCTCGCGGCGCAAGCGGTGTTTGGCGATATCGTTGGCGTACGCGCCTTGCAACGGTGTCGGAAAATAACGCACCAAATCATCGGCGAGATATTTATCCTCCGGCACGTCGGAGGCCAGCAATTCGTCATACAGCCAAATTTTGCTATACGACATCAAGACCGAAACCTCGGGTCGGGTTAGCCCCTTGCCGACAAGCGCCCGCTCGTTCAGAGTTTCATCATCGGGCAGGTATTCCACGGTGCGGTTCAACCGCCCCGCCTTTTCCAACATCCGCATCAGGCGCATCTGATGGTCCAGGATTTCCGTTCCCTGGGTCTGCACCAGGGTAATCGCCTGGGTTTGCAGATAATTGTCGCGTAGGACCAACGCGCCGACTTCGTCGGTCATCTTCGCCAGCAGGGCATTGCGCGCCTTCTTGGACAACTTCCCGTCAGCCACGACGCGATCAAGCAAGATTTTGATGTTGACCTCATGGTCGGAACAATCGACCCCCGCCGAATTGTCGATCGAATCGGCATTCAGCCGCCCACCGTTTAGCGCGTACTCGACGCGGGCGTTTTGCGTCAGGCCCAGGTTGGCGCCCTCGCCGACGATGCGGGCGCGCACTTCGGTGGCGTCAACGCGAATCGCGTCGTTCCCCCGGTCGCCGGTGTCGGCGTGGCTTTCGCGGCCGGCTTTGACGTAGGTCCCGATGCCGCCGAACCACAGCAAATCGACGTCTAGCCTCAGGATCATTTTAATGAGCTCGTTCGGCGTCACCTTGTCGGCGGTAACCGCGAACATTTTTTTCATCTCGGGACTCAATTGGATCGATTTCGCCCGGCGCTCGAAGATGCCGCCTCCGCCGGAAATCGCCGCCGTCTTGTAATCGCTCCAGCCCGAACGCGCCAGGGCGAATAGCCGCTTGCGTTCCTTGAAGCTCGCCTTCGGATCGGGATTGGGATCAATAAAGATGTGCATGTGGTTAAAGGCCGCCTGAAGGCGGGTATAGGGCGACAGCAACATGCCGTTGCCGAAAACGTCACCCGACATATCGCCGACGCCGATCGCGGTGAAGGCCTGTTTCTGGCAGTCGATCCCCATCTCGCGAAAGTGACGCTTGACCGATTCCCACCCGCCACGGGCGGTAATGCCCATTTTTTTGTGGTCGTACCCCTGGCTGCCGCCCGAGGCGAAGGCGTCGCCCAACCAGAAGCCGTATTCCTCGGAAACGCCGTTGGCGATGTCCGAGAAGGTCGCCGTCCCCTTGTCGGCGGCGACCACCAAATAGGGATCGTCGCCGTCGTAGCGCATCATCTGGGTTGGGGGAATGATCTTGCCTTGCCGATCGAGATTGTCGGTCAAATCCAGCAATCCGCGGATAAAGGTTTTATAGCATGCAATACCTTCCGCCAGCTGGGCTTCGCGATCGCCGCTCACCGGCGGGCGCTTGACGAAAAAGCCGCCCTTCGAACCGACCGGAACGATCACCGCGTTCTTGACCTGTTGCGCCTTGACCAGGCCAAGAACCTCTGTACGAAAATCCTCGCGCCGGTCGGACCAGCGCAAACCGCCGCGCGCAACCAGGCCGAAACGCAGGTGCACGCCTTCGACTCGCGGACTGTAAACGAAAATTTCACGAAACGGTCGAGGCAACGGCAACTCTTCGAGATCGGCGCTCGAAAACTTAAACGACATGTAGGGCCTCGCCTCTCGGTCGGCGTCGATCTGGAAGTAATTCGTACGGACCATGGCGTCCACCAGATTGACGTAGCGCCGTAAAATACGATCCTCATCGGCGCTACTCACCAACTCCAAGGTGCCGAGGATATTGGCGCGGATTTGCCCGCCATGACGGTTGGCGCGGGCCAAAGCGTCCTTGGCTTTTTGCGGCTTGAAGCGGGCCTCGAACATGGCCACGATATGGACCGCGATATCGCTGTTGTTGACCAGCGTGCGTTCCATGTATTCCTGGGAAAAGGTAATGCCGGTCTGGCGCAGATATTTGGCCATGGCGCGTAGAAACGTAACTTGACGCCATGACATGCCCGTTTTCAGGATCAAGGCGTTAAAGCCGTCGCTCTCCATGTCGCCTTCCCATACCCGGCGAAAGGCGTCGTGAAAAGGTTGGCGCACGTCCTTTAGGACGCCCGCGCCGCCGTGGGCTTCGAGGCCGAAGTCGTGAATCATCACGACGGTTTCCGGCGCGCCGTTTTCATCCTTGTTGCCCGGACGGACGCGGTAGGGAATTTCGTCCACCACCCGAAGACCCAATCTTTCTAGGATCGGCAGGACGTCGGATAGCGGTAACGGTTGATCGGGATGATAAACCTTGAAGCGGAACCGCCCATCGGCGCCATCGCCATCCTGGTAAAGGTTCATGTTCAGACGATTTTCCTGGCTCGTTTCTTCGACATGAAGAATATCTTCCAGCGAGTCGGCGACGTCGTAACGTTCGCGGTACCCCGCCGGAAAGGCCTTTTGGTAGCGGTGGAAAAGGCGCGTTCCTTCCTGTTCGTCGCAACATCCGATCAGAACGTTGAGCATGCTGTCCGACCACGATCGCGCGGTGTCGATCAGTTTCTTTTCGAGGACATCAACATTGAATTCGGGAATCGCGCCCGGCGTCGTTTCGACGATGACGTGCAGGCGCGCCAAGGCGGTCGATCCCAGTTGGGCGGAGTGAGACGTCACCTTACCGGCGAAAGCGTCTTCGAGAACCGCTTGCATACGCATGCGCAAGTCCGTCGTATAGCGGTCGCGGGGAATGTAGATCAGGCATGAAATGAACCGCTCGAAATCGTCCTTACGCAGGAAAAGCGCCACCCGCTGACGATCTTGCAGGTGCAAGATTCCAAGGGCGATGTCGAGCAGGGTATCTTCCGAAATCTGAAACAATTCATCGCGGGGATAGGTTTCGAGGATATTCAGCAGCGCCTTACCGTCGTGGCTCGATGCGGGCAGCCCGGCGCGATCGAAAGTCCGCGACATCTTGCGACGAAGCAGGGGGATGTCCCTCAGGCTGCGGGTATAGGCCGACGCCGTGAACAGACCGACAAAAACCCGTTCGCCGACCACCTTGCCCTGGGCGTCAAGACGTTTAATGCCGACCGAATCCATGTGCACCGGACGATGCACGGTGGACAGGGTATTTGTTTTGTTGACCATGAGAAGGTCGGGGCGATGGACAAAATCGTGGACTTCGGGCGGCAATGACGCCAACTCGTGGAGCTCTTGAAAGACGATCTTGTCGGGGTTGCGCAGTACGCCCAGACCGCTGCCTTTGTTAATCGAGACTTTCGCCGTGTCGTCGGTGCCGCTGAAGGTGTACTCGCGATACCCGAGAAAAGTGAAATGGTCTTCGTATAGCCAGCGCAGGAAATCGCGAACCTCGCTGATTTCATCCAGGGATACCCCGATGGGCAGGGATTCCAGTTCGTCGATCAACTCTCCCAGGCGCAGGCGCATCGGTTGCCAGCCCTCGACCGCGGCCACGACATCGCCGATGACGTCCGCGATCGCCCGCTCGATTTCCCTGAACAGCGTTTTGGGAATGGCCGCGATCTGCATGTGCATGAACGATTCGTTGAAAACCCCATCGTCGGCGCCCAAAACGCCGGTATCGAGAACGTCGAGCATCCGTCCCCGCGCATCGCGTCGCACCCGCAAAATTGGATGCAACGTCAACAGCACGTTCAAACCCCTGCGGTTTAATTCCGACGTGACCGAATCGACCAAAAACGGCATATCGTCGGTAACAATTTCGATGACGGTATGGCTGATCCGCCATCCATGCTGACTCACGCTGGGATTGTAAACGCGAATTTTCGGTTTTCCGCGCTGGCGCACCGACCCCATGGCGCGGTGCGCGCCGGCCGCGCCGGCCAGCCGTTCGGGCCTGAAGGCGATAACGTCCTCGGGGGGAACGTGTGCGTAGTAACCCCGCAGAAATCTTTCCGCCAAGTCCCCGGCGTCTCCCTTAAGCCCTTTGCGGGCGATGGTCACGGCCTCGCCAATACGCGCGGCCTTGCGCTCCAACTCAGCGTTCATGAATATTGCCTCCGTCACCCAAGGATATTCGGGTGCCTGTTTGTGATTTCGGTTGTATTCAATCCAATTTTTCTATCATGTTTTTCGTCGGGCCATTCCCGATTTTACCGTGTTTTCGCATATCGCCCGCGCGCCGCCTCGAACTTAGAAACGGATCCTTCTTCAGATTATGTGGAACATCGTAACGGGAATACCACCGTATTGTCGTTCGCATGGCGCCCTACGCTCGCGCCACGACGTTTTATGCACACTTTTTCATGCGTACGGCATGGCCGCGATACACATATTCCCGAACCCCCCGCAAGGAGAGCGCGAATAAACGAACAGAGAAGGGATCCGGAGATAAGGAAAAGGGTGCGAAAACACGCACCGTCCAGGCCAAAAGCCGGGACGAGAACCGCCTATAAACACTAATCAAAAAACACATGGCAGAAAGAAAATGGAGCGGGCGATGAGATTCGAACTCACGACTTCAACCTTGGCAAGGTTGCGCTCTACCCCTGAGCTACGCCCGCATACCCCATATCGGAAAGACATCCCGTGGGAAGCGGGCAGATAATACGCAAAGCACCGCGCTTTGCAAGCACCTGTTTCAAGAAAAATGCACGCCGCCCTTCTTTGCCGCCCGAGGATCGCCCACCCGAACGGACGCGAGGGACTTGCCCGCCGCGCGCCATAGGGTATTGTGGACGGCATGAACGCGCCCGCTCAGATAACCCCAGACGCCTTGCTCGCCCTCTTGAAGAGCCGGGGATACCGTTGCTCGACCGTCACCCACCCTCCCTTGCACACGGTCGCGCAAAGCCGCGCCCGCAGGGGCGAGATCGCCGGCGGGCACTGTAAAAATCTTTTTCTCAAGGATAAAAAAGGCGCGCTCTGGCTCGTGGTCACGCTGGAAGATCGTCCGGTCAACCTAAAGGGCCTTAAAGGGCGCATCGACAGCGCCCACCTGTCGTTCGCCAAACCGGATCTGTTGCTCGACGCGCTGGGCGTTGCGCCCGGCTCCGTGACCCCGCTCGCGCTCATCAACGACAGCACCCACCGGGTTCGCCTTGTCCTCGACAAGGAAATGCTCGAACGCCACGATCGCCTCAACTTTCACCCCTTAACCAACACCCGGACGACCACTATCGACACTTCGGATCTGTTAGATTTTTTTCACCTGACGGGCCATCGGCCACGGATCGTTTCGTTAGCCTTCGAAACCGGCGAAAAAGACGGCGCGTCACCCGCCGGGGGACTTGCGGCGGACGGGTAAACCAGCCATTTAAGGGATGGTGGTCCCCACGCGATACAAGGGCGGACCAAGTTGAAGACAAACTAAAATCGAAAATGGGCCGAACCTAAAGACCGGCCGAATTGAAGACAGGAAATTCCATGCCGCTGATTGTCGATCCCAGCCAAACTCAAGACCCGCTTTCCGTCACGAACGCCGGCAACGCCGATCTGGTCAAGCATTCCACCACCCAGGATTTCACGACCGATGTCATCGAGGCCTCCCGCTCGACGCCCGTCATCGTCGATTTCTGGGCGCCGTGGTGCGGCCCCTGCAAGACTCTGGGTCCGATGCTGGAAAAAGCCGTTCAGCGCGCCGGTGGTCTTGTGCGCATGGTCAAGATCAATATCGACGAGCATCCGGCGTTGGCCCAACAATTGCGGGTGCAATCCGTCCCCACGGTATTCGCCTTCAAAAACGGCCAGCCGGTCGATGGCTTCGCCGGGGCGATCCCCGAGAGTCAAATCAAAAGCTTTATCGACCGCCTGACCCAGGGCGCGGCGTCACCGATCGACCAGGCCCTCGAACAGGCCCAAGGCGCCCTCGACGACGGCGACGGAGCCGGCGCCGAAAGTATTTTCGCTCAAGTCGCGGCGCACGATCCGGGCAACGTCAAGGCTATTGCCGGCATGGTTCGGGCGATCGCCCTGCAAAAAGACTTCCCGCGGGCGCACGCTCTGATCGGGGGCCTAGACGCCAAGGCCCGCGCCCAAGCGGACATCGGCGCGGCGCTGTCCGCCCTGGAGCTTGCCGAGGCCAGCGAAAACATCGGGGACCTTGGCGCCCTTGAAGCGCGCCTGAACGCCAATGCGAACGACCACGAAGCCCGGCTGGAGTTGGCCAAGGGATTGTTCGCGACGGCGCAGCCCGAGCGGGCCATCGACACGCTGCTCGATCTGCTCGCCCGCGATCGCCAATGGAACGAACAGGCCGCGCGCAAGCAATTGATTAAAATCTTCGACACCCTGGGCAATGACGATCCTCGTACCCAAGATGGGCGGCGACGCATGTCGAGCATCCTTTTTTCTTGAGGCGCGAATACCATGGGAGGCCTTGTCTTGATTCGTTCCCCCTCGATCCACCCCCGAACAGATGGGCGGCACGTGGGTTCCGTTCGCGCACGTAAGATCCGACGGAGCGCCCCCCATGGTTAAACCGATGACATTCGAGCTTCCCGAAAGCCTGGACGAGCTTCCCGAAAGCCTGGGCGAACTTCCCGAAAGCCTGGGGCTGTTTCCCCTTCCGGGGGCCCTGCTGATACCGCTTGGCCAGTTGTCGCTGAATGTCTTCGAGCCGCGCTATCTGCACATGGTCGAAGATGCTTTCTCGCGCGGGCGGATTATCGCCGTGATCCAGCCCATGGCTTCCCACGACAGCCCGCCTCCCGACGACGTCCCATTGTATACCGTGGGCTGCGCCGGGCGGATCGTCTCCTTCGATGAAACCCATGAGGGAACATACCTGATTACCTTGCTGGGCGTTCATCGTTTCCGGCTTGCCGGACCCGCACGGTTAACCGCACGGGGATACCGCGAAGCCTCCGTCGATTACGGCGCGTTCAATATCGACCGGACGGCCGATCCCGAATCGATATTTACCGACCAAAAAGACACGCGCGAATATTTGGCCGATACGGCACGGGTCTACTTCGAACGCCGTGGGATCGAGGCCGACTGGGACGAGATGGCGCGCATGCCCCTGAATACCCTGGTCACGACGTTAGCCATGAACTGCCCTTTCGACGCCCGTGAAAAGCAGGCGCTTTTAGAGTCCCCCGATCCTGCGCGCCGCCACGCCTTACTGATGTCTTTACTGACGATGGCGAACCACCAGGTGGGCGCTCCTACGAACACCACCCCGGCGCGGCATTGACGCACCGCGGCCTCAACCTATGAACGGTCCGACATACAGAAGGAAATTCGCCCCGATGCAAAACGCACCCGTCGATCCAAAATTATTGGAAATTTTGGTTTGCCCCCTGACCAAGGGCCCGTTGAAGTACGATCGCGAGCACCAGGAGTTGATCAGCGTGAAAGCCAATCTAGCCTACCCCATTCGCGACGGCATCCCGATCATGCTGGCCGACGAAGCGCGCCCGCTCTAGGGGCGACGCAACGCCCGACCCCAACCCAATACCGACGCATACCGCCCACCGGGGCGGGCGTCGTTCGGTAAAACCGATAACTAAAGGATGCTCTCTAATGACCAACAGCCCCATTCCCACCGAAATCCGCGTCAACCGCGAAGAAAAACTTCTCGAGATCGATTTCAACGACGGAAAATCATTTAAAATTCCCGCCGAGCTGCTCCGCGTGGAAAGTCCCTCCGCCGAAGTTCAGGGCCACGGCCCGGATGAAAAGAAAATTATCGGTGGGCGGCGTCATGTCGCGATCTTGGAGGTCGAGCCGGTCGGCAACTACGCCATCGCCATTAAATTCGACGATCTCCACGACAGCGGCATCTACTCTTGGGCGACACTGTACGCGTTCGGCGAAAACCAAGACGCGATGTGGCAAACCTACTTGGAGAATCTGGAGGCTCATGGCCTCAGCCGCGACCCCCGCTAGGTCCGGCCCCGGTCGCCACTAAGGCATCTGGTGGCGACCGGGGACAGTGGCCGGGAGTCCACCCTACAATTTCTCGCCGCGCATCAAACGAGGCAGCGCGCCCAATTGCCCCATGGCGTCGCGCATGAAGAATTTTTTCACCCCCGGCATCTTATTGACCGCCCCCAAGCCCAAATCACGCGCCAAGCGCAGGGGAGTGAAATCATTTGAAAAGAGACGATTAAGAACATCGGTCATCGCCAACATCACGTGATTGTCGAAACGCCGGGCCCGTTCGTAGCGTTCCAATAACGCCGCGTCCCCCAGATCCAGACCCAGGCGTGCGGCATCGACCAAAAGTTCGCTCAACACCGCGACGTCGCGCAGTCCCATGTTCAACCCCTGCCCGGCGATCGGGTGCATGCCGTGGGATGCGTCACCCACCAACACCAGTCGCCGATCCACCGAACGTTGGGCGTATTGCAGAGACAGAGGATAGCTGAAGCGCGGCCCGACCACCCTCAGTTCACCCAAGAAGTCGCCAAACCGTTTGGACAGTTCGGCAAGAAAATCCGCGTCATTCAGCGCCATCATGGCCGGGGCGATGTCCGCCCGCTCGGTCCATACCAACGACGAGCGGCGGCCCGGTTTTTCCTTGGTTCCCAAAAGCGGCAGAATGGCGAACGGCCCGGCGGGCAGGAAATGTTCGTGGGCGATAAAGTTGTGGGAGCGTTCATGCTCCACCGTGCACACGATCGCCGTCTGACGATACGACCAACGGGTGAGCGCGATTCCGGCGGCCTCCCGGGTGGGCGAGCGCCGCCCCTCGCATCCAGCCACCAAGCGCGCCTGAATTTCACGCCCGCTTTCAAGGCGCGCGCGCACCAACCCCGGCGTGCGCGCCAGGGTGTCTATACCGTCGGGGGCGAAATACGCAACCCCGGATTCGTCCTCCAAGCGCAGCTGCAGCGCCTTGCGCATGACCCTATTCTCGACCATAAACCCGAGGGGATCATCTCCGATTTCGGCACAGTCGTAATGTAGAAAAAAAAGAGAACCCCCATCGCTGACGCGAATTTGTTCGATCGGCGCCGCCTCGGACGCGATATTTTCCCACACCCCCAACCCACGCAAAACCTGCTGCGAAGCTTGCGCGATCGCCGAGCAGCGCCCATCGAATTGCGCCCTCAGCACCGCCGCCGGATTCTCTCGATCGACCAGGGCGACGGTGATCCCCGCACCCGCCAAAGCTATGGCCAGAGTGGCCCCGACCAGCCCTCCGCCGACCACCAGAACATCCACTTCAAGCGGGGCGTCTGGCGACGTATCTGGCGACGTCAACTTAGCTTTAACCATGAAAGGCATGCTTTCTATTGCGAAATGTCGCGACGGTGCGCCGCGAACCAAGGTGCATTTTTAACACCCGCCGGAACGTAGGCCAAGCCCGGCGGGCGGACTCGTCCCCAAGATAAAATTCGACCGCACGACAAGAAGGGATATTTTTGCCTCTTTTAGGAGCATAGAGCGTAATCATGGCTAAAATTTAGTCATGTACAATTGCTCATTTTATGATCAAGCCTCATGGAATACCTTGTAATATATTGAATTATATAAAATTTTTAATTTTTTGGCGTCCTGGCATAGCTCTTGTAACAGCATAGGCGGGCGGACCGTACCGCCGCGCGAACATAGCGTTAACCGAGACCGCGCCACCAACACAGTGAGTCGCTCGTATTGCGGGACCCATTCGTGTCGTGGGCCGTCGGTCTCAAACCTCCAGGGGGAGTCACATCGATGAAGCTGATCATGGCCGTCATCAAACCCTTCAAGTTGGACGAAGTCCGCGAGGCCCTAACCGGGCTCGGCGTCGAGGGCATGACCGTAAGCGAGGTCAAGGGCTTCGGCCGGCAAAAGGGTCAGGCTGAAATTTATCGCGGCGCCGAGTACACCGTGAATTTCCTACCCAAGGTGAAACTCGAAATCGCCGCCAACGATGACCGCGTCGAGGCCATCGTCGAGGCCATTCAAAAATCAGCCCAGACGGGAAAGATCGGGGACGGCAAGATTTTCGTCTACGACCTGGGCAAGGCCGTTCGTATCCGTACCGGCGAAGCCGACGGCGAAGCCCTTTAAGGCACAGGAGAGCTAACCCATGTCGAATACACGAAAAATCTTTAAGATCGCCCTTTTCGCCAGCCTTGGCGCGGTATTTTCCGCGGCCCCCGCGCTGGCCGACAACACCACCGAGACCACATACGTCTTCAACACCTTTTCCTTTTTATTCAACGGCGCGCTGGTGATGTTCATGGCCGCCGGATTCGCGATGCTCGAATCGGGCCTGGTGCGCTCCAAGAACACCGCCACCATTTGCCTAAAAAACATCTCGCTGTACGCCGTCGCCGGAATCATGTTTTACCTGATCGGCTACAACATCATGTACACCGGCGTCGATGGCGGTTTCATCGGCACCTTCGCCCCCTGGGCCGCCGACGACGCCGCCGCGCTGGCGGGCAAGTTCGACGCCGGCTATTCCGCATCGTCGGATTGGTTCTTCCAGATGGTCTTCGTCGCCACCGCGGCCTCGATCGTTTCGGGCACCGTCGCCGAGCGTATTAAATTGTGGCCGTTCCTGGTCTTCACCACGGTCCTGACCGCCGTCATCTACCCGATCACCGGGGCGTGGCAGTGGGGCGGCGGCTGGCTGTCCAAGTTGGGCTTCGCCGATTTCGCCGGATCGACCCTGGTCCACTCCGTAGGCGGCTGGGCGGCCCTCAGCGGCGCGATCATCTTGGGCGCGCGTAAAGGCAAGTTCCACGCCGACGGATCGATCCAGCCCTTCCCCGGCTCCAACATGCCGCTGGCGACGCTGGGCACCTTTATCCTATGGCTTGGCTGGTTCGGCTTTAACGGCGGCTCGCAGTTGGCCCTGGGTTCTGCGGCGGACGTCATCGCGATGGCCAATATTTACGCCAACACCAACATGGCCGCCGCGGCGGGCATCGTCGCCGCAATGGCGATGACCCAGATGATGTACAAAAAGGTCGATCTTTCCCTGGCCCTCAATGGCGCCATCGGCGGCCTGGTGTCGATCACCGCCGGTCCCGACACCCCAACGCTGGGTTCGGCGATCATCATCGGCGCGATCGGCGGTATTCTGGTCGTCCTCGCCGTTCCCCTGATCGACAAGCTGAAGATCGACGACGTGGTCGGCGCGCTTTCCGCCCACTTGGTCTGCGGCATCTGGGGCACCATGGCGGTTCCGTTCACCAACCCCGACACCCATTTTTCGACCCAGCTGATCGGCGTCGTGTCGATCGGGGCCTTCGTGTTGGTCACAACGTCCATCGTCTGGCTGGCCCTGAAGTATACCGTCGGCATCCGATGCTCCGAGGAAGAAGAAGAGATCGGCTCGGATAAAGCCGAACTGGGGATGGAAGCCTATCCCGAGTTTGGGCGTGGATCCCATACCGTGTAACTCCCCAAGTTACCCCGCTCACTCTCGGTTTGGCCGGAGGACGAAAGTCCTCCGGTCTTTTTATTTGCGCATAAATTAAGCAATATCGCCTTTTTTGCATAAATATTAAGCCTTAAAAAGGCAGCGTAATCGTACTTTTGAAACATCCCAGACATCGCTTTTGGTCGTGTGTCCCTTGGGCTCACACCAAAAAACCACCCCCAAATCCAAACATGGCATGAATTTTGTTATGCGGTTCCCATCGCACATCTGTCTACAACGCCATGGCTTGGGGAGTTACACATGGATTCGTTACGGACGGGTACCGATGTTTTTTTCGTCCTGATGGGAGCCGTCATGGTCTTGGCCATGCACGCCGGTTTTGCTTTCCTGGAGGTCGGCACGGTACGCCGGAAAAATCAAGTAAACGCGCTCGTTAAGATTCTTGTCGATTTCGCGGTTTCGACTCTTTCGTATTTTTTTGTCGGATATCTGGTGGCTTATGGAGTTACCTTTTTCAACGGCGCGAACGTCCTGATCGGGCATGGAGACGTCCCGGCCCATGTCTTTGGAAAAAGCGGCTACGACCTCGTTAAGTTTTTCTTTTTGCTGACGTTTGCCGCCGCCATTCCCGCCATAATTTCAGGTGGTATTGCCGAACGCGCAAAATTTTTCCCTCAGTTAATGGCCACGGCCATTTTGGTCGGCATCGTCTACCCGACCTTCGAAGGGGCGGTCTGGGGAACCCGGTTCGGCTTTCAGCATTGGATCGGCGCAACCTTCGGATACCCCTTCCACGATTTCGCCGGATCCATCGTCGTTCACGCCATGGGAGGGTGGATCGCGCTCGGCGCGGTGGTCACCTTGGGCGCGCGCCACGGCCGTTACCGCGCCGACGGCGGAATGATCGGTATCCCGCCGTCCAATATTCCGTTCCTCGCCCTAGGGTCGTGGATCCTTGTCGTCGGTTGGTTCGGCTTCAATGTGATGAGCGCCCAATCTATCGACGGCGTCAGCGGACTGGTCGCCATCAATTCTCTAATGGCCATGGTCGGCGGTATCCTTGCGGCCCTGCTCGCCGGGCGCAACGATCCCGGCTTTGTGCATAACGGCGCGCTGGCCGGCTTGGTCGCGGTATGCGCCGGTTCCGACGTGATGCATCCGGTTGGGGCCCTGGCGACCGGGGCCATCGCGGGCGCCTTCTTCGTTTGGGGATTCGGCAAATGTCAGCAGAAATGGCGAATTGACGACGTCCTCGGCGTATGGCCGCTACACGGCCTATGTGGCCTGTGGGGCGGCGTCGCCGCCGGCATTTTCGGGCTTAAAGAATGGGGGGGCTTGGGCGGCGTCGGCTTCACGGCCCAGTTGATCGGCTCTCTGGCCGGGGTAATTTTCGCCCTGATCGCAGGTTTTGCCGTTTACGGCATCCTTTCCAAAACGATTGGAATCCGATTAAGCGAGGAAGAGGAATTCGTCGGCGCGGATATCGCCATTCACCATATCGGCGCGTATCCCGAGGAAGACCTCCGCGGCTAGGGTCAGGACCTCTTCATCTGATGCGTCTGGTTTGTGAAAAATGTCACAAGCCGAGGAGAAGACTTGCCGGAAGTGCCGTTCACTTTCAAAAGTCTTCGACGACGTTCCTGGGGCAGTTTTCACAAATCCCTGCGGGACGGAGCGCCCCGAAAATGGCTTGGATGAACCTCGCCGTTAAGGTCTTATCAATCCTTGTTCGGCTACAACTATTTCATGGCACAAACATCGGACAAAACCGCCGCCCGCACGTTACTGCCCGACGGGGTTATCCTCTTTTTACGGCAGCGAATTCTGCAAGGATTTGGCCTATTTCTGGGCGCCGTAGGCATCGCCTTCGCGCTGGCCCTGGTTTCTTACGCCCCGAGCGATCCCTCGTTCAACAGCGCCACACTCGGACCGGTGCGCAACTGGATGGGCGCCCCCGGTGCAAGCAGCGCCGATCTCGCCCTGCAGGCGCTTGGCTTGGGTTCCGCTCTACTGACCGTGATCTTGCTCTCCTGGGCTTGGTGTTTACTGCGCTATCAACGTATCTCGGCACTGTGGCTACGCTTTAGCGTCCTCGCCGCAACCCTGATCGTCCTCGCAATGGCGCTCAGCGTCGTCCGCACCCCAACATCGTGGCCCCTGGCGACCGGATTGGGCGGGGTCGTCGGATCGGTTTTGCTCGATCGCCTCGTCGCCGTCTTGCAAGGTTGGGGCGCGCCGCCCGGCTGGATCAACACCATGACGCTCGGCATCTTCTGCTTTCTCCCCGCGCCGTTGGGGGCCGCCTTCGCCATGGCGCTGCCCCGGTCGGATTGGCGCGCTATCGCCGGTGGATTGGCGCTGACCAACAGCGCCCTGGGCCGCGCCACCCTGTGGTTGTTCGCCCATGCTCATGCCCTACCGCGGCGCCTCATGGCGCCCCACGACGCCAACGCCGCACCGATCGTCGCCGACCGGCGCAAACCCCGCCGAGAAAAACGAAAAGCCACCGCGCACGCACCGTCCAAAGACAGCCTCGTCGCCCCGAAAAGTCCGCGCGCCAAAGCCGGGCGCAAGGCCGCCCAACAGCGGCAGCGCAGCCTTGACCTTATTCCCGGCGAGACCTATGCGTTGCCTCCGCTCGATTTACTGGACAACCCCGAACCGTCATCCGACGGTGGAACGCTCAACGCCGACGCCCTGGCCCAAAATGCCGCCATGCTCGCCTCGGTGCTGGAGGACTTCGGCGTCAAGGGCGAAATCGTCAAGGTCCGCCCGGGTCCCGTCGTCACGTTGTACGAACTGGAACCCGCGCCGGGCACCAAAACATCCCGGGTAATCGGCTTGTCCGACGATATCGCCCGCTCGATGAGCGCGATCTCGGTGCGCGTGGCGGTCATTCCCGGACGCAACGTGATCGGCATTGAGCTCCCCAACCAGACCCGTGAGATGGTTTACCTGCGCGAAATCCTATCGTCCGATCCGTTCGAACGCGCCGGCGGCAAGCTCAATCTCGCACTGGGCAAGGATATCGGGGGCCTGCCCGTGATTGTCGATCTGGCCCGCATGCCCCATCTCTTGATCGCCGGCACCACGGGCTCGGGAAAGTCGGTCGGCGTCAATACGATGATCCTATCGCTGCTCTACCAATACCCGCCCGAAGACTGCAAGTTCATCATGATCGATCCCAAAATGTTGGAGCTTTCGGTTTACGACGGGATTCCCCATCTTCTCTCGCCGGTGGTCACCGAGCCGGGAAAGGCGGTCGTCGCCCTCAAATGGGCGGTGCGCGAAATGGAGGAGCGTTATCGCGCCATGTCGCAACTTGGCGTGCGCAATATCGGCGGCTACAACGTGCGCCTCGGCGAGGCGCGCAAGAAAGGCGAGGCCCTAACCCGCAAAGTGCAAACCGGTTTCGATGCGGACGGAAAACCGGTGTTCGAGGAACAAGGCCTGTCGATGGACCCGTTGCCGTACATCGTCGTCGTCGTCGATGAAATGGCCGACTTGATGATGGTCGCGGGCAAGGATATCGAGGCCGCCGTGCAGCGCCTGGCGCAAATGGCGCGCGCCGCGGGCATTCATATGATCATGGCGACCCAACGGCCCTCGGTCGATGTCATCACCGGCACCATCAAGGCCAACTTTCCAACCCGAATTTCGTTTCAGGTCACCTCGAAGATTGATTCGCGCACGATCCTTGGCGAACAGGGCGCGGAACAACTTCTCGGTCAGGGCGATATGCTGTATATGGCCGGTGGTGGGCGAATCACCCGTGTCCACGGCCCCTTCGTTTCCGACGAAGAGGTGGAAGATATCGTTTCGCACTTGAAATCACAGGCCAACCCAGACTACATCGACGCCGTGACCGAAGATATCGAGGACACTCCCATGGGGGGCGGCGGCGCGGGTACGTCCAACGCCGACGCCCTATACGACGAGGCCGTCGCGCTGGTCGCGCGCGAGGGTAAGGCATCCACGAGTTTTATTCAAAGGCACCTGCAAATTGGTTACAATCGCGCGGCGCGCATTATCGAAGAAATGGAATCCCAAGGCGTTGTCACAAAGGCCAATCGGGTCGGAAGGCGCGAGGTCTTAATCGGCGATGTCAGTGAATACGGTACCTGAAATACGCAAATCCCCTTTTGTTTCATGGGTCGTCGCGGCCATGCTCGTCATCGCCGCCGTCGTCGCCCTGGCGGCGCTGCTGCTGCCCAGAACCGCCGCCGCCGCGACAGCGCCAAACGGCGGCGCCGAGCCCACTCTAGCCGACCTGACCCCCGGGGATCGTTCCGATATTGCGCGCATTCAAACCTATTTGAACAACATCCACACCCTACAGGCCGGGTTTCTTCAGGTGTCCAGCCAGGGGGGGTATTCCCAGGGGGTCATTTCCCTATCCCGGCCAGGGAAGATGCGCATAACCTACGCGCCGCCGGTGCATGTTCTTATTGTCGCCGACGGCCGGTTTTTAATCTACAACGACACCGAACTGAATCAGGTCTCATATGTGCCGATCGGCTCCACCGCCGCGGATATCTTGCTTAACAAAAATATCAAACTAACCGGCGGCGACCTCAAGATTATCGATTTTGTGAAGGCGGATCACGTTCTGCGCGTCTCTGTGGTGCGCAAGAAAGATCCACTCGGCGGTGTCCTAACATTGGTCTTCGACGATGACCCCCTCACGTTGCGCAAGTGGACAATTAAGGACGCCCAAGGGATTTTGACCACCGTTTCGCTGCAAAACGCCCGCTTCGGAATCCCTCTCGACCCCAAGCTCTTCCACTTCAAAGCACCCTTGATGTCGCGCCCCAAGGATTAACCGTCCCTTCGCCACAGGCGCCCGACATACGCCCATACGCCCATACGCATAGTGGCGTCGCACGTATGATTTTGTCACATGGCTGCAATGCATTCCAGAGAGTAGCCCGCACCCACTGCAAACACCATCTATAGGCTACGAGAGGGTCGCGCTCTATGTTCCGCGACCCGGCGGTCGAACGATCCCCCCTTCTTCGACCGCCCGGTTTCCAATGAAACCGCAGACGCCCGGCTATCCCCCCATAGCCGGGCGTCTTTCGTTTTTTATCCAAGCGCCGTCCACCTTCAAAAATCCCCCGCGACCCCTTACACCACCAGACGATACCCTCCCGGTTCGGTCACCAAAATTTCGGCGTTTGAAGGATCGGCTTCAATTTTCTGGCGCAACCGGTAGACATGGGTTTCCAGAGTATGGGTCGTCACGCCGGCGTTATAGCCCCAAACCTCATCCAGCAGCACATTTCGTGAAATGACCCTTTCCCCGTTGCGGTAGAGAAATTTTAAGATCGCAACCTCTTTATCTGTCAAGCGCACCTTCTTATCCGCGTTTTCGTCCAGTAAAATTTTATTGCTTGGCTGAAACGAATAGGGGCCGATCATGAACACGGCATCGTCGCTACGCTCGAACTGACGGATATGCGCGCGCAACCGCGCCACCAGAACGCCCAAGCGAAACGGCTTGGTGACATAATCGTTGGCGCCCGCGTCAAGCCCCAAGATCGTGTCGGCGTCGGTGTCCGCGCCGGTCAACATAATGATCGGAGCGGTTACCCCACTTTTACGCAAGAGGCGGCAAATTTCACGCCCGTCCATATCGGGAAGGCCGACGTCCAACAAAATGATATCGTAATGCCGTTCGCGAACCGTTTCCAAGGCGCCGGCTCCCGTCGCCACGCCGTCACATTGAAATTCCTCAAGCAAGGTGAGTTGTTCGGTCAACATCGCAAGAAGCGTCTCATCGTCATCGACGATAAGTATCCGTTTGGCGGCCGTCATACTTTCGGACCCTCTCGTTCCTGCGCGCCCTGGGGGCGAACCCAGGCCTTTCAAGGTATGTTATAGCGTTATACCCGTTCCCAGTTTAATTAAAAAACGCAGACATGCAACTCGGACCGGGTGCGGGCGTCGTGTGCGTTCGCTGCGCCCCGGATTTGCCTCGGACTTACTTCGATCATACATCGGACACTCGACGCTTTTCATTGGGCCGCCATCGGGGTATTGTTCGCCTGCGCGCTCGGCGCGCCACACTTGGTCATCGCACCCTTCGTCAACCGGGCGTCCTTCGCCGAACTTAGCGCCCAACCATCCCCGAGACCCCCGAACCTCATGCCCCATCGTACGGAACAAAACGTTATCCCGCGTTCCCGCCAGCCGGTTTCCTTGCTTACGGTCGAGCGCGCCGTTTCCGATCTCAGACGCGGGCGCTTTGTCGTCATCCTTGGTCCCGGCGGTCGGGCGGTCCTGGCGCAGGGCGCCGAGGCGGTGACGGAGAAATCCGCCGCCGCCCTTAAGGAGGCCGCGGGTGGCGACCCTTATCTGGCCATCACCGCGCGGCGCGCCGCCGTTTTGGGAATTGGGTCGTTCCCATCGAAGGTCGTCCGTATTATCTTCGACGCCATACCGGACGCCGGGCGTCTGCATCGCCTTTGCAATCCCCTGGAAACCCTCCACGAAAGCGATATTGCGCGGATCAAGACCGAAGTCATCGACGAGCATAGTAGCGAAAGCGCCGCCGCCGGCCTCAACAAGATCGCGCGGCTCCTCCCCGCCGCCCTGCTCGCCCCGATCACCGCCCCCGACGCCGATGACATCGCCGGATGGGCCGCGCGGCGCGACTATATCCTGATCGACGCCGGGGATATTTTTCAATATGCCGCCGTCGCCGCGCGCACCTTGAAAAAAGTCAGTGAGGCGGATGTCCCCCTTGTCGATAGCGAACAAACGCGGATCATCGCCTTTCGCCCCGAAGACGGCGGCCTGGAGCATCTCGCCATCGTCATCGGCACGCTGGACGCGACGGCCCCCGTCCTGGTGCGCCTGCATTCCGAATGTTTCACCGGCGATCTTCTGGGATCGCTGCGCTGTGATTGCGGGGATCAGCTGCGCGGCGCCATCAAAACCATCGCCGAGCATGGCAGCGGCGTCTTGCTGTACCTCGCCCAGGAGGGCCGTGGCATCGGTCTTGTCAACAAGTTGCGCGCTTACGCCTTGCAAGATCGCGGGTTCGATACGCTGGACGCCAACGAACAGCTCGGCTTCGACGCCGACGAGCGGATCTATCTCCCCGCCGTTCAAATGCTCAAGCAACTGGGCGTTGCGTCGGTACGCCTGCTGACCAACAATCCGCGAAAGGTTGGTGCGTTAACCCATCACGGCATTGCCGTCAGCGAGCGGGTGCCCCACAGCTTTCCGTCAAACCGCCACAACGAAATATACCTGAATACAAAATCGACACGCGGCGGACATCTGTTTTAAGGAAGGCGCGCCACGCCCAAAAATTCGCCGTCGCAATAGGAAAATTCTGCCCCGTCTAAATACGTTCGCCCCATTATTAGTATATTAATTCATTGATTTTACAAAAAAATTAATGTGGCACTTTCCTTGCAAAGGATATTGGACAATCGCGCCCAGTTCCAACGCAAGGTTCACGACACCATGGATTCGCGCCTACTTCTTGAACGCACCGTGCCCGGCGACCGGCCCACCGATCCCACCGCCCGGACGGCGAAGCGCGGCGCCGAATTCGAATCCAGGGCGACGACGCGGGGGGCCGCGTTCTCGTTTTCCGATTTTATCGATATTATCAATCCGCTTCAGCATATTCCTTTTATCTCGAACCTTTACCGCAACCTGACCGGCGACACCATTCGGCCCGGTCCGCGCATTGTCGGCGATGGATTGTTCGGCGGACCTATCGGGCTGGTTGCGAGCATCCTCGACGCCGGCGTACAACAGGTGACCGGCGAGGGCTTGGGCACGCGTACGCTATCCCTGCTTGGTCTCGAACCCGGCGACAGTGGGGCGACGGCGGGCGCGCACCTCGCGAAACACGCCGATCCGGGACGCGCCCCGAAAGAGGATTTTACCGACATCGCCGTCAGTGATTGGGCTCGGGGCGAAATTGCCTATCGCGAAGGGCTTCGCGCGGCGGCCAATGCACAGACGCCTCACATCGTGGGAGCCACCGCCCAAATGCACCGCCGCACACCTTCGGGCGCCCCGCCAAGTACAGCGCCCGACGCATCGATGGCGCAAATTATTTCGAATGCGAATCAAAAAATATCGCCACAAAACCCGGCCAACACAGGCGGCCGCCCGACCGCCGCCATGCTTGGCGGCGTCGTACAATATGAAAAAGCCGCGCAGACAAGAGCCATCGCCATACCGCCTATCGTTGACGTGCTCAATTAGGTCCGGGACTCGCCATCAATCGCGATCTTGGGCATACTGCGGCGATGACGCTGACTGTTTATCCCGACGGTCGTTTTGAGTATCCCCAAGGCATCGTGCGGTGCGCGTTGGGACGCGGCGGCGTGCGCGCCGCCAAGCGCGAGGGCGACGGCGCGACGCCGGCGGGAAATTATCCTCTGCGCCGGGTTTTTTATCGCGCCGATCGCCTGACCCGACCGTGGACGGGCCTGCCCGTCGTCGCCCTCGACACGGACGACGCCTGGTGTGACGATCCTCTCGATCCGCACTACAACCGCCGTGTCCGCCTTCCTTTCACGCCCAGTCACGAGCGGCTATGGCGAGACGATTCCCTTTACGACATCATCATCGAAATCGGCCATAACGATCACCCGACGCGGCCTTTTCTGGGCAGCGCCGTATTCATCCATCTGGCCCGCGCAAATTATGCCCCGACGCGCGGATGCGTCGCCTTGGCCCCGGCCGATATGCTCGATGTCTTAACCTTATGCGACGAAACCACCGCTATCACCATTTTGGCCCCGGGTCGCCCCGCCTAACCTCGCGCGCCGAAGATCGCCGAACCGATGCGAATCGCCGTCGCACCAAAGGCGATGGCGACCTCGAAATCGCCGCTCATGCCCATACTTAGGCCGCCAAGACCATTACGCCGCGCCATCTCGCGCAAGAGGGCGAAATGCAAAGACGGCTCCTCACCCGCCGGCGGAATACACATCAGGCCGACGATATCGAGACCCAGCTCGTCCCGGCACAGGCCCACGAAGGCATCGACGTCCGCGGGTGCGACCCCCGCCTTCTGTGGCTCCTCGCCGATGTTGACTTGGATATAGCAGGGCAACCGCCGCCCGGTGGCGTTCATTTCCCGGCTTAGGGCGCGGGCGAGTTTAGGCCGATCGACGGTTTCGATGACATCGAAAAGGGCCACTGCGGGACGAACCTTATTGGTCTGTAGGGGGCCGATCAAATGAAGTTCGACCTCCGGCGTTTCCGCCTTAAGGCGCGGCCACTTTTCTTCGGCCTCCTGGACCCGGTTTTCACCGAAAACACGCTGGCCGACCGCAAGCAGAGGACTTATCGCCTCGGGGCCATGGGTTTTCGACACGCACACCAGCCGCACGTCCTCGGGCTTACGGTTCGCATCCCGGCAGGCTTGAAGCACGCGGGCGCGGACCGCGTCCAGGTGTGTGGACGGGAAATGGGATTCGGGGTTTTTCTCCACCATGATGTAAATTGCGCTCGCTTTATGTTATCCGGTTGGAACGGCCATCGAGGATGGTCGCACGGCGAGGAGGCCGCATGGAAGGCACCCTAACAGACCGCGGCCCGTTCGACAATTTCAGTGGGCGCGTCCAGCGCGCCCGTGGCGCTCAGGCCGTGCCCGGGTTGTTTTTGATGACCGACAGCCGCCTGCCCGACCCCCTGGCGGTCGCGCGCGGGCTGCCCCGGGGGTCCGCCGTCGTCGTGCGCACGCCAACCGCCGGCCAAAACCGCGCCCTGTTCGCCGCGCTCGTACCGCTTGCCCGGTCGGGCGCGCTGCGCCTATTGGCGACATTGCCGTTAACGCCCATTTCCCGCCGCACCGCCCATGGCGTGCACCTTGACGAGGCATGGGTCAAACGCCACCCGCATCGCCGCCGGCTTTGTTTGCCGAAAAATTTTATTGTCACCGTATCCGCCCATGATCGGGCGGCGGTTATTCGCGCTATCCGCTTTGGCGCGGATGCGATTTTCGCCTCGCCACTGCACGCCAGCGCATCCCACCCCAACAAAAAAAGCCTAGGGTTTTGGCGATTTCACGCCCTTTTCGGCGGCCACAAGGCGCAACGTAGCGTGGAAACCGCAAAAATAATCGCCCTGGGCGGCGTCACCGCGGAGGACATGGCCCGGCTGCGAAGGCAAGGCGTCTGGGCGATCGCCGGAATCGATCTTTTTCGTCGCCCTTGACCGTCACGAGAGGCGACCGCATTGGGCATAAAAAATTTTGATGTTTTTTCCACGATCGGCGCAAGCGCGATAGACGCAAAAAAGGGGAGCGGTCGCCCGCTCCCCCACTTTTTTCAAAGAACCCTTCGCTTAGAAGGAAACTTCGATGCCGCCGATAACGCCGTTGACGGTGGAAGAGGTCGGATCGGTCGCGACCGCAGGGGTTTCGTTCTTCAACTTACCGTTGAAGTACTGAGCAACCAGGCTAACGCCCGCGCCCATGTCGTAACCGGCGCCGAAGGTCCACGCGGTGAACTTATCGTCACCCGCACGGGTCGTTCCTTTGGCTTTTGCGCTGTTGTACGCGGCGGACACGCTGTAAGGGCCGTTATTGTAACCGACGCCGAAGTCCCAACCGTTGCCGTCAAGGCTATCGACAGTGGTGGTGGCTCTGGTTACACCCTTGTAGTGCGAGTACGAGCCGCCGACGGTGAAGCCCCCCATGCCGGCGTTGAGGCCGAAGCGGGTCAGGGTCTGTCCGTCACCGTCATTCACGCCAGAAGTGCTGCCGCCCTGGTATTTGGTGCGCGACAGATCGCTGGTCAGGGCCACGCCGCTGATTTCGCCGTCGTAGGTCACGCCCAAAGCATAGGCTTCGCCGGTATCGCTACGGAGGGCCGCACGCTTGGCGTTTTTGTCAACGTTCTGCGCCGCGTCGTAGCTGGCGAAAGCGCTGAAGCCGGAGAAGGACGGAGTCACGTACTGGATCTTGTTGCCCTTGTTGCCGCCGACGAAGTCGGAGGTGGTGCCACGACCGTTGGTCTTGGTGATGGCGTTGGCATCGTTAACCGTGGAGTTGAACTTCGCCCACGCGGTGACGTCGCTGAAGGCAGCGGGGCCGACGATCGGGGCCTTGACGGCGAAGGTATCGGAAGCCTGCGGCATGGAGCCGATGGTGAAGGCGCCCAGGGTGTCGCCGCTGACGGTCAGGGTGGACACGTCGATGCTGCGCGCAGCGCCGTTGCGGTCGCCTTCGAGCTCAACGCGGGCGGCGACGGTCAGGCCGTTGTCCAGGGTGGTGGACCCCTTGAAGTGGATTTCGGTGTTCGACCACTGGCCGAGCTTCATCCGGGTATTGCTCTTCGTCTGGTCGCTTTTGACGTTGGACACGTATTCACGCATGAAACCGCCGATGCCGAGTTTGATTTTTTCGGCGGCGAGAGCCTGGCTGGAAAGGGCGCCGAGGGCGATGATCGCCGTGGTCCCGAGAAGAATTTTCTTCATAACAACTCCTATGGATTTTCCCTCGTCATACCGATTCCCCCCTAAACGGGCCTGCCGGGTGCGCCCCTTGGGCCTGTGCTTCGCTATGGTTGGCCGATACAACTTTTTAATGACCGCCCCTTTCTGCCGATCCCGTTCCGGACGTCGCCGCCCGGTTTATGAAAGGAATCAGAAAGGGATATGCAATCGAATGACGATAATGGGCCACGTTGGGGCCGCGCCGTCAACACTCCAGTGACGTTCGCGGTGTGATATTTTTGTCGTTGTGTGATTTTTATCACACTTCGTCGCCGCCATCGCGATTTTTCACACGCCAAATATCGCGTGCTTCGTACATTTTTTAAGGTGATTTCAGGCCCCGCCCCTATTTGACGTGACGGCCCCGTGTCGGAGGCATTATAAGAGAGGTCACGCGACATAGAAGTCACGCGCGCAATGTCGCCCGCCCATCGTGATGGATAACGTCTTTGGAGTTCGACCCGACCATGCCTCTTCAATTCCCGTCTTCCCGAACTGCCCTGGTGGCAATGTTGTTTTCGGCGCTGGCGCTCAGCGCCTGCGCGGGCGGAAAGGTCCGGATCCCCGACAAATCCTACAAACGCGCCACCGACATGGGCCGCGTCTATGCCCCGCCGCCATCGATCCTGGGCGAGGGCGGGCTGAACTTCGGCGGCGACAAGACCAAGAACGCCCCCGGCGCGGGCACCGGCATCGCGATCAATACCTTCTTGTGGCGCGCCTCGCTGGACACCGTGGCCTTCGCCCCCTTAAGCTCGGCCGACCCGTTTGGCGGCGTGATCATCTCCGATTGGTACGCCCCGCCCAAAAGCCCGAACGAACGGTTTAAACTGAACATCTTCATCTTGGGGCGCGCCTTGCGCGCCGACGGCATTCGGGTTTCGGTGTTCCGTCAGGTCCGCGACGCGGCCGGGGAGTGGCGCGACGCGGCCGTCCCTAAGGATGCGGGCGCGAAAATCGAAGACGCGATCCTGACCCGCGCGCGTCAGCTGCGCCAGGAGACCCAACGCCAACAATAACGAAGACCGCCCGGCGCGACCCACGCCCCAACACCCGGTCAGCCCCCAACCGATTCACAAAGGGCCGAGCCCCACAAGACAGGCGAACACTGAGAACGATGTCACGATACAATTTCAAAGAAACCGAGGCCAAATGGCAAAAAACCTGGGCCGACCGGCAGACCTTCGCCGCGCGGCAAGGCGATGCCGGCGAAAAATACTACGTTTTGGAAATGTTCCCCTATCCGTCCGGGCGAATCCACATGGGCCATGTGCGCAACTACACCCTGGGCGACGTGGTCGCGCGCCACAAGCGCGCGCGCGGTTATAACGTTCTGCACCCCATGGGCTGGGACGCCTTCGGCCTGCCCGCCGAAAACGCCGCCATCCAAAACAAGGTACACCCCGCCACATGGACCCACAAAAACATCGACACCATGCGCGCCCAGCTCAAAACCATGGGCTTGAGTTATGACTGGTCGCGCGAAATCGCCACATGCGATCCCGAATACTATCGCCACGAACAAAAGATGTTTCTCGACTTTCTTAAGGCCGGCCTCGCCTATCGCAAAGAGTCGTGGGTCAACTGGGATCCCGCCGAACAGACGGTCCTCGCCAACGAGCAAGTCATCGACGGCAAGGGCTGGCGCTCGGGCGCTGCTGTCGAAAAGCGCCAGCTCGGGATGTGGTTTTTAAAAATCACCGATTATGCCGAGGACCTGCTCGCCGAGCTGGAAAATCTGCCGCGCTGGCCCGATAAGGTACGCCTGATGCAGGAAAACTGGATCGGTCGGTCCGAAGGCGCGCGGGTCTTTTTTCCACTTAAGGGGCGAGACGCCCCCTTGGAAATATACACCACCCGACCCGACACCCTGTTCGGCGCGTCGTTCATGGCGATCGCCGCCAACCATCCGCTGGCGCTGGAGTTGGCCAAAAACAACCCCCATATCGACGCCTTCATCGCCGAATGCAATGCCTTGGGCACCAGTGAAGCGGCGATCGAAACCGCCGAAAAACGAGGGTTTGACACCGGCCTAAAGGCCATTCACCCCCTTGATGAAAAGCGTGAAATCCCGGTCTTCGTCGCCAATTTCGTCCTTATGGAATATGGTACCGGCGCGATCTTCGGCTGCCCTGCGCACGATCAGCGCGATCTCGATTTCGCCCGCAAATACGCCCTGCCCGTGCGCGCCGTCGTCGCCCCAAGGACAATCGCCGGCACCAAAGAACAAGACGACTTCGTTGAAAACCTCAATACCGTGGCGAGCGAGGCTTTTACCGACAGCGCGGACGCCTGCGTTCTTATCAATTCCGAATTTCTCGACGGGCTGAGCGTAACCGAGGCCAAGCGCGCCGCGATCGGCGCGCTTGAGGAAAAAGGCCGCGGAAAAAGCACCATCCAGTTTCGATTGCGCGACTGGGGCGTTTCACGCCAACGCTATTGGGGATGCCCAATCCCGGTGATTCACTGCGACGATTGCGGCGCCGTGCCCGTACCCGAAGCCGATCTTCCGGTCACCCTGCCCAACGATGTCACGTTCGATAAACCCGGCAACCCCCTGGACCATCACCCAACATGGAAGCATGTCAACTGCCCCACCTGCGCCAAACCCGCGCGGCGGGAAACCGATACCTTCGATACTTTTTTTGAATCTTCATGGTATTTCGCCCGTTTCTGCGCGCCGGTGGACGACCAACCCTTTACCCGTGACGCCGTCGATTACTGGATGCCCGTGGATCAATACATCGGTGGCGTCGAACATGCCGTTTTACACCTTTTATATTCGCGCTTTTTTATCCGCGCGCTCAAGGATTGCGGCTATCTCGGCGTTAAGGAACCATTTTCCGGGCTGATGACCCAAGGCATGATTTGCCACGAGACCTATCGGGCGGCGGATGGAACCTGGCTTACCCCCGAAGAGGCCGCACGGCTGCCCGAGGGCCAGATTACCGTCGGGCGTTCAGAAAAAATGTCCAAATCGAAGAAAAACGTCATCGATCCCGAGGTTATTATCGGTGAATACGGCGCAGATACGGCGCGCCTGTTCATGCTTTCCGACAGCCCGCCCGATCGCGATCTCGACTGGACCGATTCGGGCATCGAGGGGGCGTGGCGCTATATCAATCGGCTGTGGCGGATGGTCACCGAGCCGGCGCTTTCCCTGCCCCCCGCCGGCACGCCCCGGCCCGCCGAATTGGGCGCGCACACCCTAGGCGCCCTAAAAAATATTCACAAAACCATCGACGCCGTCGGCCATGACCTCGAACAGTTTCATTTCAACAAGGCCGTCGCCCGAATTCGTGAACTCTCCAACCTCCTGGACGGCCTCGACGCCGACGATAAGGGCGCACCGTGGGTCTTGCGTTTGGGGCTTGAGACCCTTGTTCGGCTTCTCGGCCCCATGCTGCCCCATTTGGCCGAGGAGTTGTGGAGCCACCTTCGTCAGGAAGGCCCGTTGCTTGCCGATACGCCATGGCCCGAGGCCGACCCGATCCTGATTGTCGATGACAGCGTAACCATCGCCGTGCAAATTAATGGAAAATTACGAGGCACCGTCGAACTTGCCCGAGATTCCGCAGAAGACGTTGTCGAGCGAGCCGCGCTTTCCCTCCCCGCGGTCAGCGCCCAGCTGGGCGGGCGTCAGCCTCGAAAAATCATCGTCGTAGCCAATCGGATCGTCAATGTTGTTGCGTAATCGAAACAAATTTTCAACCCCCTTCCTCCTTGGCCTCGCCTTGGTTGTCCTTGCCGGTTGCGGCTTTCACCCCCTGCACCTGAGAACAAGCCCCCAAAACGCAGGCCCCCTGGCGCAAATTCGCGTATCGAATATTCCCGATCGCATCGGACAAAAATTCCACAATCTCCTCCTTGAGCGTCTAAATCCCCAGGGTGAGGCGCTGGCCCCTAAGTACAACCTGAGCATTATACTTCAACATTCGGTCGAACAGTTGGCCGTCCAAAAAAGCGCTATCGCAACCCGCGCGAATCTTCGCGTCACGGCGACCTTCGCTCTTCGGGATGGCGCATCTCGCAAAATTGAGGTCAGCGGAACGAAACTTGTCGTCGCGGGGTATGACATCATGTCTTCGGATTATGCAACCTTGATCGCCGAAAAGGATGCCGAGGACCGCGCCCTCACGGAATTGGCCGATGAAATCCGCACCCAACTCGCCGTTTATTTTAACCGCATCGCCTACGAATAACCCGCGCGCGGTGAACGCGCGGCCACGCCGGGAAAGAGGCTATCCGTGAAAATCGCCCCACGCGCCATAGACGCCTTCGTTCAAGCGCCGCCCGCCAACGTTCGCGCCGTGCTCATCTATGGCCAGGATGACGGACTCGTCCGTGAACGAAGCGATATGTTGGTCAAAACCCAGGTGGCCGATCCCGGAGATCCCTTTTGCACCGTTAACCTTAAGGCGTCCTCTCTTAAAACAGACCCCGCGCGACTGGGCGACGAGGCAAACGCCCTCTCCTTTGGTGGCGGAGGGCGTGTGGTGACCGTTGACGAGGGCGCGGACTCCCTCGCCCCGATCTTTGCCGATTTTTTGAAACGGGCAACACCGCAAAGCGCCTTGGTCATCATCACTGCGCCGGCTTTGCCCGCGCGCTCCAAGCTGCGCACACTGTTCGAAAAGACCCCAAACGCAGCCGCACTGGCCTGTTATGCGGACGATTCACGCACCTTAGGCGACCTTATCCGCAAGACATTGGCGCCCCTGAATATGAAACCTTCCGCCGACGCCATGGCGTTTTTGCTTCACAATCTTGGCTCCGATCGCGCCCTAACCCGCAATGAACTTGAAAAGCTGGTGCTCTATAAAGGCGGGCCGGGAACAATTTCACTTGAGGATGTTCGCGCGGCGATCGGAGACAGCGCCGCGTCTTCTCTCGACGATGTGGTCTATGCCTGCGCCGGCGGCAACTTGCAGGCCCTTGACGGGGCCATCGCTCGCGCCTTCGAAGACGGGAATCCCCCGGTTAAAATCCTGCGCGCGCAGTCGTATCACTTCATGCGCATTCATCAGGCGGTCAGCGACGTCCAAAGCGGACAAAGCCCCGCAATGGCGGTTAAGGCGCTGCGGCCACCTGTTTTTTATAAGTTTGTCGATCCCTTCACCGAGCACGTCCGTCTCTGGGCGGGGAAAAAGCGGCTATCGCGCGCCCTCGATCGCCTCCTTGAGGCTGAGATGGACTGCAAAACCACCGGCATCCCCGACCAAGCCGTATGCGCCCGCGCCCTCATGGCCATCGCACAGATAGCCCGCCGTTAGCCTCTACGCGAAACGTTCCTGAAAATACCCAATACGACCTGTCGATAAAAATAACCGGGAGACGCCACCGGAGACGCCGGCCCAGGGCCTTGCACAATACGCCAACCTCCAGACCGAAGGGAAAAAGGAGAGGGATCATGTGCAACGCCAACACACGCCTACGGCTTCGGGGTTAATACGGTCGAAAATTAGGTATCCTTTCGCGCACGTTCCTCGTCGCCGTCATTTTCGGCCTCGTCGGCCTGGTTCTCAGCGTCGGCCTCGATCTCAGTGTCGGAAGGGATAATATTAAGGATATCCTCGGCCATGGCGCGCGCTATGGCGTCGGCGCCATCTTCTTCATCCTCATTTTTATCTTCATCCGACGCGCCATTTTCAAGAAGGCCACCTTCCGGTTCCTGGGCTTCCTCTTGCGCAAAAGCTTCGAAATCCTCGTTATCATCCATATCCTCTGGGCTGTCTTTGGATTCGGCGTGCTCTTCGACCGCATTTTTCCACGACTGCGACCCACCGTCATCCTGAGTTTCAGGCGTCGGCGCATCTTCCTGGAGCCCGAGACCAGGGTCGGCGGTATCCTCGGCCACGACAATATCTTCTTCATTTTCAATATCGCCCAAGCCGATATCGTCCGGGGCCTCTTCAATATCGCCGACATCGCCCAAGGGGTCCATATCGGTGGGGGCGGAGTCGTCTCCATTTTCCGAATCGACGACGCCGACCGCATTTTCCAGGAGAGAATCCAAATCGTCCAAGGTATCTTCAGGCGGGATATCGGCTTCGGGCGGCACATCGACGCGGGCGTCTTCGCTCGAATGCTCTGACAAGGGCTCTATCCCTTCGTCCAGATCAATATCTTCACCCGTGTCATGAGCGCCATGACCGTGAGCACTATGACCGTGAGCGCCGTGGCTTAAGCGGGCGAGAATATCGTCCAGCTGTTCCAGACTCGTATAATGTATCGTTAGAGCGCCGGCATCTCCCTTAAAAGCAATTTCGACCTTAAGCCCCAGCAGATTGGCCAAATCACGCTCAAGGGCCAGGGTATCGGAATCCTTAGCGTGCGTTTTCGACCCCTTCCCCGAAGCCGGCGCCTTGCGTTCGTCCTTCGACGCCGCGCTCTTAACCAGACGTTCGGTCTGTCGTACGTTAAGCCCACTTTTTACCACATTTTTAGCAAGCCCCGTCGGATCGTCGGCCCCCAACAACGCACGGGCATGGCCCGCGCTGATCGCGCCCTGCGCCAATAAGGCCTTGACCTCTTCGGGCAGACCGAGAAGGCGCATGGTGTTCGCGATGTGTGGGCGGCTTTTCCCAACGCTTTCCGCCAACTGTTCCTGGGTGTGGGAAAATTCGTCCATGAGGCGTTGATAGCCCGCCGCCTCTTCTAAGGGGGAAAGGTCTTGCCTTTGGAGGTTCTCGATCAGGGCGACCTCAAGTGTTTCTTGATCGCTTAACTCTTTAATAATAATGGGAACTTCATGAAGTTGCGCCAACTGAGCCGCACGCCAACGACGCTCGCCCGCGATAATTTCGTATTCCTCGGGGGCCTCGGGATCGCGCCGCACTAAAAGCGGCATCAACACGCCCTTTTCCCGAATTGAACGGGCGAGATCTTCCAGATCTTCGGCGTTCATCTGCTGGCGAGGTTGGTATTTTCCAGGATGAAGGAATTCTATCGGCACCGTCTTCGTTGAACGCACCCTATCCAACTCTGTAAAATCCTCTTTCTCTCCACCAAGCAAAGAGGAAAGGCCTCGACCAAGTTTCCTGCGTTTTGTTTCTTCCGACATTATACCGCCTTATGCCCTTCCCGACGTAAGATCTCTCCGGCAAGATGAAGATAGGCTTGCGATCCGGCGCAGGCCATATCGTACATCAAGACGGGCCGTCCATAGGACGGCGCTTCAGAGACCCGAACATTCCGGGGGATTACCGTTTCATAGACCTTATCGCCAAAATATTCTCGCACATCGGCGGCGACCTGTTCGGATAAATTATTTCGCTTGTCGAACATGGTCAAAACAATCCCCTGAAGCTCAAGACCATGGTTAAAAATTTTCTGTACCTGGGCCACCGTACGCATTAAGTGGCTAATTCCCTCAAGGGCGAAAAATTCGCACTGCAAGGGAACCAGGATCGCCTGCGACGCCACCAAAGCGTTCAACGTCAAAAGTCCCAACGCGGGCGGGCAGTCGATTAAAATATAGTCATAATGAGCGGCGCCGTCACCAATGGCGTTGCGCAAACAGTATTCACGCCGCTCGACATCCACCAGCTCTATTTCCGCCGCGGACAAATCCACGCCCGCCGGAATGATATCGAGACCGGGAATAGCTGTTTTTTGAATGGCCTCGCTAAGTGCGATATCCCCAATGATAACCTGGTAGCTGTCCCGCCTCCGACTCGCCTGATCAAGACCCAAACCCGTGCTGGCGTTACCCTGGGGATCAAGATCGATAAGAAGCACCCGCTGCTTAACGGCGGCCAGCGCCGTCGCTAGATTTATGGCCGTTGTCGTCTTACCAACGCCACCTTTTTGATTTGCGATCGAAATAATGCGTGGATGTTCTCGCTCTAACGGGCCTTTTTTTTCCATGGTACTCTTTGCGCTCAATCATCAAGGGCCGGCATTAAGGGCGGGCATATGCTACAAGGGTGGGTACACGGACGGTAAGAACGGATACCCGCTACCGCCGGGAAATATTTTCGAGCTTTAGAACCAAGCCGCTTTCATCAGAAAGACTTTGGCGCCAAGTGGCGTCCATCTTCCACCGTTTTTGTGCTTGCGTCAATTCTTCCGGGCCCTGCCTGCCCTTAAGAAGAAGGCACATTCCTTTTTCTTTGATGTGAGGCCGCCCCAAATCCAACAAGGCATCGAGGCGCGCCAGCGCCCGAGAGGTAAGAATATCACCCTCAAGCGGGGTTATTTCTTCGATCCGGCGGTTGTGAATTTCGACGTTAGCCCCTGTCTCGCGCTTGACTTCCCGCAAAAACAAGCTTTTCCGGGTATCGCTATCAATCAGATGCGCCCTATTCCCTGTGAGAAGCGCAAGAACCATACCCGGAAAACCGGCGCCGCTTCCGATATCAACGATTACCCCAGGTGTTTTGGGCATGTATGCCACTAACTGCGCCGAATCGACGAAATGCCGTCTCCACAAAAAAGGGATCGTCGAGGGTCCGACAAGATTTATTTTGTGCTGCCATTTTCGTAAAAGCTCGGCATAAATTTTTAATTTTTCCAGCGTTTCGGGCATTAGCGAGAAATTTTGTGTGAGAAGCGCCTCACCCCACGCCTGATCTTGTAACAATACCGCGTCTTGATCCGACATTATAAATATAACTTTCTTCCCTGCAGCCTTATGGATACGGTTTGCCTTGGGTTTGATTTTAATTTAATCGATTTTGTTTCACGTGAAACAGCGCGGCCCGTTCGCGTGTCAGCCTGAAATATTGGCTGCGATGGTCCACATTCCGAAATCGCTAGGAGATACGCCACCTACGGTTCACGTGCCCCCTCCGATAGAATACGTCCAGACACCGGGCCCCCTCTCCAAGCAGGCAAAGGCCCAAGTAGACAAAGGCCAAGTAGACAAAAGAAAGAATATTCCCGCGCAGGGACCGTCAATCAGGCCCGCTTACGTGGACGCTGTTCCCGACGCACGTAAGACAACAAAAGCGTCAACGCCGCTGGCGTTACCCCAGAAATTCGAGCCGCCGCCCCCAGCGTTGCGGGGCGGGCCACCCGCAATTTTGCGCGCACCTCGTTAGACAAACCCGAAATACCATCATAGTCCAAGTTTTGAGGAATGAGCAGGGCTTCATCTCGACGAAAAGCCGCGATATCGGCCTTTTGTCGTGCGATATATCCACTGTATTGAGCGTCTATTTCAATCTGTTTAACCGTTGCCGGCCCAGCAGAGGCAAGATCCGGCCACAAGCGAGCCAAATCAGACCAAATAACATCAGGGTACGAAAGCAGATCTTGTGCGCTTCGACGCACGCCGTCTTGATTTATACGGATTCCCTTTCGTGCAAGCTCCGTCGGGGACGCCACCAAGGAAACCATCAAATTTTGTACTCGGGACAATTCCGCCATATGGCGATCAAAAACATTCCGCCGTTCTTTCGAAACGCAGCCGACGGCCACCCCCAAAGGCGTTAGCCGACGGTCGGCATTATCGGCGCGCAAGACCAACCGATATTCCGCACGCGACGTGAACATCCGGTAAGGCTCCTGCGTTCCCAAAGTAACGAGGTCATCAATAAGAACACCGATATAGCCATCCGCGCGGTCTAAAATAAAGGGGGCCGCCGATCCACAAGCCAGCGCCGCATTAAGCCCCGCCATTAAACCCTGAGCCGCGGCCTCTTCGTAGCCCGTCGTTCCGTTAATTTGACCCGCCAGATAAAGCCCCCTAACCCGAAGACATTCTAGGGTGGGCTTGAGTTCCCGCGGATCGACAAAATCATATTCGATCGCATACCCAGGCTGGAGCATCCGCACGTGAGACAATCCCGGAATGGTCGCCAACAAAGCAACCTGAATGTCTTTGGGAAGAGATGTGGATATTCCATTAGGATAGATCGCCTGCGAGTCCAGCCCTTCAGGTTCTAAAAAAATTTGATGGCTTGAGCGATCCGCAAACCGCGTCACCTTATCCTCAATCGAGGGGCAGTATCGCGGACCGGTACCTTCGATCTGACCCGAAAAAAGCGGCGATCGATGCAGATTCTCGCGAATAATTTCATGTGTTTTTTGTGTTGTCGCCGTTATGTGGCAGACCGTTTGCGGCGTGGTGATTTTTTCCGTCAAATAAGAGAAGGGTGTCGGCGGACAATCTCCAGGTTGCTCATCAAGAGAAGACCAGTCAATCGTATCCCGGTCCAGCCTGGGGGGCGTCCCCGTTTTCAGCCGCCCTAAACCGAAACCCAACCTACGAAACGTATAGCTTAACCCCGTAGCCCGCGGGTCGCCGACGCGGCCGGCGGGGATGCGCACATCTCCAAGGTGAATAAGGCCGCGCAAAAATGTTCCCGTTGTAATGACGACGGCGCCCGCGACATAATTTTCTCCAGATGCACCGTATACACCCCGAACGGCGCCGGTATCGTCAAACATAAGATCCTCTACCGGATCCTCTTTGAGCGTTAAATGGTTTTCTTCGTGAATAAACTCGGCGACGGCCTTTTTATATAAGCGCCTGTCGGCCTGGGCGCGGGGTCCATGAACGGCCGGACCCTTACTTTTATTGAGCATACGAAAGTGAATGCCGGCCTTGTCGATTGCCCGGCCCATAATCCCGTCAAGCGCATCGATTTCACGAACCAACTGACCCTTGGCCAGACCACCAATGGCCGGGTTACAAGACATTTCACCCAACGCTGAAAGGCGGTGCGTCAGCAAAAGCGTCCGCGCGCCCATACGCGCCGAAGCGCATGCGGCCTCACATCCGGCGTGCCCGCCGCCAACAACAATAACGTCGTATTTGTTCATGCCAGAAACCTAATAACACCCCCAGAAACTGTCAATAAAAGAGACATCTTTTTTTAGGCGTTTCGGGGATAAGTGAGAGAGGAAAATAAGACATGAACAAGAAATTTCTTTTAATTTCTTCACCGTATTTTTCACAAACGAAAAATGACCAAAGTAAAAACACGTTGGAATAAAAAATACGGTGCAGAAAATAGATGGCGAGAAATCTCCCCTTCAAAAATATTTCCCCGTCATTGGGAGAAAATCAAGGTCATAACCCCGCCCTCCTTAAACAGCCTCTCCTTAAACGACTTAAGGCATCATCCAGGCTCGGGACCTATTAAAATTTTCCGGCGTTCTCTACCGCGTTCTCACTCATTGTTGGCGGAAGGGCCTGCCCATGACTGATCATTTTTGTCTGACGCAAGAGAAATTGGGCCGGTTCGGGCCATGCGTTGCGCCAAAGAAAAATCGCGTGCGGAAGATCGAATACGACGCGGGCCTTTACAAACAGCGCCACGAGACCGAGAGCATGTCTGGAAAACTCAAAGACTGGCGGTGAGTCGCAACACGCCATGGCCGCTGCGCGCGCGCACTCTTTTCGGCGATATGCATTGCCGCATCCGTGATCTTCCACCTCAATCAATGAGTTCTGAATCTCGTCATCTGAAACTAAAATACGGTGCATGTATGACCCTTCATGCGGCACACCCGATAGGAGGGGGCGTGAAGGCGATGCGGTTCATCGGCGAACGTTCTCGACGCAGCGGGCGCGCCGTATGAAGGACCCGCTTTGCCTCTATGATCGTTTGGACGCACGGAAAAAGGGCGTGCGTGTGTTTCACGTGAAACACCAAACAGTCGCTATCCCCCCCTCACCATGTGTCCATGACCCTCGCGATTGAAGGCGGCCCCACTATTACAGACATCACAGGCGAAACGCACGGACAAGGCTTGCCAACGTCACCAAAAATAATTGCTACAAATATCGCCGAGGTGGCAACCTCACTTGCCGATGCAAAAATCACGAAAAACAACATCAAGGAGATCTTCAACATCGACACGACCGGTAATTCGTCCCAGCGCGTTAAGGGACAAACGCAGGTCTTCCGCGCAAAGGTCCAGGTCGGAAGCGTCCAGGGCCCGACGTAGGTGGTCGTGTGTCGCCTGTAAACATTCACGGTGGCGCTGACGGGTAATCCCGGGTCCGGCGGCGCTCTCACACCGGGTCCGAACATTATTTTCAAGAAGGGAGAGAAGATCTTCCATTCCCTCGTTGGTTTTCAGCGAAATGACCACCGAACGACCTCCCGAGTACGGCGGGGGGTAGAACCCGGGAACACGATCAACTTTATTAAAAACAATGATACGCGTCACGTTGGCGATATCGCTGGGTGCGATGCTCTCATGAACACCCTCCTTGCGCGCAACATCTGTCCTCTCCCCTGCATCTCCTCCCTCCCAAGTTGCCGGATCGGAGGCATCATACACAAAAAGGCAAATATCCGCCTCGGCGGCGCGAACTCTCGCCCGACGAACGCCCTCTTCCTCGACGCTATCCGCACCCCGACGAATACCCGCGGTATCGGCAATCACGACGGGATACCCACCAAGATCCAGACGAAGTTCTATGACATCACGCGTCGTTCCCGGTTTTTCCGATACGATGGCCGCGTCCCGATTAGAGAGCGCGTTGAGCAAAGAAGACTTTCCTGCGTTCGGTGGCCCGACAATCGCCAGATGAACCCCAGAACGTAGGCGCTCGCCCCGACGCCCATCATCCAAGTGGCGTTCAATTTCCCGCATGATTTCGTACATCTCATCACGGGCCGGACCACTCAGGGCATCGGAAACGTCCTCTTGATCGGAAAAATCAATAAGCGCCTCGACCCTTACCCGCTGAGAGAGCAGGCGATCGCGCCAGCCATCATAAAGCACGGCCAGGGCGCCCCGCGATTGCCGCAGGGCCTGTTTGCGCTGGGCTTCGGTTTCTGCGTCGATAAGGTCCGCGAGACCTTCGGCTCGGGTAAGGTCCATCTTTCCATTTTCAAACGCCCGGCGCGTAAATTCGCCAGGGTCCGCAAGACGGACCCCTGGAATACGCGACAGGACGTCACTCAGCTTATGCATCACCGCCGAAGATCCATGGACGTGAAATTCAACGACATCCTCGCCGGTAAAGCTCGCCGGTCCTTGAAAAAAAAGGGCTAAGGCGTCATCGATCGCCCCCCCATCGACGGGATCGGTAAGTTCAACGTAGTAGGCGAATCTGGGCTTCGTTGGATGCTGCCCAGTAAATTTAAAAAAAACATCTCGACATGCCGGACCCGAGACGCGAAAGACCGCGACACCCGCACGGCCCGGCGCCGATGCCGGGGCATAAATCGTCCAATCGCTCATTTGTGTCACAGACCCTTAAGCCCCATATACCGCACCCGGCGGGCACGCAAACTCACGCAACAGAAAACAATTCCAAAAACCCGTTTCCCCCTCCAAAAAACCCAGGGGAATTCGATCCGATACAAGAATTTCGGTTATCCAAGATGTCCCCGGTGCGTCTTCCCTCAGTTCATCCCCAACCTAAAAGTTCATTTTCCGTCCTAACCTCATTCCTGGGCCTAACGCTCTTCACCCCTGAAGAGACACCCTCACTCCTGGAGAGGCATCGGGGGAGCGGGACCATCTTCTGGGGCGATCAGACAGCGCGTCACACGCGTACCCTCAATGAGATGACGGATTAAAATCTCATCGACATCTTCTTTATTCTGAACGCGATACCAAACCCCCTCTGGGTAAATAACAAGGACGGGCCCCAGTTCGCAACGATCAAGACACCCCGCAGAATTTATCCGAACATTATCGATCTTAAGTTCCTTGGTCCGCGCTTTCATATAATTGCGCAACCTGACCCCGCCCCGCCCCGCGCAAGATCCGCGCGAATGGTTTTCGGGACGCTGATTGGTACAACAAAAAACATGGCAACGGTAAAATAGAGCCGGATCATCGCTTTGTCTGTTCACGCCGCTCACTCCATATTGATTTTTAGCGCGCCATCGCAAACCAGGGTTTGATTCTTCCGTCGGAACACGGCCCACGTATCGAACATACCCAACACAAGCGAGCACGATCAGCCCTCAAAAATCATGGGCCCTTATCTTTGTCTTCTTTTGGGTCGGAAGGACCACCCGACGTACTGACGCCCTGATTAAAAAACATTTTTTGAAATTGCTCCATGCCCTTCATCGACCCCATAACAAACTGAGGAAGCCATGTGTTCGCCATCTTATCGGGATCCAATGCCGCCATTTTAGCATCCATGTTTTCTTCTAATTTGGACAAAAAGCGTTCCTGTAAGGGTTTTACGTCGGGTAAACCAAAAAAATCACGCGCCTCCTCGGCCGTGCAATCGATATTCATGGTTATTTTCATGGATCGTTCTCCCTAAAAAGCGGCCCCGCCCCATTTTCCAGAATAGAAAACCCACCGATCTTCGCGCCCCGGATAAAGGGGACAAAAAACTTAGGGTTGTTTCCAATACAAATTCACCCAAAGTAAAGCCTAAGGCCGCATGACAATATCACGATCAGGGCCGGGCACTGAAGACCGCCACGTCCAAAGCCGCCGAAGATTCCCAGAACAACATTAGCGTCAAAAAGGGAGCAAAGGAATGCGCGATCTTCGCCGAAACACTCTAAAAGATCAGACCAGCCCCTACCTCAGGCAACACGCCGGCAACCCCGTCCACTGGCAAACGTGGAGCGACAAGGCCTTAAGCCGTGCGCAAAAAGAAAATAAACCGATCCTTCTGTCCATTGGTTACGCCGCCTGCCATTGGTGCCATGTCATGGCCCATGAAAGTTTCGAAAATACCGATACCGCCGCATACATGAACGCGCATTTCATCAACATAAAGGTTGATCGCGAGGAACGGCCGGACCTCGATACACTTTACCAAAGCGCCCTCGCGGCAATGGGTCGCCAAGGCGGGTGGCCGCTGACGATGTTTCTTACACCCACCGGCGCCCCCTTTTGGGGCGGAACATACTTCCCACCCGAAGCGCGCTACGGGATGCCCGCATTCATCGACATCCTTCGTAGTGTTGAGAACAGCTACAAAAACGCCCAAGACGACGTCCAAAAAAACGCCGCCGCCCTGACCGAGGCCTTGTACAAAATGTCTCGTCTCGGCGGTGGGGGGAAAATTAATGAAGATATCATCGAGCGCGTCGCTACCGCCGCGGTGCGTATCGTGGATCCGGTCCACGGCGGAACGCAGGGCGCGCCTAAGTTTCCGCAGGTTTCCTTTTTTAGTTTTCTTTGGGACCACTACCTCGAAACCGGATCTTCACCTCTAGGGGACAGCGTGTGCACGACGCTTGATCATATTTGTCTGGGGGGAATTTACGATCATCTGGGCGGCGGATTCGCGCGCTACTCGACAGATGAAATTTGGCTCGCCCCGCATTTTGAAAAAATGCTTTATGACAATGCCCAGCTGATCGAAATCCTAAGTACCGTATGGCTAAAGACACAAAACCCCACTTACGCGGACCGCGTCGCGCGAACAATCGATTGGCTGATGTCGGAGATGCGCATTTCCTCACCGCACGATCCCGAACTTTTCGCCTTCGCCGGTGCGCTTGATGCCGATAGCGAGGGTCGCGAAGGTCAGTATTATATTTGGAAAAGCGAGCAAATAATCGACCTCCTCGGCCCTCACGCCCCCCTATTTATGGAGACCTACGACGTTCGACCCAGTGGAAATTGGGAGGGATACTCCATATTAAATCGCCTCGCCAATCCCGCTACGCAAACGCCCATCGTGGAAGAGCGCCTTGAAAAAAGTCGTCAAATTCTTTTACAGACGCGAAGCAAAAGACCCCGTCCACAAAGAGACGATAAAATCCTCGCCGACTGGAACGCCATGACCGTCACCGCCCTGGTCAAGGCTGGAATGATTTTTGATCGGGAAGATTGGGTAAGACTAGGTCTTGTGGTTTATACATTTATTTGCCACGAAATGCAGGAGGAGGACACCCTCTATCACACCTGGACCGAGGGGTCCGCCCTCCACCAGGGGGTCCTCGATGACTATGCTCATCTGGCCCGCGCCGCATTGACGATCTATCAGGCCACGGGCAAAAAGTCGTACCTCGATCACGCCGTAACTTTAGTCAAAAGCGCCGAGCGCCGTTTCTGGGATTCGCAAAACGGCGGCTATTTCCTCTCGGATGTGACCGCGCGCGATCTGATCGCGCGGACGAAGCCGGTCTTCGACAACGCCGCGCCATCGGGAAATGGCGTGATGTTGGAGGTGTTGGCCACACTGTACCAACTGACGGGCGATAACGATCTGCGCACCCACGCCGACCGGCTCATTAAGGCGACCATCCCCCAAGACCTCAACGCCCTGGTCAACATGCCCTCGATGATTGTTGGCTGGTCGATCCTGGAAAAGGGGACGACCCTGACCTTGGCGAGGGGAGGGCGCGCGCCAAAAGAATTACAACACACCGGAAAAAATCCGGAAATACAGACAGATCCGATGATACGTGCAGCCTGGACGGCCCCCCTCCCCTACGGAACCATCATGGTTTTAGGTCATCGGGACGAAGACGCCCTCCTGCCCCATCATCCTGCCTATGGTAAAAAATCACTTCATGAAAAGACAACGGCCTATGTTTGCAAGCATGGCGCATGCGGTCTTCCCCTGACGCGCACGGACGACTTGCGCAAGGCCCTCGCCGGGGGCTAACGTGGCGGCATGGATATGGCCATTGTCAAAACCCCGATGGGGGACCTGAGCATTTTTGCCGACGCCGGGGCAATCGTTGCGATCGAGTACGGTCGCGGCGCCACCCTGAGTGACTCCAAAAGTAGCCAGGCATCCCCACTTCTCGAAAACGCCCGTAAACAGTTAGGCGAATATTTTTTAAACCGCCGCCAAAAATTCAGCCTTCCCCTATCCCCTCAAGGTACGCCCTTTCAACACCAAGTATGGCGGATCATGCAGGATATTCCTTTTGGAGAAACCCTGACCTACGGCGCGCTCGCCAAGCGTCTGAGTTCGTCGCCACGCGCCGTCGGTGGAGCCTGCCGCAGCAACCCCATCGCGATCGTTATTCCCTGCCACCGTATCGTCGCCACCGCACCGCGCCGCAAAAATATCGCGCAAGGCTTCGCCCTCGGCGGCTACTCCGGGGGATCGGGGCCCGAAACCAAAAAAAGGCTCCTGCGCCTCGAACAGGCCGTGGGATTTGAATATAGTACCATCTCGGACCGCGCGACCCCTGTTTGACGGCGGCGCACGCACTCACACCCCTATCGACGGGCTCCCCCGGTTGAAGAAAAGGAAAACATCATGACCATGGCCATCCGCATTCATGAACACGGTGGTCCCGAAAAAATGGTTTGGGAAGACATCGCCGTCGCGACTCCCGGACCGGGAGAGGCGCTTGTCGAACACAGGGCCGTCGGTCTGAATTATATTGATATTTACATGCGTACCGGCCTTTACCCCCTGACCCTACCCGCCGTTCTCGGCATGGAGGGCGCCGGTGTGGTGATCGCGGTTGGTGAGGGCGTTGAGAACGTTAAACCCGGTGCGCGCGTCGCCTATGCCGCCCAGCCCGTCGGCGCTTACGCCCAGAGCCGACTTATCCCCGCCGACCGTCTGGTTACCCTACCCGACGATATTAGCGACCCGGTCGCCGCGGCGATGATGTTGCAGGGACTAACCGCGCAATACCTGCTGCGTCGGACATATCGGGTCAAGCCCGGCGACACCGTTCTTATTCATGCCGCGGCCGGCGGCGTCGGTCTAATCGTCTGCCAGTGGGCGAAGCATCTCGGGGCGCGGGTGATCGGAACCGTCGGCAGCGATGAAAAGGCGGAAATCGCCCGTCAACACGGCTGTGATTTTCCGATCGTGTACACCCGGGAAAACTTCACCAACCGAGTTCGTGAGATTACCGGCGGCGCAGGTGTTCCTGTTGTTTACGATTCCATCGGCAAGGATACCTTCATGGGCTCTCTTGACTGTCTTGCTCCAATGGGTGTCATGGTCACTTTCGGCAATGCCTCCGGCCCCGTCGAGCCCATCAATCCCGGCCTCCTCGGTCAAAAGGGGTCTCTTTTTCTGACCCGGCCCTCTCTTTTCACCTATACCGCCAAACGCGACGATCTGGCGGCAATGGCTGCGGAGCTATTTGAAGTTGTGCGGGGAGGTCAGGTTAAAATTGAGGTAAATCAGACTTATCCCCTCAAGCAGGCCGCACAGGCGCACAGCGATTTGGAGGCCCGAAAAACGACGGGATCAACCGTGTTACTCCCATAATCAAGGCATCGGTATTACCTAAGAAAGCCCTGGCGTTATAAAACGCCAGGGCTTTTTATCGAAGTAAAACAGACAAAATATATAATAACTTATTCATTATAAGTTATTATATACTTATCCAATATTTATACATCAAATTAGCTGTTCATGGAATCGAAGAAATCCGCGTTATTTTTCGATGTTTTAAGTTTTCCCATCAGGAAATCCATAGCGTCGGTCACGCCCATCGGCATCAAAATCCGACGTAGGACCCACATTTTCGAAAGGGTTCCCTTATCGACCAGTAACTCTTCTTTTCGCGTTCCCGACTTGGTGATGTCGATCGCGGGGAAGATGCGCTTGTCGGAAACCTTGCGGTCGAGAATGATCTCCGAGTTGCCGGTGCCCTTGAATTCTTCGAAAATTACTTCGTCCATGCGCGATCCGGTTTCGATCAGCGCCGTCGAAATAATCGTCAACGAGCCGCCCTCTTCGACATTGCGCGCGGCGCCGAAAAAACGCTTCGGACGCTGTAGGGCGTTGGCGTCCACACCACCCGTCAGAACCTTTCCCGAACTGGGCACAACGGTGTTGTAGGCGCGCGCCAGGCGGGTAATCGAATCGAGTAAAATAACCACGTCCCGTTTATGTTCGACAAGGCGCTTAGCCTTTTGAATCACCATCTCGGCGACCTGAACGTGACGCGACGCCGGCTCGTCGAAGGTCGAGCTGACGACTTCGCCCTTTACCGAACGGGCCATGTCCGTGACTTCTTCCGGACGTTCGTCGATCAGAAGGACAATGAGGTAGCACTCCGGATGATTGGCCGCCAGGGAGTGGGCAATATTTTGCAGCATCACGGTTTTACCGGTGCGCGGCGGCGCCACGACGAGGGCGCGTTGCCCCTTGCCGATGGGGCAAATCAAATCCAATACCCGGCTTGTCAGATCCTTGTTTTCAGGATCCTCGATCTCGAGATTCAAACGTTCATCAGGATAAAGCGGGGTAAGATTATCAAAATTAATACGATGACGAACCTTCGTCGGTTCTTCAAAGTTGATATCATTGACCTTCAACAGAGCGAAATAGCGTTCCCCATCCTTGGGAGAACGAATTTCGCCCTCGACGGTGTCTCCCGTACGCAAGCCGAAACGGCGGACTTGACTGGGAGAAACATAAATATCGTCCGGACCGGGAAGGTAATTCGCTTCCGGGCTCCTCAAAAATCCAAAGCCGTCCTGAAGAACCTCAAGAACGCCGTCGCCGAAAATAGCCGTTCCGTTCTCCGCCAGACGCTTCAAAATTGCAAACATCATGTCCTGCTTACGCAGCGAGCTTGCGTTTTCGATTTCCAGTTCCTCGGCAAAGGAAAGAAGATCGGCCGGGGATTTTTGCTTAAGTTCCTTAAGGTTCATTGAATTTCAGCTTCGTCGTGAAGAGGGGGGGGGAGGATTTAAGAAAGAGGACCGTTTTATGAGGTCGTCCCGTTCCGCTAGATTAAGATAGGCAGAATTTCATCCGTTGAAATAACGAAGACGGCGGAAAGAGAAACGGGAGGGATGGTCGCGTATCGTTTGACACGCTTTTGGAGCCCTACACTTACCCAAATCAAAACGATATGTCAATCATGCAATAGCAAAAATGATGCACATAAGAGAAAAAAATTAAAATGGTTTTACAACCACCATGACGACAATCACGATCATCAAGATCGTTGGAACTTCGTTGACTGCCCGATAAAAAACTTCGGACTTTGTATTTTTATCGTTGAGAAAATCCTTACGCCATTTCGAAAGCGCCATATGAAAGACCGTCAACAAAGCGACGCATAACAATTTAAGGTGTAACCAGCCATCGGAAAAGGATACCCGCTGCGCAAGCAACAATCCGCCAAAAACGTACGATAAAACCAAGGCCGGATTCATGATCGCCCGAAGAAGGCGTCTTTCCATGATTTTAAAGAGTTCCGACGATTCCGATCCGGCCAGTACCTGGGTGTGATACACATAGAGCCGCGGTAGGTAGAAAAGTCCCGCCATCCAAGCAATAACCGAAATAACGTGAAGGGCCTTAATCCAGAGGTAGGCTTCACCCGAAATCTGAAACACATTTTTCTCCCATATTTAGAAAGTAAAATGAATATAATATTTTTTATAAAAGTAAATAGAATTTATAATTTATTCAAATAAGCGCGCTCAAATTCGATTGAATTTACGATTTACTCAGGGCGCAACGTATCGCGGAATGCGGGCAATATTGCGATTCCTCGCAAGATCCGCTGCATATTTCTTGGGTACAGCGTGCCCCTTGAAACACCAAATGGCGCAATCCTGAGATAAACGCGGGATGGGTTCCCACGGTGTCCACTCGAGAATACGATAAAACGCCCAAGCGTTCGGCAAAATCGCGATATTCAATATCCAATTCCACACGCGTTTCGGAGTGTTCCGAAACAAAAGCGATCGGCGTTACAACAATGGCCACGCCATCGGCGGCTGCACGGGAAATTTCATCCTCGATAGACGGGCCGATCCACTGCATTGGTCCGACCCGGCTTTGGTAACAAATTGCATGATCAAAATCATCAAGACCGCGTGCGTTCAATACATCCAAACAGGCCTTAACCGTGCGCTCAACCTGCCATTGATAGGGATCTCCCCCATCGATAATTTTTTTTGGTAATCCATGGGCTGAAAAAAGAATTCGGATTTTCATCCCCGATGAAGCCTTACGCACCCGATTAAGAACGTCCTCAATACGGGCGCCGACCGCCTCAATAAAACCGGGATCGACAGGATAACAACAAATCGCATGGGTAGGCGCATTTAAACCAATTCGCGCCGCGGATTTTTTCCAATCCCGAATTGATGATCCGCTCGTCGTTGTCGAAAATTGAGGATACAGCGGCAATAAAACGATCTCGTCGGGATCAAATTTTTTTACCTCCCGGGCGGTTTCATCGCTGAAGGGGCGCCAATAGCGCATGGCGATAAATACTAAATTTTGAACGTTTTTATCTTCGTCATTCAAAACCGATTGCAGGGCCGCCGCTTGTTCTCGGGTAAGCTCTAAAAGTGGCGATTTCCCCCCCATATGAGCATAAATTTTCCGAGCGACGGGGGCGCGACGCTTGGCGATCAGTTTTGCAACAAGCCATCGTAGCGGATTGGGTAGGGCGATAATCGCCGGGTCGTTAAACAGATTGAACAAAAACGGCTGCACGCTCTGCGGAGCGTCGGGTCCCCCTAAATTGAAAACGACAACAGCGCGCTTTTTCATCGTTTTTTACCCGCCGGATCCAACCGTCTCGGCCCCACGCACGACATCGACCAATCTGGTGACATGTTCGGGCGGCGTTTGAGGAACGATTCCATGTCCTAGATTAAAAACAAACGGCCCGGATCCTAAAATATCAACAATCCGTCGCGCTTCCCTATCCATCGCCTCGCCACCTGCGACAAGGAGAAAATTATCCATATTTCCCTGAACCGTGCAGTGGGGTTGTAATTGATCACGCGCCCATTTCAGAGGAACGGATGAATCCAGACTCACGGCGTCTACCCCGGTTTTAGCGACAAAATCACGATATAAAACGCCGGCGCCGCGAGGAAATCCGATAATCGGCACCCCCGGACAAGCGGCCTTCACCCGCCGGACAATTTCAATCGTAGGGTCGATCACCCAACGGTGAAATTCCATTTCGGGCAAAATTCCCGCCCAACTATCGAAAATTTGCAGGGCCTCCGCACCATGCGCGACTTGCTCGATCAAATAAGCGGATGTCGCCTCAATCAAAAGATCGATCAGCCTGGAAAATTCCTTCGGAGCACGATAGGCCCAGCTTCGTGTCGCGGCGTAATCCTTACTGCCCTTGCCTTCGACCATATAGGTCGCAACCGTCCAAGGCGCGCCACAAAACCCGATCAGGGCGGTTTCTTTCGGAAGCGATCCGGAAAGTCGGGTCAAGACCTCATAAACCGGGGACAGATGTTCATGCAAATCCTGGAGGTTCAATTTTTCCAGGCCACTTAAATCTCGGATAGGATCGAGTTGCGGACCCTCGCCGGGTAAAAATGAAACGTCCTGACCTAAAGCGTCGGGGATCACCAGAATGTCACTAAACAAAATAGCCGCGTCAAAACCATAGCGGCGTAGGGGCTGAAGTGTAACCTCAACGGCAAGATCCGGCGTGTAGCAAAAATCGAGAAAATTACGCGCTGTTTTACGGATCTTCATATATTCGGGAAGATATCGCCCCGCCTGACGCATAAGCCATAGGGGCGTGGGAGAGACCGTTTCTCCGTTTAAGGCGCGAAGGAAGGGTTTTTTCACAAATTAGGTGTCCTTGAAAACTTAGGAGACGGGCCTGAAAGTCCGATATTGATGAAGGCTTAAGGATACGGAGAACGCCCCTCTACTAACAATCTTTTTATATATATAAAAAATAGATGGTGGTGGTGGCAGTACGGTGAATAACGGGGATTATCCATTATCCACAGTTTGTTCCATATCTTTAAAATCCGGGAAAAACGCAAAAATAAAAAGCTGTGGAAAATTTTAATTTTCGATAAAAAAAAGAGACGAATTTTAAGGAAAATAACGGCCTTTCACGGGGTTATGGATTGGGGATATAATTGTGGAAAATCCGGGTACTGAAAGTCGATCTTCCCTTATTATCATCGTTTTCCCATGCGAGCGTAAAGGTTATACCCCAGGGGGTGCTTTTGATTCGATCATGGGGTGAAAAGGCATAACTTTTAGGCATCGCCGTTTTTTACCGAGTTATCCCTAGTTAGCGCCATTTTATCCCACCGATAATCCACAAAAAAACCCCTCTGAAAGGGTCATTTCAATTCTCTTCAATATCGGCGTTATGATCGGCGTGCCTCTTGAAAGTTTTATCTTATGATTAAATTTCACCTTCATTTGGTTTCCGATTCCACCGGTGAAACCCTAAATGTCGTTTCCCGGGCCTGTTTGGTTCAGTTCGAAGATGTGACCGCCGAGGAACATCTGTGGCCGATGATCCGTAAGCCGCGCCAAATCGAGGAAGTCCTTAATGCCGTTCAAGAAAAACCGGGATTTGTTATTTATACCTTGGTTAACGGAGAACTTAGTGCGCCGCTCGAAAACGGATGTCGGAAATTAAACATTCCGTGTGTCGATTTACTCGATCCGGTCGTTACGGCGATGGGTGAATATTTGGGCGCCAAGGTTCATGCCCGACCGGGACGCCAGCATATTATGGACGCCGAATATTTCGCCCGCATCGAGGCAATTGATTTTGCTTTACGTCATGACGACGGACAGTCTTATCACGATCTTAATGACGCCGATGTGGTTTTGCTTGGGGTTTCGCGAACATCGAAAACGCCGACATGTATCTATTTGGCCAACCGTGGCGTTCGCGCGGCGAACGTTCCGATTGTTCCGGGAAGTAAGATTCCCGATGAAATCAACCACTTGACACATCCGCTAATCGTCGGACTGACCAAGGATCCTCGGCGCCTGGTGCAAATTCGCAAAAATCGTCTCGAACTTTTGGGTCAAAGCGGTCTCAGTGATTACGTCGATCTCAAAACGGTGGCCCACGAAGTGGGTGACGCGCGAAAATACTACGAAGATCATGATTGGCCGGTCATTGACGTGACGCGCAAGTCGATCGAGGAGACGGCCTCGACCATCCTCAAGCTTCAGCAACGCCATCAGGAAAACCTTCGCGATCTCCACTACAGCTAAACGAGACGGGAATACGGATTTGAACGTCAAAAATATATTGCCGCCCGTCGCCCCGATCGCCCGGGGCGGCGGAAAAGCGGCGCGTATCGTCCTGGCTTCGCAAAGTGCGATCCGATCGACACTGTTGAGCAATGCCGGCGTATCCCACCTATGTGTCGCCTCGGACGTTGACGAAGGGGCGATGAAGAGCGCTGGAAAAAACGCCCCCGGCGATCTCGGGGGCGACGATCTCGCCCTTATGCTGGCGGAGGCCAAGGCCGGGCGGGTCGGAAAAATCCACTTTGAGGACTATGTCATCGGAGCCGACCAGATCCTGTCTTGCGAGGGTGAAATTTTTGATAAACCGCTGAATCGGGAGCGCGCGCGTCGGCAGCTACGGCATCTTCAGGGCCGTCACCACGAATTGATCAGCGCCGCGGTGATTTGTTATCAAGGTAAAATCATTTGGCGGCATGTGGGAAGGGCGCGGCTTTCCATGCGCGAACTTTCTCCGTCCGCTCTCGATCTTTATTTGGATCATGCCGGAGAGGACGTCTATCGTTCGGTGGGAAGTTACCACCTGGAAGGTCTGGGGGTGCGATTATTCGATCGGATCGACGGCGATTATTTCACCGTTTTGGGTCTTCCCCTGCTGGCGGTGCTGTCTTTTTTGCGTACACGGGGCATTCTTGAATTATGAGCCATGGGAGCGGAACCGCTTCTTCTGCCGCGTATTTTTTCCCGGATCGTTGTTAACGTCATGCCCCAAAAAGGGCAACAGTACCAGGATCTATTTTTTGGCTTTCGCCGATACGGTAAAGCGGCGCTCTAGCTCGATAAGGTACTGTTTACGCCAAAGCCCGCCGCCATATCCGGTAAGCGATCCGTCCGCGCCAACGACACGGTGACACGGAATGACTAAGGCAATTTGGTTTGCCCCATTTGCCCGCGCTACGCCGCGGGTCGCCGACGGCTTTCCGACAGCCTTGGCAATGTCGCTGTAGCTGCATATTTTTCCCACGGGAATTTGGCGCAATACCTCCCAAACGCTACGCGTAAACGCGCTGCCGTGAAATGCCAAAGGGACGTCGAATTTTGCGCTCTCGGCGCGAAAATAAGCGGCAAGTTCGGCCTCAATTTGATTCGTCGGCCCATAGCGACCGATGCCGAGCCCACCTTTTGAAAGGCGCCGTAATTTTTTTAGTTCCGTGGGTAACCCCTTACGGTCGGCAAACTCCAGGAGGTGTAGCGTGGATTTGTCGCTGACCGCGATCATTGCCCCGATAGGCGTTTCAATCCAGTCGGCCCTAAGCAATCCTCCCTCCATAAGGCTGGATGGTGATTGGCCTAAAAGTCGCGCAAAGGCCGTGCGAAATCCGCTTGGCGAATCGAAATTGGCGTCGATTTGGGCGTCGATCACACGCCCCCCGCGTGAGAGCGTTTCAAATCCGTTGCGGATACGCGATAGCCGCGCCATTTCAAGAAACGTCATCCCGAAATGACGTTTAAAAGTACGGCGTACCGTGGATGGATCAAACCCCCTTGTGATAAGAGTGTCCTCTTTCCATCGATACCCGGGATTTTTCTCAAGTGCATCGAGGAGAATTTCGATCGCCGGATCGGCTTTGGCGGTAGGCGCCAGGGGATGGCAGCGATTGCACGGACGAAAACCCGCCTCGATACAAGCAGATACCGTGTCGAAAAATCGACAATTTTCCGGTTTTGGTTTACGTGCCGGACAGGTAAGACGACAAAACACCCCCGTTGAGGTTACACCGACATAAGCACGGCCATCATAGCTAGGGTCCCGTGCGACAAGGGCCTCATATAGCGTCTCGTGGTTTGGAAGTTGAAACAACATAACGGCGGTATAGCCTATTTTAAATTTCACGTCCGTCTCAAATCGGGCGTGTATTTTTTATATTGCTGTTAAGATTCGCGGTTCGGTCCTTGAAAAAGAGCTTATTTTTGGCCAGGGTTTTCCCGGTTATTTTCCGCGCTGGGATGAGAAACCAGCGAAGGAAAATGTCCAAAGTTAGTGTAATGGATACACGTGGGTCAGGACCTCTTCATCTGAGCGTCTGGTGGAGATGAAATTAAGTATGGGTTAGGCGGAAAACCTGCCGCAATGGCCCTCATCGCGCCGCGCGCCCTGAAAAAATTTCTGTGGTGAAATCGTCTAGAGTTGTGAACGTTTCGGGCGCCGTTATCATGAAACATAACAAACAGATTTGAATGGAGAAAACGATTGGCCCCGGATAACATTCCGCCTTCAGACGGGTACACGCGCGCCGGTGTCGTGGGCTGGCCGGTGAACCACTCCCTGTCGCCGCGAGTTCACGGCTATTGGCTCGAAAAATACGCTATAAAGGGCGATTATGTCCGCCTGGCGACACCCCCCGAAGATCTTAAAAAGACGTTACGTGGTCTTGAAAAAAAAGGATTTCGTGGGGTTAACATCACCGTTCCGCATAAGGAAAACGCGCTTAAAATCGTCGATTGCGCCGATCCGGCGGCGCGCCGGATCGGCGCGGTGAACACCATCGTCGTCGGTAAGAACGGCCGCCTTGAGGGGAGTAATACCGACGGCTTCGGTTTTCTTGAAAATTTAAAATCCGGTGCGCCACGGCATTTGGGGCGGGAGACGTGTGCTGTCGTCCTGGGTGCGGGGGGCGCCGCGCGGGCGGTGGTCGTCGCCTTGCTCGATCAGGGCGTCGGCGAGATTCGAATCGTCAACAGAACCCGGGAGCGCGCCCAACGGTTGATCGACGATGTCGTGAATTTTGGGGGAATTCCCGACGGGGTCCGCTTGGCCGCCCATCCGTGGTCTGGGCGTAACTCCGCCCTCGATGGGGCGCGCGTGCTGGTGAACACGACCGTGTTGGGCATGAACGGGCGACCGCCGCTGGCGATTGAACTTACGGCGATGGCCCCCGGCGGGGTCGTCAACGACATTGTTTACAGCCCCTTGACGACACCGTTATTGACGCAGGCGCGGGCGCGCGGCCTGATCGCCATCGACGGCCTGGGCATGCTTTTACACCAGGCGCGCCCCGGGTTTCGTGCCTGGTTCGGGGCGGTCGAGGGGACCGCCGATGGCCTGCCTACCGTCGATGACGATCTTCGCGCGGCGGTTTTGAAAGGCCTTGAGTGTTAAAGGGAACGTGATGTTTGTGCTCGGCTTGACCGGATCGATCGGAATGGGAAAATCCACGGCGGCGCACCATTTTCGCCGTCTTGGGATTCCCGTTTTCGATGCCGATCGCACGGTGGCGCGGTTGATGGCCAAGGGGGGACGGGCGGTAATGCCGATCGCCGCGCTTTTTCCGTCCGCAATACGTGGCGGCGCGGTCGATCACGCCGCCTTGGCGAAGCGGGTTTTTGAGGACCACGCCGCCCTGAGACGCCTGGAAGAGGTTCTTCATCCCATGGTGGATGAGGAGAGGCGGGTTTTTCTTCAAAAATGGCGACGCCAGAGACGGCCGCTGGTGGTTCTCGATATCCCTCTTTTATATGAAATCGGAGGAGAGCGCCTTTGCGACGGTGTCGCCGTGGTTAGTGCGCCCCTTCCCGTTCAGCGCCGCCGGGTGCTCGCGCGTCCGAACATGACCGAACATCGTTTTCGGGCTATTTTAGCCCGGCAAATATCCGACCGAGAAAAAAGGCGTCGGGCGGATTTCATAATCCCCACCGGATTATCACGCGCCCACGGATTTCGCGCGGTGCGGCGCATTGTCCGGGACATCGTTTTCTGCGTGAAATGACGGGGTTTTCTTCATGGGATCGACGGGTTAGCCACCGGCGATGCTGACGGTAAACCCGACGCCGCGCAGAGCCTGAAGAATGGCGTTGGGAGAAACGGTCTGCGGCGAAAACTTAACGAGCAGCAGGCGTTCGCTTCCCTCCTTGCGGTGTGCCAGGACCGAGGTGTCGATTTCCATGAGGCGAGAAATCGCCCGAGACATGTCGAGTTCGGACTGCGGCGCGGAAAATAAAACGAGAATATCCGATATCATGAGAACGCCTCCCTCTATAAGTTAGCCTTAAAAAATGTACAGAGGGGGGGCGCGTTGCAGGTAGTATTCCATAACCACGTTTATGAATGACGGCTCACCCCAAACAACGGATGAAAATATGCGGGAAATTTCACTCGACACCGAAACCACCGGATTGGACCCTATGGCGGGCCATCGGATTGTCGAAATCGGCTGCGTCGAAATGGTCAACCACATGGCGACGGGCCGGGTTTTTCATCGCTATATCAATCCAGAGCGGGATATGCCCCAAGAGGCCTTTGCGGTCCACGGTCTATCGGAGGCGTATCTCAGGGATTTTCCTGTTTTCGCCGACGTCGCCGCGGAATTTCTCGACTTCATCGCCGCCGACACCTTGGTTATTCACAACGCCCGTTTCGACATGGGATTTCTCAACGCCGAATTGACGAAGCTCGAATATCCGGCCCTCGATATGGCGCGCACCATCGATACCGTGCAGATGGCGCGGCGCAAATTTCCCGGCGCGCAAGCCAATCTCGACGCCTTATGCCGGCGCTTCGCCATCGACAACACGGAGCGCGACCTTCATGGCGCGCTTCTCGATGCGCGCCTTCTCGCCGAAGTCTATCTGGAGCTAATCGGCGGGCGTCAGCCGGGCCTTGAACTTGCCGGCGCGAAAGGCGGGCAGAGCGTGATCCGTGAAACGCGCAAGGGGCGCGCGCCACGCATTCATGCGCCGACTCCCGAGGAGGAGGCCGCCCATGCGGCGTTTGTCGATACCCTGAAAGAGGCCCTCTGGAAGACCTAAAAATCGTCGCCGCGCCCCGATGGGGGGTGCGGCGTGGGGTCTTGGCGTATTTTACCGGCGCGAGGCGATAAATTTACGAATCGTTCGCGGCCTCTTGCTCTTTACGCTGCTGATAAAGCTGGAGGAAGTCTATGGGATTGAGCTGCAGTGCGGGAAAGCCGCCGTCTCGGGTGACGTCACTGAGAATGTTGCGGGCGAAGGGGAACAGTAGGCGGGGGCATTCGATCATCAAAATCGGTTCGAGATGTTCCGCCGGGGCCTCGATGGTGAACAACCCGGCGTACTTCAGCTCGGCGATAAAGGCGACCTGATCTTCGAGGCGGCACTCCCCTTTAAGAATCAGCTCGACTTCGTGTTGCGTTTCATTTTGGCTTTCGACGTGAATGTCGATATTCACATCGATGTTCGGCTGCTGCCCTTGCAGGGCGATATAGATCGCGGGCGCGCCGGGATTTTCAAACGACAGATCTTTGACGTATTGGCCGTTGATCGTGAACTGAATGGTTTGCTCGGTGGTGTCGGTGTCGCTCATTGGTGAGATCCCCTTTTGCAATTTAAGGCTTGGCTATCACGGATAGGTTTGCGCGGCAACCGGGTTTCGGTGGGCCTCAGCGCCGACGTTGATGGGGGAGACGTCCTCGTCCGTCCGCATCCTTGCGCTCGGATGGGGTGACATCGGTATATTCACCGTCGATTGTCGGCCCTTCGCCGGGGGTGAGGGGTGAAGACGATGTCGGGCGCCGGGTAAATTCCCCCGCCCCGCCCCGTGCGGCGAGATGACGCCCCAACATCGCCATTAGGATGCGACGCACGGGAGGCAGAAACAAACTCAGGCCGATGGCGTCGGTCACGAAGCCCGGGGTCAACAAAAGAGCGCCCGCCAACGCAATGCACAGGCCATCGAAGAGATCGGCCACCGGCAACTCGCCGCGATCGAGGCTTTCTTGGACTCGGCGCAGGGTTTGTAACCCTTGGTGACGCAGCAATGCCGCGCCAATGACCGCGGTTACCACGATCCCCAACAGCGTTGGAATGACGCCGATCAGGTCGCCAACCTGGATGAAAACGGCAATTTCCAACGCCGGAACGGCAAGGATAAGCAGGAAAAGGAGAAAAGGCATGCTTGTTCCCGGGGTGTATTGGGCTTATCTAAGCCACGATGAGAGTGTGCGTCGTGGCCGATAGGATGTAGACCGCGCCGCGTGCACCCGTTAACGTGTACTTTATTTGCGCACTGTCAAGATGGACAATGGGCGGCCGATGGGCGGTCTTGTCCTTGGGGGGGCTCCCGGACGGTTGTGTGACAACGCCAAAAGCCCCGCGATCTAAAGGATGGTGGGAAAGGAACAGTGAAAACCATGGGTGGCGATTTTCAGTTTTTCGACATCATTTTATTTGCCATGATCGCGATTTTTCTGATTCTCAGGCTGCGCAACGCCCTGGGGCGTCGGGACGGTCATGAGGGTGGCTACAAGGACCTTTTTTCCGATCCGAACAAAGACAAGCCGCCACATGACGAAACCCGCGACAATATTGTCCACCTGCCGGACAATGGCGTGGAGAATGACGCCGATTACGCATCAACGCACGCCGATGAGGTTTCGCCCGAGCCCGAGCCCGAGGTTTTCGAGGGACCGGCGGCGATCGGCCTCGAAGAAATCCGCAGCATCGACGCAAAGTTTAGCGCCAAGGAATTCATCGGTGGGGCACGCGCCGCTTTCGAGATGATTTTGGGCGCTTACGCCGCCGGGGATACCCAGGCCTTAAAACCCCTTCTGAGCTCCGACGTTTACGAAAACTTCGAGGGCGCAATCAAGGAACGCGTGGCCAACGGGGAATCCCTTGAGGAAACATTGGTGGGCATTATCGGGGCCGAAATCGTCGAGGCCGGTATGACTGGCGACGAGGCCGCAGTTACCGTTAAATTTATCAGCGAGCAAATAAGCACGTTACGCGACAAGGGTGGCGTTATTATCGACGGTGATCCGGCGAAAGTTATTCGCCGCGTCGATTTTTGGACGTTTTCGCGTGATCCTCGCTCGCGCAATCCGAACTGGGTGTTGACCGAAACCCATAGCCCGCATTAAGGGCCGGGGCCCGTATGAAGCTTTACGGCAAGCGCGTTCTGACAGTTGGAATGTTGGTTGCGTTGGCGGGGTGCGCGGCGGCGGTGCCGCCGCCGCCGCCGCCGCCGGCCAAGTTACCGCCCCCTAGCCTGCCGTCCACCCAATTGCCGCGTCTTCAGTTGACGGCATCGGGCTTCGGTCGTCTTGCGGGGTGGGGTGACGACGGCGCGGTGCGCGACGCCCTGGCCGCGTTTCGCGTTTCCTGCGCTAAAATTTTGACACTGCCGCCGACGCAATCGCTCATGCGCGGCGCGCCGCCCGTTTTGCCCGGCGCCCGCGCCGGGGACTGGGCGAAACCGTGCCGCGCCGCCCGGGACACGCCCCTGGCGAAGGTTCCGGCTCGGCGCTTCTTCGAAACGTGGTTCACGCCTTATCTCGTTTCGCTCGGAGGGCGAAGCGAGGGCTTGTTCACGGGGTATTACGAGGCCGAGCTGCATGGTTCGTCGCACCGCCACGGGCGTTATCGCTATCCGGTTTATGGCCTTCCGACAGACCTGGTAACCGCCGACTTAGCCCAGTTTTCTTCCCATTTGCCAAAAAGGAAATTGTATGGCCGGGTGAAGAACGGGAGGTTTGTCCCCTATTATACGCGCGGTGCGATCGATAACGGGGCGCTGAAGGGTAAGGCTCGGGTTTTGTTATGGGTCGATGACCCGGTCGATGCGTTCTTTCTTCACGTCCAGGGGTCGGGAAGGGTGCGCATGGACGATGGTTCGGTGGTCCGTCTGGGTTTCGCCGGACGCAATGGCCACCGGTACCGGTCGATCGGAAAAGTGCTGATCGGCCGGGGTGAGATGACCGCCGATCGGGCGTCGATGGCGTCAATCCGGGCTTGGGTCAAGGCGCGCCCGAAGAAGGGCCGCGCCCTTTTGGCGCAAAATCCATCATACATTTTTTTTAAAAAAACCTCCGGAGACGGGGGGCCGATTGGGGCCTTGGGTGTCCCCCTGACGCCGGGGCGGTCGCTGGCGGTGGATCGGCATTTTATTCCTATGGGCATGCCGATCTGGTTGGAAACCACCCACGCCAAGATTAAGGGCCGCTTGTTTCGCCGCCTGATGATTGCCCAAGATACTGGCGGGGCGATCACGGGGGCGGTACGCGGCGACGTTTTTTTCGGGTTCGGGACGGCGGCGGCGCGTTTGGCTGGATCGATGAAGGATAGCGGGCGATACTATCTTTTGTTGCCGCGACCGCGGCCATGGCCGCGGTGAACGAGCGTTCCAAAATAATTTAAGGATGCCGCGCGGAAACTTTCGCCATCGTATTGCCAATCCACGACGAGGGACGCATTCTTTTAAGATGACGGATAAAACATCACCGGGCGTCGCCCTGTTCATCACGTGCTTAACCGACACCATGCGCCCGAGCATCGGCTTCGCCGCCGTGCGGCTTCTCGAAGATGCCGGTTGTCACGTCAGAGCGCCCCGCGGACAGACTTGTTGCGGCCAACCGGCTTATAACGCAGGCGACCCGGCGCGCGCGCGCGCCGTGGCGCGCACGACGATCGAGGCATTTTCCGACAATGAAAATGAATATGTCGTCGCGCCATCGGGTTCATGTGCGGCGACGGTTAAAAGACATTATCCGGCTCTCTTCGCCGAAGATCCGGTTTGGCGGAAACGGGCCGAGAGTTTTGCGGCGCGTACTTTCGAGCTGACCGCGTTTCTAACCGATGTGTTGGGCGTGAGCGCGGTTTCCGGCGCGGCTTGGGATGGGGTGGCGACCTATCACGATTCGTGCTCTGGGCTGCGCGATTTGGGCGTGCGCGATCAGCCGCGCCGGTTGTTGTCCTCGGTCGCGGGCCTGACCCTGATCGAGGCCGAGGAGGCCGAGGCCTGTTGCGGTTTTGGCGGTATGTTCTCGATCAAGTATGCGGATATTTCCGAGCGGATCGTTGACGCTAAAATTACACACCTGGAGGCCACAGGGGCGACGATGGTTTTGGGTGGCGATTTGGGCTGTTTGATGAACATCGCGGGACGGCTGGCGCGCCGAGGCTCGCCCCTTGAGGTGCGCCACGTCGCCGAGGTGTTGGCGGGCGACACGGCGACGCCGGCGATCGGCGCCCCCCCGGGGAGGGCTTCGCCGGGAGGGCGCCGAGCATGAAGTCAAGCGCCGCAAAATTTAAGGATAACGCCCGCGAAGCCCTCGCCGACGGGGCGTTACAAGATGCCCTGGGCAAGCTGATGGAGAGTGGGTTTCGCGTTAAGCGCCGCGCGGCGCTAGACGAGCTGCCTGAATTCGACGCTTTGTGCGATCGAGCGCGCGATATCAAGAACGAAGCCCTGGACAATCTGGACGCCTACTTGCTTCAGTTTGAAGAAGGCGTGACGCGGGCCGGGGGCCAGGTCCACTGGGCGGCGACGGGCGGCGAGGCGTGTGCGATCGTTCTCGGTATCTGCCGTCGGCAGGGTGCGCGCACCGTCGCCAAGGGTAAGTCCATGATCAGCGAGGAAATCGGACTCAACGACTATCTCGCCGCCCATGCCGTCGAGGCGGTGGAAACCGATCTCGGCGAATATATTATCCAGTTGCGCGATGAGCCGCCCAGCCACATCATCGCCCCGGCGATCCATCTGTCCAAGGCCGAGGTTGGCGAGACCTTCCGCGCGCAGCATACTCAATTGCCCGAAGGGCGCGTCCTGGATGACCCCCGCGCCCTGCTGGACGAGGCCCGCGACGTTCTGCGCGAGACGTTTTTGACGGCCGATGTCGGTATCACCGGAGCGAACATGCTGATCGCGGAAACCGGAACCGCCGTGATCGTCACCAACGAAGGCAACGGGGATCTTAGCCAGGGCCTTCCTAAGACGCATATCTGTATCGCCAGCCTGGAAAAAATCGTCCCCACCCTGGAAGACGCCGCGACCGTTCTGCGCGTTCTCGCCCGCTCGGCGACGGGGCAGGACATCACCGTTTACACGACGTTTTTCACCGGGGCCAGGCGCCCGGGCGATCTCGATGGGCCGGAAAACTTTCATGTGGTGCTTCTCGATAATGGGCGGTCGTCTTTGCTTGGTTCGGACTTTCGCGATGTTTTGCGCTGTATTCGCTGCGGGGCCTGCATGAACCATTGCCCGGTTTATGGCGCGATCGGCGGACATGCCTACGGCTGGGTCTATCCGGGGCCGATCGGCGCGGTCTTGACGCCGGCGCTGACCGGGATTTCCGACAGCGCCGATTTGCCCGACGCTTCGACCCTTTGTGGGCGCTGCGCGGCGGTCTGTCCGGTACGCATTCCCCTGCCCGATCTGCTGCGCCGGTGGCGGGAAAAAAGCCTGCCCAGGAAGAACGGACTTTCCCGGGGGGGGCTCGCTCTCGGGGTGTGGGCGTGGCTGGCGTGCAGGCCGCGTTTGTATCATCGGGTTTTTTCAGGCGTTGTCCGGGGGCTGTTTTGGTTGGGTCGAGGGTGCGCCGGCGCGGTGTTGAAAGACGGTATGGTGGCGCGACTGATTGGTGTGGGCGGCTGGACCCAAGGTCGGGATTTTCCGCTGCCCCAGGGACGAACATTCCAAACTCTATGGCGAAAAAAACACGTTAAGGGAAGTGGTTATGACTGATTCCCGAGGTTTTATCTTAGATAAACTATCTAATAGTTTGAAAAATAATGGATCAAATCTTAAATTCCGCCAGGAACGCGCGGCCCGGCGTATGTGCGAACATCCAGCGGGCCCGCGTCCGGCCCACGGCGTTCCGGCTTCGGGCGACAGTGACGGGCGCGCCGATATTTTTATTGCGCGCGCCCAGCGCGCCGGGGCGCAAACCTACCGCGTTTCCGATATTTCCCAAGTGCCTACGACGCTGCGTTCCGCAATCGAACGATATGCCTTGGAAAACCCGAAATTTCCCCCTTTAGACGTCGTCTCTCTGCGATTGTGCGCCGACCCCCGATTGACGGAACTCGATTGGATAAACGCCGGCATCGCCGTCCAGGGTGGCCGCGCGCAGGGGGCGGATCGGGTCTCGCTTTCGTACGCTTTCGCGGGCGTGGCGGAAACCGGGACCGCTGTGCTGCTGTCGGGGGCGGAACAACCGACAACCTTGAACTTTCTGCCCGAGGTGCATGTCGTTTTGGTAGAAAAGACTTCAATTGTAAGTCATTATGAGGATGCTTGGATGTTGATCAGGAAACAATCAACACAACCACCTATTTTACCAAGAACAATTAACTGGATCACCGGCCCATCACGCACGGCGGATATCGAACAAACTTTATTGATGGGTGCGCATGGGCCGCGACATCTCATCGTGGTCATTGTCGATGCCAAAAGCTAAACGATCAAAAAAATCCGAAAGCCCTAAGAAAAAAAAGGGCTTCGGCGGGAAAGCAAAAAACCGGGAACTCACGCCTACGGAGGCCGATTTGTGGCGCTGGGTGATGGCCGATGTTGCGCCGATGGATTCCACCAGCCCCCTTTACGTCGCCGCCCTGGATGCGTTAAGCGTGGAGAGCGCGGATCAAGACGCCGCCTCCCCACCCCCTCTGGAATTCTGGGGCGGCGCGCCCGGAACCCACCCCCGGAACGCATGCGCCCACCGCTGGCGCGCGCCTTGCCTCGCCTCGATCACGACGCCCAACCCGGCCTCGACAAGGCGACGGCGCAAAAGATGCGGCGCGGCAAGATCCGTCCCCAACGCCGTCTCGATCTGCACGGCTTGACCCAGGACGAGGCGCGGCGCGCCCTGACGGCTTTCTTGCGCGCCGCCCAGGAGGCGGGCTGTCGGGACATCCTGGTGATTACCGGAAAAGGCGTGAAAAAAGACGGCTCGATCGGGGTGCTGCGCGCGCGCACGCCCGGATGGCTGAACGCGCCGGAGAACCGCGGGCGGATCGTGGCGTTTTCTTATGCCGCGCCCAAGGATGGCGGTGAAGGCGCGTTGTATATCCGGCTGAAAAAGGCCTCGGCGTGATAGGCGGAAAATCGCGCCAACGCTTTGGTGGCCAACGCTTTGGTGGGTAGGCAAAAAGGATCAGCGCAATGACGCCGTTCGGGGTAAAAATGAGGGCCCTACGAGAGCAAAAAGGCCTTAAACTCAAAGATATGGCCCAGACGCTAAGGGTTTCCAGCGCCTATCTTTCGGCGCTGGAGCACGGCCATCGCGGTCGTCCCGGTCCCGGTCTGGTGATGCAGGTGTGCGAGTTATTCGGCCTGATCTGGGATGACGCCGAAGAAATCAAGCGGCTGGCGCGCCTTTCCCACCCCAAGGTTACGCTCGACACCTCGGGGCTTAGCCCTCGGGCGACCGAGTTGGCCAACCTGCTGGGCGAGGCTATTGACGATCTTGACGAAGCGACCCTGCAATGGATGATCGACGAAATCAAGTCCACCCGGGGCGGTCGCCCCAAGGAGCCTCTTTTTTGAGCGCCCACCCCCGGCCTTTATAGGATAAACTTACGTAAATCGGCATTTTTAGCGAGGACCGAGACAATCTCGCGCACGGTATCGGCGTCTATGGTGATATTCTCGCCCGACCGTTCCGAGGCTTCGAAACTGATGGTTTCGAGGAGTTTTTCAAGGACCGTGTGAAGGCGTCGCGCGCCGATATTTTCGACGCTGGAGTTGACCTCCACCGCGACATCGGCAATTTCTTCGATGGCCCCGTCACTAAATTCCAGGTTTACCTTTTCAACCGCCATCAGTGCGATGTATTGGCGGATCAGGCTCGATTCGGGTTCTTTTAAGATACGCACCATGTCGTCGCGCGACAGGGCGCTTAGTTCGACTCGGATCGGTAGGCGGCCTTGCAGTTCGGGCAGCATGTCCGATGGTTTGGAGACATGAAACGCTCCCGAAGCGATGAAGAGGATGTGATCGGTTTTTACCGGACCGTGCTTGGTCGCCACCGTGGTGCCCTCGATCAGGGGCAGCAGGTCGCGCTGGACGCCCTCACGCGAGACGTCGGCCCCCGCCCGTTCGGAGCGGGCGGCGATCTTGTCGATTTCGTCGAGGAAGACAATGCCGTTGTTCTCGACCCGGTCGATGGCCTCGCGGATGACCTCCTCCTCGTCGAGCAGTTTGTCGCTTTCCTGGTGGATGAGGATATCGTAGGACTGCGCCACCGACATGCGTTTGGTTTTCTGCGGCGGGCCGCCGAAGGCCTTGCCCATGATGTCGCCCAGGTTCAACATGCCCATCTGCGCGCCGGGCATGCCGGGAATGTCGAAGGTCGGCAGCGACGCGCCGGACGTGTCGGCGACTTGAATTTCGATTTCTTTCTCGCCCAATGTTCCCTCGCGCAGCATTTTACGGAACTTCTGGCGAGTGTCCGCGCTGGAGTCTTCGCCGACCAGGGCGTCGAGTACGCGCTCCTCGGCGTTCAGTTCGGCCTTGGCCTTAACCTGGGTGCGCTGTTTCTCGCGGCTCATGTGGATCGCGGTTTCGACCAGGTCGCGGACGATCTGTTCGACATCCCGACCGACGTAGCCGACCTCGGTGAATTTGGTCGCCTCGACCTTGATGAACGGCGCATGGGCGAGTTTCGCCAGGCGGCGCGCGATTTCGGTTTTGCCGACGCCGGTCGGCCCGATCATCAGGATATTTTTCGGCAGGACTTCCTCGCGTAGACCGTCGGGGATTTGCTGACGTCGCCAGCGGTTGCGCAGGGCGACGGCGACGGCGCGCTTGGCGTCGTTCTGACCGACGATGAAGCGGTCCAGTTCGGAAACGATCTCTCGCGGGGTGAAGTTGCTCATCAGATATCGATGCTCTCAATCGTAAAGTTGGTGTTGGTGTAAACGCAGATGTCGGCGGCGATCGCCATCGCTCGCCGGGCGATGACCTCGGCGCCCAGATCGGGTTGGCCGACCAGGGCGCGGGCCGCGGCGAGGGCGTAATTGCCGCCCGAGCCGATCGCCATCACGCCGTCGTCCGGCTCCAGCACGTCGCCGGTACCGGTCAACACCAACGAAACCTCTTTGTCGGCGACGGTCATCATCGCCTCCAATTTGCGCAAATATCTATCGGTGCGCCAATCCTTGGCCAGCTCGACACAGGCGCGCGTAAGTTGGCCGGGATACTGTTCGAGTTTGGTCTCAAGACGTTCGAACAGCGTGAAGGCGTCCGCCGTCGCTCCGGCGAAACCGCCGATCACCGAGCCGTCGCCAAGGCGGCGGACCTTGCGCGCCCCGCCCTTGATGACGGTCTGTCCAAGCGTAACCTGTCCGTCACCGATAATGACGACCTGTTTCGCCGTGCGCACGCCTAAAATGGTTGTGCCGTGCCATGTCGGCACACTGTCGTTGGTCATGGCGGTCCTTTTTATGCTGTCGGCACCCTCAAGGCGTTTCGCGGGACGCCCCATAAAATCAGGAACGATGTAGGCCTATGAGCCGTCTTGGTCAAGGTGGAGGTTGCGTTTCGGGTGCTGCGTCCCTCACCGAGCCTAGGCCGGGCGGGGTCCATCGAGGTGAAATTCGCGCCTTCATGCTGGCGATGGGCGGCGGTTCCTGTTACAAGTTCACCGAACCCCATAGCGGAGGACTTTCCATGCGCAAGGGCCTGATCGAGCGCACGACACACGAGACCAAAATTGAGGTCGAACTTAACCTGGACGGCGCCGGACAGTATGATATCGAGACCGGAATCGGGTTTCTCGATCACATGCTCGAGCAACTGTCGCGCCATAGCCTGATCGACCTTCGCGTCAAAGCCGTCGGCGACACACATATCGACTTTCACCACACCACCGAAGATTGCGCACTGGCGATCGGCGAGGCGTTTTCTGCGGCCTTGGGGGAGCGTCGGGGGATTACCCGCTACGGCGCGGCGCTGGCGCCGATGGACGAGACGTTGACCCGTGTCGTGCTCGATATTTCGGGCCGCCCCTATCTGGTCTGGAAAGTGAGCTTCCTGCGCGATAAATTAGGCGAAATGGACACCGAGCTGTTCAAGGAGTGGTTCCAGGCGTTCGCCCAGGCGGGCGGCGTCACGTTGCATGTCGAAAATTTCTATGGTGAAAATAACCATCACATCGCGGAAAGCGCTTACAAGGCGCTGGCGCGGGCGCTGCGCCAAGGGATCGAAATCGACCCGCGTAAGCGCGACGACGTGCCCTCGACGAAGGGGGTGTTGGGCGGTTCGCTTTGAGATCCCGGTCGCCGGCGGGAAGAAAAAAGTAACGGCGGGAGACGCGTATGAAAATGTTCACCGTGCATTATCGCACCGCCGATCGGGACGCGGACCTGATCTTGGTCAAGGAGGGGTTTTGCGGGCCGGCGTTTTTTTTCGGGTTTTTGTGGCCGCTGGCGCATCGAATGTGGACCGCGGCGGCGGTTTTTTTCGTCGCCCAGCTTTTGGTTCAGATCGGGGCGGCGCTTTTGGGTTTGGGGGCGGGCGAAAGTGTCGTGCTCAGTGTCGCGTGCGCCGCGATCCTCGCCTATCTGGCTAACGACCTCAGGCGAAATGCCCTGCGCCGGGCGGGCTATCGCGACAGGGCGGTGGTTCTTGGGCGCACCGCCACCGACGCCTTTCGCCGCTATCTCGACCGCGCGCCTCATGATGTTTTGCTGGCGTTGTCGCAATGATGCGCTCTAGAAAGGACGCCGCAAGCACAAAGGGAAAACAATGAAACGACGCCTATTTTCACTGCGCCATGATATAGAGGCGGCCCGCCATGGTTAAGGCGGTGATCATCGACTATGGGTCGGGCAATCTGCGTTCCGCCGCCAAGGCGGTCGAAGTGGCGATGCGCGGCGAGGGCTTGGCGGGGCGCGTGGTTATCTCCTCGCGGCCGGAAGACGTGGCCGACGCGAGCCACGTAATTCTGCCCGGCGTCGGCGCCTTCGCCGACTGCATGAGCGGCCTGCGCGCGGTGGACGGCATGATTGAGGCGATGACGGAAGCCGTGCTCGACGGTGGGCGGCCGTTTCTGGGCATCTGCGTCGGCATGCAGTTGTTGGCCGATACCGGACTGGAGCACGGCTCGTGGCCCGGCTTGGGCTGGATCGGCGGCGAGGTTCGGGCCATCGTTCCCAATGACGCGAAGCTGCCCGACGGTGTGACGCTGAAGGTGCCGCACATGGGGTGGAACGATTTGCGTATGCTGGCCACCGACCACCCCGTCTTAAAGGGGGTTGAAAGCGGACGGCACGCCTATTTTGTTCATTCATATCATTTCGTGCCCAGCAATCCGGCGCATATCCTGGCCCAGGCCGATTATGGCGGCCCGATAAACGCGATCGTCGGACGTGATAATCTTCTGGGGACACAGTTTCATCCCGAAAAAAGCCAAGCGGTGGGCCTGCGCTTTATCGCCAATTTCCTCGAATGGGACCCCTCATCATGACCCGCGTTGCGATCATCGGAAACGCCGGGGGCGGAAAATCCCCCCTGGCGCGGCGGCCAGTGAAGAGCGGGGAGGTGACGACGTACCGGGCCGCTGATCGGGTTCAATGGTTGCCGAAGCCGGCCTCCGTGCGCGCGGTCTGTTGGACTTGGTGAATAGGTATGTCGCGAATCGGGACGTGTTTCATATCCGTTCGGTGCGCGAACTCAAGGCGTTTCGGCGGGCGCACGGCTGTTAAGGGGATGGGTGAAGAAAGATGATTTTTTTTCCGGCGATCGACCTGAAGGACGGACAGTGCGTGCGTTTGTTGCGCGGCGAAATGGACAAGGCGACGGTGTTCGCCGACGACCCCGGCGCGCAGGCGCGCGCCTTCGTCGATCAGGGTTGTGAATGGATTCATGTCGTTGATTTGAACGGCGCCTTCGCGGGCAAACCCGTCAACGCCGACGCGGTTCGGCGTATTTTGGCCGAGGCGCGGGTTCCGGTTCAGTTGGGCGGGGGAATTCGCACCTTGGAGACCATCGATTTTTGGCTGGAGGCGGGTGTGCGCCGGGTGATCTTAGGCACGGTCGCCTTGCGCGACCCGGATTTGGTGTGCCGGGCCTGCGCCCGCTACCCAGGGCGGGTCGCGGTCGGTATCGACGCCAAGGACGGCTTCGTCGCCGTCGAGGGCTGGGCCGAGGTTTCCCGGATTACGGCCCACGATCTGGCTTTGCGTTTCGAAGACGCCGGGGTGGCGGCGATCATCTTCACCGATATCGCCCGCGACGGCCTGATGGCCGGTCCCAATCTGGACAGCACCCTGGCGCTGGCGCAGGCGATTTCGACGCCGGTGATCGCGTCGGGCGGGGTCTCGTCGATGGATGATCTGCGGGCGCTGAAGGCGCGCGGCGGCGCCCTTTTGGAGGGGGTTATCAGCGGGCGCGCCATTTACGATGGGGCGATCAAGGTCGGTGACGCGGTGGCTCTGCTCAGGGACGCCGCCTGAGGAAGGTTTGAAAAATGAGGAAACGGTCATGTTGAAAGCCCGGATTATTCCCTGCCTCGACGTCAATGGCGGCCGCGTGGTCAAGGGGGTGAACTTCGTCGATCTCGTTGACGCGGGAGACCCGGTCGAACAGGCGCGCCTATACGACAAGGCGGGCGCCGACGAGTTGACCTTTCTCGACATCACTGCCAGTTCGGACAACCGCGACACCATTTTCGACGTCGTGGCGCGCACCGCCGAACAGTGCTTCATGCCCCTGACCGTGGGCGGCGGCGTACGTCGGACCGAGGATATCCGTAAACTTTTGCTGGCCGGCGCGGACAAGGCGTCGATCAACACGGCGGCGGTAAAAAATCCGGAATTTGTACGCGAGGCGGCGCAAAAGTTCGGCTCGCAATGTATCGTCGTGTCGCTCGACGCGAAAACCGTGGGGTCGGGAAAGTATGAAATTTTTACCCACGGTGGGCGAAAACCGACGGGGATCGACGCGGTGGCGTGGGCGCGCCGAATGGCCGAATACGGGGCCGGGGAAATTTTGCTCACCTCGATGGACCGCGACGGCACCCGCCAAGGCTTCAATATCGAACTGACCCGCGCCATCGCCGACGCCGTGCCGGTGCCGGTGATCGCGTCGGGCGGCGTCGGCACGCTGGACCATCTGGTCGAGGGCGTGCGCGACGGTCACGCCTCGGCGGTGTTGGCGGCGTCGATTTTCCATTTCGGCACGTTTACTGTCGAGCAGGCTAAGCGGCACATGATCGCGTGCGGTATCCCGATGCGCATGGACGGCTATGAAGACGGAGCGGCGGCATGACGACATCCCCTCGGGACGCCCGTATTCTGGATGGCTTGTTCGAGACCGTTCTCTCGCGCCGGGGTGGCGATGCCTCGGCGTCGTGGACCGCCAAACTGTTCGCCAAGGGACGCCCGGCGATCGCGCAGAAAGTCGGCGAGGAAGCGGTCGAAACGGTGATCGCCGCGATCGCCGAGAAACCGGAAAACCTGACCGCCGAAAGCGCCGATCTGTTGTATCATTTGTTGGTGTTGTGGGCGGACGCCGGGATCGCGCCCGGGGACGTCTGGGCGGAGCTTGCCCGCCGTGAGGGAGTTTCGGGCGTCGCCGAGAAAAACGCCCGCCCGAAGCGTCACGATGGCGAGGAGAGCAAAGATGACATCTGAAATACGTTACGACCGCGATAATGTGTTCGCTAAGATCCTGCGCGGGGAAATTCCCTGCGATAAGGTTTACGAAGACGATCACGTGCTGGCGTTCAGGGATATTGCGCCGCAGGCTCCGGTTCATGTCCTGGTTATCCCCAAGGGTCCGTATATCTCATTGGCGGATTTTTCCACCATCGCGTCGCCGGATGAAATTGCCGAATTTTTCGCCGCGGTGGGCAAGATCGCGTCCGATTTAGGCCTCGACGATCCGGGGTACCGGATTTTGGCCAATCACGGCAGCGACGGTGGCCAAGAGGTGCCGCATTTTCATGTCCATATTTTCGGCGGTAAAAAACTGGGTGCGATGCTGCCCAAATAGAGTTAAAATCGCGTCCTCGCGCCCGAGGTTACGACCGGGACCGCGCTGGGGTCGCGCCAGGGTCGCGCCGGGGTCGCGTATGGGATCGGATCATGGACGCCTACAAAAAAAATGCCGTTTTAACGTGTCCACATTGCGGGCTGAGGCAAGGCGTCGTCATGGCGACGCAGGCCGTCGTTTCCAACGTTCAGTGCAATGGATGTGGACGTACGATCCGGGCGAAGGACGGCGAGCATTGCGTCTACTGCGCCCATGGCGATACCCCCTGCCCGCCCGCCCAGCGGGAAAAGGAAGAAAAAGACTACTGTTGGGGCTGCACCTCGGGTTTGGCCGGTTAGCGCGCCGCCTATTCGGTGACGCGAGCCAGGCCGCGCAGCCGGCGGGTCAGCGTGGTAATTAGGAAATGCAGGACCTTGTCGTTCTCTTGTAGGATCGCCAAGCGGTCGGTCAGGTCGTCTTGCGAAACCACGATCAATTCGGTGTCGGCGTTGGCCCGCGCCGAGGCCATGCGCGGCTGGCTGTCGATCAGCGACATTTCCCCGATCAATTCGCCGCGGCCGACGCTGGCCAGCAGTTGCTCACCGTCACTGCGGGTACGGAAGATATCGATCGTCCCGGAGACGATCAGGTAAGCCTCGTCGCCGGGTTCGCCTTCGCAAAAGAGAATTGCGCCCTGGGCCAAGCGTAATTTTCCGTTTGTGGGATTTTTCTTGGTGGCATCTTTTTCGGCGGGATCCGCGGCCGGTTTTTTTGTAGAAACCCGGGCGGACGTCCCCACCAGGGCTCGGCGTGGCGACGACGCGGCGGCGCTGTTTTTAGGCGCGAGAGCGTCGGCGATTTTGCCTAGCGATAAAGTGAAGGCGCGCTTCAGCTCATGGGACATGACGCTCATGCCGAGCCGCTCGCGTAGCGAGTCGATGCCGGTCAAACGTTCCGCGTCGGCGACGCTCTCGGGAAAAAGGTCATAGATGGTGCGCAACTGGGCGACCAATTGAGAAAATTGGGCGCGCACGACGTCTTCATATTTCTTGCCCAGGTCGGAGCCGGTGAGGTCGAGCAAGACCCCCAGGCGGGCGGCCTGCGTCGGCATTAGATACAGGGCCTGGCGAACGGCGGTGTCGATCGGCAGGTCCGCACCCTCGTCGCCGAGCAGGACCTTGGCGCGCAGGACCACCGCTTCGCTCATCGGGGGGCCGCCGAGCATCCCCGCCGGCTCCACCAGATCGCGGACCAGTGAGATAAAATCCTTGCGATCGCTGTCGCGCCCCTCGCGCGTTAACGGACGCACGCCGCCCAGGCCTTGGGCGACACGGCCCAACAAAATCTTGCGGCTGATGGGAAGATCGTGATGGGCGAACGCCTCGGTCAGTATGTCGAGTTCCTCGGGGGCGTATTTCGGCGCCCGATAATGTCCGCTGGTGACTTGGATGAAGACCCGCCAAGCGTCGATGGCCGTCGGCGGTGCGCCGAAAATATCGCGCAGGGCCTCGCCGCCGTCGAGAATCTCGCCGAGCGCCTCATCGACATAGCGCAAGGACAGATCGTTGGCGGTGGTTTCCAGCAGCTCGATCAAGGCGCGGATCTTCTGGCGCCAGTTGCTGCCCGAAAGGAACATCGCCAGCATGGCGTAGGCGTGGTAGTCCCACTCTTTCTCGGGGGTCGAGGCCTTGATTTTTTTCAGCGCCGTGTCCAGGCCCCTTTCCCCTAGCAAGGCGCAGTGGACCTGGGCCTTTTCGCTGTCGCGCGCGCGGGCCCGGATTTTTTGCGCCGCGCGGTACAGGACATCCAGCCGGTCCGCGGGTTTTTCGTCGTTTTGACGGGCCTGAACGGTGGCGACGGCTTGCATGGCGCCGACATAGAAACCGTCCATGCGTTCCAGAGCGTTGAGGTGGGGGCGGTTGAATAAAAGTTCGAGGGCGGTTATGCCGTGGCGATCCAGGTAGGCGCGGGCCACCCGGCCGATGACCAGACGCGCGGGAAACCGGTAATAGTCCATCAGCCGTTGGCACGGTTCGGCGCTGGTGAGTTGGCCGACCTTCAGGGGCTTTTCGTTGAGCATCACGGAACGTTCGAAAATGACCCGTTCGGTCTTCCAGCCGTCGCGCAGTTCGGTGACCCGAACCCCCGCATACTCACCCGAGGCGACGAAATTTTCGGCCGTTTCCATGGCTTCGGAACGCTTCTGCGTCGAGGTCTCGATAATCCAGCGCGCCCCCTTGCCCGTTAGAACCTCGAAGGTGCTTTGTGTCCATCCTGCCTTGGCCATTCGCCAGGGTGTCTCCCGGTCAAGAGCATCGTTTCTTTATGGTAGGTATTTTTTGCATCGGCCATTTTCAATTTGAATGATCTTATCGGCGAAGCTTTTTTCTTCTTAAGGTTCTGGAAGATTTTGCTTTTGGTCATGCCGTGGCGAGGGCGCCGCCGTGACGGATGCGTCGATAGCCGAGGGCTTCGGCGATGTGTTCGCGCCCAGTTTCCGGCGCTTCGTCAAGGTCGGCAAGGGTGCGCGCGACCCGTAGCACGCGGTGATATCCGCGCGCCGACAGGTGGAATTTCGCCGTCGCCTGACTCAGCAGTGTTTGGGCGTCACCGGCCAAGGCCATGGTTTTTTCCAAGGTCGCGGCGTCGATGCCGGCGTTGGTGAGGGGTGTGTTTTCCGCCGAAATTTCCTTTTCATAACGCTGGCGTTGACGGGCGCGCGCGCGGATCACGTGCGCGCGGATATCGATGCTGCGCCGCGCCGCGCCGGGGCGCGCCAGATCGATGGCGTCAAGTGCGGGAACCTCTACCGTGAGATCGATACGGTCGAGCAGCGGGCCGGAGATACGGGCCTGATAATCCTCGGCGCACTTCGGCGCCCGCGAGCAGGCGAGAGCGGCATCGTCGAGATGGCCGCAACGGCACGGGTTCATGGCCGCGACCAATTGAATGCGCGCGGGGTAGCTGACGTGGGCATTGGCGCGGGCGACGTTGACTTTCCCGGTTTCCAACGGCTGGCGCAGGGCGTCGAGGGCGGTGCGGGAAAATTCGGCGAACTCGTCGAGAAACAAAACGCCGTTGTGCGCCAGGGAAATCTCGCCGGGTCGAGCCCGCCGACCGCCGCCGACCAGGGCGGGCATGGAGGCGCTGTGATGGGGGTCGCGAAAGGGGCGGCGCTGAATAAGGCCGTCGTCGGGCAGTGCGCCGTAGACCGAATGGATCATGCTTACATCCAACGCCTCGGCAGGGGTAAGGTCGGGTAAGATGCCGGGCAGGCGCGCCGCCAACATGGATTTTCCCGAGCCGGGCGGGCCGATCATGAGAAGGTTATGCCCCCCCGCGGCGGCGACCTCCAGGGCTCTTTTAGCGCTTTCCTGACCCTTGACGTCGGCCATGTCCGGCCCCGGCGGACGGTCCCTCTGTAGGCGGGGCGTCGGTGGCGAGAGTACGCAGGCGCCCTTGAAGTGGTTGATCAATCCGAGCAGGCTGTCGGGATTGAGGATCGCGATATCTCCCGCCCATGCCGCCTCGCCGCCTTGGGCGTGGGGGCAGATCAGGCCGCGTTCCAGCGCGGCGGCGTGAATGGCGGCGGGCAAAATTCCGGCGACCCTGGTCACCGCGCCGTCTAGCGCCAACTCGCCCAAGGCGACGAAGTCTTCCAGGGCGTCCGGCGGAATGATGCTCATGGCGCTGAGCAGGCCGAGCGCGATCGGCAGGTCGAAATGGCTGCCTTCCTTCAGGGTGTCGGCGGGAGAAAGGTTGATCGTGATTCTTTTCGGCGGCAGGGCGACTCCGATCGACCCCATCGCTGCGCGGACCCGTTCGCGCGCTTCGGAGACCGCCTTGTCGGGCAGGCCGACAATCGTAAACGAGGGCAGCCCCGAAGCCATCTGCACCTGAACGTCGACGCTAAGGGTGTCGATGCCCTGAAAGGCGACGGTGGTCACACGGGCGATCATGGGGTCCCTCTTTCATCCGCTTCATCCGCCGAAATCGTGCCTTGGCCCACCTTATCGGTTGAAATTTTATTGACGATCGCGATCAAAATAGCCCCCCCCCCTCGCCCGCTCACCTCCCCGGGTGCGAGGAGTCGAGTGTACGGGGATAGGGGAACCAAAACCAGAGAAAATCAATACCCTTAGGGTGATGGAGCGAAATTTTCAGGGCCATTTTTTATGGGAGGTTCGGGCGCGCGGACCCTCCTTGCGTTGGCGTTGGCGGGCGTCCTAACCGCAATATTTTTCCTTGCGTCGTATCGGGCTCCTTGTTCTACTACCGAGCTGTGGGCTCTCAAGTGCGAGCGGCCTTGACCGAACAACGGGGCAAAAGACTCCGAACCTTTAAAATAGCTGTAAACACCGAAAAACCGACAGGGTAGGGCGCGTATTTTTCAAATGCGTTGCTGGAAACGCGCAGGCTGGGCATGGCGGCCCTAGGCCGGTGGTGGGACGCGCGCCGAAGGCGTCGTCGTAAGGTGAGAGCGTAAAATGACGCCGTGGGTTCTCGAGACCAGGGATTTGTCCAAAAAATTCGAGGGCTTTATCGCCGTCGATAAGGTGAACTTGCGTGTTCGGCGTGGGTGTATTCACGCCCTGATCGGCCCCAATGGCGCGGGAAAAACGACGGTTTTCAATTTGTTGACCAAATTCGTCACCCCTTCGGAGGGGCGTATTTTGTTTAATGGAGAGAATATCACCCGAGAGAAGCCCGCCGATATCGCATTGCGCGGAATTATCCGTTCTTTTCAAATATCGGCCGTCTTTCCCAACCTTACCTTGTATGAAAACGTCCGCGTCGCTCTGCAGCGTCGCCTTGGAATTTCGTACTATTTTTGGAGACCGGAATCCACCTTGGATGCATTGCGGGAACGGACTTTGGCGCTGTTGGCGGCGGTTGGTCTTGAGGCGCTCGCCGATACCCCTACTTCGGCGCTGGCGTACGGACAGAAGCGCGCGCTGGAAATTGCCACGACCCTGGCGCTCGAACCCGAGTTGATGTTGCTTGACGAGCCGACGCAGGGCATGGGCGCGGAAGACGTCGAAAAAATTACCGAACTGGTGCGCACGGTTGCGGCTAGCCGCACCGTGTTGATGGTCGAACACAACTTAAAAGTCGTGGCGACGCTCGCCGACACGATTACCGTCTTGCAGCGTGGCGCTATTTTGGCCGAGGGCAGTTATGACGAAGTGTCCAATGACGCCCAGGTGATGGAGGCCTATATGGGGAACGCGCATGCCTGATCAGCGGACTCTCGCCTCACAGGCAAGCCCCGCCCCTGCCGCCGCCGCCGAGGACCTGCTTTCGGTGGCCGATTTGCATGCTTATTACGGCGAGTCCCACGTTCTTTATGGGGTCGATTTCACGGTGCGCCGGGGCGAATTGGTGACCCTGCTCGGGCGCAATGGATCGGGCCGCACCACGATTCTTAAATCGGTATTGGGGCTGGTTGGTCGGCGCTCGGGCTCGGTGCGCGTCGCCGGGCGGGAGGCCATAAACCTGCCCCCGCATCGCATTGCGCGCCTTGGTGTCGGCTATTGCCCCGAGGAACGGGGGATTTTTTCCCGCCTGACGGTGGAGGAAAATTTGCTGCTGCCGCCGGTGGTGAAGGACGGCGGCATGAGTCTGGATGAAATCTACGCCCTTTTCGCCAACCTTTTGGAAAGGCGAAAAAATATCGGCACTCGGCTGTCGGGTGGAGAACAACAGATGCTGGCGATGGCGCGCATCCTGCGTACCGGGGCGGATCTTCTTTTGCTTGACGAGATTACCGAGGGTCTGGCTCCGGTGATCGTTCAATCCCTGGGGCGGCTGATTCGCCAACTCAAGGTGCGGGGCTATACTATTGTTCTGGTCGAGCAGAACTTCCATTTCGCGGCCGACCTTGCCGATCGACATTATGTGGTCGATCGGGGCCGTATCGCGGAAATGATCCCCAAGGAAAAGCTGGCGCAAAGCCAGGAACTGCTTAACGGCTATCTTGGGGTTTAGAGTGAAATAAAAAACAATCAACATGGCGAGGAGTCACATCATGAAAAAAGGGCTTGTGCGAGCCGCGCTGAGCGCGGCGTTTGTGGGGGCGTTTGTGGGTATGTCGGCATTTCCCGGCAGCGCCTTGGCGGCGGGAATTTCCAATGACGTGGTGAAAATCGGAGTGCTCACGGATATGTCCGGGGTTTACTCCGCGATCGGTGGCGAGGGCAGCGTGACCGCCGCGAAAATGGCGGTCGCCGATTTTGGCGGCACGGTGCTCGGCAAACCGATCGACGTCATTTCCGCCGATCACCAAAACAAGCCCGACATCGCCTCGACCAAGGCGCGGCAATGGGCGGATACCGATCATGTTGACATGATCACCGGGCTTTTGAATTCCGGCGCCGCGATCGCGGTGCAAAAGATCGGCACCGAAAAGAAAATGATCACGATGGCCACCGGGGCGGGCAGCACGGCGTTGACCAACAAGGACTGCGGACCCTACGGAATTCATTACGTCTACGATACATATTCCCTGCCCAAGGTCGCCGGTAGCGCCATCGTTCAGCACGGCGGTAAGACATGGTTCTTCCTTACCGCCGACTACGCCTTCGGCCACTCCCTGGAGAAAAATACCGCCGCCTTTGTTAAATCCCAGGGCGGCAAAGTATTAGGCCAGGTCCGTCACCCCCTGGCGACCGCCGATTTTTCCTCGTATTTGCTGCAGGCCCAGGCTTCGGGCGCGAAGGTGATCGGTCTCGCCAACGCGGGCGGCGATTTTGTCAATGCGGTCAAGCAGGCCCGCGAATTCGGTATCGTTCAAGGCGGGCAGACCATCGCCGGGATGCTGGTTTTTCTCAGCGACGTTAAAAGCCTCGGCCTGGATGTCGCCCAGGGCATGGAGTTCGCCACCAGTTTCTATTGGGATCGCGATCCGGCGTCGCGCGCATGGTCGAAGCGTTACTTCGCCAAGACCGGGGCGATGCCGACGATGGATCAGGCCGGGGTCTATTCCGCCACCATGACCTATCTGAAGGCGATCAAAGCGGCGGGAACCGACGATCCCGACGCGGTGATGAAAACATTGCGCGGGATGAAAATCGACGATTTTTTCTCGATCAACGGCCATCTGCGCGCCGATGGAACCATGGTTCACGACATGTTCCTGGTCGAGGTCAAGAAACCGTCCGAATCGAAGGGTCCCTGGGATCTGCTTAAGGTGATCAAGCAGGTGCCGGGCGATCAGGCGTTCATGCCGATGTCCGAAGGGACGTGCCCCCTGGTCAAGGCGGGTGGCGGCGCCGGCACAGGCGGTTACTAAATCTCGTCCACGCGCCCCGGACCGGCGGTTTCCGCCGGTCCGGGGACGCAAGTATGAAGAGCCGATAATGCATTTATCCCTTCAGATGGTTCTGGCGCAGATGATGCTGGGGCTGAACACGGGCGCTTTTTACGCCGTGCTCAGCCTTGGGCTGGCGGTCATCTTCGGCCTGTTGAACATTATCAATTTCGCCCATGGCGCCTTGTACATGTTGGGGGCGTTCGTCGCCTTGCTCGGTTATAACAAACTGGGTCCCCTACTTGGCGTTCCCGGTCTGCACTTGAATTACTGGGCCGCTCTTCTCGTCGCCCCCCTGGTCGTCGGGGCGCTGGGCATGGCGATCGAAAAAACCATGCTCAAGCGTCTTTATAAGGTCGATCACCTTTATGGGCTTTTGCTGACTTTTGGCTTGGCGTTGATCCTGCAGGGGGTGTTCACCAACTATTTCAACGTGTCGGGAACGCCCTACGGCGGCAAACCGGAAATTCTCGGCGGTGCGCTTAACCTCGGGTTCATGTGGTTTCCCACCTATCGATTGTGGTCGATCGGTCTTTCACTGGTCGTCTGTTTCGCCACCTGGTTTGTCGTCGAGCGCACCAAGCTGGGATCGTACCTGCGTGCGGGCACGGAAAACCCCGCCCTGGTGCAGGCCTTCGGGGTCAACGTGCCGCTGATGATCACGTTGACCTACGGCTTTGGCGTCGCTCTGGCGGCGTTCGCCGGGGTGGTGGCGGCGCCGATTTATTCGGTCAGCCCGATCATGGGCTCGGAAATGATCATCACCGTTTTCGCCGTCGTGGTGATCGGCGGCATGGGATCGATCATGGGTTCCATTATCACCGGGCTTTCCTTGGGCATGCTTGAGGGGCTGACCAAAGTGGTCTATCCGCCGGCATCCAATACGGTGATTTTTTTCATGATGATCGTGGTGTTGTTGGTTAGGCCGGCGGGCCTTTTCGGCAGGGAACAGTAGGGAGTCTGGTGTGAATAAAATGCTATGGGCGGGGCTGGTTTTGCTCGGACTGGTCGCGCCGTTTGTGATTTATCCGGTCTTTCTGATGCAATTGCTTTGCTTCGCCCTGTTCGCCTGCGCGTTCAATTTGTTGATCGGCTATACCGGTCTTTTGTCGTTCGGCCATGCCGCCTTTTTCGGTGGTGCGGCTTATATTACGGGTTATCTGGTCAAAACCGCGGGCCTGACGCCGGAACTGGGCATTCTCGCCGGCACGGCGGTGGCGGCGCTGATGGGGCTTGTCTTCGGTTTGGTGGCGATCCGCCGCCAGGGCATTTATTTCGCCATGATTACCCTAGCCTTGGCCCAGGTGGTTTATTTTATCGCCCTCAAGGCCCCGTTTACCGGCGGCGAGGACGGCCTGCAGGACGTTCCCCGGGGCATGTTGTTGGGCATCGTCAACCTGGGGCATGCCTATCGCATCCATGGCGAACCGTTGGAGCTGAACCTGTATTATTTCGTGTTCGCCGTTTTTATCTTCGGTTTCTGGGTGATCTATCGCGCCGTGCACTCCCCGTTCGGCCAAGTGCTCAAGGCGATCCGCGAGAACGAACCACGGGCGCTCTCGTTGGGCTATCGGGTCGATCGCTTCAAATTGCTCGCCTTTGTCCTGTCGGCGGCGCTGGCGGGGATGGCCGGGGCGACGAAAGCGCTGGTTTTCCAACTCGCCTCATTGACCGACGTTAGCTGGCAGGCGTCGGGCGAGGTAATTTTGATGACCCTTCTGGGCGGGCTGGGCACGATATTGGGGCCGGTGGTGGGGGCGTTCACGGTGCTGACTTTGCACTCCGAACTGAGCGCTATCGGCTCGTGGGTGACGGTGGTGATCGGTGCGACGTTTGTCGTCTGTGTGCTCGCGTTCCGTCGCGGGTTTGTTGGCGAACTGGGAAAAATACTCAAACGCGCCTTGTAGGGGGCCGGTTGTTACGGCGGCGCGCGTCGTGTTTGGGATTAACGGAAGTTGGCATTAACCATAAAATAGCCATAAAAATGTAAAATAATTGCTCTACCGTAACAAGTGTGGCTAGTGTGGCCAAAGGCGGTCCGTGAAGAATCCAAAATTTTTGACGATCTTTCAAGGAGGTCCGAATGCAGGTATTCTCCAGAACAATCGTTTGCTACGCCATCTATCGTGACGGCGACCTTTTCGAACAAGGCCGCGCCACCCGCGCGGAGGCGCGGGGACGTGTCGCGCGGCTCGTCCATCTTCACCCGGATTTTGAATGGACGACCGGCACGTCGTTGGTTCCGGGCTTCACTGCGGTTTCAGGCTCCAGCCCCGCCCCGAGGTTCGTTCCGGCGTCGCGGGTTTTGCACTAGGGTCAGGACCTATTAATCTGCTAATCTGCTGCTAGGCCTTTCCCGCCCGTTGCGAGAGATTCAGGCCTGGTCGCGGCGTCGGGATTCGATGGCGTCCCACAGGCGCGCTTCCAGGTGGACATCGTCAAAACGGTTGATTTCCTGAAGTCCGGTCGGTGAGGTGACGTTGATTTCGGTAAGATAGCCGCCGATGACGTCGATGCCGGTAAACACCAGCCCTCGCGCACGCAAATCCGGACCAATCGTTTCGCAAATAAAATGTTCCCGTTCGGTCAGGGTTGAAGGCTCGGGTCTGCCGCCGGCGTGCATGTTGGATCGGGCGTCCCCCTCGGGCGGGATGCGGTTGATCGCGCCCGCGGCCTCGCCATCGATCAGGATGATCCGCTTATCGCCGCCGCGCACGTCGGCCAGATACGCCTGGGCCATGACCGGCTCGCGATTGACGCCTTGGAACATATCCAAGAGAGCGCCGAGGTTTTCGTCGTCCGGGCGCAAATGAAAAACCCCCGCCCCACCGTTGCCGTAAAGCGGTTTGATGATGATGTCCTTGTATCTGCCGCGAAAAGCCTTGATTTGTTCGCGGTCGCGACTGATCAGAGCGGGCGGAATCAGGCCGGGGAAACGGCTGGTGTACAATTTTTCCGGATTGTTGCGCACTTCGGCGGGGTTGTTGACCACAAGGGTCTTGGGGTGGACGTGCTCCAATAAGAAAGTCGCCGTGATGTAGGCCATGTCGAAGGGTGGGTCTTGGCGCATCAGCACGACATTCATGTCGGCGAGATCGATCATGGTTTTCTCGCCCAGGGTAAAATGGTCGCCCTTTTTGCGCCGCACTTCGAGCGGACGCGCGCGCGCCAGGACGCGGACCCCCGCGTTCGCGCTTTCGAGACCAAGATCGTCAGGGTGGTAGACGAACAGCTTGTGGCCGCGTTTTTGCGCCTCAAGGGCAAGCACGAAGGTGCTGTCGGCGTCGATATTGATATCGGCGATGGGGTCCATTTGGATGGCGACATTAAGGCCCATGGGGAGGTTCCTGCGGATGTGGGGCGATGCCATGGCGAGGCATTGCATGGGATGAGATGGTATGTTTCCTAGCGTAGCGGCCGAATTTTCGGGCTTCCCAGGCCGGGTGGACGGGAAAGGCGCGCGCGAAGGTCCTGCAGCAGAACCGAGGTTTGATAGCGCCGGGTGTCGTCGGAGGCTTTTGCGAGGAAAACTTCGAGTGCGTGCACGGCCTCTTCGACCTGTTCGAGTCTGGCGTGAAGCACGCCGGCGTCACGCCATAAAATAGCGCGACCGGGATCGATGGCGCGCAAAATTTCGGTGGCGCGTAAGGCGTTGTGGTGGTCTCCGTCGAGCAGGTATCTGTCCTTGAGGGGGCTATGCATGTGGTACAGGAGTTCGCGGGAGGATAGGGTCCCGCATTGCTCGAACGCCAGTTCCACGCCATCGCCCTCTTCCGCCTTGAGCATAGCGCGCAGTTCGTGTGGCTCCAGTTGTTGGCCGCCATAGTACGGGTCGATGATGATCCGTTGTTGAGCGCCCAGACGGAGCATCGGACGTGTTGGAAAATGGATGGCCTCGGCGGTCCAGCCCAGGGTGTTGGCGACATGTAGATACAGCGCCACCAGGGACGGCGCGGAACCCGCACGCCGATCGATCACGGAGGAAAACAGGGTGTCGTCGGGGTCGAATTCATGATCCAGGTTACCGGCGGCATAACCGTAGCGACGCGCCAGGACTTGGCAAAGTGCTTCGGCCTGAATGACGGTGCGATCGCCGTCATCGCCGGCATAGCTGCGCACGTCGCGCACCAGAACGTCCAGATGGCGCAGGTAGGCGGCCATCGGAAAATCGGAAAGCCGGGCCCCCTGTCCGATCTGCGCGCGACTTATCTCAAGCGCCGCGACGCCGATGACGATGTCGTCATCCGCCATTTTTCCGATTGCCACCAAGGGGTCGTGGCTACGGGGTGGATCGGACTTGCGCCGCGCGGTCATGACGGCCTCTTGATGCGGACGTGATTGACGACGGCGCGGACATAGGCGATCGAACGGGCGTGGGCGAGGACGCGGTCCAACTCACCTTGATTTTGTGCGATGCCGATCATATACACCGTCCCCCCAACCGTTTCGATGGCGTAATTGATGGCCATGACCGACTTGTCGAAGGTTAGCTCGGTTTTCAGTTGAGCAGTGATCCAGCTGTCTCGCGCGGTGTCCAGAAGGCTTCCCTTGTCGGTGACGATGATATCGTTAATGACGTCCCGCACACCATCGACTTTCCACGCCAGGGCGACCGCCTCGGTGCGTATTTTTTCGTCGTGAACTTGGCCGGTCAGCATGGCGCGTCCGTCATAGACCTCCAGCCCGACCTCGGCCGGCAGGTGGTAATCGGCCCGGAGCCAAAGGTCGAGAATGCCGCCCGTGATGCGCAGGTCGCGCGCAGCACCGTCAACGCCGCGCTCTTCGTAGGCGGCGACCCCGGTGGCCGCGCCCGCCCCGACCGCCAAGCCCAGGGGGGTGCATCCGCCGAGGGCGAGCAGGGCGAACAAAAGTCCGTTCGCCGCGCCACGGCGCAGGGGCGTCGAAAAAAATACGGAGGGCGTGAACGTGTTGCGGTTCATTGTGGTGGAATCTCTGCATTGATCTTGGGCGGAGACGTTCGGCGCGCGGACGCTACCGGCGTCCACGCCGATTGTAAGCGGTGAGGGAGACCGGAGGCAACGGTCAAGGCGGCCAAGGTAAAAAATGGAGGCCGCACTATTTTGGGAAAGTTCAAAAAATCGACGAGAGTTCAGGTCGGATGCTACTCTCCCATCCACCAAGCATTTTGTAAATGATGGGTGCGTACGCCACTGACGAAAATGGCGTCGAAGCGCATGTCGAGATCGGCGAGATCGGGGCGGGTTTGCACGAAGGCCTGGGCGGTGTGTTCGATACGGCGACGTTGGCGGGCGGTGATGGCGTCCCGAGCGTCTTCGATGTGGCGGCGTGTTTTGACTTCGATGAAACACAGCCGCTCGCCGCGCCGGGCGATAATGTCGATTTCACCGGTTACGGCGCGCCAGTTGCGGGCGACGATGGCGTAGCCCTTGGCGCGCAAGAAAAGGGTGGCCAGCTCCTCGCCGCGTTTTCCGGTGCTGTGGCTGGTCATGCGTCGTCGGTGGGTGACGCGGTCTCCCGCGGCAGCGCCAAGGCGCGGCGATAAACCCGTTTTCGCGCCACGCCGGTGCGATGCGCCACCTCGTCCACGGCGTCGCGTAGGGTGTGGTCTCGCAGGGCGTCGCCGAGTAGGGCGTCGAGAGCCTCGTCGGAGGGGGCGTCTTTCGCGCGCGCGCCCTCGACGACGACGACGACCTCGCCTTTCGGGGGACCGTTTTGGGTATAGAAATCGGCGAGATTGTGAAGACTCTCCGAACGCGCCTCCTCGAACAGCTTGGTCATCTCTCTGGTCACGCAGGCTTCGCGTTCGCCCAGGACGTGGGCGGCGTCGCCGAGCATTTTGGGCAACCGTTTCGCGCTTTCCATGATCACCAAAGTCGCCTTGATATCCTTGATGTCTTCCAGGGCATGGCGGCGCGCCGCCTGTTTGGGGGGTAAAAAACCGACGAAAAGGAACCTGTCGCTGGGCAGGGCGGAAAGTTGCAGTGCGCTGAGTACGGACGAGGCTCCGGGGACCGTGGTCACGTCGAGACCCTCCTCCCGGCACTGGCGCACCAGCTTGTAGCCGGGATCGGAGACCAAGGGCGTCCCGGCGTCGGAAATCAAAGCCACGCTGTCGCCGTTCCTGAGATGTTCAAGGATCACGGGACGCATCGATGCCGCGTTGTGATCATGGTATGAAATAAGCGTGCGCCGTATGGCGTGCGCCGCCAGAAGTTTGGCGCTGACGCGGGTATCCTCGCAAGCCAGCACGTCGGCTCGGGCGATGACGTCCAGGGCGCGCAGGGTAATATCGCCGGCGTTTCCGATCGGGGTGGCGACGAGATACAGCCCTCCCGGCAAAGCTTGTTTAGGCGGTTTACTCCCCTCTGCCATGGAGTTAGGCTCTGTGGCCGATAGGGAGCCGTGAGATGATGGGGTTGATGCACCGGATGACGTTTCGAGCTTTTTTGAAGAAATATTTCGCCGTGCGGCCATGGGTGCTGATCTCGGGTCTTTTGGGGTTGACGCTGCTGTTGAGCGCGTGTGAGTCTGGCCAATTCTTGCTGGGGAAGCAAGGGGGCAATCAAGGCCCGGTCCTATCCGCCCCACCGTCGAGCGGGACGCGGCCCGCCGCCCCGACGGTGCCCCGTCCCCCCGCACCGAAACCGCCTGCCCAACAGCCGAAATTACCGACGCTGGAGGAAATTCTGAAAGGCCTGGGCACCCCGAAAGCGCCCGGCCAAGCTCAAGGCCCGGCGGGAATTTCCGCACCTCAAGGCGTGCGCACGGCATTGCTGCTGCCCCTGAGTGGAGCCAATGCACGGGTCGGCCAAGCGATGCTTAACGCGGCGCAAATGGCGTTGTTTGATTTTGCCAAGGATGGTTTCGAGATGACTGTCCACGACACCCAGGGTACCCCGGATGGCGCGCGCGCGGCGGCCCAGGCGGCGTTGGCCGAGGGCGCGCGTTTGATCATGGGGCCGCTTCTATCCGGTTCGGTCCGCGCGATCCAGGATATCGCCCGTCCCGCGGGTGTGCCGGTTTTGGCTTTTTCCAACGATCGTTCCGCCGCCGCGCCGGGCGTCTATACGTTGGGATTTTCCCCCGGCGACGAAGTGACGCGTGTCGTCGATTATGCGATTTCAAAGGGTGCAAGCCGATTTGCCCTGCTCGCGCCCGATACCGAATATGGGCGCGTGGTTTCCCGGGCGTTGCGTCAGGCGACCCTTGACCGCGGGGCGCGCGTCACCGCCGCCGCGCTTTACGATCCCGCCGCCCGGGATTATAGCGCCGTGGTACGCCGCATCGCCGATTACGACAGCCGCCACCGGGCGCTGCTCGATCAACGCCGCGCTCTTGAGGTGCGCAATGACGAGGCTTCGCGTTTGGCGCTGAAACGCCTAAAGGGGTTGGTGACTTTGGGCGATTCGCCGTTCGACGCCGTGGTGTTGGCCGATGGCGGCAAGCGTCTGACGGCGATCGCCGCCCTGCTGCCGTTTTACGATATCGATCCGCAAAAGGTGCACATCTTGGGCGCGGGACAGTGGGATGCGCCGGGAATTGGCGCCGAGCCGGCCCTTTTGGGGGGCTGGTACGCCGCCCCGGCGCCGCAACTTCGGGCGGATTTCGTCCAACGCTATAAGCAGGTCTATGCGGTCAACCCGCCCCGTGTGGCGACGCTGGCCTACGACGCCTGCGCCCTTGCCGTGGTTTTGGGCGCCCGCGAGGGAGGTCCGGCCTATAGCCCCGCCGACTTGACGACATCGACCGGTTTCGTTGGGCGCGATGGCATTTTTCGCTTGATGCCTGACGGCAGCGTTCAGCGAGGGTTGGCGGTGCTTGAGGTGGGGCGCCATTCCTCGCGCGTGATCGATCCGGCGCCGAAGGCTTTTCCCTAGGTCAGGACCTCTTCATCTGATGCGTCTGGTTTGTGAAAAATGTCACAGGCCTAGGAGAAGACTTGCCGGAAGTGCCGTTCACTTTCAAAAGTCTTCGACGACGTTCCTGGGGCATTTTTCACAAATTCCTGCGGGACGGGATGAGTTTAAGTGCGGATGTCGTTGGAAAATCCTTGCAATGAGGGCCATTGCGGCGGGTTTTCCGCCTAACCCACACTTAAATTCATCTCCGCCGGACGCATCAGATTAAGAGGTCCTGACCCTAGCCGTTGCGCGGTTTTTCCCGGTCCCGGTCCCGGTTTCGGCCTAGGCGAGCAATGTCGCGATGACGCCGTTCAAGCGCAGTAAACCCGCGGGGGTGGCGCGCAGCGCGCGGTTGTCGAGGGTGATGAAGCCGCCCTCGATTAGGGTGTTCACGGCGCTGCGTGAAAAAACATCGAGGATGGGCGCGCCGGTCTGACGTTCGAAGCGCTCGCGGTCGATGCCCGCGCTCAGGCGCAGACCCGTCATAACCAGTTCGTCGCGGCGTTGCGAAGCGTCGAGCGGCGTTGATTTCGCCGTCCCGTGGCCACGTTGATCGACGCGCTCCAACCAGCGTGCCGGGGTCGCGATCTGGTGGGTGGCGTGGGTCCGTCCGTCCTGCAAAATTCGCCCATGCGCGCCCGGACCGACGCCAATGTATTCGCCGCCTCGCCAGTAGGTCAGATTATGGCGTGATTGTTGGTCCGGGCGCGCATGGTTGGAAATTTCATAGGCGGGCAGACCGGCGTCGGCGCACAGTTGCTGGGTGATCTCGAACAATGTCGCGGCGGCGTCCTCGTCCGCCGTCGTAACCCCGTCGCGGAAATAGGCGGTGCCCGGCTCGATGGTGAGCTGATACAGCGACAGATGACCGCCGGCGACGTCGAGGGCGCGGCCCAGCTCATCGCGCCAGTCTTTGGGAGTTTGTTCGGGTCGGGCGTAAATCAGATCGAAACTGAAACGATCGAAATGATCCGCCGCCGTGCGCACGGCGCGTAGGGCCTCGGCGGCGCTGTGGCCGCGCCCCAGGAAACGCAGCGCGTCATCGTCGAGGGACTGCACGCCGAGCGACACCCGGTTGACCCCGGCGTCGCGAAAGGCTTCGAGCCGCGCGGTTTCGACCGACGTCGGGTTGGCCTCCAGGGTGATTTCGATGTCGCCGTTCCAGGGCCAATGGCGTCGCGCCCGTGCGATCAGGGCGCGCACGGTCTCGGGGTCCATCAGCGACGGCGTGCCGCCGCCGAAAAACAGACTGCCCAGGGGGCGGCCGGGACACAGGACGGCGTAGTGATCGACCTCCCGAAGCAGGGCGTCGCGCCAACGCGCCTGATCGATAGCCGCGCGATCGGAGGCGTGCGAATTGAAGTCGCAATACGGGCACTTGGACAGGCAAAACGGCCAGTGAATATAAAGTGCGATGGCCTCGTCGGTCATTGCGGGACCTCTTTCCGCCAAGGGATCACGCTTTGAGACGGCGGGCGGGTTAGAAACACGCTTCCGTCAACAGATTGAAGGCGTTGGCCCGATGGCTGATGGCGTGCTTGGCGTCGGGTTCCATCTCGCCGAAAGTCAGGTGGTGGCCGTCGGGCAGGAAAATGGGGTCATAGCCGAACCCCTTTTGCCCGCGCATTGGCCAGACCAGGACGCCGAAGACTTTACCCTCGACGCTTTCGCAATGGCCGTCGGGCCAGCATAGCGACAAGGCGCACACGAAATGGGCGCGCCGCGAGGTTCGGCCTTCTTGCGCCGCCCGGGCGAGGGCGTCTTCGATCTTCGCCATGGCGGCGGCGAAGTCCTTGCCGGGTCCCGCCCAGCGCGCCGAGAAAATGCCGGGATCGCCATCCAGCGCATCGACGCACAAGCCGGAATCGTCGGCCAGGGCGACCGCGCCGCTGGCGGCGGCGGCGGCGCGCGCCTTGATCTCGGCATTGGCGACGAACGTCGCGCCGTCCTCGACCGGCTCACCGAGGCCAAGGTCACCCGCCGAAACGACGTCGGCCCCCAGCGGCCTGAGCAGGGCGTCGATTTCCCGCACCTTGCCCGCGTTATGCGAGGCGATCACCAACTTGCCGCCCTCGAAGCGCCGCGTCATGACGTTCCCCTCCCGCCGTTAGATATTCTGACTGAGGACCGCGCGTTGCGCCAGGCACAGCTCGTCCACGCCGAGGCGCGCGAGGCGCATCAGCTCCATGAACTGCTCTTGGGTGAAGGGTTTATCCTCGGCGGTGCCCTGCACTTCGACGATGCCGCCCGACGCGGTGAGCACGAAGTTGGTGTCGGCCTCGGCGTCGCTGTCCTCGATGTAATCGAGATCGAGCACCGCCGCTCCCTTGTACAGGCCGCACGACACCGCCGCCACCTGATCGGTGATCGGGATCGACTTTAGCGCCCCGGTCTTGACCAGCTTCTCGAAGGCCATGAATAGCGCCACGTAAGCGCCGGTAATCGACGCCGTGCGGGTGCCGCCGTCGGCCTGGATGACATCGCAGTCAACCGTGATCTGAATTTCGCCCATCGCCTTCAGGTCGGTGACGGCGCGCAGGCTGCGGCCGATCAGGCGCTGAATTTCCTGGGTTCGTCCCGATTGCTTGCCGCGCGCCGCCTCACGGTTCATGCGTTCCGAGGTGGAGCGGGGCAGCATGCCGTATTCGGCGGTGACCCAGCCGCTGCCCTTGCCGCGCAACCAAGGCGGAACCCGGGTTTCGATCGACGCCGTGCACAGCACGTGGGTGTCGCCGAAGCGCGCCATGCATGAGCCCTCGGCGTATTTGGTGACGCCGGTCTCGAGGCTGACGGTACGCATCTCGTCGGTCTGGCGGCCGGAAGGTCTCATATCGGGGTATCCTTAACACATACGATCAATGGGAGGGCGGCGCGGTAGTGAGGCGAGCCCGCCGCGCCGCGTCGTTCGCTGGAAGCTACCCCGCCGAGCCACCTTGCGTAAAGCCCCCCATTTCAGGATTCGGGAAAAGTCGATATTTTGCTGAATAATGGCGAAAGATGGCCAAAAAGAATGAAGGGCAAGCGTTGACGACGGGTGCGGGCGCGACTACCTTCGCGCCACAAAGGGCTATCGTCGTTCGGCGGACCCATGGGCGCTTAGCGGAGGCGCGCGGCGAAACGCGGATGAACAACGCGGATGAACAGCGAAACGGGATGACATGATTTCCGAACTGAATGAACGCTCGCGTGAAATTTTCAGGCAGATCGTCGATGGTTATCTTGAGACCGGCACGCCGATCGGTTCGCGCACCCTATCGCAAAAACTGCCGCTGTCATTGTCGCCCGCGACCGTGCGCAACGTGATGGCCGACCTCGAGGATATGGGGCTGCTGTTTGCGCCCCATGCCTCGGCCGGGCGGGTGCCCACCGAGGCGGGACTGCGCTTGTTCGTCGATGGTCTCTTGGAAATCGGCAACCTGACCGAAGACGAACGTCAGAGCCTGGAGGCCAAGTGCCAAAGCGCGGGCAATAGTATCGAGGGCCTTTTGGAAACCGCCACCGCCACCTTGTCGGGACTGTCGCGCTGCGCCGGCATGGTGATGGCGCCGAAGACCGAAAGTCCGCTGAAGCATATCGAGTTCGTATCGTTAAGTCCGGGTCGAGCGTTGGTGGTTTTGGTCACCGAAAATGGGGTGGTCGAAAATCGCATTATCGAGGTCCCGTTGGATGTTCGCCCCTCAGCCTTGGTCGAGGCGACCAATTTTTTGTCGGCGCGTCTGGTCGGGCGCACCCTGAGCGAGGCGCGCGACACCATCGCCCACGAACTCGACGGCCATCGTGTCGCCCTCGATGAGTTGACGGCGCGGGTGGTGAAAAACGGTATGGCGGTGTGGTCCGGCGAAGGCGCGCCGGGCGGCGCGTTGATCGTGCGCGGCCAGGCCAACTTGCTGGACGACGTTGACGCCGTCGCCGATCTGGAACACATTCGCGCCCTTTTCGAGGCCCTGGAAACCAAGGAGATGATGGCGCGCCTTCTGGGGCTGACGGACAAAGCCGAAGGTGTGCAAATTTTTATCGGCGCCGACAACAAGCTGTTCGGTATGTCGGGCTGCACGCTGATTGTCGGACCCTACCGCAATAAGCAGGAGCGTATCGTCGGAGCGATCGGCGTGATCGGCCCGACGCGGATGAATTACGCCCGGATTATTCCGATGGTCGATTATACGTCGAAGTTGATCGGTCGTGTGGTTGGTTAACCTTCTGAAAACCCAATGACGGAGAGTATTTGCGAGATGACGACGCAAAAAACCGAGATCCCCGAAGACGGCAATGGCGAAACACCGCCCGAGGCGAAGCACCAGGACGCGGCGCGGCCCGAAGCCGCGGAAACCACGGGGGATGCATCCGCCGAAACCATCGCCAAACTCGAAGCGGAGGTGGCGGAGCTAAAAGATAAAATGTTGCGCGCCCTTTCCGACGCCGAAAACGCCCGGCGGATTGCGGCGCGTGAGAAGGCCGACGCCTCGAAATACGCGATCGCCAATTTCGCCCGCGACATGGTTGGCGTCGGCGATAATCTGCGCCGCGCCCTGGACAGCGTCGGCGCCGAGGAGCGCGCCGCCAGCGAGGTCCTTAATAATTTATGCGTTGGCGTTGAGATGACCGAACGGGAAATGCTCGGCGCTTTCGAACGCAACGCTATCTTAAGGGTCGCGTCCGAAGGTAAGCCGTTCGACCACAACGTCCACGAGGCGCTGTCGCAAATCCCCAACCCGGACGTCCCCGAGGGCACCGTGGTGCAGGAAGTGCGCAGCGGCTATACCATCGCCGGGCGCTTGTTGCGTCCGGCCCAGGTCCTGGTCGCCACCGGCGGGGCGAAGGCCGCGCCCGCGCCGCACGCAGAGAGCCCCGCGGACGGGCAAAAAGCCTATCCCGACGTCGCTCCCGCCAAAGCGGACGAAAAGGGTGGAAAAATTGATGAGGAACTGTAGGCGTTCGGGATGTTGAGCAGTTGCGCGTTTTGCCTCATGGGCCTATATAACGGGCAAATGTAGGCGTTATGTCTGTGCACATGAACCTTTATCAGTACACATGAACCTTTATGCCGCCCGACGGTTTCGATCGTGGCGGTGAACCCTAGGGGACGCGAGGGGCGCTTTTGATAAGGCCCGCGATTGTCCGCCGCAAATGAGAGAGGATACTATGAGCAAGGTTATCGGTATCGATCTTGGAACCACGAACTCCTGCGTCGCCATCATGGACGGTTCCGAAGTCAAGGTTATTGAAAATGCCGAAGGCGCGCGCACGACGCCGTCGATGGTCGCCTTCACCGAGTCGGGCGAACGTCTCGTCGGCCAGTCGGCCAAACGTCAGGCGGTGACCAATCCGGGCAACACGCTCTACGCCATCAAACGCCTGATCGGGCGTGCGTTCGATGATCCCATTACCGCCAAGGACAAGGACATGGTGCCCTACGCCATCGTCAAGGGCGATAGTGGCGACGCCTGGGTCGAGGCCCAGGGCAAAAAATATTCGCCCTCTCAGGTTTCGGCGTTCATTTTGCAAAAAATGAAGGAAACCGCGGAAAGCTATTTGGGTCAGGACGTCACCCAGGCGGTGATCACGGTGCCCGCGTATTTCAACGACAGCCAACGCCAGGCGACCAAGGACGCCGGCAAGATCGCCGGCCTCGAAGTGTTGCGCATCATCAACGAGCCGACCGCGGCGGCGTTGGCCTATGGGCTGGAGAAAAAAGGCAGTGGGATCGTCGCCGTATACGATCTGGGCGGCGGCACCTTCGACGTGTCGATCCTGGAGATCGGCGACGGCGTGTTCGAGGTCAAGTCAACCAATGGCGATACCTTCTTGGGCGGCGAGGATTTCGACATTAAAATCGTCGATTATTTGGCCGACGAGTTCAAAAAGGAAAACGGCATCGACCTGCGCGACGACAAGCTGGCGTTGCAGCGTCTGCGCGAGGCCGCGGAAAAGGCCAAGATCGAGCTAAGCTCGACCAGCCAGACCGAGGTCAACCTGCCGTTCATCACCGCCGATCAGGCGGGGCCTAAGCACCTCAACATCAAGATGACCCGCGCCAAGCTGGAAAGCCTGGTCGGCGACTTGATCAAGCGCACCGTCGGGCCGTGCAAGGCGGCGCTGAAAGACGCCGGTCTGAAGGCCTCGGAAATCGACGAAGTGATCTTGGTCGGTGGCATGACGCGCATGCCCAAGGTTATTGAGGTGGTCAAGGAATTCTTCGGCCGCGAGCCGCACAAGGGGGTCAACCCCGACGAGGTGGTGGCGATCGGCGCCGCCATTCAAGGCGGCGTGCTGAAGGGCGACGTCAAGGACGTCCTCTTGCTCGACGTGACGCCGCTGTCGCTCGGGATCGAAACCCTGGGCGGCGTCTTCACCCGCCTGATCGACCGCAACACCACGATTCCGACGCGCAAGTCGCAGGTCTTCTCGACCGCCGAGGACAACCAGACCGCGGTGACCATCCGCGTTTTCCAGGGCGAACGGGAAATGGCCGCCGACAACAAGATTCTCGGTCAGTTCGACCTCGTCGGAATTCCCGGCGCGCCGCGCGGCATGCCGCAGATCGAGGTGACGTTCGACATCGACGCCAACGGCATCGTCAACGTTTCCGCCAAGGATAAAGCCACCGGCAAGGAACAGCAGATTCGCATCCAAGCCTCGGGCGGTCTCGGCGAGGACGATATCGAACGCATGGTCAAGGAAGCCGAGGAGCACGCCGAAGAGGATAAAAAGCGTCGTGAATTGGTTGACGCCAAGAACCACGGCGAAAGCTTGATGCACTCCACCGAGCAGAATCTCAAGGAGCATGGCGACAAAGTCCCCGCCGAGGACAAGGCCGCCATCGAGACCGCCTCGGCGGCGCTTAAGGAGGCGCTTGAGGGTGATGACGCCGAGGATATCAAGGCGAAGACCGAGGCCCTGACCCAGGCGGCGATGAAGCTGGGCGAGGCGATGTACAAGGCGCAGCAGGAAGCCGGCGAAGATGCGGCTCCGGAAGCGGGCGGTGAAGCATCGGCCTCGGGGGATGATGACGGCGTCGTCGATGCCGATTTTGAAGAGGTCGATCCCAACGCCGATAAGGGCGCGAAGTAGCGCCGCCTTTCCAAAGAATGGCGGCCCGGTCGGAAATTTCCGGCCGGGCCGTTTGGAAAACCGGTGTTCGTGGGATGGTGGACTCGCCTCCGGTTTCGCGAAAATTCTCCATGAGGGATATCGATGGCGAAGGAAGATTATTATCAGCTGCTGGGCTTGGAACGCGGCGCCGACGACGCCGAGATCAAGAAGGCGTATCGCAAACTGGCGATGAAGTATCACCCCGATCGCAATCCGGGAGATGAGGCCGCCGAGCTGAAATTCAAAGCGGTCAACGAGGCCTACGAGGTCCTGAAAGACGGCGACAAGCGCGCCGCTTACGATCGTTTCGGCCATGCCGCCTTCGAGCAGGGCGGCATGGGCGGCGGCGGCGGCGGTTTCGCCGGTGGCGGTGCGGGCTTCGAAGGCTTCGGCGATATTTTCGAAGAAATGTTTGGCGGTTTCGGCGCAGCGCGCGGCCAGCAACAGTCGGGGCGCGGCTCCGATATCCGCTATAATATGACGATTACTCTGGAGGACGCCTTTCGCGGCCTGCAGACTAAGATTCGCGTCCCGACGTCGGTGCCCTGCGCGAGTTGTTCGGGCTCGGGCGCCGAGGGGGGCAGCAAGCCGGTCACCTGCACGACCTGCGGCGGACATGGTCGGGTGCGCTCGCAATCGGGCTTTTTTACCGTCGAGCGGACCTGCCCGTCGTGCGACGGCCAGGGCAAGGTGATCAAGGATCCGTGCCGCGCCTGCGGTGGATCGGGGCGCGTGCACAAGGAAAAAACGCTATCGGTCAACATCCCCGCCGGGGTCGAGGACGGCACCCGGATCCGGTTGACCGGCGAGGGCGAGGCCGGTCTGCGCGGCGCGCCGGCAGGCGATCTGTATATCTTTTTGAGCCTGGAGCCGCACCGTCTGTTCCGCCGCGAGGGCGCGAACATTCATTGCCGGGTGCCGATTGCGATGACCACCGCCGCCCTGGGGGGATCTATCGAGGTGCCGACCGTGGACGGCGCGCTGGCGCGCTTGAACGTTCCCGAGGGCACTCAGCCGGGTCAACAGTTCCGTCTCAAGGGCAAGGGTATGAGTGTGTTGCGTTCGGCGGCGCGCGGCGACATGTTCGTGCGCGTCGATGTGGAAACGCCGGTGAAACTGAATAAAAAGCAAAAGGACCTGCTCAAGGAATTCGCCAATGCGACGTCGGGCGAAACCCACAGTCCGCAATCCCACGGTTTCTTCGACAAGGTCAAGGACCTGTGGGAAGATCTCAAGGATTGATCGCGCGGTCCGAGCGTCTCTTTCATGGGGCGGCGGCAGGGGGGAAAGCAGAATGAAAATCGGAATCGTCGGCGCGGCGGGACGCATGGGCCGAATGCTGGTGGAAGTCTGCCTGGAAACCGAGGGGGCGGATTTAATCGGTGGCGTCGATCGCGCCGACCACCCCGAGTTGGGCGCCGACCTCGGCGCGCTGGCTGGGCGCGGTGAAATCGGCGCGCCTCTTGGCGCGGATAGCGAAGCCCTGTTCGCCGCCGCCGATGTGGTCATTGATTTTACCTTTCCCGAGGCGACGGCGCGCCATGGCGCCATGGCGGCGGCGCTGGGCGCGGCGCTCGTCGTCGGCACCACGGGTCTCGATCCCGACCAGCAGCGCGCCATCGACGATGCGGCGCGCCGGGTCGCGGTGCTCCAGGCGGCGAACTATTCGTTGGGCGTGAACCTACTGCAAGGCCTTGTCGCCCAAACGGCGGCGGTGTTGGGGCCGGAGTTCGATATTGAAATCGTCGAAATGCACCATCGCCATAAAGTCGATGCCCCCTCGGGCACGGCCCTGGCGCTGGGTCGCAGCGCGGCGAAGGGCCGGGGCGTCGATCTCGACCGGGTCGCGGATAAAGTGCGCGATGGCATCGTCGGCCCACGCCAAAGCGGCCATATCGGCTTCGCCACCTTGCGCGGCGGCGATGTGGTGGGCGATCACAGCGTGATTTTCGCCGGCGACGGCGAGCGTATCGAACTGACCCATAAGGCGAGCGCGCGCACCGTGTTCGCCCGTGGCGCGGTGCAGGGCGCGATGTGGTGCGCGGCTCAGCGGCCCGGCCTGTATTCGATGGCGCACGTTTTGGGTTTCAAGTAGGCGCGCCATCGAAACCGCCGGCGAGGGCTTCAGCGCGGACGGTCGGGTTGGCGGGCGGTCCAGCGGTGAACGGTAAGCGGCTCGTTGCGTCCCTTGACGGCAAGTTTGTCGGGGGGGCCGAAATCGCGGATGTCGGCGCGGGCCGCGGTCTGTGTATCGACGATCAACTCGTTTTTTCGTGCGTTCGAGCATAACCGTGCGGCGATATTGACGCTGTCGCCGATAACGGTGAAGTCGCGCCGCGATCTGGGTCCGATCGCCCCGGAGATGACCTCTCCGGAATAAATCCCGACACCGACCCCCCGAGCCAGCCTCTTGAGGCGGGCTTCGTTCAAGATATCGCGGGCGGCGGAGATCGCGCGCCGTTCCCGTTCGGGACCCTCGAAACGCACCAACAGCGCATCGCCGATCATCTTATCGACATCGCCGCCATGCTTGGCTACGATTTCGACTTGAACCGTCATCAGGTCGTTGAGAAAAGAAACGACGTCCTGGGGGCTGTTGGTTTCGGCGAGGCTGGTGAAATCGCGCACATCGGAGTGGAACAGCGTGCACGTGATATTTTTCGAGGCGATTCCATCGGCGCCGTGAGCGGCCTTCGCGGCGTCGAGGGCGCTTGACGAGACAAAAGTTTCCAGGCGGTGACTCAACTCGGCGATGGCGCTTGTGCGCCGGTCGATATCGCCTTGGGCGCGCAGCACCAGAACGCGCAGAATCCATAACAGTCCCAACAAAAGAATGGCGGGCACGGCGATGGCGGGCACGGCGGTTCGAATCAGAAGTTCGTTTGAATAGCTGGCCGGTTCAAACAGCTCGAAAACGATGAGTAAAGCACCGCTCTCGTCGCGATGGGGCACGTACAGCTCGAAATGGTCTCCGCTGGGCAGATCGATGTGGCTGGCCGACGCCCCGCCTCCGGCAATGATTTTCGAAAGCGCCGCCGAGGTTTTATGAGCGGGGGTCTTGGCGCCTTTTGAATCGTAAATCACGGCGCCCGAAGGATCGAATACGCGCAGGCTCGTCAATTTTCGCCGCAGGGCTTCTTCCTGGAAGACCTTGTCCAGGGCGGCAAGGTCGCTTGGCGTGGCGGTATTCGCTAGAAAAGCCTTCCACTGCGTGGGGAGGGCGTTTTCAACGGTTTCCGTGATCAGGTCGGCGCGCGCCTGCGCCTGCTCAAGGTAAATTTTTTGTGCGATCTGTTGGAAGGCGAGCCAGACCAACACCCCCAGGATGACAATGAACAAAAGCATCCCCGGTATGATCCGTTTACGAAAATGGTCGGCTAGGGGAAAAGGCTTGTCGGTTAGGGGGGGCGTAATTTTCTTTGCAGTGGTCATCGGGACCGATCAAAAAACAAAGGTTGAAGGCGGATCGGGTACACCGATGCCGCCCAATACACGAATTCCGTGCGTGTCCGGCGTATACTGCCACGACGGTCAAGCCCCGCGCCATGGTAAAGAAAAAGCATCACAAAAAAGTATACATGCCGTCGCCAATTTTTAGAAAAGCGCTGGATTGCGCCCCGCGCCGACCGATCCAGGCCCTGGATTCGGGACGGAATTTCGATCAGGATACGGACGGAATAGGGAGAAGAGATGAAAAGAGCCGACATCAATGAATTTTATAGCAGATTAAGCGCACAAAACCCTGAGCCGAAAGGAGAGTTGAACTGGATCAATCCATACACCCTGCTGGTCGCCGTGGTCCTGTCGGCGCAGGCGACGGATGTCGGCGTCAACAAGGCTACCGGCCCGCTTTTTAAGAAAATCACGACACCCGCCCAGATGGTCGCCCTGGGCGAGGGTCGGCTTAAGAACTTCATCAAGACGATCGGACTGTTCAACACCAAGGCGAAGAACGTCATCAAGCTCAGTCAAATTTTGCTGGACGAGCATGACGGAGCCGTTCCCACCACGCGCGAGGCCCTGGAAAAATTACCCGGCGTCGGTCGGAAAACCGCCAATGTCGTGCTCAATATTGCGTTTGGCGTGCCGACGATTGCGGTTGACACGCATATTTTTCGGGTTTCCAACCGGACCGGCTTGGCTCCGGGAAAGACGGTGCTCGATGTTGAAAAAAAACTGGATAAGGCGACGCCCACCCGATGGAAGCAGCACGCTCACCACTGGCTTATTTTACACGGTCGCTATGTTTGTAAGGCGCGCAAGCCTCAATGCGGGACGTGCGCCGTCAATGACCTGTGCGCCTTTAAGGGCAAGGCGATTCCGATCTAAACGCCACTCTCGGCCGCTCAGCCCGCGTCCGGTTCCAGCGTGCGCAGGCAGCTGTCTTCGGGTATCGGCGCGCCCTGGCGGGTGTGACTTTCGATGTGCAGCACGTTGCGGTGGGCCGGTGAATCGGGAGGATTTTTCACCGTTTTTTTCCCGGTCGATGGGGGTGGGTATAAAAACAGGTCGAGAATGCATGTCGCGCTGGCGTATTGCCAGATCTGGGCTTGAAGATCGTGACGGACAAATTGCGGAGGGCCGAGGGTCTTTTCCACGGTGAGCGCATCCATGCCGATAAGGGAGGCGGCGTGAATTTGCGGCCGTTCCCGGCTCTTCCGGCGGACCTGGACCGGAGGCGTCTGCGGTGTTGGCCGGGCCTCGAAAACACCCTTGTCCGGCGCGCCTGCGCCTGTCGGAACGGTATGGGTCGGGGGGGTGTCGGGCGTGGCGGTGTGCGGCGTGCGCCCGGCGCAGGCGGTCAGGACGAGAAGACCGGTGATAAGCAGCCCTCGAAGTCCTGGTCGGCGGCGGGCGAAAATGGTCGTCTGGGCATGGGAATAGGAATAGGGCATTGAGGTGAGACCTGAGGAGCGTTCCATGGTTGTTCGGAGGAGAGTCCGGAAGAAAATACGGGGGCGAAGGGAAGATAGATATGCCCGCCGACGTCGTGCGATATGCTCACGTTTTGCCGTTTTCGTCGAGAGGCTGCGTATCGCCACTCAGCACGCCGCCGTTTTCGATGGACAGGCGACCGTAACGCACGGTGCCCTTGACCCGTCCGCCGGCGCGGATAAGCAGTTTTTCGCGCACTGTCAGGGCGCCGTCGAAAAAACCGATAATCTCGGCCTCATCGACCGCGGCCTCGCCCTGAAAAACGCCGCGCTCGCCGACAAGAAGGCCCCGGGCGCTCATCGCCGTTCCGCGAAACTCGCCCTCGACGATTAATTTTTCGCATTTGACGATCTCTCCGGTGATGGCGACCTCGCCGGGGATCAGCAACCGTCGGCTTTCGGTCGCGCCGATGGGCGTACGGTGATCGGGCTTGCGTGGGGCGGGGGATATGTGGGGCGGGATGGGTGATGGTGCTTTCCTTGTCTGGAGGAAACGCGAAAGCGGGCGCTTTTGCCGTCGGGTGCGGGGCCGGACCGGCCTTGCCTGAAAAGGGCCTGAGAGGGATCGTCGGCGCGATGTCCGGACCCTCATCTTTTTTATCGGCTACGTCTTTTTCACCGTCTTTGCGTCGAAACATAGGTTCAGTCTCCCCGCCGGTATCACGCTAACGGCCGCTCGCTCGTGGCCATGGGCCCGATCCCGAAAGATCGGAGTCCCATTGTATGCCGACCGGCGGGCCACGTCACCCGGACAATGTACGGGCGTCTGTGGGGGTCAAAACCGTGGTGTAGCGGTGGCGCCACTTTGCGCGCGCCAGCGTTCGAACAAATGAACGAACGTCGCGGTGGCGACCGCCGGGGCGAGCAAATTGACGATCGGCACCGTCAGCAAGAAGGCGATGATCACGCCCGCGGCGAATAATTTTTTGCTGTGTTCCAGGCGCAAAGCGCGCGCCGCCTTTGGGGGAATGCGGCGAAAGGCGACCAATTCGAAATATTCCCGGCTCAACAAGTATCCGTTGAGCGCGTAATAGATGAAGGGAAAGAGCGGCGGCGCGGCGACAATGAACGGCAGCGTCAACAGATTGAGCCCGACGCTGACCGCGGTGAATTTCAAGGCGGGCATGATGAGCTGGGAAAGTGGCGGCCCGCTGGGCTTGTCCAGGGCGGGGTAATGACGTTCCTCGACGGCGTCGGCGACGCTTTCCAGCATCAACGAACCCACCGCCGTGACCACGGCGGGAAACAAGAACCACGTTAGCGCCAGCGTCGCCAACATGCCCAGGGCGTCAACCAAAACATCGAGCCAATGCAGGGAAAAAAGCGCGCTGGAGGCGATCGCCGTCCAGGCAAGCCCCCACAGGGCGGCGAAAATCAGCACCGACCAGGCGATAGAACTCCAAATTACTTTGCGGGTCTTGGGGTCGGAGAGTTGCTCGAACCCTTTGTAGAACGCACCGATCATGTGGCGTGCGGCTTTCATTCGTAATTACCGTGACTACCTTTATATGTACTTTGCGCAGGCCCGACGCGGCAAGGAAAATGCCCCAAATGAATATTGAGGGGTCCGGCCCCGGCGGTTTGTGCTTCCCCTGGCGGGCGCGCCTTGTATACTGCGCCGCGAAAGAGGCCTTTTTAGACGCGTTCGAACAATCGAGGAAATACGACAATGACGCAGACACGCTTCGATGTCGCGGGGATCGGCAATGCGATCGTGGACGTTCTCGCCCATGCCGATGACGCCTTTATCGGCAAGCATGGCTTAAACAAGGGGTCGATGGCCCTGGTTGACGACGTCCGCGCCGAGGCGCTGTACCAAGATATGGGACCGGGCATCGAATGCTCGGGCGGTTCGGCGGCCAATACCATCGCCGGGCTGGCGCTTTTGGGCGCGCGCGCGGCGTTCATCGGCAAGGTCAGCGACGATCAACTGGGCCGCGTCTTCGCCCACGATATCACCAGCGCGGGGGTGCATTTCGCCACCGCGCCCTCGAAAGACGGCGCGCCCACCGCGCGCAGCATGATCGTGGTTACCCCCGACGCCGAACGCACGATGAACACATATTTGGGCGCCTGCGTCGATTTGAACGCCGACGATGTCGATCCCGACGTCATCGCCGCCGCCAAGGTGACCTATATGGAAGGCTACCTTTGGGACAAGGACACCGCCAAGGAAGCCTTCGTTAAGGCCGCCAAGATCGCCCACGAGGCGGGGCGCATGGTGTCGCTGTCGCTGTCCGACCCGTTCTGCGTCGATCGTCACCGCGACAGCTTCCTCGCCCTGGTGGAAAACCACGTCGATATTCTGTTCGCCAACGAAGACGAGATCATGTCGCTGTATCGGACCGTGACCTTCGACGACGCGCTTCAGAAGGCGCGCGGTCATTGCAAGATCGCCGCCCTGACTCGCTCGGAAAAGGGCTCGATCGTGGTCAGCGGCGAGGAACTGCACGTGGTCGATGCCGAAAGCGTCGCCAAGGTGATGGACACCACCGGTGCGGGCGACGCCTACGCCGCGGGATTTTTGTACGGTTTGACCAACGGACACGGTGACGACTTGGCGCTGTGCGCGCGGATCGGCGGCATTTGCGCCGGGGACGTGATCGCTCAGTTCGGGGCGCGCCCCGCCGATAATTTGAAGGATCGCCTCAACACCATATTGGGCGTTGCCTAAGAATGCTTTTCTCGCCCGCGGCCTCGCGCCGGGACGATCAATTATTCTCATGACGGGCCGACCGCGATGAGGAATTCCGCCCCCCGGGGCCAGAGGAAATGAATATGGATATACGCAATATCGCCATCATCGCCCACGTCGATCATGGCAAGACGACCCTGGTCGATGTCTTGTTGAGACAGTCGGGATCGTTCCGCGAAAACCAACAGGTCGCCGAACGGGCCATGGATTCGGGCGAGTTGGAGCGCGAGCGCGGCATCACCATTCTCGCCAAGCCGACCTCGGTGGAGTGGAAAGGCACCCGTATCAATATCGTCGATACCCCGGGCCACGCCGATTTCGGCGGCGAGGTGGAACGCATCCTGTCGATGGTCGATGGCGTCCTGTTGCTGGTCGATGCCGCCGAAGGCGCGATGCCGCAAACCAAATTCGTCACCGCCAAGGCGTTAAAACTCGGTTTGCGCCCGATCGTCGTGGTCAACAAGGTCGATAAGCCCGAACAGCGCGCCTACGAGGTCCAAGACGAAGTCTTCGATCTGTTCTCGGCGCTCGACGCCAACGACCAACAATTGGACTTTCCGACGCTTTTCGCCTCGGCCAAGAACGGTTGGGCGGCCGCCGAACCGGAAGGCCCCCGGGACAACATGGACGTCATCTTCGAAACCATCCTGAGCCACGTTCCGGCGCCGACGATCGACGAAGACAGTCCCTTTTCCATGCTGGCGGTAACCCTGGAATCCGATCCCTTCCTGGGCCGCATCCTGACCGGGCGGGTCGCTACCGGAATCGCCAAGCCCAACACCACGGTCAAAGTCCTCAACCGTGAGGGAAAATTGGTCGAACAGGGGCGGATATCCAAGCTGCTCGCCTTTCGCGGCCTGGAGCGGGTTCCCGCCGACGAGGTCCGCTCCGGCGATCTGGTCGCCATCGCGGGGCTGACCAAGGCCACCGTCGCCGACACCCTGTGCGACCCTCAGATCGAAACTCCGCTGCATGCCCAGCCGGTCGATCCGCCGACCCTGGCGATGACCTTCTCCGTCAACGACAGTCCGCTGGCGGGCACCGAAGGCACCAAGGTGACCTCGCGGATGATCCGCGACCGCCTGTTCTCCGAGGCCGAGGGCAACGTCGCCCTCAGGGTGACCGAAGCCGAAAACAAGGACGCCTTCGAAGTCGCCGGTCGCGGCGAACTGCAATTGGGCGTGCTGATCGAACAGATGCGCCGCGAGGGCTTCGAGCTGACCATATCGCGCCCCCGGGTGCTGATCCACGAGGACCCCGAAAGCGGCCAAAAAACCGAACCTCTGGAAGAAGTCACCGTCGATGTCGATGAAGAGTACTCCGGCATCGTGGTCGAGGCGCTGTCCCTGCGCAAGGGTCAGATGAAGGAAATGCGCCCGTCCGGCGGCGGCAAGGTGCGCCTGATTTTTCATGTGCCGTCGCGTGGCATGATCGGATATTACGGCGAATTTCTCACCGAAACTCGGGGCACCGGCATCATGGCGCGGGTCTTTCACGACTACGTGCCGCACGTCGGCCTCCTGCCGGGACGGCGCAACGGGGTGTTGGTGTCCAACGCGGCGGGCGCCACGGTGGCCTACGGGTTGGCCGGGCTGGAGGGCCGCGGACCGCTGTTCATCGGCTCGGGCGTCAAGGTCTATACCGGAATGATCATCGGCGAGCATTCACGCGCAGGCGATCTCGAAGTCAACCCGATGAAATCCAAGCAGCTGACCAACGTGCGCGCCTCGGGTACCGACGAGGCGGTGCGCTTGACGCCGCCCCGGCGGATGTCGCTCGAACAGTCGATCGCCTATATCGAAAACGACGAACTGGTCGAGGTGACGCCGAAAAACATCCGTCTGCGCAAGCGCTATCTCGATCCGCACGAACGCAAGCGCAACGCCCGCGCCGAAAAGGCCTAATCCGCCGCCCGCGTCCTTTTTGCGCGTCGCGTTAATACCTTGGCAACCGTCCCCGCCGCACCCTAGCGTGGCGGGGACGGTTTTTTTGTGGAAGATCATCGGGAACGGTCATGAGGACATGGTTAAGCGCGCTTGAGGTTTACCGGGACCGGCGGGTGCTGTCGTTGCTATTTTTGGGCTTTTCCAGCGGCCTGCCCTTTGGCGTCCTCGCCGATCCACTTAGCGCCTGGCTGGTGGACGAGGGGGTCAGCAAAACGGAAATCGGCCTGTTCGCGCTGGTCAGCTTGCCTTACTCGATTAAGTTTTTGTGGTCGCCGATCATGGATAAAATGGCGCTGCCGCTGTTTACCCGGTTGTTTGGCCGCCGCCGGGGCTGGGTCTTGTTCACCCAATTGGTGCTGCTCGCCGCGATCGGGGGTATGGGGATGACCATGCCCGGCGTCGATCCGTGGTGGACGGCGGCGCTCGCCCTGGCGGTGGCGTTCAGCTCGGCCAGCCAGGATATCGTCATCGACGCCTATCGGGTCGAAATTCTACCCGCCGACAAACTTGCCGCCGGGGCCGCGACGGCGGTGTTCGGCTGGCGGCTGGGTCAGGTCGGCGGCGGTGCGGCGGGGCTTATTTTCGCCGATATTTTCCCCTGGCAAGCGGTGTTCTGGGGCATGGCGGCGTTCGTTCTGGTGGGTATCGTCGCCATTTTAATCAATCCCGAACCGGTGGTGCGTCCCAGCGCCGAAAGCGAAGCCCGCGAGCAGGCGGTGGAAGATTTCCTCGAACGCAAAAGTCATTTACGGCCCTGGCTGGCGGAAACCTTGGCCTGGCTTTACGGCGCGGTGGTCTGCCCGTTTGCCGATTTCATGACGCGGCGGGGCTGGGGGGCGATTTTGTTGTTTATCCTGCTCTACAAATACGGCGACGCGATCCTGGCGGTGATGAAGGTCCCGTTTTTCCTGGATATCGGTTTTTCCAAGACCGAGATCGCCGCCGTCGTCAAAATCTTCGGCTTCAACGCGATCATCGCGGGCGGCGTCCTGGGCGGCGTGGTGCTGGCGCGTTTCGGCATGATGCGGGGACTTTTGCTGTGCGGTGTTCTGATGGCGGCCTCCAACCTGGTGTTCGTCGTGCAGGCCTGGGTCGGGCCCGATCCCCGAATGCTGGCGGTAACCGTCGCGGTCGAAAACATCACCACCGGCATGGGAACGACGGCGTTCGTCGCCTATCTGTCATCGTTGTGCACCGTCGCCTACACCGCCAGTCAGTATGCGTTGTTGACGTCGTTCATGGCCTTCTCGCGCACCTTGATGTCGTCGGGCGGCGGCTGGCTCGCCGATCAAGTGAATTGGGTGACGTTTTTCGTTCTGACCACGCTCGCCGCCATTCCCGGTTTACTGTTGTTGCTGTGGATGATCCGCCGCTTTCCACCGCAGGAGGCGTCTCCCCCGCCGGACCGTTAGGTGCAACCCTGGAATTCTTCCATGGACCGCGAGGGGGAAAAATGGCATACAGCATTTTCCGCGCCCGCCCGAGGTCGGGCGCCCAATCCCATCCTTGCGAAGCGGACAGACATCGACCATGGACATTAAAAAAATTCCCATCGGCCTCAACGTACCTTACGACGTCAACGTGATTATCGAAGTGCCGATGGGCAGCGCGCCCGTGAAATACGAGTTGGACAAAGAATCGGGCGCGATGTTCGTCGATCGCTTCCTGCACACCGCGATGCACTATCCGGTCAACTACGGTTTCATCCCCCATACCCTGTCCGAGGATGGCGACCCGGTGGACGCCGCCGTCATGGGGCAGCTTCCGGTGGCTCCCGGGGTGGTGATCGCTTCGCGGCCGATCGGGGTGCTGTTGATGGAAGACGAAAGTGGTATCGACGAGAAAATTCTCTGCGTGCCGGTCGATCGCTTGCATCCGTACTATGAAAACATCTCGACCTATCGTGACGTTCGCCCGGTCCTGCTCGATCAGATTTCGCATTTCTTCACCCACTACAAGGATCTGGAAAAGGGCAAATGGGTCAAGGTCAAAGGTTGGAGCGAGCAGGAATCCGCTTTCGATCTGATCCGCCAGGGCATCGAACGCGCCCAGGCGAAAAAGGCCTGAGCAAAGACCTGAGCAAAGACCGCTATCGGGGCAGTATCGCCATGACCATCGCGCGCAGCGTCTTGGAGAGAATGGATGTCGCCGGCACCGACATCACCACGCTTGCGCTGGACGCTATCGTCAACGCCGCCAACGAGGGCTTGACCGACGGCGCCGGCGTGTGCGGCGCGATTCACCGAGCCGCCGGGCCGCGATTGCTGGAGCGCTGTCTCAAGCTGCGGGGCTGCCCCACCGGCGAGGCGCGCATTACCGAAGGGTACAATCTGCTCGCCGGCTATGTAATCCACGCCGTTGGCCCGGTGTGGCGGGGGGGAAACGACGACGAGGACGCTTTGCTGGCGAGCTGTTATCGCCGCGCCTTGGGGTTGGCCGCGGCCCACGGCCTTGGGCACATCGCCTTTCCCGCGATTTCGACCGGGAACTTCGGGTTTCCCGCCGAACGCGCGGCCAAGATCGCGATGCGCACCGTCGCCGATTTTCTGAGTGAAAACGCGACCCCCGCCCGGGTGACGTTTTGCGCCTACGGGCCGTCGTCGATGGCCATCCTCAAGGGCGCCTTGGCGGCGCTGACGCAGGGCGAGATGCAAGATGCCGAGACGGAAAAAAGGCCGGACTAGAGTGTCCGGCCTTTTTTGTTCATGGCCCGGTATATGACGACGTTACCGCATCGTGGACCGCCAGCGCCCCCATGGTGACGATATCCGCCACGGTGGCGCCCATATGGACGATCTGCGCCGGTTTCGACAGGCCCTGCAGCAATGGGCCGATCACCGTACCGCCGCCGAGCTGTTGCATCAGCGCCGAGGCGACGCTGGCGGCATTCAAGCCGGGCATGATCAGCACGTTGGCCGCCGCCGACAGGCGGGCGAAGGGGTAGGCGTTCATCATCAACTTGTAATCAAGGGCGACGTCCACGTTCATTTCGCCGTCGTATTCAAAATTAACGTCCATCTCGTCAAGCAGCGCCACCGCGTCGCGCACCACTTGGGTGCGTTCGGGCATTGGGTTGCCGAAGTTGGAGAACGACACCATGGCGACACGGGGTTCCTGGCCCAGGCGGCGGACCTGGGCGGCGGCCTGGACCGCGATGTCGGCCAGCTCCTTACCGTCGGGGGTGAAGTTCACCGCCGTGTCGGCGAGAAAAACCGTGCGTTCGCGCGCGACCATCATGGTCAGGCCCAAGATGCACTGGTCGGGCTTGGGGTCGAGGACGCGGGTAATTTCATCCAATGCGACATGATAATTGCGTGTCAGGCCGGTGACCATGGCGTCGGCGTTGCCCATCGCCACCATGCAGGCGCCGAAGACGTTGCGGTCTTGATTGACCATGCGTTGGCAATCGCGCAACAGCGCGCCCTGGCGTTGCAGGCGGGCGTATAGGAAGTCGGTATAGACCTGGTTGTTATCCGACAGGCGGGCGTTGTGAATTTCGAGACCCTCGATATCGGGCAGGCCCAGTTCTTTCATCTTGGCCTTGATGCGATCGACCCGCCCGATCAGGATCGGTTGGCCGTATCCCGCATTGTGAAAGGCGACGGCGGCGCGGATCGATTTTTCTTCCTCGCCCTCGGCGAAGACGATGCGCCGGGGGTTGGCGCGAATTTCATCAAAAATCGCCTGCAGCGTGTCGGCGGTAGGATCGAGGCGCGCGGAAAGTTCGACCTTGTACGCCTCCATGTCGATGATCGGCTTCTGCGCCACGCCGCTGTCCATCGCGGCCTGGGCCACGGCGGGGGGAACGGCGGTGATCAGGCGCGGGTCGAACGGGGCGGGGATGATGTACTCGGGACCGTAGCGCAGGTGTTGCCCGGCGTAGGCGGCATCGACCTCGTCGGGGACGTCTTCGCGGGCGAGACGGGCGATGGCGCGCGCGGCGGCGATTTTCATGTCATCGTTGATGGTCGTGGCGCGGACGTCCAAGGCGCCGCGGAAGATATAGGGAAAACCCAACACGTTGTTGATTTGGTTTGGATAATCGGAACGCCCGGTGGCCATGATGGCGTCGGGACGGACCGCCGTGACCTCGTCGGGGTCGATTTCCGGATCCGGGTTGGCCATTGCGAAAATCAGCGGCTTGTCGGCCATTTCGGTGATCATTTCCTGGGTGACGGCGCCTTTGACCGATAGCCCTAAAAAGACGTCGGCGCCGACCAAGGCTTCCTTCAGGGTGCGTGTGTCGGTTTTGACGGCGTGGGCCGACTTCCACTGATTGAGGCCTTCCGTACGGTCCAGGTGGATGGCGCCCTTGGTGTCGCACATGATGACGTTGTCGTGGTGGACGCCCATCGCCTTGATCAGTTCGACGCAGGCGATCGCGGCGGCGCCCGCGCCGTTGACGACGACCTTGACGTTTTCCAATTTGCGCCCGGTCAGGTCGCAGGCGTTGATCAAGGCGGCGGCGGTAATGATCGCGGTGCCGTGCTGGTCGTCGTGAAAGATCGGAATGTCCATCAATTCGCGCAAACGCTGCTCGATGATGAAGCATTCGGGCGCGCGGATATCCTCCAGGTTGATGCCCCCGAAGCTGGGCCCCAGGTAGCGCACGCAGTTGACGAATTCGTCCACGTCGCGGGTATCGACCTCAAGATCGAGACCGTCGATATCGGCGAAGCGCTTGAACAGGACGGCCTTGCCCTCCATCACCGGCTTCGCCGCCAGCGCGCCCAGATCGCCCAGGCCCAGGACGGCGGTGCCGTTGGAGATTATGGCGACCAGATTGCCTTTGGCGGTGTAGTCGTAGGCCAGGGTCGGATCGCGTTGGATTTCCATGCACGGCGCGGCGACGCCCGGCGAATAGGCCAACGACAGGTCGCGTTGGGTGGTCAGGGGTTTGGTCGCCCGAATTTCGATCTTGCCGGGGCGCCCGCTTGAATGCATCAAAAGGGCTTCCCGGTCACTGACGTGGGCGCTTTCATCTTTCATAACGTATGTGCCTTATATGTTTATTTTAATTAAATAAGATATTGGTGTTTGCGAGCTCTTCGCGCGGCGATGGCGCGAGGGAAGAATTTAGGATTCCGGTGTGTGGACATGAACGTTTTGCGCACCGTTTTCGACGAGGATCTCGCTGGCCTTGTTTTCCTGCGCGACGGTAGTGGCGCGCACCCAAAGGACGATGCTGCCCGCGTCCACGGCGCGGGCGAAATCGTCGGTATGTGGGCTGGCGGTGACCTCGCCCAGCAATTGGCTGGCGGCGACGCCGGCGGTCGCGGCGGCGATGATCCCGGCCAAGGTCGCGGCCACCGGACCGCCCGCCAGCACGATCGCGCCCGAAGCGACCAAGGGCCCCTCGTATTTTATTTCGCCGACCAACGCGCCCAACGCATCGCGCCATGACGTTTCCTGGCCGCCCGCCGCGTCGAGAGATTCGTGAGAGCTGAGCACGCTAAGGTCCGGTCGTTCGAAGCCGGCTTTGAGGAGGGCGGCGACGGCGCTTTCAAAGGCGTCGCGAGAGGTGAAAATTCCGACGGTTTCGCGCGGAGCATTTGCTGCCATGATGGTGTGACTTTCCGGTTTTTTCTGTGGTGATCGAAATCGGGGGCCGATCCCTGTTTTCTGAATTCTGTTTTCCAAGCCGCGTATTTTGATTTTTGTTTTCCAAATTTCGGGGCCACGGGCATTGTGCCCTAAAAATAGAGCCATGGGCATTGTGCCCTAAAAAAAGATATGGGCATTGTGCCCCAAAAAGATAGGGGATGGATAGCCCGAAGCTAGGGGGGTGTGTTATGGTCACAGGAGCGAATTCGAATTGCAAGCCGCCAGTTTACGTCGGCGTCAAATCATGTGTCGTGGGCACGGTCACCACACCTTGTCGGTCGGGCGTCGCGCCGTATCGATCGGGTGTTTCTCTCAACTACGGAATATTCTAAAGCCATGGATAGCCGCGAAGCGATCCCACCGCACGTTTCCGACCGACCGGTTTCGGCGCACGTGGAAACCGGCGCCTCCAACGCCAAGGGCGCGGCGAGATCAGCGCCAAAGGGCGGGGCGCTAACGCCGATGATGGCGCAATACCTGGAAATTAAGGCCGCCCACCGGGACGCCCTGCTGTTTTATCGCATGGGTGATTTTTACGAGCTTTTTTTCGATGATGCGGTGAAGGCGTCGCGGGCGTTGGACATCACGCTGACTAAGCGCGGTAAGCACCTGGGCGAGGATATCCCGATGTGTGGGGTGCCGGTGCATAGCCACGAACAATACCTATCTCGCCTGATCCGCGAAGGCTTCAAGGTTGCGGTCTGCGAACAGGTCGAGGACCCCAGCGAGGCCAAGAAGCGCGGCGCGAAATCGGTGGTGCGCCGCGAAGTGGGGCGGATCATCACCCGGGGAACGCTGACCGAGGATGCCCTTTTGGATGCGCGCAGCCACAATTATTTGGCGGCGCTGGCCCATGTCCAGGGCGGTTTCGGATTGGCCTGGATCGATATGTCAACGGGGGATTTGCAGACCCAGCACCTTGACCGTGGCGGTCTTGGCGCGGCGCTGGCCCGCCTCGATCCGGGCGAGCTGCTGGTTCCCGACGGCCTTCTCGCGCGCGCCGAGACGAATGAAATTCTGACCGATTGGCGCGACGTTCTCAGTGTCCTGGCGCGCGCCCGCTTCGATAGCCTCAATGCCCTGAACCGGCTGAAGGCGCTGTATGGCGTTGGGGCATTGGATGCCTTCGGGGCCTTTTCCCGCGCTGAAATCGCCGCGGCGGGGGCGATTATCGATTATATCGAGTTGACCCAGAAGGGGCGGTTGCCCCGTATTTCTCGGCCTCGGCAGGTTTCCCAAGGGGCGGTGATGGAGATCGATGGGGCGACCCGCCGCAATCTGGAGTTGAGTAAAACCTTGGGTGGAGAACGCAAAGGCAGCCTGCTTGCGGTGATCGATCGTACCGTCAGCAGCGCCGGGGCGCGCGTCTTGGCGCAGCGCCTGGGGGCGCCGCTGAACGATGTGGCGGGGATTGAGCGCCGTCTCGACATGGTCGATTTCTTTTATGCGCAGCGAGACCTCCGTGGCGAGGTGCGCGGCCTTTTGGGGCGCGCCGGCGATATCGAACGGGCGTTGTCGCGCCTGACCTTGGGCCGTGGCGGACCGCGTGATTTGGCGGCGGTACGTGACGGTTTGGCGCTGAGCGCCGACATCCGCACCGCCTTGGCGCCACTGACGCCCCCTCCCGGCATCGCCGACGCTGTTGTGGGCCTTGGCGCGCACGGCGAATTGGTGGCGCGGTTGGAACAGGCCCTGGGCGTCGATTTGCCGGTATATGCCCGCGACGGCGGTTTCGTGCGCGCCGGGTACCGCGCCGAATTGGATGAGCTGCGCCGCCTGCGCGATGAAAGCCGCCGCCTGATCGCCGGCCTTCAGGGCGGGTATGTCGCCGATACCGGAATTTCTTCGTTGAAGATCAAGCACAACAACGTGCTCGGGTACTTTATCGAGGTGCCGGCCAAACAGGCGGAGAAGATCGTTCTCGCCGAGGACAGCCCCTACATACATCGTCAGACCATGGCCAATGCGGTGCGCTACACCACCGTCGAACTCAGCGAGTTGGAGACTAAGATCGCTCGCGCCGGGGATCAGGCGTTGGCTCTGGAGTTGGAAATTTTCGAAGACTTGACCGCCCTGATCGGTGCGCGCGCCCAAGCTATCGCGAACGCCGCCGCGGCCTTGGCCGACATTGACGTCGCCGCCGCGTTGGCGGTGCTCGCCCATGAGCGCGCCTACGCACGCCCCGAAATCGACGACAGCTGCGACTTCGATATCGAGGGCGGCCGTCACCCCGTGGTCGAAGCCGCCCTCGGCGAGGGCGAGGGCCATGCCTTTGTCGCCAACGACTGCCGCCTGGATGACGGGGACGGTCGGCTGTGGTTGTTGACGGGGCCGAATATGGCGGGAAAAAGTACCTTTTTGCGGCAAAACGCCTTGATCGCTGTGCTCGCCCAGATGGGGTCGTTCGTGCCCGCGTCGCGGGCGCGGATCGGCTTGGTCGATCGTCTGTTTTCCCGCGTCGGGGCGGCCGACGATTTGGCGCGGGGGCGTTCGACATTCATGGTCGAAATGGTCGAAACGGCGGCGATCTTGAACCAGGCGGGACCGAAATCCCTGGTCATTCTCGACGAGATCGGGCGCGGCACCTCGACCTACGACGGCTTGTCGATCGCCTGGGCGGTGGTCGAGCATCTGCACGAGGTCAATCGTTCGCGGGCGGTGTTCGCGACCCATTACCACGAATTGACGGCGCTCGGCGCCAAGCTCGCCGGGATGACCTGCCACACCATGAAAATCAAAGAATGGCAGGACGAGGTGGTGTTCCTTCACGAGGTTGGTTCGGGCGCGGCGGCGCGCTCATATGGCATTCACGTCGGCCAGCTCGCCGGTTTGCCCGAGGCTGTCGTTAATAGGGCGGAACAAATATTAAAAACCCTGGAGCAAGGCGAACAATCGTCCGCGGTCACCCGCCTCGCCGACGACTTGCCGCTTTTTTCTCAGGCTCTTAAGGCTGACGCGCCGCGAGGGTGCGAGGGGCCGAGCGCCGCCGAGCGGGCCTTGGACGACGTCGATCCCGACGCGTTGACGCCGCGCGACGCCCTGGACGTGTTGTATCGTTTGAAGGCGTTGCGCGCCTCTTGAGGCCGCGCACGTCAGCCGGACGTTGTTTTTCGGACTGATTCCACTTAAGAATGAAAGTGGCTTATCTTTCCATCCCCTTCGCCGTTAGGACCGAAACCTTCATGCTTCGCATCGCCCACCCGCGCACCGTGATTCACCGTAAGGCGCTGGCCGGCGAATTGGCGGCGTTGGTGGCGTGGTCGGGATATTCCGCCAAGACCCAAAGTAAAGTCCTGGCGATTTTTAAGGATGCGTTGGCGCAAGGCCGGGCCGAAGTACGCCGGCGCTTCGAAGAAGATGGCGCGCTTGGCGTCGATGTTCTGCGCGCCAACGCCTACCTGATTGATCAGTTGGTGCGGGCCATTCACGACTTTGCGGCGACCTATGTCTATCCGGCGGCCAATCCGACGACCGGCGAGAGGATGAGCATCATCGCCACCGGGGGCTATGGTCGGGCTGAACTCGCTCCTCATTCCGATATCGATCTGATGTTTTTGCTGCCCTATAAAAAGACGTCGCATATCGAACAGGTGGTTGAATACATCCTATATATGCTGTGGGACTTAGGGCTGAAGGTGGGGCACGCCACCCGCTCGGTCGGTGACGCGGTGCGGCTGTCCAAGGAGGATGTCACCATTCAGACCAGCCTACTGGAATCGCGCTTGCTGTGGGGCGACGAAGCGCTTTATCGGAAATTTCAGGCGCTGTTCGAGAAAAGCATTCAGTCGGGCGGCCCGGCCTTCGTCAAGGCGAAGCTGGCCGAGCGCGACGCCCGCCATGATCGCATGGGCGATTCGCGCTATGTGCTGGAGCCCAACATCAAGGAAGGCAAGGGAGGATTGCGCGACCTGCAAACCCTGTTCTGGATCGCTCAATTTCTTTACCGGGTGCGCGATATGCGCGAGCTGGTGGCGAAGGGTGTTTTCACCAAGGGCGATGCGCGGCGTTTCGCCAAGGCGCAGAGCTTTTTGTGGGCGGTACGGTGCCATTTGCACTATCTGGCCGACCGTCCCGAGGAAATCATCAGCTTTACCTACCAAAGCACCTTGGCCGAACGCATGGGCTATACCGATCGTGCCGGCTCGCGCGGGGTCGAACGGTTCATGAAACACTATTTTTTGGTCGCCAAGGATGTCGGCGATTTGACGCGGGTGTTGTGCGCGGTGCTTGAGGAAGGCCTGAAAAGCCAACCGGGGCGGTTTTCGTTGCCGTCATTTTCGTTTCGGAAACGAAATGTTGAAGGGTTTCGCCTCGACGGAAATCGATTGACGATCGGCGACGCCGCCGATTTACAGAGCCATCCGATCAAGTTGTTGTCGCTGTTTCGCGCCGCCCAAAAGTTCACCCATGATATCCATCCCGACGCCATGCGTATGGTTGTGCAAAACCTAAAGCGCATCGATAAGGTTCTGCGCGCCGACGCGGCGGCGAATAAGGTTTTTCTCGATATTTTATGTGACGAGAAAGACCCGGTCACCGCTTTGAAATGGCTTAATGAAGCGGGGGTCTTGGGGCGTTTTATCCCCGATTTCGGTCGTGTCGTGGCGCAAATGCAATACGATATGTATCATGTTTACACGGTGGATGAGCACACCATCCGCGCGATCGAGATTTTATCTAAAATCGAGCGCGGGTTACTGGGTGACGACCATCCCGTCTCCACCAATGTGATCGGACACCTCCAGTCGCGCCGCGTGCTTTATCTGGCGGTTTTTCTGCACGACATCGCCAAGGGGCGCGGCGGCGACCATTCGATATTGGGGGCCAAGGTCGCCTTGAAACTATGCAAGCGTTTCGCCCTCAGCGATTGGGAAAGCGAAACCGTGGCGTGGTTGGTGCGCCATCATTTGGACATGAGCCGAACGGCCTTTAAGCGCGATGTGGAAGATCCGAAAACGGCGATCGATTTCGCCAAGCGGGTGCAGTCGCTCGAACGCTTGCGCCTACTTTTAATCTTGACCGTGGTCGATATCCGCGCCGTCGGACCGAACGTGTGGAATGGTTGGAAGGCGACGCTGCTGCGCGACCTGTTCGAACGCACCGAAGAGGTGCTGACCGGCGGCATGAAGGGAGAGCACCGCGCCCAGCGGGTTATGCGTGTTCATGAACGCCTGCGCGAACGGCTCAAGGAATGGCCCGTCGCCGATGTGGAGGCCCATTTGGAGCGTGGTTACGACAGCTATTGGCTTGGCGTCGAAACCGATCTGTTGGTGCGTCATGCCTTCCTGCTTCGCCGCGCGAGGCAAGAAGGGCGCGCGTTCATGGTCGAGGCCAATGTCGATGATGCCCGCGCGGTCAGCGAATTGATGGTTTATACCCCCGATCACCCCGGTCTGTTCGCCCACGTGGCGGGGGCGCTGGCGCTTTCGGGGGCGTCGATCGTTGACGCCAAGGTGACGACCCTGACCGACGGCATGGCGCTCGATACATTCTGGATTCAAGACAGCGAGGGGGGGGCTTACGACGGCGAGGAACGTCTGGCGCGCCTGTATGAACGCATCGAAATGGCCTTATCCGGCCGCCTTCATCCCGTCCGCGAGTTGGCCAAGGCGCGCGCCCAGGCGATGAAATCGCGAACCCGCGTGTTCAAGGTCGCTCCTCGGGTGCTGATCGACAACACGGCGTCGAACACCTTTACCGTTATCGAAATGAACGGACGCAACCGTCTCGGACTGCTCCATGACATTACCGCCGCGTTGACTCAACTGGGGCTACAGATCGCCTCGGCGCACATCGCGACCTATGGCGAGCGCGCGGTCGATGTGTTTTACGTCAAGGACGTCTTCGGCCTGAAGGTCGATCAGCAGGACAAGATCAAGACGGTCCGCCAGCGGTTGTTGAAGGCGTTGGCGCCGCCCGCCGACGCCGCGCCTGCGAAGCCGGCAAAAAAGAAACGCCCCTTGGCCAAGGCGCGCGCCGAATGAGCGCCGGAGATAGAGCCGCGCGCCGAATGAGCGCCGGAGATAGAGCCGCGCGCCGAATGAGCGCCGGAGATAGAACCGCGCGCCGAATGAGCGCCGAGGATGGAGCCACGCGCCGCGTGTGCGCCCGCGCCGCCGCCGCGCGTATGATGCCCGCGCGGCCTTTTTCGCCGCGAGGCCGCTGATGCCCTTATTGCGATCGATCGCCACCGTCGGCGCGATGACCATGATTTCGCGCGTTCTGGGGTTTGTGCGCGATATGCTGGTGGCGGCGACCCTGGGCGCGGGGTGGATGGCCGATGCGTTTTTCGTCGCCTTCAAGCTGCCCAATTTGTTCCGCCGTCTATTCGCCGAGGGGGCGTTCAACCTCGCCTTCGTGCCGCTGTTCGCGGGCAAGTTGGAGGGCGAGGGCGAAGCGGCGGCGAAAACCTTCGCCGAGGAGGCCTTCAGCGTCCTGTTCTGGTCTCTGGCGGGCTTTGTCGCGGTCGGTGAACTGGCGATGGGGGGGGTGGTGACGGTGTTCGCCCCCGGCTTCGTTTCCGAGCCGGAAAAATTTCAGCTCGCCGTCGATTTGGCGCGAATAACCTTTCCCTATCTTTTTTTTATTTCCCTGGTTTCGTTGTTGGCCGGGATGCTCAACAGTGCGGGCAAATTCGCCGCTCCGGCGGCGACGCCGATTTTGCTCAATATCACCTTGATCGCGGCGATTTTCGGGATATCGCCGTGGGCGCCCAGTCCGGCCTACGCCCTGAGTATCGGGGTTTTTATGGCCGGCGCGATTCAACTCGGCTGGCTGGCGATACACGCCCGGCGGGCGGGTATGGGGTTGCGTCTGGTGCGCCCGCGCCTGAGCGCCGATGTTCGACTGCTGGCGCGGCGGATCGCGCCGGTGGCGGTCGGTGCGGGTATTTATCAGCTTAACCTTCTGGTTGATACCGTGATTGCGTCGCTGCTGCCGTCGGGCGCGATTTCGTATCTGTTTTACGCCGATCGGGTCAATCAATTGCCCCTAGGCGTGGTCGGGGTCGCGGTGGGGACCGCCCTGCTGCCCCTGCTGTCGCGCCAGATCAGGGCGGGCCATGACGGGGCGGCGCGCCACGCTCAGAATCGGGCGATCGAATTTGCCCTATTGCTGACGTTGCCGGCGGCCTGCGCGCTGGTCGCATTGGCCCATCCGGTGATTGTCGTGCTGTTTGAGCGTGGTGCTTTTGGTGCGTTGCAGGCTCAGGCGACCGCCCAGGCATTGGCCGTGTTCGCGGCGGGACTTCCGGCATACGTCCTGGTGAAGACCCTGGCGCCTGGGTTTTTCGCCCGCGAAGATACCAAAACCCCAATAAAGATCGGCATTTTCGCCCTGGGCGTCAACGTCGCCCTTAACCTGTGGCTGATGGGGCCTCTCGCCCACGTCGGCATCGCCTTGGCGACGGTGGTTTCGGCGTGGGTCAACGCGGGACTGTTGGGTGGGGTCTTGATGATGCGTGGGCACCTCGATTTTGATCGACGCTTGGCGCGCTTTCTGCCCCGTGCGATCGCAGCCTCCGTCGTCATGGTGTTGGTTCTGTTGGTGACGCTATGGGGTCTGAACGTATGGGGCGCGGGGGACTGGCTGCATGGCGGGCAATTGGGCCGCATCGGGGGGTTGGCGGCCTTGGTTGGGGCGGGGCTCCTCAGTTACGCGCTCGCGGCGCAGGTTTTCGGCGCGGCCGATCTGCGCGACTTGAAAAGGATGCTGGGCGGCGGGAAGTCCGCATCGGCGGGGAAAACGCCCGATGCGTGAGGTGGCCTTTTATGCGTCGTCGATGGCGCCACGCGGGGGCATGTGGGCGAATGACGGCAGCGTGTCGTCGGGGGCGTCCCAGGCTTGCGCGCTGGCGCCATAGATGGAGAAGGCGGGCCGGAAAAGCGCGGGCTCGTCGAGCGCGCCCGCCGGGATGGTGGTCATTTGCGGGTGGGCGTCGTTGATATGGTAGAGATGCACCCCGCAGACCGGGCAGAAATGGCGGGTCAGGTGATTGCCGCTGTCCGCCGCATAGCGAAAGCTCGCGGTCTCGCCGCTGACGTGGACATCGTTTGTGGCGAAGATTATCGCCGAGGCGTGGCCGCCGCCGCTGAATTTCTGACAGTCGGTACAGTGGCAATGCCCGGCGAACATCGCCGGGCCGGTTATGTGCAAACGCACCGCCTTGCAGAAGCATCCCCCGTCGAGGGCGTGTTCGGATTCCATCGGTTTCGCCTTTCGCCATGCGTTGGAAGGTGCTCCACACCATATCAATCAGAGATAGAAAAGCAATTCTTCCGCAAAATCATGCATTGGAATGCGGCCGCGCCGCGCGCCCCCTCACCCTTGACCGAATTTGGGAATAAGGCCATAACCGGATGCTCTTGTTTAATCCTTTGTTTATCCTTTCGCGGACCCATCGACCATGCACAGAGTTTTCTCCGGTATCCAGCCCACCGGCAATCTGCATCTCGGCAATTATTTAGGCGCGACCCGTAACTGGGTCGCCCTGCAGGCGGATTTCGAGTGTATTTTCTGCATCGTCGATATGCACGCGATCACGGTGTGGCAGGACCCCGAGCAGCTGCGCGCCAGCACACGCGAGGTGGCGGCGAGCTTGATCGCCGCCGGGGTCGATCCTCGGCGCCATGTCGTGTTCAACCAAAGCCAGGTCCCCGGCCATGCCGAACTGGCGTGGATTTTCAATTGCGTGGCGCGCATGGGTTGGCTGAACCGGATGACCCAGTTCAAGGAAAAGGCCGGCAAGAACAAGGAAAATGCCTCGGTCGGCCTGTTCGCCTATCCCAATTTGATGGCCGCCGACATTCTGCTCTATAAGGCGACCCACGTGCCCGTCGGCGACGACCAGAAACAACACCTGGAATTGACCCGGGACATCGCCCAAAAGTTCAACAATGACTTCAAGTGCGATATCTTTCCGATTGTCGAACCGCTGATTTTGGGGGTCGCGACGCGGGTGATGAGCCTGCGCGACGGGACCAAGAAGATGTCCAAGTCCGATCCGTCGGACCTGTCGCGAATCAACATGATCGACGACGCCGACACTATCGCCAAGAAAATCCGCAAGGCCAAGACCGACCCCGAGGACCTCCCCGTGAGCGAGGAAGGTTTCGCTGGTCGGCCCGAGGCGCGAAACCTGATGAGCATCTACGCCGCCCTCGACGGGATCGAGATGGACGCGGTGCTCGGTCGTTTCGGCGGCGCGCAGTTTTCCACCTTCAAGCAGGAATTGGCGGATCTGGCTGTCGCCAAGCTGTCGCCGATCCAAGATGAGATGCGTCGCCTGATGGCCGATCCCGGCTATATCGACGGCGTCTTGCGTGACGGGGCGGCCCGCGCCCGCGCCATCGCGGCGCCGATCATGGCCGAAATTCAAGACATCGTCGGCTTCCTCCGCGCCTGAAGGGGGCCTATACTCGCGGTCCGCGCGCCGTGAAGACGCCGACTTGATTTTTTTTCGAAACCGGACCATTTATTAACCGATCAAAGAAGTCGGAAATAGGGTCGAGAATCACGCACCTTCGTGTGCCGAAGATTGATGAGGAAAACCATGTTCATTCAGACCGAAGCCACTCCCAATCCCGCGACGCTTAAATTTTTACCCGGTGCGCAGGTGATGCGCGGCGGCACCGCAAACTTCACCGACCCGGAAATGGCGTCGGCGTCCCCGTTGGCCAAGCGCCTATTCGAAATCGACGGCGTCGGCGGCATTTTCCTGGGCGGCGATTTCATCACGGTGACGAAGGCCGAAGACAAACCTTGGGATATCGTCAAGCCGATGGTTCTGGGCGCGATCATGGAGCATTTCACCTCGGGCAAGCCGGTGATGGGCGAAGACGCCGCGGCCGTCAGCACCGCCGACGATACCCCGGTGGTCCAGCAAATTAAGGAACTGCTGGAAACGCGGGTGCGCCCCGCCGTGGCGCAGGACGGCGGCGACATCACGTTCCATTCTTTCGAGGATGGCGTTGTCTATCTGCATATGATGGGGGCGTGTTCGGGCTGCCCCAGTTCGACGGCGACGCTGAAGAACGGCATCGAAAATATGCTGCGTCACTACATTCCCGAGATCCAGGAAGTGCGCGCCGTCAACTAAGCGCAATTTTTTATGTGGAATTTACCGTGCTCGTCCAAGGTGTTGGACGGGTGCGGTGTGCCACGCACACAATCTGGACTTGCTTTTTAGTCAAATATTTATAAAAAGGTGTCGCATCGTGGGTGCGCGGCGTTTGTCTTCGTCGTTGCGCAAGGCCCATTTGGGGCCGATACTAAAGACGGGCGCGTAAGGCGAAGATGATCGCGGGAAGATGATCGCGGGTCGATTGGAAAATCACCCGGAAGACGGCCCTAGGGCCGATTGAACCGCCCGGCGCGATGCGACGATATTGAAACTGTTGAGCTTATGAGGCCATGCACACGACACGGTTCAAACTGAAGTTGGCCATCGGCCTTGGCGCCTTGGCGACGTCGGTGGCGATGATGGTCTGGGTGAATCCGCCTTCGTTTAACGCCGCCCCTTCCGCCGCGCATAAGCATAGCGCTTTTCGGGCGGCCTCAGACATCGGCGCGCGGGCGGCGCGCGCCGGCAACGTCTCGGGCGGCGTCTCGGCGGTTCACGCGCGCACGCACCATAAGTTGGATTACGCCCTGGACGCCGTGCTGCGCGGCGAGCGCGCCGTGCCCCGACTGACATTGGCGCGCATGCCCGCGACCCTGAGCGACCTGAAACAGGTTTCGCAACGCAAGACAATGTTCTTCAAGGCGGTGTTGCCCCTGGTGTTGCAGGTCAACGAAGAAATTCTTAAAGATCGGCGACGGGCCTGGAAGATTCGTAACGAAAAGCGGCTGGGCCGGCATGTCGCCGCGGCCGATCGTCTGTGGCTGAACGTCATGACCGAGCGTTATGGCGTCGCCCACGGCGATATCGACGCCTTGATGGTGCGCTTGGACGTGGTGCCGCCGTCTCTTGCCTTGGCCCAGGCGGCGACGGAAAGCGGGTGGGGGACGTCGCGCTTCGCGCGTGAGGGCAACGCCATCTTCGGCCAATGGACTTGGTCTCAGGATGCCGGGATCGTGCCTTTGGGACGCGCCGAGGGCAAAACCCATCGCATTCGGGCGTTCAGCAGCTTGATCGATTCGGTGCGCGCCTACATGCTGAACATCAATACCCACCGCGCCTACCGCGCCTTACGGCGGGAGCGTGCCGCGTTGCGTCGCAGGGGCGCACCCTTGGATGGCTCGGATTTGGCGCAGTTTCTGGATAAATACTCACAGCGTGGGGACGCCTACGTCGCCGATTTGCAGACCATTATCGCGGCCAACAACCTAAGCGCCCTCGACGACGCCCGTTTGGTCGGAAGCAACACGTGAGCGAAAACTAAGCTCAAGATCGAAATTTCCCACCGAGGTTTGGCGCAAAGACGTCGCGCCGAACTCGGCCTTGCGGCGAATGCCTTTGGAAAATCAGGGCGAACGAGCGCCCACGAAGCCAGTCGAACAGGACCAACCGGACGCGGAACGCGCGCTTAGTCGGGTGCGCCGGGTACGTAAAACAGCCGCCCAAGCCAACGCCAGCGGCCTTTTTGATCGGACGGCATGGTGCAGTTCATACGCGTGCGGCCCGGCGTCAGCGGCTCTTTCATGCGCACCTCGACCCGGCTGTCGCCGAGATGAACGAGATCCAATTTACCGCTACGCGATGAATAACATGCAATCGCGTCAATATTCTTAATCCCCTCGTCGATGGTGAAGCCGATCAATGGCGGATTGATCTTGGAAACCAGGGAATCGGCGGGCAGCATGTCGCTTACGGGGATCGGCAAGGCATTCAGCGCGGTGCGGAAGCGCGTAATATCGCCGTAGTTTTCGCTCATCGAAAAGCGGGGCAAGGTAAAGAGATCATCACCAACGCCAAAGGCCCCGGATTGTTGGCCGAACGCCGCTTTAAATCCGAATGCGCGCACCTGACGGGTCACCGCCAGGTCAAATTCACCGTAAGGATAGGCGAACAAGGTCGGCTTGATACCGAGCATTTCCTGAAAGCGGCTTTGGGCGCGGGTAAGTTCTTCGTTAATGCGCTTTTCGCTCGCTCCGACCATGTGCAGGTGCGATGCGCTGTGATGGCCGATGGTGACGCCGTTTTCGTGTAGGGTGCGTAATTGATCCCAGGTCATGGTGCGTGGGCCGCCGCGATCGACGGCGTCGGTCGAAACGAAGACGGTAAATGGCAGGCCGGCCTTTTTAAGGCGTGGCCAAGCTTCGGTGTAGATCGACCGGTAGGCGTCGTCCATGGTGATCGCCACGGTGCGATCGGGCAGCGTGCGTCCCTCGCGTAGGGCGTCGATGATGTCGGGTAGCGCCATGACGTGGTAGGCCCCGGACGTCAGTTCGCGAATCTGGGCGTCAAATTGATCGAGGCGGATGTTCGTCGAGGGGTAATCATTTTCGCCGAAACGATGATACAGAATTACCGCCGCGCTCTGCGCGGCGTCGGCGCGTTGCGCCGCGAAGGCGGAAAGGCTCAAAATGCCGAGGGTGAACGCGCTGGCGATACGGCGGACGCCCGCCCTGGGCACGGCGATCGCGATTTTTCGGAATATTTTTAAAACGAACAACATCGGCGGCGGTCTTTCTATTGAGGTGTGCGGGCGCTTGAAGCGTGCCGAGATTATCTCCATTATGAGGTATAGCGCTATTTCATTTTGTAAGTCTGTGATAACGGACATACCAACAAGTTAGAGTCGGGACCTCTTCATCTCCGCCCCACAGGGATTTGTGAAAAATGCCCCAGGAACGTCGTCGAAGACTTTTGAAGGTGAACGGCACTTCCGGCAAGTCTTCTCCTAGACTTGTGACATTTTTCACAAACCAGACGCATCGGATGAAGAGGTCCTGACCCTAGGCGCCTAAAGAATAGGCCGGTGGTTTGGCCGAGACAAAAGAGTCCGCCGACAGGCGGGGTGCTTTGTTGAAGAAAGTCAAACCATATTAAAAAGATAATCCACGAAGCAATCTAGTCTACCGCAGAAAAGGAACAAGGGTATGGATTTCGATGGCCGCCATGTCGTGGTGACGGGGGGAACCGGCGCATTGGGTAGCGCCGTGACTGCGCGTGTGTTGAATGCCGGAGGATATTGCCATATCCCGGTTTTCGACGCCCGTGAAATACAAAATTTCGCCCATAAAGACCATTCTAGGGTGTCGTTGACGCCGGGGGTCGATCTTACCGACGAAGCCGCCGCTGTCGCGTATTTCGCGGCGCTTCCCGGATTGTGGGCCTCGGTTCATATTGCCGGCGGCTTCGCCATGGCGGACCTGACCGAGACCACCAAGGCGACGTTCATGGCCCAATGGTCGCTCAATGCCCTGAGTTGTTTTCTATGTTGCCGCGAGGCGGTGAAGACGATGCGCAGTCATGCCCCGGACGGAGGTGGGCGTATCGTCAATGTCGCCGCGCGCCCGGCGCTGGAACCGCGCGGCGGCGCGGGGATGGCCGCCTACACGGCATCGAAGGCGGCGGTGGCGGCGCTGACGCAGGCCCTGGGTGAAGAGTTGGCGCCCGAAGGGATTTGGGTCAACGCCGTTGCGCCGTCGATTTTGGATACGCCGGCCAATCGCGCCGTGATGACCGGTGCGCAGTTTGAGGCGTGGCCCAAGGTCGATGAGGTCGCCACCGCGATAACGTTTCTGGCGTCGCCGGAAAACGGCGCCGCGCGAGGATCGCTGGTTAGCGTTTACGGCCGCAGTTGATGGAGGGCTTCACGTTATAGGGAGACCGGGTTATTTTTCGTCGGGTTATTTCTCGGTGGGCTTGCGTTCGGAAGGAACATCACTCAAATCGATCGGCACGCCGGGAACTTGCTTCGAAGAACGCACGGAAAGGGCCGTTTTGACATGGCTGACATTTGACGCCGGCGTGAGGCGGGTGGTCAGGAAGCGTTGGTAATCGTCCCAATCGTGGGCGACCACTTTGAGCAGGAAGTCCGTCTCTCCCGCCAACATGTGGCACTCGCGCACCTCGGGCCAAGTATCGACCAAGGCCTCGAAAGCCTCCAGATCTTGTTCGGCCTGACTGTTCAGTCCGACATGGGCGAAAACGGTGACGTTGTAACCCAGGGCGCGGGCGTCCAGTTCGCCGTGATAGCCGTGAATGAATCCGGCGTCTTCGAGGGCGCGGACCCGACGCAGACACGGTGGGGCCGATATACCGACCCGGCGCGCCAGTTCGACGTTTGTCATGCGACCGTCTTCTTGTAGGTCGTGCAAAATACGTCGGTCGATTTGGTCGAGCTTGACGCGTTGTACAATGTTTTCGCTCACGGAGTCCTCCTAGGCGTGTAACTATATTACAAATATGGCGCACGCAAGCCCATTAAAACCCCCCTATGTATTTTTTATTTTCAATGCTATGCAAGGCGGGTCTTATCCATGCGCTTCGCTTGCCACGGACCTTGCGCGCCGGGGTTTTGCTCCGTATCTTAGGGGCCGGGAAGAAGTCCGGGAGAACGTGGCGTTTTCGTCCGGTCTTTGCCGCCGGGCCAGGCCTTCGTCGCCGCAAGGGCGCCCCCCTGCGCCGGGCGCGGTGAGCGTTCGTCGCAGAGCGCTTCGGGAATAATTTTGAATGAGGAAAACGTAGGGTCATGACGACGCACCATCACGCCAAGGTCCTTATCATCGGATCCGGACCCGCTGGGTACACTGCCGCGATATACAGCGCGCGCGCCAACCTTGAGCCTTTGCTGGTAAAGGGGATCCAACCCGGTGGGCAGCTGACCATCACCACCGATGTCGAAAATTATCCGGGCTTCGCCGAGGCGGTCCAGGGACCCTGGCTGATGGAGCAGATGCAGGTGCAGGCCGAGCATGTCGGCGTCGCGATGCGCGACGACACCATCGTCAGCGCCGATCTGTCGGCGCGCCCTTTTCGTCTGGTCGGTGATTCCGGCGATACCTACGGCGCCGACGCCTTGATCGTGTGCACCGGCGCCTCGGCGCGCTGGTTGGGCCTGGAAAGCGAACAGAAATTTATGGGTTACGGCGTATCGGCGTGCGCGACCTGCGACGGCTTTTTTTATCGCGGCAAAAACGTCGCCGTCATCGGCGGCGGCAATACCGCCGTGGAAGAGGCGATTTATCTCACCAACCACGCCGCCAAGGTGACGTTGGTGCATCGCCGCGACGCCCTGCGCGCAGAGAAAATTTTGCAAGATCGCCTTCTGGCCAATCCCAAGGTGGAGGTGGTTTGGGACAGCGTACTCGAAGAGATCGTCGGCGACAGCAATCCGCCGGGGGTCACGGGGGCGCTGCTGAAGAATGTTAAAACCGGAGCCTCGTCGCGCCTGGATGTCGATGGCGTTTTCATCGCCATCGGCCACAGCCCTAACACCGACTTGTTTAAAGGACTTCTCGATATGGATCGGGAGGGCTACATCTTGACTCGACCCGGCACGACGGCGACCTCCGTACCGGGGGTTTTCGCCGCCGGCGACGTGCAGGACAAGATCTATCGCCAGGCGGTGACCGCCGCGGGAACCGGCTGCATGAGCGCGCTTGAGGCCGAGCGATTCCTGGCCGGGCATGACGACTAGGATGGGGGTGATCGCGCGCTCCTCGCCGTGCGCCACGGGTCTTAACGCAACGTCACGATCGGGGGACGCATGGACTGGGATAAATTAAGAATTTTTCACACGGTCGCCGAAGTGGGAAGTTTTACCCACGCCGGCGAGGCGTTGACCCTCAGTCAGTCGGCGGTCAGTCGGCAAATCAGCGCCCTTGAGGAGACCATGCACGCGCCCTTGTTCCACCGTCATGCCCGGGGCCTTATTCTTACCGAACAGGGCGAACTTTTGTATCGGGCGACGCGGGACATCTCGGCCAAGCTGGCGGCGACGTCCCAGCGCATCAGCGACAGCAAAAACCGCCCGCAAGGCCCCCTTAAGATCACCACCACGGTCGCCTTCGGGTCGATTTGGCTCACCCCGCGCATTCGTGAATTCCTCGACGCCTACCCGGATATCGACGTCTCCTTGGTGTTGTCCGAGTCCGAGCTGGACTTGTCCATGCGCGCGGCCGACGTTGCGATCCGCATGCGCCCACCGACCCAACCCGATTTGGTGCAGCGCCATTTGATGGAGATGCGCTACCGGGTCTATGCTGCGCCCGAATATCTCAAGGCGTTCGGCATTCCCAAAACCCCCCAGGATTTGGATAACCATCGCCTGATTATTTACGGTGAAGACGCGAAGCCTCCGGTCTCCAGCCTCAACTGGCTTCTTGGCGAAGGGGCCGGAGAGAAAACGCGCCGTCCGGTCTTGAAGGTCAACAGCATCTACGGTATTTTTCGCGCCGCCCAAAGTGGACTGGGGATCGCCGCTCTTCCCGATTATATCTGTCGGGACACCAGTACCCTGGTCGAAGTCCTGCCTGAATTGGAAGGACCGAGTTTCGACAGTTTCTTCGTCTATCCCGATGAACTGAGGAATTCGAAAAGAATCGCCGTGTTCAGAGATTTCTTGTTGCGGAAAATCGCCGGAGAGATGGCGTAGGCCGAGGCAGTCGTTTTAGCATTAGAATAATCAATAGGTATGCGTTTATTGCATATCGGCATTGCGTCCATTGGGGTAGCCCTGCTTGGATGAACTCCGTATATTCAAAACAGTTGATGTTGCACCGCAACATTTTCTCCCCTTCGGGCTTAGGCCCGAAAACGGGCTCTGCTCGCACCCCTCCTCCCCCCCTTGGGACGCTGAGCGAGTCCGACGTCTCCCAGACGTGAAGCCTCCCTGTTAAACTCGCCGGGCATTTATGCCCGGCTTTTTTTTATTTGTTTTTTTCGCCGCGCCGATTACCGCGTGTGGCGACAACGCCCCGACCAAGGGGGGAAATTCGCGTTTTGCAATTTTTAAAATGCAACTTTCTTCGCGTGCGGTGCATTACGGGATTGTTCGGCAAAAAACGATAGAGGTGAAGGTAAAATTGAAAAAAGGCGATCTTCACGCGCAGGCCATTTCGCCGAGATGTATAAAAACCGCCTCTTTAGGGCGGATGCGCAGAGAATACGGAATATCTTGTGCTTTAGGCATAAAATAACCCCTTCGTGGAGGGGGATCACGAAGGGGTTAGGTGCCGTAAAACTGTATTTTTTTAACACTTATTATTATTTGTAAGAGATCTACGATCCTAATGGGGCGGGGCTTCTCAGGAGGGGGAGGCCGTGGTCCGCATCCACTGGGGTTCTGTAAAAGATATAAGCAAGGGGCGTGCCAATTTTTAAGGGTGATCGGCCGAAAGGGATTTTTCGGGGGTGCGCGCTCAGCTTTTAGGTGGCGTCTTTGTATCGCGTTCCGTCCCCCCCAAAACATGGGGGCGAAGGTCTTCGGGGAAATTTTCGGCGATGTAGTTCTTGAAATATTTTTCCAGCATGGGAAAAGAGGACGACAAGCGCCAGAAATCGTCGCGCTGCACGCGCAAGACCCGGCTGTCTTCCAGGGCGGTCACGCGCCCGGTGCGCAATTGCTGGCGGAACAACACCCGTTCGCCGAAGTGATCGCCGACCTTAAGGTCGCGCCGGTAGGGCGCGCCGCCGTCATCGCGAGGAATCTCCAGTCGGCAACTCCCCGAAACAATGGTGTAGAAGCCGTCGGGGATCATGCCCGGCTCGAAAACTTCCTGGCCTTCGGAGAAACGCATGTATTTTGCCGACGGCTTCTTGACCTCCTGAACCTGCCCTAAATTTCTAGGGGCGAACAGGTCAAGTGCCCAGTTCAAAACCACGCGCAGCTTGGTCACCGCGCCGGGCAGCATGCCCAAATAAAATGTGCGCCACAGCAGCCAGGCGAGAACGCCGTGCAGTTGCACCCCCATGGTGCTGGCGACGGCGCGGTAGTTGCCGATCGACGCCATCGCCCCGCGCGGCACGTAATGGAACGCCTTTAGCGGTGCGCCGGAAATTTGGGCGGCGACATTGGCGGCCAGTTGCTGGCCTTCGCGCACCGCGAACTGGGCGGTCGGCGGGGCGTAATCGCGCGGACCCTCGGGGGTGTCGGTCAGGGGGATCAGCGCCGCATCGCCGACCGCCCATGCGCCGTCTACGCCGGGAATACGCATGAAGCGATCCACCTTCAGGCGACCGCGTTCCTTTTCGATATCGAGCGCCTCGATCAAGGGAGACGGACCGTTGCCGATGGTGGCGACGACGGTTGAACTGGTCAGGATGCGTCCATCGGCCATTTCCACGGTGGTCGCGCTGGCCGATTTAACGGCGGTGTTCAACCACACATCGATGCCCTGGCGGGCGAGGCGCTCCTGGGCGTAATTGGCCAATTTTTCGGGGAGCTCGCCCAAGATACGATCGGAAAATTCAACCAAAACGGTACGCACGTCGGCCTTGGCGATGTTGGGGTAAAATTTCAAGGAACGGTCGATCATATCCTTGATTTCGCCCACCGTTTCGACTCCGGAAAAGCCTGCGCCGACGACCACGAAGGTCAGCAGTCGCGCCTTGATTTGTGGGTCATCGACACTGTCGGCGTATTCCAGGCAGTTGATAACGTGGTTGCGCAGACGCAAGGCGTGGGCGGAATGTTTGATCGGGAAGGCGTGTTCTTCGAGGCCGGGCACCCGCGACAGATGCACCACCTGGCCCAGCGCCAACACCAGATGATCGTAGGTCATGGTTTTGATGCGGCGCTTGGAGCCCTGAACGATATCGACGTTTTTACGGGCAAGATCGATGGCGCGCACTTCGCCCATCACGGTGCGCACGCCGGGCAGCAGGACGCGCAGCGGCGTCACCGAATCCGAGGCCCCGATCGCCCCGGCGGCGACTTCGGGCAGAAGGGGTTGGAAGGTAAAATAGTTGTTTTCGCTGATCAGGCGGATGTCGGTGTCCGGTGGAGCGATTTTTTTTAGATGTTTGGCCGTGAAAACGCCGCCAAATCCGCCGCCCAAGATGATGACTTTCGTCATGAAAATACGCCCCATTACCTTATATGTTCGACAAAGAGCCGCGCCACGGACACCGCCACACAAAATCACGCAAAGCGCCGGGGCATGCCCCCAGCCTACATAGTTTTATCGTATTATGAAACCGTCCGCCGCCAAGAGAACGCGCACGAGATCGGTTTAACGCGCATAGCCTAAGTTGGGGGCGAGCCAGCGCTCGACGTCCTCCACCGTCATGCCCTTGCGCCGGGCGTAATCCTCGACCTGATCCTTGTCGATCTTGCCGATGCCGAAATAGCGCGCCTCGTCGTGGGAAAAATAAAACCCTGAAACACTGGCGGCGGGCGACATGGCGAAGCCCTCGGTCAGGTCGATGCCGGCGTTGCTCGGCGCGTCCAGCAACGCGAACAGAGTCGCCTTTTCGGTGTGGTCGGGGCACGCCGGGTACCCTGGGGCCGGGCGGATGCCGCGATAGCGTTCCTTGATTAGGTCGGTGTTGGATAGGTTCTCTTCGTGGGCGTAGCCCCAGAATTCGCGGCGCACCCGTTCGTGCATGTGTTCGGCGAAGGCCTCGGCCAGACGGTCGGCGAGGGCTTTCAGCAAGATGTCGGAATAATCATCGTGGGCGGCCTTGAATTGGGCCGACTTTTCCGCGATTCCGATGCCCGCGGTGACCGCGAAACCGCCGATGTAATCGGCGACGCCGCTGTCCTTGGGGGCGACGTAATCGGCCAGGCAATTGTTAAAGCGGCCCTCCGATTTTTCCATTTGCTGGCGCAGGAAATGGACTTGCGCGCGAACGGTGTTGCGACCGTCGTCGGTATAGATCTCGACATCGTCCGCGCCGACCTGATTGGCCGGCCATAGGCCGATGACGGCGCTTGCGCCGAGCCATTTTTCGCCGACAATCTTATCCAACATGTTCTGGGCGTCGCGAAACAGGTCGCGGGCGACCTTGCCGACGGTGGGGTCGTCCAAAATGGCGGGATAGTTGCCTTTCAATTCCCAGGTGCGGAAAAACGGCGTCCAGTCGATGCGCTCGACCAGTCGTTCGAGAGGATAGTCCTTGAATACCTTAAGGCCAAGGAAGGTCGGCTTGGGCGGCGGCGTTTTGGTCCATTCGAGAGTATGACGCGCGGCGCGCGCCGCGCTTAAGGAACGTCGATTTTTTTCTCTTTGGCCGCGGGCGTGGGCATCGCGAACGGCTTCGTATTCGGCCGCGATTTCACCGACGTAGCCGTCTTTCAGGGTGTCGGACAGCAGGTTGGAGGCGACCCCCACCGCGCGTGAGGCGTCGAGGACATAAATGACCGGCCCGGCATATTGCGGCGCGATTTTAACCGCGGTGTGCACTTTGGAGGTGGTCGCCCCACCGATCATCAGCGGGATGGTGAAGTCCTGGCGCTTCATTTCCTGGGCGACGGTGACCATTTCTTCCAGAGACGGCGTGATCAGACCGGAAAGGCCGATGATATCGACTTTTTCCGTCTTCGCGGTTTCCAGAATCTTGCTGTAGGGAACCATCACGCCGAGGTCGATGACCTCGTAGTTGTTGCATTGCAAGACGACGCCGACGATGTTCTTGCCGATGTCGTGAACGTCGCCCTTGACCGTCGCCATCAGGATGCGGCCCTTGGCCGTGGGCGCGTCCTGTCCATCTTTCTTTTCCGCCTCGATATAGGGCAGCAGGTAGGCGACCGCTCGTTTCATGACGCGGGCCGACTTGACGACCTGGGGCAAAAACATCTGTCCCGACCCGAACAGGTCGCCGACCACGTTCATGCCGTCCATCAGCGGGCCTTCGATGACCTCGATGGGGCGCGCGAACTGGGTGCGCGCCTCCTCGGTGTCTTCCTCGATGAACTCGTCGATCCCCTTCACCAGGGCGTGTTCGATGCGTTTGACGACCGGCTGTTCGCGCCATGAAAGATCCGGCCCGGTGGACTTCGCGCCATGTCCGCGGGCCTCCTCGGCGACGTCCAAAAGCCGCTCGGTGGCGTCTTCGCGGCGGTTGAGGACGGCGTCCTCGACCCGCGCGCGCAGGGCTTCGGGGATATCGGCATAGATCGTCAGTTGCCCGGCGTTGACGATCCCCATGTTCATACCCGCCTTGACGGCATGGTACAAAAAGACCGAATGCATCGCCTCGCGCAGGGGATTGTTCCCGCGGAAGGAAAACGACATGTTGGACACTCCGCCCGAAACCAGGGCGTGGGGCAAGTTTTGTTTAATCCATCCGGTCGCATTGATGAAGTCGAGCGAGAAATTGCGATGCTCGTCGATGCCGGTGGCGATCGGGAAGATATTGGGGTCGAAGATGATGTCCTCGGCGGGAAAACCGACTTTTTCGGTCAAGATCGCATAGGAACGACGGCAGATGTCGATCATCCGCCGATAACCGTCGGCCTGACCGTCCTCGTCGAAGGCCATGACCACGACCGCGGCGCCGAAACGCAGGATATCGTGGGCCCGCGCGACGAAAGCGTCCTCGCCTTCCTTGAGGCTGATCGAGTTAACTACGCCCTTGCCTTGCACACACTTCAGCCCGGAGACGACGACCTCCCATTTCGACGAATCGATCATGATCGGCACGCGGCTGATGTCCGGCTCGCTGGCGATCAGGTTGAGGAAGGTCACCATCGCCTTTTCGGCGTCGAGCATGGCGTCGTCCATGTTGACGTCGATGATCTGCGCGCCGTTTTCGACCTGCAGGCGAGCGATTTCCAGGGCGGTGGAAAATTCGCCGTTCGCAATGAGATTTTTGAACTTGGTCGATCCGGCGACGTTGGTGCGTTCGCCGACGTTGACGAAGCCGGTGGTCTCGTCGATGACCAGGGGCTCCAGCCCGCTGAGGCGGCTGACCGGGGTGTGGGTGGGCACCCGGCGGGGGGCGACGTCGGCGACCGCCCTGGCGATCGCCTTGATGTGATCGGGCGTGGTCCCGCAGCATCCACCGACGATATTGAGCAGACCGTCCTCGGCGAAGCCGCGCAGCACCTTGGCCATGTATTCGGGGGTGTCGTCGTATTCACCGAACGCGTTGGGCAGTCCGGCGTTGGGATGGACGCTGACGTGGGTGTCGGCGATCGCACCGACCGCCTGAATGTGGGGGCGCAGGTCTTCCGCGCCCAGGGCGCAGTTGAAGCCGGTCGATAGCGGTCGGGCGTGGGCCAGCGAGTTCCAGAACGCCTCGGCGGTCTGGCCCGACAGGGTGCGCCCCGAGGCGTCGGTGATGGTGCCCGACAGCATGATCGGCAGGTGGATATCGTGGGCCTCGAAATGGTCGAGGACCGCGTGCACCGCCGCCTTGGCGTTTAGGGTGTCGAATACGGTTTCGATCAAGATCAGGTCGGCGCCGCCGTCGATCAAGCCGCGCACCGCCTCGCCGTAGGCGGCGCGAAGGTTGTCATAGGTGACGTTGCGCGCGCCGGGGTCATTGACGTCGCCGGAAATCGACGCGGTGCGGTTGGTCGGCCCCAACACGCCGGCGGCGAAGCGCGGTCGCGTCGCGGTTTCGAAAACATCGCAGGCCGCCCGCGCCAGACGCGCGCCTTCGACGTTGAGTTCGTAGACGATATCCTCCAGATTATAGTCGGCCTGGGAGATCGCCGTCGCATTGAAGGTGTTGGTCTCGACGATATCGGCGCCGGCCTCCAGATAGGCCTCGTGAATGCCTTGGATGATTTCGGGACGGGTCAACGACAGCAGATCGTTGTTGCCCTTCAGCTCGCCCACGTGATCGGCGAAGCGATCGCCGCGATAATCGCCCTCCTCGGGTCTATGGCGTTGGATCATGGTGCCCATGGCGCCGTCCAACACTAAAATCCGCTGCGACAGAATTTCCTTGAGAAGGGCGGTTTTATCGAGAGGTTTGGATGACGTGGGCATCGGAAAAATCCTTTTAGGCGTTCAAATCTGAAGTGTTCGGCTCTGGCGTTTAGGCGTCCCCGGGTGTTTTGTTCGGGCGCACGCCCAGGACGTGACAGATAGCGTAGGTCAGATCGGCGCGGTTCAGCGTATAAAAGTGGAAATTCTTGATCCCGGCGCCATACAGCAACCGGCACTGTTGAGCGGCGACCATGGCGGCGACCAGTTTGCGCGTTTCCGGGTCGTTATCAAGACCATCGAACAGGTCGGCCATCCAACCGGGGATGGATGCGCCGGTCGCCGTGGAAAATTCCTTGACCCGGGAAAAGTTGGTGACCGGCAGGATGCCGGGCACGATCGGTACGGTGATTCCCGCCTTATCCGCCTTTTCCAGGAAGCGCAGAAAGACATCGATGTCGAAGAACGACTGGGTGATGGCCCGGCTCGCTCCGGCGTCAACTTTGCGCTTCAGGTTATCCAGATCGGCTTGGGCGCTGACCGCCTGGGGATGGACCTCGGGGTAGGCGGCCACCGAAATTTCGAAGTCGGCGATTTTCTTGAGTCCCGCGACGAGATCGCTGGCGTAGGCGTAGCCTTCGGGATGGGGGCGGTATTCTTTGTCCATGCCCTCGGCGGGATCGCCCCTGAGGGCGACGATATGACGCACGCCTTCGGCCCAGTAGGCGCGGGCGATCGCGTCGATTTCATCGCGCGAGGCGCCGACGCAAGTCAGGTGTGCCGCGGGCTCCAGGTCGGTTTCGCGGCGAATCCGCGTCACCGTGGCGTGGGTGCGCTCGCGGGTCGATCCGCCCGCGCCGTAGGTCACCGAAACATAGGCCGGGCGGACGGGGGCCAACCGTTCGATGCTGGCCCATAAATTCTGTTCCATCTTCTCCGTCTTGGGCGGGAAGAATTCGAACGAGACCTGAACATCGCCTGCCAAGGGGGCGGCGATGAGCGTCTCGGAGGTAACGGTGTGTTTGCTCAAAGGGGACATGGTGTTTCCTGTCTCTTGTTCGCCGGCCCGTCTCTCGTTTGCCGGGATGAACCTTACTGAACCTTAGCTTGGGGCGCTCGCCGCCCGGTTATCGACATCGGCGCGGCGTTGCGGCTTGACGGCCAACCACAGACCGACGGTTAGCGCTCCCCCCGTTAGCTTAAGGGTTTTATCCATCTTCAGTCCGCCCGCATCGACCCATGCGGTGACTTCGTCATCGGAAAACCCAAGGCGGCGATGGGCGTGATTCTCGCGCAGGTGTTCGTATTGATGTGGGGCGAAATCGACAACCAGCAACCTTCCGCCGGCGCGCAGCACACGACCGGCCTCGGTGACGGCGCGTGATGGATGATCCAGAAAATGTAAAACCTGATGGATGCATACGCCGTCGAAGCTCGCCGATTCGAAAGGAAGTTGGTAGGCGTCGGCTTGGCGGACATGGGCGTTGGTGAGGCCCGCCCGCTCCAGATTGGCGCGCGCGAGGCTTAGCATTTCGTGGGACTGATCGACTCCCAGAGCATGGGTGACGCGCGGGGCGTACAGTTCGACCATGCGCCCGGTGCCGGTGCCGATATCGAGAAAATCGTCGATTCCGGACGGCGTCAAGGTATCCATGATGGCGCGCTCGACGAGGATTTCATCGAGATGGAGCGAGCGCACCTCGTCCCAACTGGCGGCGGCGCGCCCGAAATACTCGGCGGCGTCGCGGCGTCGTTGGGCGATAATCAGATCCAGTTGTTCCAGGTCTCGCGTCACCACGGGATCGTCCTCGGACAAAAGGTCGAGCAGGGCGGTCGCCGCGCGCCTGCCCGACCCCCTCATGGTCAGGCGATGGAAGACCCAGCTGCCCTCGCGGTAGCGTTCCAAAAGGCCGGAGTCGGTCAAAATTTTCAGATGGCGCGACACTCTGGGCTGGCTTTGCCCGAGAACGCGCACGACCTCGCTGACCGTCCACTCGCCGCGGGCGAAAAGATTGAGAAGGCGTAGGCGCGTCTCGTCCGCCGCCGCGCGTAGAACCATCAAAAGGGTGTTCATGCACGACCCTCGTGTCTTATCGCATTACGGCGGGTTCGTTTTCTGGGTCCACGGGCTTGTTTCATTGCTGCGTCTCGTTTTCTTACCTTTGGGGATGTTCGCGGACAGGCCCCAGTCGCAGGAGGGGGGCTCTGTCGCGAAAGCTTTGTCTGGAGGGGTTTTTGGCATTTCCCGTATTTTTTTGAATATTTTCGAGCGGACTTGATCGTAATTGTTAATATAAATATATCTTTATGTCTATTGAATTTTAAGAGATTAAATTAATGACATATATCTTTTTCCCTAGATTGAGTTGTAATATTGCAACACTGCGGCGTAGACTCACCGGGATGATGCGCATGCCTCCTGGTCAAGACATTGCGCCTATGGTAACCCAATAGACGAAGGCGATTTTGTTTTTCGAGGGTGGGTGTCCGCTTTTACGGGTGCGCCACGCGAGCCGGGATGTTCTTTAAATATGGGCGGGCGCGTTTTATCCGCCTTAATTTTTTGGGCTGAGATCAGGCGCCCGAACTTTCGGCGGGACGCGATATTCGCCAGTTGGCGGGACCCGATATTCGCCAGTTAAGGATAAAGTTTGACGTCGAGTGGGCAAAAACGGAGTTGAAACCCGCCAGGAGGACGAGCAGATGATAATGTACGCATCAGAGCACACTCTGCACCAGGGTACGCTTCGTCTTTGGTCCTTGTTCGTAACGTTTTTTAGGATGACGCGTTGATTATGTCCGTATCGTTTGTTTCTCGTCTCCGGCGCGGCGCGCGGCTCTGGCGCGCCGCGCCGGGGTTGTCGGTCGCCGCCATCTTGCTGGTGCTTGGCGGGTGCGCCAGCGCGCCCAACCCGAGCGATCCGGTGGCGGTCCGGGAATTCAAGCAAATCAATGATCCTCTCGAACCGCTCAACCGCGCTATTTTTACGGTGAACCGGGGCGTCGATACCATGTTCCTAAGACCCGCCGCGACCATTTACGGCGGCGTTTTTCCGGCGCCGGTGAAGGTGGGCGTTCATAATTTTTTGAGCAACCTGCGCCTGCCCATCGTTTTCATCAATGACGTATTGCAGGGCGAGGGTGTCCGCGCGCGCCAAACGTTGGGGCGCTTTTTAATCAACTCAACCTTCGGCGTCCTTGGCCTCGGCGACCCCGCGACGGGCGTCGGCCTGGCCTATCATGGCGAAGATTTCGGGCAAACCTTGGCGAAATGGGGGGTGTCGGATGGGCCGTATTTGATGTTGCCGCTGTTCGGGCCGTCCAATCCTCGCGACACCACGGGCTTGGTTGTGGATTTCCTTGCGGATCCCTTTAGCCGCTGGGCGGCCAACACGGATGAAGGTTGGACCACATGGGCGCGCCGGGGGACCGACGCGGTGGACACGCGTGCGCGCAACGCCAAGGAGATCGACAGCCTCGAACGGACGTCTCTGGATTATTACGCGGCCATACGCAGCCTTTACCGTCAGCATCGCCGCGACCAAATCAATAACGGGGCGCATCCGACCCCGATGACTTCGCCGGACTTCGGTTCGATGAGCGCCGCGCCGCCGATGTCTTCTCCTTCGGCGTCCTCCGTGCCGCATCCCGTCGATTTCGGCCAGACCGTCCAGGCGGCGGCGCAGACCCGTTGACAACGCGAGGATAATTTACGCCGGGGCGTTCGCACGGTGCTTTCGCCGTGGCCCCGTCGTGATTCGAAGGCCTGTCGTTTCGGCGCGTCGTCGCGCCCCGTATCGTCGCGCCGTTGCCGGATGGTTTGCGTTTAACATTTGGGTTCGACGCCATTGGACGCGGATGTATGAAGAAATCAAACCGCAACAAAAAAAGAGATCGTGCCCAACCCGATGGTTCGCGGGAGTGAAACGTCGGCCCGTCCCGCGGGGGTTTGTGAAAAATGCCCCAGGAACGTCGTCGAAGACTTTTGAAAGTGAACGGCACTTCCGGCAAGTTTTCTCCTAGGCTTGTGACATTTTTCACAAACCAGACGCATCGGATAAAGGGGCCCTGACCCTAGCGACCGAGGGGCTTGTATTTGATGCGGTGGGGTTGTCCAGCATCGGCGCCCAGGCGGCGTTCCAGATCGGCCTCGTAATCTTGATAGTTGCCCTCGAACCAAACCACCTTGCTGTCGCCCTCGAAGGCCAGGATGTGGGTCGCGATGCGGTCCAGGAACCAGCGATCATGGGAGATCACCACGGCGCACCCGGCGAAATCGAGCAGGGCGTCTTCCAAGGCGCGCAGGGTATCGACGTCGAGGTCGTTGGTCGGCTCGTCAAGCAAGATGACATTGGCGCCGGTCTGCAGCATTTTCGCCAGATGAACGCGGTTACGTTCGCCGCCCGATAGCTGGCCGAGTTTTTTTTGTTGGTCGCCACCTTTGAAATTGAACCACGATACGTAGGAACGGCTCTGCACCTCGCGCTTGCCGAGTTGAAGAACGTCCAGGCCGCCGGAAATTTCCTGCCACACCGTGCTTTTGTCGTCCAGGCTATCGCGTGACTGATCGACGTAGCCCAATTTTACCGTTTCGCCGATGCGCAGGGTCCCGCTGTCGGGTTTGTCCTGTCCGGTAATCATTCGGAACAGGGTTGTCTTGCCCGCCCCGTTGGGGCCGATCACGCCGACGATGCCCCCTGGCGGCAGGCGGAAACTCAGGTCCTCGACCAACAACTTATCGCCGAAGGCCTTGGTGACGTGCTCGGCCTCAATGACGATGTCGCCCAGGCGCGGGCCGGGAGGGATCGTGATCTGGGCGGTGCCGCCACGGGCCTCGTTGGCCTGGGCGAGCAGATTGTCGTAGGCGGTGATGCGGGCCTTGCTTTTGGCTTGGCGGGCGCGGGGGGATTGACGAATCCATTCGAGCTCGCTTTGCAAGGTGCGCTGGCGCGAGGTTTCCTGTTTTTCCTCGTGCTCCAGGCGTTTTTCCTTCTGTTCCAGCCACGAGGAGTAATTGCCTTCGTAGGGGATGCCGTGGCCGCGGTCGAGCTCCAATATCCACCCGGCGACGTTATCGAGGAAATAGCGGTCGTGGGTGATCGCCACCACGGTGCCGTCATATTCGTGCAGGAAGCGTTCCAGCCAGGCCACCGACTGGGCGTCCAAATGGTTGGTCGGCTCGTCGAGCAGAAGCATATCGGGATGGCTGAGCAACAGGCGGCACAGAGCGACCCGACGGCGCTCGCCACCCGACAACTTGGTGACATCGGCGTCCGCGGGGGGGCAGCGCAAGGCATCCATGGCGACCTCTAGGGTACGCTCGACCTCCCATCCGTTAACGTGGTCGATTTTTTCCTGCAACTCACCCTGTTCCGCCAGCAGCGCAGTCATTTCATCGTCGTCCATGGGCTCTGCGAACTTCATGGAAATTTCGTTGAAACGGTCAAGCAGCGCCTTGGTTTCGGCCATCGCGTCCATGACGTTTTCGAGCACCGTTTTGTTCGGATCGAGTTGGGGTTCTTGCTCCAGATAACCGATCTTGACGCCATCGGCGGCCCAGGCCTCGCCGCCGACATCCTTGTCGAGACCGGCCATGATCTTGAGCAGCGTCGATTTGCCGGCGCCGTTATTTCCCAGCACGCCGATCTTCGCCCCGGGCAGAAACGACAAGGTGACGCCCTTTAGGATTTCCCGCCCGCCGGGGAAAATCTTGGTCAGGTTTTTCATCACGTAAATGTACTGGTAGGACGCCATCGGGCACTCCACAAAGGGGGGGTTGAATTTGTGCCGGGATAGTACATGAGCGTACGGTGCGGATCAACGTGTCCAAGAAGAGGGCGAAACGCACACTCAATCCACGGTTAGGGCACGCACGATAGCGGGGATATTTTCGGGAGAGACGCGATTGTAGAGTGCGCCGCCAATCACCTTGATATTAGGGCCATGTGGGCAAAACCCCATGCATACGCTAGGTTCCACCTTCACGGCGATGTTTTGGCGGGCGGCTTCGCGCTCCAGGAGTTCCATCAGCGCCGCTCCCCCACGCATCGCGCACGAAGCCCCGGGAGGAAGCCTGCGGTTGACGCAGACGCGTATTGTGAACGGGGGCGATTTGTGTCGGGGGGAAGAATCCTCCGCGGTGTCATCGCTGGTGTCATCGCTGGTGTCATGGGATGAACGGGAGGGGGCGGTGCGCACCGCAGAACCGCCGCTCCGTGTCTCGTTAGCGCTCATGGTTGGCTCGGTCCCGCCCACACGGCTCAAATCGATTTCGGTTCGGTTAACGAAATCGATGGAGTCGAAAAATAAAAAAACAAAGCGGCGGCGGAGGATAACGAAACCCACGATGGGGACAAAGGCACCCATCCGCCCATGACGCGCAGAAGATGAAGACGCGCAGGAGACGAAGACGCGCAGGGGTTAAAAACGGGGAACCCATGGAGATCAAAAAGCAAAAACCAAATTCGCCGGAGAGCGGGTCGCAATTAAGCAAAACGCGTTCTCCGGCGGCTTGGACGTAAACCTTCCCCGAACATCACCGCACCCAGGGGGCGTCCGTCGGGGGGCTTAATCCTGGGCGACGAGGTTTTCCGCGGATACCTTGCCGTTACGGCCTTCGACAAGTTCGTATTCAAGGCGTTGGCCTTCGCGTAGACCGCTCAGACCCGCGCGCTCGACGGCGGAAATATGAACAAACGCGTCTTGATCGCCATCATCGGGGTTGATAAACCCAAAACCTTTGGTTGCATTGAACCATTTAACGCTTCCGGTAGGCATAGCCTCTCCTTATGGTCGTCAGTTGTCTTAAAATCACAAGCGCGGACGGTCGTGGACCGAACGCCTCCATATGCCGGCGCCGTAAAGCCACGCAGCGGAAGACCCGACGCCCAAGACGTCGCGGCGAACCCCCATGACCAGCACGGCACCACCTAAGGTTATAAAGTGCGCCCCATGGTTTGAACAGTGTTTTTTGTATTCTTCCCGCGAAAATAAGGCCGTGGGACCTTTCTCGTGAGAGGCGGGTTGCCCGGATGGGGCTGCGAATATATGCGTAAATAGGACGCAAATACTCTTATTTGTTGAATATTAACACAAAACGGATCGCGCCTAATGAGTGATTCGGCGGCGGAGCAAGACGTTTCGGGGAATTATCGCCGCCGCGCCGTCGCCAGATACCACGACCGGCTCGCATTGACGGCGCGCACCACCGAAAGCATGACCGGGACCTCGACCAGGACGCCGACGACGGTAGCCAGGGCGGCGCCGGAATTGAGACCGAAGAGCGAGATCGCGGCGGCGACGGCCAGTTCGAAGAAGTTACTGGCGCCGATCAGGGCCGCCGGACCGGCGACGCTGTGGGCGACTCCCAGTTTGCGGCCCAAAAAATACGCCAAGGCGGCGTTGGCGTAGACCTGGATCAGGATCGGCACCGCGAGCAGGACGATCACCAGGGGCTGAGCCATGATTTGGTCACCCTGAAAGGCGAACAAAAAGACCAGGGTGGTCAGCAGTGCGACCATGGAAAGCGGGTTGAGCACCTTCAACGTTCGCCCGAGGCCGTCATCGCCGCCGCGGGCAAGGGCCACGGCGCGTAGCGCGCGGGCCACCAGGACGGGGGCGACGATATAGACCCCGACCGAAATCGCCAACGTGTTCCAGGGCACGGCGATGCTACTGATACCCAACAGCAGTCCCACAATCGGGGCGAAGGCGAAGACCATGATGATGTCGTTCAGCGCCACTTGGGTCAAGGTGAACGGCCCGTCGCCGTCGCATAGATGGCACCAGACAAAAACCATCGCCGTGCACGGGGCCGCCGCGAGCAAGATCAGCCCCGCGATATAAGACGGAATTTGCTCGGCGGAGAGCCAGGGGGCGAAAAAATGGCCGATGAACAGCCAAGCGAGGAGCGCCATGGAAAACGGTTTGACGCCCCAATTGACGAACAACGTCAAGGCGACGCCCCGCCAATGCGCGCCGACCCGAGTGAGGGCGCCAAAGTCGATTTTGGCGAGCATGGGGATGATCATCACCCAAACCAATCCGGCGACGGCAAGGTTGACGTGGGCGATCTCCAGGGCGGCGACGGCCTCGAAAAAGGGAGCAAAGAAATGACCGGATCCGATCCCCGCGACGATGCACAGGGCGACCCAGAGACTGAGATAACGACTGAAAAAACCCAATTTCGGCAAGGATTTGGTGGAGGTGGTCATCGTGATATTCCTGTATCTGGCTAGAGAAGGCGACCGCGGCTTATTTTTTTGCGCCGGGGGGTGTTTTTTTGGTCCCCGCGCCGGATGTGGGTGGGGCGATGCGTATGCACAAATCCGGGCGCCCGCCGCAACAATCATCGACCAGGAAGCCGAGCAGCCCATTGAGGGCGTCGATATTCGCCCGGTATATGATCCGCCGACCCTCGCGGTGACGGTCGATCAGGCCTGCAAAGCGCAAATCCTTCAGATGAAAAGACAATGAAGAGGGCGCCATGCCCAAGTCCGCGCCCAGATCGCCGGCGGCCATGCCCTCCGACGCGATCAGGGTTCTAAAAATGTTCAAGCGAATTTCATTGGCCAGCGCGGTTAATATGGCGGCGGCCTCGTCGGTGTTCATCATGCGCACCCTGGTTTCGGCCTCGACATCCGTCGGATTGTATAATCGGTTCGATCGGCTATCGGAAAGTTGTCGAACGCCGATCGTGTCGGCGAATGTCATAAAACAGTCATACCTTTCATACAATATTTCAATTAAATTTGAAATATAGAATTGATTAAATATTCATGATGGATTTGAATCGAAACGCACACCGAATTCGCAGGGGTCGAATTTTCATGATCGCTTTTTAATTTTTCGTTCCTTGGACACAATCGCCCCATCATCTCGCAAACAGCAAAGAGACAGACGACATGACGACACGCATTGGAATTAACGGCTTCGGCCGGATGGGCCGGCTGGTGCTGCGCGCCCTGTGGGACACACCGTATCTACGCTGGCAGACCATCAACGAGCGCGACGGCGACGGGCGGACCTCGGCGCATCTGCTGAATTTCGATTCGGTGCATGGACGTTGGCATACCGAAGCCACCGCCACCGAGGGGGCGATCGTCATTGGCGGGGCGTCCATTGCGCATACCTCGTTTGCCGCGATCGAGGACGGCGACTGGGGAGATTGCGACATCGTCCTGGAATGCACCGGGGCCTTTCGTCGCGCCGCGCAATTGCAGGCGTACTTCGACCAAGGGGTGCAGAAGGTGATTGTCGCCGCCCCGGTCAAGGACGGCGGCGCTCTCAACATCGTTTATGGCGTTAACGATCATCTGTACGATCCGGCGCGCCATCATCTTTTGACCGCCGCCAGTTGTACTACCAATTGCCTGGCGCCGATCGTCAAGGTCCTCCTTGAGACGGTCGGCATCCGCCATGGCGCGATCACCACGATACACGACGTGACCAACACCCAGGTGATCGTCGATCGCCCGCACAAGGATTTGCGCCGGGCGCGCTCGGCGTTGAACAATTTGATCCCGACCTCGACGGGATCGGCCACGGCGATCACGATGATTTATCCCGAACTGAAAGGAAAACTGAACGGCTACGCCGTGCGGGTGCCGTTGCTCAACGCTTCGCTGACCGACTGCGTGTTCGAGGTCGAACGTCCGGTCACCGCCGAGGAGATCAATGCGTTGTTTCACGGTGCGGCGGATAACGGGCTGGCCAACATATTGGGAATCGAGGACCGCCCCTTGGTGTCGAGCGATTATCTGAACGATCCCCGTTCGTGCATTATCGACGGCCCTTCGACGTTGGTGGTCGATAACACCCAGGTCAAGGTGCTGGCCTGGTACGATAACGAATGGGGGTACGTTCACCGCATGGGCGACCTCACGCGGAAGGTGGCGGCGACGTTGTAAGCGGGGGTGTGATGCGTTCGAAACGTTTTAATTATGGGCTGGTCACCGCCGCCTATTGGGGCTTTACCCTAACCGACGGCGCCTTGCGGATGTTGGTGTTGCTGTACTTTTACCGCCTTGGGTATTCTCCGCTCGAAATCGCTTTCCTGTTTGTTTTTTATGAGATCTTCGGCGTCATCACCAATTTGATCGGGGGCTGGATCGGCAACCGATTGGGGCTGAAAATTACGCTGTTCAGCGGTCTGGGTATCCAGATTGGCGCGCTGATCATGCTCGCCGGATTCAGTCCGGCATGGCCGTTGTGGGCGGCCGTCAGCTATGTCACGGCGGCGCAGGCGTTATCCGGTGTCGCCAAGGACTTGACCAAGATGAGTTCGAAAAGCGCCGTCAAGCTGCTCGTCTCGGGGGACGATCATGGCGGCTTGTTCAAGTGGGTCGCCTTGTTGACCGGCTCGAAAAACGCTCTTAAGGGCGTGGGTTTTTTCATGGGCGGGGCGTTGCTTGCGGCGTACGGCTTTCAGGGCGCATTGTATGCGATGGCGGGGGCGTTGGCGGTGCTTTTGGCGGGTTGTGCGGTGCTGCTGGAGGGGACCATCGGGCAGGTCAACCGGGGCCTTAAGTTCCGTGAAATTTTTTCCAAAAATCCCAACATCAACATCCTTTCCGCGGCGCGGCTGTTTTTATTCGGATCGCGCGATATCTGGTTCGTTGTCGGGCTGCCGCTATATCTGGCAGCCACCATGGGGTGGTCCAATGAAGCGGTCGGCGGTTACCTCGCCGCGTGGGTCGTCGGTTATGGCGTGGTGCAGGCGTTGGCGCCGAAAATTCTGCGCAAGGCGGCGGGCGCGCCCGACGACGCACAAAGCCGGCGCTGGATCCTGATTCTGATCGCGGTAACGGCAGCGATCGCCGCCGCCCTCGTCTTGAACGTCATGCCCGTGGTCGCCGTATTGGGCGGCCTGATCGTTTTCGGCTTCGTTTTCGCCGTCAACTCGGCGATCCACTCATATCTGATCTTGGCCTACACCGAAGCCGATAAAATCGCGATGAACGTCGGCTTTTACTATATGGCCAACGCCGGTGGACGCCTAGCGGGGACCGTGCTGTCCGGTCTCGCCTACCAATGGGGGGGGATGTTGGCGTGCCTCAGTCTGTCGGCTCTTTTTTTGCTCGCTTCCTGGGCGACGTCGCTAAGGCTTGATCCTCCCGGCGGGCGCGTTCGGCAAAATTGACGCGCCGGCGTGCAACCCATCACGCCCCGTCATCGTATTGTCACAGGGCGCGGACAAACAATTTGTAGCCAGCGTTCCCGCAAGTGCGCTAGAATCCCCTAGGAACCCGGGCGGGGCGCCCTTTGCGCCGTTTTCGCGGCGCGCTTGGGGCTTCCTCGCGTTGTTTTCTCTCTTTTCACATCCTTTGTTTCCTAAAGGCGTCCATGATCACCAGAGGCACACTCTTTCTTGTTGTCGGCCCCAGCGGCGCCGGAAAAGATGCGGTCATCGCCGGGGTACGGAAAAAGTTTATGTTCGACCACCGGGTCGTCTTTCCTCGGCGCGCGATTACGCGCGTGCCCGACGGAATTGGCGAGGACCACATCCCGCTGTCCGAGGAAATTTTCGAGACGCGTTTGAATGCGGGCCATTTCTGCCTGAATTGGTATGCGCATAATTTACGTTATGGCGTGCCGGTGATCGTCGAGCGGCACTTGCGCGAGGGACGAAGCGTCGTGGTCAATGTTTCGCGCACGGTGATCGACGAGGCGCGGCGTCGCCTAGCGCCGCTTAAGGTGATCGTGATCACGGCCCCGGCCGAGGAGTTGGCGCGCCGCCTGATGGCGCGGGGCCGGGAAAAACGCGGGGAAATCAAAAAACGGGTGGCTCGCGCCGATGCGTTTGTCGTCGAGGGCGCGGATGTCGTAGAGATCGACAATGGCGGCTCGCTGAGCGATAGCGTCGATATTTTTTCCGCCGAGATTACCGGCGCGCTCAACCCCGCAAAAGATATCGCTCGGCAAGCGTGAACGGCGCGCCACGGTCGGGTTGTTGAAAAAGGCTGATGGCGTCGAGCCACAGCGGAGTCTCGGCGATCTCCGTGAAGTGACGGCGCAGCAGGGTCAACGGGCGCTTTTTCTGGCCGTTCTTCAGTTGATCGGTCAACGTCATGTGAAAGCGAAATTCTTCGAAAACGAAGGGATAGCCCCATGCCGCGAGGAGGCTTCGTTGGCGTGGCGTTAAGTCTTGCGCGTGTCTACGCGCAATTTGTTCGGGCGTTTCCGCGCGCCGGAAACCGTCGAACGCACGCACACATTCGCTGGCGAAGCGGCCCAGGGCGCCGTTTTCCGCCATGGGGATCAAGGCGATGAAACGGTTCATTTCCCCGATCTGTAACAGTGGGCCGGGAAAGGGGGGTTGATTTTTGGCGAAATCCGACAAAGCATCTCTCAGATTTTCGGCGCTGCGCCCGTCGGCCAATGCGAACGGAGATTTTAAAGTGGCGTGAAAACCGTAGTGGCGCGGCGCGGCGGTCATCGCCGCGTGTTCCTCGGGAGGAATTTCCTTAAAAGGGGGGGCGAGGTCATATTCGGCGTTATCATCATCGCGGCCCAACCACTGGGCGCCAAAAGTCCACAGCGGAGTTTGACGAGCGGGGGTGAAATATATGGCGAATCGTGGTGCGTTCATGACGATACCTTTTTGCGTATAATCCCGACCTACATCCGTCGTCCTTGCGTCCAGACCGCGCCGACGACGGGAAGGTCGCCAACTTCGCGCACCCGCACCAGATCGGCGCGTTTTCCCGCCGCGATCTCTCCGCGGTCGTTCAGGCCGACCGCCCGGGCGGGGTTTCTGGTCGCCATGGCGATCGCCTGGGGCAAGGAAATGCCTTTCATTTGCCGGTGCATGGCGAACGCCGCCTGCAGCAGACTGCCCGGGAAATAATCCGACGAAATGATATCGAGGCAGTCGTTCGCCGCCAAATCCCGCGCCGAAACATTGCCCGAATGAGACATCCCGCGTACGACGTTGGGTGCGCCCATCAGGATGTTCAACCCCTTCTCTCGCGCCGCCGCCGCCGCCGCCATGGTGGTCGGAAATTCACTGATCACCATGCCGCTTTGGGCCGCCTGGTCGATGTGCTCGGGGGTGGCGTCGTCGTGGCTGGCCATGGGGAGGGCGTGTTCGCGGCACAGGGCGACGATCTGCCCGCGGTATGTATCGGAAAACATTTCGCTAGAGCGGTGGTGACGGGCGATAAAGGCGTCCATCTGGGTGTCGGAAAAATGATACTTTCCCTGATAGTATTCACGGTACTTGCCGACATCCAGGAATTGCCTTTGGCCGGGCGCGTGGTCCATTACGGAGACGAGCCTGACCAAGGGATTGTGACAAAACGGGCGAAACAGATCGACGACCCCCTCAAAACTGAGCTCGCAGCGCATGTGCAGATAATGATCCGCCCGTAAGACCTGATTTTTGCGCCCGACCTGGATGGTTTGCGCCATTTCGTCCAATTGGCGCATCCGCGAACTGTCCTGCATGATGTCGCCGATCGATAGGGCGTCGTAAACGGTGGTGATCCCGGCGCCGATAACCTGGACGTCGTGGGCGATCGCCGCCGATAGGGGCGGCCATGTTACGCCCGGGCGGGGCGTGAAGTGCTTTTCCATGTTGTCGGTATGCAGTTCGACCATGCCGGCGATCAGGTAATCGCCATCAAGGTCGATCGCGCCGGGCAGGCTGGTGTTGCCGCGATCGACGGAAACGATCTTGCCGCAGTGAACCTCCAGAGATCCGGAAATCACGCTGTCGATCGTGACGATGCGGGCATTGGTTAAAATCAAACTGTCGCTCATTGCGTGCGTTCCACCGTGGTCATATCGAGAAATTTAGCGTCAAGTTCCGGGGCGGTCTCGCCGTTACGCACAAAGCATTTTCGCGCGCCATTCACGGTTTATTGCCCCACTCGGGTTGTGCGCGGCAGGCAGACGATGGTGTTGCGCGCGCACAAAATCACGTCAACGCCGCGAGGAGACAGGGTATGATTTTCTCGTAACGAGGACCAGAACCGCTCGGGAACGCCGCCGACCGAAAGCTTTGTCGTTCCATTGATGCCGGGACCGTAAAGACGTTTCCCGGAGCCTTCCTCAAGGGTTTCGACCTGAACGATGACGGTGGTCGAAATTTCGGGTTGTTCGTCCGACCCTGGGCAAAAACGCGCCAGGTCGGCGCTACCCAGGGGATCGGCAAGCAATGCCGTGCGCGCCTCGCCGGGGGTGTTGGTGATCGGGCATGCGCAATGAAATTTCAGGTGGTTGACCGTCTGGGCCGAGGCGGCGATGGCGCCGTCGATCCACAGCGGGGTTTCAAAATCCGCCAATCCGAGGCAAATCGCCGCGGTCGAGGGGTATAAAGGGAACGGAGGTTCGGGAAAATCGCCGAAATTGGCGATACGTCCTGGACGCGACATCGCCTCCAGCATGGCGTGAAAGACACTTTGGCTATCGGGGGTGGGGCTGGAAAATTCGGGCATTGGGCGTGGAGGCGTGCTTGGCGAAGGGGGATGTGTCGTGTTCATAGCCGGTCGTCTCCAAGCGCGTTTCGTGCGCGTACCAGGGTAAAAAACGGACGTCGGTCGGGGCGGTTTTTCGTATCAAGCGCCGCTATCGGGGCGTCGAATGGAATAGTACGCGGACGATGTGACAGAACGTCGGGCGCACAATCGCCGTGCCGATAAAAAACCCAATTTTTTAGGGCGTCCCTTCGCCGCGCCGCTATTTTTTTTCTTCCGCCGAACCCGCCGCGCCGGTTGAGGATTCCGATAGGGGTGCGTCACGAATGGGCAGGGTCACCGTAAAAACGCTGCCCTGCCCGGGGGCGCTGCTGACGGTGAGGCGGCCGCGGTGGCGGTTGACGATGTGCTTGACGATGGCCAGTCCCAGTCCGGCGCCGCCGACGACCCGCGAGCGGCCCATGTCGGCGCGATAAAACCGCTCGGTCAGGCGGGGCAGGTGTTCGGGCGCGATCCCCGGCCCGAAATCACGGACTTCGATACGGATGCCGGGATTCTCGATTTTCGGGGAAGGCTGAAGGGAAACTCGGACGATTTCGCCGCCGCCGTACTGGATGGCGTTGGTGATCAAGTGGATCGCCATTTGCAGGATTTGTTCACGCTCTCCCGACACTTGGGCCGCCGTGTCCAGGCGCAACTCGAGTTTGACACCCGCCGCCTTGGCGCGATTATCGACAATCCCGACGGCCTGGCGCAGCACGGACGGGATATCCACGGCGGCGATCGGCGGCACGTGTTCCTCGGCCTCGACATGGGACAATGTGATCAATTCGTCGATTACGGCATTCATCCGCCGCGCTTCGCGCCCCATGATGTCGAGAAATCGTTTTTGGGCCGGAACATCCGCATTGGCGGGGCCTCGTAAGGTGTCGATAAAGCCCATCAGGGCGGACAGCGGAGTGCGCAGTTCGTGACTGATGTTGGCGATAAAATCGCGTCGCGACGCCTGTGCGGCCTTGATTCTGGTCTGTTCTCTGAATTCCAGGCAAAACGTTTTCGGCGTGTCGTTTCCTCCAAGCGTGCTGAGGCGAAGCGAAAAACTGCGCGCCACCGGAACCGGCCAATCAATATCGACCGTGACTTCCGAGGTGACGCCTTCGATCGCCTGGCGGGCGGCCTGGAGCGCCCCCGGGTGACGTAGGCATGCCGTCAGATCGCGGCCTTCAACCCCATTGCCGAACATCTCCCGGGCCGGGGCATTGGCGATTAGCACCCGTCGTTTTTCGTCGATCAGGAGGATGGGGTTGGATAAGGCGTCGAAAAGACGCCGGAAAGTCTGCGGTTCGGTCTCTTCAGAGCGCACGCCACGGTCGGAGGCGAGATGCGTCGCGCGGGTGTCGTTAGACGCCGTTTCGCATACCCCGTTCCGTGTGTGACGGTCCCGCGGCGTACGCGGTTCCCCCATAAAGGGGGTAACGACAAACCCTCTCAGTCCCATGGTCATTTTATGAAGACTTCTTTCCTGTTTTTTTAAGGAACGCCCGAGCACCGGCTATTATTCCGGCCATTGTTACCCAAGGCGGGTGACAGATTGATGACGTTGGGTCGGGAAAACGAGTATCGTGGCGTATCTTGTTCGCGCTATCGCGCCCGGATCGCGGGGTGGCGGAGTGCATTTTTACGTGACGTAGGGTGCTTGGATGACGGCGAATTCTTCTGCTTCCCCGTATGTGTGGCCCGGGTTGCTGGGCCGGATCGACGCCGCATTGATCAAGCAGGGGCGCAATTGCGCCGCCCCGAGCCTGGACGACCTTGCCCCGGTCGATGAATTTCATCTGCGTGGTCCCGCCGCCACCGGGGCGTTGATCGCGTTGATGGCGGCAGGCGAGAATATGCATATTTTGGATGCCGGTTGCGGCCTGGGCGGTCCGGCGCGCCGCCTCGCCCAGACGACCGGCTGCCGGGTGACGGGGGTCGATCTGAACGCCGAATTTTGCGCTGTCGGCAACACCCTGAGCGCCCGCATGGGGCTGGATGACCGGGTCGTTTTACACCCCGGCGACGCCACCGACCTGCGGATGTTTCCCGCGGCGTCGTTCGATGGCGCATGGTCGATCCACGCGGCGATGAATATCGCGGACAAGGCGGCCCTCTATCGCGCCATTGGGCGCGTTCTCAAGCCCGGTGGAAAGTTGGTCATATACGATGTGCTGAGCGCGGCCCCGGATGGTGGGCGGGTGCGCTATCCGACCCCATGGGCGGGGGACTCCAGCGAGAGTTTTCTGGTTGACGAGCCCCGGTTACGCGCCTTGCTGTGTGGTGCGGGGTTCGGCGTCTGCACCGTGGAGGACCACAGCGCCCAGGCGCTCGCGGCCCTGGAGCGCGGCGTCCATGCGCCGCCCGGCGTTTCGAGGGCGCCGGCGTTGGATTTGAGTCTTATCCTCGGCCCGGTTTTTCAACGGGCGCGTGCCACGATGCATTTTAACCTGAAAGAACGCCGCGTTCGCCTTTGCCTTGTGGTATGTCACCTGTCGTCGTGCGAAAACGGCGACCGGTTCGTTGTGTGAGGGAAGCGCAAGGAAATCAGGTAAATTTTTTTTCCACCAAATCGCAGATCATATGGCCGACGGCGATATGCATTTCTTGAATTCGCGGCGTTTTGTCCGAGGGGACGGTAAGGGCGATGTCGCACAGTGGGGCGAGGTCGCCGCCATCGGCGCCGCTTAGGCCGACGCAGGTCAGTCCGCTTTCCCGCGCCGCTTGGGCGGCGCGCACGATGTTGGCGCTGTTGCCGCTGGTCGAAATCGCGATCAAGACATCGCCCTTTCGGCCCAAACCGATGATTTGCCGGGCGAAGGTTTCGTCAAACCCGTAATCGTTGGCGATGGCGCTGACGGTGGACGAATTGGAATTCAGCGCGACCGCCGCCAGGGGGGCGCGCTCGGCGAGGTAGCGCCCCAACAACTCGGCCGCGAGGTGTTGGGCGTCCGCCGCCGAACCGCCGTTGCCGCAAAACAAGACCTTGCCGCCGTCCTTTAGGCTGGCGGCGATCCTTTCGGCCACCTCGATCAGCGTTGGCGCAAGGGCCTTCAGGGCGATGAAATTTTGCGCCGTTTCGTCAAAGGCGGCTTCGACATACGCGTGGGACGTGGTGGGGGTCATGGTGCTCTCCAGGTGGTGTCTCGGTCAGGGTCACTATAAGTCCGCTTTCACCGCCTTCAAGGGGCTTTGTGCGCAGACTTGCGATACGTGCCGGAACCTGCCAATGTGCGGCCCTCGCGCCGGCAGAAAAACAGGATGGGCATGTCTTACCGTTTGCATTTTACCGTTTGGCAATTCGTGCGCCTGTGCGTGCGTCTCGAAGAGGAAATCGCCGCGCGCGGCGATTTGGATTCGAGCCTCGACGCCGCGGCCGCGAAAACCCTGTTTGACGCCTGGGGAGATATTTGGACCGAGGTGGACGGCGAGTTGGCCCGCCTCGCCGAAGAAGATTTTCCCGCCTACGCCGAGATGATGATGGACCGCGACGTCGTCATCGAGGATGTCCCCGCCGAGCAGGTAAAAACCTGCGTCGCGCTCCTGGATGCCGTGATCGCCGACATGGACGCCACGCTGAAGCACGGCGGCGATGAAGACTTGATCAAGAATCTCACCTTCGAGCGCCAAGAATTGTCCGAACTGAAGGCGGATCTGGCGACGCGGGCGCGCAAGACCGAGCGAACCCCACCACGGGGTTAGGGTCAGGACCTCTTCATCTGATGCGTCTGGTTTGTGAAAAATGCCCCAGACCTAGGAGAAGACTTGCCGGAAGTGCCGTTCACTTTCAAAAGTCTTCGACGACGTTCCTGGGGCATTTTTCACAAATCCCTGCGGGACGGGATGAATTTAAGCGCGGATGTCGTTGGAAAATCCTTGCAATGAGGGCCATTGCGGCGGGCTCTCCGCCTAACCCACACTTAAATTCATCTCCGCCAGACGCATCAGATGAAGAGGTCCTGACCCTAGTGTCCGTTCGTCCCGCCGGTTTCGAAGGCGGGAGAGAAGCCGTCCTCGTCATCCATTGAAAAAGCGATAATGCCGCCCGCCCCGCCCAAGTGTTTTTCCTCAAGCACCGCGGCGATACCCTTGGCCTGGAGCGCGCCCCATTCGATTTTCGCCGCGGCGTCGTTCTGCCCGGCCTCGGCGGCCTGGGCCGACAACGAACGCATGCCCTGTTCGATCATGAAAAACGTGTGCGACAAGGGCAGCGCCTGCTCGGCGGCGAACTCGAACCCGCCGGTGGTCTCGAACGCCTGGGCCAGTTCCGTGAAGGTGGCGATCAGTTGCGCCAATTCGTCGTCCGACTGAACGCGGTTCGCCTCTTGTAGTTGTTCGGACATGTACCGAACAATGCGCCCGAAAACCCTGCCCTCGTCGCCGCTTGCCGTCGCGCCGTCGCCGTTCGTGGTTTCGTCTTGAAAGTCCAAGGTTTTCTCCTTCCGTGCTTTCGCCGGCTCTTTATATGACGCCGTCGTCTTTAAGGGCCTGCAGCGCCTGGGGGTCGAGGTCGAGAAATTCCCCGAGGACGCTGTCGGTGTGTTCCCCCAGCCCCGGTGGGCTTTGGCGGTAGTTGACGGGGGTTTTGGAAAACTTCATCGGGTTGCCGATTAAATCGACCGGCACGTTTCCCGCCGACGTTTGCGCCATGGTGATGCGCATTTCTCGGTGCAGGACCTGCGGATCGGCGAAGACACGGTCCATGGTGTTAACCGGGGCCGAGGGAACGTCGATTTCCTCCAGCCCTGCGATCCATTGGGCGGCCGTTTTCTTGGTCGTTTGCGCGGCAATCAAGTGGGTCAGTTCGGTTCGATTTTTCACTCGGGCGTTGTTGGTGGCGAAGCGCGGATCGTCCGCCAACTCGACGAGGCCCGCGAAAACGCAAAAGCGCTTGAACTGATCGTCGTTGCCCACCGCCAGGATAAAATAGCCGTCGCTGGCCTCGAACACCTGATAGGGCACGATGTTGGGGTGGCCGTTGCCGCGGCGGACCGGAATTTCGCCGGTGCTCAGGTAATTTAGGCCCTCGTAAAACAGCATGCCGACCTGGGAATCGAGCAACGACAGGTCGAGATATTGCCCCTCGCCGCTGCGTTCGCGGTGGTACAGCGCCGCCACGATGGCGTTGCAGGCGAACATCCCGCACATGATGTCGGCGACGGCGACGCCGGCCTTGATCGGCTCGCCGTCGGGCGCCCCGGTTAAGCTCATGAAGCCGCCCATGCCCTGGGCCAAGTAATCGTACCCGGCGCGGTGGGCGTAAGGCCCGCTTTGCCCGAAGCCGGTGATCGAGCAGTAGATCAGGCCGGGGTGTAGGGGGCGCAGGGACGCGTAATCGAGGCCATAGCGGGCGAGGCCGCCGACCTTGAAATTTTCCACCACGATATCGAAGTGGGGAACCAGCTCGCGGATCAGCGCCGCTCCGGCAGGCTTGGCGATATCCACCGCAAGCGATCTTTTGTTACGGTTGGCGCTGAGGTAATAGGCGCTTTCCAAAGTCGGATCGCCATTTGTGTCGTGCACGTAATTCGGTCCCCAATGGCGGGTGTCGTCGCCGCGCCCGGGGCGTTCCACCTTGACCACGTCGCAACCCAAATCACCCAGCCACTGAGTGCACGCGGGACCCGCCAGGATGCGGCTGAGGTCGAGCACGCGCAGCCCCTTCAGGGGGCCGGTGGGTTCGGGCGCGCTGGTGGCGTCGGTGTGTGATGTGGCGGCGTCGCCGTGTGGTGATGTCGGGTTCATGGCGTCATCTTTAGCCCAAAGCATCGCCCTTTGTAAAAGGCTTCGTGCCTTCGTCCGTTTTCGCCTGCGTTCTCGGCGCGTGGGGTGGGGCTACAGAAAGCGCCGGGCGAACAGGTGGTCGAGCGACAGCACGCCCGGCCCCTTGGCCAGGATGTAGATCAGAACGCTCGCCCACATCAGATGATCGGGCCAGTTGCCGGGATAAACGAAAGTCTGAATGACCAGGGTCATGAACAGCATTCCCGCCGCCCCCAAGCGCGCGCCGAGCCCCAGGACCAACATGATCGGGAACAGATGCTCGCCGATCGTCGCCAGATGCGCCGCCAATTCGGGCGACAGCAGCGGGACTTTGTATTCGTCTTGAAAGAGGAACAGGGTCGAACTCGTGATGTGCCAGTTGGCGTCGATCTTGAGCTGACCGGAACGCCAGAAAATACCGGCGACGCCCAGGCGCGCCAGCAAGGCGATCAGGCTGTGAGGGACCCGGTCCAGGAGGGCGAGGGTGGATTTGACGCACAGCCGGTTGTATCGGGTGCGTTCCCAGGGGGTCGTCGTCGCGGTGTCGTGTGGGGCGTCGTGTGGGGTGGGCGGGGTGTCGCTCATGGCGCTGTCCTTCATGCTATGGTCCAGTGGCTTAAAGCGCCCAATGCGACCAGGCGGCCCAAGGAGACCGTGGGGTTGAAATTCTCCGGCGCGGCGGCGTCCCGGGCTGCCCGTTGGACGCTTTCGATGGCCCGGGCGAGGGGCGCGCTTCGCCCCAGGGCCTCGATAAAGGAAATGTCGGCGGCGGGCAGGGCGATGACGTGGACCGTGGCTTCGGGACGGACCACCAAAACGTTCTCGCCGCCGTCGTTAAGGTCGATCTCGTTCTCCGCCTCGCCATTTTCATCGTCTTCGGGAGGCGTTTGGTTGGCGGCCCATATTCGCGCCACCGGATAGTGCGAGCGCACGATCCGGGCCGACGGGTGAACCGCGAACACGACGTCACCGTAGCGATCGGGGGCGATATCACGGAGGTCGTCGGCGCTCAGCGCCGTCGCGTCCAGACTATGATACGCCTTTTGCCAGGCCCATTCCAGCCGCGCCACGTCGGGCAGATAGACCAAGTCCCGCGCCGCCTCGAAATCGGCGAGAAAGGCGCCGAGGTGGGTGCCGAAATCGATGAGCGTGCCGCTGGGCGGCGGAAAGGCGCGAATATAGTGGCGGGCGAGATAAGCGAAAAAATCGTCTCCGACCAGTCTGGCGACGACCGGATAATCGGCGGCGAGCGCCTCGCCGAGAGTGATGAAGGTATTGTTCTTGTATATCTGCAAGCGCCGGGCCGCGGGAATGCCGTTTTCGGTAATGAGGGCGTCCAGCGGGGCGTTCGTGACGCCGTCCTCGCCGAGGACGGCGTCCAGGAAGTTTCTTTGAAGTTCAGACAGCGTGGGCATCCGCCTGCTCCTTCACGCGGCGCCCGGCACGACCTAGGATATCGGCGGCCTTCGCCGCTTCGGCGCAGAGAACCGCAAGCTCGGGTATATTGCAGTCGCGTTCGATCAGCGTCGCTACCGGACCCGTGCGATGCAGCGTTTCGCGGTACATCTCCCAGACTTTGGGACAGACCGCCGATCCGTGATCGTCGATCAAGAGGGGGCGGCTCTCGAAGGCGGTCACGTGATGGCCCGCCAGGTGGATTTCCCGTATGCATTCGGGGTCCAGCGCATCCAGGTATTGGGTTAGGAACAGGTCCGGCTCGACGGTGTGATTGACGGCGCTGACATAGACGTTATTGACGTCGAACAACACCTTGCATCCGGTGCGCCGGACCATCGTCGCGACGAATTCTGGCTCGGACATTTCCGAGTGACCGAATTGCAGGTAGGTCGATGGGTTTTCGATCAACACCGTGCGCCCCAGCGTGTCTTGCATGCGCGCGACGTTGGCGCAGATCGTGTCCAGCGCCTCGGCGGTGTAGGGAAGCGGGGCGAGATCGTTGAGATAAATCTTATCGGCGATGCTCCACGACAGGTGTTCGGAAACCAGCCCCGGCTGATAGCGATCGACCACCGCCTTGACACGCGCCAGGTGGCCTTCATCCAGTCCCTGGGCGCTGCCCAGGGATAGGCCGACGCCGTGAACCGACAGCGGATAATCGCGGCGGATGGCCTCAAGATAACGGTGGGGCGGGCCGCCCGCGCCCATATAATTTTCGCTATGGACCTCGAACCACGAAACCGGCGCTAAAACACCGGTTTTTTTAAAGACGCCTTCCGGGTGTCGCAAACCATCCACGATTTGGGCGCAATGAGGCCCCTTCAGTCCGATTCCGGCGGTGGCCGGAACCGGACTTTCGGTGCGCGAGGGAGGACGCATCGAAGGGGTCATGGTCAATAATCCGTATGGATCAGCTTTTCGGGGTCAGGCTGCCACCGGCGAGTTTAGCGCAGGTGCCGCTGGGTACGACGACGAAGGCGTCGCCCTGGCGGTCGGACTTGGCCGTGCCCGCGCACGATCCGGTCGCCGTCTTGCAATCGTTATGGCCGGCCTTGTTGACGCCATAGCACTTGACGCTTTTCTCGGCGGCGTTGGCGGTGCTCACGGTGGCGGCGCCGAGGACGGCGGCCATCGCGGCGGCGGCGGCAAGGGCGGACATTTTGGTGGCGTTGATTCTCATTAGGCTCTCTCCAGTTTTTTAAAAAGAAGTGATGACGCTCTCGAATTTCTGGCCCCGACCTTAAATGCTCGGGGGCGACGCGCGTTCCGGCGTCTTGAGCAAAAGAATTACCCGCAAACCGCCCGGTAGCCGAATCAACTGCGCTCACTTTTGCGTGAATATGGAACGAAGTTTCGCGCGAAGATGGCCCGGCGGCGCGCGCGCAAATGGAGCCGCAGCGCGAGGCCGATCGTAGGCGTTACGAATATTCCACGGGCGATTTTATGAAAGAGAAAAACGCTATCGGCGGTCCGGATAGGGCGATGGAGCGGGTGAAGGGAATCGAACCCTCGTCGTAAGCTTGGGAAGCTTCTGCTCTGCCATTGAGCTACACCCGCACACCGATTTCCACCCCTTCCCGGCGCGCCACGCGGCGTTCGTTCAGTGCGGAGAATTGGGGGCCATACCAGAATTTCAAAGAGGTCCCGGCGACTATCGTTCTTAGTATAAGCGATGTATAAGCGATCGGCGGCGGTGGTGCAAGATCGCGCGTGGGGCGTATTAAAATTTATCGTTTGGCCCCGGTTCGGTGCGGACGGACACGAAAGTGTTATTTGTTTCCACCCGGCGTCGATAGTATTGACGCAAGAGGCGTTCTCCGAGCTTGGCAATAGAAAGGGAAAACCATGCCCGAGGGCGATATCCTTGAAAGGCCCCGCCTGGATCCTGAAAAATTCCGCGATCCCGCGCGCACGGTGGGCGGCGGGCCGCGCGCCAGTGTGGCGCTGACGGCGCTGAAAACACTATGGTTCAACACCGGCAGTCTGTGCAACATCACCTGCCGCAATTGCTATATGGATTCAAGTCCGAGCAACGATCGTTTGGTCTACCTCCGCCGTGACGAGGCCGCCGACTTCCTGCGCCAGATCGCCGCCCGCGGATATCCGGTCGAAGAGATCGGATTGACGGGCGGCGAGCCGTTCATGAACCCGGACATCATCGCCATCATGGGCGACGCCCTATCCCGTGGTTTTCGCGTTCTGGTGCTGACCAATGGCATGAAACCGTTGTGGCACAAGCGCACCGCCATGAAGGCGCTGATCGCGGCGCACGGCGACGCACTGGCGTTTCGGGTGTCGATCGACCACCACACCCGCGAGGGCCACGAGGCCGTGCGCGGCGCCAACACCTGGGACGCGATGGCGCGCACGCTGGCGTGGCTGATCGACGCCGGGGCCAACCTTGCGGTCGCCGGGCGCACCGTGTGGGGCGAAAGCGAAAGCGAAAGCCGGGCCGGTTACGGCGCGCTTTTCAAGACTCTCGATCTGCCGCTCGACGCCGGGAATCCATCCCATCTGGTGCTGTTTCCCGAAATGGACGACACCCTGGACGTGCCCGAGATCACCACCGCGTGCTGGTCGATTTTGGGCGTGCGTCCGGACGCCCAGATGTGCGCGTCGTCGCGGATGGTGGTTCGGCGCAAGGGGGACGCCGCGCCCACCGTGGTCCCGTGTACCCTGCTGCCCTATGATCGTCGCTTCGATCTGGGTCCATCCCTCGACGCCGCCGAGGCGTACGGACCGGTGGCGTTGAACCATCCCCACTGCGCGCGCTTTTGCGTATTGGGTGGGGCGTCGTGCAGCGTGTAAGCCATTGGATGCGCCGGACGGCCCTCGTGTGTTTCGCGCCGCATGCGATGTGCGCTTATGGCACGCGGGACTCGACATGCCGACGCAGGCTGCTTAGATATGAGGGCTTGGATAGTAATTTCCGATAACGCTCGTCGCCGCTTACCTGGAGGACTCATGAGACAAGCCGAACCGGTATCGCAAGGCCTCTACGAACTGACGACCCGGTCGATCAGGGTGATGGTCGAGCCGTATTATCTGGAAGAGCAATCGACCCCGGAAGAGAACCATTATGTTTGGGCGTACCATGTGACCATTGAAAATAATGGCCATGTCGCGGTGCAGGTGCTTGGGCGGTACTGGCGCGTTACCGACGCCGCCGGGGCGGTGCAGGAAGTTTCCGGCGAGGGCGTTGTCGGCGAAACGCCGGTGCTCGACCCCGGCGACAGTTACGAATACACCAGCGGCACCCCTTTGGGTACGCCGTCGGGCATCATGGCGGGGCGTTACCGCATCAAGGCTGAAACAGGCGAAGAATTTGAAATTGAAATTCCGGCATTCTCTTTGGATAGCCCGCATCAAAAAGGCTTGATTAACTGAAGAATAGAGGCTTAGTTCTAATAATCTTAATGCACAATATAAGGCGCCCACGCATTCGTGCGTAGGCCGTTCCCACCCGCCGACCGTAACCTTAAGGACACTGACCGTGAGCGCCAATTCCCCCGAGAACACCGATCAAAAACCCACGCGTGAAGAGGCCGAAGAGGCGGTGCGCACCTTGCTGCGTTGGGCGGGCGATGATCCCCGCCGCGAGGGTTTACTGGACACGCCGGGGCGGGTGGTGCGTGCGTATGGCGAATTTTTTCGGGGCTATGACGAGGACCCGGAGGATATCCTCAAACGCACCTTCGAGGAGGTCGAAGGCTACGATGAACTGGTCCTGTTGCGCGATATCCGTTTCGAGTCGCACTGCGAACACCACCTTGCCCCGATTATCGGCAAGGCTCATGTCGGCTATCTTCCCGACCGCCGGGTGGTCGGCATTTCGAAATTGGCGCGAGTCATCGAAGCCTACGCCAAGCGCCTACAAATTCAAGAAAAAATGACCGCCCAGATCGCCAACACCATCGACGAGGTCCTGCAACCTCTGGGCGTCGCCGTGGTGATCGAGGCCGCGCACCAGTGCATGACCACACGGGGTGTGCACAAGCCCGGCGTCACCATGGTGACGTCGCGGATGCTAGGGGCCTTTCGCAACGACCCATCGACCCGTCGCGAATTTCTCGCCATGGTCGCCAACGCGCCGTCGCGCACGGTGGACGGGGCCAACACCTAACGCCGGGCCGCGGTTGCGGACCCCAGGGCCATATGCGCCGCGCACCCGCCGGACGGGAATGAATGCGGGCGTGGGGGCGCGCCGTCCATCCGTCCGGCTCCATCCGCGCCGTGAGGCTTGACGTTGGCGTCGCAAAAGGCTCAATTTGACGCCCCGGGCGGCGCTCCGGGTGGGTTCGTGTTTTTCAGGGACCGGCGTCGAATTTTAGGGTTGAGGTTTGAGGGAGTGACGTTCGGGTGATCGGTTTCCGCCCCATCTTCATCGTTATCGGCATGATGCTGGTGACGCTGTCCGCAGGGATGATCATACCGGCCGCGGTCGATGCGGCCGTCGGCCACGCCGATTGGCAAGTCTTCACCGTTTCGGCGGGGGCGACCCTTTTCGTCGGCATCTCGATGACCCTGACGAGCCGTTCCGGGGAAATCCGTCTGACCCCGCGCCAGGCCTTTATCATGACCGTCCTCAGTTGGATCGTGATGACGCTGTTCGCCGCGTTGCCGTTTCATTTTTCGGAACTGAAGCTCAGCTTTACCGATGCCTTTTTCGAGGCGATGTCGGGCCTGACGACGACGGGATCGACGGTGATCGTCGGACTTGATCACGCCCCGCCCGGCATTTTGTTGTGGCGGGCGTTGCTGCAATGGTTGGGCGGGATCGGTATTATCGTCACCGCGATCGCCGTGATGCCGATGTTGCGCGTCGGCGGGATGCAGTTGTTTCGCATGGAATCATCGGACCAATCGGAAAAAACGATGCCCCGGGCGACCCAGATCGCGACGGCGATCGGGGGTATTTATCTGGGACTGACGATCATCTGGGCGGTCGCCTATAAGCTGGCCGGGATGACCGGTTTCGACGCCGTGGTGCACGCCATGACGACCCTCGCCACGGGCGGATTTTCGAACTCCGACGCTTCGGTTGGCCTGTTCGACAATACGGCGATCGATATTGTCGCCATCGTGGGCATGATCGTCGGCGCGTTGCCGTTTATCCTTTATCTTAAGGCGTTGCGCGGCGATGTTCGCGCCTTGATTTTCGACAGTCAGGTGCGTTGGTTTTTAACCATCGCCGCCACGATCGTGCTGATCGCCACCGCGTGGTTGTGGCTGAGCGGTCAAATGGGAATCGCGCCGGCTCTGCGCCACGCCGCCTTCAACGTCATCTCGGTGATGACGGGCACCGGCTACGCTACCCACGATTTCGGCCTTTGGGGCAGCTTGGCGCTGCCGCTGTTCTTTTTCACCATGTTCATCGGCGGTTGCGCCGGATCGACCACCTGCGGGATTAAGATTTTTCGCTTCCAGATTCTGTATGCCGCGACGCGGGTTCAGGTGCACCGCCTATTGCAGCCCCACGGCGTCTTCATCCCCTATTACAACCGCCGCCCGGTGGATGACGAGGTGATCATCTCGGTGCTCAGTTTCTTTTTCGTCTTCGGCCTGTGCTTCGCCGCCCTGGCGATCGGCCTCGGGCTGGTCGGGCTGGATTTCCTGACCGCGATTTCCAGCGCCGCCACCGCGATCGCCAACGTCGGCCCGGCGTTAGGTCCCATCGTCGGCCCGTCGGGGACTTTCCAATCGCTGCCCGACGCCGCCAAGTGGATGCTTTCGGTGGGGATGCTGTTGGGGCGGTTGGAGCTGTTCACCGTCCTGGTGCTGTTCTCGCCGACTTTTTGGCGCGGTTAGGACACGGGTAAAAATCCGTAATGGTGGCCCTTAGCGTATCCATGACGCGAGATGCGCGCGAATATTTTTTTCCATGGTCGTGTCGAAGGCGCGCGTGACCTTATCGACCAGATCGAACCACACTCTTTGTCGGTCGTTCAGCGAGGCGTCCTCGGCGATGGTGCGGGTATGGCTCGCTTGGGCGCGCGCGAATCCGTGGCCGCCGCCGTCGGAAATTTCGAGCACCGCCTTGACGTCCGCGCGATAACGTTCGGATTGCGCGGCGCCGAATAACGTTTCGATTCCGGCCGGGGTTTTAAGAGGTTGCGCGATAACGCTGGCGTTTTCGATGACGAAGGTGGCGACACCGCTATCGCCCACGGCCCTTAGGCGGTCGGCGGCCCACCGCCGAAGGGCCTTTTCGGGCGTCGTCGCGAGGCGGTATTCGATGTGGGGGGGCGCGAGCGGCGCCTGGTATGTCGAACGGACCACTATTTTGGCGACGTTCAGGGCGATCGGCGCCTTGTAGACGAAGCTGATTTCGGGCAGCACCTGCGTCGGCGGCGTCGTTTGGCAGCCGGCGACGGCGAGCGTGGCGACGACGAAGACGGCGCGGATAAAGACGGAGCGAAGCGACATGGGCGAGGTCTCGTATGGAGTGAGCGCTGGCAACGACTATCGGCCCCGACCGCCTTCTTTTCAAGGGGGCTTTTTATGAAGGTTCGTCGCCCTCCGCCGGGCGGTATATGTCATCCAGCGCGGGACCGTCGAAGCGGTAATCGCGTTTGCAAAACTCGCAGACCACCAAAACGGTCCCGGTTTCGTCGATGATCTCGTCACGGGGGAAAGACTTGAGGGTGGCGATCACTTTTTCCCGCGAACACCGACAGCGTTGAAAGAGGGCCTTGGCCTCGAACGCCCGCACGCCATCTTCATGATACAGGCGATAGGCAAGGGTTTCCGGCGACAGCTCGGGAGAGAGGAACTCCTCACTTGTCATTGAACGCAATTTCATCACGGCGCCGCGCCAATCGTTATCGTCGGCCTGGCGACGTTCGGGGTCTCCTTCATTGTCGTTGCGGCCTCGATTTCCGCCGTGGTCGGGCATCTTTTGGATCATCAACGCCCCGGAGGAGATCGCACCGTCCGTGGCGGTGGCGTTAAACAGGGTGATTTCGGTGGGCAACTGTTCGGACTGGCGGAAATATTCGTGGGCGGCGCCGGCGAGGCTGCCGCCGGTCAGCGCGGTGACCCCCTGATAACGTTCCATGTCCGCGCCTTGATCGACGGTGAACGCCATGTGCCCGGCGCCCAGCAGGTGCGCCGTATCGGGGGCGGTGTCGGCGTCTTCCAGCATGTTGACGCCGTCGGCGTCGAAACGGGCGTAACCGCGCATCGCGCCGTCGCTGCCCAAGTCGATCAAGATCATGCTCAGGGGGCCGTCGCCTTGGATTTGCAGGGAAAACATGCCGTCGTATTTAAGCGAACTGGCGAGCACCGCGGTCAGGGCCGCCGCCTCGCCGATCCGGGCGGCGACGAGAGGCGGGTAATCGTGGCGCGCACACAGGTCGCCGATGGTATCGTGCAAGCGCACGAGGCGCCCGCGTACGTTGAAGCGTTCAATTTGGAAGGTTTGCACCAGATCAAACCCGGGAACCGTCGTCATCGCGTCCTCATCATTTTTTCGAAACATGCCTAACCGATCCCGTTAACCCACGAGTGGCGGAGATTTTCGCTTTTCCCGACTACCAATCACGATCGCGGTCAGGACCAAGGCCAGGCCCAGAGCATGGGCCGCGCTAAACGCTTCGCCCAGAAACAGAGTCGCGCTTAGCGTCGCGCTGATGGGCATGACGCCGGTGAACAGCCCCGCCAGCGAGGCGGGCACCCGGACAATCCCGCGATACCACAACATCAGGGAAATGACGCTGGCGGCGAGGGCGTAATACACCAGCCCCAGCGCCATGACCAGGGAAACCCGGCGGATATCGAAGGCGGAATATTGCCACCACGCCAGAGGCAGCGACAAGGCCAGGCCGATTGCGTTGATCCACGCCGCCATGGTGATCGGCGGAACTTTACCCGAAAGCTTTTTGGCGAAAATGGTGAATAGGGCCTCCGAGACGACAGCGCACAGCACCAGGGCGTTACCGAGTAGCGCCGCCGCGCCGCCGCCGGGTACGGGCGCGGCGGCGTGCCGGGCGAACGACGATGCATCGCCCAGATTGATTGCGGCGATGCCCAACACCGCCAGGGCGATGGCGCCGGCGCGCCGGCGGCTCATCGCCTCGCCCAGCATCGCCACCGACAGCACCGCGACCACCGCCGGGATGGTGCTGGTGATCACCCCGGCGCTGGAGGCCGAGGTCAGCCGCACGCCGTGAAGCATGAATGCGGTGAACAGGAAGACGCCGAAAAAAGCTTGCCAGAACAGATCGCGCCATTGGCCGCGGCTAATCGCGGCGGTGGTGCGCCCCTCGATCCCGCGGGCGAGGGGAAATAAGATGACGATGGCGATGAAAAACCGCGCGGCGGCGAAAACAAAAACCGGGACCACGGCGACGATCGCCTTGCCCAGGGCGATGTTCGCCCCGACCACGGCCATCGCCGCCGCCAATTGAAGGTATGCCGCGATCATCCACCTTGCCTCCGCCTCCGCCTCCGTCTCCGTTTGGGGCCGATCCTACGTGGGGGCGAGTTTTCCCCGACTTACGACAAGCACCACGCCAGGATCCCCTTTTGCGCATGGAGACGGTTTTCCGCCTCGTCCCAGATCACCGAGCGGGGGCCGTCGATGACCTCGGCGGTGACCTCCTCACCGCGATGGGCGGGCAGACAGTGCATGAACAGGGCGTCGTCCTTGGCCAACGCCATGCGCCGGGCGTCGATCTGGAAGGGTTGCAGCATGTTATGGCGTTTCCCGGCGTCCTCGTCGCCCATCGACACCCAAGTGTCGGTGACGATCAAATCCGCGTCGGCGCACGCCGCGTCGGCATCCTTGCCTTGCGTGACGTCGCCCCCTTCGCGGGCGGCCCAGGCGAGCACGTCGGCGGGTACGGCGAGCGCCTCGGGGCAGGCTAGGCGCAGGGCGAAGCCGAAGCGCACCGCGGCGTGAATGTAGGATACCGCCATGTTGTTGCCGTCGCCGCACCACGCGACGGTGCGCCCGGCGATAGGGCCACGGTGTTCCTCATAGGTCATGATGTCGGCCATTAACTGGCAGGGGTGGCTGCGGTCGGTCAGCCCGTTGATCACCGGGATATCGGCGTGTTGCTCCAACTCGACGAGTTTTTGCGGATCGTCGGTGCGGATCATGATGGCGTTGACATAGCGCGACAGCACCCGCGCCGTGTCGGCGACGGTCTCGCCCCGGCCCAACTGGGAATCCTGATCGCCCAAAATCACCACGTGACCGCCCAGCTGCACCATGCCGACCTCGAACGAAACCCGGGTGCGGGTGGACGGTTTTTCGAAGATCATCGCCAGCGTTTTGCCGTGCAGGGGCTTATCGTCCCCGCCTTCTGCCCGGGCGCGTTTGAGGTCGCCGCCCAGGTCCAAAATGCGCCGCAGCGTTTGCGCGTCAAGGCGATCGAGATCGAGAAAATGCTTAGGATTGGACATAGCGGGAGCTCCTTAAGACGCTTGCCGGGCGGCGACCGCGGCGAGAATGCCCAGGGCCTCCTCGACGTGCGCTTGTTCGATGATCAGCGGCGGCAGAAAGCGCAGCACATTTTCTCCGGCCGGGGCGACCAGAAGACCGGCGTCCTCCAGGGTCTTTTTGAGATCGCGGTTTTCGACTCCGGGGGCGCATTTCAAGCCGAGCATCAAGCCCTGGCCTCGGCTTTCGACGAAGACCTGGGGGAAACGCCGGGCCAGATCGTCGAGCCCGGCCTTGAGGGCGCCGCCGACCTCGACCACATGACCGAGAAAGCCGTCTTCCAAAATAACATCGAGAACCGCGTTTCCGACCGTCGTCGCCAGGGGGTTGCCGCCATAGGTGGTGCCGTGGTTGCCGACGCCGAGCACGGCGGCTTTTTCGGTGGCGAGACACGCACCCAGGGGGAAGCCGCCGCCGATGCCCTTCGCGGTGGCGACGATGTCGGGGCGGATGTCGGCCCATTCATGGGCGAACAGCTTGCCGGTGCGGCCCATGCCGCACTGCACCTCGTCGAACATCAAAAGCAGGCCGAACTCGTCGGCGACACTGCGCAGGCGCTTTAGATATTCGGGGTCGGCGGCGCGCAGGCCGCCCTCGCCCTGCACCGGCTCGACCAGGATGGCGGCGGTCTGGGGGGTGATGGCGGCGCGCAGTTCGTTTAGATTGCCGAAGGCGACATGGTCGAAGCCGTCCATCGCCGGGGCGAAACCCTGAAGATGCTTTTCCTGGCCGCCGGCGGCGATGGTCGCCAGGGTGCGCCCGTGAAAGGCGTTGCGACACGCGATGACGCGGTACTTTTCTGGATTTCCGGCGTCGTCGTGATACTTACGGATCATCTTTAGGCCGCATTCCACCGCCTCCGCCCCGGAGTTGGTGAAAAACACGCTGTCGGCGAAGGAGGCATCGACCAGCCGTTGGGCCAGGCGCTCCTGCGTGGGGATTCGGTACATGTTCGACAGGTGCCACAATTTATCCACCTGCGCATGCAGCGCCGCCACCAGATGGGGGTGGCAATGGCCCAGCGAGGAGACGGCGATGCCGGCGGCGAAATCCAGGTATCGCTTGCCGTCCACGTCGTATAAATAAACGCCTTCGCCCTTTTCGAACACGACATCGCCGGGAGCGTACGTTGGCATCAACGCGGGGATCACAATTCTCTCCTTCAACTGGCTGTGGCCGCGACATCGCGGACCGTAAAATTACGGAAAGCCGGAGAGTATCTGGCCCCGCACCGGGGCTGTCAACGCTATTTCATCGTGGTGTCAACGGATGACGGTATGTGGTGGCGGGGGTTTGGGCGGAAACTGAAGGCTCACGCCTTCAGTTTATAGCCGGTCTTGAACATGCGATAGCAAATGACCCACAACACCAGATTGACGAAGAAAATCACCGCAAGTCCGCGCATGGGCGGCGCGTCGGCGACGCCGATGAAGCCATAGCGAAAACCGTCGATCATGTAGAAGAAGGGATTGATATGGGCGAAAAACTGAAAATTTTCCGGCAGCCGGCTGATCGAATAAAAAGTGCCCGACAAAAATGACAGTGGGGTCACGATGAAGTTGGTGACCGCCGCGATATGATCGAACTTGTCGGACCAGATGCCCCCCACTAGCCCGAGCAAGGAAAGCATCAAAGACGCCCCCACCGCGTGAAATAGGATATAGCCGAAATGATGGATGTGCAGGGGCACGAAAAGGGCGACCACCGCGGCGACGACGACGCCCACCACGACACCCCGGGTCGCCCCGCCCATGGCGATCGCCAGGGTTTGTTCGTGGGCGGTCAGCGGCGGCATCAGGGTATCGACGATATTGCCTTGGACTTTCGAAATCACGATCGAGGACGAGGTGTTGGCGAACGCGTTTTGCACCATCGCCATCATAATCAGGCCGGGGGCGAGGAATTCGGTGAACGGGATGTCGCCGACCATCCTGACCGAACGTCCCATCGCCAGAACGAAAACGGCTAAGAATAATAGTGTCGTAACCACTGGGCCAATGATGGTTTGCGTGTAAACTTTTAGAAAGCGGCGCACCTCGCGCACATAAAGGGTGCCCAGGCCGATCCAGTTACTGCCGGCAAGATTGTCCATGTTTTTCGTTTCCTCGGGACTGTCGAGATTGTCGCCGTTGCGGGCGGCGGGCGCATGTGGGGTAATATAGGGAAAAGAGCCGCGCACGCCACCCCACGTGAAGCCGCAATGTAGGATTTTATGTCGATGAAGAGAGAAAAATCGAAAAAAAGCGCGGTAAAAAACACGGCGGCCTCGCGCGTACGCGAGGTGACGCCGCGCTATCTGGAGAACGCGGCGTTATACTACCTCGAACGGTTTGCCTCATCGGCGGCTAATTTGCGCGCGGTGCTGATGCGTAAAGTCGTCAAATCGGCCTATCATCACGGCGCCGACCCCAAGGAGGGCGAGACCTGGGTGGATGCGTTGATCGCGCGGTTTGTCGCCTCGGGGTTGCTTGACGACCGCGCCTATGCCGAGGCGCGGGTTGCGAGTTTACGTCGTCAAGGAAACTCGGCGCGGGCCATTCGGGCCAAGCTTTTGCAAAAGGGCGTGGATGGGGAGCTCATCGAAGAGGCGCTAAAAAAGCACGGCGCGGGAGAAGAGCTTTCGGCGCAGGATGAAGAATTCGAGGCGGCGTTGCGCTTCGCCCGCAGGCGCAGGTTGGGGTCCTTTGCGCCCGCCGCCACCCGCGCCGTGCGCCGCGATAAGGACATGGCGGCCCTGGCGCGCGCCGGATTTTCCTACGATACCGCCCGGCGCATCATCGACGCCGTCCCCGAGGACCCGGAGGCGTGAAGCGTGAGACATGAGGCCGGGCCTTCCGAAAATTGCGCAGTCATGATACCTCTGGGGACCGTCGCCATGCGGGGGCGCATTTTTTAACGTATTCGGGGTGTCATGGGTCAAGACATTGGAGTGAAGTTGGAAAAATTCTGGGTGTTGGTGGTCCAGGTCTGGCGCACCGGGGTCCTCGGGATTGACATCGGGCATATTCTGGGCGCGATGGGTATTTTTCTTGTCTTCATTGTGTTGCGGCGGGTCGTCAGCGCCTTCATCATGGCGCGGCTCGAAGCCTGGACCCGGCGCACAAAGACCGACATCGACAATCGAATTGTCGATGTTCTCGAACCACCCATTCAGTTTATTCCCATCGTTCTGGGTGCGTTTTTCGCCGTCGATTTTCTCAATCTGAGAAGCACGTATGCTCTGCTCGGCGACAATATCGTGCGCAGCCTGATCGTGTTCACGATCTTCTGGGCCTTTCACCGCGCCGTGGCGCCCCTAAGCGACGGCCTCAAGCGTTTGGAAAAGCTGTTCACCGCGGCGATGCTGGAATGGTTGGTCAAGGCGATCAAGGCCGCGATTATTTTTATCGGCGCGGCGACGATCCTGCAAATCTGGGGGATTCAGGTGGGGCCGCTGATCGCCGGACTGGGGCTGTTTGGCGTGGCCGTCGCCCTGGGTGCGCAAGACCTGTTTAAAAACTTGATCGCGGGTCTTCTGGTGATCGCGGAAAAGCGCTTCAATCAAGGCGACTGGATCTTGGTCGAAGGCACCGTCGAGGGCACCGTGGAAAGTATCGGCTTTCGTTCTACCTTGGTGCGCCGCTTCGACAAGGCGCCGGTGTACGTTCCCAATTCGAAGCTATCGGATACCGCCGTGGTCAATTTTTCGAAAATGACCCACCGGCGGATTTATTGGAAAATCGGCGTCGTTTACAGCACCACGGTGGCCCAGTTGCGCCAAATCCGTGACGATATCGAGGCCTATGTGTTGGCCGGCGACGATTTCGCCAAGCCGCCCGAGGTGGCGATGTTCGTGCGTATCGACCGGTTCAACGACTCGTCCATCGATATCATGCTGTATTGCTTCACCAAGACGACCGTTTGGGGGGAATGGCTGGCGATCAAGGAGCAGCTCGCCTATCACGTCAAGGAAGTTGTCGAGGGGGCGGGATCGTCGTTCGCTTTTCCGTCGCGTTCGCTGTACGTCGAAACGCCGGGCGCCGACCAGGCGGAGACCTTTTTGCCTCCGAACGACACCCCTCCTCCATCTTTATGACCGAAACGATAAAGGATACGCCGTGATGACGACGACAATTTATCACAATCCCCGATGCAGCAAATCGCGACAGACCCTAGCGCTGATCGAGGAAAAAGGAATATCGCCACGTATTGTGGAATATTTGCAAACGCCGCCGGACGCCGCCACGTTGCGCGATATTTTGACCAAGCTGGGCAAGGGCCCGAAAGACATCGTACGCGTCAAGGAGGCCCGAGAGGAAGGGTTGGACATCGCCGCGCTGGATGACGACGCCGTGATTGCGGCGATGGTCGCCCACCCGCGGATTATCGAGCGTCCAATCGTTGTTAAGAACGGTAAGGCCGCCCTAGGACGGCCTCCCGAAAGCGTTCTCGACATTCTCTTATAAACTCATAAGAGGTTGTCGAGGCGCGCCCGGCGGCCCCGTTAGTCTTCGCGGATTTGGACGATGAAACGCTGAACCTCGCCGCGCAAGGATTCGGACTGGCGGGAAAGCTCCGTCGCCGCCGATAGGATTTCCGCTGAGGATTGCCCGGTTTCGGTCGCGGCCTGAGTGACCTCCATGATGTTCGTGGACACCCGAGACGTGCCGTCGGAGGCCTGCTCGACGTTGCGGGCGATTTCCTGGGTCGCCGCGCCCTGTTCCTCGACCGCGGCGGCGATCGCCGAGGCGATCTCGTTCATCTCTCCGATGACTTTGCCGATCGACCCCATGGCCTCCACCGCCTCGCGGGTGGCCCCCTGGATGCCGCCGATCTGGGCGCCGATTTCCTCGGTCGCCTTGGCGGTCTGGTTGGCCAGGTTCTTGACTTCGGAGGCGACGACGGCGAAGCCCTTGCCCGCCTCGCCGGCGCGCGCCGCCTCGATGGTGGCGTTGAGCGCCAGCAGGTTGGTCTGATCGGCGATGTCGGTGATCAGCGCCACGACCTCGCCGATTTTATTGGCGGCCTCGGCGAGGCCCTGAATTTTGGCGTTGGTGCCATCGACCTCGGCCACCGCGGTGCCCGCGATCTGGGTCGATTGGGAAACCTGGCGCGAGATTTCGCTGATCGAGCTGGACAGTTCCTCCGCCGCGCTGGCCACCGTTTGCACGTTGCTCGAAGCTTCCTCGGCGGCGCTGGTCACCGCGCCCGAACGGCTTGAGGTCTGTTCCGCCGTCGCCGACATCGACTTGGCCGAGGCCTGCAATTCGGTCGCCGCCGACGATACCGCCTCGACGACGTGACCGACGCTGGATTGGAAACTTTCCGCGAGATCGTTTCTTTGGCGGCGGCGCGCTTCGAGATTTTTGCGCTCGACGTCCTGACGGTCGATTTCCGCTTGGTCGGCCTGGGCCAGACGCTCCATCGCGGTGTGCAAGATTTTCGCGACGCGGCCAAATTCGTCTTTGCGCGCCGTGCTTAAACTTAATCCCGCGCCATAGTTTTTATCGGAAATTTTGGTGATGTCATCGAGTAGAGCATCGATACTGCCCTTGATAAGCCGGTATAAATAAAGCGCGCCGCCCAGGGCGATCAAAAAACCGACCCCGGCCAAGATGAGGTTGATGCGGATAATCTGAGCGTTTCCCGTTTCGAGGGCCTTGTTGGCGCCGGCAAGGGCCGCGAGGCGCGCATCGGTCGCTTTTTCGACGAGAGACGTCAAGCTATCCATGCTTTTGCCGATTTCCGAGGCGACGGCATCGAAGCTGGGCATCATTTTATTGCCCCCGGCGGGTCCCTGTTCGATATAAATTTTCGCCATTTTTATGCCGGTTTGGTAGTAGGGGTCGAACGCCTTCGTCGCTGCGTCGAGCGCCGTGACCACGTCCGCGTGATTCATGGAGCCGGCGAGGGCGCGGGCTTTTTTGACGTCCTCGGCGAATTTTCCGGCAAATTGCGCCGCGACGTCCAGGCCGTCGTTCAGGCCGTCTTGGCCGCGCGTCGCGGAAATATCGGAAATCCATTGCTGTACCTGGATAACGTCTATTTTGATTTCCTTGATCGACGAGAGCAGCGGGATCGCCCTGTCGCCGACCGCAGCGGCCTCTTCGCTGGCGGCGCTCAATCGGTTCGTTTGGGAGCCAAGATTGAAGAAAGTTACCGCCGATGCGCCGGAAAAAACAATCAAAATGGCGATTAAGATGGCGCCCAAGCGAAACGTAACGGTCATAGCGGCCTGTTCCTTTATTTCAAGCAACGCATCTGTGCGTTGGGAGAATTCTTAAAACATGTGGTGGAGGGTATGCAACAAGTCCCTCGCAAGGGGGTTCACTGAGACATAGGGACGATCACTCTAAGTTACACATGATAAATTTATACATATTATTTTTGTTAAATAGAGCCCGGCAAGCGCACGACAGCCCCGCTCGTGTCGGTTTTTTAGAGATGGCGTAGGGCAGGTTGGCGCAACCGCGTACGCCCCTTGAGCGCGCGGTCGATTTCATCGATCAAGCGGTTGCGATCCTTTGGTAAGACGCCGGCGAGCGCGAGGCAGTTGGAGGCATGATTGGAACGAAAAATGATCCCCTTCGCGGAGTCGATTGCGGCGATGAGGTGGCGCTGTTCATGCAAAACGGCCAAGTCGTCTTGGGCGTCGAAACCGCCGTCGTAGGCCGTGAGGAAATGCCTTTCGATCGCTTGTTCGAGGGTTAGTTGGAGGGTGGATAGATAGGTCGGCGGCGCGGCGTTGAGCAGTTCGGCGGTGGCGTTGATATGCTCGCGCCATAGGCGGCGCCCGCCAAGGCCCAGAATGACCGTGGCGGAGACCTTCATGCGTGCTTGCGCCGCCTTCTGCAGGGCCTCGACCATGGTCTCGGCGCGGCCTTTGCGGACCGCCCTCAACACCGTGTTTGAACCCGATTCGAGGCCGAAGTATAACAAGGAAAGCCCACCCGCCCTGAGTGCCGTCAATTCCCGGGGAGTCTTGCGTTTTAGGTTGATCGGCGTGGCGTAGCACGAAACCCGCGTCAGCCCGGTAAAGCGTTCTTTCAAACGTTCGAGAATGCGTAGCAGGTGATCGCCGGGCAGGCCCAGGGCGTCGCCGTCGGCCAGAAAGACGCGCCCGGCGTCCGGCCAGACGGCGTGGGCGCGGTCGATATCGGCGAAGACGTCGCCCAGCGCGCGCGCGCGATAGCTCTTGTCCTTGTACATCGAACAAAAGGTGCAGGCGTTGAAGCTGCATCCAAGCGTCGCTTGGATGATCAGGTTTCGCCCCTCCGAGGGCGGGCGGTACAGCGGCATGTCATAGGTGATCATGAGGACAATCTAACGCCGGGCGGAGGCTACGACAAAAACATTTCCAAGACTTGCGAAAAGTCCGTCAAAATTCAATACTATCGGGATGTTCGGCAACGCGAAGACCAAGGCTCGGTAACTTTAAAGAGTTGTCACTTTCAAAAAGGGGCACCACATCGTGCTGTATGCGCCGACGCGCGCGCGGCTCCGTGTGGATGCGAGGCGAGCAATATCCGGGAACGACAAAAACCGGAGATGATAACGAGATGTCCATGGCGCGACAGGAAGCCAGCATGCCAAACAACGCACCTGTGGAATCCGATGTGGCGGAACAACGCCATCCGGTCCGTGTTCAAGAGGCCCGGCGTTTGTTCGCCATGGCGTCCGACCATCATCGCCGCGGCAACCTGGACGAGGCGGTGCGCGGATATAGCCGGTCGATCGCATTGGATCCGAAGGTGGCCGAAGTGTTCGCCAATCTGGGCGCGGCGATGCGCGCGCAGGGCAAGCGGGAAGCCGCCATCGCCTGTTATCGTCACGCCCTGGCGCTCAACCCCGACTTGGAAGGGGTTTATATCAACCTCTGTCATGTCTTCCGCGATCTGGGGCGCTTCGAGCAAGCCGCCGTCGCCGGCCAGAAAGCCGTGAAAATCAGTCCGCACTCGCGGCAGGCGATCTTTAACATGGGGCTGGCGCTCAGGGATTTGGGGCGCGCGGACGTGGCGCTGGGGTTTTTCCAACAAGTGCTGAACGCGGCGCCCGACTTCCCCGAATGCCGTCTGGAACGGGCCAAGACCTGGTTGCTCAAGGGCAATTTCGAGGCGGGCTTCGCGGATTACGACTGGCGGGAAAAGGTTTCTCCGGTTTCTTGGGGAAATACGCCAAAGCCGCGCTGGCAAGGCCAGCCCCTGGCCGGCAAGACCCTCCTTATCCACGGCGAGCCGACGCTTGGCGAGACGCTGCTGTTCGCGCGGTTCGTTCCCCGGGCCAAAAAACAAGGATGCCGCGTCCTGCTCGAAAGTCCGGCGGAAACCGCGCGCCTTTTGACCGGCGTTGATGGCGTGGACGAAGTCATTATCGCCGGCACGGGGGTGGATGATTTTGATTATCATGTTTCCCTAGGATCCCTGCCCGCCCTGCTCAAGACGGACTGGGCGGCGCTCGCCACGCTGACGCCCTACGTTCGCCCTCCCGAGTTACACACGATCCACGTTCCCACCCGGGAAAATATCCAACTTAAGGTCGGTCTCGTTTGGAACGGTGCGCCCGATTGTGAAGAAACGGCCCAGGATAACTGCCCTTTTGAGACCTTTATCGACCTGATGGGGGTGCCTCGGGTCGCCTTTTTTTCCCTTCAAGGAGGAGAGAAGGCGGGAGATTTGCACACCCACGCTTGCGCGCCGCTGATTACCGACATGGGGGCGATCTTCGACGATTTGTCCGACGCGGCGGCGGCGATCGCACAGCTGGATTTGGTGATCACGGTCAATGCGCCGATAGCCCATCTGGCCGGGGCGATGGGACGCCCGGTATGGCTCCTCGCCGCGCGTCGCAGCGATTGGTTTTGGATGGATGGGCGCGCGGATACGCCGTGGTACCCATCCGTGCGAATTTTTCGTCAGACGCAACAAAACGACTGGCTTCAGCCGATGGGCGCGATCCGCACGGCGTTGCTGGAAATGAGCGATAAGATGATGGCCTCTCTTAAGGGCCGGAAGAGCGCCGCCGCCGCCGGGAGTTGAGATGGCGACACCCAAACCCGCATCGCCTCCTTCTCGGGACGCTCCGCCCGATCCGCCTTCCCGTCTTGGCTTTTGGTCCCGGTTGTTCGGCCTTGGTCCATCCGTCGGACGGATCGATATTCGGGTGTCGCCGTTCATTGACGCCGCCGGGCAAGATCAATCGGCGGCGATTCTGGAAATTTTGGGGGCGCAAAAAGAATTTCGCGTGCGCACGTTGGCGTCGCTGCCGGCGATCGCCGCCGAGGGCAGCCGCGAGGACGCTCTGCGGGCCTGCGCGCAAAGCGCGCAAGGCGAGTTAACGAAATTGGGCGCCGATGTGATCGTGTGGGGCGATGTGCCGCCGCCGGGGACGACGTTGCATGTCTTTTTCGCCGCACCGCCGATTATCGACGACGACCCTCCCGGCGCGATCGAGCCGTTGACGTTGCTGAAGATGCCGGTTGTGATGACGCCGCCGCTGGACGCCATTTTCACTCTGTGCACCCTGGCGGCCACCAACGTGCCGACCGACGCCAAGGTACATCTGATCAAGACGTTGCTCCCTCCGTTGCTGGAGGCCTGCGCGGCGGGCTTCAAAACCTTGCCACTCGATCTTAGCGGGCGTGAGAAGGCTTCGATCGAAATGGTTTACGCCAACGCCTTGGCGATTTTTGCTCAGCGCCTGGGTGTCGGCGAACTGTATGCGTTGTCGCTCAAGCCTTACCGCAACGCGCTTAAGGGGCTTTCCGGCGACGACGTCTTGGGCTGGGCGCGTACCCAGAGAAATCTGGGCGCGGTGCTGCAAACCATGGCCGAGCGGGCCGAGGGAGATATCGAGACCCTGGAGGAGGCCGCCAAATGCTACCGCTCCGCGCTTGAGCGCCTCAGCCGCGAGGCCGCGCCGCTGACCTGGGCGTCGGCGAATAATCGGCTGGGCGAGGTGCTGTACAAGCTCGACCTGATTAGCGGTGAAACCGCGGGAATTAAGGAGTCCCTGACTCTTTATCAAAACGCCCTGCAGGTCTTCAACCGGGCCAGGACGCCCCGTCTGTGGGCCGAGGTGATGACCAATTTCGGACAGGCGGCGCAGGTTTTGGGGCGTGAAATGGGCAATCACGAACTCGTCGAACGGGCCATCGACGCCTGTCGCCACGCCCTCGAAGTGCGTTCCAGAGAGGCCAGTCCGGCGTTGTGGGCGGCGGGTCAGAACAATTTGGGGTCGGCTTTGTTTTTGCTTGGCAACATGTCGGGGAACGTCGGCCACTTCGAGGAGGCCCTAGGAGCGTTCGTCGCCGCGCGCGATATCTATGTGGCCCTGGCCGCGCCTAAGATGATCGAAGTCACCGAGCGCAACATCGCCTACGCCGAAAGCCGATTGCCGGGGACGAACGCCAAGACGGTGCGCACGGGGACGGATGACCGGGAGGGGGACGGCGAGGAATGGTGGCGCATCGGTGAGGAGGAAGAGCGTTCCGATAAGGCGTCGCCGCCCGGCGCGCCGGGGTCCGGGACTCCCGACGCTTAAGGCGCCGCCCGCGCTTAGGAGCGATTACCCGACGGGGCGTGATCGGTCGTCGTGCGGAAATGGATGGGGGGCGGTGACGAAAGTTACCAGACCTTCCATGGCGCGTCGCCGGAGGCCCAGAGATTTTCCAGCAGGCGTTTTTCACGCAACGTGTCCATCGGCTGCCAGAAACCGTCGTGGCGGAAGGCGGCGAGTTGGCGGTCTTGGGCCAGACTTTCCATCGGCGCTTTCTCCCACACCGTATCGTCGCCTTCGATGCGATCGAGAACCTCGGGCCTAAGCACGAAGAACCCACCATTGATAAAGTCGCCCTCGCCGGCGGGTTTTTCGGTGAACCGGGTGACGTCGTCGCCCTCGATCCGGGTGCTGCCGAAGCGCCCCGACGGGCGCACGACGGTCAATGTGGCCTCGCGGTTCTTTTCGTTGTGAAAGGCGATCAGCTTGCCGATATCGACATCGCACAAGCCGTCGCCATAGGTCATGCAGAAGCTTTCATCGGGATGAAGATAGGGCCGGACGCGCTTGATGCGCCCGCCGGTCATCGAATGCAGGCCGGTTTCGACCAGTGTGACCTTCCACGGCTCGGCCTCGGAGGAATGGTAGACGATCTCGTTTTTCGCCAGGTCCAAGGTAACGTCGGAACGGTGCAGGACGTAGTTGGCGAAAAATTCCTTGATAATGTAGCCCTTGTAGCCGAGGCAGACGATGAACTCGGTGAGACCATGGGCGGCGTAAATCTTCATGATGTGCCAGAGGATCGGCATCGACCCAATTTCGATCATCGGTTTTGGCTTAAGGTCGGATTCTTCGGCGATACGCGTGCCCAAACCGCCGGCCAAAATGACGACTTTCATATCCAATTCTCCACCATCGACCCCCTGTTTTCCATCGCCGTCCGACGGTGGGGCCATACGACCGACAGGAATACCCGATGGTCCGGCCAAACACAAGCGCAGGACCGACCGCGCGGCGATGGTGGAAATTCCTTTGAGGGTGATGTCCTTTCCTCTATATTTCCGACTTCGTTTCCCCCTCGGTTTCTCTTTCTCGGTAGATTCATGACCATTTTAATTACAGGCAGCGCGGGCTTTATCGGCAGCGAATTGAGCCGACGTCTGCTCGACGCCGGCCACAGCGTCGTCGGCATCGACAATCTTAACGATTATTACGACGTGCGCCTGAAAGAGGCCCGTCTGGCGCGAATCAAGGATCACCCCAACTTCACCGAGGCGCGCATTGACCTGGACGACCGCACCGCCGTCGAGGACGTGTTCGCCAAGCACCGACCGCAAAAGGTGGTTAACCTGGCGGCCCAAGCGGGCGTGCGCTACAGCTTGGAAAATCCCCATTCCTATGTTGACAGCAACATCGTCGGATTTTTGAATATCCTGGAAGGGTGCCGCGCGGTGCAGTGTCGCCATCTGGTGTTCGCCTCGTCCAGTTCGGTGTACGGCACCAACGCCGAAATGCCGTTCGCGGTGACCGACCGGGTCGATCATCCGATCAGTATGTACGCCGCGACCAAGCGGGCCAACGAACTGATGGCGCATACCTACAGCCACCTGTTCGCGATTCCGACGTCGGGGTTGCGCTTCTTCACCGTGTACGGTCCATGGGGCCGCCCGGACATGGCCTTGTTCCTGTTCACCAAGGCGATCTTGGAGGGGCGGCCGATCGACGTCTTCAATCACGGCGACATGAAGCGCTCGTTCACCTATATCGACGATATCGTCGAGGGTGTGCTTCGGGTGCTCGATCATATTCCGACGCCCGCCGCCGCCGCCGCCCCGGAAATGCCCCACGAGAGCAAATCCGCGCCGTTTCGCGTCTACAATATCGGCAGCGACAAACCGGAAAGCCTGATGCGCTATATCGAGGTGCTGGAAGATAATCTGGGACTCAAGGCGAAAAAGAACATGCTCGGCATGCAGCCGGGCGACGTGCCCGCGACCTGGGCCGATGTCGATGATTTGAAGACCTCGGTCGGTTATCAGCCGACGACCAGTGTCGAGGACGGCGTCGCCCGCTTCGTCGCCTGGTACAAGGATTTTTATAAAATTTGAACGTCCACGCGCGTCCGCCCGGATTCGCGGCGCGCCCGAGGGCCGAGGCCCGAAGCAGGCGCGTGGTTTTTTCTCGATAAGTGCTTTGGCGGGATACTCACTTCAGTGCAACCTCTTCGCGTTCGCGCCTTTTTTACCCCCCCCCTGTTCGCCGCGACCCTGATCGGTTTATCTCTGCCCCTGTTGATTTCCGGGGTGGCGACGTTTCAAGGCGCGATCGCGCTGGCCTTGATCGCCGTGCTGGCCGTCGGCGAGGGGCGCAAGGCGGTGCTGGTCGCGGCCAAGGACGCCCTCGCGACCCCCATGGGATTTTCCGTGATGGCGGTCTTGATCGCCTGGATTCCCAGCGTGGCGCTGTCGTACGAGCCGTCGTTTTCCGTCGTTACCTGGGGACGGATGATCGTGTTCGCCGGCGGCGTCGTCATTTTATGGGCATTTTTAAACCGGGATGCGGCGCGCTATCGGCGCGCCCTAATGATTTTTTTAGCGGCGTTCACGGTGATGCTGGTGCTGGCGGCGCTCGGCATGCGCGGCTTCGATGTTCCGATCGCACTGCTTAAGGGACGTGCGCCGGGCAGTTTCGTCGTCAGCAATTCGCTCAAGGGCTACGCCTCGGTGGCGGCCTGCGTCATCCCGGTGACGATCTGGGCGGGCTGGCGGTTGGGCGGGCTGTGGCGCGCGGTTGCGGTGCTTGACGTCCTGCTTAACCTGGATGTCATCGTCACCAGCGAAAGCCGGTCCAGCTTCGTCGGGCTATTGGCGATGGCGGCGTTGGTCGTCGCTTATGTGGTGTGGCGGAAACGACGGGGGCCGTTGCTCTTTTTCGTCGGCCTTATCGTCATCGCGGGGCTCGGCCTTTTGGCGTTGGGGTTGCGTTGGGAATATTTGGTGTTGCCGTCCTATTCTCCCGCTGCGCGCGCCGCCAATGTAATGCTACATAGCTATTGGGCGCCGCCGTGGCTGATCGACGTGCACAGGCAGCACATCTGGCAGTTTGTGTTTACCAAATTCCTCGCCGCGCCGTGGTTCGGCCAGGGGCTCGATGTCGTCAACCGCCTGCCCGGGGCGAGCGATCTTATCCCCGGCATCGGTTATGCCTATGTGCCGTCTCACCCCCATAGTTGGTTGTTGGAAATTTCCGCCGAAACCGGCATCGTTGGGCTTTTTGCCGTCCTGTCGGTTTTGGTTCGTCACGGCGTGTGGATATTTAAAGAGGCGATCGTTAAACGGCGGACCCGGGCCTTGACCATCGGGGCGGTATCGGCGGTTTTTTGGTCAACCGGTTTGTTTAACTTTTCGTTCTGGTCGTCGTGGTGGCAGCTGTCCTATTTCTTGTTGCTGGCGCTTGTCGCCGCCGCCCCGCAAAGCGGAGATCCGGATCATGGCGGTGGATAAACCCACGCCGTCAATTCTTTTCCTCGCCACCGAGGATACCGCCTTTTTGCGCCATCGCCTGCCGATGGCCGAGGGCGCGCGCCGGGCGGGCTTCGCCGTCGCGGTGGCCAGCGGGGACACCGGACACGGCGGCGAGATCGCCAAACACGGCTTCGCGGCCTTGCCCTGGAAGATCGCACGCAAAAGCCTAAATCCACTGCGCGAAGCGACGGCGATCGGTGATCTGGTGCGGATATTTCGCCGCGTCACGCCGACGGTGGTCTACGCCGGTGGCGTTAAGGCGATCGTTTATGGGGCGATCGCCCGCTTGTTCCATCGCCGCGCGACGTTGATTGCGGCGTTCACCGGGTTGGGGTACGTCTTTATCGGTTCCGACCCGAAGGCGCGTATTTTGCGTTTTTTCATCGTCGCCGCCCTGCGCCTTCTGCTGCGCGGCGGGCAGGCGCGCATTTTGGTGCAAAACGAAGATGATCGAGAATTTTTAAACGATCGGTTAAAAATAGGCACGTCGGCGCGCACGGTGATTATCGCCGGCTCGGGTATCGACCTTGACGCCTATCCCGTTCCGCCCGAGGAAACCGAAACGCAGAAGGAACGCCCCGTGGTCGCCCTTTATGTCGGACGGATGTTATGGGACAAGGGTGTCGGCGAATTGATCGCGGCGGCGCGCATTCTCGCCGTGCGCGCGCCCGCGGTGCGGGTCCGCCTGATCGGCGCGCCCGACCCCGCCAACCCGCAAAGCGTTGCCGCGGGCGATCTTGAACGCTGGCGCGATGAAGGCCTGATCGATTGGTTGGGACCGCGCGCCGATATCGCCCGGCAGTGGGCGGACGCCGATATCGCGGTGTTGCCGTCGTATCGCGAAGGGTTGCCCAAGAGCCTGCTCGAAGCCGGCGCGTGCGCCCGCCCGTCCGTTACCACCGATGTCGCGGGGTGCCACGACGTCGTTCGTGACGGCGTCAACGGATTTTTGGCGCCGGTGCGCGACGTTGCGGCGCTGGCCGACGCCATTGAACGGTTGGCCGCGGACCCGGCGGCGCGCCGACGCATGGGGCGCGAGGCCCGCGCCATCGTCGAGGCGCGTTTCGCCGCGCCGATCATCGCCGCCCAGTTTGGCGACTACATCAAGACGTTGGTGCAATCGGCGGCGTAATCGGCGCCGCCATCGCATCGCTTTCACCTTGGCGGGAAAACTGCTGGTGATAGACCCCGGCGTAATAGCGCCCTTTGGCGAGTAATTCCCGATGCGATCCCTGCTCGACGATGGTTCCGTCATTGATGACGTAAATGATGTCGGCGTTGACGATGGTCGATAGGCGGTGGGCGATCACCACCGTGGTGCGATTTTTCATCAAGTGTTCCAGGGCGCCCTGGACGTGGCGTTCGGATTCGGTGTCGAGCGCACTGGTCGCCTCGTCGAGCAGTAAAATCGGGGCGTCTTTCAAGATGGCGCGGGCGATGGCGATGCGCTGGCGTTGTCCACCCGACAGGTTCATGCCGCGTTGCCCGACGGGGGTCTCGAAGCCTTCGGGCAACGCCTGGATGAAATCGAAGGCTCCGGCGTGACGGGCGGCGTCCTCGATCTCCCGTTCGGACGCCCCGGGGCGTCCGAAAGCGATGTTGGCGCGCACCGTGTCGTCGAACAGGACGATATCTTGGCTAACGAAGGCGATCGCCGCGCGCAGTGAGGCGAAGCTAAGGTCGCGCACGTCGTGGCCGTCGATGCGCACCGCGCCGCCCGTCACGTCGAAGAAACGGGGAATAAGGTTCAAGATCGTCGTCTTGCCCGCCCCGGACGGGCCGACCAGGGCGACCGTTTTACCCTGGGGGATGGCGATCGACACGTTTTCCAACGCCGGCGTTTCGGGTACATAATGGAAGGCGACATGATCGAACGCCACGTCGCCGCGGCAGTTCTCCAAAGTCACGGCGTCCGGCTTTTCGACGATCGCCGCCCGGCGGTCGAGCAGCACGAACAGGCGCTGCGCCCCGGCCAAGCCTTCCTGCAAGGTGGTGTTCAAGTTGGCCAGCGCCTTCAGGGGGCGGTAGGCCATCATCAACGCGGTGATGAAGGAAAAGAACGCGCCCGCCGTGGTTTCATGGGAAATCACCCGGTACCCGCCGTAGATAATCACCACGGCGACGGCGACGCCGCCCAGGGTCTCCATCACCGGGCTGGACAGCGCCCGGGTGATCGCCGCCTTCTGGGTGAGGTGATAAATCCGCTCGGTCAAGGTGCGCACCTTGGCGGTTTCGTAATCCTCCATGGCGAAGGACTTGACCATCCGGTTGCCGTGGAAACTTTGTTCCAGCACCATGTTCAAGGTGCCCAGTTGTTCCTGGGTGTTGACCGTCACCTTGCGCATCCGCTTGCCGAGGCGCGAAATCGGATAAATCGCAATCGGGAAAACAATGAACGACGCCAGCGCCAGAATCCAATCTTGGTAAAACATCACGCCGACTAGGGCGATCACGCTGAGGGTATCCTTGCCGATGCCGGTGATGGCGCTGGCGATGGCCTGGCGCATCATGCTGATATCGACCATGAAGCGCGACACCAGGCTGCCCGGCGAGGTGACGTTGAAAAACGGCACGTCCAGGGTCATCAAGTGGGCGAACAGGCGGCATTGCAGATCGGCGATGGTGCGCAGGCCGACGTGGTTCATCAGCGCGGCCTGGGCGAATTCGGCGCTGCCCTTGGTGAAGAACGTCGCCAGCACCGCGCCGGCGACCCACCACAGTTTGGTTTGATCGCCGTGGGTGAAGACGTCATCGACCACCGGTTCCATAAGCCATGCGGTAAGGCCTTGACAGGCCGCGGCGATGGCCATGAACGCCAGCGCCAGCATGATCCGTCCCAGGTAGGGTCGGATCGCCTCGCGAAACAGGCGATGGACCAAGGGCCAGGTCGCGGTTTGGGCGGAAGGTTTAAACACCGATATTTTTCCTCGCACATAAAGTCGGCGGAACGATCGTAGCGGCGCAAGGTTGGTGCGCGCCGAGAAATATTTATATGACCGGCCCTTGTCGTACCATTACCGGCGCGCGCGCGAAACCGAAAGATGCGAATGGGGACGACACGAAGGGACGACGGAACATGACAAAACCGCCGGCCTCTGTCATAAATTCGGGTCATGATAGGGCGCACGAGGCGATTCGGGGCAAGGACCCCCAGGGGCCGGAATCGGTCGTCGGGGCTTGGAAGGCGGGGGTCAATGAGCGCAAAAGCGATATTACTCGGGGCGGGGTTCATTTTTCCGCCGCGCCGGGGGGAGGCTGCGCCCCATGGCCGCTGAGAACCCGTCTCTCGCCGTCGTGTACCTGCTGCGCAAGGGCGGCGAGGCCGCTTTTCTGGACAGATTCTTGGAATCGTACCGCCGCATGAAAGAGCCGCGCGTCCATGATTTAGTGGTTGTCTTCAAGGGATTCGAGGGGCCGGACAAAGCGCCGTACGCGGCGCGCCTTTCCGGCCTTCCCCATGTGTCGATGGATGTCGATGACCGCGGTTTCGACTTGGGATCGTATTTGGAGGTCGCCCGCCAATGCAGATACGATCGCTTTTGCTTTTTGAACACATACAGTGTCATTCTCGCGTCCAATTGGCTGCATAAATTGAATGCGGTTTTCGAGCGGCGGTCGAACGCCGGCATCGTCGGGGCGAGCGGGAGTTGGGAGCCGATCGGCCCGGAAACGCCGTTTCCAAATTATCATATACGCACGACGGGATTTTTAATTTCGAGAGCCCTTTTCTTGGATCTCGAAACCTGGCCGATGAACGAAAAGAGAGACGCTAACTTATTCGAGGCGGGCCCCAACGGCGTCACGCGGCAAATTTTGAAACGGGGATTGGAGCCTTATGTCGTCGATCGAGATGGGGAAATTTTCGCCAAGGAGGCATGGTCCGGTCCGCCCATTTTTCGCAACGCCGGACAGGAAAAATTATTGATCGGCGATAACCGCACGGAGGCCTATGACGCGGCCGATCCCGAAACGCAGGTATGGTTGCGCAATTTAGCATGGTCTTCCGAGGACGCGGGACCCGATCCCCATAAAAAGAGGGGACTCGCGCGGAGATTTAAAAAATGGCGGCGGGCGCTTCGCCAAGGCGGATAGTAGATAAATCGCCTCGGGTCGGAGCCAATCTTCATAAAAGGACGGCTAAGCGTTGTTTTTCAATTCACGGACGTGTAACTAGGGTCAGGACCTCTTAATCTAATGCGTCTGGCGGAGATGAATTTAAGTGTGGGTTAGGCGGAGGGCCCGCCGCAATGGCCCTCATTGCAAGGGTTTTTCAACGACATCCGCGCTTAAATTCATCCCGTCCCGCAGGGATTTGTGAAAACTGCCCCAGGAACGTCGTCGAAGACTTTTGAAAGTGAACGGCACTTCCGGCAAGTCTTCTCCTAGGCTTGTGACATTTTTCACAAACCAGACGCATCAGATGAATAAGTCCTGACCCTGGGGTCAGGACGTTGACCTTAACTCACCGCGAGGAGCGCGCGTTGTCCCTTACGCAAGCAGACATCAAACAGGCCGTCATCGAAGCGGGATCCGACCATGGCGAGGTTTTCGGATTCCCCGAAAAAGCGGACGGTCTACATCTTCAACAAGACCCCGAGGAATATTCCCAGTTCGTTCATTTCATGGCGACCGAGGTTCCTCCGGCTAAGCTGGCGCTGGATATTGGCATCGCCTCGGGTGGACAGACAAAATTTCTGCGCGATTACTACCGGGTCGATAAAACGATCGTGGTCGATATCGGCGAGCATCCGAAATTCCCGCACTGGGACCGCATCAAAAAGACGGTTAAGACCGAAATCGTCCTTGAGCTGATCGAGGATTCCCACAAAAAAAGCGTGCGCGAGGCCATCGAGGGTTATGCCGGTCAGGTGGACTTTACCTTCATCGACGGCGACCACAGCTATAAGGGGTTGAAGCAGGACATCGACCTGGCGAAAACCGTGACCAAAAAGGGTGCGATTTATGTTTTGCACGACACCCTGGCCGTCGCGGACTGCAAGAAGGTTTTCGATGAATTGTGCGCCGATCCGGATTTTGAACTGGTGCGGAATTTCGACCGCCATTTCGGGATTTCGGTCTGGCGCTATCTCGCCGTTCGCGGCCCGAAGAGGTCGTGGTGGTCACAAATTTTCGGTTAACGACAGCAGGAAGGCCGCGCGCTTTGGCGGAACGCGTAAAAGACCCGAACGGTCCGCACTGTCGGTCTACCCATGATCGCCGGGCCCCGTCCACGTCATGGCGGAAAACAACGGTCGTCGTCGTCACTCACAACAGCGGGGCGGTCATCGCCGCGTGCCTGGAGGCGATCGGCCATGCTCCGCACATCGTCGTCATCGACAACGCCAGCAGGGACGACACTCCGGACGTGGTCGCCCGTGTCGCGCCGCACGCGACACTGGTGCGCAACGTCCGTGGAGTCGGCTACGGAAACGCCGCCTCGATGGGGCTGGCGCGCGTGAAAACCCCGTTCGCCCTGTTGTTGAACCCCGATTCGATTCTCATCGGCGACGCCCTCGAACGGTTGGTCGAAGACGCCGAAAACGACCCCCGAGCGGCCGTGATCGCCCCCGCGCTGGTGGCCCCGGACGGGTCCATCGACAAATCGTTCGACGCCGCCGTGCACCGACGGGAAAAAATGCCTCGGGGTCGCGCGGACGAGCCGGTTCCCGAGGGGCCGTTCTGCACCTGGGTGGTTTCCGGCGCGGTCAATCTGGTGCGCATGACGGCGATGCGTGAAATCGGCTTTTTCGATCCCGCGATCTTTTTATATTACGAGGACGACGATATGTGCATGCGCCTACGCGCGCGCGACCACACGGTCATTTTCGATCCCACGGCCCGGGCGGAGCATATCGGCGGCGGGTCCATCGGCGGCGGTTGGTGGCCCCATGTCGAAAAATTTTATCATATATCGTGGTCGCGATTTTACTTCGAGGCCAAGTATCGCGGCAAGGCCCGTGCCGCCGCACTGGCGCTGAGGGCGATGGCGCGCCACGGACCCAAGGCGCTTGGCTACGCCCTCATTTTGAACCGCGCCAAGGCGCTGCGCGACGGTGCGCGCCTCGCCGGGGCGGCGGCGTATCTTTTGGGGCTGGCGTCGTCGCGTCACGGGGCGCGGCTGCGGGCGGCGGATAAGGCGCGCATGGGGGCGCCGAGAGAGGATGGACAATGACCATTGATCGTAATTTCTGGGAAAACAAGCGAGTCCTATTGACCGGCCATACCGGGTTTAAGGGAAGCTGGGCCGGGTTGTGTCTGGCCGACCTGGGGGCCAAGGTCACCGGTTTTTCCCTGACCCCGGAAACCACGCCGTCCCTGTTCGCCCTGTTGGATGGCCACGGGGGCGTAACCTCCCACATCGGCGACATCCGCGACGGTGGGGCGGTGGCCGCCGCGGTGCAGGACGCCGATCCCGAAATCGTCATCCACATGGCGGCGCAGGCGCTGGTGCGCCGATCCTATCGCGAGCCGCTGCAGACCGTGCACACCAACGTGTTGGGTACGGCCAACCTGCTTCAGGCTCTGCGTGCGGCGCCGTCCCTAAAGACCGTCCTGGTGATCACCAGCGACAAGGTCTATCGCAACGACGAGCGCGGCGCGGCTTTCGGTGAGGATGCGCCGCTCGGCGGCGACGACCCCTACTCGGCCTCCAAGGCGGCGCAGGAGATCGTCGCGCAATCGTGGGCGTCGAGCTTTTTCGCCGAAAAGGGCGTCACCGTCGCCACCGCGCGGGCGGGCAACGTGATCGGCGGCGGCGACTTTTCCGAAGACCGCCTGATCCCCGATATCTGGCGCGCCGAAAAGGATGACCGCGCGTTGACCCTGCGCTATCCTAAGGCGACGCGCCCGTGGCAGCACGTGCTCGACCTGACGGCGGGGTACCTGATGTATATCGAGGCCCTGGCCCGCGACCCGGCGACGCCCCGGGCGCTCAATTTCGGTCCCTTGTCGGACGATACCTACACCGTCGAGGCGATCAGCGCGCGCATGTTGGCGGCCTTGGGTTCGCGCCATGTCCCCCGCGTCGCGCCGTCCGACCTGAAGGAAAAAACAGCGCTTGCGGTTGACGCCGCCAGGGCCGCCGCCGCGCTGGGCTGGCGGCCGCGCCTGTCGTTGGCGCAAAGCGTCGGCCTGACCGCGCAGTGGTACCGAGCCTTCAACGCCGGGGCGGATGTCGTCCGGGAAACCATGGATCAAATTCACAGCTATTGGGATGGGGGCGCTGCGCCATGACCACCTCTTGCCGATTTTGTGGCGCGCCGCTGCGCCATGCCCTGGTCGATCTGGGCCGCCAGCCGCCATCCAACAGCTATGTCGATGATCCCGCAGCGGCGGAAAAAACCTATCCTCTGCGCGCGATGATCTGCGGGCAATGTTTTTTGGCGCAGCTCGATGAGGTGGTCCCCGCAGATGAAATATTTTCCAGCGATTACGCCTATTTTTCATCCTATTCGTCGAGTTGGGTCGCCCACGCCAAGGCCTATCAGGAAGCGGTCACGGCGCGCTTCGCCCTGGGTCCCGGCTCCAAGGTGGTCGAGGTCGCCAGCAATGACGGTTACCTGCTGCAACACTTTCTGAAGGCGGGGATCGGGGTGCTGGGGGTGGAGCCGTCCTTGAGCGTGGCCAACGCCGCCGCGCACAAGGGGATCCCCACCGAGGTGCTGTTCTTCGGCGCCGCCACCGCCGCCCAGTTGCGCCGTGAAGGACACGGCGCCGACATCATCGCCGCGAACAATGTTCTGGCCCATGTTCCCGATATCACCGATTTTGTCCGCGGTCTGGCCACCTTGCTCAACGACGACGGCGTGGTGACGGTGGAATTTCCCCACCTGTTGAACCTGATCGCGCAGGTCCAGTTCGACACCATCTATCACGAACATTATTCCTATCTGTCGCTGATGAGCGTCGAGCGCGTTTTCGCCGCCGCCGGGTTGCGGGTGTTCGATGTCGAAGCGTTGCCGACCCACGGCGGCTCGCTGCGCATCTACGCCTGCCACGAGGGGGCCGTCCATCGTCCCTGTCCGGGGCTGGCCGAGATGCGCCGCCGGGAGGCGGAGGCGGGATTGGACGACTTGGCCACCTATACCGATTTCGACGCCCGGGTCCGCGCCGTGCGCGATGGGTTGAAGGCCTTCCTGGCCGAAGCGCACGCCCGGGGCAAGACCGTCGCCGCCTACGGCGCGGCGGCCAAGGGCAATACCTTGTTGAATTATTGCGCCGTGGGGCCGGACGATATCGCCTTCGTCGTCGATCTTAATCCGGCCAAACAGGGGCGCTTCCTGCCGGGCAGTAAAATCCCGATCGCGGCGCCGGAAAAATTGTCCGCGGCGCGTCCCGATTACGTGCTGATCCTGCCCTGGAACCTGCGCGGTGAAATTACCGAACAGATCGCCTTCATCCGCGACTGGGGTGGGCGCTTCGTGGTCGCGATCCCCGATATCGAGGTCTTTTGATGCGTATCGACAAGACCCCGATCGGCGGGGTGCGCACGGTCGATATCGATTCCCATGGCGACGACCGGGGGTTTTTCGCCCGCACCTACTGTCGGCGGGAGTTCGAGGCCGCCGGGATCGACCTGACCGTGGCGCAGACCAATCTGTCGGTCAACAAACGGCGCGGAACGCTGCGCGGCTTGCATTTTCAAGGCGTCCCCCGGCCCGACCCGAAATTGGTGCAGTGCGTACGGGGGGCGATTTTCGACGTCGCGGTGGACCTCAGGCCCGCTTCGCCGACCTTCCGGGACTGGTTCGGGGTCGAACTTTCGGCGCAAAACCGCCGCGCCCTGTTCGTCCCGCCGGGCTGCGCCCATGGCTTCCTCAGCCTTAGGGACGATACCGAGGTGCTCTATCTGATGGGGGAATATTACGAACCGGCGCTGGCTCAGGGCGTGCGCTGGGACGATCCCGCCTTCGCCATCGCGTGGCCGATCGCCCCCGCCGTGATCGCGCCGCGTGATCGCGATTACCCGGATTTTAGTTTTTAATCTTCGCCATTTTCGATCGCGGTTCGCCAGCCGGCGATGGCGTCGTCGATGCCCTGTTGCAATGTGATCGTCGGCGTAAAGCCGACCTCACCGCGCAGGCGGGCGACATCGGCGACCAGGCGGGGTGGGTCGTCGGGGCGGTCGGGCCGCGCGCCGAGGCGGACCAAGTCGGGGCGTTCTAGGCGGGCGGCGATCAGCCGTGCGATATCCGCCAGGGCGTGACCTTCGCCGCTGGCGACATTAAGCGGACCCCGAAACGAACCGGTCGCCAGCAGAGCGAAGGCGCGCCCGGCGTCGCGGGTGTCCATGACGTCGCGCACCGCCCGGCCCGACGCGCACAGGGCGGGCGCGCCGCCGAGCAGGGAGCGGATTACGTAAGGGACGAAACGCGCCGGATCCTCGCCCGCGCCATAGAGGAAAAACAAGCGGCCCCAAGCGCTCTCGACATCCTGGCGGGAAAGCCAGTCGTGAAACTGATGTTTCGCCGCGCCGTACGGGGTGTGCGGGGTAAGTGGCGTGTCCGCCTCGTCGCACAAACCGTCGGCCAAAGCCGGGGCGCGCCAGTCGTATTCGGCGCAGGTCCCCGCGCCGACGACGCGCCGCCCGCCGAGGCGGATAAACGCGCCCACCATCGCCTTGGAGGCGTCGCGCCAATCGGCATTGGCGGGATCGGACCAAAATTTTCCGTGGGCGGTGGTCCAGGCGAAATGGACCAGCACCTCGGGGCGGATGTCGCATAAAACGGCGTCCGTGGCGGTGTGGTCGCGCAGGTCGCAGGCGTGAAAATGGGCCCCTCCCGTCTCCGGCGGCTGGCGGCGGGACAAGGCTCGGGTTAGGACATGAACCTCGTGGCCCATTGCGATCAGGGCGGCGACGGCGTGTCGCCCGACGATACCGGCGCCGCCGGTGATGATGATGGGACCCATGTGCTGGCGGTCCTTCGTTTTCGGCTGTTTTTGGTTTTGCGCGAGACTATTTAAACATAGCGAAGACCGGAGCAAAGCCTTCCAAGCCGCGCCACGGGATAATCATGGTGCGGGACCGGAACGACGACGCAAACGAGGAAGAAAAAATGGTGCGCCCGGGAAGACTCGAACTCCCAACCTCCAGATTCGTAGTCTGGCGCTCTATCCAGTTGAGCTACGGGCGCATGTCCTTCATCGAGGGGAGCATTTTGCCCCTGTTTGGGATATTGAAATTCCCATGACGAAAGTGGGCGGAACCTACACAACACGGGCGGGGTTGGCAAGAGCCTGAATGGCGCGCCGACAAACTTTTTTCCTCATGTGAATATCCTCCGGCGGCCTCGTGACGCCCTTATGACGGTTTTTCGTGTGCGGCCCGCACACCGGCCCATGGGCCTATTCCCTCCGTCTGCGGGGCCATTGACGATAAAACCTTGTCACTTGTGGGAAAATCGGCCTTGTCGATAGTGTGACCATTGAGTAAGATCGCACAAATTATTCATGGGCTTGCAGTGCGCTATGATTCGATGGCCGTTCAGATGACCGTTTACTATGTGCTGTGATTGTCCGTTCCGGGGGTTATTTAGATTCAAAGGCATCTGCGCGAAATGGTAATGTCGAGATATCGGGCGCTCGTGGTTGGGGCTGTTTTACTGTTACCGGCCTGTTCCTTTTCCGAGTCGGCGCTTTGGCCGACGTTGACGGGCGAGGACCCGACCACCCAAAGCGCGTCCTCTTCTTCCCAGAAGAAGACGCAGGCGACGTCGGATCAGGCGGCTCAGCAAGCTCAGGGCGCCCCTTCCGCGCCGGCGACGCCCGATGCGACGAGCGTCGGTGCGGGCAGTGTGCCACCGCAACTGGGGAACGGCGATTTTCGGCCCCCGGGCGTGACCCCGGGCAAGGATACCGGCACCTTCGTCGGACGTAAGGTCAAGGAACTGCGCGGCGAATTGAAGCGGATGCAGGAATCGATCGGTACCTACAACACCAAGCTGCAGGAACTGCGCGCGCGCATGGTCGCCAACGCCCAGGCCTATCATCGGGACGTCGCCCTGATCAACACCCGCCTTCAGGTGGGCACCACGCCGGGCAATCCGATCCTGATGCAAAAATTTAACGACGCCCAAACCCAGCTTGCCGCGCTCAACGGTGACGTGGCGGCGATGAATCAGTTGGCGACGGCGGTTTCCGGCGTTTCCACGATGTCGTCCTATCTGGCGGAATCGACGCGCGCCGCGTTCGGCGTTTCCGGGGCCGTCGATGAGGACCATCGGCAATTGCGCGTTCTTCAGGACGAGGTCAACCAGACCGTCGTGCTGATCGAGCGGTTGTTAACCGAAATCAGCGGCGATATTCGTCGCCAGAGCGCCTATGTCTCTAGCGAGAGATCGAACCTCAACACCCTGGCGGCGGGCATCAAGTCCGGTGAAATATATGGCGCGAGCCTGTCCAACGTGGCGCGCGCCGCCGAGGGGCCGGGACCCGTCGCGGGCAAACCGATGGACACCACGGGCCGCCGCCCGCTGGTGGTGATCCGTTTCGATCGCCCCGATGTCGCTTTTCAGCAGGCGCTTTATAACGCCGTCGGGCGTGTGCTCGAACGTCGCCCCGACGCCGCTTTCGATCTGGTCGCGGTGACGCCGAGCGCCGGCGGTCCTGCGCGGGTGGCGTTGAACGCCAACAAGGCGCGCCGCCATGCCGAGGACGTCCTGCGCGCCCTGGTCGATATGGGCCTGTCGCCCGCGCGTGTCGCGGTGTCGGCGAAGACGGACAATAATGCGCGCAGCAGCGAGGTGCGCTTGTATTTGCGCTAGTCCGTCGTCGTCGCCCGGCGCGCTTTCTTCTTGGGCGCCGGCGCAAGCCGCCTTTGAGGACGACGAAGTTTCGGTTAAAAACCGGTGGCTATAGCCCCGGTTTTTTTCGTTTCCACAATGCACAAGGCGCATTTTGTCTACGCACAAACAAACGGATTGATACGATGACTGAAATCTCTGCCCCGACCCTTCTTTTAAGTTGGCCGGAAGTCCACCGGACCGCGAAACTCCTTGCCGCCAAATTGCATGGCAAAGGGGCGTGGCGAGGCATCATCGCGGTGACGCGCGGCGGCATGGTTCCCGCCGCGATCGTGGCCCGGGAACTTGGCGTCCATGTCATCGAAACCCTGTGTATTTCAAGTTATGACGAGCAGCTTCAGGGCGCGCTTTCCATCCTGAAAAAGCCCGATATGGCGATCGCCGATGTCAGGGACGGCGAGCAGGTCGGGGAAGGATGGATTGTTATCGACGATTTGACCGACACCGGGACAACCATTCGCGAGTCGCGCGCGATTTTGCCGGGCGCGCATTATGCCGTGCTTTACGTCAAGCCCGCCGGCCAAATCTTGGTCGATACCTTCATGGACGCCGTGTCTCAGGACACTTGGGTGCATTTCCCTTGGGATACCGATATTCAGTACACGCCACCGTTGGCGCGATCGTAAAGATTGCGTGCGCCGGACCCGATCGCGCTCACGTGTTGTAAAAATGTAACATTTGTACAAAAAACCATGCACGTAGTACCCGTGTACTACTCGCGGTGCGATAAAAAGGAATATGCTATTCTCATTACAGCAGAAATGCGCCGTAACAGGGAACCGAGAGATACTGGGACGATAGATTGTCTAAATATCCGGTCCGGTCTCGTCTCGGCTGTGGTTGATTTTCCGTTCACCTGAAAAAGCCCAAAAGAGGTTTTGCGCGGTGGCGGTTTTGTCTGGGATAGATAAATCCGGGATACTTAAAAATGCATAGCCGCGGGGTGGTCCACAGGGGATTTTGCCGCGGCCATGGGGGAACAAAAATGATTTCAAAATTTTTTAAACTCGCTCTGCTTTCCGGTGGGGCGGCGCTTGTCCTTACGGGCAATGCTTTCGCCACCAACGGTTATCTTCCCAACGGATACGGCACGGCCGCCAAGGCGATGGGCGGCGCGGGTTCGGCGATGAGCCTGGATACCCAGGCGGCGGTGAATAACCCGGCCGGGATGTACGCCTTGGGAAACCGCGTCGATATCGGCGTTTCGCTGTTCAACCCGAACCGCGATTACGACGCGCAGGATAGCGGCTTTATCAATTCCGCGACGGGCGTGGGCAAACATAAAAGCAGTAAACGCCTCTTCCTTATTCCGTCCATGGGCGTCAATTTCGACCGTGGCGATTACACGCTGGGCTTCACCTTGACGGCCAACGGCGGCATGAACACCACCTACAAGAACACCGTGTTCGCCGGCAGTAGCGGCAAGACCGGCGTCGATTTGGCGCAGGTTCTGCTGGGCATGACCTATGCGCGCAAACTGGATTCCAGAAATACCTTCGGCATTACCCCAACCCTCGCCGCGCAACGCTTCAAGGCTTACGGTTTGCAGGGCTTCGCCGGAATTTCCGAGGACAGCACCAAGCTGACCAACAACGGATATGACTATTCCTACGGGTATGGCGTGCGTATCGGTTGGCAGGGTGAGATGACCGACCGGTTGACGCTCGGCGCGTCGTATCAGTCCGAAATGATCATGACCAAGCTGAGCAAATACGCTGGGCTGTTCGCCGATCACGGGAAATTCAATATTCCCCCGGTCATCAACTTGGGCGCGGCTTTCAAAGCGACGCCGAGCGTGACCATCGCCGCGGATTTTCAACATATCCGTTACGGCGATATTCCAGCCATCACCAACAGCCATAACTATGCTGCGGTAAGCGGCGCGAAATCTCAACTCGGTGGATCCAACGACATGGGATTCGGCTGGCAGAACGTCAACGTTCTGAAATTGGGTGCGCAATGGAAATACAACGATCAGTTGACGTTACGCGCGGGGGCCAGTCACAGCGACAAGCCGTTTAAAACGTCGGAAACACTGTTTAACATACTTTCCCCTGCAACGGTTAACACCCACTTGACCTTTGGCGGCGCATACGCCTTGGATGCGCGTAATACGATCAACGTTTCCTATGTTCATGCCTTCTCGGCGCATATCTCCGGGGGCTCCAACGCCAACCTGGGCGGAAAGGTCGTCGATTTGCGCATGGATCAAAATGACTTCGAGGTCAGCTGGGATTACAAATTCTAGGTTTCTCGCGCGCTTTATGAAGAAAGCCCCCGTCATATTTGATGGGGGCTTTCTTCATGGTTGGGGAGGCGAGCGTTCCTAAGTCGCGCCGTAGACGATAAACAGCACGACGGCATACCGTCCCGCCTTGGCGAGAGTGACCAGGATCATAAAGCGCCACAGTTCGACGCGCAGCAGGCCGGCGGCGAAAGTGATCGGATCGCCGGTCACCGGGACCCACGACAGCAGCAGCGACCACACCCCGTAACGGGCGAACCAGCGCTCGGCCTTGATCCGCTCGCGCGCCTTGAAGGGGAACCAACGCCGGTCCTGAAAGCGGATCAGGTAACGTCCCAGCCCCCAGTTGACGAGCGCTCCGAGGATATTGGCGGTGCTGGCGACGGCCCACAGCCAGAGCGGATCGTAGCGCCCGGCGGCGAACATTGCGGCGAGGATGGCCTCCGAAGAGAACGGCACGAGGGTGGCGGCGAGAAAGGCGGCAAGGAACAGCCCGCCATAATCGATCATGGGGGCGTGCCGCTTCGGGGCGCATTCAAGGGGCCGAGCCGTGGGCGGTTAAACGGGAACATTATCGATCAGCCGCGCGCGTCCCAAATGCGCCGCGCCCAAGACGCGGGCCGCGCGCCGGGGGTCTTCGATCATGGAGAGGGTTTTGGCGTCGCGCACCTCGATATAATCGACGGCATCGAAGCCGGCGTCGAGCAGGACGCTTCGCGCCCAGGTCGAAAGGGCCTTGCTGTCTTCACCGTCCGCGAAGCGCTGCGCCATGGTTTGCAAGGTTCGGTGCAAAGTCGGGGCGATTTTTCTTTGATCGGCATTCAGATAAGCGTTGCGTGACGACAGCGCCAGGCCGTCGGCCTCACGCACCGTGGCGACGCCTTCGATACTGACGGGAATGTTGAGATCCGTCACCAGCCGACGGATAATTTGCAATTGTTGATAATCCTTTTCGCCAAAAAACGCCCGATCGGGAAATCCCTGCAGGAGCAATTTCGTGACCACGGTCGCGACGCCGTCGAAGTGGCCGTGGCGCAGTTCGCCGTCCAGGACCTCGCTGATCCCTTTGACGCTGACTTCGCTGGCGAACCCCGAGGGGTATATCTCTTCGACCGCAGGGGCGTACAGGGCGTGGACGCCGTGGGCCTCAAGCAAGGCGCTATCGCGCGCTTCGTCGCGGGGATAGGTCGCATAGTCTTCGCCGACGCCAAACTGGGTCGGGTTGACGAAAATGCTGACGATGACGCGATCGCAGGTCTCGCGGGCGGTGCGCACCAGGGCCATGTGTCCCTCGTGCAGGGCGCCCATGGTGGGTACGAAGCCGATACTCAGACCGCCGTGTCGCCACGTCATGACGGTTTGGCGTAGATCGTTGACCGAACGGAGAACCGTCACCCCGTGCACGCTGAGGGCCGGGTCAATCATGGGGCGTGCTTTTTTCGATGCCGAAACAGTGTTCGAGGGTGGGAAAGCGTCCGGCGCGGACGTCCTCGGCATAGGCCTTGGCGGCATCGCCAATTCCCTTGCCCAGTTCGAGATAGCGCTTAACGAAGCGCGGTTTGAAATCGGTGAAAAGCCCGGCGATGTCCTCCATCACCAAAATTTGCCCGTCGCATGCCGGCGAGGCCCCGATCCCGATGGTCGGTATGGATAGGGCTTCGGTGATGCGCCGTCCCAAGGGTTCGACGGTGCCCTCGACGACGACCGCGAAAGCGCCGGCGTCGGCGACGGCGTGCGCATCTTGCAAAATGGTCTCGGCCTCGGCGGCCTCACGCCCGCGCGAACGAAAACCACCCGCGATATGAACCGATTGAGGCATAAGCCCGATATGCGCCAGCACCGGAATGCCGCGTTTGACCAAATAGGAAATGGTTTCGGCCATTTCCACGCCGCCCTCCAACTTGACCCCGTCACAGCCGACCTCCTTGATGATTCGCGCCGCGTTGCGAAAGGCCATCTGCGGGGATTCCTGGTAAGATCCGAACGGCATATCGACGATCACGCAGGGGCGTCGCGCGCCGCGCATGACCGCTTGGCCGTGGGCGATCATCATCTCCAAGGTCACACTGAGAGTGTCTTCGAAGCCGTACAGCACCATCCCCAGGGAATCGCCGACCAAAATCAAATCGACGTGATCGTCCAACAGCTTAGCGGTTAGCGCGGTATAAGCGGTCAGGGCGACCAGCGGGACCGCGCCGTGCGCGCGCTTATGCGCGGCGATGTCGGGCACGGTTATTTTTCGGGGGATTCCCGGCGGCGGCGGTGTGTGTATGCTCATGTTCCATCCCCAAGCCATATTAGAGATTAGAACTCTAGTTGGGCGTCCGCGTATTGCAACCGCGAAATCACTGTTTTGAGATCATTTCGTCATGAAAATTGGCCGGTTGCATCACCATGGGGCGACGGCATCTTTGGGCTTGCGCCCAAAAAGTGCGCGCCCCTTTTTTCGTTCCGCGCAAAGATGTAGCATGTCTCGGGTCTTTGGTAAGGAGAGCGTTCATCATGGTTCAGCGCAGCGGCGAAGAGAGGGCGCGCCCCCGGCGGTTGCCGACGACGATCTTATCGCGGGCATGCAAGGGGGGAATCGCGCTGGCGCTGTTGGCGCTGGCGGCCTGCGCGCCGCAAGCGGCGACGCGTTCCACGTCCTTAGCCACAAAACCCGCGCCATCCGAAAAATCCCAGGCGGCGTCAACAAACGAAGCCGCGCGCGCCGCGCCCGAGGCGTCGTCGTCCAAGCCCCTCGTCACGTCGGCGCCGGTTCACGCCAAAAAATTCATGATCGTCGCGGCCAACCCCTATGCCGCCAAGGCCGGGCGCGATATCTTGGCGCGGGGTGGCTCCGCGGTTGACGCCGCGATCGCCGCGCAGATGGTGCTTAACGTGGTTGAACCACAATCTTCGGGGATTGGCGGCGGCGCGTTCATGCTGCACTTCAACGCCGCCGATGGCGATATCGCGGCTTATGACGGGCGTGAAACGGCCCCCAAGGCGGCGACGCCCGACATGTTCCTGGACGCCCACGGCGCACCGCGTAAATTCTACGACGCCGCCGTCGGCGGCCTATCGGTGGGTGTGCCCGGGGTTTTGCGGATGCTCGAGATGGCCTATCGCGAGCATGGCAAACTTCCTTGGAAGTCCTTGTTTCAACCCGCCATCGACCTCGCCCGCAAGGGATTTCCAGTTTCGCCGCGTCTGCATGAACTGATCGCGCGCGACAAGTATCTGAAGACGTTCGCCCCGGCGGCGAAGTTATTTTACGACGCCGGCGGCGCGCCGTTGGCCGTTGGGGCCACGTTCACCAACCCCGAACTGGCCGACACCCTAAGCGAGATCGCGAACAAGGGGGCGGATGCGTTTTATCTTGGGCGGATCGGCGGCGATATCGTTCATGCCGTGCGCACCGCCTCGCGCAATCCGGGACGTCTCGGCAGTTCGGACATGGTGGCCTACCGGGCGATCAAGCGCGCTCCGGTGTGCGCGCCCTACCGCAAGTGGCTCGTGTGCGGTATGGGGCCGCCCTCCTCCGGGGGGATCACGACGGCGGAAATTCTTGGAATTCTGTCGCATTTCGATCTCGCCAAGGAAGGGGGCGTGACGGTCAAGGCGGCGCATTGGATCGCCGAGGCTTCGGCGCGCGCCTTCGCCGATCGCAATATCTACATCGCCGATCCGAAATTTGTTCCGGTGCCTCAGGAAGGCTTGCTCGATCCGGCTTATCTCAAGGCGCGGGCGGATGAAATCGGCCCGCGGGCGAGTGTGACGCCGGTCGCGCCCGGCATGCCCGCGATGTCTACCGCGCTTAACTTGTCGCCGTCGGGAAATGCCCCGGGGGCCTCGACCACCCACCTTAGCGTGATCGACGGCGCGGGCAATGCGGTGTCGATGACCTCAAGCATCGAAAACGCCTTCGGTTCGCGGCTGATGGTGCGTGGCTTTTTGCTCAACAATCAATTGACGGATTTTTCCTTCCGTCCCGTCATCGACGGCGTACCGGTCGCCAATCAGGTTAAACCGCGTAAACGTCCGCGCTCGTCGATGGCCCCGACGCTGGTGTTCGACGCGGCGGGCCGCCTGGTGATGGCGTTGGGTTCGCCCGGCGGCTCACGAATCATTGGGTACGTCAGCGAGGCGCTGATCGCTTACCTCGATTGGGGAATGAACGTTCAGCAAGCGGTCAGCCTGCCTCACCTCGTCGATCGCAACGGTCCGATCGAGCTTGAGGCCGCCACGCCGCTTACCGCCCTCAAGACGCCGTTGGAGGCGCTCGGCCATAAGGTGGTGGTTAAGACCATGACCAGTGGGCTGCACGCCATTGCACAGGGCGCGGATGGCTTAAGTGGCGGCGCCGATCCGCGGCGCGAGGGGGTGGCGCTCGGAGAGTAATCATCCGCGTCGAAAATGAATCCCAATCGTGGTCTTGAAGCCTGCGGGGCGGTTCCAATATATCTCTTAGGAACGGCGTGTTCCCGGCGCATACCCAACATCGAGTAAATGGGGCCGATATGAATAAAGATAAAAATTTGATTATTCTGTGCTGCCTGGAAAACCCCGAGGCGAGGGCGGATCATGTCGAAAGCGTTTTAGCGACATTTGGCCCAACGGTGCGCCTGAATACGGAATCATGGTGGGTGCGCACCGCCGCGCCCCTGCGCGAAGTGCGCTATGCTTTGGCGAACGATCCCGGACCGGTCGCCCCAGGGTGGCCGGGCAGCGGCATCGACGACGATTTTTATATCGTTAACGCCGGCGCCAACAGTATCGACGCCTGGCAGGACGCGCGTCTTCTGTTGCCGAAGATGGGCGCCTGGGCGCAACCGGATGCGCCTTCGGGTCTCCTGGAGAATCCCGATAGTCAGGGCGATAACGTCACCCCGTTCGACCCCGACCGCTTTCGTCGCAATTGATCCGGGTCTTTTAGGCGGCGTTGTGGGCGATGATGAACTGGCGGGTGAAGGGAAAAAGGGTTTTGCCGTCGGCGCGCCGGGGATAGGCGCGCGCGAGGCGGGTGCGGACCGCATCCAAAAATTCCGCGCGCCAGGGTTCGGGCAGGGCATTCCTCAAGGGAGCCAGCGCGGTCGAGGATATCCACTTGAACACCGCGTCATCGCCGTCCAGCACCTGGAGATACGTCGTTTCCCAAATATCCAGGCGTGCGCACACGGCGGACAAAATATCCCAGTACACCTCGGGTGGGGCGACCGGGACGGGGCGCAACAGCGGTTCCAATGTTTGCGCCCAAGGCCCGCCGCGCGCGGCGGCGGTCATTTCCATATGCGACGGGGCCGAGAAGTTGCGGGGCATTTGGACCGCCAAAACGCCCCCCGGGGCAAGCATGGCGAACAGGCGGGGAAATAGCAGGGGATGATCGTCCAGCCAATGCAGTGCGGCGTTGGAAAAAATCAGATCCGGCGCACCGTCCGGGGCCCAATCGGCGATATCGCCCTGGGTGAAGGTGATTTTTCGGAATATTTCTTCCCGCCGGAGGGTGTTTTCCTCGCGGGCGCGGGCGAGCATCTCGGGGGCGCTATCGACGCCGAGGATCTCGGCGTCGGGCCAGCGTGCGGCGAGCAGGCGGGTCACGGTCCCCGGCCCGCAACCTAAATCGACGATTTTCCCGGGGTGATTCAGGGGGATACGCACCAGCAGGTCTTGCGCCGGGCGCAGGCGGGGTTCGGCATAGGCCAGATAGGCCTTGGGGTTCCAGTCGCTCATCATCGTTTCCTAGGGGTTTGACCGAGACAAAAGGGTCCGCCGACAGGCGGGTTGTTTTGTTGAGGCAAATCAAACCCTATCAAAAAGATAACCTCGTGGCGCGGCCCGGTGTTTCGGGATCCTCGTCTTCCTTGGTCCTCGCGACCGTGGCGTGCACGGCGAAGGTAAGACGGAAAACCGTTCCCGTTTCGCCGGTTGTACGCAAGATGACGTCGCCGCCATGGGCGTGCATGATGTCGCGGGCGATGACCAGACCCAGCCCGGTGCCGCCGTCGCGGGCGGATCCGACGAAAGGCTGAAAGAGTTTTTTTTGCGCCCGAGGGGGCAATCCGGAGCCGTCGTCGGTGATGTCGAGATAAAATGGGCCATCGTCGGGGCGGGCTTCGATACGCAGGGTTTTTGCGCCCGCCTGCAAGGCGTTCATGGCGATATTAAGAATGGCGCGAAAAAGATGCTCGCGATCCGCCGTCAGGACGATCGCGAAAGGCACCCGGTTTTCGAAGATAAACGACCGGGGCTCGCCGAAACGTTCCTTTAGCGCCGCGCACACTTCGGCGACCAACTCACGGACGTGAAACGGCTCGGGGCGCAGTGGCGCCCTGCCGTCGCCGACGTAATTAAGAGTCTGGCTACACAGGTTGACCGCACGGTCGATCGCCGTGTACAGCCGGGGAGTGACCTTTTGCACCTCGGGGTCGTCGATATCCGCCAAACGGTCGGAAACCAGCACCGCCGTCGCCAGGGAATTGCGCAGGTCGTGATTGATCTTGGCCATCGCCCCGCCCAGTGTGGCGAGGCGGGTTTGTTGTTTCAGCGCGCCGCGCACCCTCTCTTGCATTTGCGCCAACTCGCTCTCGGCACGACCGATTTCGTCGCGTCGCCCGCTGGGTGCGATCGCCGTGCTTTCGTCCAGCGGATTGCGTCGAAAACGCACCATCGCCCGGATCAGTTCGCGAAATGGGCGAACCATCAGCCATTGCAGGGAAAAATAGACCAACCCCCCGGTAATCAACGAGATGACCACGGAAAGCTGGAGAATGCGGTTTGAATAATCCAGCATCTGGGCGCGCAGAGGGGCTTCGTCGATGACCACCTCGACATTGACGTCGGGCGTGCGCTGGGTCGTCCCCTTGACCCTGATGACTCGATTGCCGTGTTGGATCAGGGCTTCGAAGGCGTCCATGATCCATGTCGTGAACATCATGTTGGCGATGTCGAATTCGGCGTCAACCTTGGGCGGCATGGATTCCGAAAGCATCAGCGAGCGGCGATGGGGATAATGAACAACGATGCCGTAGGCGCCGGTATAGCGGAGCAGGCGCGTCTCCAGGTCCTTGCTCAGCATGTTGTCGGGAGTGGCCTCCAGGGCGAGCATCGCCAATTGCGCCTGGGCGAGGCGCTCTTCCAGGTATACCTTGCGAAAACGTGAGATCGACGGCACGTAAATCATGATTTCGGCGAACATCACGAATGCCGCGGTTAGCACCAAGAGCCGGGCCGACAGGCCAAGCCCGGATACGTCCTGGTCCTCCGATTTTGCGTCGGTGCGCCCGCTGAGACTGTCCATCGCGCAAGATTAACCGAAAAGTGCGAGAAACCGGACCAGTTTTCGCATGAACGGGGAAAAAAGCCGCGGCGTGAAAAAGGATCCGGCGGCCCGCTTACCGATTTCGCTAAGCGTGGGGTACGGTGCGACGATCGCGGCCATGGCGTCGATTTTAAGCCCCCGGGAAAGGACCAAAACCCAGGGTAGGATCAATTCACCGGCATGCGGCCCGACAATACCCGCGCCGAGAACGCGTCCCCGGTGGGTGCAAATCACCTTGATTAGGCCGTCGGTTTCATCCTCGCAGCGGGCGCGGTCGTTGTCGGTGAACGGCGACGACAGAACGCGCACGCCGCCCGCGCCGAAACGGGCGCGGGCGGCGGCCTCGTTCAATCCGACCTGGGCCAATTCGGGATCGCTGTAGGTCACTCGGGGAATCACGCCGTCCGCCTTGGCGGGTAGACGCAATAGGGCGTTGCGAATGACGACGCCGGCATGATACCCGGCGGCGTGGGTGAATTGGGCGCGCCCGATGACGTCGCCGATGGCGAAGATTTTGCCGTTGGTGGTGCGCAGCCTACGATCGACGGCGATGGCGCGATCGTCATGGGCGACGCCGGCGGTTTCCAGTCCTAGGTCGGCGATATTAGGGCGTCGGCCCGCCGCGATCAGCAAATGCGATCCCGCGATCGCGGTTTTTGCTCCCGACGGCGTGCGAATGAAGACGCGGACGGCGCCCGGTGCGCCCTCGACCTTGTCGATTGCGGTGTTTTCGTGGACGTCGATTCCCTCGTCGTTTAGCCGGGCGCGCACGACCTGGACCAATTCGGGGTCGTCCCCGGCCATGATCCCGGCCATTTCGAGGATCGTCACCCGCGCCCCCAGGCGGCGATGGGCTTGCGCCATCTCGACGCCGATCGGCCCGCCGCCGATCACGATCAGGCGTTCGGGGATCGCCTGTTGTTTGAACACGGTCTCGTTGGTGAGGAAGGGCGTCTCGTCCAGGCCCGGGATCGGGGGTACGAAGGGGTGCGACCCGGTGGCGATGACGAAGCGCCGCGCCCGCACGTCACGCTCGCCCACGCGTACCGTGCGCCGGTCGGTGAAAGTGGCCGTCCCGGCGATCACGCGCACGCCCAGGCCTTCGAATCGTGGGGTCGAATCGTGGGGTGCGATGGCCTGGATGACGGCCTCGACGCGGGCGAAGGTCGCCCGTCCGTCGATTGCCGTCAGACGGGCTTCGACGCCGAAACGGTGCGCACGGCGCACGGCCTCGGCGGCCTTGCCCGCCGCCAGCAGGGCTTTCGACGGCACGCATCCGCTATTCAGGCAATCTCCGCCCATGGCGGCTTTTTCGATAAGGACGGTCTTGGCGCCCATCCGGGCCGCGCCGGCGGCGACGGACAGCCCGCCCGCGCCCGCCCCGATGACGCAAATGTCGGCCGCGATCGGGGCGCTCATGGGTGGGGCGCCTTTCCGTTTTGGGCGGTGGATCGGGCGCTTTTAGGAGCGAATTTCTTGTAAACAACCGGAATCAACGACAGCGCCGATAGGCCAAGCAGCGGCCACAGCACGCCGGGGGCGAAAATGGCCGACATGTCGGGCGTTTTCCCCGCCGCGATCAAATCCCCAAGGCCGGCGCCGACGCTGGCGTAAACGACAATCCCCGGAATCATGCCCAGGGCGCTGGCGATGACGTAGGTCGAAAGGCGCACGCCCAACAGGGCGGGGACCAAATTGACCAGCCAAAATGGAAACAGCGGGGCCAAGCGCAGAACAAGAAGATAATTGAAGGCGTTCTCACGAAAACCGTCTTCCATTCGGCGCAAGACCGACCCCGCGCGCGCCTCGAAAAAGTCGGCGAGCGCGGTGCGCGCGGCGAGAAAGACCGCCGTCGCGCCCACGGTCGCCGAAAAAAGGATTAAGATTGAGCCCTGGACGGCGCCGAACAAAAATCCGCCGGCCAGTGTCACCCAAAGCGCGCCGGGCACCGACAGGACGACAACTAAAATATAAACGGCGCAAAACAGTGCGGCGGTGAGGGTGGGGTTGGCGCGTGTCCAGCCCATCAACACATCGCGGTGTTGGGTCAGGGTCTCAAAATTCAGGTAGGATTGGAGATCGAGGGCGAAAAAACCGACGAAGCCGAGGACGAGCACCCCTAACGGCGCGAACCGCATCGGATTCGCGGGGCTTTCCAGGGAATTTTTTGGCGTGCCTTCATCCATGAAAAAATCCGTACTCTCGGCGTGACCGGAGGGTTTTCGGGGACCTGTCGGTCGGGGCGCCCGTTTGAAAAGGTCCCGCAGGAGGCCTTCACGACGGGGATTGGTGGGTCAAATATGCCGCCCGCGTGCAAGATGCGCCAGTCACCATCTCGTGAGGCGGATGTGAGGAAGCGCGTGGCGCGTGGCGGAAGTTTGGTTCCGGTTGGCGGTGTGGTTGACTTCATCGTCTCCAAGCCGTATATACCGGGACCTGATTCATACCGGAGAAGACCCGTGAAACGTACTTTTCAGCCCAGCAACCTCGTCCGCAAACGCCGTCATGGCTTCCGTTCGCGTACTGCCACCGTTGGCGGTCGCCGTGTGTTGACCGCACGCCGCGCCAAGGGTCGCAAGCGCCTTTCCGCGTAGCCGAAGCGCCATGGCGAGCCCCTTGGCGCGTCTCAAGCGGCGTTCGGAATTTCTTCGGGTCGCCAAGACGCACCAGAAGTGGGTGGCCAGTGGGCTCGTTCTTCAAGTCAGGCGATACGGACGCAGCGAACGCGCCGCCACCGGCGGCGCGGTGTTGCGTGTTGGCTTTACCGTGAGCAAAAAAGTCGGCAACGCCGTCGAACGCAATCGCGTGCGTCGGCGTCTTCGGGTGGCGGCGCAGACGGTGATCGGCGTCCATGGCGCGCCGGGGCGTGATTTTGTCGTTATCGGACGCAAAAATGCGCTAAAAAGGTCCTTCGCGGCCTTGCTAAAAGATATGGAGACGGCGCTTAAAAAACTCGACGCTTGGTGCGAAAATCAGGATGCGAGCAGCTCAAGGCCCGACATTCGAGACGCTGAAAATAAAAATTCCAACGAACCGTCCCAAAAAATTCATGTAAAGGGCGAGGGGCACGGCGGAAAGGAACGCGACGCGGTATGACCATAGGACGGATGTTTGCGCGTGGTTTGATCAGGGGCTATCAGCTTTTGATTTCCCCCGTGTTGCCCGGCAGTTGCCGTTACTATCCGACGTGCTCGTCCTATTCTCTGGAGGCGATCGGTCGGTTTGGGCTGGCAAAGGGAGGGTGGTTGACGTTAAAACGTATCGTGCGCTGCCATCCTTGGGGGGGAGAGGGGTATGACCCCGTGCCCGACGCCCCCTGTCGGCATGGGCACGAAGCCGACGGCGCGCACCCACATACGCCGCCGGTACGACGCGGCCCCGGTCCCTCTTGATCCGGTTCTTTTTGATCCGGTCTTCTTTGTAACGCAACCTTCCAGGCGAAACGGTCTAAATACCCATGGAAAATCGCAACGTCATCTTGGCGATCGTTCTCTCTCTCGGCATTCTGCTCGGGTACGATTATTTCTTCGTTCAGCCCAAGCGGGCGATAGAGGCCCAACGTCAAGCGGCGAATACCGCGCAACAGACCACGCCTCCTTCATCGCCGTCTTCCTCGTCGCCCGCGGCGATTCCCCGTCCCGGCGATGCTCACCTTCCCGGCGCCCAGCCCGAAGCCCCGGGAACGCAAACCAGCGCATCGTTGGCCGAGGTGCTGAGCAAAAGCCCGCGGATCACCATCAGTTCGCCGCGGTTGCACGGGTCGATCGCCCTGCGCGGCGCGCGTCTGGACGATCTGACGTTGGCCGATTATCACCAAGGCCTCAGCCCCAAGACGCCGGAAATCATGTTGCTGTCGCCGCGCGGGCGTAAGGGCGCCTATTTCGCCGAATTCGGGTGGACCGGAAACGGCGTCAAAGTGCCGACCTCCGATACCCTGTGGACCGCCGATCGCACCACCTTGACGCCGCAAACACCGGTCACGCTGACCTGGAACAACGGGCAGGGATTGACCTTTTCGCGGACCATCGCGCTGGACGAGAACTATATGTTCACGATCAGCCAGAAGGTCCAAAACACCTCAAACGCACCCGTCACGCTCAATTCCTATGGCCTGATTTCGCGTTGGGGCACGCCCAAGACCACCGGTTACTTTATCCTTCACGAAGGCCCCCTGGGAGTCTTCGACGGCACCTTGAAGGAGGTCAAATACAAGGATCTCAAAAAAGACCCGAAGATGGAGCAGACCACGACCGGCGGCTGGATCGGTTTTACGGATAAATATTGGCTCGCCGCCCTAGTGCCCGACCAAAAAGAAAAGGTCGATACCCGTTTCGTGCATCGCCTGGACGGCGGCATCGATAAATATCAGACCGACTATCTGGGCGCGCCGATGACGGTGGCGCCCGGCGCGTCGATTTCTACCCAAGACCGGATTTTCGCCGGCGCCAAGGAAGTTAAGCTGCTCGACGCCTATAAGGAGAAACTCGGGATCGCCCGTTTCGATCTGGCGATCGACTTCGGTTGGTTCTATTTCCTCACCAAACCGATTTTCTATACGCTGATCTGGTTCAACGAGCATCTGGGCAACTTCGGCCTTGCCATTTTGTCGCTGACGGTCTTGATCAAGTTGGCGCTGTTCCCGCTCGCCAACAAGTCCTATCGGGCGATGAGCAAGATGAAAAAGCTGCAGCCGGAAATGAAAAAGCTGCAGGAACGCTTTAAAGAAGATAAAAGTCGCCTCAATCAGGAAATGATGGCGCTGTACAAGCGAGAAAAAGCCAATCCCGCCGCGGGGTGTCTGCCGATGGTGGTTCAGATTCCGGTCTTCTTCGCCCTGTACAAGGTGCTGTTCGTCACCATCGAAATGCGCCACGCGCCCTTTTATGGTTGGATTCACGACCTTTCGGCGCCCGATCCGACCTCGGTCTTCAACCTGTTTGGGCTGATCCCGTGGAGCCCGCCGGCTTTCTTGTTGATCGGTGCTTGGCCGTTGATCATGGGGATTACCATGTGGCTTCAGCAGCGCCTCAATCCGCAGCCGGCCGATCCCATTCAGGCGAAAATGTTCATGTTTTTGCCGGTCGTGTTTACGTTTATGTTGGCTCATTTCCCGGCCGGACTGGTGATCTATTGGTCGTGGAACAACTCGCTGTCGATCTTGCAACAATGGGTCATCATGCGCCGCGCCGGAGTGAAACCGTAAGCGCGACGCCGAGCCACGCCCGGCGTCCAGAGGAAGATCGAGGGAGCCTATGATCCGGAAGGCCGAAATATGAGCGCGGATACGCTCGGCGGAAAAGCTTCCGCGCCCGTCGTCGCGCCGGCGGCGACGGCGGAAGTCGGAGAGGCCCACGCGTTCGAAGCCGGGGAGGTCGAGGAAGGTCGTTTGCTGTTCGCTCGGGAGTGCGTCTTCGTTCTCGGCATGGCGTCATTGCATCAGATTCCCGACCCCGATCTTCCCGAAATCGCTTTCGCGGGGCGCTCGAATGTCGGCAAGTCGAGCCTGATCAACGCCCTTACCGGACGTAAGGGACTGGCGCGAACGTCCAATACGCCGGGACGCACGCAGCAGATCAATTTTTTCAATTTGGACCGACGTCTGATGATCGCCGATCTGCCGGGTTACGGCTACGCCAGGGCGCCCAAGGATCAGGTCGAAAAATGGACCCGCCTGGTAAACGCCTACCTGAAGGGCCGTCAGCCGCTGGTGCGCACCTTTTTGTTGATTGACGCCCGCCACGGTGTCAAGGACGTCGATCTGAAGATTCTCGATATGCTGGATCGGGCGGCGCAAGTTTATCAGGTGGTTTTGACCAAGTGCGATAAAATCAAGGCGACGGCATTGCGCCAGTTGGTCGCCCGCACCGAACAGGATCTCGCCAAGCGCCCGGCGCTTTTTCCCAGGATCGTCGCGACCAGTTCCGAAAAAGGGATCGGTATCGCCGGGCTTCGCGCCGAGATCGCAGCGTTGGCGCCCTCCCGCAGGGCGTGATGTTTTTTGTGGCCATCGCCGGGGATCGCTCCGATGGGTCTGAAAAAGAGAGGAAGCTATAGGGGACATGGGCAAGCGTATTCACGACACCAGTAAAACGCATGAGCAATGGCTCGAACAAGCCGCCACGTTATCCGAGGCGCTGCCCTATATGCGCCGTTACGCGGGGGAGACGTTCGTCATTAAGTATGGCGGTCACGCCATGGGTGACGCTCACCTGGCCCAGTTGTTCGCCCGCGACATCGTGCTGTTGCGCCAAATCGGCTCCAATCCCGTGGTGGTGCACGGCGGAGGGCCGCAAATCGGCGCGATGCTCGAACGTCTGAAGATCCAAAGCGAGTTTATCGACGGCCTGCGCGTTACCGACCAGGAAACGGTCGATGTCGTGGAAATGGTGTTGTCCGGGTCGATCAACAAACAGATTGTTTCTTCGATCAATGCGGCGGGCGGCTTCGCCGTCGGGTTGTCGGGCAAGGACGGCAACCTGATTCGGGCGGAAAAACTACGCCGTACCTTGCGTGATCCCGACAGCAATATCGAACGTATTCTCGACCTCGGGTTGGTTGGCGAGCCCACCGAGGTGACGCCGCATGTCCTCAATTTCTTCAACGCCTCGGACATTACGCCGGTAATCGCTCCGATCGGTATCGGCGCCGAGGGGGAAACCCTGAACATCAACGCCGACACCGCCGCCGGCGCGGTCGCCGGCGCGCTGGGCGCGCGCCGGCTGATCATGCTTACCGATATCGTTGGCGTGTTGGATCGCGATGGCGTTTTGATCAAGGACATGAGCGCCGCCCAGGCGCGCGAAATGATCGCCGACGGCACCATTCACGGCGGCATGATCCCCAAGGTCGAAACCTGCCTGAAGGCCATCGCGAGCGGCGTCGATGGCGCGGTGATCATCGATGGGCGGGTGCCCCATGCGGTGTTGCTCGAATTGTTTACCGAGCACGGTGCGGGGACCATGATCGAAGCGGACTGACGTCCTGGGGATCGAAGCGGACTGACGTCCTGGGGATCGAAGCGGGTGGGCGTTTTGTCGGGACCCGGTCAGGGGGCGAGATCTTGGAAGAATTCCAGCTGCCAAGTCATCTCGTCTTCGGTAAAGGGATACTCGGCGCTGTGCATGCCCAAAACGTCGGACGGTGGAATTTTGGCCACCCGCTGTTGGAGCATGACGGCTGTTTTCATGGGAAATCCGGCTTTCCAACTGAGTGCGATCACGCCTTTGACCGAGGATGTCGAGAGCGCTTTTTGCACCGTTTTCAGGGCGATGTCCGCGCGCACCGCCAAGATCGCTTCGACGAAGGCGTGATCGCCGCTCTGGATGGCGTCAACCATGGCCTGATTGGTTAAGCCGCCGTTTTGGTGCAAGTCACGCGCGCGTTGTAGGGGATCGACCTTGGCGGGGGCATCTTGGGAGGGCGTGCTTTCGGCCATCCGGCGGTGAAACTCGTCACGTACCGCAAGTGCGGTTTCAGGATCGAGGTCGGCGCGGGTTTTCAGGGTTTCCAACAGACTGTCGGCGACGAATTCGGCGAGGCGCATCGCCGCGCGCAGGGATAATTTAGGCCGTTGGACCAGGGGGCGATGCCATTGTTCGATTTCTTCGGCGCGATCCAAAATGCTATCGAGGGTCTGTTCGCGGATTTGCGCGCTGGGGTTGGCGAGGAGATCGCGAATCGCGCCGACGTCGTCGCTTTCGGCGATAGCGTCGGATACGGCTTCGCTGATCAACCGCCGTTTTGACACCGCGTTGAGCGCGCCCTGAACCGGATCGCTGGCGATGATTTCGAGGAGATCGGCGTCGGATAGAACCGGAGAATATTCGAGAATTGGCCCGGAAACGACAATTTCAACATCGCGCGCCAAGCGAAGGATCACTTCGGAAGGGGCGTTGGCGACATCTTTTAGGGTTTCGGCGAGAATTTGGCGTACCCGCACCGCCTGATCGCGCGCCAAGATTTCCAGGACTTCGAAGGTGACGTGGCGAACTTTATCGAGATCGTCATTGCTGAGGCCGGGGACCAAGGAAGAAATTTTATTCGCCAGTTGCGAACGGACATCCTCGTTGTCGTCACGGGTCAGCAAAAGATCGGCCTGACGCGGCGCGGCGGCGTTTTCGGCGATGGCGCGACGTACGGCGGGTTCGGGATCTTCCGCCAGATAATATAGAATTTCCGGCTTGATGTCGCCGCGCGCTGCGAGCTTGCGGCGAATTTCCACGTCTTTGTGGCGGGCCAGACCCTTCGCCTCGTCATAATCCAGCGGCTTGCGTCGTCTCAGTTTTGCCAAAAATCCCTTGATCACGGTCTATTCCTCGTCAACGGGGGGCGGTGCGCCTCCTCCGTCATAAGGCGGCGCGAGCAAAAAACGCCCCTTATCTTGATGCTTCACTTGGTACATGGCTCTGTCCGCCCGGGCGAGCAGGCCGGAAAGGTTTTCCCCCGACTGCGGACGATAAACGGCGATACCGACGGAAATACCCAGCGGACGCTCGGGAACCCCTGAAAATTCACGCAGAGCTTGTGCTTTTTCGATGAGTTGTCGGGCGCGGTCTTGCGCCGTGGTTTCGTCCATGCCGTCCAGCCAGAGAGCGAATTCATCACCGCCCAGGCGGGCGATCATATCGCCCGGACGGGAAAATTCGCGCAGTATCGTGCACAAGGCCAAAATCGCCTCGTCGCCTTTATGGTGGCCATGTTCGTCGTTGACCAGTTTAAAATTATCCATATCGACATAAAATAGGGCGGCGCACAGGTTGTCTTGTTTCAGGCGCGCGGCGCGGCGGGGAAGTTCTTCATCGTAAAAGGCCCGACGGTTCAACAAGCCGGTCAGGCTGTCGGTCCGCGAGAGGGTAACGATGCGTTCATGATGAATGACTTGTTCGATGGCGATTCCGACATGGCCGGCGATTTCTCCGGCGAGAAGAATATCGTCGGGAACCCATTGTTCCCGCTTGAACAGGCACAAGACGCCGTTGATGGCGTGGCGGTATTGGCAAGGCGCTTCAAGGATGCGCCATTCACCCCGGCGGCTTTCGCGCACGGCGAGGTCTTCGGGGGTGAACGTGGGGTTTTCGGCGCTCTGCTCGGGAAGGCCGTCGTCGCCGTATGTTGCGGCGATTTGATAGGGATCCTGCTGGGTTTGTTCCGGCGGCGGCCCTTCTTGATCCTCGTCGTCGGGGCGGCTGACGCGAAGAATGCGACAGCCCTGCGCCCCCAGGGCGCGGGCGGTGGCGGTGGCGGCGGCGGCAAGCATGGCGTTGGGGTTGACTTCGTCGCGAATCGACCTAACGATATATCCCAAGACCTGTTCGCGATGGGTCGCCCGCGCCAGAGCCGCGGTGCGGGCGCGTTCGATGCTGACGTCGCGTCCGATGCCGCGCACGCCCTTGAGGCGGCCGTCTTCGGACAGGATCGGTAGCGCCGAGACGAGCACGCAAGCGGCCTCTCCATCGGCGCTTCGCATCCAGACCTCGACCTCGGTTTCTGGGGTTTTGGAGATAAAGGGAAGGGGGGCGTATTCTTGTGGGCTGATGACGAAGGTTTCCGGCTTTTCGCCGACGATATCGTGAGGTGGATAGCCCAGCGCTCCGGTCGGCGAAACGAAGGAGAACAGCTCCTGTTCATCGACCTCCCAGGAAAAATCGCTCGAAACCTCGACCAGGTCTTTATAGCGTTGGCGTGATTCGACGAGGGCGCTGCGAAGATTGTGGTCCAGCGACTGATCGTGCAGCAAAATTAGGACGAGGTCGTTCAGTATCGAGGGAACGACAATCGCATCGAAGGTATGGTGCGCCCCCGCGGTGGGCAGGCTGAGCGTCAGCGTGGAGACACGGCCCAAGGCCCGGGCGCGTTGGGCGAGGCCCCGTAATTCGGCGCCGTCGGGACCGTCGAACAAAAAACTAAGCTTGCGCGCCTTGGCGTTGGTGAAAACCACCCCACCGGTTTCATCAAGCAGCGCCGCCGCCTCGCCATAGGTGTCGATCAGGGTCCGCGCCGCATCGTGCGATGGGGGTGGGCGTGTGTCGGTGGCGGGCGTATCATGCGTTATCTCTTCGCGCGTCATCTCTGTTTTCTATCTCTTTTCGCTACGGAAACGCCAGCGATTTAAGCTCAATCACATGGGGACGGCATGGTTTTACATTGTGCAGGGAGATTGCAATTGTAAGCCAAAACGTCCACAAAGGACATATGAACGAACGCGCGCCAATCAACCACTTAAATAACGCCGCCGCCCAGGCGGCGTCGCCAATGACGGGGCGTCAATTGGCGGGCGCGGCGACGTGGGTGTTCGATTTGGACAATACGCTTTACGACGCCACCACCGGTTTGTTCAGTCAGATCGACGCGCGTATGAAGGCCTTTATCGCGCGCCTCCTCGATCTGAGCGAGGAGGCGGCTTTTCGGGTGCAAAAAACCTATTTTCGCGAATACGGCGCGACCCTTCGCGGACTGATCAAACACCATCAAGTCGATCCCCGGACTTTTTTGGATTTTGTGCACGATATCGATCTGTCCCCGATCGCCCCCGATCCGGCCTTGGATGCGGCCCTCGCCCGCACCGGGGGGCGCAAGATCATCTTTACCAACGCCGATCGTCTTCATGCCGAGCGGGTGTTGGCGCGCCTCGGCATCGCGCGCCACTTCGATGGTATCTTCGACATCGAGGCGGCCGAATATGTGCCCAAGCCCGACGCCGGCATTTATCGCGACATGATCGCCCGCCACGGCGTGTCCGCCGCTTCCGCCGTGATGGTTGAAGACATGGCGCGCAACCTGCTTCCGGCTCACGACCTGGGAATGACCACGTTATGGGTTGAGACCACGAACGTATGGGGCCGCGAGGGGGCGGCGGGCGCGCATGTTCACCACCGCACCGCTGCGTTGAGCGATTGGTTGAACGCCCTATAAAACGCCTCGCAAGAGCGTGTCGCGCCCCCCTTTGGGTTGACACGACAGGTCCGCTCAAGCATCTTCTGGGGCGGTTTTCGCGGCCTTTCCCCAGAACGGGAAAGGCGTCCCTCTTTTACGGGAAGAAGGGATGATTTACGGGAAGGGTGGATGAGGCGAAGGCGGACGGTTTAATTGTCATAGCCACCGATTTCATTGTGCAGCAATTTTAAGGAACGCCATGAGCCACGCAGACTTGAGCCACGCAGACTTGGAAAAAATTATCGACGCCGCATGGGCCGATCGTGACGCGATCGCTTTGGATACCCAGGGCGAAGTCCGCGATGCCGTGAACGCGTCGATTTCCCTGCTCGACGGTGGCGAGGCGCGGGTCGCCGAGCGGGTCAGTCGAGGTAATTGGAAGGTCAACCAATGGCTGAAAAAAGCGGTCTTGTTGTCGTTTCGTCTTAACGACATGGCGCCGATTTCGGGCGGTCCCGGCGGGGCCGACTGGTTCGACAAGGTGGACAGCAAGTTCAAGGGCTGGGATGAGGCGCGGTTCCGCACCGCCGGACTGCGCGCCGTCCCCAATTGCGTCGTGCGCAAGGGGGCCTATATCGCCCCCGGCGTCGTGTTGATGCCGTCTTTTGTGAATTTGGGCGCGTACGTTGAGAGCGGGGCGATGATCGACGGTTGGGCCACGGTCGGTTCGTGTGCGCAAATCGGCAAGAACGTCCATCTTTCCGGTGGTGCGGGGATCGGCGGCGTACTGGAACCGTTGCAGGCCAACCCGACGATTATCGAGGACAATTGTTTCATCGGCGCGCGCGCCGAGGTCGCCGAAGGGGTAATTGTCGAGGAAGGCTCGGTTTTGGGGATGGGCGTGTATATCAGCGCATCGACCAAGATCGTCGATCGCGCCAGTGGTGAAATTCATTATGGCCGGGTTCCCGCCTATTCCGTGGTCGTCGCCGGTTCGATGCCGTCGGGTAAGACCATGGCCAACGGCGCGCCGTCGCCCAGTTTGTACTGTGCCGTGATCGTCAAGCGGGTCGATGAGAAAACCCGCGCTAAAACGTCGATTAACGAATTGCTGCGCGACTAGGCGCGCGGCGGCAAACCGGGCGGGTTCCGGCGTCGCATTCATCAGGGAGAGCGTCATGGGCGGGGCCATCGACCCGGTTGAACTCAGCGCGCAGCTGATCCGCTGTCCCAGCGTCACGCCCGAGGACGCCGGCGCGCAGGCGGTCTTGGCTTCGGCGTTGGCGCCCTTGGGGTTCGCCTGTACGACAATGGTTTTCGAGGCCGAGGACACGGCGCCGATCACCAATCTGTACGCCCGGCTGGGATCGCGGGGGCGCAACTTTTGTTTTGCCGGGCACACCGATGTCGTTCCCGTCGGCGACGCCGCGCTATGGACGTCCCCGCCGTTCGAGCCCGCCGTGCGCGATGGTCGCCTGTTCGGGCGCGGCGCGGCCGACATGAAATGCGCGATCGCTTGTTTTGCCGCCGCCGTTTCGAAATTTACCGCCGAGCGGGGGCAAGATTTCGGCGGATCGATTTCATTTTTGATCACCGGCGACGAAGAAGGCCCGGCGATTAACGGTACGCAAAAGATGCTGCGCCGCCTTGCCGATGACGGAGAGAAAATCGACGCCTGTATCGTCGGCGAGCCGACCAGCGTCGATCGTCTGGGCGACACGATCAAGATCGGGCGGCGCGGCAGCCTGAACGCCCGCCTCGCCGTGCGTGGGGTGCAGGGGCATGTCGCCTACCCGCATCTGGCCGATAACCCGATCCCGCGGTTATTGAAAACCCTGAGCGCCCTGAACGCCGCCACCCTCGACGGCGGGACCGCGCATTTCCAGCCGTCGAACTTGGAAATCACCGCCCTCGACACCAACGCCGGGGCCGGCAATGTCATCCCCGCCGAGGCGCGGGCCGCGTTCAATATCCGTTTCAATGACACGCATACGGGGCATGATCTGCGCCGATGGATCGAGGGCGTCTGCCGGGAGCACGCCGGGGACCATGCGCTTGAGATCGCCGTTTCCGGAGAGGCGTTTCTCACCCCACCGGGTCCCTTGAGCGCCATCATGGTGCGCGCCGTGGAAGGCGTTTGCGCGCTGACGCCCGAACTGTCCACCTCGGGCGGCACCTCGGACGCCCGCTTCATTAAGGATTGTTGTCCGGTCTGCGAATTGGGCCTTCAAAATGAGACGGCGCACAAGGTGGATGAAAATGTCCGCGTCGGCGATGTCGAACGGTTGAGCGCCGTCTACCTGGAAATATTAAGGCGCTATTTCCCCTGACTCGGGGCCGAGCGCGGATAGGAAAACGCGGCGATGATCACCTTGCGCGAAAGCGTTCTTTCCCTTTACGGCGCGGGTCGTTTGGCGCGCTTCGATGCGTCGGGGTTGCGCTATTTCAGCCCCGGCGTCGATGGGGCGAAGCGGTCCTTCTACGCCGCCGCCGTCGTTGCGCCGCTTTACGTGCTTTATGTTTATGTCCAGATTCAAAGCGGATTGATCAAAACGCCGTTGGTGCGCCTGATTCCATTGGAGAGTGTCGCCTACGCCGTCTCCTGGGTCGCCTATCCGTTGGCGATTTTAAGCTTCACCCGGGCGCTTGGCCGTGATCGTCATGTGGTGCGCTATATCACCGCCTATAATTGGTCGAACGTGCTTCTCAATGCCTTGTATTTGGGGATCGGCATGATGATGATGCGTGCGGGCGGCCCGGCGGCGGGCGGTGGCGCGTTCGCGCTTCTGGCGACGGTGTACATGACGGTTTTTTTATGGTTTATCGCCAAAAGCGCCCTTGGCGTATCGGGCCTCGTCGCCGCCGGCGCGGTCCTGATCGACTTCACGCTTGGGCTATTGGTTCAAATTGCCAGCGCCTACATGCTGTGAGCGTTTCTCCGCCTGAAAGGCGTCATCTCGGGGGTTCGCCGAGGACGCACAACTCGGCTTCCCCGTGGCAGTGGGTACAGCGCGAGGGCGTCGTTTTTTTTTCGGCGAGCAAGGCGCGAAAGCGCGCGCCGTTATGGTGGCGGGTGAAACGGGGGGTCGCGGTGATGCGTAGCGGCGCGGTATCGGCGGGAATGTGCTTCATCAGGCGTCGTCCCCAATGGGTGCCGCCGCCATCGGCGGATTTTGAAATTAAATAAGCACGTATATGGCGCCGAGCCGTTTCGTTGATCACGAGGCGCACGCCGAAGTGATCGTCGAGGTGATCTATCAGCGTGGACCACGAGCGTGCGGGCAGGTTAATCGGCGCATAGGCCATGTGACAATCTCCGCAAAAACGTCTTGTAAGATCGTCGATTACGGCGTTGCCCAGGTCTTTTCTCTCGGCCAACGCCGTGGGCGGGCCGATCGCCACCAGGATGTAAGCGGCAAGACTGCTTAGAAGAACGAATACGGCGTGGGCGATCATCGGTTTTCCCGTCGGCGTTGTCGTTGCGGGCCGCCACCTCCGCACGGTGTGGGAGAGCGGGGGGTGTCCGCCTACATCGCGGGAGCGCCCATATGCATGAATGCGGCCATCGCCCCTAGGCCCAGCGTCATCAACAGGAACGGCGACGTCGCGGTGGCGATCACCGCCAAAACGATCGCGCTGACGCCCCAAAAAACCTGACCGACGAAGAGCGCGATCACGCCACAAATCAGGGCCAGGGGAACAAAAATCACCGACCACGTGAAGACGCCCAGGACACCGAAGGCGACGGCGAACCAGCCCAATACGGGAGATTTGTCGGTATCTTGGCGCGGCCCATCGCCGTTGGGCGCGCGTCCGGCGCGCCCGTGTTGCGATGTTTCGCCGCGAGGCGGCGTGTCGGGACCCTCCGGGTCCAATGAGAGATCAATTTTACGCATGGGTACGAGTATAGAATTAATAACGCACTTCGACCAGATATAACCCCGCCGCCGGCGCCGTGGGGCCGCCGGCGGCGCGGTCGCACGCCGCCAAGGCGGCGGTGATGTCCTGAGCCGTCCACTTGCCCTCGCCGACCAGTTTCAGCGTGCCGACGAGGTTGCGGACCTGGTGATGGAGAAACGAGCGCGCTTGCACGGAGACCACGATCTCCTCGCCCCGGCGCGCGATGTCCAGCGTATCGAGGGTTTTGACGGGCGATTTCGCTTGGCAGAACTTGGCGCGGAAAGTAGTGAAGTCGTGTTTTCCGGTCAACGTCTGGGCGGCGGCGTGCATGGCGGCGGCGTCCAGCGGCTGGGGCACCCACCAGACCCGGCCCTTGTCCAAGGCGGGCCGGGCGGGGCGGTTTAAAATTCGGTACAGGTAGGTCCGTTCCCGGGCCGAAAAGCGGGCGTGGAAATTTTCATCGACCGCTTCGACATCGCGCAAAACGATGGGAAGATCGCGCAGATGGGCATTTACCGCGCCGTGGACCTTGTGCGCCGGGAAATACCGTTCTAGATCGAAATGAGCGACCTGGCCCAAGGCGTGGACGCCGGCGTCGGTACGTCCGGCGCCGAAAAGGGTGACGGTTTCCCCCGAAAAGGCGTGGATGGCGTCCTCGATCGCCTGTTGGACGCTGGGGCCGTTGATCTGACGTTGCCAGCCGACGAAGGGGCCGCCGTCGTATTCGATGGTGATGCGATACCTGTGCATGGGGCCTTTGTACTCAAGTGGAGGCCTCTTCGCGATACTTTTGTTTCCACCGCCGGCGCGCCATTGTCCAGGCGCGCGACGCCGTTTTGTTTGATCTTTGTTCCGTCGCCCCCTAGACTCGTCGAGGGGGAGCGGCCTTGAGACCTTGTTTTATTGCTTTAACGCCCCTCACGTGATGGGGAGGACGAAGCCAAAGCGATGAGCACTCACAAAGATGCGGTTGAAATCAGCGACCACGATCGCGACGCGCTTCACGTTTTGCCGCTGGCGATCGTTCCTTTCGATTCTCCCGTGGTGCGCCGCGCCCGGATGATCAAGAACGCCCGCCTGGAAACCGTCGTTGAAATTTTCTCCAACGTGCATACCGGAAGCGGACAGATCAGGGTCGAGGATCTCAGTCGGGAGCTTCAGGATTTGGGCAGCGCTTCGCATCGGGATATCGGTATTTTACACCGCTTGGCGCGGTTGCCCAGCTACGATGTCTACAGTTTGCGCGTCGCCCTGCGCGACCAGGACATCCCGGTCAACAATTTTGACGACTTGCGTCTGTCGGAAACCAAGAACCTCGAACTGGCGAGCTATATGAAGGCGTTCACGTTGCCGTTGATTGTCGAAATCTACGGCAGCGACGACATGTCGATCCAACGCTTCGAGGACATCATTAAATTGTTCAAGGACCCGGATATCCGCCGCGCCAAGGAAAAATTGCAAATGGTCGCCGTCAAGCTCGGCATACCGTTGTCCGAGGTGCCTCATTTTCTTGAGGATTACGGCGATATTTTCCTCTCGCTTTCCTACTATAAGAATTGCCTCGATCGAATCTTGCCGACGACCGCCAACTTTCTTTCGTCATTGAAGGACATTCGTAAAAACTGGCAACTCAGAAACGATCAGAACCTAATGACCACCTGTGACGTCTTGGAAAGCACGATCATCAGCTTGACCGCCAACATCAAGCGCCTTTTCGATGATTTCGATAAAAACAGCCGCCACATGTGGGATAACATCAGCGCCGAAAAATTTCACGAGGTCGAGGATATGATTTCGGGCTATCACACCACGATCGGTGCGATTTTGTGTGCGCTTAGCGTCAAGATGGATGCTTGGCACGCCCTGTTTCCCAGCAAATCCGTCGGCGGTCCGGTCAAGCGATCGGAATTTATCCTCAGCGAGATGAAGCAGGGCATCGAGAGTATTCGCAAGTTGCGCAAGGACGCCACCCAGGCTCATCCCCATGCGGACCGTCAGTGGGCGTCGCGGGTTTAGGGACGAAGTCTGACCCTAGTGGTTCGCGGGAGCGAAACGTCGGGCCGATCCACTAGAGAAACCGCGCGCCCGGCGCGATCGGATTGCCGCGCAGGAAGTCGGCCGCGGCGAGGGCGGACTTGCCCGCGCGCTGGACCGCGATCAGGCGCAAAACGCCGTCGCCGCAGCGCACGGCGAGCGCGTCGTCAATGACCTCGCCGGGAACGCCGGAAATATGGGTTTTCGCCTCGCCGGTTTTGGCGTCCTCCGCCTTGGCGGCGAGGATGCGGATTCTCTCTCCCTCGAATGTGCACCAGGCCCGGGGGTAAAGGCCACGCACTTGGCGCGCGATCCGGCTCGCCGAGACGTTCCAGTCGATGCGCATTTCCTCGCGCGTGATCTTCGCCGCATAACAGGCCCCGGCGTCGGGTTGCGGTCGGCCTTTGAGTGCGCCCGTGTCGCGGCCCTCAAGGGCGGGCGCGATCATACGCGCGCCGATCGCGCTAAGCCGGTCGTGAAGCTCGGCCACGGTGGTGTCGGGGCCAATCGGCGTTTCTTCCATGCATAGAATATCGCCGGTGTCCAGGCCTTCATCCATCTGCATGATGGTGACCCCGGTGCGCGTATCCCCGGCCATGATCGCCCGCTGCAGGGGCGCCGCGCCGCGCCAGCGCGGCAACAGCGAGGCGTGAACGTTGATGCAGCCTAATCGCGGCGCTTCCAAGACGGCTTTCGGCAGAATCAGCCCATAGGCGGCGACGATACCGGCGTCCAGGCGCAGGTCGGCGAACGCGTGCTGTTCATCGGGATTTTTCAGCGACACCGGCGTGCGCACGGGAATGCCCCGCGCCTGGGCGCGGGCGTGCACCGGCGTGGGCTGTTCCTTATGCCCGCGCCCCGCGCGTCGGGGAGGCTGGGCATAGACGCAGACGACATCATGCCCGGCGTCGATCAGCGCGTCTAAAATGGGGACGGAAAAGTCGGGCGTCCCCATGAACGCCAGGCGCAGGGGTTTAACCATTAGGCCGGGGCTTCCGTCATTTTTTTGCTTTTGACCAGTTTACGTAAAATCATGTTGCGTTTCAGCGACGAGATATGATCGACGAACAAAACACCGTCCAGGTGGTCGATCTCATGCTGAATGCATACCGACAAAATACCCTCGGCGGTCAGTTCGCGAATTTCGTTTTCGCGATCCACGTAGCGCACCGTCACGACGCTGGGACGCAGAACGTCGGAGTAATGTTCGGGCAGCGATAGGCAGCCCTCTTCATGAAGGGTCGCGTCGTCGGATTCCCATATGATTTCCGGATTGGCCATGCAAATCGGGGCGGGCGGCTCGTCCGAGCGCGACACATCGACGACGACGACCCGCCGCTTATCGCCGACCTGAGGCGCGGCCAATCCGATGCCGTTGGCGGCGTACATGGTTTGCAGCATATCGTCCATCAAGGCGGCGACGGCGTTGGTCACCTTGGGGACGGCCTTGCACGACACCTTAAGGCGGGGGTCGGGCGCGACGATAATGGGCATGATCGCCATGAAGAATGTTCCGTTTATCTCGCATCGCGCGCGCGTCGGCGCATTGGCGCGTTGATTGTCCATGTATCGGGTTCAGGGCACCACTTAAGGCGCACGCGGTCCGTCGTCAAGGGTCGGCTTTTCCTCTTTCCCGCCACAACGGCGCTTCCATCACCGAAAAGTGACGCCCCATGACACCCCACATGCGCTAGTGTACACTCTATCGTATTGGCGCGATCGGTTGTAGCGATACCTCTGAACCTTGTATTGAGCGGCGGAGAACCGATGAGAGCGAAACTACATTACTTGGCGATCATGACGATCATGCCGATATACGGCATTCAGGTTTGCCCCTTTATCGAGAGCCTGAGCGCGATCGAGGTTTTCGTCACCTTCGACGTCATTTTAGTTTTGATCTATTTCGCGCGCGGTCCGTTGAGGGCGCGTCTGGTCGATCGCGCGCCCCTTGCGGCGCAAACCCTGCGGGTGTTCACGCTCGAACTGGTTCTGTTCGCATCCGCCGCCCTGATTTTGATGTTCTACAATACGGAGGTCCATCATTTCCCCTTGGTCAGCGGCATGAAGGTGTTGGTCGGCGTCACCGCGATGGGGTTTTTCGCCAGCGCCGATTTGGCCCTGGAACGCGAGCGCGAGGTCGCCCACAGAGTCGAGCGAGAACGCCTGAGCCTACCGCTGTCGGGAAATTTTTTCCCGCTGTCCTCGAAGTTGGCGCTTTTCGCCGCCGGTTGCGTGGCGCTGTTGGTCGGGGTGTTTATGTTGCTGGTGAACAAGGATCTCGATTGGCTGGTCGAGGTCGGCAGCGCGATCCCCCTGGCGGAGGGGCGGCTCTCCATTTTGAAGGAGTTCGGCTTCGTTCTCCTGGTGGCGATGCCTGAAACGCTGAACATCATCTGGTCGTTTTCGCGCAACTTGAACATGTTTTTGATGCGTGAAAACGGTGTTCTGGCGTGCGTCACTTCGGGCCATTACGACATGGCGGTGCCGGTCAGCAGCAACGACGAGTTCGGCGTCATGGCCCAGCATACCAACGAAATGGTGCGCCGCATCCGCGAGCGCACCGAGGAACTGCAACGCACCCGCGACGTCACCATTATGACCCTGGCGTCCCTGGCCGAGACGCGCGACAATGAAACCGGGGCGCATATTTTGCGCACCCAGCGCTATGTCCGGGCGTTGGCGATTTATCTTCGCGACCATCCGCGCCGGGCCGACGTCATGGACGATGAAACCATCGACCTTTTGTATAAGTCCGCGCCCCTGCACGACATCGGCAAGGTCGGCATCCCCGACGCCATATTGCTCAAGCCCGGCAAATTGACGGAGGAAGAGTTTACCGTCATGAAAGACCACCCCAAGATCGGCGCCGCCGCGCTGAGGGTGGCGGAAGATGAATTGGGCGGCAATTCGTTCCTCAACTACGCCCGTGAAATTTCCCTGTCCCATCACGAAAAATGGGACGGCAGCGGCTATCCCCAGGGCCTGAAGGGCGAGGACATTCCGCTGTCGGGCCGCTTGATGGCGGTGGCCGACGTTTATGACGCCCTGATTTCCAAGCGCGTCTACAAGCCCGCCTTTTCGCACCAAAAGGCGATGGCGATCCTGCGCGAGGGGCGGGCCAGCCACTTCGACCCGGTGCTGATCGACGCCCTGGACGCCGTCGAGATGGCGTTTTGTGAAATCGCGCGCGCCTTCCGCGACGAGGGCCAAATCGACGAAGACCCTGCCTTGGGACATTTGGCGCATTCGTCGCGGTAGTCTCGCCTCGGGGAACGCCCGGCGTCAATTTTGGCCCCCCCGGGTTTCTCGATTTGCCTTTGTTCACGCGGTGGTGCAAGTTGGGATCAGTTGACAACCGTTCGGATGCCCACCGTGATCGACGATACCACCAAGTTGCTGCTTACCGTCGGCCTGATCGCCGTTATCGTCGGGATTACGGCGCTCATCGCCGCCATGGCGCGGGCGCGGGCGAAAAATAATGACGCCATAACCACCCTTGGTCGGATGACCGAGGACCTCGCCCGGCACATGTCCCAGGCCCAGGCCGAACTGGGCGGGCGGTTGCAGCAATTGGCGGAAAATCAGACCGCGTCCCAGGCCCAACTGACACGTACCTTGGATCAACGCCTGGAGGCGGTCACCCACCGCCTCGGCGAGGGGCTGCACCAGCATACCGAGAAAACCGGCGAGGCGATGGGTAAGGTGCACGAACGTTTGGCGGTGATCGACAAAGCCCAGGAGAACTTGACCCAGTTGTCCAAACAAGTGGTCGGCCTACAGGACGTCCTGTCCAACAAGCAGGCGCGCGGCGCTTTCGGCGAGATCCAGTTGGAGGACCTGGTGCGCGACATGCTGCCGCCGTCGGCCTATGGCTTTCAGGTCACCCTGGGCAACGCCAAGCGCGCCGACTGCGTGTTGAAACTGCCCAATCCGCCGGGCTCGATCGTGATCGACGCCAAGTTCCCGCTGGAAAGTTACCGCGCCCTGCGCGCCGCCCGGGAGGAGCCGGCGCGCACCCAGGCGTTGCGCGCCTTCGCCGCCGATGTGATGAACCACATTCGCGCCATCGCCGACAAATACATCGTCCCCGGCGAGACCGCCGAATCGGCGATGATGTTCTTGCCGTCCGAGGCGGTCTACGCCGAACTGCACGCCTCGCTGCCCGACATCGTCGCCAAATCGTTTAGCAAACGGGTGTGGATCGTCTCGCCGACGACCCTGATGGCGACCCTGAACACGGTGCGCGCAGTGCTCAAGGACGCCAACATGCGCGAGCAGGCGGGCGTTATCCAGGGCGAGGTGGTCAAATTGTTGGGCGATATTAAGCGCCTGGACGAACGGGTCGGTAAGTTGCAGCGCCATTTCGGCCAGGCCACCGAGGACATCCGCGAGATCCGGATTTCCACCGACAAGGTGACCCGGCGTTCGGAGAATATCGAGGCGATCGAGCTTGGCGAGGATGGCGCGCCGCCGGCTCTGGCGCCGCTTGGCGTTCGCGAGGTTTCTTCTTCGGATTAAAAATAGTCGGGGTGAAGATGAATAAGCCGGAGAAAAACGACCGAATACCGTTGGCCCCGCCCCGCCAACGCTCGCCGGTGCGCATTTTCATCGCCATGGGGGTGCTTTCTTTCGCCGCGGTCTGGGGATTGTATTACGCCCACCGCGCCACCCCGCTAACGACCCGGGCGGCGGTCCCGCATTTGACCCCCGAGGGGCGGCGCGGGCAGCGGCTCTTCAATGAAAAATGCGCCTCTTGCCATGGTCCGAACGGCACCGGAAGTCGCGCCGGGCCGCCCCTGATCCATCCCATGTACCGTCTCGGCCATCCCGGCGGGGACGGTATTCGCCGGGCGATCGTTCAAGGCGTCGCCCCCCATCATTGGAATTTTGGCGCAATGCCGGCGCAACCGGACCTCGGCGCTCAAAATATCGGCGCGATCATCGCCTTCATTCAGGAAATGCAACGCGCCAATCATCTGTATTAGGCTCGGCCCTGGCGGTTGCGCGCGACCGTTTCCACCCTCTATCGTTCGCGCCATCCATCGTCGTCGATGGCGTGGGGGGAGGCACTTGGTCGTAGTGGGTGGGTCATAGTGGGTGGCGCGCCTTGAGCGCCGCCGACAACGTGCCCTCGTCGAGATAATCCAGTTCGCCGCCGACGGGCACGCCGTGGGCCAGCCCGGAAATACGCACGGCGCACGGGCTCAGGGTTTGGGCGATATAATGCGCCGTGGTCTGGCCATCGACGGTGGCGTTGGTGGCTAGGATGACCTCCTTGGTTTCGGGGTCCCGCGCCCGGCGCACCAATCCGGCGATGTCGAGGTCCTCGGGGCCGACGCCGTCGAGGGCGGAAAGCGTGCCGCCGAGGACGTGATAGGTGCCGGAAAAGCCGGAAATACGCTCCATCGCCCACAGGTCGGCGACATCCTCGACGACGCAAATCACCGAACGGTCGCGCTTGGGGCCGCTGCAGATGATACAGGGGTCATGGGTGTCCAGGTTGTGGCAAATCGAACAGGTCCGAATATTTTGCGCCACCGCGCCCAACGCGCGCGCCAGCGGGGTCATTACCGATTCGCGGCGCTTGATCAGATAAAACGCCGCCCTGCGCGCCGAGCGCGGGCCCAGGCCGGGAATTTTCGCCAGCAACGCCACCAGGGCGTCGATCTCGCTCACACTCATGGTCCGATGTCGCTTGCAGTTAAAGTCAGCGGTTTTTTCTTTATAATGAAAAAGCTTAGAACGGCATCTTAAAGCCCGGCGGCAGCGGTAATCCGCCGGTCACGTCGGCCATCATTTCCTGTTTGTAGGCGTCGATCTTGGTTTTGGCGTCGGTGTAGGCGGCGCGGATCAGGTCTTCCAGGATTTCGCCCTCATCGGGGTTCAGCAGGCTGGGGTCGATCTTCAGCGCTCTCATATCGCCGCGCCCGTTCAGCGTGATGCGCACCATCGCGCCGCCGGAGAGCCCCTCGGTCTGGTGCTCGTCGAGTTTTTCCTGCATTTCGGTCATGCGGGTTTGCAGTTGTTGGGCCTGTTTCATCATCTGGCCAAGGTTTTTCATGGGGGGTCCTTAATTTTTGGTGTCTGTGTCGCGGTGGCGGTGTCCTCGGTGGCGCATCGCGCTTGTGAAATCATGTCCAGTGTATACCATGGACCATCATGCACCATCAAAGCCTGTTCGTCTTCGACATCGAAACCGTCCCCGACACCGACGCCGTGCCCAACCTGACCGGGTTCGCCGAAGCCGACGTCGTCGCGCGCCGCGCCGAGTTGGAGCGCTATCACCTGGAGATCACTCAGGGAAAAAACGCCTTCGCGCGCCAGCCTTTTCACAAGGTGGTGGCGATCAGCTTTCTTCACGCCGAGATCGAACGGGCGGGCGAGCGCGAGGTCTATTACCTCAAGGAGCTGCGTTCCGGCGGCGCCGAGGCGTCGTCGGAAAAGGACCTGATCAAAGGCTTCTTCGGCTTCATCGACCGTCATCGTCCCCGTTTGGTCAGTTTTAACGGCCGCGGGTTCGATATTCCGGTGCTTAAATATCGCGCTATGAAGCACGGCGTGTCGGCCCATACCTTCGCTACTTTGGGCGACAAATGGGCCAGTTACGGCGCGCGCTACGCCACCGATTGGCATTGCGACCTGCTTGAGGTGATGTCCGATTTCGGCGCTTCGGCGCGCATCAGGCTGAACGAGGCCGCCGCCGTGATGGGCTTTCCCGGCAAGATCGGCGTTGACGGGGCGATGGTCGCGCCGATGTACGACGAGGGACGGCTCGGCGAAATTCGCGATTACTGCGAAAGCGACGTTCTCAACACCTATTTGGTCTATCTGCGCCAGCGCCTGTTCACCGGCGCCATCGACGCCGACGGCTACAACCGGGCGGTCGCCGACATTATCGCCCTGATCGAGGCCGAGGGCGAAGCGCGCCCACACCTGGGCGAATTCATGGCCGCCTGGGGCGTGGCGTCCGGCGACCGCTTCTTGCTCGACTAGGGTCGGGACCTCTTCATCTGATGCGTCTGGCAGAGATGAAGAGGGCCCGACCCTAAGCACGCATATCGGAGGAATAACCTCAATAAAACGGTGCGGGAACGCCTTCCGTGGCGATCGCGCGCTCCACGGCGGGTCGCGCCAAGGTGCGCGCCACGCTGGCTCCGAGGTAGGGCAAATCGCGCGGCGGCGCGGCGAGGTTGCGTCCCCAGCGGGTCAACATCAGTAGGTAATAATCGGCCAGAGAAAATTGCGCGCCAAGCAGGTAATCGCGTCTCTCCAGATGGCTATCGACGATGGCGAACATGTCGGTTAGACGTTTTTCCGCCGCCATCTTGACCGCGGGCACGCCGTCGGGGTCGGTGGTGTAGCGGTCGGGATAGGCGTAGGTGAGCACGCCTTCCTGAATGGTGTTGGTGAGGAAGATCAGCCATTGGTACAGGTGGGCGCGCTCGGGCGTGCCCAACGCCGGGGCGAGGTTGGCTTCGGGATGGGCGTCGGCGAGGTGTAGACAGATCGCCGCCGCCTCGAAAATCACCAGATCGCCTCCAGGGGCGTCGTGGTCGATCAGAGTCGGGATCCGCCCGCACGGATTGAGTTTTAGATACGCCGCGCCCTTGTGCTCGTTGGTTTCGCGCGCGAGGCGGCGCAATTGAAATTCGGCGCCGATGTCCTCAAGCATGAAATGCGGGGCCATACTGGCGTTTCCGGGGTAAAAATAAAGCGTATACATCGCGTTATACTCTGTTTTTAAGGCATTGAATGGTCTAAATAATATTTTCGTCGGGATCGGACATGTCCCCGGACACATCCCCGGAGGGAGGGGCGTCAACGGGGATGATTTTGCGCACCGCGCCGACGCTGGCCCCGGGAAAAGCCTCGATCACCGCGCGCACCAGAGGGTGGTTGGCGGCCGCGGCTTTTTCGTGGGCCTGTTTGGCGTCTTGCTGCTGTTTTAGCGTGGGTTGACCGGCTTCGCGCGACACCGTCACCACCCAGCGTCTGCGGGTGGCGTCGTTGAGGAACTTATTCAATTTGTGGGGCAGGTCTTCGTCGGCGTACTCACCGGGATGGAACTCGATCCGGCCCGGTTCGAAGCGTACCAAGTGAACGTTCGAGACAAGGTTGGCGTGCAGGATCATTTCGCTCTTGGTTTCGGTCAATTCGACCACCGCCTGGTAGGTTAGTGGATCGGGGAGGTCCAGTTCGGACATCGACTGAGGGTCGGTGTGCGACCGAGGCGCGCGCGCCACCCCACCGCCGACGGCGTGGCGCGCCCCCGGAGTGCGCGGCGTCGAACCGATGGAGGCGTCCACGGCGCCGGGCGCCGAATCGGAATCGGTGCGCGCGACGGGTGTGGCGGGTGTATCGGGTTTCGAGTCGGAGGCCGGGGCTGCGGGCTGCGGGGCACTGTCGAGACGGCGCAGGACATCGGCGGGGCTGGGCAGATTGGCGCTGTGGGCGAGGCGGACCAGGACCATTTCCAACGCCTGCATCGGCGATGGGGCTTGGCGGCTTTCGCCCAGGCCCTTCAGCAACATTTGCCATGCCCGTGCGAGGGAGGCCATGCTCAGACCCGCGGCTAACGCCTTGCCGCGCGTGCGTTCGGCCTCGGGGACGGAGACGCCCTCGGCGGCTTGCGGCGTGACCTTGATGCGCGTCAACCAGTGGGTAAGATCGAGCATGTCTTCGAGAATCTGAAGCGGGTCGGCGCCCGAGACATACTGCCCGGCGACATCGTTTAGCGCGCCTGCGATATCGCCTTTCATCACCGCCTCGAAAAGATCGAAGGTCGCCGTGCGGTCGGCCAGACCGAGCATGTCGCGAACCTGATCCTCGCCAACCTCGCCGCCGGTGTGCGCGATCGCCTGATCGAGCAGGGACAAGCCGTCGCGCACCGATCCATCGGCGGCGCGGGCGATCAGGTGCAGCGCCTCGGGACTGACGGAGGCGCCCTCGCTGGTGACGATCTTCTGAAAATGCGTGCTTAGGGTTTCGATGTCGATGCGGCGCAGGTCGAAGCGCTGACAGCGCGACAACACGGTGACCGGAACCTTGCGAATTTCGGTGGTGGCGAAAATAAATTTAACGTGTTCGGGGGGCTCTTCCAGGGTTTTCAGAAGGGCGTTGAAGGCGCTTTTCGACAGCATGTGCACTTCATCGATGATGTAGACCTTGTAGCGCGCGACGACCGGGCGGTAGCGCACGCCTTCGATCAATTCGCGGATGTCATCGACACCGGTGCGCGACGCCGCGTCCATCTCCATCACATCGACATGGCGGTCCTCGGCGATGGCGCGGCAATTTTCGCAGACCCCGCATGGCGCGATGGTGGCCCCACCCGCGCCGTCGGGTCCGACGCAGTTCAGGGCGCGGGCGATGATCCGCGCCGTCGTCGTTTTACCGACGCCGCGCACCCCGGTGAGAACGAAGGCATGGGCGAGGCGTCCCGCCGCAATGGCGTTGGACAAGGTGCGCACCATCGCCTGCTGTCCGATCAGGCCGTCAAAATCCGTCGGTCGGTATTTGCGGGCGAGGACGCGATATGCCTCGTTGGTCTTGGGGGCATCCTTGGGGGGGACGTCCGGGGGGGTGTCCTTGAGGGCGTCCGCCTGCGTGTCGGGAGGGTGCGCATCGGCGTCTAGATGTGGGGTGGTGGCGGAATGATCGGTGTTTTGTGGATCGCTCATGACCTGCCCGGAAAGAAAAAACGGTAAGGCGACGACGCCCGGCACCCCGACCCCGACGTATCCGCCCGACCGCTCGCGACCGTTTCGGCGCGGCGAAACCGGCGACGTCGGTAACGGAAGGCTGGCGAGCGACCCGAACGGAAACTCGTTGCGGCTGCTTCCTTCCGGACCTGACCGGATTGGCGAGGCGTTCGTCCGCCGCCAACCTTCCTGGGCGGCACTATACCAATCCCGGGATCGAACCGAAAGCCTTTAAAAGGAGGAAAAACGGACACGAACAATACGCCGCGATCATGGCTCCAAAAGATAGGCCGGCGGCTCGTCGATGACGACGGTCCCGCTTGGGATTAGGCCGCCCAAGAGGGCGAAGGCGTTGTCGTAATACGTGTATCGCCCGTCATGGGCGGCGATGAAGCGCCAGGTGACGGTTTGCCCCGCCTTCAAGGTGACGGTATTGACGCAGTCCCGACCCGTCTTCCCGCCGCCGGGACGCAAGGTGTCGGTGAGCACGGCGCGGGCGAAGCCCGGCGCGGAAAAATAATGCGTTTGCGTATCGCCGTTGACCAGACTGAGGACGTAGGGGCGGCCTTGCACGAAATGCTGAACCATTGGCGTATATTCACCTTGGCGGACCCGGATGCGGATATGTTCGGCCTGTTTCCAGTTGACCTTGCCAAGCGCCCCGGAGCTGTCGGTCGGGCACGCCGCGCTCAACGCCCGTACGGAATCGGGCACTGCGGAACAGGCCGCGAGCAACGCGCCCGCCGCGATCATAACCGCTATGGAACAACGCGAGAACATGAAGGTGGGGTCTTTCCTACCAAAAAATATCGGCGCTTGGGCCGGAAAAAACGATCGTGGCGAATCACGACGAATGACGAATAACGCGGGTCAACCAAAGCGGGTTGTCGGCGACAAAATTAGCAGGTGACGGACGGGCGACCAAGGCAAAACTTTGACAGCGTTCGGCGATCGTGGTTGGCTGCTTGAGAATCTGCGTTTAAGGCGCATTTTCATTTTTCCTTGAGGGATACTCCTCCAGAATGCGGGGTTGCCGATGTCGATGTCATCGAGGCGGGCTTCATTTTCTACCCACGGCGTCGCCTATGGTGGTGGGACGTTGGATCGCGCCGTGTTGCAAAGGCGTGACGCGGCGTGGCTTGACGAACGTTTGCATCGACGCGACACGCGCGTCATCGCGGTGTGGCGCGGGCTGCACCTGATCCGCGACGTCAACGGCGTTTCGCCCAGTGCGGTCATGTTGACGGGGGCGCACGCTCGTGGCCTGCTGCGTATCGCCGATACCCTCGCCCTGCTGGGGGTCAAGGACGACACCGCATATTTTTGCGTGGACGTATCCTCCAAGGAGGCTCTGGAGTTGACCCCGTTGATGGGACAGGCGCGCTTTCAAGAGTTGCGCGAGGTGGGTGTGGCGCTGGACCCTTTCGAGGCGAATCTGCTCGCCCATGGGCGGGCGTTGATGCATTGGCACCGGATGCAGTCCTATTGTTCGCTGTGCGCCCAGCGCACCGAAAGCATCCACGGCGGGGCCGCACGGCGCTGCGTCAATCTCGACTGCGGCCATGAATTTTATCCCCGTCTCGATCCGGCGGTAATTGTTTTGGTGACTCGCTCGGGTCCGGAAGGCGGGGCGTGTCTGCTGGCGCGCCAGTCGCCTTGGCCCAAGGGCATGTACGCCGTTCTCGCCGGCTTCGTCGAGCCGGGGGAAACCCTGGAAGACGCGGTTCGCCGCGAGGTCGCGGAAGAAACGTCGGTGCGCGTCGGCGCCGTCGCCTATCACAGCTCGCAGCCGTGGCCGTTTCCGGGTTCGGTGATGATCGGCTTTCGCGCCGAGGCGCAAAGCGTGGGCATCACCCTCAACGACGGCGAGTTGGAGGACGCACGCTGGTGTACCCGGGCGCAAATTCGCCGGTTCCCCGAGCGCGGCCTTTTCCTGCCCCGCCCCGACAGCTTGGCCCACCTGTTGATCGACCAATGGATGGCCGAGGGCTGACGGCGAGGTTGCACGGGGGCGTCAGTTTGAGTTGTTTTGGGTCTCCCGGAAAGGCGCGGCGGGATAAACGCCGAGGATCGCCATCTCGTGGGTGAAGAAATCCAATTCCTCGAACGCCAGACGCATGGATTTTTCCTCGGGGTGGCCCTCGACCTCGGCATAAAATTGCGCCGCTTGGAAGCTGCCGCCGACCAGATAGCTTTCCAGTTTGGTCATGTTGACCCCGTTGGTGGCGAAGCCGCCCAGCGCCTTGTATAGGGCGGCGGGCACGCTTTTAACGCGAAACACGAAACTGGTTACCGCCGGGCCGCCCGCGGCATCGGGAATTTGCGCCTCACGAGCCATGATCAAGAATCGCGTGGTGTTGTGCTTGGCGTCCTCGATATTGGCGCGCAACACGTCGAGGCCGTAAATCTCCCCGGCGAGTTTGGCCGAGATCGCGCCCTGGCTCTTGTCGCCGCGCTGGGCGATCATCTCCGCCGCGCCCGCGGTGTCGGCATGGACCACGGGGCTGACGCCCAAGGCGCGAATCGTACGGCGACATTGGTTGAGGGCGTGAACATGGCTATGGACGTGAGTCAGCTCGTCGATCGTCGCACCGGGAACGCCGAGCAGATAATGGTCGATGCGCTGAAAATGCTCGGCGATGATATGCAGGCCGGAATTGGGCAGCAAGTGGTGAATATCGGCGACGCGCCCGGCGACGGTGTTTTCGATCGGGATCATCGCCAGGCGCGCCCGATGGGCGTGGACCGCGGCGATGGTGTCCTCGAAGGTGGCGCACGGCAGGGTGTTCATATCGGGATGGACGCTTCGGCAGGCAAGGTCGGAATTGGCCCCCGGCGCGCCTTGAAAAGCGATGGTGTTGGCGGCGGTGGTTTGGGCGTCGGCCATTGGGCGGCTTCCTATTTTGTGTCGAGCATACGTCGGGCGCGTTCTAGGTCGGCGGGAGTATCGACACCGAGGGGAACCGTGTCAACGCGTACCGCCTCGATCCGCATGCCGGCCTCAAGCGCCCTGAGCTGTTCGAGTTTCTCGCGGGCTTCCAGAATTCCCGGTGGCAGGGCGACGAACCGCTCAAGGGCTTCGGTGCGGAAACCGTACAATCCGATGTGATGGTAAAGTGGGCCGGGGCCCGTCGGAATGCGGGCGCGGGAAAAATACAGCGCCCGCCCGCCGCGCCCGCCCGCCGGGATGGCGACGACGGCCTTGACCACGTTGGGGTTGTCCGCTTCATCGGGGTCACGGATTTCGGCGATCAGGGTGGCGATATCGACGCCGTCCTCGCCCAATGGGTCGAACACGGCGCGTACCGTCGCCCGTTCGACCGTCGGCAGGTCGCCCTGAACGTTGATCACCGCGTCATGGCGGCGCTCCGGATCGATCGCGCGCAACGCTTCGTAAATTCGATCCGATCCCGAGGCGTGGTCGGCGCGGGTCATCACCGCCGTCGCGCCGCAGGCGCGCGCCGCCCGGTAGACGGCGTCCTCGCAACAGGCGACCACGACGGGCCCGACATCGGCTTCGCGGGCGCGCTCGACCACGTGGGCGACCATGGGGCGACCGTGAATATCGGCCAAGGGTTTTCCCGGCAATCGGGTCGAGGCCATTCGAGCGGGAATGATGACGATGGGATTTTTTGGACGGCGCAAGGTGATGCCCCTTTGAAAACGAGGAACCAAGACATCATATCCCACCCTAGGAGGCAAGCGTTGATATGGAGCTCCAGCACAAATTATTGCGAAAATCTGCGGTTCTCTATAGAGTTCGCATAGGGGCGGTGGCGGATTTTTTTATAGGCGTGCGGGGGCGACGAAATACAACTTTTACCGTCACAAGGCGCTCGGGGGTTCAAGAATGACGGGATGTTGCCGCCGCGCCCGGACGGTTAAGTCGTTAGGGCTTATCCCCCAATGATGTATAGGGCGGGGTTACGATCATGAAAATTATGACGAATGTTGTCGCGGCGCTGGCGTTGACGGCTCTTGTTTTCGTTCTTGCCAATTTTTTCGGCGATATCGCGATACCACCCCAAGGGCCGGTTGTGGGCGTATCGACGGTCGAAAAAACGAGCACGCCGCCGACCGATAAACCGGCGGTCGATAAGCCGGCGGCCGAGAAGACGCCGACGGTCGATACCGCTTCCGAGGCGGCCTCTCAACCCTCCACGCCTCCCGCCTCCACGCCTCCCGCCTCCGCGACGCCGCCAACCCAGGCGGGTTCCACGCCGGCGCTTGGCGCGACGGCGCTGGTCGCGGGCGATCCGGTGCGGGGAAAGAAGATTTTTCGCAAATGTATCGGGTGTCATTCTTTCGCCAAGGGAGACAGGGTGCGTACCGGCCCCAATTTGTGGGGAATCGTCGGACGCAAGAAGGCCTCGGCGGAGGGCTTCAAGTATTCCCTAGCCTTTAAGGCCCTTACCGGCGTATGGACACCCGAAGATATCGACGCCCTGATCACCAACCCGCGCGTCTTCGCCAGCGGCACGAAAATGACCTTCGCCGGCCTGAAAAATTCGCAAGACCGGGCCGATGTAATCGCTTTCTTATCGACACTCAAGGACTAAGGATAAGGTTTTTCGATGCTCGAACTTGCCCCCTACGTCGCCCTGGCCGAGCGTCTGGCCGAAGTTTCCCAGCCGATCGCCCTCAGCTATTTTAGGGGGGCGTTCGCCATCGACACCAAGGACGACGCCTCGCCGGTAACCGTCGCCGACCGACAGTGCGAGCAGGCGATGCGCGCGTTGATTAACGAAACCTTTCCCGATCATGGCATTCTCGGCGAGGAATTCGGAAACGAGAACGTGGACGCCGAGTTCGTCTGGGTGCTCGACCCGATCGACGGCACGCATTCCTTCGTCACCGGAAAACCTTTGTTCGGCACCCTGATCGCGTTGACCCGGCATGGCGTTCCGGTGCTCGGGGTGATCAATATGCCGGCCTTGAACGAGCGCTGGGTCGGCGTGTCGGGACGCAAGACCACTTTCAACGGGCGGGATGTGACGAGCCGAGCCCTCACCAACCTTGCCGACGCTTGGCTTTATGCGACGACGCCCGATATGTTCGCCGGTCCCGACGCCGCCGCCTTCCGCGCGCTTAGCGCGGGCTGTCGGCGCACCGGCTACGGCGCCGATTGTTACGCCTACGGCCTGCTTGCCAACGGCACCGTGGACGTCGTTTGCGAGGCGATGTTGCAGCCTTACGATTATTGCGCTCTGGTCCCGGTTATCGATGGGGCGGGCGGGCGCGTCACCGATTGGTCGGGAAGCCCGCTGACGATCGCCTCCGATGGGCGGGTTCTGGCCGCGGGAGACGCCCGTATCCACGAAATTGGACTGTCGGTCCTTGCCGCCCATGCGGCGCATAAAAAAAACAAGGTGGCGTTTTGAAAGAAGACACCCCCTATCAGGGGAAACTGCTGGACATTATCAGCAACATGGTTTGCGTGTGCTCTGGCGAGACGATCGCGTGGATCAATCCCGCGGGCGTTAAGATGCTCGGGGCGGGTAGCCCGGATGCGGTTGTCGGCATGTCGTTCAGCGCTTTGGTGAGTTCCGACTTCGCGGATTTGATCGCCCTTGGTCTGGACGCTTTCGCCGAGGAGGACGCCGGGGTGCCGTTGAAATTAATTCCGCTGAGCGGACCGCATATCGACGTGCAGATGCGGGTGACCCGCATTGAGGGAATCGCCGACGGCACCTTTGTCGTCGAATGCCGGGACATTACGGAATTTATTCGTTCCGCTGAACAGGCGCGACAGCGCCAACAACGGCTGTCGGGCATTTTGGACGCGATGGCCGAAACCGTGATCGTGATCGATCAGGACGGAACGATTACTTCGTTCAATCCGGCGGCGGAAAATATGTTCGGCTATAGCGCCCTTGAGGCGGTGGGCAAAAACGTTGGGCTTTTGATGCCCGCGCAGCACGCCGCGCAGCACGACGGCTATCTTGCGCGCTATATCGAGACCGGAGAAAAAAAAGCCATCGGGAAGGTTCGGGAACTGGAAGGGCAGCGCAAGGACGGGAGCATTTTTCCGATCGAAATCGCGATTTCGGTGTTGCATGAAGGGGGGCGGCGCGTCTTTACCGGCATTATCCGCGATATCACCGAACGCAAGCGTGCCGAGGCTCAAATTCGCCACCTTGCCCATCACGACCCCTTGACCGGCTTGCCCAACCGAAATCTTTTTCAAGAACGCCTGGAGCGTGCGATAAGTCGGGCCGAACGGGCGGGAAATTTTGCCGTTTTGATGTTTGTCGATCTCGACAAGTTCAAGCCGATCAACGATTCCTTGGGACACGAGGCGGGGGACATCGTGCTCAAGGGGGTTGGCGAGCGGCTCGGCAATTGCGTGCGTTCGTCCGATACCGTGGCCAGGATCGGCGGCGATGAATTCGTGCTGATTCTTGAGGCGATGGACGACTGGAGCAACGCCGCCCCGATCGCGCAAAAAATTATTGATTGTCTGGTCGAACCGTTCCAGGTGCCGGGAACGCAGTGCGCCGTCGGGGCGAGCATCGGCGTCAGCGTTTATCCGGTTGACGCCGACACCCCCGAGGGCCTGATCAAGGCGGCCGACGAGGTGATGTACCGGGTCAAGGCGGAGGGTCGCAATAATTTCAAGTTTTACACCGACCCCAGCTCGGCGGTAGCCGTGGGTAAGGCTTCGTCCAGGGCGAAGACCTGACGCGGAGATACGGAGAAACGATGCCGGCGCGAGAGCGGGACAGGACGCCGTGGATTTTGTCGCCATATTTTTTCCATCATCAATGCATAGCGTTGGCGAGGCTTTGTCCCAAAGTTCGCCCGTGAGGGCATCTGAACCTTGATCTAAGGGCGGACTGGCCCCACTATTGCCGGGCGCAACCAAGCGCCCCCCAGGAGATTTTGTCCCATGCCCTTGCGATCGCGCCTATCGTTTCCGACACGCGTCGCCGTCATGACGGCGGTTCTGATGTGCGCCGCCTGGGCGTTTTCTCGCGTCGGGTTCGCAGGTGGGACGCAATCGCCGTCCGCCGCGAAGGTCTCCGCGACCGTCGCCCCGCGCCATGCCCTGGCGATGTTCGGCGCCCCCAAGTATCCCGCCGGATTCGCCCATTTCGATTACGCCGACCCCAAGGCGGTCAAGGGCGGGAGCGTTCGCCTCGCCGCGATCGGCACCTTCGACAACCTCAATCCTTTCATCCTCAACGGCGTCGCCGCCGCCGGGGCGGGGCTGCCGTTCGAAACCTTGACCGTGAGTTCCGAGGACGAGCCGTTCTCCGTCTATGGCCTGCTCGCCGAAAGCATGCAGGTCCCGAAGGACCGCTCCTGGGTGGCGTTCACCCTGCGCAAGGAGGCGCGCTGGCAAGACGGCGCGCCGGTCACGACGGACGACGTTATCTTCAGCCTCAATATCCTGCGCACCAAGGGCCATCCCTTTTACCGCTCGTATTTCGCGCGCATCGACAAGGCGGTAAAGATCGGCCCGCGTACGGTGAAGTTTATTTTCAAGCCGGGATCGAACCGCGAATTGCCCCTGATCGCGGGCCAGTTGCCGATTTTGCCCAAGCATTATTGGCAGGGTCGTGATTTTTCCAAGACCACGCTGGAGGCGCCGTTGGGGTCGGGTCCGTACCGGGTCGCATCGGTCGATCCGGGGCGCTCGGTCACCTATGCGCGGGTGAAGAATTATTGGGGCGCGAAGCTGGGCGTCAACGTGGGGCAGAACAATTTCGGCGCCATGCGTTACGATTATTACCGCGACGCCACGGTGGCGTTGGAAGCCTTCAAGGCGGGCGATTACGATTTTCGCCAGGAAAACATCTCGAAAAACTGGGCCACCGCCTATACCGGCCCCGCCGTCGCCAAGGGTCTGATCCGGCGTGCTTCGATCGCCAATGAGCAGCCGACCGGAATGCAGGGGTACGTTTTCAACATTCGCCGTCCCTTGTTCAAGGATCGGCGGGTGCGTGAGGCGTTGACTTACGCCTTCGATTTCGAATGGACCAACAAAAATCTTTTCTATGGTCAATATACGCGTACGGAAAGTTATTTTTCCAATTCCGAACTGGCCTCCAGCGGGCTGCCCAAGGGGCGTGAATTGGCGATTTTGGAGCGCTACCGCGGCAAGATCCCGGACGCGGTCTTCACCCGTCCATTTCATGCTCCGCGTAGCGACGGCACCGGATTTAACCGCAAGAACCTGCGCATCGCCGCCAAACTTTTGCAACAGGCGGGCTGGTCGGTCAAAAACGGCGTGCTGACGAACGAGAAAACCAACCAGCCGTTTCGTTTCGAAATCCTGATCTCGCAACCGGCGTGGGAACGCATCACGCTGCCGTTCATCAAAAACCTCAAGGTCCTGGGCATCGACGCTCGGCTGCGCGTCGTCGATAGCGCCCAGTACATCAAGCGCAGCGAAAGTTTCGATTATGACATGATCGTCGATGTCTTCGGCGAAAGCCTGTCGCCGGGCAACGAACAGCGCGACTTTTGGGGCTCGCAATCGGCCGATCGACGCGGCGGGCGCAACACCATCGGCATCAAAAATCCGGTGATCGATGATTTGGTCAATCTCGTCGTTTCGGCGAAAACCCGCCGGCAGCTGCTTGATCGCACGCACGCCCTGGACCGGGTCTTGCTTTGGGAATATTACGTCATTCCTCACTGGCATTCGCAGGCTTTTCACGTGGCGTACTGGAATAAATTTTCCCGGCCCAAGGTTTCACCTAAGTATGGGTTGTGTTTTTCGTGCTGGTGGGTCGATCCGCAAAAGGCCGCTCACCTAAAAGCCCTGAAGAAGGCGTTGTAACGTTCATGCTCGCCTATATTATCCGCCGCCTCGCTTTGATGGTGCCGACCCTACTCGGCATCATGGTGATTAATTTCGCCGTGGCGCAGGTCGCCCCCGGCGGTCCGGTCGAGCAAATGATCGCCAAGATAAAAGGCGAGACGGTCTCGGCGACGGCCCGTTTCGCTTCCGGCTCCGGCGGCGAAACGCAAGGCGGCGCGTCCGCCGGCAAGGTGAAAGGCGGCGCGTCCGCTCAAGACACGGTTAAATACCGCGGCGCGCAAGGACTGGACCCCGGGGTGCTCAGGGAAATCGAGGTCCGCCTGGGCTTCGACAAGCCGCCTCTCGAACGCTTTTGGCTAATGATGAAAAGTTATCTGACCTTCGATTTCGGCAAGAGCTTCTATTCCGATCGCACGGTGTCGTCGCTGTTGCTGTCCAAAATGCCGGTTTCGATCTCGCTCGGGCTATGGACGACGTTGCTGGTCTATATGATCTCGATCCCGTTGGGTATCGCCAAGGCGGTGCGCGACGGGAACCGTTTTGACGTCTGGACTTCGGTGGTGATTATCGTCGGCTACGCGATTCCGGGGTTTTTATTCGCCATTTTGCTTGTCGTTTTATTTGCCGGAGGAAGCTTCCTCGACTGGTTCCCACTGCGTGGATTGACCTCGCCGAATTGGGCGCAACTCGATTGGCCGGCGCGTATCGCCGATTATTTCTGGCATATCACGCTGCCGATCCTGTCGATGGTGATCGGCGGTTTCGCGGGCCTGACCATGCTGACGAAAAATTCGTTCATGGCCGAGATCGACAAGCAATACGTGGTTACCGCCCGCGCCAAGGGCTTGACCGAGAGGCGCGTCCTTTACGGCCATGTTTTCCGTAACGCCATGCTGTTGGTGATCGCCGGGTTTCCCGGGGCGTTCATCGGCATTTTGTTCACCGGGGCGATGTTGACGGAAATTATCTTTTCCCTCGACGGCCTGGGATTGTTGGGCTTTGAGGCCATCGTCAACCGTGATTACCCGGTGATGTTCGCCAGCTTGTATCTGTTCACCCTGCTTGGGCTTTTGCTCAATTTGGTCAGCGATTTGACCTATCATATGATCGACCCGCGCATCGATTTTGAAAGCCGGGGAAGCTGATGGCGGCGTCGGGCGACAATATGACGCCGGAAATGGGGCTGCAAACGGCGCCGGAAACGGTGCGCCCGCCACGCCTTTTCGGGATCAAGGTGTCGCCCCTGACGGCGCGCAAATGGGCGAATTTTCGCGCCAACAAACGGGGCTATTGGTCGCTGTGGATTTTCCTTATCCTATTTTTCGTTTCGCTGTTCGCCGACGTCCTCGCCAATGACAAGCCATTATTGGTGCGCTACGACGGGGCGTTCTATTTTCCCATCGTCACCGCCTATCCGGAAACCGCCTTTGGCGGCTTCTTTCAGACCGAGGCCGATTACCGCGACCCGGAAGTGCAATCGCTGATCGACGCCAAGGGATGGATGATTTGGCCGCCGATCCGTTATAGCTACGACACCATCAACTACGCCCTGACCCAGCCCGCCCCGGCCCCGCCGAGCGCGGCCAACTGGCTGGGCACCGACGATCAGGGCCGCGACGTGCTGGCGCGCCTGATTTACGGTTTTCGCATTTCGATTTTGTTTGGCTTGACGTTGACCGCCCTCAGTTCCGTGATCGGGATCGCCGCCGGGGCGGTGCAGGGATTTTACGGCGGCCTGGTCGACCTTTTGTTTCAGCGCTTCATCGAAATTTGGTCGGGTCTGCCGATGATGATGTTGCTGATTATCCTGGCCAGCGTCGTCGAACCCAATTTCTGGTGGCTGCTGGGAATCATGCTGCTGTCGTCGTGGATGGGGCTGGTCGGCGTGGTGCGCGCCGAATTCTTGCGCGCGCGCAATTTCGATTATGTGCGCGCCGCGCGCGCCCTTGGGGTGTCCGGTCCGCGGATTATGTTCCGCCACATCCTGCCCAACGCCATGGTGGCGACGATCACCTTCCTGCCGTTTATCCTCAGCGGCGCGATCACCACCCTGACCGCGCTCGATTTTCTCGGCTTCGGTCTGCCGCCGGGCTCGCCGTCGCTTGGCGAACTGCTCAACCAGGGCAAGGCCAATCTACAGGCCCCCTGGCTGGGGATATCCGCCTTTATCGTGATCGCCCTGCAATTGACGCTGCTGGTGTTTATCGGCGAGGCCGTCCGCGACGCCTTCGATCCCAGAAAGGACGCGTCATGAGAAAGGACCCCGCATGACGGCCCTGCTTGAGGTGGAGAACCTGCATGTCTCGTTCGGCCGCGGCGCGCAGGAAGTGCGCGCGGTCAAGGGCGTCTCGTTTCAAATTGAACGCGGCGAAACGTTGGCCCTGGTCGGCGAATCGGGGTCGGGAAAATCGGTCAGCGCGCTGTCCTTAATGCAATTGTTGCCTTATCCCCCGGCGCACCACCCTGACGGTTCGGTCCGCTTCAAGGATGAGGAGCTGATCGGCGCGCCGCCCGCCCGCCTGCGCGCGCTCAGGGGCAATCAGGTGGCGATGATCTTCCAGGAACCGCTCAACAGCCTCAATCCCCTGCACAATATCGAAAAGCAGATCAGCGAGGTCCTGCTGGTGCACAAGATGATGAGCGTCCGCGACGCCCGCAAGCGGGTGATCGAACTGTTGCACATGGTCGGCCTGCCCGAGGCCGAGGGACGGCTCAAATCGTTGCCTCATGAATTTTCCGGCGGCCAGCAGCAACGGATCATGATCGCCATGGCGCTGGCCAACGAGCCCGATCTTCTGATCGCCGACGAACCGACGACGGCGCTCGATGTCACCGTGCAGGCCCAGATATTGGCGTTATTAGAGGAGTTGCGCGATAAACTGTCGATGGCGCTGTTGCTCATTACCCACGATCTGGGGATCGTGCGCCATGTCGCCGATCGGGTCTGCGTGATGACCGACGGGCGCATTGTCGAACAGGGGGACACGGCGCAAATTTTCACCGCGCCGCAACACGATTATACGAGGCATCTCTTGGCCTCCGAACCTAAGGGCCGTCCCGGGTCTGCCGATCCCGCGGCCCCCGAAATCGTCAGCGGGCGCGCCGTCAAGGTCTGGTTTCCGATCAAAAGCGGCGTTTTTCGCCGCACCACCGATCATGTTAAGGCGGTGGACGGTATCGATCTGACCCTGCGTGAGGGGCAAACCCTGGGCGTGGTTGGCGAATCGGGGTCGGGGAAATCGACTCTGGCGCGCGCGCTTATCCGACTCGAACACGCGCAGGGCGCGGTGACGTTTGCCGGTGTCGATGTCTTGGGCGCGGATAAAAAAACGCTACGTACCCTGCGCAAGGATATTCAGATGGTGTTCCAGGACCCTTACGGGGCGCTCAACCCGCGCCTGCCGATCGAGCGCATCGTCGGTGAGGGACTACAGGTCCACGCCCCCGAGCTGTCCGCCGCCGCGCGCCGCCGCCGAGTCGTTCAGGCGATGGAGGAGGTCGGCCTCGATCCGGCGTGGCTGGTGCGCTACCCCCACGAATTTTCCGGCGGTCAGCGCCAGCGTATCGCGATCGCCCGCGCCCTTGTGCTCAAGCCGCGCTGCCTTATTTTAGACGAACCGACCAGCGCCTTGGACATGTCGGTCCAGGCGCAGATCGTCGATCTTCTGCGTGACCTGCAAGAACGCCATCGCCTGTCATACCTTTTCATCAGCCACGACCTTAAAGTGGTGCGCGCCCTGGCCCATGATATCCTCGTCATGCGCCGGGGCCGGGTGGTCGAGGCGGGCAGCGCCGACGCCGTCTTCGCCGCCCCCAAGGAGGCCTATACTCAAACCCTGATGACCGCCGCGTTCGAGATGGGCGGTGAACCGGGGGGCCAGTGAACCGGGGGGTTCGCCCCAACCCACGAGGAGATTGCGATGCTGATCGAACACCTAGGCTACAGCCCAAACATAGACCCCACGGCGCGCATCGCCCCCACGGCGGTGATCTGCGGCGACGTCACCGTCGGGCCGCGCTGCTCGATCGGTTTCGGTGCGGTGCTGACGGCGGAAAGCGGGCCGGTCGTCATCGGCGCCGATGGCGTGATCATGGAAAACGCCGTGATCCGGGGGGTGCGGAACTTTCCCGTGCGCATTGGCGATAACGTGCTGATCGGGCCGCACGCGCACGTCAGCGGCGCGCAAATCGCCGCCCGCGTTTTCATCGCCACCGGGGCCAGTGTCTTCAATGGCGCGCGCATCGGCGCGGACGCCGAAATTCGCATCAATGCCGTCGTTCACGTCAACACCCGGATCGCGCCGGGGGATCACGTTCCGATCGGCTGGGTCGCGTTGGGCGATCCGGCGCAAATCTTGCCCCCCGGCGACGCCGAGGCGATCTGGGCGGCGCAGGAACCGCTTGATTTTCCGCGCACGGTGTTCGACATTTCCCGCCCGCCGCCGGGGCAAAGCGCGATGGAGGCGATGACCGCCCGCTACGCCCGGGCCCTGGGCAAGCACAAAGACGACACCGTTTTATGAAGGCGGCGCTTTCCGGGGCAACGGGGGGCGGAGACCGCAAAGGGAAACACCATGAACCTGCTTTATATCAGCCCCGAAAAGCCCGACATTTGGCGCGACGAAATCGCCCGTCAGATGCCGGACGCCGATTTTCGCGTCTGGCCGGACGAAATCGGCGATCCCGCCGAAATCGATGTAATTTTGTGTTGGCGACCGCCCGCGGACGCGCTGCGCGGCTACCCCAACGCCAAGTTGATTTATAACCTGGGCGCGGGAATCGACGCCCTGATGAGCGATCCCACGGCGCCCCGGGATATTCCGGTGGTGCGTCTGATCGACCCCCTGCTGACGGCGGGGATGACCGAATACATGGTTTATTGGACGCTGCATTTTCACCGCAACTTCCAGCGCTACGCCGCGCAGCAAAAGGACCATGTCTGGCGTTCCCTGCCCGCCGCCAGTACGGCGGGTCGCCGGGTCGGCGTCCTGGGCCTCGGAGAGCTGGGGGCCGCCGCCGCGCGCGCCCTGGTGCGCCTGGGCTTTGGCGCGGTCGCCGGGTGGAGTCGCACGCCCAAGACCATCGATGGCGTCGAGAGTTTTTCCGGGGCGGGCGACCTGAAGAATTTTCTCGGGCGTACGGAAATTTTATTATGCCTGCTCCCGTTGACGGACGAGACCCGGGGGATCGTCAACCGCGACACGCTCGCGGCGTTGCCCCGGGGGGCGTGCCTGATCAATGCCGCGCGCGGCGCGCATGTCGTTGACGAAGACCTGTTGGCGGCCTTGGACGGCGGGCATATCGCGGGGGCCGCCCTGGACGTGTTCAATGCCGAGCCGTTGCCCGCGGACCATCCCTATTGGCGTCACCCCCGGGTTTACGTCACGCCGCACAACGCCAGCCTGTCGATCCCCGAGGCGGCGGTCGGCGAAATCAAGTCCAATCTCGCGCGGCTGAGCGCCGGGGAGCCGTTGCTGGGGCGGGTCGATTTCGATCGTGGGTATTGACGGCGCCGGGTGTCGCCGTCACGGGCGCATCATCGACAGCGGCAGGATATCGTCGCTGAGCACCGGGTAACTCCGGCTGTCGAAGAGTTGGTAGTGCCACCATTCATTGCGATAAAAATCCCAGCCGGCGGTGGTCATCAGACCCATTAGAAGGAGCCGGTTTTTCTGCGCCTCGGGGGAAATGTCCATGTTACCGTGGTGCGAACGGGGGCTGAAGGCGTCGAAATCGGTGCCCATGTCGAGGGGGCGCCCGTCGTCGAGCAACGTCAGGTCGATGGCGACGCCCCGCGAATGGGGCGAACCGCGCCGGGGGTCGGCGATAAAGTCGGGATCGGGGGTGTGCTCCCAAAGCTTCCATTGCGCCTCGCTGGGGCGGAAGGCGTCGAAGATGCGTAGCCGCAGACCCTGCGCGGCGGCCAATTCGACGGTCTGACGCAGGCGGGCCTCGGCGTCTTTGTGCAGCCAACATGCGGCGCGGGCGTAAACCGGTGCGTGGGTAAAATTGGCTGTCGTCGCATAGGCGATGGCGATGTCAACGTCATGGTGTTGGGTGGAAATTTCGATCAGGGGAAGGGTCATGGTGCGAGCGTATCCAAGTTGGCGCTTTATTGGAGGGACAAAGGGCAGTATAACCACGCCGCCCGCGGGAGGAAGTCCCTTTCCGTCGTCGCGCCGACGGGGGCAAGCGTGACCGCCGCAGGCCGGCGATGGTGGAGTCTGGACATTCGTGAGAGATCTATTGTGTTCGATACCCAAGGAACGGAACGCCATTGTCGTGATTCCGGCCGGATTCGCGCATGGCGAAGTGATGGCCGCGGTGCACGGCGCCGCATTCGATCGACCGTGGGATGCGCCATGGTCAAGCGCCGCGATCACGGACCTGCTGGTCAGTCCCGGCGTATACGGTTTTGTCGCCCAAATTCAGGTTTCGAGCAAGCCCGCCGAGGTCCTCCAAGCGCCCGAGGCCACCCCGGTGGGCATGATCTTGTCCCGGATGGTGGCCCAGGAGGCGGAGATTTTGACCATTGCCGTGACGCCTTCGGCGCGTTGGCGCGGTGTTGGCGCGGCTTTGCTGGAGGCAAGTATAAAACAAGCAAAAAAACACGGTATAATTGAAATATTTTTAGAAGTTTCTGAAGTTAATGTGGTCGCGCAGAGGCTGTACCATGGCGCGGGTTTTTTAGATTGTGGAAAACGTCCAGGATATTATCGGCATTCCGAGGGCGCTCATGATGCTGTCGTGATGCGCCGCAGTCTTGATGGAAGCGATAAAAAAACACCTATTACGTGCGTTTAATGCGTAAAAGATACGCCCCGAGAGCGTCGTGGCCCGGCTTTTCCGGCTCTAGGGAAAGGACAGTGTGACCGTGGTCGGTTACCGAGCGGGGAACATTTTTTAGAGGCTCTTCGCCACGTAGGCGAATCAGAGCAATTTCCCCGGGAGACATTTTTTCCAAGAGAAGTTTTGTCCGAACAAAAGTCATCGGACACATTTCATTTGTAATATCCAGGAAAACGTCTTCGTTTTTTTCTTTTTCTCTGGTCTTCATGGTCTGATCTTCTTGCAAATTTCACTTGTCCGTGTAATAAACTATACAGTATAAATTTCTTATGGGGCTTGCCTGGTCTTTAATAAAGGTCGCCCCTAATAACCGATAGAATGCATGGGAACGTGCGCGCAATGAACGATAATCATAACGCCAATGAATTGCTTGAGTTGACAACCGAAATCGTCGCCGCTCATGTCAGTAATAATTCTGTTGATGTTAGCGACCTTCCACAACTGATTCAGGAAATATTTGGGACTTTGTCGTCCCTTGGGGGGCAAATACAACCATTGGAAAAGCCCCGTCCTGCAGTTTCCGTGAAGAAATCCGTATACCCTGATTACATCGTTTGTCTTGAAGATGGCAAGAAGTTAAAGATGCTCAAGCGCCATTTAAAGACGGCCTACGACATGACGCCGGAAGATTATCGCGAGCGTTGGAATCTGCCCGTCGACTATCCCATGGTTGCGCCTAACTATGCCAAACATCGCAGCGCCCTGGCGAAAAAAATTGGCCTTGGCACCAAGCCTCGCGGCAAGGCGCGCGCCAAATAACGCGGTTTTCCGCTCCATCATTTGAGTGTGTGTCCTCGTGGATCGCTCCACCTTGTGCGGGGCGTCTGCGTGTGGCGTTCCGCGTGGAATTAGGGGCGTTCCGACCGCGCCGCGCCGCGATGGGGCGGGGCCGTTTTTTGCCGTAGGGGCGTTGAGGGTATTTTCGTATTCTCCTCGGGGGTGTAAGGTGGCCGCGACGGCTTGCACGGGAGACCCCCGGGATACCCCCCGGAAAACCCCATCGCGTACGGGAGACCCCATTGCGTTCGGTCGGTCCGTCTTTATGCGCACGGCTCTCTTTATGGAAAAATCATGATGCCTTCAACGGAAAAAAATATATCGCGAATCGAAGCGCTTTGCATCGAAAGAAATATGAAAATGACCGACCAGCGCAGGGTTATCGCGCGGGTTTTGTCCGACGCCAAGGATCATCCCGACGTGGAAGAGGTATACAATCGCTCTACGCTGATCGACCCCAACATCTCAATTGCGACGGTGTACCGCACGGTGCGTATGTTCGAAGAAGCGGGGATATTGGATAAGCACGACTTTGGCGACGGTCGTTCTCGTTACGAAGAGGCCACCGAGGAACACCACGATCACCTGATCGATATTCAATCGGGACGCGTGATCGAGTTCTTGAACGATGAATTGGAGGCCCTAAAGGACAAGATCGCTCACGAGCATGGGTTCACCCTGGTGGGGCATCGTCTTGAACTGTACGGCGTCCCGGCCCAAGACGCCCAAGATAAAGACTAGCGGTTTGAGTTTAACATTTGAGTCCGATGCAATTGGACACAAATGTGTGAAGAAATCAAACTGCAACAAAAAGATAGATAGTGGTCGGCCCGATGGTTCGCGGGAGCGAAACGTCGGAGTCGGTCCACTAGGTCCTAGCCCTAAGCTTTCCCTCCCGCCGCCTCGCCGGGTACAGGAGTGGCGGCGCGAAGATGCGCTCCGCTTCGGGCGGAGGGGTGGCGCCGAAACCGATCTTTATGCGTCCTCGCGCGGCGACTTTTCTTGACTTGCAAGGCCGCAGTGCTAGGTTTCAGCTGGAATCCGGGATTTTCGCCGCAATAGTGAGCTCGCCATGACCTTGAGACAAGCGCAAGATCGACATGAGACGCGCGTAAGATAAGGCTCCGCGCGTTGGCGGATTTGGTTTTCCAGGATCGGTTTTTCAAATTTTTAAATGAACGGGAACGAACGCCCCTTGGCGAAAAAACTGTATATTCGCACCTTCGGGTGCCAGATGAACGTATACGATTCGGCGCGCATGGCGGATGTGCTGGCTCCCTTGGGGTATGTCCCCGTTGATCAGCCCGACGACGCCGACATGGTGATTTTGAATACTTGCCATATCCGCGAAAAGGCGGCGGAGAAAGTATTTTCCGATCTGGGGCGCCTGCGCGCGTTCAAACAGCGCAAGGCGAGCGAGGGTGGAACGATGGTGCTCGCCGTCGCCGGGTGCGTAGCCCAGGCCGAAGGCGCCGAGATCGTGCGCCGCGCGCCCTATGTGGACATGGTGTTCGGGCCGCAGGCTTATCACCGTCTGCCGGAAATGGTCGCCCGCGCCGCCCGTGCAGGCGGCGCGGTGCTTGATACCGATTTCCCCGAGGAGAGTAAATTCGACCACATGGTCGCACCCGAACGCCCGGCGACGCCCGGCGCGGACGCCAGCAGCGCCTTTTTGACCATTCAGGAAGGCTGCGACAAATTCTGCACTTACTGTGTCGTGCCTTATACCCGAGGCGCGGAATATTCCCGCCCCGTCGCCGACGTTTTGGCCGAGGCGCGACGCCTGTGCGCCCGAGGGGCGCGGGAAATCACCTTATTGGGGCAAAACGTCAACTGTTATCACGGTCGCGCCGTCGATGGTCGGGAATGGGGATTGGGGCGGTTGGTCCGCGAACTGGCCGAGATCGAGGGGCTGTCGCGCATTCGCTACACCACGTCATATCCCGCCGACGTCGATGATGACCTGATCGCGGCCCATCGCGACGTTCCCCAATTGATGCCCTATCTGCATCTGCCGGTACAGTCCGGGTCGGATCGGATATTAAAGGCGATGAACCGCCGCCACGGCGCCGACGCCTATCGTGCGCTGGTCGAAAAATTGCGTGCGGCACGCCCCGATCTGGCGTTGTCGAGCGATTTTATCGTTGGCTTTCCCGGAGAAAGTGATCGTGATTTCGAAGATACGTATCGTTTGGTCGAAGAGATCGGCTTCGTGCAGGCCTATTCGTTCAAGTACAGCCCCCGTCCAGGCACCCCCGCCGCCGATATGGCGATGCAAGTCGAAGAGCCAGTCAAAGGCGCCCGCCTGACCCGGTTGCAGGATCTGCTTAACGCGCAACAGCGCCGTTTCAACGCCGATTGCGTGGGCCGTCGGATGGATATTTTGTTCGACCGTTTGGGCAAACGCGCGGGACAGCTCGCCGGGCGCAGCCCCTATATGCAACCGGTCATCGTCGATGCTTCGAAGAGCCTGCTGGGCGGGGTCGCCGCGGTGCGCATTACCGACGGTCACGCCAACTCCCTGGGCGGCCTTTTGGTCGAGGACGAAGACCGGGACGGGGTCCGGAAAAAGGTGTGCGCGTGAGCCGTTCCGTGAAAACATCCACCACCCCGCGCAGCCCGGCGTCGGCGCAGGCGGTTTATCGCCGGACGTTCGAGGACAACACCCTCGCGGTGCAGCTTTTCGGGGCGCACAACGCCCATCTGGCTCGGGTCGAAGAGGCGTTGGGCGTGCATGTCGAAAACCGCGGCAATACGCTTTCGGTCAGAGGTTCGGAGGACGCCATCGCCCGGGCGGCGAAGGTTTTCGAAGGGTTGTACCGGCGTCTGGAGCGGGGTAAGTCCATCGATTCCGACGATGTCGATGCCGCCGTGCGTCTTTCCGTTCCCGGCGGTGGCGTCGGCGATTTGAATATCGAGGTGCGCACCAAAAAACGCCACATCACGCCGCGTTCGCCGACCCAGGCCGATTACCTGCGCGCGATCGACGCCAACGAACTGGTTTTCGGATTGGGTCCGGCGGGAACCGGGAAGACCTATCTGGCGGTCGCCAAGGCGGTGGAGCGGCTGGTCGGCGGCGAGGTCGATCGCATCATCCTGTCGCGCCCGGCGGTCGAAGCCGGCGAGCAGCTCGGCTTCTTGCCCGGAGACATGCGCGAGAAGGTCGATCCTTACCTGCGTCCGTTATACGACGCCCTGTACGATATGCTGCCCGCCGAGCAGGTCGTCAAACGCCTGGAGAACGGCGAGATCGAGGTCGCCCCCCTGGCCTTCATGCGCGGGCGAACGCTGGCCAACGCCTTCGTTATCCTGGATGAGGCGCAAAATACCTCGGCCGTGCAAATGAAGATGTTCTTGACCCGTTTGGGGGAAAACGCGCGCATGGTGATTACCGGCGATTTGTCTCAGGTCGATTTGCCGCGCGGGGTGCGTTCCGGGTTGCGTGACGCCTGCGACACCCTGGATGGGGTGGCGGGCGTCGGCTTCGCCCATTTCACCGCCGCCGACGTCGTGCGTCATCCTTTGGTGACGCGCATCGTCAACGCTTATGACGCCGCCGAGGAGAAACGTCATGCCGGCGCGCGCTATGCCCATGAAGAGCCTGAAAAGGAGCGGCCTCGGGGCCGACGTAACGGTGCCGACGGATAACGTGTATTTAACCTCGCCGCCCGCAAGCCACGTCGAAGACGGCGCCGCCGAACTTGAGGTGGATGTCGTCGTGCGCGCCGGGGACTGGGAGCGCGAACCGGCGGATTGGTCCGCTCTCGCCGATGCGGCCTTGTCGGCGGCGTTTTCGATCGCTCTCAAGGACAAAGCCGCCGTGGCGATCGAGGGTGATGGGGCGGGATGGGGCGACGCCCCGCCGAGGCAGGGCGAAGTCTGCGTAGTGTTGAACGACGACGACGGCGTTCGCGCCTTGAACCGGCAGTGGCGCGCAAAGGACCGCCCCACCAACGTGTTGTCTTTCCCCGCCATGGGCGACGCCGTTCCCTCGGATGCAATGCCGTGGTTGTTGGGCGATATCGTTCTCGCCCTGGAGACGGTGGTCCGCGAGGCGCGCGAACAGGGCAAAACGGTTGAGGCGCATTTTAGTCATCTCTTGGTTCATGGTATGCTGCATCTGTTGGGTTTCGATCATGAAACGCCACGTCAAGCGGCCCGGATGGAGCCGCTTGAAGTCGCTATTTTAGCGACTTTGGGCATTGCCGACCCTTATCCGCAATGCGATGAAGGATAGATGAGGAGATGACCGACACGCCCCCCGACACTCCGACACCCCCCGACACTTCGGCGTCCCCCGACACTCCGACGCCCCCCAACACTTTGGCGTCCCCCGACACTTTGGCGTCCACGACCTCGAATGCCCAGGCCTCGCCGACCGATGGCCCGTCTTCTGCGTCTGGAGGACGTTCGGGGTTATGGCGGCGCTTGATTTCCCTGTTCGCGCCGGCGCGCGGCGATGGCGAACACGGCGTGCGTGAAACCCTGGAAGAATTGATCGATCGCCACGAAGACAGCGCTCAGCCGATGGGGGATGACGAACGGGCCTTGTTCTCCAACATCCTGCAAGCCCGGGGTCTCGATGTCGAGGACGTGATGATTCCCCGCGCCGATATCGTCGCCATCGAGTCGGAGGCCCGCGTGCATGATGTTATTGCGGCGGTCGCCCGGCATGGTCATTCGCGTTATCCGGTCTATCGGGCGAATTTGGACGATGTTATCGGGATGGTCCACATTAAGGACGTGTTGACTCGTGGCGGCGACGGGTGCGCCGACGAGGATGCGGCCATCGGCGATCTGTTGCGCAAGGTTTTGTTCGTTGCGCCGTCGATGCAGGTGTTGGAACTGTTGCTGGAAATGCGGGTCAAACGCTGCCATTTGGCGTTGGTGGTGGATGAATATGGCGGCATCGACGGTTTGGTGACGATCGAGGATCTTGTCGAGGTGATCGTCGGAGAAATAGAAGACGAGCACGATCGCGAGGAGGCGCCGCCCCTGCTCAAGCGCGCCGACGGCGCCATCGACGCCAGCGCGCGGGTGGATATCGAAGCCCTTGAGGAAGCCATCGGCCCGTTTGTCGATGAGGATGAGCGCGAGGATTTCGACACCCTCGGCGGTTTGGTCTTTTCTTTGGCGGGTCGCGTGCCGATTCGGGGCGAAATTTTGCGTCATCGCGCCGGGGTGGAATTCGAAATTCTCGATGCCGATCCGCGGCGGATTAAACGGGTTAAGGTCTCGCTGGCGCAGGGCGTCGATCGGGACCGCGAGGCGTCGTGATCGGGGCGAAGCGGATATGTCGCGCGGGATGGGCGCAATGAGCCTGGTCGGGGTGCGTGCGTGGTTCGTCGGTCTGCCGCCCTGGCGGCGGCGGTTGGCTCTGGTCGTTTGCGGAGCGGCGGGGGCGCTGGCGATGCCGCCGCTTTATCTTTTCCCCCTGCTGATCGTGGCGTTCGTCGGGTTGTTCTGGGCGCTTGACGCCGCGCCCGGGGTCCGCCGGGCGTTCGCCGTTGGGTGGTGGTGGGGGGTCGGACATTATGCCGTCGGCCTGTATTGGATTTCGGCCGCGCTGTTGGTCGATCCGCAAAAATTCGCCTGGTTAATACCGTTTGCGGTTGTTGGATTTTCCGTCGGCATGGCTTTGTTTCCGGCGATGGTGGGGCTTTGCGCCCGGCTCTGGCGTCCGACCGGCCCGGCCGCCCAGTTGATCTGGATGGCGGCGCTTTGGGGCGCTTTCGAGTGGGTGCGCAGTTGGGCGTTCACCGGCTTTCCGTGGAATCTGATCGGGACTATATGGGCCTTTTCCGACGCCATGATTCAGCCTGCGGCATGGATCGGTACTTATGGCCTGGGCATGATCACTGTCCTGGCGGCGACGGCGCCCGCCATTTATGGTTTTTCCCGCCGGCGGCGAGCCGACCGGACGGTGGCGTTCGTCGCTTGGCTGGGGTTGGCGGCGTTGGGCCTGGCCGGATGGCTGCGGCTGGATTTGGCGCATATCCGCTTTTTCGATGGCGTGCACTTACGTCTGGTGCAGCCCAATATCCCCCAACGCTTGAAATGGGTGAGGGGACTGCGCAACGGTCACGTCCTCGAACAGGTGGCCATGAGCCGACGCCCCCCGCCGCCGGGGACGCCGCCGCCGACGGCGGTGATCTGGGCGGAAACGGCGGTGCCTTATTTTCTGGACGGCGATCCCGTGGTGCGGGCGGAGGTCGCGCGCGCCGCCCCGCCCGGCGGGGTCCTGATTACCGGCGCCGTGCGCACCGCGATCGGCAAGGACGGCAAGCGCCGGGTCTGGAACAGCCTTGAGGCGATCGATCGGGCCGGACGCATCGTGGCGACCTACGATAAGACGCATTTGGTGCCCTTCGGAGAATATGTGCCCTTTCGTGGGATATTGCCGATTGAAAAAATTACCGCGGGTCAGGAAGATTTTTCTGCGGGGACTGGGCTGCGCACCCTGCGCATGTCCGGTATTCCCCCTGTAGGACCCTTGATCTGTTACGAGGTGATTTTCCCCGACCGTGTGACCGACCCCACAGACAGGCCGGCATGGCTGTTGAATATTACCAACGATTCGTGGTACGGGCGCACCAGCGGTCCCTATCAGCACTTGGTCAGCGCGCGTATGCGCGCGGTCGAGGAAGGGCTGGCGATGGTGCGTGTCGCCAATACGGGAATCTCCGCGATTATCGACCCTTACGGCAGAGTGCGCCATCATTTGGCGTTGGGGCGCGCAGGCGTCATCGACGGTCGACTGCCGCGAGGGGTCGGTGCGGTCCCGCTATACGCGCGCTACGGTAACGCCGTGGTGTTGGCGATTTTCCTTGCCATGGTGGGGGTTAGCGGCGTGTTATCGAGGCGCGTGAAAGTTTAACGTGTACTTCCGAAATGATGGGTTCCGCGCGCACTCGCATATCATTGTATGATTTTTCTCGCTTGACCTGAGGGATATGACTGGTTATTCAGCCCCCACAACCCCACATGTCTAGCAAGTCAGCGTTAAGACAAAGTTGTAAATATGTTGCATCCCCCCCTGCAACTAAGAAATGAAAGAAAAGCAAAAGATGAATGCACCCATGTTGGCGTCCAGCGCCTCAGCACAAGACAATACGGGCCCCCAGGCTCGCCCCGTCGGCGTCCCCCGCCCCGTTGACGTTCACGTCGGCGCGCGATTGCGCCAGCGCCGCACCTTGATCGGCATGAGCCAGGAGAAGCTGGGCGAAGCGGTTGGCCTGACCTTTCAGCAAATTCAGAAATATGAACGCGGCGCCAATCGCATCGGCGCTTCGCGTCTGTTCGAACTGTCGCAGATTCTCGACGTTCCGGTGTCGTACTTCTTCGAGGATATGTCGAACGAGGTGAAAAAAGCCGCCGTCAATGGTCAGCGCACGTTGCCCGAAACCTCCGAGGCGAGCGAGAGCGATCCTTTGATGCGCCGCGAAACCCTGGAATTGGTGCGCGCCTACTACCGTATCGAAGACCCTAAGGTGCGCAAGCGCCTGTTTGAATTGGCGAAGGCCATCGCCAACGGCGAACAGATGGACTGAACCGTTCGAACGTCGGCGCGCGTCCATGGGCGATGCGCACGATCAAAGTTCCAAGGAGGCGGCTTTTAAGGTCGCCTCTTTTTTTGCGATAATTTTAGTGACGACGCGCACCAATTTTAGTGACGGCGCGCGCCGTGGAATTGACCGTCACGGCGGGCGAAATGCAAAGGTAGGCGATGCAAAAAATTCTTGACCTTCGCGTTAAACCTTGCAACAACAGCCTGCGCCGTCATTTTGGTCGGCGTCGTGGATGGATTTGGACCGCTTGCCACCACGTTAAACATGGCGCTAAGTGGGCGAGACGTCGATCCCGACGATAAAGCCCTGGTCCGTTTGTTTTTCAATCTGATCGGAGGGCCTTATGGCGAGAGCCGACTATCTGTTTACCAGCGAATCCGTTTCCGAGGGACACCCGGATAAAGTTTGCGATAAAATTTCCGACGCCATCCTCGACGCCTTTTTAGCGGGCGATCCGGTGTCTCGCGTGGCGTGCGAGACTTTGGTGACCACCAACAAGATTGTCCTCGCCGGCGAGGTGCGTGGGCCTGAACCCTTGGTGAGCGCATCCGGCGTCGTCAACGTTGCCGAGATCGCGCAGATCGCACGCGGGGTGGTTAAGGAAATCGGCTATGAACAGGACGGTTTCCATTGGCGCGATTGCGATGTGGAAGTCCTCCTTCACGGCCAGTCGCCGGATATCGCCATGGGCGTGGACGCCAGCGGCAACAAGGACGAAGGCGCGGGCGATCAGGGGATCATGTTCGGTTACGCCTGCACCGAAACCGACGTGCTGATGCCGGCGCCGATCCATTATTCCCACGCCATATTGCGCACCATGGCCGAAGCGCGCCGCGGCGGAACCGAGCCTGGTTTGCGCCCCGACAGCAAGAGCCAAGTGACGTTGCGTTACCACAACGGCAAGCCGGTTGGCGCCGCCTCGGTGGTGGTTTCGACACAGCACGCCGAAGGGTTGAGCCAGAACGACGTGCGCGAAATCGTTCGTCCTTACGTGACGGCGGCGCTGCCCGAAGGCTGGATGTGTCCAGAAGATGAATTTTACGTCAATCCGACGGGCCAGTTCATTGTCGGCGGCCCCGACGGCGACGCCGGGCTGACCGGACGCAAGATTATCGTCGATACCTATGGCGGCGCGGCGCCACACGGTGGCGGCGCTTTTTCAGGCAAGGATCCGACCAAGGTCGATCGTTCGGCGGCCTATGCGGCGCGCTATCTGGCGAAAAATGTCGTCGCGGCGGGCCTGGCGGAGCGCTGCACCATTCAGTTGGCCTACGCGATCGGCGTCTCCAAGCCGTTGTCGGTTTACGTCAACACCCATGAAACGGGCCAAGTTGACGAGGATAAATTGTCGGATGCGCTGCGTCAGTTGATGGATCTGTCGCCACGCGGCATTCGCGAACATCTGCGCCTCAACCGGCCGATCTACGCCCGCTCCGCGGCTTATGGCCATTTTGGCCGCAAGGTCGCCGCCGACGGCGGGTTCTCCTGGGAAGACACGGACCTCGTCGGCGATTTGCGCGCAGCCTTTTCCTAGGCCGTCGCGCAAGGGCCCGGCGCGCGAAAGGCCGATCCATGACAGCCGATAGCGATGCGCCGGACAAAGAGAAAGGCGCCTCCTCCCAGGCGGCGGCGCGACTACCTTTCTACGGTCGCCGACAAGGGCACAAGCTGCGTCCCGCCCGACAGGATCTGATCGACACGTACTTGCCGACCATACGGGTCGATCCCCGGGGATCTCTCGTTGATTTATTCCCCGATCGGTTGAAGGAATTGTGGTTCGAGGTCGGGTTCGGCGGCGGCGAGCACTTGGCCCAACAGGCGCGCGCCCACCCGGATATCGGGTTTATTGGGTGCGAGCCGTTTAAAAACGGCGTCGCCAGCTTGCTTAGCGCGCTGAAAAGTCATGATGTTCGTAACGTGCGCGTTTACGACGATGACGCCCGTCATCTGTTTGCGATGTTACCGGAGGCGTCGCTCGATCGTTTTTTCGTCCTGTTTCCCGATCCCTGGCCGAAGACGCGCCACCATAAACGGCGCTTTATCAACCCCGAAAATCTTAATCATATCGCCCGCTTGCTCAAGGATGGCGGCGCGTTGCGCGTCGCCAGCGATCATATGGATTATGTGCGCTGGGCCTTGTTTCACGTCCTGTCTCACCCCGATTTCGAATGGACCGCCCGCCGTCCCGGCGATTGGCGTACGCCCCCCGCGGACTGGATCGCTACCCGCTACGAGGAAAAGGCCTTAGCCGGCGATCGTCCGGCCTACTTGTGCTTTCGCCGACGCCGCCGATCTTTGGGCGATGGGGCGTAATGAAAAGACTTGATATTCGCCTTCTAACGGGTGTATTGAAAGGCCAGTTAGATATGAGACTCTCATATGCCCCCTGTTGTGATGGGCGATGAGGTGGGCCGCGGCCCACCTTTTTTATTTTCCTGGACGGCACGGGTTTTATTTTCCTGGACGGTTTGGGGTGGGCCGATGAAGGTCCCCGACACTAAGCGAAGAACGATACAAAACGAAGAAAACGAAAAAATATGGACGTTACCGACCGGATCGAAAAAATCATTGGCCCGACCATCGAGGACATGGGCTTCGACATCGTGCGTATTCAGATTTCGGGCGCGCAGCGGGTGCGCCTGCAAATCATGGTGGAACGCAAGGATGGCGCGCCGATCGTGGTTGACGATTGCGCCGACGTTTCGCGCGCGACGTCCGCCCTGCTGGACGTCGATGATCCGATCTCGGCGGCCTATACCCTTGAGGTCAGTTCGCCCGGCCTCGACCGCCCCCTAGTCAAGCTGAAGGATTTCGAACGGTTTTGCGGCTACGAAGTCAGAATTGAAACGCACGATCTGGTGGCGGGCCGCAAACGCTTTTCGGGGCGTCTGCTGGGTGTCGAGGGATCGACGGTGCGTATCTCCTGTGAAGGGGAAGATTACGAACTGGCGTTTGAGGACATCCATCGCGCCAAATTATTGATGACGGACGAACTGCTTGCCGAAGCGCAACAGATAGGGAATTGAAGAAGATGGCTGACTTGGAAAGTGGCGTTGGGTTGCATGTCCGCCCCGAACTTTTGACCGTGGCGGATGCCGTGGCGCGGGACAAATCGATTGATCGTGACGAGGTCCTGGAGGCGATGGAGCAAGCGATCCAGCGCGCCGGTCGCTCGAAGTATGGTCACGAGCACGACATTCGCGCCCACATCGACCGGACCACGGGTGAGATCACGCTGGCGCGCTATATCGAGGTTGTCGCCGACGACGCCGAGATCGACCCCGAAAGTGAAGCGGCTCAGCTCGTCTTGAGCGAAGCCCTCAAGCGCAAGCCCGACGCCGAGGTCGGCGCCTTTATCGTCGATCCCCTGCCGCCGATCGATTTCGGACGCATCGCGGCGCAGACCGCCAAGCAGGTGATCGTGCAAAAAGTGCGCGAAGCGGAACGCAAGCGTCAGTATGCGGAATACAAAGACCGCATCGGCGAGGTTGTCAACGGCATCGTCAAGCGCGTCGAATTCGGCAACGTCGTGGTCGATATGGGGCGTGGCGAGGGCTTGATGCGCCGCGACGACACCATCCCGCGCGAACACTTCAACAACGGCGATCGGGTGCGCGCCTATATCAAGGATGTTCGCGAGGAACAGCGCGGGCCGCAAATTTTCTTGTCGCGCACGGCGCCCGAGTTCATGGCCAAGCTGTTCGCTCAGGAAGTGCCGGAAATTTATGATGGCATTATCGAAATCAAAGCGGTTGCCCGCGATCCCGGTTCGCGCGCTAAACTGGCGGTGATCAGCAACGATTCGTCGATCGACCCCGTGGGGCCGTGCATCGGCATGCGCGGCTCGCGCGTGCAGGCGGTGGTTAGCGAGCTGCAAGGCGAAAAAATCGACATCATCCAGTGGTCCGCCGATCCGGCGATGTTTCTGGTCAACGCCCTGGCCCCGGCGGAAGTGGCCAAGGTGGTCTTGGACGAGGACAACAACAAGATCGAGGTCGTTGTGCCTGAGGATCAGCTTTCCTTGGCGATTGGTCGGCGCGGGCAAAACGTGCGCTTGGCGTCGCAGTTGACCGGTTGGGATATCGATATTCTAACCGAGGATGAGGAATCCGAGCGCCGCCAGGAAGAAAACCGCAAACGCTCGCAGTTGTTTGTTGACGCCCTGGATATCGACGAGGTGATTGCCCAGTTGCTCTTGACCGAAGGGTTTACCTCGGTTGACGAAGTTGCCTTCGTGCCGGTGGACGACTTGGCCGAAATTGAAGGTTTCGACATGTCGGTGGCCGAGGAACTGCGTGAACGGGCTCGCGCTTACCTGGCGCAGCGCGAAGAGGATATCGCGCGGCGTCTGGAGGAGTTGGGCATCTCCGACGAGGTGAAGGCGCTTGAGGGATTTACCCCTGCGATGCTGGTGAAACTCGGCGACAGCGGGGTGAAAACGTTGGACGATCTTGGCGATCTTGCCGGGGATGAACTGGTCGAAATTCTCGCCGAGGACGGCATCGGTGAAACCCAGGCCAACGAGATCATCATGGCCGCCCGCGCGCATTGGTTTGCCGAAGATGGGCAAAGCGAAGGCGACGCGACATCGGCTTAATACGGCGAGGGAAAACGGATGGCCGATGGCGGCGGCAATGCGCACCCCACGGCGGTGGACGGCGCGACGCGACGATGCATCGTCAGTGGGGCGCACCATCCACGGGCGACGATGCTGCGCTTTGTCGTCGGCCCGGACGATCGGATCGTTCCCGATGTCGCGGGAAAATTACCCGGGCGCGGATTGTGGTTGTGTGCGTCGCGCGATATGGTACATACAGCCATCGGGCGCAAACTTTTCGCCAAGGCGGCGCGTCGGCGTGTGGTGGTGGACGCGGACTTGGCCGATCGTATCGAGGCGCTTTTGGAGCGCCGCTGCCTTGAAATCATCGCCCTGGCGCGCCGCGCCGGGCAGGTTGTTGCGGGCTTTGGTAAAGTTCGCGAATCGCTACGCGCGAAAGGCCCCGCCGGAGTCGTCCTGGCGGCGCGCGACGGCGCCCCGGACGGTCGCGCCAAGGTGCGCGCCTTGGCGGGGGATACCCCGGTGCTCGACTTGTTCGACGCCGCCGATCTGGGCCACACCTTGGGGCGCGAGCGTACGGTTCACGCCGCCGTCGCTCCGGGGCGGCTGGCCGAGGTTTTGCTAATTGAGGCGGAGCGCCTGAAAGGGATGCGCCGCACGGAACACGCGTCGCGTTGAGCGGCGGCTAGGGACTGCAACTGTACGGCTCTGGCTTTGGAAACGGATAAACATGAGCGATACCAAAGACACTGATAAAAAACCTCTGAGCCTCAATCGCCCCGGGAAACTCGAATTGAAAAAACGGGTCGAGACAGGTCAGGTGCGCCAGAGTTTCTCCCATGGCCGTTCCAAGATGGTGACGGTCGAGGTGAAGAAAAAACGCACCTACACGCGCAATTCCGACGGAAAGATGTCGCAACAGTCGCAGCTGGTCGAGCCGCCCGAGGTGACGCCGACGCCAACGCCGGAAGCGAGCCGGGCGACCGCCGCCGCGGAAAAGGTCTTCGAGGAGAATCTCAGTAAGCTGACCGAGGGCGAAAAGGCCGCGCGCGCCAAGGCGCTCGAAGAAGCGCGCCTCCGCGCCGAGGATGAGGCCGCGCGTCTGGAGATCGAGGCCAAGGAAAAAGCGGCCCAGGAAAAACTGGCGCAAGAGCAAGAGGCCCTCAACGCCGCCGCCGAGGAAAAAGCCGCGCGCGCACCGGAAGCCCTGAACGACGGCGAGGGCGCCGCGCCCGCGAAAGAGGCGGCCCAGGAAACCAAGGTTGGGCAGAAGCGTGGGCAAGGTGAGAACGCTCCGGAAACGGCGCGTTCCCCGCGTTCGGTTAAGTCCGCTAAACCTACCGGCGACGACGATGACGGCAAGGCCAAGGGCGCTCACCGCGGTGACGGTCACGCCAAAAAACCGGATGCCGACAAGAAGCCGGTTAAGCGCCGCGAAGAAGAACGCCGCCCCGCACCGCGCAAGAGTGACGAAAAGCGTCGCCGTTCGGGCAAGTTGACGATTGCCGACGCCCTGTCCGATGGCGAGGAGCGCGGACGTTCGCTGGCCGCCGTACGCCGTGCGCGCGAAAAGGAAAAACAGAAACAAAAGCAGGCCCGCGCCACCGCCGGGAAAATCATGCGCGATGTCGTCATTCCCGAGACCATTACGGTTCAAGAACTCGCCAACCGGATGGCCGAGCGGGCCGTCGATGTTATCCGCGAACTGATGAAGATGGGCGTCATGAGCACCATCAACCAGGTGATCGACGCCGACACCGCCGAACTGGTTGTGGCGGAGTTCGGCCACACCGCGCGCCGTGTCAGCGAGGCGGATGTGGAAATCGGCCTGGCCGGCATTGATGACGCCCAGGGTGACTTGGCGCCCCGCGCCCCGGTGGTGACGGTGATGGGCCATGTCGATCACGGCAAGACGTCGCTGCTCGACGCATTGCGTTCGACCGACGTCGTCAGTGGCGAGGCCGGGGGCATCACGCAACACATCGGGGCCTATCAGGTGACCACGGAATCGGGGGCGAAAATCACCTTTGTCGATACCCCGGGCCATGCCGCCTTTACCGACATGCGCGCCCGCGGCGCCAAGGTCACCGACCTGGTGATCCTGGTGGTCGCCGCCGATGACGGCATCATGCCGCAGACCGTCGAGGCGATTCATCACGCCAAGGCCGCCGATGTGCCGATTATCGTCGCCATCAACAAGTGCGACAAGCCCGAAGCCGACCCGGCCCGCGTGCGCACCGAATTGCTGCAACACGAACTGGTGCCCGAGGAACTGGGCGGCGACGTGATGTGTGTCGAGGTTTCGGCGAAGGCGCGCACCAACCTCGGTCAGCTTGAGGAAACGATTTTGCTGCAGGCCGAAATGCTCGACCTCAAGGCCAACCCCGACCGTCCCGCCGAGGGCGTCGTGATCGAGGCTAAAATGGAGCAGGGCCGAGGCTCGGTCGCCACCGTTTTGGTGCAGCGCGGCACCCTGCGCAAGGGCGATATCTTCGTCGCCGGTTCCGAATGGGGCCGGGTGCGGGCCTTGATCGACGACCATGGGGGAACGGTGGATGCCGCCGGTCCCGCCGTTCCGGTCGAGGTTCTGGGACTGAACGGTACCCCCGAGGCGGGCGACGAGATGGTCGTCGTCGATAGCGACACCCGGGCCCGCGAAGTCAGCGAATACCGCCAGCGGAAAAAGCGCGACGTGCGCGCCGCCGCCGGCGCCCGCGGCACGCTGGAACAGATGTTCGAGCGTATCCAGGAAGGCGAGGCCGAAGAACTTCCGGTGGTCATCAAGGCCGATGTCCACGGCTCGCTGGAAGCGATCCTGACCGCTCTTGAAAAATTGTCCACCGACGAGGTCAAGGCCCGCGTTCTGCACGCGGCGGTGGGCGGCATCAATGAGTCCGATGTCGTCCTGGCGCGCGCCAGCGGCGGGTTCATCATCGGCTTCAACGTCCGCGCCAACGCCCAGGCTCGCGATTTGTCACGGCGCGACGGCGTGGATATCCGGTACTATTCGATCATTTACGATGTCACCGACGACATGCGCAAGGCGCTATCGGGCATGCTCGCCCCGACGATCCGGGAAAATTTCCTAGGTTACGCCGAAGTGCGTGAGGTCTTCAACGTCTCCAAGGTCGGCAAGGTCGCCGGGTGTATCGTTACCGACGGCATGGTGCGCCGGGGATCGAAGGTGCGTCTGTTGCGTGACGACGTGGTGGTCCACGAAGGCGATCTCAGCCAACTCAAGCGCTTCAAGGACGACGTCAAGGAAGTCAAGGAAGGCACCGAGTGCGGCATGGCGTTCGCCAATTACGACAACATCAAGGTGGGCGATCAAATCGAATGCTTTGAAGTGGAAGAGGTGGCGCGCGAACTGTAGCGGCGCGCCCCTATTGAGGGTCTCATGACAAAACGGGAAGGACGGCCTCCCAGCCAGCGCCAGCTTCGTGTTGGCGAGGAATTGCGCCATGCCTTGGCGTGGATTGTCGAGCGCGGCGAATTGCGCGATCCGGCGTTGAGCGGCGTCAGCCTCACGATTACCGAGGTTCGGGTCAGCCCCGATCTGAAAAACGCGACGGCGTTCGTCACCCCGCTGGGCGGCGGCGACGCGACGGCAGTGCACGATGTGCTTGACGCTTTGCGCCGGGCGGGTCCGTTTTTGCGCCACGAGGCGGCGAAACGGATGCAATTGAGATACATGCCGAAATTCAATTTCGAGCCGGACACCTCGTTCGACGAGGCGGGGCGGATCGGGGCGTTGCTGTCGTCGCCCGAGGTTCGCCGCGACGTTCAGGCGCACACCGGCGACGAGGACGCAATCGGTACGGCTGACGACGGCGAGGCGGGGGACGATGGCGCGTAGGCGCAAGGGGATACCTATCCACGGCTGGCTTATCGTCGATAAACCCGCAGGGATCAGCTCGAACGCCGTCGTTGGACGGGTTCGACGTTGCACCGGGGCGGCCAAGGTCGGTCATGGCGGCACCTTGGACCCCTTGGCGACGGGTATTTTGCCCCTGGCGTTGGGCGAGGCGACGAAAACCGTCTCTTATGTCATGGACGGCGCCAAGGGATACCGTTTCACGGTGCGCTGGGGGGAACGGCGCGACACCGATGATGGCGAAGGGGCCGTGATCGCGACCAGTTCGGCGCGCCCGACGCGCCTTGAAGTCGAAAATATCCTGGGCGATTTTATCGGCGATATCGAGCAAACGCCGCCAATTTTTTCCGCCATTAAGGTGGACGGTAAGCGCGCATACGCCTTGGCGCGCGGCGGCGAGGATGTGGCGCTGAAACCACGCCGCGTGCGTATCGAACGCTTCGATCTGGTCGATATGCCCGACGCCGATCACGCCACCTTCACCGTCACCGTCGGCAAGGGAACGTATATTCGCGCCCTCGCCCGCGATTTGGCGTTGAAATTGGGCACGGTCGGATACGTCGCGATGCTCAGGCGGACATGCGTCGGCCCGTTCGATGAAAAATCCGCAATTTCGCTGGATAATCTAGAGACCCTGGGGCATAGTGCGGCCCTTGAAAACCATCTGCTCGCCGTTGCGACCGCGCTGGACGACATCCCGGCACTGGCCTTGACGACGACGGAGGCCACGAGACTGGCGCATGGGCGGGCGTTATCGGCCTTTCATGTTCTTTCTCGAAACCCAATTTCGGCGCACCCCGATGAGGTGGTGCGCGCGATGGATGGGGATCGGGTGGTTGCGTTGGCCAAAATTGTGGGCGGCGAAATTCGCCCCCTGCGCGTTCTTAACCTCTAATTGTAGGAGACCTCGATGTCGATTACCGCCGAACGTAAACAAGAATTGATCAAGGAATACGCCGTCAAGGACGGCGATACCGGATCGCCCGAAGTGCAAATCGCCGTTTTGACCGAACGGATCGTCAATTTGACCGAGCACATGAAGGTTCACAAAAAAGACCACCATTCCCGTCGCGGGTTGCTGATCATGGTCGGTCAACGCCGTCGTCTGCTGGATTACCTGAAGCGCAAAAAAGGCGCGCGCTACGAAGAGGTTCTCGGCCGTCTCGGCCTGCGCAGGTAAAGTTCCGGCCGACCTCGCCGCGATGGTGGGCCGGCCGGTCTTTTTCGATGAACGACCCCGCCGCGGACGGCCGCGGCGGGAAAAAGCGAAGGCAGCGTGCCGCCGGTATTGGTAGGGGTCGGGCTAGGAACAAAAGGCCCCCGGCGATGAAGGACGCACCACCTTCGAAGTGAAGGAAGTACGTAAAAAAGATGTTTACCGAGTTTAAAAAAGAGATCGAATGGGGTGGGCGTACGCTGACCCTGGAGGCGGGCAAGATCGCCCGGCAGGCCGACGGCGCCGTGATGGTGACCTATGGCGAAACCAAGGTGTTGTGCACCGCCGTCGGCGCGAAAAGTGCGCGCCCCGGATTGGATTTTTTCCCACTTAGCGTTCACTACCAAGAAAAGACCTATGCCGCGGGCAAGATCCCGGGCGGGTTTTTCAAGCGTGAAGCGCGTCCCAGCGAAAAAGAGACTCTGACCTCGCGTCTGATCGATCGCCCGATCCGCCCGCTGTTCGCCAAGGGTTTCAAGAACGAAACCCAGATTATCTGCACCACCGTCGCCCACGACATGGAAAACGATCCCGATATCGCCGCCATGATCGGAACCTCCGCCGCGTTGACGATTTCCGGCCTGCCCTTTTTCGGGCCGATCGGCGGCTGCCGGGTCGGTTATATCGACGGCGAATATGTGCTCAACCCGCGTCTCGACCAGATGGCCGACACCGAGCTCGACCTGATCGTCGCGGGTACCGCCGAAGGCGTGCTGATGGTCGAATCCGAGGCCAACGAGCTATCCGAAGACGTTCTCCTCAACGGCGTGATGTTCGGCCACAAGGCGTTCCAGCCGGTGATCGACGCGATCATCGCGCTTGCCGAGCTATGCGCCAAGGAACCTTGGGACTTGCCCGAGGCGCCGGACGAAGTCGAAGGCCTGAAGGCGAAGATCGTCGCCGCCGCCGAAGCGCCGCTGCGCGAGGCTTATGCGATCAAGGACAAGATCGAGCGCGTAAGCAAGGTCGCCGCCGCCAAGGACGCCGTCGCCGCACAGATGAAAGCCGATGACGGTATTGACCAGGGATTGCTCGACGAAGTCCTCGCCGACGCCTTGAAGTCCCTGGAAAAAACGATCGTGCGCCGCGACATCTTGAAAACCGGGATGCGTATCGACGGGCGCGACACCAAAACCGTGCGCCCGATCGTTTCGGAAGTCGGTATTCTGCCGCGCGCGCACGGTTCGGCCCTGTTCACCCGCGGCGAAACTCAGGCCCTGGTGGTCGCCACCTTAGGCACCGGCCAGGACGAACAGTTGATCGATGCTCTCGAAGGCTCGTACCGCGAACACTTCATGCTGCATTATAACTTTCCGCCGTATTCGGTTGGCGAAGCAGGTCGTTTTGGGTTTACCGGACGGCGTGAAATCGGCCACGGTAAACTTGCCTGGCGGGCGATCCACCCGATGCTGCCGTCGAAGGAAGACTTCCCCTACACCATGCGGGTGGTTTCCGAGATTACCGAATCCAACGGCTCCAGCTCGATGGCGTCGGTGTGCGGCGCATCCCTGTCGCTGATGGACGCCGGCGTGCCGTTGAAGCGGCCGGTGGCGGGTATCGCCATGGGCCTGATCAAGGAAGATGACGGCGTCGCCGTGCTCTCCGACATCATCGGCGATGAAGATCATCTCGGCGACATGGATTTCAAGGTCGCCGGGACGGAAAACGGCATCACCTCGTTGCAGATGGACATCAAGATCACCTCGATCACCGAGGAGATCATGAAGACGGCGCTGGCCCAGGCCAAGGACGGTCGTATTCACATCCTCGGCGAGATGGGCCGGGCGATTTCCAACGCCCGCGAGGACGTCAGCTCGAAAGCGCCGCGTATTACCGTTTTCCAGATCAATAAAGACAAAATCCGCGACGTTATCGGGGCCGGCGGCAAGGTGATCCGAGAGATCACCGAGACCACCGGAGCCAAGATCGATCTCGAGGATGACGGCACGGTCAAGGTTGCCGCCGTCGATGACGCTTCGGCGCAGCAGGCGATCGATTGGATCAAGTCATTGACCAGCGAACCGGAGGTCGGCGCGATTTACACCGGCAAGGTCGTCAAGACGGTGGACTTCGGCGCTTTCGTCAACTTCATGGGGGCCAAGGATGGCCTCGTGCACATCAGCGAGTTGGCCGACCATCGCGTCGGGCAGACCACGGATGTGGTTAACGTCGGTGACGCGGTGAAGGTCAAGCTGATCGGAATCGACGACCGCGGTAAAATCAAGTTGTCGATGCGGGTCGTCGATCAGGAGACCGGCGAAGACATCAGCGACAAGCCGAAAGCTGAGTGATCGTGTGAAAATGTGGGGCGGGACGGCGTCAAGCCGACCTGCCCCGGTCACAAGGAACAGACGAAAACCGGGGTGTTGACGTGGCCATCCCGGCAAGGTGGGAGTAGTCGAGTGAAAGCACTCAACCCTCTGGTTATTTCCGGCGCCGAAGTTTTGCCGCTGGTCGAGGGTGGCAAAGGCGTTGCGGTTTCCAACGGATTGACGGCGGGCGCCTGGGCGCGCGCCGGCGGGGTGGGAACGCTTTCGGCGGTCAATCCCGATTCTTATGACGAGAACGGCAAGATCATCCGCCAAGTCTACCACAGCACGGTGCGCCGCGAACGGTTCAACGAATTGGTCGCCTACGCCATATCCGGGGGTATCGCACAGGCGCGCATCGCCCACGAGACCGCCGCTGGAAACGGACGCATTCACATCAATGTGCTGTGGGAGGCCGGCGGCACCGAGCAGGTGCTTAACGGTATACTCGAAGGCGCGAAAGGCCTCGTGCACGGGGTCACCTGTGGCGCGGGAATGCCCTATAAAGTGGCCGAGATCGCGGCCGGTTACGGCGTTCAGTATTATCCCATCGTCTCCAGTGGGCGCGCCTTCAACGCGCTGTGGCGGCGGGCCTATAAGAATTATCCTGAATTTCTGGGCGGCGTCGTTTATGAAGACCCTTGGCTTGCCGGCGGGCATAACGGCCTGTCCAATTCCGAGGATCCGCAAACGCCCGAGGCGCCGTTCGCGCGTGTCGTCGAGCTGCGCCGGGTGATGCGCCAATATGGCTTGGACCACGTCCCCATCGTCATGGCGGGAGGGGTATGGTTTCTGCGCGACTGGGCCGATTGGATCGATAATCCCGAACTTGGCCCGATCGCCTTTCAGTACGGCACCCGGCCCCTGTTGACCCGGGAAAGCCCGATCTCGGAGGCTTGGAAAAAGCGCCTGTTGACCCTCAAGGAGGGCGACGTCTATTTAAACAAGTTCAGCCCGACCGGATTTTACTCGTCGGCGGTGCGCAACCACTTGCTCGATGAGTTGGACCGACGTTCTTCCCGTCAGGCGCCCTATGCCGCCAAGCCGAACGATAGCCAAAGCGAGGCCCTGCCCGTGGGCGCGCGCGGCCGCCCGATTTATCTGACCGCGGCCGACAAAGCCCGCGCCGAAAATTGGATCGCCGAGGGCCACAGCGAGGCCATGAAAACGCCGGACGGAACGGTCATCTTCGTCAGTCTTGACGCGGCCCGAGAGATTCTCAAGGACCAGGCCGATTGCATGGGGTGTCTTTCCCAATGCCGTTTCAGTAATTGGGCGGACAACGCGGAAGGCACCACCGGAAAGCGTGCCGACCCTCGTTCGTTTTGCATTCAAAAAACCCTACAAGATATTGCTCATGGCGGCGATATTGAGAATAATTTGATGTTTGCGGGGCATAATGCTTATATGTTCGGCAAGGATCCATTTTACGAGAATGGCTTCATTCCCACCGTTAAACAGCTGGTTGAGCGGATTACGAGCGGGGATTGATGCCCCGTTGGGCGTTGCCAACGTTCATTATTTAAGTTATACGTTTATATTACGTATTGCGCATGTAAGGCGGGAGGGCACTGCGTGCAGGCAAACACACAGAGGAAAAATATCTAAATGAGACCTTATAGCCACGCCTTGGAACAATTGAGAACAGTCGGGTTGCGTCCGACACGGCAACGTTTGGCCTTGGCCAAACTTTTATTCGAAGGCGGCGATCGCCATGTGACCGCGGAAATGCTTCATGCCGAGGCGTTGGGTTCGGCTATTCGCGTATCCTTGGCGACGGTGTACAATACTCTGCACCAATTCACCGGTGCGGGATTGTTGCGGGAAATCGTCGTCGATTCCAGCCGCTCGTATTTTGATACCAATAACGGCATGCACCACCATTACTATTTTGAAAAATCCGGGAAACTGGAGGATATTCCAGACGATATGATTGACGTCGTCGGTCTTCCCGGAATTCCGCAAGGAACCAGGTTGCAGCGCATCGATGTTGTCGTTCGCCTTGAGGAAGCCTGAGTATAGATAATAGTTTCAGACTATTATTTGTACTTTTAGATTTATTCTAAAAATATATTGACGCGTTGCTTCCAGATTGAGATAGTGCATTGCGAAGCGCCCATGCCGATCGTGGTTTTGGGTGCGACGTAATTCGTTAAAATACACTGGAGGATATGATGAGCTTGAAGGGTTCGAAGACCGAAACCAATCTTAAGGACGCCTTCGCGGGCGAATCTCAGGCCAACCGTCGCTATCTGTATTTCGCTCAGAAGGCCGATGTCGAGGGTTACAACGATGTCGCCACGGTCTTCCGCTCCACCGCGGAAGGCGAGACCGGACACGCTCACGGCCATTTGGAATTTCTCGAAGCCACCGGCGACCCGGCGACGGGCCTGCCCATCGGCCCCACCACCGATAACCTGAAGGCGGCCATCGCCGGGGAAACCCACGAATATACCGATATGTATCCCGGTATGGCGAAAACCGCGCGCGAGGAAGGTTTCGATGAAATCGCCGATTGGTTCGAGACCTTGGCGAAAGCGGAAAAATCCCACGCCGGGCGTTTCCAAAAAGCGCTCGATACAATGGACTGACGCTACCGAATGCTCGCTTCTTGAAGAAAATTCGGGGAGGTGCTTAGGCGCGCTTCCCCGAATTTTTTGCTTTTGTCGTTTTTCGCTCTAAAGTGGTCGTTCTCGTTGTGTGAGAATTGGCCGTCGCCGGAGCGTGGATCACACGCATGAAGTGTGTAGTAGCCATGCGCATGGCATGCGTGTATTTTATTGCCACCGTATAAAGAATTTGAGGTGATCAGTATGAGAGAAGGCAGTCTCGATGCGCCGACGCGCCATCCGATCGCGTGGCGGGAAGCAGATTTCTATGATCCCGAGAAATTGGATGTGGAACTGCGCCGTGTCTTCGATATTTGTCATGGGTGCCGGCGCTGTTTTAATTTGTGCGATAGTTTTCCGCGCCTGTTCGATCTCGTCGATGAATCCGAAAGCGGCGAACTGGACAGTGTTAATTCGAAAGATTTCGCCCCGATCGTCGAAGCGTGCACCCTGTGCGACATGTGTTTTCTGACAAAGTGTCCCTATGTGCCGCCCCACGATTTTAATCTCGACTTTCCCCATTTGATGGTGCGCGCGCGCGCCCAGGCGTTTCGCCAAGGAAAAATTGCGCGCAGCGAGGTTCTGCTGACCCAGACCGACAAGAACGGAAAGCTAGGCTGCACCTTTTCCTCGCTCGCCAACTGGGCGTCGCAGCGCGGCAACGCCTTCACCCGCCCGCTCATGCAGGCCCTCCTCGGCGTTCACAAGGACGCCGAATTGCCGCCGTTCTCGCCCAAGACCAGTAGCGCCCAGGCGGCGGCCCAGTCGATCGTAGTCAACAAACAGGCCCCGGCTTTCGGCCGCAAGGCCGTGATTTACGCGACCTGTTTCGGTGAATACAACAGCGCCGATATCGTCCTCGATACGCGTAAGGTCCTGGCTCGGAACGGCGTCGAGACCGAAGTCATTCATCCCGGTTGTTGCGGTATGCCGCAGTTGGAGCATGGCGATATTGAAGCGGTCGCTAAAAGCGCCAAGCGGGTCGCCGAGGCCTTCGCGCCGTGGATCGCCAAAGGCTATGACATCGTCGCCCCGGTGTCCTCGTGCGCCCTGATGGTCAAATTCGAATGGCCCCTGATCGAACCCGACGATGCCGCGATCGCCGACCTTTCCAAGGCGACCTTCGACGCCGCCGAATACATGGTCGCCATGGCCAAAAAAGAAGGAATGAGCGAAGGTCTGAAACCCCTTCAGGGGGATGTCGCCATCCATATCCCCTGTCATGCCCGGGCGCAAAACATGGGGCAAAAGGGCGCGGAACTTCTGCGTCTTATTCCCGACACCAAGATCACGGTGATCGAGCGGTGTTCCGGTCACGGTGGGGCGTGGGGTACGCGCACCGAAAATTTCGAGGTGGGAATGAAAATCGGCAAGCCGGTATTTCGCCAAGCGACGCAGGCGAAACCGACCTTTCTGGTCTCCGAATGTCCCCTGGCCCGTGGCCATATCCTGCAGGGCATGGAAGGGCTGGACGAGGGGGGAAAAGCAGTACAGACCGTGGAAAAGCACCCGATTCAGTTGATCGCAAAGTCTTACGGATTATGAGAGACATCCTTATGCATAAACACGAGATTACGCCCGCGGATATCATGAACATGGCGGCCTACGCCCAGCAACGCGACCGGCGGCGCAAGGAAATGAGCGCGCTGAAAAAAAATCGGCGCGTTCACGTCGGCCCCGACGCCACCTTCTACTTTGAAAGCTACGACACCATGTTTCATCAAATTCATGAGATGTTGTACATTGAGCAGGGGGGCGAAAATCAAATTGAAGACGAGCTTCGCGCCTATAATCCATTAATCCCAAAAGGACACGATCTTGTCGCGACTTTGATGTTTGAGATCGACGACCCCGAGCGCCGAGGCCGTTTTTTGGCCGATTTGGGCGGCGTCGAGGAAACCGTTTATCTGCGTATCGGCGCGGACAGCGTGCACGCCATCGCCGAGACAGATGTCGATCGGACCACGGCGGAAGGCAAGGCGTCCGCCATCCAATTTTTGCATTTTCCTCTGACGGATCAACAAATCTCCGCCTTTCGCGATCCGAAGAACGATGTGGTTCTATCGATCGAACATCCCCAGTACGGCCATATGAGCCGGGTGAGTGGCGACGTCCGGGAGGCCTTGGCGTCGGATTTTGATGACGCCTAGTGGTTTGAGTTTAACATTTGAGTCCGATGCAATTGGACACAAATGTGTGAAGAAATCAAACTGCAACAAAAAGATAGATAGTGGTCGGCCCGATGGTTCGCGGGAGCGAAACGTCGGCCCGATCCACTAGGCGTCGTAAAATAAGAAAATATTCCTCATTCGAGCGGAACTCCGCCCGCCGCCGTCGATCGCCTTCACCACTGACGGCGCCTCCCTGGGATCGTTCCGTCTTTCGGGGGCTTACGTTATGACACTTCGGACGTTGATTTCGAGGCTGTTTTTTGTAATTTCCGAAAGACGTACTCGTTACAGCCATGGCGGCGACCGCAAAGCTGTTCGCCGATCAGTTCGAAATCACGAGCCGTATAGAAATCGACGATCTGTTCTCGCGTGGCGACCTCGAATGGATAGCCGCCTAGCCAGTCGATCATATCGTACCAAAGCGTCATTCCACGCTCGATCTTGAGCCGATTTGTCAACAGACGAACGAGCCAGCGCGCCCCAAAGAGATAAGGCATGTGTACGGCAGTCACCGCGACCTTCGAGACGCCGTTCGCGTTATACGTTTTCTTTACCCAAGACCAATAACGACTTATCCAGCCTTGATCGTTATAAATAGCGATGAACAAAATCCCACCGTCACGCACGCTCATGGCCGCATTTTCCAGCCCCGACCACATTTTTCCCGTGTGATGAAGCACGCCCCATGAATATACGACGTCATAGGTTCCCAACGCTCGAATGTATTCACCGTCAAGCGCGGATCCTTGCTCTACACGCCAATCGGGATCGTTGGGAAAATATCGACGCCTCACCTCTTGCGTGCAGGCCACGGATAGGGGGTCGTAATCGAAAGAGTGGACCTTCGCGCCTAAGCGCCGAGCCGCCAAGGAAAACAAACCACTGCCGGAGCCGATATCGAGAAAACTCTTTCCCGATAAATCGCTGACCTCAAGCATGCCGGAAAGCGATTTTTGCGCCTCGGAAATGCGTTCGTTATTCAGATGATTAAGGAAACGTCGCCAATTGCGGCCAAACTCAAATCGGGTTTCTTCTTTTTCGGTCTTAGGCAAGGGCATGCGTCTTCGGCTCCTAATCGCTTAAACCCAAGGTGGGAAGTCGTCCTGGAAACTTGAACGGAGATGCTTCGGATTCTCTAAACGCCTCGCGGCGTCATTTTCCCGCCATTTGAGCTCAATGGGCGATGACAGCCCACTTTTTTGTGGTTGCGCCGCGGATTGTAGAACATCTGGACGGGAGAATAACCTCTACAAATTTTTTATTTTTCAATCGCCCAACGAGGGGTTATGCAACGTCTCGGTTCAGGCGATCCCTGGCGCCGAAGGCGCATCAGATTAATAGATCCTGCCCCTAGTGGATCGGGCCGACCACTATCTATCTTTTTGTTGCAGTTTGATTTCTTCACACATTTGTGTCCAATTGCATCGGACTCAAATGTTAAACTCAAACCACTAGGGAACACGGGCGGATGTTTTTGACGATCGCGCATGGCGTTAACAAATTGAAGGCCCGCCTCATTCAAGGCGGGCCTTTTATTGGGATACTCTCACGCGGGGCGTCAGGCGGCGTGGGCGATGCCTTTGCTGTCGAGAAGTTTTTGCAACTCGCCGCTTTCGTACATTTCCTTGATGATGTCGCAACCGCCGACGAATTCGCCTTTGACGTAAAACTGCGGAATGGTCGGCCAATTGCTGAACGCCTTGATGCCTTCGCGGATCTCTTGATCCTCAAGCACATTGACGCCCTTGAATTTAACCTGCATTTGGGTCAGCGCGCCGACCACGGCGGCGGAAAAACCACACTGTGGGAACATCGGCGTGCCCTTCATGAACAGAACCACGGGGTTGTCGTCGAGTTCTTGCTGGATACGATCGAAAACGGGATTGTCGCTCATCGGTGAGATCCTCCGTCTGGAATAAGTGTCAGGGTGTGTTTGTTTGGGGCGTCTCAGGCGTTATCCTCGGGCACGCCGGTTTGCAAGCCGAGGGCGTGCAGTTCGCCGCCCATGCGCCCTTGTAAGGCGGCATAAACCATCTGGTGTTGCTGAACGCGGGTTTTTCCGGCGAACTGCTTGGATAACACGCGCGCCGCGTAATGGTCGCCGTCGCCGCGAAGATCTTCGATCAAGACGTCGGCGTCGGGGAAGGCTTCTTTGATTAGGCGTTCTATTTCCGCCGCTTCCATGGCCATGGGTGTTCGGACTCCCTAAAGTTTTTTGTTTAACGCCGAGTCATGAAGTCGGGCATCCAATTTTCATGCGCCCGGCGCAGCTCCGCAACGGATATGGCGTGCCGATCGCCAAACGTCAACTGCGTCCCCCCGGTATTTCCGATTGGGCGAATCGGAATATCGCGGTCGGCGGCGCGCGCCATGACGATGCCGGGCGCGCGCGTACACAGAATATAACGCGCCTGATCTTCGCCGAACATCCAGGCGTGCAGGGCCGGGGCGCCGGCGGGTGGCGTGATCTGCGCGCCGATGTCGCCGGCGATCGCCATTTCCGCCAGGGCGATGGCGAGGCCGCCGTCGGAAACGTCGTGACACGCGGTAAGGCAGCCGTCATGGATCAAGTCGCGCACAAAATCGCCATTGGCCCGTTCCTGGGCGAGATCGACCGGCGGCGGCGTTCCGTCTCGCCGTCCCAGGCAGATGTCCAGATAGCGGCCGCAGCCCAGGTGTCCCGTGGTGATCCCGACCAGCAACAGGGTTTGGCCCTCTTCGGGAAACGCGATCGACATGCGTTTGGCGATGTCGTCGAGCACACCTAGCCCGCCGATCGTCGGGGTCGGCAGAATACCCGCGCCATTGGTCTCGTTGTATAACGAGACATTGCCCGACACCACCGGGTAATCCAGGGCGCGGCAGGCCTCCGCGATGCCGTCGATGCAGCCGACGAACTGGCCCATGATTTCCGGGCGTTGCGGGTTGCCGAAGTTCATGTTGTCGGTGATCGCCAGGGGACGTGCGCCGGTGGCGGTGATGTTGCGCCACGATTCGGCGACCGCCTGTTTGCCGCCCTCGACGGGATCGGCGACGCAATAGCGTGGCGTGCAATCGCTGGACATCGCCAACCCCTTGGTCGTACCGTGCACGCGCACCACCGCCGCGTCGCCGCCGGGCCGGGCGATGGTGTCGGCCATCACCATGTGATCGTATTGTTCCCAGATCCAGCGCCGCGATCCGAGGTTCGCCGAGCCGATCATCGTTTTCAGCGCCGCCACCGGATCGGCCGGAGCCGGGACGTCGGCGGGGCTTAAGCGCGCGCGGGCCGGGGTCGGCGTCCACGGTCGGTCGTATTCCGGCGAGGCTTCGGCCAGCGGGTCGATCGGCAGGTCGGCGACCCGCGCGCCCTTGTGGGAGAGAACCATGCGTCCCGTGTCGGTCAGGACGCCGATAACGGCGAAATCCAGCTCCCACTTTTCGAACACGGCGCGGGCCATTTCCTCGCGACCGGGTTTGAGCACCATCAGCATTCTTTCCTGGCTTTCCGAAAGCATCATTTCGTAGGCGCTCATGCCCTCTTCGCGTTGGGGCACGCTATCCAGATCAAGCTCGACGCCGACGCCGCCCTTGGAGGCCATCTCGAAGCTCGACGAGGTCAGGCCCGCCGCGCCCATGTCTTGAATGGCGACGATGGCGTCGGTCTTCATCAGCTCCAGGCAGGCTTCAAGCAGCAACTTTTCGGTAAACGGGTCGCCGACCTGAACGGTGGGGCGCTTTTCCTCGGTGTCCTCGCTGAATTCGGTCGAGGCCATGGTCGCGCCGTGGATGCCGTCACGTCCGGTTTTCGAGCCGACATAAACCACCGGGTTGCCGATTCCCGCCGCCGCGGAATAGAAAATCTTGTCGCTGTCGGCGAGACCCACGGTCATCGCGTTGACCAGGATATTGCCGTCGTAGCTGGGGTCGAATTCGCATTCTCCGCCCACCGTGGGCACCCCCATGCAGTTGCCGTAACCACCAATGCCGGCGACGACGCCGGACAGCAGATGGCGCGTCTTCGGGTGCTCGGGCGCGCCGAAGCGCAGGGCGTTGAGGTTGGCGACGGGGCGCGCGCCCATGGTGAAAACGTCGCGCATGATACCGCCGACGCCGGTCGCCGCGCCCTGGTAGGGCTCGATATAGGACGGGTGATTATGGCTTTCCATCTTGAAGATCGCCGCCTGACCGTCGCCGATATCGACGACGCCGGCGTTCTCGCCCGGCCCGCAGATCACCCAAGGCGCCTCGGTGGGCAGGGTTTTCAGCCATTTTTTCGATGACTTGTAGGAACAATGTTCGGACCACATGACCGAAAAAATGCCCAGTTCCGTGATGTTGGGCGTGCGGCCCAAAATCTCCAGAACCTTGTCGTATTCTTCGGGACTTAGGCCGTGTTCGGCAACAATTTCGGGGGTAATTTCGTCCATGGTTTGCGTATTCATGCGCCAAAAGCCTTGCACAGTCCGTCGAATAGGGGACGACCGTCGATGCCGCCCAACTCGGGCTCGGCCAACCGCTCGGGGTGGGGCATCATGCCCAGAACGTTGCCGGCCTTATTGAAGATACCGGCGATGTTGTTGACCGATCCGTTGGGGTTGTTCTCGGTCCCCAACGCACCCGCGTCGTCGCAGTAGCGAAAGGCGACCTGATCGCCGTCTTCCAGGCTTTTCAGGGTATCCGGGTCGGTTTCATAATTGCCGTCGTGATGGGCGATGGGGACGGTGATCACCTGCCCGGCGCGATAATCTTGGGTGAACGGGGCGCCGGCTTTCTCGACGCGTAAAAAAACATCGCGGCAGATGAACTTCAGGTCGGCGTTGCGCATCAAAGCGCCGGGCAACAAGCCGGTCTCCGTGAGAATTTGAAAACCGTTGCAGATCCCCAGCACGGCGACGCCTCTTTCGGCTTGCCGGATAACCTCGGCCATGACCGGAGAGCGGGCGGCCAGGGCGCCGGCGCGCAGGTAATCGCCATAGGAAAAGCCCCCCGGAATGACGATCAGATCCAGCGCGGGAAGGCTTGTTTCCCGGTGCCAGATCATCGAAACGGGGGCTCCGACGCTGCGTTCCAGAGCGACTTGAACATCCCGGTCGCAGTTCGATCCGGGGAAAACGATGACGGCTGCTTTCATAACCCTAGTCCGTGATTTCGATCGAATAGTTTTCGATCACGGTGTTGGCCAAAAGTTGCCGACACATGGCGTCAACCTGCGCGCGCGCCTTGTCGGCGTCGGTTTCGAGCAGGTCAAGCTCGATGTATTTGCCCTGGCGGACGTTATCGACGCCATCGAACCCGAGGGATGCCAGGGTGTGCTGAACGGCCTTGCCCTGGGGGTCGAGGACGCCGTTTTTTAGGGTCACATGGACTTTCGCTTTCACGGAAGACTCCTTTTGGCAAAAAGCACCCTTATTGGATGGTTTCCGGGCCTTGATAATCGTTGGGGCCGCTTTCCGGCAGGATGCCGAGACGCCGGGCGACTTCCTGGTAGGCTTCCTCGATCCCGCCGAGGTCGCGGCGGAAGCGGTCCTTATCCAGTTTTTCGTTGGTCTTGAGGTCCCACAGGCGGCAGTTGTCGGGGCTGATTTCATCGGCCAGGACGATGCGCATCTGGTCGTCTTCCCACAGGCGGCCGAATTCCAGCTTGAAATCGATCAGGCGGATGCCGATGCCGAGGAACAGGCCGGTCAGGAAATCGTTGATGCGCAGGCTCATCGCCATGATTTCGTCCAGTTCCGGAGGCGTCGCCCAGCCGAAGGCGGTGATGTGTTCCTCGGAGATCATGGGATCGTCCAGTTCGTCTTTCTTGTAGTAATACTCGACGATGGAACGGGGCAGCGCGGTGCCTTCCTCGATGGCGAAGCGTTTGGCCAGAGATCCCGCGACGATGTTGCGGATGACGACTTCGACGGGGACGATTTCGACCTCGCGTATGAGCTGTTCGCGCATGTTCAGGCGGCGCACGAAATGGGTCGGGATGCCGATCTCGCCGAGGCGGGTCATCAGGTACTCGGAAATGCGGTTGTTGAGTACGCCCTTGCCGGTAATGGTGCCTTTTTTCTGATTGTTGAAGGCGGTGGCGTCGTCCTTGAAGTACTGCACGAGGGTCCCCGGTTCGGGCCCTTCGAAAAGCACCTTGGCTTTGCCTTCGAAAAGTTGTCTGCGTTTGGCCATGGCTGTGTGTCCGTTTTCGATCTGTGCGAGGGGCGGCGGCGGCGGTGAGGCGCGTCGCCTCTCAAAGTCTGCTCTATAGCAGGTCCCCCCGGGCAAAACAATGTTACAGGGCGGGATGGGGCGGCGAGAATAGCCCCGGGTGGAGCCGTTGCGTCGGTTTTACGCGCCACCCGGAGGGCGTCACGCCTCAGGCCGCCTGGAATATTCTCTCACCGGGAAAAACGACCGAAATCCGGGTGCCTTTGCCGAGATTGCTTTCAATACTCAACGTTCCGCCATGTTTTTCGGTAAACACGCGCGCCAGATAAAGGCCCAGCCCGACGCCTTCGTGGGGGTGGGACGCGGTGTCCGTAAGTTGTCCGAACGGTTCGAGGGCGTGGGGAATGTCTTCGGGACTCATCCCAATGCCGTTGTCCGATACCGTCACCTTGAGCGCGCCGTTCGCAAGAAGCGCGCTTCTTGTCACGATTCGCCCATTTTGCGGCGTAAACTTAATGGCGTTGCCCAGTAAGTTGATGAAAATTTGCTTAACTCTCAGGCGATCGGCCAGCAACAGCAAGGGCGTTTCGGCCAACTCCAGCGCGAGGTGAATGTTTTTGTCCTCGGCCTGCCCAAGGGCCAGATGTTCACACGTTTGCAAAATGGCGTTCAGGTCGATGGTTTCTTCGTGTAGCTCCAGCGTCTCGCTTTCGATTTTCGACATATCGAGAATATCGGTAATGATTTCGAGCAAATGCTGGCCGGCGGCGTTGATGTCGGAGACATAACCGCGATATTTCTTGTTTCCCAAAGTTTCGATGTCTTGGTGCATGAGAAGGTCGGAAAAGCCGATGATGGCGTTGAGCGGGGTGCGTAATTCGTGGCTCATGCTGGCGAGAAATTGGGTTTTCGCATGATCGGCGTATTCCGCCTGTTCTTTGGCGCGCAATAGGTCGTCCTCGGCGGCCTTGCGATCCGTAATGTCCTCTTTGACGGCCAGATAGCTGACAATTTTTCCATCCGGGTCGCGAATCGGGGAAATACTGGCGTACTCCCAGAAACGTGACCCATCTTTGCGGATATTGTGCATTTCTCCGCGCCACTCTCCGCCCGAGGAAATGGTTCGCCACAGTTCTCTGTATTGGTCCTTCGACATGGTCCCGGATTTCAGGAAACGGGGATTGCGGCCGATAACTTCCGCGGTGGTGTACCCCGTGGCCTGAAGGAATTTTGGATTAACGTACTCAAGGTGGCCGTCAAGGTCGGTAATCATGACCGACACCGGACTTTGTTCGACGGCGCGTGATAGTTTGCGAATGCGGATCTCGGCTTTTTTGCGTTCTGCGATTTCTATCCTGAGGCGCCCGATCGTTTCGACGTGCCGGGAAATAATGGCGCCGATTAGGGCCGTGATCATGATTAAGAACGTCACCGCGGTCACGGCGAAGCCGATAGCCTCGCGCTCGAAGCCCAGTCCGGCGGTTTGTTCGGGGCGCATGGAAAAATAATAGGTCCCCTGGTCGGCGACATAGTGTGTCGCGACAATCGCCGAACCCAAGATCAGAGCGCCGACGGACCGGCGCACAAGGACCCGTAGGGTGACGGGGTTCTCGCTCGGCGCGCCCTTGACGAAGAGCGCCAGGACCGACAGTCCGATCGCCGCCGCAATCGAGGCGGTGAACGGGATGGGGTCGTACATGACCGGAAAGGGGGTGCGCATGGCGGCCATGGCGGTGTAGTGGATGACGGCGATGGCGAGCCCTATCATGACGCCCGACAGGACGGTGCGCGCCGGGACTATGGGGCGTGCGCCGATCAGATAGAACGCCCCGCTCGCCGCCAGGGTTCCCGACATGACGGACACGCCCCTCATCCATGTATCGTGGGTTGTGACGTCGGGCAGGGACAGCCCAACCATGGCGATGAAGTGGGTCGCCCAAACACCGCCGCCAAAAATCAGACTTCCGGGAACGAGCCACAACAATCTTGACCGGGTCGTGCGGGCGCCGGCCATCCTCTCGATCAATTCAAAGACGACGATTGCGCAGACAAACGCGGTGGCGACCGACGCCGCCACCAGAGCGGGGTCGTGCCGAACGGCGTAAACCGACGCAGGAATATCGCCCGGCCCCAAGAAATGTATCAACGCATGCATCGTTTAAAGCGTCCTGTGTGGGGAACCATACTGCGAAGTGTGGCGCCACGAAATAGGATCTGCGAAGAACCCGTCACACGGCTGATTTTCGCCGCCAAAATTTTCTGAACTATAATCGCGAATATCCCCCCTACCCAAGTAGAATAGATATAAATTAAGAATAAAATAAAGCGATTATAATTGAGTATAAATACCATCATAGGAGGCGGCGTCGCCGGGCGTCGAGGTGAAAAGCCATACGGGCGGGCGGTCTTTGTTGCGTTGTTCGGGCAAGGCGATCAGGGATGAGCTGACGGTGGCGAAGCCGTCTTCGCCGTGGATGTTCATGGCCCCGGCGGGGCCGTCGTCGGCGTCGAAAAGAGGGCAGGCGAGTAGACGTTTCCAGTCTTCCCATGCGCCGCGTTCCGGGTCGGGCGGGGCGGCCTTGGCGAAACGGGGCAGGTAGGTGCGCACCCTGGCCGACGGCGGGTGGGCGTTCAGGCCATGGGCGGTAATCATCGACAATCCCGCACTCAGGGTTTGTACGAGGACATCGCCCCGGCCGTCGGAACTGAGGACGTAGGCGTTGCGATTGTCGGCGATGAATAAGTGGAACGGGCGATACGCGCGCGGGTCGATATGACATAGGGCCCCCGCCGCCGTGTAGGCGTCGGCGTGATCGAGGGCCTCCAACGGAAGTTCGCCTCGCGTGCGTTTGGCGCTATCCGGCCCGAGGGTCCGCGGCTGATTGAGGACCGCGGCGACGACCCCGTAATCGTTGAGGCCGAGCCAACTCCCACCGCCGCCAAGATCCAGTCCGGCGGTGGTTTGCGGGCGGTCGGGCCAATGGCGCGCGGGCGCGCGCCATGACCGACCGATCATTTCGTCCCGGTTCGCGCCCAAGATCAGGGGCCAGGGGTGGTTCAAGGTACGCTGAACGACGAGGGTGCACATAAGTGCGATTACACGCGCCCGGGCAGCGAAGATCAACCGTCTCGACGCGTCTTTCGGCGATTCATTTTTAAATGATCCGAAAATGGCGCGTGTGTGAAAATGGCGTGTACGTATTGTACATTCCGGCAGTTAGGCATAAATCTAAATAAGGCGTCTCATGCGAGGGTGTTCTTAATTTTCGAGAGGCGCGGCGCCAATGATCAAGAGGTAACATCTTATGTCTAACTCGTTTTCGTCTCGGGGTAAGGGCTTTGAGGCAAAGCTGCAACAAGACAGCGAACTGCGGTTTAAGGCCGAGTCGCGACGCAACAAGCTGCTCGGCCTGTGGTTGGCCGAAAAGATGGGGCTTTCGGGCGCACAGGCCGAGGCCTACGCCAAGGAAGTCGTCCTTTCCGATCTGGACGTTCCGGGAATCGACGACATGGTCGCCAAAATTATGGGTGATGTGCGCGCCCGGGGGTTGGCCCTCGACGAGGCCGATGTCCGCCGCGAGGCCGAGCGCCTAATGGCGCGGGCCGTGGACGAGGTCGCGGCCCGCTGATTTATGCGCTCGCCGATAGGGTGCGGGGCGTCTTTTGGAGAGAAGCGTCCGCCCCCTCTTGGCGGGGGCGGACGCTTCGGCCTATGCGCCGAAGACGCGCTTGAAGATCGTATCGACGCGCTTGGTGTGGTAGCTGATCGAATCTTCCTCAAGTAAGGCCTTCAGGTCCTCGACCCTCAAGGCTTTGGCCAGGTCTTGATCCTTGGACAAGAAGAAAAACAGCCGGTTTTCATGCCCGGCGGCCTCTTTTTCCGTTTCATCCAGTGGGGCGGGGGCGTCGGTGTTGTCGGGATCGATGCCGAAGCTCTTCCACACCCGCATGGCGTTGCGCTGCACGATTTTATAGGCGTCCTCGCGCGAGACGCCGTTCTGGGTCAGGTACAACAAGACCCGTTGGGCGTCGTGAATCCCGCCGAAATTATTCAACTGATCGCGCATGTTCTGGGGATACAGCACCAATTTGTCGATCAGGCCGGTCAGGCGACCCAGGGCGAAATCCAGGGTGACCGTGGCGTCGGGGCCGATCATCCGTTCCACCGACGAATGAGAAATATCCCGTTCGTGCCACAGGGCGACGTTTTCCAGCGCCGGAACCACCGCCATACGCACGGTGCGCGCCAGGCCGGTCAGGTTTTCGCTCAAGATCGGGTTGCGTTTGTGGGGCATCGCGCTGGAGCCTTTTTGTCCCGGCGCGAAATATTCCTGGGCCTCGCGCACTTCGGTACGCTGGGCGTGACGAATCTCAATGGCGACGTTTTCGATCGAACTGGCGATCACACCTAGGGTGGCGAAAAAGGCGGCGTGACGGTCGCGTGGAATAACCTGGGTCGAAACCGGCTCGGGGGTGAGGCCCAGTTTGTCGGCGACGTATTCCTCGACCGCGGGGTCGATGTTGGCGAAGGTGCCGACCGCGCCGGAGATGGCGCAGGTGGCGATGTCCATCCGGGCGCGCAGCAGGCGGTCGCGGTGGCGTGCGAACTCGGCGTAAAAACGGGCGAATTTCAGGCCATAGGTCACCGGTTCGGCATGAATGCCGTGGCTGCGCCCGATGCACGGCATGTCCTTGGCCTCGAACGCCCGGCGCTTGAGGGCGGCCAGCAATTTATCGAGGTCGGCGAGCAGAAGATCGGCGGCCTGACTGAGTTGCACGGACAGGCAGGTGTCGAGGACGTCCGAAGAGGTCATGCCCTGGTGGACGAAGCGCGAAGGCTCGCCGATGTGTTCGGCCAGTTCGGTTAGAAACGCGATGACGTCGTGCTTGGTTTCCAACTCGATCTCGTCGATGCGGGCGATCCGCTCGGGGGTGTAGGGTTTGTCGCCTTTCTCCCAGACGGTCTTGGCGGCGGCGGCGGGGATGACGCCGAGCCGGCTTTGCGCGTCGCAGGCGTGGGCTTCGATTTCGAACCAGATGCGGAATTTGTTGGCGGGCTCCCAAATGGCGACCATTTCGGGGCGGCTGTAGCGGGGAATCATGGGCAAAGGCCTCTCGGCTAGACGGGCGAAAAAATAGGGTTCACGCGGGGTATAGCAGGTTCGAAGCGCGAACGAAATATATGGATCGGCAAATGATGGACCGCTTCTTTTTACCGATCGGCGAGAAAACGCTATGATCCGCGTGTGCGCGCGTCGCCCAAACGGAGGGCCGGCGGTGTTGAAAGGAGGCGTTCATGCGCAAGGCCACAAACGAAAGCGGACCGCCGCCGGCGAAACATGCGATTGGCGTTTTGTCGCGCCTGAGCGGCTGTCCGGTGGAAACGATCCGCTACTACGAACGCATAGGGCTTCTGGCGCCGCCGCCCAGGACCGAAGGCGGCCATCGGGCCTATGACGATGCGGCCGTGTCCCGGCTGTCGTTTATACGCCGCTCGCGGGCATTGGGCTTTACCCTGCAGGACATTGGCGCGCTTTTAAGGCGGGTGGACGGCGGCGCGTACACGTGCGCCGAAGTGCGGGATATCGCCTTGGATCATCTGGCTGATGTCCGCGCCAAGATCGCCGATCTGAAAGCCATGGAACGCTCCTTGAAAACGCTGGCGGACACGTGCGCGGGCGGCGATGTCACGCAATGCCGGATCATTGACGCCCTATCGGAAATTCCGCGCTCGGGAACCCCGTAGCCGCATCGCCAAGTATAACGTGGCGGTAAGAGCCTGCAGCGCGAACATGGTTATAAATGCCGCCCGGTAGCCTGCGGGATCGTAGCCGCCGTCCGCCAGGCGGGGCCATAGGTTGATGATCGCTCCAATGCCCCACTGGGCGGCGAAGGCCAAGATGAAAACGAACACATTTAACGATGCGTTGACCCTTCCGGCGAGGTGGGCGGGGAAATTCTGCGACAGCGCGGCGTAGGCCAGCGTGCCCGTGGTGCCGAGGAAGGCGAACGCCGCCCACAGCGGGGCGGCCCACGTCGTGACCCCCGCGATAATGCCGATTTGAACCACCATGAATAGAGCCATGCCGCCCAAGGCCACGCTCATCGGGCGCACGCCGAAACGCCCCAACCGCTCGGCGATGACCCCGCTGAGCAAAAATCCAGCGGTCATCGCCGCCGCCGATAAAAACAGGACATTGGCGCTTTGGGCGCGATCAAGCCCGGCGACGTCGCGCAACCACGGCCCCGCCCAAAGGCTTTGCACGGCGAGGAAGGTCGCCTGGGCGACGATACACGCCGGCGCGATCGCCCAAAAGGCGCGGTCGGTTAAAATATGACCGACTCCCCGGATTTGCTCGATCAGGCGCGCCCCATGGTGGGCGTGTTTGCGTTCGGGAACCACGGCGATGATCAGTCCGGCGACGCCGAGCGTCAGTGCGGCCAAGACAAGGAAAACGCCTCGCCAGTCGAAAAAATTGAGGGCGAATTCGACCGGCCTGGTCGCGCTGAGGGCGCCCAGGCCGCCGAACATCAACAAGGCTCCGTTGACCAACGCTAGGCGTTCCTTGGCGAACCACATCACCGACGCCGTGAACGCCGCCATCAGGCAGGCCGAAACCCCGAGGCCGATCAGGGCGCGCCCGGCAACCAGGAACGCCGTGTCCGGGGCGAGGGCGAAGATTACCGCGCCCAGGGCGGCGAAACACAAGAGCGCCGCTTCGGTGCGCCGGGGACCGTAACGGTCGAGGAAAACGCCGACCGGAATCTGGATCATCGCGAAGGCCAAAAAATAGGCGCTGGTCATCAATCCGAGGGCGTTGGCGTCCAATCCCATGTCGGTAATCAGCTCGGGCGCAATGACGGCGTTGACGACCCGGTACAGATAGGACAGGTAAAAGCCCATGGCGAAGGGCAGGAATACGCGCAGAACGACGAGAACGCCCGGGGAGGACTGCTGGGGCGAAACATTCGGGGCGGTCATGGCGCTTCCATTGCGTTGTTGGGTTGTGGGCCGGCTTGATTGGAATGCTTGCGATTAAATTCCATTTTAGGCGCCATATTTTCAGGCGCCATATTCGGCCCAGCAGTTTGGGGTTTCCCAGACCCGCACGCGGTCGATCACGGCGGCGTCGCCGCTTCGCGCACGCACGGCTTCATCCAGGCGCATGAACCAGTGTTTGGCCAGACATTCCGCGGTGGGGTGAAAATCGACGATATATAATTTCGTCTGCAAGCGGCAATCAACAGTGGTGCAATATCCGATTTTTTCGATTTCCGCGCGTATGTCTTGATGCCATATTTCAAAATCACAATCAAGGGGCGCGAACATCGCCAACACCTCGACATCACCCAGGGCGGCGATAAAGCCGTGATCGCAGGGGGCGTCGATATGGCGCTCCATCTCCTCTTTTAAAAAACCGAAGTCAATCACCATGTCGGTCTGTTCGCCGTTGCTCTGCAAGGCGTCGCCGCGCGCCTTGCAGGTCGCTTCGATGGTATAGCGATGGCCGTGCAGGTGGCGGCATTTCGAGCCGTGAGTCATAATCCGGTGTCCGGCGTCGATCCCGATCGTGCGGGTGACCAGATAGGTCATCGTTATGGAATTCCTATGATTTTGTGGGTTTGCAGGGACAGTTTCCAGCATGGGTGATCGAGACAGTAGCGCACCGTCAGGGCGGTGTTGCGCGCCCGCTCGGGGCCATCCATGGGCTGCAGGAAAAAATGCGTGAAGTCAAGGTCGGCGAACGCGGCGGGATCGACGCCGGGCTGGGGGTAAACCAATTTCAACTCGTCGCCCGCCCCGACGGCAAGTGGCGCGTCGCCCTTGGGGCTGGCGCAAATCCAGTCGATCCCGGGTGGCGGGACGCGGGTGGCGTTGGTTTCCAGGGCAATTTCGAAATGGCGCGCGTGGAGGGCGTCGATCAGGGCGGCGTCGATCTGTAGCGTCGGCTCGCCGCCGGTCAGCACGACATAACGCCCGCCCGCCTTCTCCGTCTCCGCCGGCGTCGGCCACAGGCGTTCGATGGCGTGGGCAAGATCGTCGGCGTCCTCGAAGCGCCCGCCGCCCGCGCCATCGACGCCGACGAAATCGGTATCGCAGAAGGTGCAGCGCGCCTGGGCGCGATCCTCCTCGCGCCCCGACCACAGGTTGCAGCCCGCAAAGCGGCAGAACACGGCGGGGCGGCCCGCCCGTGCGCCTTCCCCTTGCAGGGTATAAAACATCTCCTTGATGGCGTAGCTCATCGCGCCCTAGTTTCCCTTGACGTAGGCGTCCCAACCGGCCCGGCGCAGGTCGCAGGCCGGGCAGGCGGCGCAGCCGTAGCCCCAGGGGTGGCGCGCCGTGCGATCGCCGCGGTAACAGGTGTGGGTGTCCTCGACGATCAATTCGACCAGGGCGTCGCCGCCCAGGCGGTGGGCCATGCGCCAGGTTTCGCCCTTGTCGATCCACATTAACGGGGTATGGATGACGCATCGGGTGTCCATGCCCAGGCCGAGGGCGACCTGGAGCGCCTTCAAGGTATCGTCGCGGCAATCGGGATAGCCCGAATAATCGGTTTCGCACATGCCCCCGACCAGATGGCGGGCGCCGCGCCGAAAGCCCAACGCACCGGCCAGGGTGAAAAACAACAAATTGCGCCCGGGCACGAAGGTATTGGGTAGGCCGCTTGCATCCAGGGCGATTTCCCCCTCGCGGGTCAGGGTGCTGTCGGCGACATCGCCGAGAACGGGAAGGTCGAGGACCCGATCCGCGCCCAGTTTTTCTGCCCAGGCGGGGAAGCGCGCGCGCAGGTGTTGGATCACGGTTGTGCGGCAGCTCAGTTCGATATCATGGCGCTGGCCATAATCGAAGCCGACGGTCTCGACATGGGCGAAGGCGTCCAGGGCCCAGGCGAGACAGGTCGTGCTGTCCTGGCCGCCGGAAAATAGGACGAGGGCGCGGGCGTCTTTTTCGAACACGGTCAATAACCTCTATGGAAAATCCACGACAACGGGCCTCTTATAGCAAACCCGTCACAACAACCCCATGGCTTTAAATGAACTGTGGGCGGCTTTGGTGACGATAATATGATCGTGCAGGACGATGCCCAGTTTCTCGCCGGCGTCGCGGACGTTTTTGGTCATCGCGATGTCGTCTTTCGACGGTCGCGCCTCGTCGCTGGGGTGGTTGTGCACCATGATGATCGCGCTGGCGCCCAACTCCAAGGCCCGCTTGATGACCTCGCGGGGGTACACCGGGGTGTGATCGACGGTGCCTGTTTGCTGCATTTCATCGGCGATCAGGGCGTTTTTGCGGTTGAGAAACAGGATGCGAAATTGTTCGGTTTTCTCGAACCCCATGGCGGCGCGGCAATAGTCGATCAGGCTTTGCCAGTTGGCGAGGACGGGCCGCCCGAGCAGGCTTTCGCGGCCGAGCAAAAGGGCGCTTTCGCGCACCACTTTCAAAGTGGTGACGACGCTATCGCCAACGCCGTCCAGCGCCATCAGTTCGGCGCGGTCCGCCGATATGGCCCCGGCGTAGGAGCCGAACCGCTTGATCAGGGCCTTCGCCAAGGGCTTTACGTCCTGGCGCGGCAGGGCCATGAACAGCACCAGTTCAAGCATTTCATAATCGGCCAGGGCCCCGGACCCGCCTTTGAGAAATCGCGCGCGCAGACGCTGGCGGTGGCCGTTGTGAGGGGAAGGAGGGCGCATCGGCGAGCCGTTCGCCGGGCTAGGCGTAGGGCGGCTTGTCGAGGCCGGCCGGGGACAGGGTGAAGACCTCGAAGCCGTCGGCGGTGACGCCCAGGGAGTGTTCGAACTGCGCCGACAGCGAGCGGTCCTTGGTCACCGCGGTCCAGCCGTCGGATAGAATCTTGACGTCGAAGCGGCCCAGATTGATCATCGGTTCGATGGTGAAGAACATACCCTCGCGCAGCACCACGCCCTCGCCGGGATGGCCATAGTGCATGACGTTGGGGGCGTCGTGGAAAATCCGCCCCAGGCCGTGCCCGCAAAAATCGCGCACCACCGAACACCGTTCGCCCTCGGCGTAACTTTGGATGGCGTGACCGACGTCGCCCAGGGTCGCGCCCGGCTTGACCGCGCGGATGCCGCGCCACATCGCCTCGAAGGTGATGTCGATCAGGCGCGCCGCCTTGACCGTGGGCTTTCCGACCGTATACATCCGCGAACTGTCGCCGTACCAGCCGTCCACGATGGGGGTGACGTCGATGTTCACGATGTCGCCGTCGGCGAGACGCTTGTCACCGGGGATACCGTGGCAGACGACATGGTTGACCGAAGTGCAGATCGACTTGGGGAAGCCGCGGTAATCCAACGGTGCGGGCGTCGCGCCGTGATCCAGCGTGAAGGCGTGGCACAGCGCGTCCAGCTCGTCGGTGGTGACGCCGGGTTTGACGTGCGGGGCGATCATGTCGAGGGTCAGGGCGGCGAGACGACCGGCCTTGCGCATGCCCTCGAAATCATCGGCGCTGTGGATTTTTATGCGTCGCCCCTCGTCGTGGGCGTATGTCGTTTCGATATCGTTCATGCGGGGGATTATGGCATTTTATACGCAGAATGAAATAGGCAGTTTCCCAGGCGTCACAAAACAATCGGCACGGCGTCGCCAAGGGTAATTTCCTCGGGACAAACCCGGCACCGATAGCATAACGCCTCAACACCGGATTTTTTTGCAAAATCAAAAGCTTGTCGATATGCAGGGTCGATGTCGGTCGCCAAGGAGAAGTGCCCGCCGTCGTCGCGCTGCACCAGATACAACATGACCGCGCGGTGGCCCTGGCGGACCATGTCCGACAGTTCCGCCAGGTGTTTCGCCCCCCGGCTGGTGACGGCGTCGGGAAATTCGAGCGCGCCGTGAGGGTCGGGGGCGCGTTTCAAGGTGACGTTCTTGACCTCGACATAACAGTCGGGCAGGCCGGCCCCATCGAGCAACAGGTCGATGCGCGAGTTCTTGCCGTATTTGACCTCCCGGCGGATGCCGCGATAGGCCGCCAGTTCGTCGATGCGCCCCGCCGCGACGGCCTCCGCGACGATGGCGTTGGGGCGCGCCGTGTTGATGCCGACCAGGACGCCCTGGGCGCGCACCAATTCCCAGGTGTACCGGAGTTTGCGTTTCGGGTTGTCGGCGGGCGATACCCAAACCTCGGCGCCGGTTTCGAGCAGCGACAGCATGGACCCCGAGTTGGCGCAATGGGCGGTAATTTCCACGCCGTCCTCAAGGATAATGTCGGCCATGAAACGTTTGTAGCGCTTGACCAAGGTTCCACGAAGGAGGGGGGTGTCGAATTTCATCGCTGAGGGCCTTTCGGGGCGCTGTGGTCTTTATCCGGCGTATCGCCCAAGGCGTCACTACTCAAAGCGTCGGCCAGCGCGTGGGTGGCGCTGCCTCGGGCGAGGGGCTGGGGTTGGTCGGGAGATGGCGACCAGGCGGTCAGATAAATAATTTGAAAAGTCGCCGGCACGCGCCCGTCCGGGGCGGCGAAACGGTCCTGGTATAGCGCCATCGCGCGCAACAGGGTTTGGCGGCGCAGCGGGGTCTTGCGCCGCTCGATCACGGCGTTGCTTTCGCCCATCGCGCGCAGGTCGCCCAATAATTTGAGGGGATCGCGATAGGAGACGGTGATCGTTTCGATGTCGGCGACGGGCAACGTGAAGCCGGCGCGGGTGAGCAAATTGCCGGCGTCGCGGACGTCGGCGAACGGCGAAACGCGGGGGCTTAGGCCGTCCTCGCATTCGATTTCCGCCGCGCTTAAGGCCTCGCGCAGCTCCCATAAGGTCTGTCCGCCCAGCAACGCCCCCAGAAACAATCCGTCGGGCTTCAGGGCGCGGCGAATTTGCACCAGCGCACCCGGCAAATCGTTGACCCAGTGCAGACTTAGGTTGGAGAGCACGAGATCGAAAGCATGGTCGCGAAACGGCAGGGCTTCTTCGTCCGCGGCGAGGGTATGGTGGGTGCGTCCGGCGGGGCCGTCCGTCATGTCCTTGGCGCGCGCCGTCATGGCGGGCGACAGGTCGCTTTGCACCAAGGTGGCGATGTCGCCGCGCGCGCCCAGCAGCCGCGCGACGGTGCCGTCATGACAGCCGAGGTCGAGGGCGTGGGGAAAGCTTCGGCGCACGTCGTCGAGCCGTTCGGTCAACCGTTCGGCGACCTCGCGGAATAGGAAATCGGCGTCGACGAAGGCGGCGGTGGCGGCCCGTGTGCGGTGCTGGCGTACGGCGGCGCGGTTGAAGATGGTTATGGAATCGGACATTGTGGATGTATGGCACATCGTGGAGACTTGATAAACGATCTAAATCGCCCCGCGTCGCCACGACCGCGGCGCGGCGGGGCCTTGATCGTCGCCGGCAGAAACATCCTCGATCGGGTGTTGCCGCCCCGCTGCTTGGGGTGCGGCGAGGTTATCGCCGGGGACGCGGCGCTGTGCGCGTCATGTTGGGGGAAGATTACGTTTCTCGGCGCGCCGTGCTGCGATGCTTGCGGCCAGCCGTTCACCTATGCCGTCGGAGACGGCGCGTTGTGCGCGTCGTGCCTCGGGCGTCGCCCGGTTTATGCGCGGGCGCGCGCCGTATTTTCTTACGACCATGCGTCGCGAGGTCTTGTTCTCGCTCTCAAACACGGCGACCGCAGCGAAGGTGTCGCCGCCTATGCCCATTGGTTGGCGCGCGCCGGGCGGGAGCTTCTGGAGGATGCCGATCTGATCGTGCCGGTGCCCTTGCATTGGACCCGATTGCTGTTCCGCCGCTACAACCAGTCGGCGTTGTTGGCCCGCGCCCTGGCGGCGGTGTGGTGCGCGGCCCATCCTCACCAAGATCCGCCGGTGACGTATCTTCCCGAAGTTCTGGTGCGCACCCGACGCACGCCGCCGCAGGGTAAATTCGACCGAACGCGCCGGGCGAACAACGTGCGTGGGGCGTTCGTCGCGCCGCCCGCCCGACTGCGGCGCATCGCGGCCAAGCGTATCGTCTTGATCGACGATGTGCTGACGACCGGAGCGACGGCGAGCGCCTGCGCTCGGGTGTTGCTGGCGGCGGGGGCGGCCAGGGTTGACGTGCTGACCTTGGCGCGGGTTTTGACGCCTGGAATCTGAGGGGGCGTCCCACACCACGGTGAAGATGTACGGTTTTCCGTGGACGTGGAATTTCGACGGCGATATACGGGAAGGACGGGAGCGGACGATGCCGCAACCGTTCGCGTTTATTTGAGGGGCGACCGTTTAGGCTCGCCCTAATGGAGCCTTTGGAAATGTCTGTTGAAGTTGAAATTTACACCACGCCGATTTGTCCTTACTGCGCGCGCGCGAAGGCGTTGTTGGACAAAAAAGGCGTCTCCTATACCGAGATCGACGTTATGAGGGATCGCGCCCGGCGTCGTGAAATGGAGGAACGCTCCAACGGCCACACGGTGCCGCAGATTTTCATCGCCGGTAAGGCGATCGGTGGCTGCGACGATATGTTCGATTTGGATTTCGACGGCGAACTGGACAAGATGCTGGGTCTGAAATAATTCGCGCCGAGGCAAGGGTCGGAACCGAAGGGAAGAAAAAATGGCCGAAGTTTTCACGGCGGCCTGCGTTCAGGTCAACGCCGGCGAGGACATGGACGACAACATCGCCCACGCCTGCGCGTTGGCGCGGCGCGCCCGCGATGCCGGGGCCGATTTCATCGCCATGCCCGAAAACGTGGCGATGATGACCTGGGGCGCGGACAACGTTCGCGCCCGCGCCTTCGACGAAGACAGCCATCCGGCGCTGGCGGCGTTTCGCGCCCTGGCCCAGGAGACCGAGGCCTGGATCCTGGCGGGCACCCTGGCGGTCGCCGTCGGGGACAAGGTGGCCAACCGGAGCATTCTGATCTCGCCGCAAGGAACGGTGACGGCGCGCTATGACAAGATCCACATGTTCGACGTCGATTTGGGCGGCGGTGAAAGCTATCGGGAAAGCGCCACCTTCGCCCCGGGCGCGGCGGCGGTCCTCGCCGAACTGCCGTGGGGCAAGTTGGGGATGAGCGTGTGCTACGATCTCAGGTTCCCCCACCTTTATCGGACATTGGCGCGGCGTGGGGCCGATTTTTTCGCCGTTCCCGCCGCCTTCACGCAGGTCACGGGGCAGGCGCACTGGCACGTGCTGCAACGCGCCCGGGCGATCGAAAACGGCTGTTATGTGATCGCGCCCGCCCAATGCGGCGTCCACGTCAACGACCGGCGTACCTATGGCCATTCCTTGATTGTCTCGCCGTGGGGCGAGGTGCTGGGCGACGGCGGCGTGGACCCCGGGTTCATCGTCGTTCCGATCGATCCGGGTCAAATCACCGAGGCGCGGCGAAAAATTCCCTCGTTGCGCCATGATCGGCCCTTTTAAAATGACCCCGTGATTTATCGTTACCCGGCATCGTTCCCTTTGGGCGTCGGCGAATACAGTGCGTGCGGCGCGGGTTCGCCGTCGTCGCGTTCGCTCTGGGCGAGATCGTTGACGGCGCAAATTTTTTGCACGACCCCCGGGGTTGGCGACAGTTCGTCGATGCCGTGTTCGTAGGCGATGACTTGAAACCGCCCAAAGACTTTTTCCAGCAATTCGCCGTTTTTGAGCAGGTGGTCGGGGTTGCGTGGCCGGGTGAACGCCTCGTTGCCGCGGGCGAAGGTTTCATAAAGGAACAGTCCCCCCGGGGCGAGCGCCCCCAAGAGGGCGTCGAAGTGGGGCCGGTATAAATAATTGGTGACGATAATGGTGTCGAATTGGCGACCGCCAAGGGGCCACGGCGCACCGGTTTCCAGATCGATTTCGATGACCTCGGCATTTGGCGCGAAGCGTAAATCGGCGATCGAATCGGTGTTGCGGTCGATCAACGTTACCTCGCACCCCCGTTCGATGAACAAGCGTCCGTGCCGCCCGTTGCCGCAGGCCAAGTCGAGTACCGCGCCCAGGGGGCGCGCCAGCGGCGCGAAACGGACGACCCAAGGCGATGGCGTGCCGATGCGGATGTGGCGGGGCGGCGTTACGGGGGAGTTCTTGGTCATTTATTAAGTTTTCCAGATATAATTTAAAGTCGAACTACGCGATGATACTTCGTCGAACGCTACGATGGCGCTAAGGAATGATGTTGGGACGGTTTTGCGCCGGGGCTTGTTCGTGGGCCGGCGGAGTGGGTAAAAGGGTTCGATGCGAGAATATAGCGGTTTGGTTTTACAGCATAAAATACGGACGGTCTTTTTGGGTCAACCATGATTCTTTATCAGCTTATATGCAAGGACGAACACAGTTTTGAATCGTGGTTTCGCGACAGCGCGGCCTTTGATGAATTGGCGGCGGCGCGAGACATCGAGTGCCCGTATTGCGCCGGAACGGAAATTTCCAAGGCGCCGATGGCGCCTCGGGTTTGCAAGGGACGTCAAGACGTGGACAAGGCTGCGAGAATGGATGCGGTGGACGTCGCCGAGCGTCTTCTCGATGCGGTCGAGGTTGTGCGTCGCCATGCCGAGGAAAACTTCGAGGACGTCGGCGAAAGTTTTGCCGAAGAGGCGCGCAAGATCCATTATGGCGAGGCCGACGAACGCGGCATTTACGGCCGGGCGAGCGAAGACGACGCCCATGAACTGGAGGAAGAGGGGATCGATTTCATTCGCCTCCCCCCCCGCGCCCGGCGCGGTAATTGATTTATGGGCCCGGCGCGGTAATTGATTTATGGGCCCGGCGCGGTAATTGATTTATGCGCCCGGCGCGGTAATTGACTTATGCGCTCGGCGCGGTAATTGATTTATGCGCTCGGCGCGGGCGTCAGGGTTTGTGGGCGAAGGCCAAATAGTTGACGGCGAGATCGTTGGGGCTCAAAAACCATTCGTCCTTCATCGCGCCGTAGGCCATGCCCGACAGATCGTCGAGGATTAGTCCATGGACGCGCAATAGGTGCGCCAGTTCCGACGGCTTGACGAATTTACGCCAGTCATGGGTGCCGGGGGGAAGCCAGCGCAGCAGATATTCCGCGCCGATCTTGGCCAGCGCCAGGGATTTCAGGGTCCGGTTCAAAGTGGTCACCACCATCGCCCCGCCCGGCTTCACCAACGCGGCGCTCGATTCAATGAAAAGGTCGAGATCGCTGACATGCTCGACCACCTCCATATTGAGGACGACGTCAAAGGTTTCGCCGCTTTGCGCCAGAATTTCGGGTGGAATGTGTCGATAGTCGATGTCGAGGCCGCTTTGCTCGGCGTGGATTTTAGCCACCGCGACATTGCGTTCGCCGGCGTCGATGCCGGTGACCCGCGCGCCCAAGCGTCGCATCGGCTCGCAAAGCAGGCCGCCGCCGCTGCCGATATCGAGAAGGGTCAAGCCCTCCAAGGGGTGCGGCGCCAAGGGGTCGCGGCCCAACCGGGCGCAGACGTGATCGCGGATATAGGCGATGCGCACCGGATTGATCTGATGCAGGGGGCGAAATTTTCCTTTTGCGTCCCACCAGCTCTCGGCGATCGCGGTGAAGCGGGCGACTTCATCTTCCGATACGGTGTTCGCCGCATGTGTGCCGGGGGGGGCGTCGTGTCGTGTCGTGGCCGTTTGGGCGTCGGCGTCGGATGTCATGGCGATCGGCCTTCTTTCGCGTCTCGATGAAGGGGCGGCTTGCTCCAAAGTCACAATCCGCGTATGTATACGCGCCTCGATTGGCGAGGAGCCGGGAGGCGGTGTATTGGGCGCAAGCGGCGCTACAATGGCCGCCGCGTCGGCGCCGGGGCGATTGTAGCGGGTATCACCCGTATCATATATAGCGGTTCGTTTTCAAAGCCCATCTTTTTGGAGGGCTTTTTTTTGGGAGGACGCATCCGTGATGCGGGGGCTTGGGCAAACCGGGACAAACCGGGGAAAACCGGGCGAATTCGGATGAGGATGAGGCGCAAAATGGGCGGAGAAATGAAACGATGGCCCTGATTGTTCAAAAATTCGGCGGCACGTCGGTCGCCGATATCGACAGAATCAAAAATGCCGCCGCGCGCGTCAAGCGCGAGGTTGACGCCGGCCACCGGGTGGCGGTCGTGGTCTCGGCGATGTCGGGGGTCACCAATCAACTGGTCGATTATGTCACGTCGATAAACACCCTGTACGACACCCGCGAATACGACGTCGTGGTGTCGTCCGGCGAACAGGTCACGTCGGGACTTTTGGCCCTGGCGCTGCAGGCGCTTGGGGTTAGCGCGCGGTCGTGGTTGAGTTGGCAGTTGCCTATTCATACCTCCAACGCCTATGGCAAGGCGCGCATCGAGGGCATCGACACCGAAGAAATCTTGAATCGGTTGAACGGCGGCGAGGTTGCCGTGGTGCCCGGTTTCCAGGGGGTGAGCGGCGAAAATCGCGTCACCACGTTGGGGCGCGGCGGATCGGATACCAGCGCCGTCGCGCTTGCCGCCGCCCTGGGGGCCGAGCGGTGCGACATCTATACCGATGTTGACGGCGTATACACCACCGATCCGCGCATCGTCGCCAAGGCGCGTAAACTCGAAAAGATCACTTATGAGGAAATGCTCGAAATGGCCTCGGTGGGGGCCAAGGTGCTGCAAACCCGCTCGGTCGAAGTCGCCATGAACCACGGCGTGCGCCTTCAGGTGCGTTCGAGTTTTTCCGACGAGACGGGCACCCTAGTTGTGGATGAGGACGAAATCGTGGAACAGGAAATGATTAGCGGCATCGCCTACAGCCGCGACGAAGCGAAGATCACCCTGATGGGGGTCCCCGACCGGCCCGGCATCGCCGCCGGCATCTTCGGCCCGCTGGCCGAGGCGTCGATCAATGTGGACATGATTGTGCAAAACGTCTCCGCCGATCCCGATCAACGCGCCACCGACATGACTTTCACCGTCACCAAGCCGGATTTGGAACGCGCGGTGGCGACGGTCGAAAAAATGGGGGACATCCTCAATTTTCGAAAACTTGAGTTTGACAAGGACGTGGTCAAGATCTCGGTCATTGGCGTCGGCATGCGCTCGCATGCGGGCATCGCGCAACGGATGTTTCAGGCCTTGGCCGAAAAAGGGATCAACATTCAGGTCATCTCGACGTCGGAAATCAAGGTCAGCGTCCTGATTTCCGAAGAGTACGCCGAACTGGCGCTACGCGCGCTGCACACCGCTTATGGTTTGGATAAAGAATAATGAAATACGAAAACGCCACGGACTCCCACGAAGATTTTGCGCGCTTGGACATGTTGTGGCGGCGCGGGCGCGAATTTCTGGGGACTGAAACCGCGATCATGGGCGGCGCGATGTCGTGGGTGTCGGAACGCCATTTGGTCTCGGCGCTGTCCAACGCCGGCGGCTTTGGGGTCCTCGCCTGCGGTTCGATGGGGCCGGACTTGCTGGCCGCCGAAATCGCCGCCACGCGGGCGCTGACCTCGGCGCCGTTCGGCGTCAACCTGATCACCATGCATCCCGAACTGGACGCCCTGATCGACGTCTGCTTGGAAAACCGGATCTCTCATGTGGTGCTCGCCGGCGGGTTGCCCGGCGCGGCCTCGATCAAAAGGGTCAAGGACGGCGGGGCCAAGGTTTTATGTTTCGCGCCTGCCCTGGCTTTGGCCAAGCGTCTGGCGCGCGGCGGCGCCGATGCGCTGATCGTCGAGGGCGCGGAAGCGGGCGGTCATATCGGTCCCGTCGCGACCAGTGTCCTGGTTCAGGAAATTTTGCCTCATTTCGACGACTTGCCGGTGTTTGTCGCGGGGGGGATCGGCCGCGGCGAGGCGATTGTCTCGTACTTGGAAATGGGCGCGGCGGGCGTGCAACTGGGCACGCGTTTCGTGTGCGCCAACGAATCGATCGCCCATCCCAACTTCAAGAAAGCCTTCATTCGCGCCGCCGCGCGCGACGCCATGCCGACGGTTCAGATCGATCCTCAGTTCCCGGTAATTCCAGTGCGCGCCTTGGGTAATGAAGGAACCAAGCAATTCATGCAGACCCAACGCGATGTCGTCGCCCGGTTTCACGCCGGCGCTTTGTCGCAATCCGAGGCGCAGCTCGAAATCGAGCATTACTGGGCGGGGGCGTTGCGCCGCGCGGCGATTGACGGCGATGTTGAGTACGGCTCGTTGATGGCGGGACAGAGCGTCGGTATGGTCAAGGCGGAGCAGCCTATGGTAGACATATTCTCCGAACTTATCGGTCAGGCCGTTCGGGCGTTGACCGAACGGCGCACCGCCGCCGAGACTTCCTGACCGCGACAAGGAGCGGTGTAGATCATGACTTCCGCTCAGGTTCCCTTCCTAAGCCCACGGCGTCTGCTGGCGCGGGTGCGCGACGTGATGGCGAGCGCCGGTCTGGCGCAAGATCGCCTGAACAATATCGTCACGATCATCGCCACGGACATGGTCGCCGAGGTTTGCTCGATTTACGTGCGGCGCGCCGGGGATGTGTTGGAGCTGTTCGCAACTCAGGGGCTGCATCCCGAAGCGGTGCATAACACTCGGTTGCGCGTCGGCGAGGGCCTGGTTGGCGAAATCGCCGCGCACGCCCGCCCACTGGCGTTGTCCGACGCCCAAAAGCACGCCCAATTCGTGTTCCGCCCGGAGACCGGCGAGGAATCCTACCAGTCTTTGATGGGGGTGCCGATTTTGCGCGCGGGCCGGGTGATCGGGGTGTTGTCGGTGCAAAACCGTTCACGCCGCCAGTACACGGAAGAAGAAACCGAAACCCTGCAAACCGTCGCCATGGTGCTGGCCGAGATGGTCGCCGGCGGCGAGTTGATCAACGCCGTCGAACTCACCCCGGCCGACGGCATCGCGATCAAGCCGTTGCGCCTCGAAGGGGTGCGTTTCAATAGTGGATTGGGATTGGGCACGGTGGTTTTGCATCAGCCTCATTTCCATATCGAGCGGATGGTCGGCGAAGATCCCGAGGTCGAACGCGAACGGCTCGCGCACGCCTTTTCCGAGATGCATGGCGCGCTGGATTCCCTGCTCAACGCCGGTGCGCTGCAAAATGGCGGCGAGCATACCGACGTGCTGCAAGCTTATCGCCTGATCGCCGAGGACGCGGGATGGTTGGGGCGCATCGAAGAAGCGATAGAATCGGGGCTGACCGCCGAAGCCGGCGTGCAAAAGGTACAGAACGACATCCGGGCGCGTTTGGGTTCGGTGAACGATCCGTACCTGCGCGAACGCCTGCACGATTTCGACGATCTCGCCAACCGCCTTATTCAGTTTCTGATTAAAGGGAGCGGCGTCGTCGGTCATGGCGACGACGCGCCGTTGCCCGAACACGTCATTTTGGTGGCGCGCAATATGGGCCCGGCCCAGTTGCTCGATTATGACCAAGCGCGCCTGCGCGCCCTGGTGCTCGAAGAAGGTTCGGCGACGTCGCACGTCGTGATCATCGCCAAGGCTCTGGACATCCCCGTGGTCGGCAACGTGCGCGATATCATGGACAAAATCGCCGACGGGGAAACCGCGATCGTCGATGGCGCCAACGGTCAGGTCTTCGTGCGTCCCGGCGAGGACGTTCAGCAGGCTTTCCTCGACAGCATCAAGGCGCTCGCCGAGCAAAAAGCCGAATACGCCGCGCTTAAGGACGTACCCGCGCGCACCCGCGATAGGATCGATATCAGCCTCAACATCAATGCCGGATTGCTGGTTGATTTCGCTCGCCTCCACGAGATTGGGGCGGATGGGGTGGGGCTGTATCGCACCGAAGTTCCGTTCATGGTGCGCGCGGATTTTCCCGACGTTGCGATCCAGCGCGCCTTGTACGCCAAGGTGATCGCTCAAGCCGGGGGCAAGCCGGTTGTTTTTCGCACCTTGGACATCGGCGGCGACAAGGTGCTGCCCTACTGGGGAGAATCGCACGAGGAAAATCCGGCGATGGGTTGGCGCGCGATCCGCATGTCGTTGGATCGTCCGGCGTTGCTGCGTCAGCAACTGCGCGCCTTGTTACAGGCGTGTGCGGGCGTAGAATTGAACGTCATGTTTCCGATGGTCGCCGATGTTTTGGAGTTCGACCGGGCGCGAACCCTGCTGGATTTGGAGCGGCGTTATTTGCGGGCGCGCGACATCCCCTTGCCGCGGCGCGTAAATGTTGGCGTCATGTTCGAGGTGCCTTCTCTTTTCTTGCAAATGGAGGAACTGTTGGCGCGGGTTGATTTCGTATCCATCGGCAGTAATGACCTGTTCCAGTTTCTGTATGCCTGCGACAGGGGCAATCCGGCGCTGTCGGCGCGCTATGATGTCTTATCGGCGCCTTTTCTGAGTTTCCTGCGCACAATTTGTAGGCGGTGCGACGCCGCCGGCGTATCGGTAAGCCTGTGCGGTGAAATGGCGGGGCGGCCGTTGGAGGCCTTGGCGTTGATCGGCATTGGCTTTCGTCGCTTGTCGATCCCCCCGCCTGCGGTGGGGCCGGTCAAGGAAATGGTGCGCGCCATGCATGTCGGGGAAGTTACCGGGTATCTCGACGCCCTGTTGCGCACCCCACACCATAGTATTCGCAACCGTTTGAAAGCCTTCGCGCGCGACCATGGCGTCGCGATTTGAGACGGCCCCTTTCCTCCTTGAAATTTCAAGATAATCGGTCAGAATGTTGGCGAACATATTAGGCGACTTCCCGGAGGGAAGTGAGCGAGGGCACCCCATATCGTGAGCGAAAGCGAAACGCCGATATTCGAAAAGAAGAGGGATAATGTTCCGGGCGACGCTCAGAACGACGCCCGAAATGACGCCCAGGACGACGCCCTCCCGGATCGCGCGGTTAGCGCCGTGGGCGCGTTGTTGCAAGCCTCGCGCCGTCGTGCGGGTGAGGATTTGGACGACGTTGCGAACCTGCTGCGGATCAGCAGACGCTATCTTCAGGCGATCGAGGCGGGGGATATGAAGGCGCTTCCCGGCGCCGCCTATGCGTTGGGATTCGTGCGTGCTTACGCCGATCATCTCGGGCTGGACAGCGCCGAGGTCGTGCGCCGGTTCAAGTTGGAGGTGAGCGCGACGCAAACGCCTTCTGAATTGGTTTTTCCCTCGCCGATCCCCGAAAGCGGTATTCCCGGCGGCGCGATCCTATTCTTCGGCGCGCTGATCGCGGTGCTGGCCTATGGCGGGTGGTACTATACGACAAATAAACAAAAAGACGTGAACGCGATGGTCGAACCTGTACCCAGCCGCTTGGCCAACGACGCGGGGGTTACCCTGAACACGTCGCCGCATCCTGCGCCGACGGGGATCACCGTTGCGCCCGACCGGGTGGCCGTGGACAGTTCTCCCGCGGCCCCGGCGGCAACGGATACGTCGCCGACGACGGCCATTCAAGCGCCGCGCGCGCCGTCCGGGTCCACGTCGCCCCCGTCGCCCCCGTCGTCCACGTCGTCCACGTCGTCCGCGTCTCTGCGTGCGGAGGCGTCTCCCCAAGACGCCCAAACCCCGCAAACCCAACCTATGAAAACGCAGACAAGTCGGTCCGAAGCGGGCAATGGCGCGTCCGCCGGTATTGGGTCGAAACCGCAGGCTTCGCCGTCCTCTCCAGCCACCCCCCCAACCACCCTTCCGGTTCCTGGCGCTTCGGCGCATCCCGAACCTTCCGTGGCGCAAAACGTCGCCCCAACGCCGCCTGCGAAAATCGTCCAAGCGCCCGCCGCCCCGCCTTCGCCCGCCCGCCTTCGCCCGCGCTCGCCGAACCCACGCCCGTTCCGGCTTCCCCTGCGCCCGCCCCGACTCCGGACGCGGCGCAGCGCGTTTCGGGGGCGCCGGCCAACGCGGAAAAGCCGGCGACTGTGACGGAAGCATCGCGGATTACCGTGCACGCCAAGGCCAACAGCTGGATCCAAATTCGTGATGAAAAGGCCAACCAAACCCTGTTTACGCGCCTGCTGCGCGCCGGGGCGGAGTTTCGGGTCCCCGATCGCGCCGGGTTGCGTCTGGTCACCGGCAACGCGGGCGCCCTGGAAATCACGGTCGATGGCAAGCCGGTGCCCCCGATCGGTGGGGAAGGGGCGGTGCGCCAGGACGTGGTGCTCGACCCCGCACGCCTGAAAGCGGGCACCGCCGTGATCAATTAAGCGTCCCCCTCTGTCGTCGCCGGCGTTGTGCGCGCGCCGAACGCGATGCGCACGGGGGGCTTCATATCGACGGTGGACTGGATTATAACCCCTGTATGGTCTCGACATGGGTCCGGTCCGGTATGGTTCGTTGACGCCGGGTGCGCGTCGTGGCGGGATGAAAAAGATTTTTTAAGTAAGGAAACGGGTCAGATGAGCGAACGCGAAACGCCGTATCAACAACGCCGCAGGGTTTCGTCCGTGCGCATCGGCGATGTGTTGATCGGCGGCGGCCATCCGGTGGTGGTGCAGTCGATGACCAATACGGACACCGCCGATGTGACGGCGAGCGTGAACCAAGTGGCGGCGCTGGCCCGCGCCGGCTCCCAATTGGTGCGCTTGACGGTGGACCGCGACGCGGCGGCCAAGGCGGTGCCGTTGGTGCGCGAACGGCTCGACGCGATGGGTGTCGAGGTGCCGCTGATTGGGGATTTTCATTACATCGGTCATAAATTGCTGGCCGACAACCCGGCCTGTGCCGAGGCCTTGGCGAAGTACCGCATCAACCCCGGCAATGTCGGCTTCGGCGAAAAAAAAGACGTCCAATTCTCGGCGATGATCGAAACCGCCGTGCGCCACGGAAAGCCGGTGCGCATCGGCGTCAACTGGGGCAGCCTGGATCAAGATTTGGCCCAGCGGATGATGGACGATAACGCCCGGCGCGCGGTTCCGTTGGACCCGCGCGCCGTTACGCGCGAGGCGCTTGTCGCCTCGGCGCTGCAAAGCGCTAGGCGCGCCGAAGAATTAGGACTCGCCCGCGAGCGCATCGTGTTGTCGTGCAAGGTCAGCGATGTCCAGGATTTGATTTTCGTTTATCGCACGCTCGCCGAGCGGGGCGATTACGCGCTCCACCTGGGGCTGACCGAGGCGGGCATGGGCGTCAAAGGCATGGTCGGATCCAGCGCCGCCTTGGCGATTTTGTTAAGCGAGGGGATCGGCGATACGATCCGCGTTTCCCTGACCCCCGAACCGGGAGGCCCACGCACCCAGGAAGTCCGCGTCGCCCAGGAATTATTGCAAAGCATGGGGCTGCGCGCCTTCACGCCCCAGGTCACGGCGTGTCCGGGGTGTGGACGGACCACGTCGAGCGTCTTTCAGGACCTCGCCCAGCGCATCGAAGCGCGGGTTCATGCACGAATGACCCAGTGGCGCGAAACCTATGATGGGGTTGAAAATTTAAAGTTGGCGGTGATGGGCTGCATCGTCAATGGCCCCGGCGAAAGCAAGCACGCCAATATCGGGATCAGTCTGCCCGGCACGGGCGAGCAGCCGTCGGCGCCGGTCTTCATCGACGGGCGCAAGGTGACGACCCTGCGTGGCGCGGGGATCGGCGAGGCGTTCGAAGAAATTGTCGAAGATTACGTGCGCACCCATTATCCCAAGAAATCGACCAAGGGCGATGCCCCCGCCGCGGCCGAATAACCGCCTGTATTATAAATATTTCCACGGATTGTATTGATGTCTGCCTTAAAGCCCGTACGCGGAACCCACGACCTTCTTCCCGATGAAAAGCGCCGTCACGGTTTTGTCGCCGCGCGCGCGCGCGCGGTGGCGAGCCTGTACGGTTACGAAGAAATTTCGACCCCCATTTTCGAATCCACCGACGTTTTCTCGCGCACCCTGGGCGACACCTCGGACATCGTGACCAAGGAAATGTATACCTTCGAGGATCGCGGCGGCGATCTGTTGACGCTGCGCCCGGAAGGCACCGCCGGAATCGCGCGGGCCTATATTTCGGGGGGGTGGCAGCAGATATCTCCGCTCAAGGTGTTTTATCAAGGGCCGATGTTCCGTTATGAACGTCCCCAAAAAGGCCGTCTGCGCCAATTTCATCAGGTCGGCGTCGAACTTCTGGGGATCGCCCAGCCCCAGGGCGATGTCGAGGCGATCGCCATGGGCGCGCACGTTCTTGAGGCATTGGGCGTGAAGGACAAGGTCACGCTCGAACTGAACAGCTTGGGCGACGAGAAAAGCCGCCGGGATTATCGGACCCGACTGGTGGCCTTTTTGAACGATCACCGCGATGCCCTGTCCGAGGACAGTAAGGCGCGTCTGGAACGCAATCCGCTGCGTATCCTCGATTCCAAGGACGCGGGCGATCGCGCCATCATCGCCGACGCGCCGTTGATGAGGGACAGTTTCACCGACGAGGCGAAGATCTTTTTCGATACCGTCATGGGCGGCTTGGACGCCCTGGAGATTGCCTATCGGGTTAATCAGCGCCTGGTGCGTGGGTTGGATTATTATTGTCATACCGCGTTCGAATTCATGACCACCGCCCTGGGTGCGCAGGGAACGGTATTGGCGGGCGGGCGCTATGACGGCCTGATCCGGCAAATGGGCGGCCCGGTGACCCCAGGCATTGGTTGGGCGGCGGGCGTCGAAAGGCTGGCCATGCTGATCGACGAGCCGCCGGCGCCCCAACCGATGATCGCCCTGGTGCCGACCGGCGAAGACATGCAAAATTCAGCCCTGGTCCTGGCCGATCGCTTGCGCAAGGGGGGGGTTCGCGTTGACCTCGGCTACGCGGGCAATGTGGGAAAAAGAATGAAGCGCGCCAACAAGATCGGGGCGGCGGCGGCGATCGTAATGGGCGCCGACGAATATGCCCGCGAGGCCGTCACGGTGCGCGACATGCGCAGCGGCGAACAGAACGAAGTCGCGATTTGCGCCCTGGCGGAGCATCTTGCGCGGTTTAGTTAGGAGGCCCATGGCCGACACCGCAGTTCAACCGGGGCAGACCCTCGTCGTCGGCGCCAACCACCGTTCGAGCGCCTTGGTGGTGCGCGACCGGTTGTTTGTCGAAGACGCCGTCGCGCCGTTTATTCTCGGCCAGTTGCGCGCCCAAGGGATCGACTGCGCGATGGTCCTGTCAACCTGCGACCGGGTCGAGGTGGCGGCCATGCACGCCGACGCGCGTGGAGGGGAACGTAAGATTCGCGAGATTTTGGCGGCCTATGCGATGATGCCGATCGAAGACCTTGAGGGTCAAGTCTACACCCTGACGGGTGAGGCCGCGGTGCGTCACATTTTTACCGTCGCCGCGTCGCTGGACAGCGCCATGGTCGGCGAGCCCCAGGTGTTGGGCCAGGTCAAGGCCGCCCATCGTCTGGCGTCCGGCGAAGGTATGGTGGCGCCCGCTTTTGAACGGCTCTTGCAGGCCGCTTACGGGGCCGCGAAAAGGGTGCGCAGCGAGACGGCGATCGGCGCGCGCCCGGTCTCGATGGCTTCCTCGGCGGTCGAACTGGTGCGCGATCTGCACGGCGATCCCGCGCGCCTGAGTGGCGTGATGATCGGGGTCGGCGATATGGGCGAATTGATCGCGCGCGATATGTTGGCGGCGGGATTGAACCGGATGAGCGTGGTCCACACCCGGATCGCGCGGGCGGAATTCCTGGCCAAGGAACTGGGCTGCCACGTCGATAGCATCGACGACCTGGAGGCGTTGCTGGCGAGCGCCGATGTCGTCATCAGCGCCCTCGGCGAACGCCATCACGTCATTGGAACCGAATTGGTGCGCGCGGCCATCGCCAAACGGCGCAATAAACCGATTTTCATTATCGACGCCGGTGTGCCCGGTGACGTTGACCCGGCGGTCAACGCCATCGACGAGGCTTTTTTGTATGATCTGGCCGACCTTGAGCGGGTGGCGCTGCGCGGACGCGCCAGCCGGGAACACGAGGCGGCGGGTGCGCAGGTGATTGTCGATGAGGAACTTGCCGCCTTTCTGCACGATCGCGCCGAACGGGCGGCGGTTCCCATCTTGGCGCGCTTGCGCGCCCATGTCGAGGAAATGCGCTTGAAGGCGCTCGCCGACGCCCAGGGCGATGGCGAAAAGGCCACCCGTCTGTTGGTCAACCGTCTGATGCATCATCCCAGCGAGATGATGCGTGCGTTGGCGGCGCACGACCCCGAGCATTGGCGGCGCATGGCCGATACCATCTGCGCCGTATTCGATTTACCCGCCGGGGCCGAAGACGGCGGCGTGGACGCAGACCCCGCCGGTGACGACGACGGCGATCGGCAGTGACATGAAAAGCCTTTGAGGAACATATCTTGGTAAGCCTTGACGAAAATTTGGTTCGCGTGGTTTCGCGGTATCGCGAATTGGAGGCGTTGTTGGGCGCGCCCGACGCGGCCCAGGACAAAGCGTTTGTGAGCATGTCGAAGGAGTACGCCGATCTGGGTCCGGTGGTCGCGGCCATCGAGGCGCTGGATGATGCCCGGCGCGAACTCGAAGACCTGGAAAGTTTGGCTGAAGATGGTGATGGCGAACGGGAAGTGCGCGACCTCGCCGAGGCCGAGGCGGCGCAGATCAAGGCCCGGCTTCCGGTTTTGGAACGCGAACTTCAGGTGATGTTGCTGCCCAAGGACGCGGCGGACGACAAAAACGCGATCTTGGAAGTGCGCGCGGGAACCGGCGGTGACGAGGCGGCTTTGTTCGCCGCCGATTTGTTTCGCATGTATCAGCGTTACAGCGAGGCGCGGGGTTGGAAATTCGAGGTGCTGGAGCTTAACGAGACCGGTATCGGCGGCTACAAGGAAGCGATCGCCAATATTTCCGGGCCGGGGGCGTTCGCCCGTCTGAAATATGAATCGGGCGTGCACCGGGTGCAGCGCGTTCCGGAAACCGAATCGGGCGGGCGCATTCATACCTCGGCGGCGACCGTCGCGGTCTTGCCCGAGGCCGAAGACGTCGATATCCAGATCGACGAAAAAGACCTCAGGATCGACACCTATCGCTCCCAGGGCGCGGGCGGGCAGCATGTCAACACCACCGACAGCGCGATCCGCATCACGCATCTCCCCTCCGGCGTGGTGGTGACCTGTCAGGACGAAAAATCGCAGCACAAGAACAAGGCCAAGGCGATGAAGGTGTTGCGTTCGCGCCTGTACGACCACCAGCGCCAGACGCTGGACGCCGAGCGCGCCGCCTCGCGCAAGGGACAGGTCGGCTCGGGCGACCGCTCGCAGCGTATTCGCACCTATAACTTTCCCCAGGGACGGATCAGCGATCACCGCATCAATCTGACCTTGCACAAACTGGATCGGGTGATGGCCGGCGAGTTGGACGAACTGATCGACGCGCTAACCACCGAGGACCAAGCCGCGCGCTTGGCGGAATTATCGTGACTAGAATCGGCGAGGCGTTCAAGGATGCGACGGACAAGTTGCGCGCCGCCGGGATCGATAGCGCTCGCCTGGACGCGCGTCTGCTGGTGGCTCAGGCCGTCGGTGGTGCGCCGACCATGGTGTTGAGCGCCCGGGAGAGGGAGATGACGGCGGCGCAAAGCGCCGTCCTGGCGGCATCGTTGCGCCGCCGTCGGGCGCGCGAGCCGATGGCGCATATTTTGGGTGAGCGGGAATTCTGGAGCCTACCGTTCAAGATTACGGCGCACACGCTGATTCCCAGGGCGGACAGCGAAACCCTGATCGCGGCGGCCTTGCGCGACGCCCCTGGCGATGGTGCGGGGATACGTATTTTGGATATTGGCGTGGGGTCTGGGTGTCTGCTGTTGACCTTGCTCAACGCCTGGCCCAAGGCCGCCGGGGTTGGCGTCGATATCTCGGCGGAGGCGCTCGACGTCGCGGCGGAAAATACGCACCGTCTCGGTCTTGATGCACGCGCCCAATTTATCCTCAAGGACGCCTTCATCCCCGGTGCGTTGGCTGCGTTGGGTGCGACGGCGCTGAAATTTACGCATATCGTCAGCAATCCGCCGTATATTCCCGATGGCGACATTGCGGGACTTGAGCCCGATGTGCGCGATTACGAGCCGCTCCTGGCCTTGAAAGGGGGGCGAGATGGACTTGACGCCTATCGCGCCATCTTGGACGGGGTCGGCGACATTCTGGCGCCAACGGGAAAAGTGTACCTGGAAGTCGGCAAGGGGCAGCACCGCGATGTTATCGCGTTGGCCGATCAACGGGGGCTGGATGTTGTTGGCGTGGACAAAGACATTTCGTCGGTTGAACGCTGTGTTATTTTGCACCCGAGAGTAAGGTCAAGGACCGCGCCCATCGAGGGCTCTTGAAAAAAAACGAAAAAATATCTTGGAATACGCCGCCGTACCGACTAGCTTTAAGGCATTAAGCAACCCGGAAGGGGTGCTGGGGGGCTCGGCTTTAGCCCGTATTTTTCACTTTTCCCTTCAAGCTTTTGCAACGTCTTGGGCAGGTTGCGCCCGTTACGCTTTCAAAAGAACGAAGTCAGGCTTCGGTGACTGCACGTGCCTGAGGAAAGTGGTTTCGATGGCAGTCCACAATATTCAAAAGGCATCATGAAGCAAGGATCTAACCCCAGGCGTTCGCGTTCCCGTGGTAATGGCCGTCGTAACGGCAGTGCGCCGCGTAACTCCGTCTATGACAGCAATGGACCGGATTGTAGAGTGCGCGGTTCCGCGCAGCAGGTTCTGGATAAGTATCTCCAGTTGGGCCGCGACGCCCATTCAGCAGGCGACCGGGTCGCCGCGGAAGCCTATTTTCAGTTTGCCGAGCATTATTATCGGATTTTGAATGCGAACGCGGCCTCCGACGATCGCTCGTCGCGTCCGGAACGGGCCCAACAAAACGTTCCCGGAAACGGCGGCGATGGGGGGACTTTCGACGGTGACGATGAGGACGGCGGTGTTTCGTCCGGCCGGGATTCCCGCTCGGCGACGACGTCCGATGGCGACGCGGCGAACGGCGGCGCGACGAGCGCCCCGATAGAGGAAGAAGGCGATCGCACCCCGGCGGCAAAACCGAGGGGACGTCCGCGGACCCGGGAAAAAAGTCCGCGTCCGCCGGCCGTTCAAAAGGGCGCGCAGGACCAACAGGACGCGGCGAGCGGCGCCGCGGATGCCGTTCAGGTCAAGGAAATTCCGATTAAACCGACGCGCCGCGGGCGACGCAAGAAAGTCTCCGAGCAGGACGCCGAGGTTCCGGCGGGCGATGCGAAAGAACAAATCTCGGCCTAAGCCAAAAAGCCGGACGCGTCGGCCCGGACGTGTCGGCGTTGTTTTTTACGCGCCGGAAGTCGTCTCGACGGTGAGGGTCTCCCCAGGCGCGATCTCGCCGCCTTCGACGACCTCGGCGTAGACGCCCATTTGGGTGTGGTTAAAGCCGCGTTTTAGGGATTTTAGGATATTCAAATCGGCCTCCCCACTTTCGGGGTCGATCGATGTCGCCGCGCAGCGCCCGATCTGTTCGGTGATTTTAAGGCGCGCCCCTGCGATGTGGATGGTTTTTCCGATCCACGTCCTTTCACACCATGGTTCTGTGCTCTCGAAAACAAGGTTGGCGCGGAAACGCCGCGGATCGACCGCGGCGCCGACGACCCGTTCGAGATCGCGGACGCTGGCGCGGTTGAGCAGGGAAATCGGGGCCTTGGCGTTATCGAAAAACGAGATGTCGCGGGCCTCGACCAGTTTCGGCTTTCCGGTGATGTCTTGCTTGAGGAAGGCGGCGAAAAAGTCCTCGATCACGGCGCGTCCCAAGGCGGTGGTGATGTCGCCGCAAGCGACCTTGTGCGCGGCGCGACTGATGGTGAGCACGCCGCTTTGGGCGTCGAACTGGGCGTGCAGCGCAGCGAGCCGGGCGATCCGCACCAAGACCAGGAAATTTTTCTTCGACAGCCAGTCGATTTTCGACCCCTTGACCCGGGACGAGGAATAGGCGAGGGCGAAGCGGCGATCCTCGGGAATGCCTCGTCCGACCGTCAGCGCGGTGCGCTCCAGGCGCTCGGACGTTAGGCTCTTGACCGGATGACGAAAAATATCTGTAAGGTGCATCGTTCCCCCAATGCGTGAAAATGGCCCAAGGATACGCGGCTCAGGACATTATTATCATGACGGCAGGTTGCGAACCATAATGTTCGCGACATATCTATGATCAGAGAATACCCTCAACGTATGAAGGGACTTGCGCGGTCGCCTGGCGGAGCGTCGGTCCTTGTCGCAGAACGAAGGTTGAGACCATGGATTTTGAAAAATACACCGAACGCTCGCGGGGTTTTATCCAATCGGCGCAGACGATGGCGCAGCGCGCGGGCCATCAGCAATTGACGCCCGTGCACCTGCTGAAGGTGCTTCTCGATGATGACGAGGGGTTATGCGCCAAGTTGATCGACGCCGCCGGCGGGCAGTCGAAAAAGGCCCTGAAGGCGGTCGAGGCGGCATTGGCCAAGATGCCCACCGTCGAAGGCGGTGGGGCGGGGCAGGTGTACCTCGCCCAGGAAACGGCGCGCCTGTTCGAGCAGGCCGAAAAAGTCGCGCAAAAAGCCGGTGACAGCTACGTCACCGTGGAGCGCCTTTTGCTGGCGATGGTCCTCGCCCAGGGGACGCAAGTCGGCAACATCCTGAAGGACGCCGGTCTCGACCCGCAAGGCCTGAACCGGGCGATCGAAGACATCCGCAAGGGGCGCAAGGCCGACAGCGCCTCGGCCGAGGACCAGTACGACGCCCTCAAGAAATACGCCCGCGACCTGACGGCGGCGGCGGCGGAAGGCAAAATCGATCCGGTGATCGGTCGTGACGAGGAGATTCGCCGCACCATCCAGGTGTTGTCGCGGCGCACCAAGAACAACCCGGTCCTGATCGGCGAGCCCGGCGTTGGCAAGACCGCCATCGTCGAAGGGCTGGCGATGCGCATCGTCCAAGGCGACGTGCCGGAAAACCTGAAAAACAAAACCCTGATGGTGCTCGACCTGGGCGCCCTGGTCGCCGGGGCCAAATACCGCGGCGAGTTCGAGGAGCGCCTGAAGGCCGTCCTCGGCGAAGTCACCGCGGCGGCGGGCGAGATCGTCCTGTTTATCGACGAGATGCACACCCTGGTCGGCGCCGGGGCGAGCGAGGGGTCGATGGACGCCTCCAACCTGATCAAGCCCGCCCTGGCGCGCGGCGAACTGCATTGCGTCGGCGCCACGACATTGAACGAATATCGCAAATATGTCGAGAAAGACGCCGCCCTGGCGCGCCGCTTCCAGCCGGTGTTCGTCAGCGAGCCCAGCGTCGAGGACACCATTTCCATTTTGCGTGGGATCAAGGAAAAATACGAACTGCATCACGGCGTCAGGATCTCCGACGGCGCCCTGGTGTCGGCGGCGACCCTGTCCAACCGCTATATCCAGGACCGCTTTCTGCCCGACAAGGCGATCGACCTGATGGACGAGGCTTCCTCGCGCCTGCGCATGGAGGTGGACTCCAAGCCCGAGGCGTTGGACGAACTGGACCGGCGCATCATCCAGCTGAAAATCGAACGCGAGGCGATCAAAAAGGAAAAAGACGACGCCTCGCGCGCGCGCTTGAAAACCCTGAACGAGGAACTTGAGGGGTTGGAGGGCCGTTCGGCGGCCATGACCGAGGAATGGACCAGCGAAAAATCGGCCCTGGCCGACGCCACCAAGATTAAGGAGGAATTGGATCGTACGCGCATCGAACTGGACAAGGCGATGCGCGAGGGACGCTACGAAAAAGTCGGTGAGTTGCAATACGACGCCATTCCCATGCTTGAGAAAAAACTCGCCGAAAGCGAACAGCGCGGCGAAGGGCATATCTTGGAAGAGGCGGTAATGCCCGAACACATCGCCTCGGTGGTGTCGCGTTGGACCGGGATTCCCGTCGATAAAATGCTTCAGGGCGAGCGCGAAAAGCTGCTCGGCATGGAAGACAACCTGCGCCGTCGCGTGGTCGGGCAGAACGAGGCTCTCGTCGCCGTCTCCAACGCGGTGCGCCGCGCCCGCGCCGGCCTGCAAGACGCCAATCGTCCGATCGGATCGTTCTTGTTCCTGGGTCCGACCGGCGTCGGCAAGACCGAATTGACCAAGGCGTTGGCCGAATTCTTGTTCGACGATGAAACCGCGATGGTGCGCATCGACATGTCGGAATACATGGAAAAGCACGCCGTCGCGCGGCTGATCGGCGCGCCGCCGGGCTACGTCGGTTATGAAGAAGGCGGCGGCCTGACCGAAGCGGTGCGCCGCCGGCCCTATCAGGTGATCTTGTTCGATGAAATCGAAAAGGCCCACCCCGACGTCTTCAACGTGCTGTTGCAGGTGCTGGACGACGGCCGCCTGACCGACGGACAGGGCCGCACCGTCGATTTTCGCAACACCATGATCGTGATGACCTCCAATCTGGGCGGCGAGATTCTCGCCAATCAGGAAGAAGGGCGCGATTCGGGTGAAGTGCGCAGTCAGGTCATGGACATCGTGCGCCGCGCCTTCCGTCCCGAATTTCTCAATCGCCTGGACGAGGTTATTTTGTTCCATCGCCTGTTCCGCGAGAACATGAACGCGATCGTCGATATCCAGCTTGGCCATTTGCGCGACCTGCTGGCTGAACGCAAAATGACGCTGGAGCTTAGCCCCGACGCGGTAAATTGGTTGGCCGACAAGGGCTACGATCCGATGTATGGCGCGCGCCCGCTCAAGAGGGTGATTCAAAGCGCATTGCAGAACGCTCTCGCCGGCATGATCCTGGAGGGCAAGATCGCCGACGGCGATGCGATCCGCGTTGATGTCGATGGCGGGGGGTTGTCGGTGAACGGAGAACATCTCCGGGCCGCCTGATGTAAAGGTCCCTTTTCAGGGCGCTTTCGGTTACACGCGAAAACAAAAACACCGCAGGAAAGCGTTCCCGGCGGTGTTTTTGTTTTTTCGTCCTCGCGGGGCGTTCGGTGAACGCCCCGCGAGGTGGACCGCCCGGGCGTTTGCGCCTCAGGCGGTTTGGATGTTCCGTAAGAAGCCGTCAACCTGAACGCGCAGCTGTTCGGATTGTTGGGCCAGTTTGTCGGAGGCGTCGAGCACCTGATTGGAAGATGCGCCCGCCTCGCCGGCGGCTTGGGTGACGCCCGCGATGTTGGAGGACACCTCGCCGGTGCCGTTGGCGGCCTGTTCGACGTTGCGTGCGATTTCCTGGGTCGCCGCGCCTTGTTCTTCGACCGCCGCCGCGATCGCCGAGGCGATCTCATTGATCTCGCCAATAATACCGCCGATCGATTGGATCGCACCGACCGCGTCTTGCGTGGCGGTTTGAATGCCGCCGATCTGGGCGCCGATTTCCTCGGTCGCCTTGGCGGTCTGATTGGCCAGGTTCTTGACCTCGGACGCCACCACGGCGAAGCCTTTGCCCGCTTCGCCGGCGCGCGCCGCCTCGATGGTGGCGTTGAGCGCCAGCAGGTTGGTCTGATCGGCGATGTCGGTGATCAAAGCCACGACCTCGCCGATTTTATTGGCGGCCTCGGCCAATCCCTGAACCTTCTTGTTCGCGCCCTCCACCTCGGCCACTGCGGTGCTTGAAATTTGGGTCGATTGGGAAACCTGACGCGAGATTTCGCTGATCGAGCTGGACAATTCCTCCGCCGCGCTGGCCACCGTTTGCACGTTGGTCGAGGCTTCCTCGGCGGCGGCGGCGACGGTGGTCGAACGGTTGTTGGTTTCTTCCGCGGTATGGCTCATGGATTTCGCCGTGGACTGCAATTCGCCAACGGCGGAGGACACCAGCCCCAGCATGCCCGAAACGTCTTTGTCGAAACCTTGGGTCAGCGCCTCGATCGCCTTCGCGCGTTTTGCACGCGTCGCTTGTTCTTGCGCCTGTTCTTCGGAAAGGCGCTGCGCCTTGGCCATGTTATCCTTGAACACCTGAACGGCGTCGGCCATTTTGCCGATCTCGTCCTTCTTCCCGACGCCTGGGATATCGGTTTTGTTGTTCCCGGAGGCGAGGCGGTGCATCGCGTCGGTCATTTTCGCCAACGGGAACGTGATGCTGCGCCCGATCAGGAAAAGCAAGCCCCCCAGAACGACGACCGAGATCAGGGCGACGATCAAAATCAAGCGTTCGGCGGTGTTCAGTGAGGCGCGCAAGGCCTGGGAGGATTCTTGAACTTCCATTTTCACCGAGGTGGCGAAAACCGCAAGATCTTCGGACATCGCGATACCGTTGTTATCGAGGACGTCGTCGATTTTAGCGAACGCCGCATCGCTGGCCTTGGTCTGAATGAGGTTTTGCAGGTCGCCCAGGATGCCTTTTTCGAGACCATCGATTTTAGCGCCGATGCCCTTGGCGATCCGCCTTTCCTTGTCGGTGTCGGCATCGCGAACCAGGGGGCCGACCTTTGCACGCAACAAAGCGATGTTGCTTTCGATAATGGTTCGCCGCTCGGGCGTGATGGTTCCTTGGTCTTTGTCGATGATCGAATCCATCGCCGCCAGCATAATTTCCAGCGCCGCGACGCGCATGTCGCCGACGTTGGCGATTTGCGTATGGCGAATTTCATTTTGGATTTCGGCTTGTTTAACCTGGAAAAATGAAAAGAAGGCGATTCCCGCCAGAAGAACGAGAGACAGGATGGATCCCGCCCCGATACCGATAAGCTTCTGTTTTATGGAGAACGTCATCATACCTTGGCCCTTTATGCGGTCGGCTCTTAATTTTCGTCATCGAGCGCCCGTTTTTGGCGCGCGTTTGGGCATATGGCGATGCTGAAGGGTTTTACGAAGCTTTTTTTGCGGCGGTTCGATCTTGCGCGGGGGAGCCGGAAATCGGCGCCATGAAGCGGGGTTACTTCCGTCTTGCAATTGGAGGCGTCGGCCCACACGTACAGGAAGGTGAGGCGCTCGCCACGGGGATATGGAGGGATTGCCGCCGGGAAGGATTTGGCTATGGTCTCGTTTAGCGATGTGGCTGCGGATAGCGCCATTTTAGCGCAAGCCCACGACGGGGCGCTGGTCGCCTTGTCGTATGGTGTGGCGGTGGTGGCCTCCTATACCGCGCTTAGTGTGTCCAATGCGGTGTGGCCGACGGCGGGTGCGTTTGCCCGCGCGGTGTGGCTTATGGCGGGCGGTTTCGCCATGGGCAGCGGCATTTGGGCGATGCATTTTGTCGCCATGCTATCGCTAAATTTGGGGGATGATGTCGGCTACGACGCCGGACTTACACTGGTCTCCCTGCTTCCCGGCGTTATTGCGGGCACCGTCGCGCTGTGGTTTATCGGCCATGGAAAAAGAAAATACGCCCGCCCCTTTCAAAGCGGCGTGGTGATGGGGCTGGGAATTTCCGCCATGCATTTCGTCGGGCTTGTGGCGATCGATATGCAGGGCAACGTCCATCTCTCTTCCCTACGGCTGGCTCTTTCAGTGGTATTTTCGATCGGCCTGTCGATCGTCGCGATGGGGATTTACCAAAATACTTGCGTCCTGATTCCAAAACTCAACGCGCTGGGTAACGAAGCGCGAAAAGGCATGGCGGCGCTGATCATGGGGGCCGCCATGTTCGCCATGCACTTCGTCAGCATGAGCGGGGTGACTTTCGTCAACGCCATCGGCGCGCCGCTCCCGCCGGAATCGTCCAGCTCCATGCTTTTGGCGATTTCGGCGGCGGTCGTAACCCTGATTATCATGGGGTTGGCCATCGTGGCCGCCATGGTCGATCGCATGGTGCGCGACATCCGTGAAAACCGATCGCGGTTTCAGTCCTTGGTCGATTTATCCCCCAATATGATTTGCATGGTTAAAAACGGTAAAATCGCGTTCACCAACTCAAGCGGCGTGCGCATGCTCGGCGCGGCGGCCGGTGAGGATCTCGTCGGCCGTCCGATATCGGCGTTCGTCAGTGTGGAGTACGCGGCGATTTTCGATGCCGGCGACGAAGGGTTGGACGAACTGTCGAGGATCGATGAAACCACGCCGTTGGTGATCTACGCCCCCGGCGGTCGGCGAATCGAAGCGGAGCTGAGCGTTAGTGTTCTCAATGAGAACAAGGGGCGCAGCTTTGTTCTTGAGTTTCAGGACATCACCGCGCTTAAACGTTCGGCGCGGGAGGTTTTCGAACGGGCGACCCATCTGTACGCGATCATGGAAAACGCGGCCGAAGGGATCGTGACGTTGAGCGGCGACGGCACGATCGAGAGCGCAAACAAAGCCGCCGGCGATATTTTCGGTTATTACGGCGACGCCCTCGAAGGAATGGTTTTCGCACAGCTTTTGGAGCGCCCAGACCAAATACTGGAAGTTGGGTCTTATGAGGTGACGGCGCGCCGCAGAAGTGGGGGAGCATTTCCCCTGGAGATAACGTTGAGCGAAATGCGCGCGTCATCGGCGCGTAGAAAGATCATTCTGATGCGTGACATCACCCGCCGCAAAATGGAGCAATTGGAGGTGGAGTTCCGCGCCAATCACGACATGGTGACGGAGCTCCTCAATCGTCCCGCGCTTATCCGCACGCTCGGTCTGATGATTAGTGAAGCCGCCGCGGCGTGGCGTATCGAAAACCCCGGGGCGCCCACGGCGGGAAGCACGCAAGATCGCGCGCACGATGGGATGGCGTCGGGTGGGTGCGTGCTTTTCATTTCCCTGTCGGGTCATGCGCGTATTCACGATACCCAGGGGCACGCCTTGGGCGAGGCCGTCCTTAGGGAAGTCGGCGTGCGTCTTAAGAATAACCTGAATACGTCGGATATTTTTGGCAGTTGGAGCGAAGGTCAGTTCGTCGTCCTGTCGCCTGGTCGTGTCAAGGTCGAGGATGTCCGGGCCTTGGCGGCGCGTGTTCATGAAACACTGACGCCGGGGTTCGTACTTTCGGGGCACGAGGTGAATGTCGGGTGTCACATCGGTGCGGCGATTTTTCCCAAACACGGCACGGACGTTCAAGGTTTGGTGCAGCGCGCCTCGATGGCGATGTTTCGCGGACGGCATAAGCGCGAGCCGGTGTGCACCATCTTCACCAAGACCATGGATATCGAAGAAGCCCGCCGCCAGCGGTTGGAAAACGAACTGCGCCATGCCCTGCGCCGGGATCAACTAAGCGTTCATTATCAACCGAAAGTGGACATGCATACGGGCCGATTGAAAGGCATGGAGGCCCTGGTGCGTTGGAACCATCCCGAGATGGGCATGATTTCACCGGTGGACTTTATTCCGCTCGCCGAGGAAACCGGCATGATCGTGGAAATTGGGGCGTGGGTCCTGGAAACGGCGTGCGCCCAGACCGCCCGGTGGGCGGCGCAGGGGTTTCGCGATCTGAAGGTGGCGGTGAACCTTTCGGGACGCCAGTTCGAGGATCCCGGGTTGCTGGGCGATATCACGCGTGTGCTCGAACGGTGTGCGTTGAATCCGCGGCGCCTGGAAGTCGAAGTTACGGAAAGTTCCTTGATGCAAGACATGGACGCGTGCATCGCAACGTTGTCGGCGTTGCAGAAAAAGGGCGTATCCGTGGCGATTGACGATTTTGGGACCGGTTACTCGTCCTTGGCCTACTTGAAAAATCTCCCCCTGAACACCCTGAAGATCGATCAATCCTTCGTGCGTCACATCGACGACGACGCCGGCGACGCCGCAATCGCGACCTCGGTGATCAGCATCGCGCGAAGCCTCAATCTCGCTGTCGTCGCCGAGGGCATCGAAACCGATGTTCATGCTGAAATTTTACGCCGGATGTCCTGCGATATGGGGCAGGGGTATTTGTATTCCAAACCCCTCGCCGCTCATGATTTTGAAGCCTTTTTGCACCGTGAAAACAATGCCGCCACCCGGACGATCCGCATCCGGGAGGTCGGCGAAACCGAGCCGAGCGCGTCGTCGGACGGCGGTGAGAGGCGGGGCGACGGGAAGGGGAAATATAGCGTACACTGACGCGCGCCGGTTTATGGGATGGCCTCGTCGCGACGCAGGCCCCAGAATTGAGCGCGCTTCAGCCACCCCGTGTAATCGCCAACCTCGACCTTGCAAAAGGTATCCGTCGCGCCGCAGGCGCGGATGACGCCGATGACCCCCGGGTCGAGTCGGGCGACGGCGGAACTTTTTTCGTCGGCCCTGGCGTGCAATATCCGTGTGCCGCCGATCACGATGAAGTCGCGTTTGGCGCCCAACATGCTTTGATGAACCCAGCCCTGGACGCCCATCCAGTCGCGAACTTTGCGCCAGGTGCGGTATTCGGCGATGATCTCGACGGGCATCCCCAGGCGTTGAAAAACCCACTCCACGGGATATTGGACCCCCGGCCCCGTGCGCAGGTTGACCTCGCCCGAGCGCAGGCTGGCGAAGCGGGGCAAGGGGAGGCCGGTGCCCGGATTCGACGCTTCTTGAGCCAGCAGCGGGGACGCTGCGAACACGGTGAGGATCAAACCGACGATCAGGACATTAATCCGGCGCATGGCGAAGTCTCCGTACGACCTTGGTGAGCGGGCGTTCCGCCATGAGGGGCGGGCCATTTCATATTGGACAGGCGCGCAGTATAAGGCGGCATGGGCCGGGGGGAAAGGCGCGGCTGAGAAAAAGCCCAAGCGGGCGGCGCTTCGTCGGTGCGAGGCGATTTTGCGGTGCGCGTCAAGACGCCTCCGCGCTGGACAAGAAGGCTTAGGGCTGGTACCCCTTGCGGGGCAATGCGACACGTTGTCACGACACGTCAAAGGGAGGGCGCGCATGGTGAAGGGTAAGGTAAAGGTCGTCGTCACACGTAAACTTCCAGATTCCATTGAAACTCGGATGATGGAATTGTTCGACGTCACGCTCAACCTTGACGACACGCCGATGAGTAAGGCTCAATTGATCGAGGCGGTCAAGCATGCGGACGTCCTGGTGCCCACCGTGACGGATGATATCGATTCCGCCGTCCTCGCCCAAGCCGGCGAAAATCTGCGTCTGATCGCCAACTACGGGACCGGGGTCGATCATATCGACCTGTCCAGCGCACGCCAGCGCGCGATTACGCTGACCAACACTCCGGACGTGCTGACCGAAGATACCGCCGATATGACCATGGCGTTGATCCTGGCGGTGCCCCGCCGCGTGGTCGAGGGTGAACGGGTCCTGCGCGAAGGCAAGTGGAAAGGCTGGTCGCCGACCTGGATGCTCGGCAACCGTATTCACGGCAAGCGCTTGGGGATCGTCGGCATGGGGCGGATCGGGCGCGCCGTGGCTCGGCGCGCCAAGGGGTTTGGCCTATCGGTGCACTATCACAATCGACGCCGAGTTCACGGCGACATCGAAACCGAGTTGGAAGCGACCTACTGGGAAAGCCTGGATCAGATGTTGGCGCGCATGGACATTATTTCGGTCAATTGTCCCCATACGCCCGCGACGTACCACCTGTTGTCGGCGCGACGGCTGAAACTGCTGCGTCCCAGCGCCTATTTGGTGAACACCGCGCGCGGCGAGGTCATCGATGAAAACGCCCTGATCCGCCTGTTGAAAGCAGGCGATATCGCCGGGGCCGGGCTTGACGTGTTCGAGAACGAACCGGCGATCAACCCCAAATTTTTGTCGTTGGACAACGTCACGCTACTGCCTCATATGGGCTCGGCGACGGTCGAGGGGCGCATCGACATGGGCGAAAAGGTGCTGATCAACATCAAGACCTTCATCGACGGCCACACTCCGCCCGACCGCGTCATTGGGGATGTCTTTTAGGGGGGATGTCTTTTGGGGCGTGATCGGGACTCGGTGATTGGGCGCTTGTCCGGGCGCATCAGATAAAAAGAATCGACCCGTTTTTCGAGGCGTCGTTGAGGAAGGTGACCACCCCGCCATCGACGAACGGGATGTCGGCGCGCAGCTCTTCGCGTGGGATACCCAACGCCGCGAGACCCATTTCGCAGACCATGAAAACGACCCCCATATCGATACAGGCGCGAAGCAGGGTCTCGAAATCGCCGACGCCGCGGGCCTTGAAGGCGTCGTCCATCGCCCCGCCATTGGTAAATTGCGAGGTCGTAAGGGGCAGCGCCCGCCAAGCCGGCGGATTTTGTTCGTCGTTCCGGCACAGCGCTCGCGCGCCTTCCATGGTGAAAAACAGCGTCGTTGCGATTCCCGCCGCCTGCGATCCGCTGGCCAAGACAAGCGCATAGTGCACCCTATCGAAATCGCCGGAGAAAACGACGATGGACAGCTTGTCGGGACGTGTGTTCATGGCGGTTAAACCTGTTCAAAGCGGGTTTGGGCCGACTTTGGGCGCTAAAATTAACAACCTGCGCGACGTGAACGTAACATTAATGTCCCGCGGCATGACCGCTGAGATCGGTAATGCTCGGGTGCGCGCCGCATAGCGGGCAATCGGGGTCGCGCTTTAATTTGATTTTACGAAAAGTCGTCGCCAGACCGTCGAAAATCAGCAACGAACCGGACAGGCTCTCGCCGATACCCATCAGTTCCTTGAGGACCTCATTTGCTTGCAGGGATCCGATCGCGCCGCACAGCGCCCCCATCACGCCGGCCTCGGCGCAGCTTGGTATTTGTCCGGGCGGCGGCGGTTCGCGGTACAGGCAACGGTAGCACGGCCCGTTTTCATCGCCGCCGGGATAGCCTTTGCCGGGAGGATACCCCTTGAAGGTGGAAAGTTGGCCGTCGAAGCGCAGAATGGCCCCCGACACCAGCGGTTTTTGGGCCAGATAGCAGGCGTCGTTAACGAGGAAGCGGGTGGCGAAATTGTCGCTGCCGTCGGCGACGAGATCGTACTGGGAAATCAGCTCCAGGGCGTTGTCGGCGGTGATACGCCCCTTTATGGGCGTCACGGTGACGTCGGGATTGATGTCGCCCAGGGCGCGTACGGCGCTGTCCACCTTGGCCATGCCGATCCGCGCCGTGGTATGGACGATTTGGCGCTGTAGGTTGGACAACTCGACGGTGTCGTCGTCGATCACGGCGATGGCGCCGACCCCCGCGGCGGCCAAATACAGTAAAAGCGGCGCACCCAATCCCCCGGCGCCAATAATCAGGACGCGCGCGCCCAGCAGTTTGGCCTGACCCTCGCCGCCGACCTCGCGCAGTAAAATATGCCGGGCGTAGCGTTTGATCTGTTCTTCCGTAAAATCCATGATCGGGTCCGTTTCACCCGCGGAGAGGCCGCGCGGGGCTGCGTTGCGTCCGTGAGGGGGTGGCGGGAATGCCGCCGGTCAGTCCTGCACCAAGCCGTCGAACAATTGGGTCGAGAGATAGCGCTCGGCGAACGATGGCAGGATGACGACGATCATCTTTCCGGCCATATCCGGGCGGCGGCCGACCTCGAGTGCGGCGGCCAGCGCCGCACCCGACGAGATACCGACGGCGAGGCCCTCCAGGGCCGCCACCTTGCGCGCGGTGGCGAACGAGGTTTCGTTGCCGATTTGGACGATCTCGTCGATGATCTCCCGGTTGAGAATTTTGGGAATGAAATTTGCGCCGATGCCCTGAATTTTGTGAGGTCCGGGCACGCCGCCCGACAGAATCGGGCTGTCTTCGGGTTCGACGGCGATTATTTTTACCTCGGGCTTAAGCGCCTTGAGCGCCTCACCGACGCCGGTGATCGTGCCGCCGGTGCCGACGCCGGCGACGACCGCATCGACCTTGCCCGCGCTGTCGGCCCAGATTTCAGGGCCGGTGGTGGCGCGATGGATTTGGGGGTTGGCCGGGTTCTCGAATTGTTGCAGCATGACCGCGCCGGGGATTTCTCGGGACAGCGCCTCGGCCTTGTCAACCGCACCCTGCATCCCCTGGGGGGCCGGGGTGAGGATGATTTCGGCGCCGAGAAGGGCGACCATTTTACGACGTTCGAACGACATGCTTTCGGGCATGGTCAAAACGAGCCGATAACCCTTGGCGGCGCAGACGAAGGCCAGGGCGATGCCTGTGTTGCCCGAGGTCGGTTCGACCAGGACCGCGCCGGGTTTTAGCCGTCCGTCGGCCTCGGCGGCTTCGACCATGGCCAGCCCGATGCGGTCCTTGACCGAGGACAGGGGATTGAAAAATTCGCATTTTCCAACGAGTTGAGCCGCACATCCGCCGTCCTCGGCCAAGCGGTCCAGGCGTACTAGGGGGGTCGCCCCGATGGTATCGACGATGGAATCGTAAACTTTCCCCCGAAATTCGCCGGAGGGGGTGGTCTCAGAAGAGCCGGTCGTTGTCTTTTCGCGCGCCATGACGTCCCTTTGTCCTTATCCGTTCCAACATCACCCCGCCCATTGCGCGGCGGCAAAATCCTGGCCGAATCGCGTCCGGGTCGAGTCGTTATATTGCGGTTATCGCGGCGGGATTTCTAGCGGAGTCGCAAAGATTATCCCCAGTTTTAAAAATTGTACAAGTTTAAAATTGTACAATTGTATATTTATACAAACAATCTTGACATTAGCCCCTTTATGGAAAGATTGCGCGGGCGTTGTCGGAAGAAAGCTCGAAGATAACGGGGCCGTTAGATGGTAAAATCGAGATTTTTTCGGCCCTCGCTAACGATCCCGGCCTCGTCGGATTTGGCGCACAACTGGTCGATCGTGATGTTGTCGAGCCGGTTCATGACCTCGTCTTGAAGTTCCAGCCACAACGGGCGCACCACTTTCACGCCTAATTCCGAGCCTTCGGTGTCGAGTAAGGGATCCTCCGTGGTTTCCATTTTACGTACCGCGCGGACGATATCGCCGATTGAAATGCGGCGGCGCTCGCGGGCCAGCCGGTAGCCGCCGCGCGGACCGCGCACGCCAATCAGGATGTCTTCGCGGACCAGTTGTTGCAGGGCTTGCTCCAGATAGCGTCTGGGAATGCTCTGACGGCGGGTGATTTCGCGGCTCTGCACCGGCTCCGCGCCGGAATGATAGGCGATATCGAGAACCGATTCGATGGCGAACAACATTTTCTTTGATAGCCGCAGCATGACTATCGTTCTCCCTTATAATCTTGGGTCGGGGTCACCCGACCGTTCCTGTCGATCCGAATCCAGCGCTTCCGCGTTGGCTGTCGGATAAGTCTTCCACATTCTCGAAGGCGATGGCGCGCACGGGCGCGACGACCATTTGCGCCACCCGCATCCCCCGTTCGACGGTAAACGGCGCGTCGCCGAAATTGACGAGTATGACCGAGATTTCGCCGCGGTAGTCGGCATCGATGGTGCCCGGGCTGTTGAGCACGCTGACGCCATGCTTGGCGGCGAGGCCGGAGCGGGGGCGAACCTGAGCTTCGAAACCGTTCGGCAAGGCGATGGCGATCCCGGTGGGGATAAGGGCGCGGGCCATCGGGGCCAGGGCCAATGGGGCCTTTACCGCCGCCAGAAGATCGACGCCGGCGGCGTTGGCGCTGGCGTGCGCGGGCAGGGGGAGGTCCGCGCCATGGGGCAATCGCTTCAGCGCAACGCGCAGGGGCGGGTCAATTGCGTTCATGCACTTTTCATCCTTCGTGCTTTGGAGTGTGGTTTAAAGCGTCGGCGATACGTTCGGCCAAGCGCTCGGCGATGCGCCGTTTACGCATCGTCGCCCAGGTCTCGACGCCGTCGGCGCGGATCAGATGCACGGTGTTGTCGTCACCGCCGAACACCCCGGTGGCCTCGGAGACGTCGTTGGCGACAATCCAATCGCATCCCTTGCGCGCCCGTTTGGCCCGGGCGTTTTCGATAACGTTTCGGGTCTCGGCGGCGAACCCGACGACCAAGGTCGGACGCCCCGTCGTTTTTTGCGCCAGCGCCGCTAAAATGTCGGGGTTTTCCTCCAACACCAGTTCCGGAGGGGCGTGGCCGGCGTCTTTCTTGATTTTTTCAACCGCCGGGCGGACGCGCCAGTCGGCGACGGCGGCGGCCAGAACGGCGACGTCGGCGGGCAGGGCGGCTTCGACGGCGGCGGCCATTTGGGCGGCGGTCTGCACGTGAACGACCTCGACTCCGAGGGGATCGGCCAAGCGGGTCGGGCCGCTGATTAGGGTCGTTTGCGCGCCCGATGCGCTCAGTGCGGCGGCGATGGCGTGACCTTGCTTGCCCGACGATCGGTTGGCGAGATAACGTACCGGGTCGATCGGTTCGTGCGTGGGCCCACTGGTGACGATGGCGCGCCGACCTTTTAGGCGCCCCGCTTCGCCGAAGAACGCGTGAAGTCGGGCGGCGATGTCTTCGGGGTCGCTCATGCGTCCAAAACCCCATTCTCCGCAAGCCATATCACCCTCGTCGGGGCCGATAAAGCGTACCCCGCGGGCGGTCAGGGTCTCCACATTATGGCGGGTCGCGGGGTGTTCCCACATCCGCACGTTCATCGCCGGGGCGATCACGATGGGTTTGTCCGAGGCGAGCAGGACGGCGCTTGGCAGATCGTCGGCCAGGCCGTGGGCGAGTTTGGCTATGATATTGGCGGTCGCGGGGGCGATGAGCACCACGTCGGCCTCACGCGACAACCGGATGTGCCCGATCTCGTTTTCGTCATCCAGGGAAAATAAGTCGTCATGGACCTTCTCGCCGCTGACGGCGGCGAGGCTCATCGCGGTGACGAACTGGGCGCCGCCACGGCTCAATACGCAACGCACGCGCGCTCCGGCTTTAACCAGGCGGCGCACCAGATCGGGAGTCTTGTAGGCCGCGATTCCGCCGGTGACGACGAGAAGAATACGCTTGCCCGCAAGTGGCGCGAAGCCGGTTTTGGCGGAGAGTGGCACGGCGGAGGCCCTTCGTTTTACCATAATTTGGTGTGGTTAATGTACCGGACGGCCGTCGCCATCGCAACGGTAAATAACACAAAAATTAGGGGGGAACGCAATCAAACAAGCAACACGACGCCGATAATGGCGGCGGCGCAGACGGCGCCGGTGGCGAAAGCGAGTATGGCGGAGCGATGCCTTCGATTGCCGCCGCGCATCGCCAGCACCGTGTCGGGGTGCAGCTTGAGGCCGCGTTCGGAAAAGGCGTCGAGGCTTTTTTCTAGGTTGTTCAACACCCGTGGCAGGCGCCGCGCCGCGCCGACCAATTCTTGGACGCCGTCACGCAGACGGGCTTGCGGGCTGAGGTTGTCGTGCGCCCATTGCTCGACCAAGGGGCGGGCGAGCATCCACATATTGGCTTCGGGGGCGATATGCCGTCCGGTGCCTTCGGCGACGAGCATGGTCTTTTGTAGCATCAGCAATTGAGGCTGAGCCTCCATGGCGAAGGTTTCGGTGATCTGGAACAATTGACCGAGCAGGCGACCGATGGAAATCTCGTTTTGCGCCTTATCCATGATCGGCTCGGCGATCGAACGGCAGGCCTGGGTGAAGGCCGTGACGGATTGGTCGGCGGGAATCCAGCCGGCTTCGAAGTGGACTTCGGCGGCGCGGCGGTAATCGCGGGTGAGAAACGCCAGCATCATTTCGGCCAACGTCTTGCGGTTGGCGTCGTCGAGGCGGCCCATGATGCCGAAATCGACCGCGACCACGGCGCCGTCGGGGGCGACGAACAGATTGCCCGGATGCATGTCGGCATGGAAAAATCCGTCGCGAAAGACCTGATGGAAAAAAGCCCCGGCGGCCTTGCGCAAGACCTCCAACGGTTCGTGTCCGGCCTTGACGAGGGCGGGAATATCGTCGATCACGATCCCTTCGACCCGTTCGGTGCACAGTACGCGCCGACCGGTGCGCAACCAATCGACGCCCGGCACGCGGAAGGTTGGATCGTCGCGAAAATTTTCTGCAAGTTCGGCGCAGGCGGCCGCCTCGAAGCGCAGGTCCATTTCCATCTGGACTGATTTTTCCAGCGTCTTGACGGCCTCGACGGGCTTCAGGCGGCGCAATTCCGGGCGGGCCATCTCGATCAACTGCGCGGCCCAATAAAACAGATCGAGATCGCGCGCGAAGGCGGCTTCGATGTCGGGGCGCAGGACCTTGACCGCGACTTCGCGTCCGTCGCTGGTTACCGCGAAATGGACCTGGGCGATCGAGGCGGCGGCGACGGGGGTCTCGTCGAAAGAGCGAAAAAGGCTTTCGAGTGGGCAACCGAACTCGTCGGCGATGGCTTGGCGCGCCAAAGTTCCGGAGAACGGGGGCAGCGCGTCTTGCAATTCCGACAGGTCGGCGGCGATTTCCTCGCCCAGGAGGTCCGAACGGGTGGAGAGCGCCTGGCCCAGCTTGATGAAACTCGGCCCCGCTTGGGACAGCGCGCGGGCGAGGCGTTGCCCCGGGCGCCCCTGAGCGCCCCTGCGGCGGCCCAAGCGCGCGATGAAAACGATAAATGGTGCGACGCCTAGGTTATCGAGAAGAAACAGCGCGTCGTGGCGGGCCAGGATATGGGCGACGCGAAGGAATCTGAGGATATTTCGGAACGATCGAATCATGGATGCGGGGCCTGCTTTGAAGGGCCTGGATAAAAGGGCTTAAATGGAAAAAGTGTTGCCTCGTATAGTGTCGTTTCCGAACGGTGCGTCCGCGTGGGGTTACGTCCGCCACGCCGAATGAATGGCGGCGATTCCACCGGTCAGGTTGCGGTAACTGACATGATCGAAGCCGGCGGCGGCGATCATGTCGGTGAAGGCCTCTTGCGGCGGAAAGCGGCGGATGCTTTCGGCGAGGTACTGGTACGACGCTCGGTCGCCGGCGACGGCTTGACCCAAATTAGGCAAGACGCCGAAGGAATAGGCGTCGTAAATCTTGTCCAGGACGGGAACCACGACGTGGGAAAACTCCAAGCACAAGAAACGCCCACCCGGTTTCAGCACGCGCCGCGCCTCGTTCAGGGCGCGATCGATGTGGGTGACGTTGCGGATGCAAAAGGCGATGGTGTAGGCGTCGAACGAGGCGTCGGGGAAGGGCAGGTTCTCGGCGTCGCCGGTGATCCAATCGACGCCGGTGACGATACCCTTGTCGATCGCACGGTCACGCCCAACCTTCAGCATTTCGGCGTTGATGTCGCACACCGTGACGTCGCCGCCGCCTTTTTCGCGAAAGCGAAAGGCGATGTCCCCGGTGCCGCCGCCGACATCGAGCAGGCGCATCGACGGTTTCGGGCGCAGCCAGGAAACGAATTCGTGTTTCCACAGGCGGTGAACGCCGAGGCTCATCAGGTCGTTCATCAGATCGTATTTCGTGGCGACGTTGTCGAACACGCCGCGCACAAGGCTCGCTTTTTCTTCTTCGGCCACGGTCTTGAAACCGAAGTGCGTGGTCCCTGCGTCGCCGGTGTCGGCGCTGGGCTCGGGATTTTGAGGGTGGTTTTTTTCGTGTCTCATGGCCAGACCATAGCCTAACCGGACGCGACAGGCTACTTTGTTTATATGCCCGAATTACCCGAAGTCGAAACCGTTCGTTGTGGCCTTGTTTCGTCCCTTGAAGGACGGGTTTTGCGCCGCGTTACCGTGCGCCGCGCCGGATTGCGCAAGCCTTTTCCCAACGATTTCGCCGCTCGCCTCACGGACGCGCGGGTGATCGCGGTTCGCCGCCGTGCGAAATACTTGCTGGTCGATCTTTCGAGCGACGAAACGCTGATCTGGCATCTCGGTATGTCGGGTCAGGTGCGTATCGAAGGTGAAGCCGATGTCAAGACCCCCTTGGGCGCGCACGACCATGTCGTTTTCGAGACCGACCGGGGCGTTCGCGTGGTGTTTCGCGATCCGCGCCGATTCGGCCTGATGGCGCTGTGCGCCACCGCCGATGTGGATCGCCATCCTCTGCTGGAGAAGTTGGGTCCCGAACCTACCGATCGGGCGTTCGATGGCGCGTTTCTAGCGGCGCGCCTGAGGGGGCGGAAAACTTCGATCAAGGCGGCGCTGATGGATCAGTCGATCATCGCCGGTTTGGGGAACATTTATGTGTGCGAGAGCCTTTATCGCGCAGGGCTGTCGCCGCGCCGTTCGGCCCATACGGTACAGGGCGGGCGGGCGACGCGTCTGGCCGACGCGGTGCGCGCGGTGATCGCCGAGGCGATCGCCGCCGGCGGCTCGTCGTTGCGCGATCACCGCCAGACCAACGGGGAACTGGGCTATTTCCAGCACCGTTTCGCCGTTTACGGGCGGGTGGGCGAACGCTGTCCCGATTGTACATGCACCCCCTCGCATACGGGCGGCATTCGGCGTATTGTTCAAAACGGTCGTTCGACATTTTACTGTGCCACCCGGCAACGCTAGTGGTTTGCATGGTCGGCCCGATGGTTCGCGGGAGCGAAACGTCGCAGTCGGTCCACGCGTCGTTCGTCCCGGTAAGGTTCGCCTCGATAAACTTAGGATGCCCACGATGACCCCGTCCCGTTTTAGTCCCTCCCTCGCCACGACGTTCGCCGGATGGATTTTACTTCTTGTTTTTACGGCGTCCGCGTTTGCCGAGTCGGGGACCGTTTTTGTCTCGGGGTTCGACGATTTACCTCTAATGAACGGCCTGCACGAGCAAGCCGATGGGGCGGTGACGTTCGATTCGCCCCAGGGCCGCATTGTCGAGACCACGCTTGGCGGTCGGGTGACGCGACGGGCGGTTTTGACGTTCTACGATGAAACCCTGGCGCAATTGGGCTGGCGTCGGGTCAAGGCGGGGCGCTATGTACGCGAAGGTGAAGAGTTGTCCCTGTTTTTCTCATCCGCCGCCCCGGAGGGGGAGACGGCGGGATCCACGGATACGCTGTTTGTGCGTTTTTCGCTCGCCCCGGCGCCCTGACGATGATTGACCAATTCAATGCCTCATGACGAGAGAGATTTCCATGACGTTTGAAAATATTCTTTATGACAAGGACGGCGCGGTGGTGGTGATCACCTTGAACCGACCCGAGGCGCTCAACGCGCTCAACGGGGCGCTGATGACGGAACTCGCCCAGGCCCTCGACGGGGCCGAGGGCGATCCGGATGTCGGGGCGGTCGTTTTAACCGGGTCGCCCAAGGCTTTCGCCGCCGGCGCCGACATCAAGGAGATGGCCGACAAAACCTTCATGGACTGCTATCTTGAGGACTTTATCACCGGAACCTGGGAACGGGTCGCCCGTTGCCGCCTCCCGGTGATCGCGGCGGTCGCGGGGTACGCCTTGGGCGGGGGGTGCGAACTGGCGATGATGTGCGATATCATTATTGCCGCCGACAACGCCAAGTTCGGTCAGCCCGAAATCACCTTGGGCATTATTCCCGGTATCGGCGGCACCCAGCGCCTGGTGCGTGCGGTGGGCAAGGCCAAGGCCGGCGAAATGATCCTCAGCGGTCGAATTATCGATGCCGTCGAGGCCGAGCGGGCGGGCCTGGTCAGCCGGGTTGTGGCGGCCGATGCGCTGAACGACGAGGCGCTGCAAACGGCGCGGAAAATCGCCGAACTGTCCCGTCCGGCGGTGATGATGGCCAAGGAGTCCATGGCCGCGGCTTTCGAAGCCCCGCTCTCTCACGGACTGCGCCATGAACGGCGGCTGTTTCATGCCTTGTTCGCCGGAGAGGATCAAAAGGAGGGCATGGCCGCATTCATCGAAAAACGGCGGCCTGTCTTTAAAAATAGGTGAGCTTGTACCCGAAAACGGCCAAGGCGAGGGCCGAAAAAAAGACCGTCGTCCGCCCCGAACGTGAATCCGGGGCTTGACGTCGGGCGCAAGCCCCGATATAAGCCAGCCTTCCGTTTTTTGACGAGTTTTAAGGTTTAACCAAGATGGCCAATCATAAGTCTGCGAGTAAACGCATCCGACAGACCGAGCGTCGCACCGCGGTGAACCGCGACCGCGTCAGCCGCATCCGTACCTTCGTGAAGAAGGTCGAATTGGCGATCGCCAGTGGCGATAAAGCTCAGGCCGAGGCGGCATTCAAGGTTGCGCAGCCGGAAATGATGCGTGGCGTTAACCACGGCGTTCTCGCCCGCAACACCGTCTCGCGTAAATTGTCTCGCCTGTCGCATCGCATCAAGGCGATCGGCGCCTGAGTTTGCGTCGTCGCCCGGCGATCCGAGAGTAATTTTTCGGCGTCTAATCCGATGTCGAAGAATATGAAGATTAAGGCCGCCCGCCGTGATGGTGGGCGGTCTTTTTATGCCTGGGTTGCGTACATGGAGGGTTTTTCCTGCGCCGCGAAGACCCGGGGAGAGTCAAGAAATTTATTTTCGGCGTTTCCCCTTTGTGCCGCCTGAATCCCGTTGAAAGAATCGAAGCGGACAACTAAAATCCATATTCCGTCGGGCGTTTGGCGACGAAAGCCCGCCGTATCGGCTAGAAATAAGTTCCAGGTAAAATCCTGATTGGATCGTCATTGTATGTCCCGTTATGGGAAAGCATATAGTGTGCGGTGGGGTTTTTTATTGGTGATCGCCGACTTTTTACTTAAAAATTGGTGGTTTTTTCTAACGAGATAATTTTTAAGACCTCTTGGCGATCGTCGTCCTTGCCGTGAGGTGCGCGCCGGGATCGTTTCCCAGGCCGCCGCTCCCGTGTCTTGCGGTGGTCGGCGCCATAGAGGGGCGCGCGCCGGAGAAAAACGGGTGCGGGATGCGGGATAGGTGCGGGATAATGTTTATTTCAGGAGTTTTTTCATCCTGGCGGACCATCGTGTTCTTCGTCACAGACGGAGTGGCGCGGTCGTGGTGATGTCTTTCGTTTCGCGCAGTGTCGGATCATCGCCGCCGCGTCGAGCGTAGTCAGCAGTCAGTCGAGCGTAGTCAAGTTAGAGACCGAATTCATGATAAGGGGGCATTTGGAAGCATGAGCGAAATCGTGGCGGAGGGATTGCCGGGCGAGGCCAGGGACCAATGGGCGCAGGTGCTCGATGACATGCGCCGTGAAATTGGCGAGGCGGCGTTCCAAAGCTGGTTGAAGCCGATGATGGTTCGCGATGTTTCCGACAGCTCGGTGGTGCTTTCCGTGCCGACGCGATTTATGCGCGATTGGGTCGTCGCCCATTACAGCGATCGTCTGTGCGAAATGTGGCGCGTCGTGCGGCCCTCTCTCGCCGAGGTCGATGTTGTGGTTCAGCCCGAGCGCAAGGGCGTGGATCAGGCCGCGCGCGCCGCTTCGGCGTCGGCCGTTCAAGGCGATGGCGCGGCGGCGAACGGCGCCCGCTGCGCGACGGTGCGTCCACCGTCCGCCGGGCGCCGTGGCGAGGCCTCTCGCGCCACCCCGGTTTCGGGAGCGGCGCCGGTTCGTGGCGCGGCGGGGGGCGCGGCGGGGGGCGCGGTCAATGTTCCCGGTGATCTCGCCGGTCCGTTGGACCCACGCTACACTTTTGAACATTTTGTCGTCGGTAAACCCAATGAGTTTGCCTATGCCGCGGCGAGGCGCGTCGCCGAGGAGGCGACCGCGCAGTTCAATCCGCTGTTTCTCTACGGTGGCGTCGGCCTGGGGAAGACCCATCTGATGCACGCCATCGCCATGCACATTCGCGAGAAGACGCCGGGTCGTTCGGTGATCTATCTGTCCGCCGAGAAATTCATGTACCGGTTCATCCGCGCCTTGCGCGAACAAAAGACCGTCGATTTTAAGGAGCAGTTTCGTTCCGTCGATGTTTTGATGATCGACGATGTGCAGTTCATCAGCGGCAAGGAATCGACCCAGGAGGAGTTTTTCCATACCTTCAACGCGCTGGTCGATCAGGGGCGGCAGATCGTTATTTCGGCGGATAAATCGCCGTCGGACCTTGAAGGTATGGAGGAGCGTCTGAAATCGCGTCTCAACTGTGGGCTGGTCGCCGATATTCACGCCACCACCTACGAGCTGCGTCTTGGGATTTTGCAGGCCAAATCGGAACGCTTGGGGGTCGAAATTCCGGCCAAGGTTATGGAGTTCCTGGCGCACAAAATCACCGCTAACGTCCGCGAATTGGAAGGTGCGCTCAACCGCGTCGCCGCCCATGCCCAATTGGTGGGGCGCTCGATATCGCTGGAGAGCGCGCAGGATGTTCTGCACGATCTGATTCGCGCCAACGATCGCCGTGTGACGATCGAGGAAATTCAAAAACGCGTTTCCGCCCATTTCAATATCCGTACTTCGGACATGCATTCCGCCCGGCGCGCCCGGTCGGTGGCGCGCCCCCGTCAAGTGGCGATGTATCTGGCCAAACAGCTGACCTCGCGTTCCTTGCCCGAGATCGGGCGCAAGTTCGGCGGGCGCGACCATACCACGGTCATGCACGCGGTAAAAAAGGTCGAGGAACTGCGCGAATGCGATGCCGCGTTCGCCGAGGATGTGGCGTTGCTACGGCGCATGCTGGAAGGCTAACGGCGCGCGCATACGAATTCTTTGCGGCATCCTAATCGCTTGTGCGGAAACTCATTTTCCCGTGTCGCCCGGGCCTGTGCGACTCTGTGGAAAAGGCTTCGGATTCGTCGCCCTTCTGCTATACTGCCCAGGGGGTTCGCCCGGGTGACCGGATCGGCGAAGGCGTCAGTTGCGGCGCGTGGGTCGTGAAGGGGCTTTTGGGACTCTATCGCGACAGCAAACAACAGATTGATCAACGATGAAATTAACGATTGAACGGACGGCTTTGCTCAAATCCCTAGGACATGTGCAAAGTGTCGTCGAGCGGCGCAATACCATTCCCATTCTTTCCAATGTCAAGCTGGAGGCCCGTGACGGGCAACTGAAGCTGGACGCGACCGATATGGATCTGTTGATCGTCGATAGCGCGCCGGCCCAGGTCGTCGAGGCGGGGGCGACGACCGCGCCTGCGCACACGCTGTACGACATCGTGCGCAAGTTGCCCGACGGCGCCCAGCTGGAATTGGACGCCAGTGCCGATAACGGTCAACTGGTGCTTCGTTCGGGACGATCGCGCTTTACCTTATCGTGCTTGCCCATCGATGAATTCCCGGTGATGTCGGGCGGCGAAATGGCGCACCGTTTTCAACTTAACCCCGGCGATCTCAGGGGCTTGATCGACCGCACCCGGTTTGCGATCTCGACCGAGGAAACGCGTTATTATTTGAACGGAATTTACCTCCATGCCCTCAGCGACCAAAGTGCGCCGGTGCTGCGCGCCGTCGCCACCGATGGTCATCGCCTCGCCAGCGTCGAGGTGCCCCTGCCGACCGGTGCGGACACCATGCCTGGGGTGATCGTGCCGCGTAAGACGGTCGGCGAGCTGCGTAAGTTGATTGACGAGACCGGGGATATGATCGACGTTTCGCTGTCGGATTCGAAAATTCAATTCGCCTTCGACGGCGCGGTCCTGACGTCGAAATTGATCGACGGCCAGTTTCCCGATTACGAACGGGTGATCCCGGCGGGCAACGACAAAGAACTCGAGGTCGATTGCAAGCTGTTCGCCGACGCGGTGGATCGCGTTTCGGCGATTTCGACCGAAAAGTCGCGCGCCGTGAAGTTGTCCTTGACGCCGGGAACGCTGATTTTGGAAGCATCCAGTCCCGACTGCGGCAGTGCGCGCGAGGAGCTGGAAACCGCCTACCAGGGCGAGATTATCGAAATTGGGTTTAATTCCGCGTATTTGCTCGATATCGCTCGCCAGATCGAATCGTCCGGTTTGCGCATGTCGATGGCCGACGCGGCGTCACCGACCATTCTGCGCGAGGCCGACAACGATAGCGCGCTATACGTCCTTATGCCGATGCGTGTCTAAGGTGGGTGTGCGGGTTTCCGACGTCACAACCCAAAAAGGAGAGTGCCGCCAGGCCGGTCCATACGCCGCGCGGTTCGCGTCTCATGATGATCGAGGATAAATCCCTGCGTGTAGGTGCCGCCCATTCGCCGTCCGGCGGGGTGACTTTCGCCGCGCCCGCACATCCCGTGGGTGCGGCGACTTTCGACGGACGCACGGAACGGGGCGCCGGGGCCTCGGACGGCGGGAATACGGAAGATTTTCTTGTCGGAGCGCATCGCTTGCGTGTGACGCGCCTGACGCTGACCCGCTTTCGTGGCTACCGTCAAACGCGAATAGAGACCGATGCGCGCAGCGTCGTGCTCAGTGGGCCGAACGGGGCGGGAAAGACCAACCTGTTGGAGGCGGTATCGTTTTTGGTTCCCGGACGGGGATTGCGCCAAGCGCGTCTGAGTGATGTTGTCTTGGCCGCCCCCGGTGCGAACGGACGCGATGAGGCCACGCAAAACGGAACCTCGACCTGGGCGGTGGCGGCGCGGCTCGATACCCCTACCGGTCGTGTCGATCTGGGCACCGGTTTCGATGGCGACGGCCAGGGCGTGGAACGGCGCGTGGTGCGTATCGATGGCGAGGGCGTAAGATCGCAGGCGGCGCTATCCGAACATTTCAGCGCCCTGTGGCTGACGCCGCAAATGGATCGCTTGTTCATCGATGGCGCCGATGCGCGGCGACGGTTTCTCGATCGTTTGGTGTTCGGTTTCGATCCCGCCCATGTCGGACGGACCAACGCCTATCGCCATGCCGTGCGTGAGCGCGCGAAATTGTTGAAAGATGGCGTCGGCGACGCCCACTGGCTGAACGCCTTGGAAGAAACCATCGCCCGCCGGGCCGTCGCCATCGCGGCGGCGCGCCAGGAGATGGCGCACCGTTTGGACCAACAGTGCCGACGCGGTCGCCCGCCGTTCCCGGTTGCTCGGGTCGATCTGAACGGGTCGGTGGAACGTTGGCTCGAAGACAAGCCCGCCTTGACGGTCGAGGATCATTTGCGCCGAATTTTGCGTGACAGTCGGCCTTTCGACGCCCGCCATGGCGGCGCCGGCGGCGGACGCAAGGATATCGTGTTGCCGCATCGCGCCGATCTTGTCGTGCATCACGCGGTGAAGGGCCATCGGGCCGATATGTGTTCGACCGGCGAGCAAAAGATGTTGTTGACCGGTCTGATTCTGGCCGGGGCGCGGATGCTCGCCGCGGAACGGGGCGTGGCCCCGGTGTTGTTGTTGGACGAGGTCGCCGCCCATTTGGACGAAAACCACCGCGTGGCCTTATTCGCCGCGGTGGCCGAGGCGGGAGGCCAAGCCTGGTTTACCGGGACAGATCCTACCTTGTTCGCGCCGTTGGGCGAGGATGCGCATTTCTATCGGGTGGAAAACGCCCAATTGACGAAGATGAACTGAAGGACCGAACGAAAATCATGACCGACCAAAATCCCGAACTGGAAAATGGTGGAGCCGACGCGACCGATGCCGGCGAAAAATACGACGCCGGATCGATCAAGGTCTTGCGCGGACTGGACGCCGTGCGCAAACGTCCGGGCATGTATATCGGCGATACCGATGACGGCTCGGGGCTGCATCATATGGTTTATGAGGTTGTTGACAACGCCATCGACGAGGCGCTGGCCGGGTACTGCGATCTCGTCCGGGTGACGTTGAACGCCGACGGTTCGGTCACGGTGTCGGATAATGGCCGGGGTATTCCGGTCGGCATTCACCATGAAGAAGGCGTCTCGGCGGCCGAGGTGATCATGACCCACCTGCATGCCGGAGGGAAATTCAACCAAAATTCCTATAAGGTTTCGGGTGGGTTGCACGGGGTCGGCGTCTCGGTGGTCAACGCCCTGTCCGATTGGATGGACGTGCGCATTTTCCGCGACGGCAAGGAGCACTACGTGCGTTTCGAGCGCGGCGACACGGCCCGTTCGCTCGAAGTCGTAGGCTCCGCCCCGCTTAAGGAAAACGGCGCGCCGTACACCGGCACCGAGATTACATTCATGGCGTCGAGCGAGACCTTCACCATGACCGAGTACGACTTCGCCACACTTGAGCACCGCTTGCGCGAACTGGCGTTCCTCAATTCGGGCGTCGCCCTGCGCCTGACGGACGCGCGTCATGTCGATGAGAAAGTGGTCGATTTGCATTACGACGGCGGCTTGCAGGCCTTCGTGACGTATCTGGATCGCTCTAAGACCCCGCTGCACCAGCCGTGTATTTCGGTGAACGGCGAAAAAGACGGCATCGTCGTCGAAGTGGCGATGCAGTGGAACGACAGCTATCACGAAAGCACGTTGTGTTTCACCAACAACATTCCCCAGCGCGATGGCGGGACCCACCTTGCCGGGTTTCGCGCCGCATTGACGCGCACGATTAACGCCTACGCGACGAAAACGGGATTAACCAAGAAGGAAAAAGTCGCGATTACCGGCGACGATTCCCGCGAAGGGCTGACCTGCGTGATTTCGGTGAAGGCGCCCGATCCGAAGTTTTCCTCGCAAACCAAGGATAAGCTGGTTTCGTCCGAGGTCCGCGCGGTGGTCGAAAATGTCTTCGGCGAACAGCTGGACCGGTGGTTCGAGGAAAATCCCGGCGAGGCGAAAAAAGTCATCGGCAAGATTGTCGAGGCCGCCGCCGCGCGCGAGGCCGCACGCAAGGCGCGCGAGTTGACCCGGCGTAAGGGGGCGTTGGACATGGCCTCGCTGCCGGGCAAGCTGGCCGATTGTCAGCAGCGCGACCCGGCGCTCAGCGAACTGTTCATCGTCGAGGGCGATTCGGCCGGCGGTTCCGCCAAGCAGGGCCGCGATCGCTCCAATCAGGCGATTTTGCCGCTCAAGGGTAAAATCCTCAACGTCGAACGGGCGCGTTTCGACAAGATGCTCTCATCGGCGGAAATCGGCACCCTGATCGCCGCCATGGGCACCGGGATCGGGCGCGAGGACTTTAATCCCGATAAGTGCCGCTATCATAAAATCATCATCATGACCGACGCCGATGTCGATGGCAGTCACATTCGCACCTTGCTGTTGACGTTCTTTTACCGCCAGATGCCCGAATTGATCGAGCGGGGCTACTTGTATATCGCCCAGCCGCCGCTGTACCGCATCAAGCGCGGCAATTCCGAGGTTTATCTGAAAGACGACGACGCGCTGGAAGAATATTTGTTTAACGCCGCCCTCGGCGAAGGCACCGTTCTGACCACCGACGAAGGGGTGCAAATCGCATCGGACGATCTGCGCGCCCTGGTGTTCACCGCGCGCCGGGTCAAGAAGCTTCTGCACAACGCCGCGCGCCACGTGCCGATGGCGATGCTCGAACAGGCCGCCATTTTGGGCGCCCTCAATGTGGACATCCTCGCCGACGAAAACCGCGCGGCGGAGGTGGCCGGCGTCATGGCGAAACGCCTGGACGCCTTGGAAGATCCCTTGGAGCGAGGCTGGCGCGGCATGATCGACGATGACGGTGGAATGGTCTTTGTGCGGACCCTGCGCGGCGTGCGCCAGAGCCACGCCATTGATTCCGCGCTGGTGCGCTCCGCCGAGGCGCGCCAACTCGATCGCATGGCGTCCGAACTCCAGCGCACTTTCGCCAAGCATGGCGTTTTACAGGTCAAGGATAAGGAATATCCCGTCACCGGCCCGGTCGATCTTGTCGATACCGTGATGACCCTGGGGCGCAAGGGGATCGCCATCCAACGCTACAAAGGATTGGGCGAGATGAACCCCGAACAGTTGTGGGAAACCACCTTGGACCCCAATGCGCGGACATTGCTCCAGGTTAAGATCGAACATGTCGATAGCGCCGGGGAAATTTTTTCAACCCTCATGGGCGATCTGGTCGAGCCGCGGCGCGACTTTATCCAGGAAAACGCCCTTAAGGTCGCTAATTTGGATGTTTAGCGGACCGGATGCTTAACGGTGGGGGTGTTTGGCGGCTTTTTTGGGATCCGGCGGAAAGGTCGTTCTCGGGAGGTTCGTTCTCTAGGGTCAGGACCTCTTAAACTGATACGTCTGGCGGAGATGAATTTAAGTGTGGGTTAGGCGGAGAACACGCCGCAATGGCCCCTCATAGCAAGGGTTTTCCAACGACATCCGCGCTCAAATTCATCCCGTCCCGCAGGGATTTGAGAAAAATGCCCCAAGAGCGTCGTCGAAGACTTTTGAAAGTGAACGGCGTTTCCGGCAAGTCTTCTCCTAGGCTTGTGACATTTTTCACAAACCAGACGCACCAGATTAAGAGGTCCTGACCCTAAAGGGCCGACACGCAATTGCGTCCGGCGCGTTTGGCGTCGTAAAGGGCTTGGTCCGCCCGGTATAGGACATCTTCAAAGTTGCTGTCGGTAATCGGATTGGCTTGGGTCAGGCCGATGCTGACGGTGATCCGTATGATGCCGCCCGGACCGGAAATTTCCATTTTTTCGATCCCCTCGCGGAGCCGTTCGGCGATGGTCTCGGCTTTTTCCAGTCCTTCTTCGGGAAGGGTGACGGCGAATTCTTCCCCACCCATGCGTCCGAGGATATCTCCCGCGCGCAACAGGCGAAGACAGGTTCGTACACACTGTTTCAAGACCTCGTCTCCGACGGCGTGACCGTGGACGTCGTTGATGTTCTTAAAATGGTCAATGTCCAACATTAGCGTAGCCAGGGGACGACCGTAACGTCTGACGCGTAAATACTCCCGTTCGGACAAGTTTAGAAAAAAGCGTCGGTTGTTGGCGTTGGTCAAGGGGTCGGTATTGGCCTGATGGCGCAATTCTTCCTCAAGGGCTTTGCGATTGTGAACTTCGCGAAAAAGCAATGCAATCAGCACCGCGCCGAGCAACAGGACGCCCAGCAGCGATAGCGCCTCCTGGGTAAGCACGGTGCGACGCATGGTTTCGCCGTAGCTGCCCACCTGACTGTCCCATAGGTACGCATTCAAAAGCAGTTTGTGCACCGGCTGGTAGAGCGGGTCCACCTCGGCGCGAATGTTCTTGTATGTCGCCAAGTCGCCGGGCTTGAGCGCCATGACCAAAGGTTCGATACGCTCGATCGTGGTCATCACGTGGCGCACGGTCCCGGCTAGGCTTTTCAGACCGCGGATCGGCTTTGTGCTGTCGCCGTAGAGCAAAATGGGCAAGCGGCTCCAGAGAATTTCCATGCGCAGCACGACCTTCTCGTGGGTCGTCTCCGGGCGTTGGTAGGCATAGGCCTCCAAGGTGTAAAGGAAACGCAGATATTCGTTCTCGGCCTGGGAAATCGTCAGCAAGCTGGCGCGTATATTGTTGTTGATTTCGTTATCGACGCGCCGCGCCTTGATGTAGTTGATGACGAGCCCAACGATAAAGATAGCGATGAGGAGGAGAATGAAGCCGTATACATGCTTCTTTACGAAGGCCATCATCGCACATTGATACGCCTGAGTTGCCAAACCCAACGGTAGTCGTACTTACGCTCCTTTAGAACGGGGAAGTCGTCGCGGGGATATACGATCCACAGCGGCCCCTTGTCACGCACGGGCATGTAGGCCCCATTGTGTTTCAACGCGACGAGGGGATGAAACGCCTTGATTTCGGCCATGGGAATCTCGAAGGTATAGTCGTTGAGCGCGCTCACGCTCAACGCTTTTCCATGCGCGCCCACGGTATCGAGAAGGGTATCGAAAGAGATGCCCAAAAAATGTTGCTCGCCGGTCGTCCATGCGGTTGTCGTGGTCAGCTTTTTCAGCCCCAAGGCTTCCAGCATGGCGCGATCGAAATCCGCCCGCCCGGGCGCATTCGTTCGCGTTATGGCGCCGCTGACGCTCAAAATAATGGGTCCCGACGGACGCGGCAAGGTTGGTTGCGCCCAGGCCGAAGAACTTCCATCAGACCAAAGTAGCAACGTAGCAAATAAAATCCAGTAATACCGCTTCAGCTTCATAAGAACACGCACCCATATTTTCACAGATATTTTTTAAACCGTAAATTGACGACTTTAGAGTTCAATACACCAAGCATTCCACCACTGAATGGAGAGCCCTTTTACTCCTTTGGCGCAATAAGGTCTAGCCCTTCACTCGAACGATAAGTTCGAAAATTGAGAACATCGCCGCGTGCCCGATCGCCGCCGCGTTAACGCGATGCTAACCCACCGCGGTTCATAAGCGCAGGGTATGACAAAAAAGCCCCAACCTTCGACGCGCCAAAAGTCTGCTCCCGGACAACCGAAAGGGGGACGCGGCGCCGCGCCCCGCGCGGCGCTCGCGCGCGTGCTTTATTGGGGAGCGGTCGCCGGCGTTTGGTCGGCGATCGCCTTGTTGGCGTTGGTGGCTTACTACGCCTACGATTTGCCGGATGTCGAAACGGCGATCCAGGCGACACGCAAACCGGTGGTGCGCATTTTCGCCGCCGACGGTAGTGAGTTGGCGCGGCGCGGCGACAAATATGGCGCTCCGGTGCATCTGAGGGATCTGCCGCCGTCCCTACCCCAGGCGGTCATCGCCACCGAGGATCGCCGGTTTTATTCCCATTTTGGTATTGATCCGGTCGGACTGGCGCGGGCGGTGGTGCATGATATCATGGCCGGCGGCATCGTTCAGGGTGGCAGCACAATTACCCAGCAGGCGGCGAAAAACCTATTTCTGACCCGCCGGCGCACGCTGAAACGCAAGGTCCAGGAACTTTTGCTGGCGCTTTGGCTGGAGCACAAATTCACCAAGGATCAAATCCTCACCATTTACTTAAACCGGGTTTATTTCGGCAATGGGGCCTATGGCGTGGATGCGGCGGCGCGAACTTATTTCGGCGTTTCCGCCAACGATCTTGACCTGTATCAATCGGCGTTGATCGCGGGCCTCCTCAAGGCGCCCTCGCGCTACAATCCGTTCAACGACCCGATCCTCGCGCGCAAAAGGACGGCGCGGGTTTTGGCCAACATGGTGGCGGCGGGCTATTTGAGCCGCGAGGATGCGCGCCACGCCATCGACACGGCCCCCCGATTTCGCGTCAAGCCTCCGGAACGTCGCCTCGGGCGGTATTTTTCCGATTGGGTCTTTTCGCAGGTCGGCGCTTACGTGACGGTGGATCGGGACATCGACGTGTTGACGACGTTGGATCCAAAATTGCAAAACGTGGCGCGGCGGGACGTTGACAAGCTGTTCTCCGCTCGCGGCGCGGCGCGGCGGGCGGGCGCCTCGCAAACCGCCCTGGTGACGCTGTCGCCCGACGGCGCGGTGCGCGCCATGATCGGTGGGGTGGACTATACACGGTCACAATTCAACCGCGTTACCCAAGCGAAAAGGCAGCCGGGATCGGCTTTCAAGGTGTTTGTCTATCTGGCGGCGCTGCAAGAGGGACTTAGGCCCGATACGGTCATGCGTGACGGCCCGGTGACGATCGACGGTTGGTCGCCGAAAAATTTTGGCAAAACCTATCGTGGCGACATGACCTTGCGGGACGCGCTGGCGGAATCGGTCAACACGATCGCCGTTAAGTTGTCGGAAAAAATCGGGCGCGACAAGGTGCGCGCCCTCGCCCGCCGCCTTGGGGTGACCTCTCCTCTGGTCGCCACGCCGGCCCTGGCGTTGGGGGTTAGCGATATGACGGTGCTCGAATTGACGGCGGCGTACGGCGCTCTGGTCAACCAGGGCGCGGGGGTATGGCCGTTCGCGATATCACAAATTCGCGATCGCGATGGGCGGATTTTGTACCGTCGATCGGGTGACGGGTCGGGGCGGGTGCTCGATCCGCGCACGGTGCGCGAAATGAACGCAATGCTGTCTCGGGTGATCGAGATAGGCACCGCGAGAAACGCCAAGATCGATCGCCCCGCTGCGGGCAAGACGGGCACTTCGCAGGATTATCGCGACGCTTGGTTTATCGGCTATACCGCCGATTACGTCACCGGGGTTTGGATGGGAAACGATGACGGACGGGCGATGCGGCGCGTCACCGGCGGTGGTTTGCCCGCGCGATTGTGGCATGACGTCATGCTTGCGGGGGAAAGTGATTTGCCCGCGCGGCCTCTTCCCGCGCCGCCGGACCGTTACCTGTCGGGTGAAAAATCGCCATCGACCGGTTTCGATTTGCCGGGGGCGATCAAGGGATTGTTCAATAGGCTCTTTGGGGGCGGGACCTCGCGATAGGACCGGCGCGCGCCGACCCCGCGTCAGGCGTTTAGCTTAGCGATGGTCGAGGTTGTCGAGTGGCCGGGTTTGATCTGTGCAAGGACCACCCGGCCGCCGTACGCGCGCACGATATCGGCGCCGACCACCGTCTCCAAGGTATAATCAGCGCCCTTGACCAGCACATCGGGACGCAAGGCTTCGATCAAGGTTAGCGGCGTGTCTTCGGAAAAAATGACGACCGCGTCGATCATCCCTAAGGATGCCAGGACCATGGCGCGCTCCATCTCCGATTGCACCGGACGCGACGGTCCTTTCAGGCGTTTGACCGAGGCGTCGGAGTTAAGCCCGATCACCAGTTTATCACAGGCCTTGCGCGCTTGGGAAAGCAGGGAAAGATGGCCCGGATGCAGCAAGTCGAAGCATCCGTTGGTAAAGCCGATTTTAAAGCCCGAGCGTCGCCATGCCCTGATACGGTCGTCGGCCGAAGACAGGGTCATGATCTTACCTTCGCCGAGGTGGGTGTCGTAGCGGTGATGTTCGGCGACGACGTCGGCGGGATAGGCGACCGCGGTGCCGACCTTGCCGACAACCACTCCGGCGGCGATGTTGGCGAGGGCGGCGGCGGTCTCCATCGCCGCGCCGCCTCCCAGCGCGCAGGCCATCGCGGCGACCACGGTATCGCCGGCCCCGGAAACGTCGAAGACTTCGCGTGCGCGCGCCTTGAGGTGGTGGGCCGGGCCGTCTTTGAGAACCAGAGTCATGCCCTCCGCCGAGCGGGTCGCCAGCACGCTGGCGATGTCGGCGATTTCCATCAAGTGACGGGCGGCGCGCACGACCGCATCGTCGCCCTCGACGGCCATTGCGCTGGCTTCGGCCAGTTCTTTCAAGTTGGGCGTGATCATCGTCGCGCCGCGATAGCGCGTGTAATCTCGCCCCTTGGGATCGATGATCACGGTTTTACGCTCGGCCAAGGCGCTGCTGATAACGGCGTCGAGGACGGCCGGGCTGAGCGCCCCCTTACCGTAGTCGGAAAGAACGACGACATCGCAATTGGCCAAGGCGTGGCGGGTGCCGGCGATTATCTTGCGTTCGGTCTCGGCGCTCAAGGGCGCGATGGTTTCTTGATCGGCGCGCAACATTTGCTGAGTGGTGGCCAGAAAACGGGTTTTGATGGAGGTTTGCCGCGCGCCGTCACGCACCAAAGCGATGCATTGCGGCGACAGCGCTTCAAGCATGGCGTGGACTTCGGCTCCGGCGCTATCCTCGCCAATGACGCCGATGCAACTGGCCGCGCCGCCCAGGGCGCGAATATTGCGCGCGACGTTGCCCATGCCCCCGAGCATGGTTTCCTCATGGGTCACGCGCAGCACCGGGATCGGCGCTTCGGGGGAGATCCGCTCTACCGCGCCATGAACGAAACGATCAAGCATGATGTCGCCTAGGCAAAGTACTCGCGCCGAGGCGAAGGTGTCCAGGGTGTCGAGTAGGGGCGCGGGCGTATCCATGAGGCCTCTATATCCGTGATGCAAAAAACCAATTTTTCGATCCGGCACGGTATCACTTCCGGGCGGACTTTCAAAGAGGCCCCGGCGGCGTGGCGTCATGGAGCCAAAAAGCGCATTACGTGTGTATGAAGGTGCGGCGTTCGCCGTATAACACGACGGCGGTCAGTACGCCCGACGCCCAAGCGCGGGTGTCGATTCCGATACGGTGGGGGAAAATTTGCGGCTGTTCGGCGGTGGTATGGCCGTGCACGACGATGACGCCCAGATCGCCGTCGTGATCGAGAAAGGGGGTTCTGATCCAGATCAGGTCGGCCTCACGTTGGGCCGAAAGGGGCAGGGCGGGATTGATCCCGGCATGGACGAAGACGTAATCGCCTTCGCGGTGGGTCAATTCCAGGGCGCGCAAAAAGGCGAGATGTCTGCGGGGCATCCGCGCGCGTAGGAGGTCGCGCAAGGCCCCTTCGCCGTCTGCGTAATGTGCGCCTCCCATGGCGCGATCGATCGCGGCGGTGCTTTCGGGACTATCGCCGGCGTAGGCGCGCACCGTGTCCAAACCGCCGTTGACAAGCCAGGGACAACCCTGGGCGCTATCCAGGAAATCGAGAAGCATCGCCTCGTGGTTGCCCTTCAGGAAAACGCATTCGAAATCCGTGGAGCCAAGGGTGGACAACCGTTCGATAACGCCCCGGCTGTCGGGTCCGCGATCGACGTAATCGCCTAGAAAAATCAGGATATTTTTTGCCGCCGGGCCGTTTTGGATATCGGCGCGGATGCGCATGAGCAAGGTGTCGAGTAAATCGAGGCGACCGTGAATGTCGCCAATGGCGTATACGCGACGGCCCGGCGGCGCGGCGGCGCGAGGAACGTCCGCGGTTGAGGGGCGAGAGGCGCAGTTCATAACCTCGCCTCTAGGATCGGAAGATCAACGAAGAAGGTCGCGCCCTCGCCGGGTGGGGAAATAAAGGAAATGCGCCCGTCATGCTTTTCGACAATGGACTTGGAGATATGCAACCCCAGGCCGGTGCCGCTGCCGCTGCGGGTGTCCGATGCATCGGCCTGCGTAAACCGGTCGAAGACCAGGGGCTGAAATTCGGGAGGAATACCGGTCCCGTGATCGGAGACGCTCAATCGGGCGATATTGTTCCGACGGACCAACGTAATACCGACGACACCGCCCCGAGGGGAAAATTTCACGGCATTGGATAGGAGATTGGCGATCACCTGCTGCAAACGGGATTGGTCGGCGCGAACCAAAAGGTCGTCGGCGATCGCGCCGGGTTTATAGGTAACGCCGTACGCGTCGGCGAATCCGGAATTCTCGCGAATTCCCTGATGAACGAGGTCTGCGAAATTAAGAGGATGTTTGTCGAAGACCATTTGCCCTGAAGCCAATTTTTCCATGTCGAGGATATCGTTCACCAGGAGGATCAGACGTTCGGTGTTTTTAAGCGCGAGGTCAATAAGCTCGGAAGATTTCTGTGGAGAAATTTTGGACGTCTTCCCGCTCAGCAAACCGAGCGATCCCTTGATCGACGTTAGGGGCGTTCGCAATTCGTGGCTGATGGTGGAAATGAATTCGTCCTTGATGCGATCGACTTCCTTGCGTTCCGTGATATCGCGCAGGACGCCGACGAAAAGGCACTCGCCCTCGATGTTCATTTCCGCGATGCTCAGTTCGATCGGAAACGCCGCGCCGTCGCGCCGGAGGGCCTGAACCTCGGAAAATGCGCCGATATAGTCGCCGCCGTCGCTTTCGTCGTCGTCGTGCTGTTTACCTTGTGCGTACGTCGCCGCCAGTTGAGACACGTTGGTGATGTGGGCGATTTCTGGAATCAGCGACGATATCGACATTCCGGCCAAGTTCTCGGGCCGATAGCCGAAACTTTCGAGGGCGGCGGCGTTGGCCGATTTGATCGCGCCCGCCTCGTCGATGATGATGACCCCATCCAAAACGGTGTCAAAGACGGCGCGTGCGCTCTCTTCGCTGCGTGAAAGTTCCCGCGTTCTTTCGGCAACCAGCCGTTCGGTGCGCGCCGTGTGGCCGGTTAAGACCAAAAGCAAAATCAAGAACAGGCCGACGAACATAAGCCCGCCGTTCAGCCCAAGCCACGATTGCCACGGGCGGTGTTTTTCGAGAAAACCCGCGGCGGGCGTGAAATTGAGTTCCCAGTGGCGGTCCGCGACTTGAAAGGGGATGTGGATCGTCCATGAGGCTTCGGGCGACGAAGGGTCCGGTAATGCGGTGGGATCGCCGTACAGCAATTCGGCGCTTTTGGGCGCGGAAAGGTCCTTGACGATTAGGACGGTGTCGCTTTCGTCGTGATTGTCGAGCACGCCGTTAAAAATATCCTTGATGCGAAAAACACCCAAAACGAAGCCGCTCAGGAGTCGGCGACGTTCGGTGATGCTGGTCGGCGTGACGCCCATGTCATAGAGGGGATGCAGCAGAAGAAGGCCGGTTGTTTTCGAATTTCCCTGGATCAGATTAATACGTCCGGTAGCGATCATTCGCCCTTCGTCGCGGGCTTTGTTTAATGCGGTTAGGCGATTGTGATTGGAACCCAAGTCGAAGCCCAGCGCGCGTTCGTTGCTTATGTGGGGGTCAACGTAGGTCACCGGATAGTATACCGGTCGGATTTTCGCCGGGACGATACGCCCGGAAGGGTCGCGTTCGGTAATCCTGAAATTGGGCGCCCTGAGTTGTCGCTGTTGGCGAATAAAAGAGGCGCGCTGTGCGCCGGGAACTTTCGCGACCCATTCCAGGGCCTGAATTGAAGGGTGGTTTTTTAAGGCGTAGGCGGTGAATGTGCTGAACTCGGCGGGCGATATCGCGCCGGAACTGGCGTAGAAACGCTCCAGCGACGCGACCGTTTCATGCGGTATTTTCATGCTTTCGGACAGCGCCGTTGCGATTTGCAGGGATTTGTCGTGAAAGTTGAATTGGATTTGTTCGGATTCCCATCCGCGAATTTGGATAAAGAGCATCAATAGCGCAAAAAGAGAAATGGCGACGGGCAATGCCACGGTGGTACGGCGTTTCGACCAGATGTCGCGTGGCGGCGCCATGAAAATAAAAATCAACGGGGTGGTGATGAGCACCCCGAAAGTATCGCCTAACCACCACGACCACCAGCCTTCAATGGCGGCGCCGGAAGCCAGCGCTCCGACGCCGTGCAGGACAATGACGCCGACGGTGGCGGAGATCAAACAGCTTAAGGGGCCGCCCAGGCCGAGAAATTTGAAAATATCCGCAGCTTCGTCCAGGTCCAGCGGCTTGAGGATGTAGCGTTTTATCATGGCGCCGCCGGCCAGCGCCTGGAGGGTCGCTCCGATAGCGATGCCGACGGCGGCCAATCCGACATGAAGGTCGTTGATGTCGAGGCGGGAAAGAAGGACGACGTTGCCGAGGAACGATCCTAGGAAAATACCGGGCCACAGCGTGTAGCCTCGCAACAAAATGGCGGCCAGGGCGATCCCCGACGCCGGGAAGACGGCGGTGACGTAGCCTGGGGAAATCGCGAAATGGCGACCTAAAATACAGGCGCCGAAATAGGTCGCCGCCAATATGGCGATTTCGACCGTAAATTTTCCGGAGGGGCTTTTTTTAAACACGTTTTTTCATGCCCGATATTTTTCATTAAAGATTATCTCGGCATATGTATTTTCTATTTTTGGAGCGCCGGCAGTTTTCAAGTAAATAATCAAGTACAAATGTTCCATAAACGTGCCGAAAATTCGAGTGGATCGCATCCGACGTTTCGCGCCCGCGAACCACCGGACCGGCCACGACCTAGCTTTTTGTTGTGGGTTGGTTTTTTCACGCATTTGCGTCCAATGGCATCGGACACAAATGCTAAACGCAAACCACTAGGGCGGATATTCAACAAATAGGGCGTGGTTGTTTTATCGACAAGTGACAATCTTCGGTTATCCCGCCGTGTCGCCGTCTCGGCGGGTGGGCGCCGTGGGGCATTTTTAAACTTCGCTTAAAGGCTTGTGCGGTATAGCCTTAAGGTGGTGTGGTCACGGGGGTAGTGGGCCGCGGGTGCGCGCCAAAGCGCGCGGAAAGAAGTAACGCACGACCGGCGTCAAGCCATAGTCAACACGAATCATCGCCAACACGGAAGAGAGCATATCGGGAGTCATGGCCCAATACAAAGTACCGTCGCCGCCGCAATCTGCGCCAACCACAGATCCGGCCGCGGCGTCGAAAGAAAAAGCCCTGCTCGATTTTCTTCGGCGGACCGAAAGCAATCGCAGTGGCTATTATGCGGTCTTGATGCATATGTCGGACCTGAATTCGACCAATCGTCAAGCGCACTTTCTGCGCATTGCGGCCCGTTCCCTAAACACCCTGTCGAGCCAGCCCGATGTCTCGATGTTTGAATTCGCCAATGGCGACATCGCCCTGTTGTGTCATGAAGTCCCGGTGGACGACGTCGATCAGAATGTCTTCAAGGTCCGCGCTCTGTTCGCCGAGGATCCTTTAATCCAGGGTGTGGACGGTTCCGACGAGGACCGTTTTTCGTCTTGGTTCGACCTGACCCAGGACGAGGATTATCGCCAATTCATCGCGATCGCGGTTGAGCAGGTGGATTTTGCGTTGAAAAAGGCCAGCGAACGCGAAGACGCCGCCTCCAACACGCGCGCCGCCCGCGCCATGCGCGGCGTGGCCCTGGAACCGGCGATGTTGGCGGATATCACGCAAAAACTGCGTGAAGTTCGGATCGCCGATATTATCGGCCATCAGCCGGCGGTGCGAATCAACCTTAAAGGCAAGGGAGAGTTGTTGTTCCGCGAGCAGTTCGTCGTTATGCACGATCTGCAGGAACGCATCGCTCCCGGGGTCAATTTATTTGCCAGTCATTGGCTGTTCCAATATCTCAGCGAGACCATAGATGTGCGGATACTGGAAACGTCGTCACGCCATCCATTCGACGACGTCGCCGACCCGATCAGCGTCAATTTGAACATTTCAACGGTGATGTCGCGGTCGTTTCAGGCGTTTCATGACCAGGTTCGCGATTATGCGAGTAAGATCGTCGTCGAAATTCAGGTGATTGATATTTTTTCCGATATGGGGGGCTATTTCTATGCCCGCGATTGGCTGCGTGAACGCGGATATCGGGTTTTGATCGATGGGTTGAACCCCTTGTCGGTGCATTTTTTCGATCCTACCGTCCTTGGCGCCGATTTTTTGAAGATCGGCTGGGGCGCGGAAATGCGCGGCGGCATCGGTCATGAACAGAGCCGCTTTTTGCGCGACGTCGTTTCGCGGGGGGACGGCGGCGACGTCATTTTGACGCGCGTCGATTCCGATAAGGGCGTGCAGTGGGGCCTGGGCATGGGGATTCGATGTTTTCAGGGTTATTATATTGATAAGATCGTCACCGCGATGGCGGCCAAGGGATTGATTTGATGATTTCGAAAACGTCTGCGCGACATCCCGTCGGAGTGGAGAGCGGGCCATGACCTCCACTTCGTCGCCATCGCCTAAGACCAGTGAAAATTTGTTGCTGCACTATTTGCGCCGTCTGGAAAAACAACCCCAGGGGCGTTCCGCCGTGCATGTTCGCCTGTCGGGCCTACGCCCGATGAACCGCCGAGAGCGGCACATTCGCGCGGCGGTGGAGAGCTTCGAGGCGTTAATCACATCCCTGCGCGGGCAGCTGTTTTTGCTGCGCAACATGGACTTGTTTTTCCTTTTTAAGGACGAAGTGCGCAGCGACGTCGAAACCATCGTTCAGAAAATAAAATTCCTGTTTAGCGACGATCCGTTGCTGGACGAACGCGAAACGCCCGACGCCACCTTTGTCGAATGGTATGACCTAGATCGCCAGTTTAACGAAATCGTATCGATGGTGGAGGCATGGCTCCCGGTCGATAAGGCGGGCGTCGATACCGCAAGGAAGACAAGCGCGAAGGAAAAACCGAACAAGGGCGCATCGGCGGCGAAACCACGCGGACGCGGGGACGTGCGTGCGCAATTGAAGGCGCGCCAGCAATTTGGCGACCCTCTGACGCCCCAGGGCTTGGCGCGTTTCGAGGGCGCGTTGTTGCGCACCGACCTGTCCAGCCTGGTGCGCCGCCAGTATATTTGCGGCGTCGATAAACGCATGGCGCCGACGCCCACCTTCAGCGAGTTGTTTATCTCCATTTCCGACCTGCGCGAGACGATGCTGCCGGGCGTTAATTTGACGTCGAACCGCTGGCTGTTTCAACACCTGACCGAAAGTCTCGATCGGCGGATGTTGTCGTTGTTGTCCAAGGCGGACAGTATTGATATTTCCGGAGAGATTAGCTTCAACGTCAACATCTCGACGCTGCTGACCCCCGAGTTTATGTCTTTCGACGACAATATTTCGGCGTCGCGTCGCGGTTCGATGGTGCTGGAATTGCAGAAAGTGGATATTTTCGCCGACTTAGGGGCCTTCTTTTTCGCCCGCGAGTACGTCCAAGAGAGGGGCTATCGTTTGTGTTTGGACGGCCTGACCCACCACACGTTGCCGATGATCGACCGGGCGCGGCTGGGCGTCGATCTGGTTAAGGTGATCTGGCATCCCGAATTTGTCGATGGTGGCCCACGGATGCACGACCGCGTCGCCGAAATGATCGAGAAGGCGGGGCCGGACAAGGTCATTATTTGCCGCTGCGATACGCGTGAAGCGGTCGATTTCGGAAAATCGGTCGGCGTGACGCTGTTCCAGGGTCGCTATATCGAACAGTTGATCGTCGAGGATGAACGTCGGCGCGAAATGCTACGCTTGAAACGCCGAATCGATCGGTCGAACGAAAGCTGATCAAACCCCGCGCCGCGCGCCTTCCCAGGCGCCGTCCGCCGGGAGGCTCGCGGCGGTGCTTAGGGGGGAGGGGCTAAGCCCCTTTATCGCTGACCCCGGCGTCGGCGAAAGTCGCCATCCCGGTATGACAGGCGACCGCGGCCTTGAGCAGGGCGACGGCGAGAACCGCGCCCGATGCTTCGCCCAAGCGCATGCCTTGGTCGAGTAGGGGTTTCTTTTCCAGTTTTCCGAGCAGGGCCTTGTGTCCGGGTTCGGCGGAGACGTGCGCGGCCTTGCAATGGTCGAGCGCCGTGCCCGCGATGGCGCGCAGCGGGGCGACCGCCGCCGTGCAGACGAACCCATCGAGCAGAACCGGAACGTTTAGCAACCGCGCGCCGATGACGGCGCCCACGAGGGCCGCCATTTCGCGCCCGCCGAGACAGCGTAGAACTTCCAACCCATCGCTCATGGCGGCCTTGTTGACGCGCACGCCCTGGGCGACCGCCTCGGCCTTATGGGCGAGGGCGGGGCCGCTGACCCCGGTGCCCGGACCGGTCCAACTGGCGGCGTTGCCACCGTAAAGCGCAAGACAAATCGCCGCCGCCGCCGTGGTGTTGCCGATGCCCATTTCGCCCAAGCAAACGACGTCCGAGGTTTCTTCGACGACGTTCATGCCGAACCAGATCGCCTCGACGCATTCGCGTTCGCTCATCGCCGGACCTTCGGTGAAATCGTTGGTTGGATTGTCCAGGTCCATCGCCTCGACGCATAGGCCGACGCCGAAGGTTTCGCACAATTGGTTGATCGCCGCGCCGCCGTTCTCGAAGTTCAGCACCATCTGCCGGGTGACTTCGGCGGGGAAGGCCGAAACGCCCTTGGCGACGACGCCGTGATTGCCCGCGAAAACGTGGCAATTGGGGCGCTCGATCTGAGGCGGAGCCCGGTGTTGCCAGGCCGCCAGCCAGGATGTGAGTTGTTCGAGGCGGCCCAGGGATCCGGCGGGCTTGGTCAATTGCGGCTCGCGTTCGGCGCAAAGCGCGGCGGCGGCCTTGTCGGGACCGGGCAGGGTGTTCAGAATTTGGCGAATGTCGTCGAACGAGGAAATGCTGGGAATGGCGCTCACGATAAGGTTCCTTTGCGTGCTAGGCTCAATCGCCGGTCGGGTACGGACGAATGCAGGCTGATTATGTAATTACGATGGGATGGGGAGAATAGGCATTGTTTATTTTATCGAAAAAATAAGTTTGAAGCGGGCAGCCTATAGCCAATACTCCCTAGGCGTCCAGACAAGGATTGCCGGGGAGTCCGGTAAAAACTGCGCCCAAGGATGATGTCATGGCTTCAGATCAAGATCGCGCCGCCTCTCGGCAGACGCCGCCGGGAGGCGCCACCCCAGCGGACCGTTCGGGCCGGATCGTCGGCGGGATTCGCGCCTTGGCGGCGGATTTTTTATTTTCGCTGACGTTTCTGACCCGCCTGCCGATTCCCTTGAGTCCGACGGCCCGGGCGCGCCCGATGGCTCAGGCGATGCGTGCCTTTCCTCTCGTCGGGGCGCTAATCGGCCTGATTTCGGGGATTGTGCTTTACGTCGCGGCGCAAAGTCACTTACACCCTCTGGCCTGCACAATGCTGGCTTTGGCGACGGCGGCCCTAATGACGGGTGCTTTGCACGAGGACGGCTTGGCGGATGTCGCCGACGGCTTCGGCGGTGGCCGTGATATGCCGTCCAAGCTTGCGATCATGCGCGATTCGACCATCGGCGCCTACGGCGCGATCGCGCTTATCCTTGTGATTTCGTTAAAGGCGACGGCGCTCGGTGGACTGCCCGGCCCCGGCCTGGGATTGGGCGCGTTGGTGGGCGCTCACGCGCTGGCGCGGGGAATCTTACCCGTAGTGATGCTGTTTTCACGCCCGGCCCGCAGTGACGGTCTGGGCGCGGGCGCGGGCGACGTGCGTCCCGCCGTGGCGTGGACGGCCGCCGCGGTGGGGGGCTTGTTCGCGCTGTTGCCGTTCGGACCGCGTTTGGGGTTGATCATGATTTTTTTCACCGTGATTGCGGTGATGGCTTTCGTCTGGATTGCGCACCGCCAAATTGGCGGTTATACCGGGGACGTGCTGGGCGCCGCCGAGCAGATCGGCGAAGTGACGGCCCTTTTGGCGGTCGGCGCGTTTTGGACATACACTTAAATTTGATTGGCCGTTTGAGGGCCACGCCGCGGTAGGGCGCTCGGAGAGGAAAAATTTCGCCATGACGTATTGTGTCGGGCTGGCGGTGGATGACGGTCTTGTCATGCTTTCCGATTCGCGCACCAACGCGGGGATGGACCATATTTCCACTTTTCGCAAGATGACGGTATGGGAACGTCCCGGCGAGCGGGTTCTGACCATCGCCACCTCGGGAAATTTGGCGATCACGCAGGCCGTGATCAGCCGTCTGAACGACGGTCTTCCCCACGGCGAAGGCGGCGAGCACGTCACGTTGATGGACGTGCGCACGCTGCGCGAGGCGGCGCAATTGGTAGGGCGGGCGCTGCGTGACGTTTATGCGCTAGACGGCGAGGCGATCCAGGAGCACGGCGCGGAGTTCAGCGTGGCGATGCTGCTGGGCGGGCAAATCAAAGGCGACGAGATGGGCCTGTTTCACGTTTACACGGCGGGAAATTTTATCGAGGCGACGGCCGAAACGCCGTTCTTTCAGATTGGCGAAACCAAATACGGGAAGCCGATCCTGGACCGTGTGATGACCTACAAAACGTCTTTGGAGGACGCCGCTAAATTGGCGTTGATTTCAATGGATTCGACGGTGCGTTCGAATATTTCGGTCGGCCTGCCCCTCGACATGGTCATGATCCGCCGCGATGAATTGAAAGTTTCGCGTCAGGTCCAGATCGACGAGCGAGACCCCTATTTTCGAGACATTCAGAAGCGTTGGTCGCGGGCCTTGAACGCCGCCTTCGAGCGGCTCCCCGAGTTGCCGTGGGGGTAATCCAGCGCATTTTTTTCTCTCGCTTTTAGGCGATCGCCCGCTTGGACGAGATTGGGGGCTATAGCGCCGTCCCGACGTCGATGCCGAACGCGCCTTGGGGGACGTTGGACAGCACCGAGACCTCGATCGTCATGTCGGTAAACGCCCCCGGCGGTCCGGTGAAGCTGCCCTGAATGGGAATGGCTTGAGAGGGGTCGCGCGCCACGCCGACACGGATCAGGTTTTTGCCCGAAACAAGCCCGTTCGTGGGGTCGAATTCGACCCACCCCGCGCCGGGAAGATAGGCCTGCACCCAGGCGTGGGTGGAACCCGCCCCATGAAAGGGGATGCCGCTTTGTTCGGAACTGGGGTCGTACAAATAGCCGGTGACGAAACGCGCGGCGATGCCCAGCACGCGTAGGCCTTCCATCATCAACAGGGCGAAGTCGCGGCAGGTTCCCGCCCCGCGCTCCAGGGTGACGACCGGAGGCTGGGTGCCTTCCTCACTGCGTTCGATATAGCGAAAATCGTTATGGATGGCGTGGGTGATGGCGTTGAGTACGCTCTGTGTCCAACTGGGGCCGTTTTGCGCCAGAAATTGACGCACCCAGGTGTCCAGCTTGTGCCCGGGGTCGGGGTAATGGCGTTCGATGGTCCGCCCAAGGTCGGGCAGTTCCTCCGCGGCGTAGGAAAAGGGTAGCGTGCGGGCGTTCTCCTCGATCGGGAAGGCGATATCGTCCAGGCCGTAGTGCTCGACCACGATGTCGCTTTCGAAGGTCAGCTCGGCGGCGGGCGTCTCGAAGGTCACGATGGCGATGGAATTTCCAAAAACGTCGTGAAGCCAGCGGATATTCGCGCTTGGCGTGATGATCAGCCGGGTCGAGACATTGCGCAGGTCATGACTGTCGCGAGGGCGGACCATCAGGCGGTGTTCGCCGAAGACGACCGGGACGGTATAGCGATAAACCGTACGATGGCGGATGTGTATTGTATCCATGGAGACGATGAATTTCCTTCGTCGGGCGCGATACGCTCACCGGCCGGTTCGTGACTTCTCACGAGGGGAGCGGCGCAGTTTCGGGTGTTTCATCGCCATGGTCGCTTGAATGACCGAAACACCCGGATCCGAGCGCATCGGTGCAGGCGATTAGGCGCTGCTGTACACCGTCTATAAACCCATGCAGGCCAGAGTCAAGGACGTCCTTTGCTGTGATTTTCAGCACGTCCAGGCGGAGGTCGCTCAAAATTTTCAGGGCGTCGGCGCTGGTGGTGATGTGGTGGCGGCCCTCCAGGCGCAGCAAGATGGCGTGGGCGTCGTTTAGCGCGGTCATCATGGCGCGTGGGAAATCGCTGTCGAACAGCAGGAAATCGACGACTTCGTCGGTGTGTAAACGCACCGTGTGGCGGCGGCGAAAAGCCTGATATCCCGCCGCCGAACGCAACATGGTGTTGAGTTGGGAATCGACGATGCGGGCGTCTTCCTCACGCAGGGAAATCATCGCCCGGCGATAACCGATATCGACCAGACGCGAGGTTTGGTCGCACCGTTCGATCGCCTTGCCGAGTTGATAAAAACACCATACCGCGTCGCGATACAGCGTGCCCTCGGTGATCCCGGCATGGGCCTGGCAGCCTTCTTTGATCATGGCGCATACGCCGGACAGCTTGGCCGGGGTGACGTCGCGTTTGCGCAGGGCCTGAACTCGACCGTTCAACATGTTGATCTGGAACCACATTTCCGTGCTGATCAGATGGCGTAGGGTGCGCGCGCTTTCACGCGCCAGGGCCATGCCCGATGCGATCGAGGTCGGATTGTCGCGTTCCAACAAATAGAAATAAATCACCGCCGCGCCGCTGATCCGCGTATTGCTCGCCGAGAAGCGCTCGTGGTCGCTGTTGATCTCCAATATGGTCGCCCAGTCTTGGTTGCCCAGATGGGTGCGGGCATGCGTCTCGGTGACGTCCAGGACGCGGGCGAGATTTTCGATCCGCTCCATGTAGCGGGCGAGCCAGAAAATGCTTTCGGCGAAACGGGCGAGAAGATTATTGCTCAAGAACCCAGGTATCCTTCGATCCGCCTCCTTGGGAGGAGTTGACGATAAGCGAGCCTTTGGTCAGGGCGACTCGGGTCAAGCCGCCGGGCAGCACCCATGTGTCTTTGCCGGTGACGGCGAACGGGCGCAGATCGACGTGGCGCGGCTCGATGCCACCGTCGCATAGGGTCGGGCAAACCGAAAGGTCGATCACCGGTTGGGCGATATAATTGGCGGGGTCGGCCTTAAGTTCGGCGCGCCGCTGCGCGATCTCCGCCTTGCTGGCGTTGGGGCCGATCAAGACGCCGTAGCCACCGGCTTCCCCGACCGGCTTGACGACCAGTTCGTCGATATGATCCAGGGTGTAGGCGAGCCCCTCAGCCTCGCGGCAAATATGAGTATGCACGTTATCCAAGATCGGGTCCTCGTCCAAGTAATAACGAATCATGCGCGGCATGTAGGCATAGACCGCCTTGTCGTCGGCGACGCCGGTGCCCACCGCGTTGGCCAACGTGACCCGTCCCGCCCTGTATGCGCGCATCAAGCCGGGGACGCCCAGCATCGACGCCGGATTGAAAACTTCGGGGTCGATGAAATCGTCGCCGATACGCCGATAGATGACATCGACGCGTTCAAGCCCATTGGCGGTTTTCATGAAAACGGTGTCGTCATCGACCACGAGGTCGCGGCCCTCGACCAGAGGAACGCCCATCTCGCGGGCGAGGAAAACATGCTCGAAATAGGCCGAGTTGTAAATTCCCGGCGACATCAAAACGATGCTGACCTCACCGCCGCCGTGTCGGGCGGGGGCGGCTTCGCTCAGCGCGCGGTGTAGGCGTAGGCCGTAATCCGATACCGGGCGTACACCGACGCCCTCGAACAGGTCGGGAAAAGCGCGCAACATCAAATGGCGGTTCTCGATCACGTAGGACACCCCGGAGGGCACCCGGGTATTGTCTTCCAAAACCTTGAAACGCCCCGCCGCGTCGCGCACGATATCGATGCCGCAGATGTGCACGTAGGTGTCGCAAGCGACATCGACGCCGACCATCTCCGGGCGGAAATTGGCGTTGGCGAGGACCAGCTCGGCGGGGATGATCTTATCCTTGATAATCCGCTGATCGTGATAAATGTCGTGAAGAAACATGTTCAACACGCGTAGACGCTGGCGAACGCCCCGTTCGATCACGCTCCAGTCCTGCGGCGTCAAGATCCGGGGCAGCACGTCGAACGGCAGAATGCGATCGACGGATTGGTTTTCACTATAGACGGTGAAGGTGATGCCCAGGTTGAACAGCTCCTTCTCCGCGCTCAGGGCGCGCCGGCGCAGGGTCTTGAGGTTCATTTTGTCCAGGCGGCGGGCGATTTCGTCGGTTCGTGGCCCGCGTCCGGGAAGATGTGATTTCTGAGCGTTTGGGGAACCGAGCAATTCGCAATAGTATCCGTTGGGGTCATAATGTGCGAAGAGCTTGGACAAGGAGGGCATTGTCGTGTGGGGTTCCCGTGACGGTGAAAGGCGTGGCGGCGGAGAAAATATTCATCCAGAAGGTGCATCATGGCACAATATATCGCTGGTGTCCAAGGGGGATAGCCGCTGCGCTGGGTTCCGCGCGCCGGTAGCGATTTCTATTTTACGTTGTTTTGGGGCGGTAAAAGGGGTTGCTGATCGTGAATGAAACCCGATGGTGGTGGGTGCGTCACGCCCCGGTGGCGGCGCCTTATGCGGGACTCGTCTACGGCGCGCGCGACGTGCCGTGCGACCTCTCCGAGACCTGCGCCGTGGCCGCCGTGGCCGAGCGTTTGCCGATGGACGCCGTGTGGGTCACCAGCGCCCTGTCGCGCACCGTGGCGACGGCGGCGGCGCTGCGCCGCGCGCCGGAGGGCGCGCGACCGTTCGCCCTCGCCGCCCTGAACGAACAGTCCTTCGGCGATTGGCAGGGCCGCGCTTGGCGGCGGATCGAAACGGAGGACAAGACCCGCTACGACGCCTTCTGGGCCGACCCGGGCCGGGCCGCGCCGCCCGGCGGGGAAAGTTTCGCCGCGTTGGCCGCGCGCGCCGGGGAAGCGATCGCCGCCTTGAACGTGGCCCATGGCGGGCGCGACATCATCGCCGTCGCCCACGCCGGGGTAATCCGCGCGGCGCTGGCGCTGGCGTTGGATATCCCCGCGCACAAGGCGTTGCCGATCGCCGTCGATACCCTGAGCATCAGCCGTATCGACTGCTTCCGGGACGAGGGTCGCCCTGCGTCGTGGCGGATCAACGCGGTCAACGCACGGGCCGCAAGTAAGGGGTAGTCCGCGTGGGAAGGCGCATGATACCGTACCGCGCATGACGGCGCCGACAGCGGGGACGACGATTGCGTACACGGCAAACGAATATGGAAATTTCGGGCATAACCCTGGTTTTGGGCGGCCAGCGTTCGGGCAAGAGCGCCTATGGCGAAAGCCTGTTCGCGCCGGGGCGGTCGGCCCTGTATCTGGCCACGGCCGAGGCGGGCGATGATGAGATGACGGCGCGCATCGCGGCCCATCGCGCGCGCCGGGGCGGATGTTGGACGACCCTTGAAGAACCCCTCGACATCGCGGCGGTTTTGCGTAATCTGACGCCGGAACGGGGCGCGGCTCCGGTCTTGATCGATTGCCTGACGGTGTGGTTGGCCAACGTGATGGCCGCCGGACGCGACCCCGAGGTCGAGGGACGGGCGCTGTGCGCCGCCCTGCAAAACGCCGCCCGTCCGGTGGTCCTGGTGTCCGGCGAAGTCGGCCTGGGCATCGTCGCCGAAAACGCACTGGCGCGCCGTTTCGCCGATGCGTTGGGCGAACTCAATCAGGCCGTCGCCGCCGTCGCCGATCGGGTGGTCCTGGTGGCGGCGGGGCTGCCGCTTGTTTTGAAATCATGACGAACGCCATGGCGTGACAATACGATGGCGCAATTAAGGATAGACGATGAAAATACCCGCGACCGTGATCACCGGCTTTTTGGGGTCGGGCAAGACGACCCTGATTCGCCATCTTTTGGAAAATCCAGGCGGCAAGCGCATCGCCCTGATCATCAACGAATTCGGCGACCTCGGCGTCGATCGGGAATTGGTCACCGGCTGCGCCATCGAAGGGTGCCGTGATGAAGACGTGGTGGAACTGGCCAACGGCTGCATCTGTTGCACCGTCGCCGACGATTTCCTGCCGGTGATGGAGGATCTTATCCACCGCGACGCTCCGCCCGACCACATCGTCATCGAGACTTCGGGGCTGGCGTTGCCCAAACCGCTGATCAAGGCCTTTCAGTGGCCGGAAATTCGTTCCCGGGTGACGGTCGATGGCGTGGTCGCGGTGGTTGACGCCCCGGCCTACGCCGCCGGACGCTTCGCCGACGATCCCGAAGCGGTTCAGGCACAACGCGACGGCGACGAAAATCTCGACCACGACAACCCGCTTGAGGAGGTTTTTACCGATCAGGTCCTGGCCGCCGACTTGGTGTTGATGAACAAATCGGACTTACTCGACGGCGCCGTTTTGCAGCACGCTAGCGAAACCCTCGCCCTCACCCTGCGCGCCGGCGTCAAGGTGGTCGCGACCGACCATGGCCGCATCGACGCCGGAGTCCTTTTGGGCTTGGACGCCACCGCCGAGGACGATCTGGATATGCGCCCCTCGCACCATGACGGCGCGCCCGATCACGACCATGACGATTTTGAAAGTTTCGTCATCGAACTGGGGTCGGTAAGCGCACCCGAAATGCTCGAAGACGCCCTGCGCGACGCGGTCGAGGCCCACGATATTTTACGGATCAAGGGCTTCGTCGATGTTCCCGGAAAACCGATGCGTCATGTCATCCAAGGCGTCGGCCCGCGCTTCACGCGCTATTTCGATCGCCCGTGGGGCGATGGCGAGCGGGCGACCCGGTTGGTGGTGATCGGCGAACGCGGGATCGATCGGGCGGCCATTGACGCCGCGTTGGCGGCATTCCGGGTCGAGGGCGCGCAGCGCCCGGCGTCCAAAGGGGGCGTCGCTTGATGCATCTTCTGGCCGCCCAGCCCGGCGTTATCGACGACGGGGCCCAGGCGGTCGATCTCGGCCAAAAGCCGGGCGATATCGTCATTCTCAGCGCCGCCGACAGCGACCTGGCGCTCCTCGCGCGCGCGCGGCGCGCCCTTGCGCGGGAGAGCGAAAAAAGCGCCGGCGAATTTCCCTCGGTACGTCTGGCCAACTTGATGGCGTTGGCTCACAACATGTCGGTCGATCTCTATGTCGAGAGTGTCGTCGCCCACGCCCGGCTGGTCGTCGTCCGTCTTTTGGGCGGGCGCGGCTATTGGTCCTACGGCGTCGATGAGATATCTCGGGTCTGCGCCGCGAAGGGAATCCCGGTCGCCTTTCTGCCCGGCGACGATCAACCCGACGGCGAACTGGCGGATTTGAGCACCGTCGCCGCCGCCCACGGACATCGCTTGTGGCGCTATTTAAGCGAGGGCGGCGCGGACAACGCGCGGGATTTTTTGATCTTGGCGGCGGAACTCAGCGGGGCCGGGGATTACGACGGCCGCTGGTGCGAACCGCGTCCGCTGATGAAGGCGGGGCTGTACTGGCCCCTTGATGAGGATGGCGCGACGCCTGACGGCATCGCCCGGCTGCGCCGTGAATATTGGAAAGAGGGCCTGGGGGTCGCCGTCGTCGTGTTTTACCGCGCCCTGGTGCAATCGGCGAACCTGAAACCGATCGACGGGTTGATCTGGGCTTTGCTCGACGCCGGGCTCAATCCATTGCCGATCTTCGTTTCCAGCCTGAAAGATCCGGTGTCCTTGGGCATCCTCCGGGAATTGATGGCCCGCGCGCACGACGATGTCGATTTCCCCATGGGGGTGGTCGTCAACACCACGGGGTTCGCCGCCGCGGCTCCGGGCGGGGCGGCGGTCGAATTGCCGTTTGATACGTATGGTCTTCCGGTATTGCAGGCGGTCTTGTCGGGCGGTGCGTTCGCAGGGTGGCGCGACGGCGATCGCGGCCTCGGTCCGCGCGACATCGCCATGAACGTCGCCCTGCCCGAGGTCGATGGGCGCATCATCACCCGCGCGGTGTCGTTCAAAGGCCGCGCCGAACGCGACGAGGCCAGTCAGTGTGACATCGTCGCGTATCAACCGGCCTGTGACCGTATCGATTTCGTCGCCGCGCTCGCCGCCAACTGGGCGTGGCTGCGCGGCGCGCCCAACTGGTCGAAAAACGTCGCCCTGGTATTGGCCAATTACCCCAATCGGGACGGTCGCCTGGGCAACGGGGTCGGGCTGGACGCGCCGCAGGGCGCGATCGAGATTTTGCGCGCCCTGGACGGCGCGGGGTACGAGGTCGAGGATATCCCCGAGGACGGCAACGCCCTGATCGCCCTGCTCAAGGAGGGACCGACCAACGACCACACCAAGGGTAAGCAAGGTGTCGCGCCTGAAACCTACGCGTTGGCGGATTATCGGGAATTTTTTGCTACGCTGCCCGAGGGCGTTCGGCGCAAGACGATCAAGCAATGGGGTCCGCCCGAAGGCGATCCCTTCATGCGCTGCGACGGTCGTTTCGCCATCCCGGCGCGGCGTTTCGGCAATGTCGTCGTCGCCGTGCAACCGGCCCGCGGCTACAATATCGACCCGGTAAAGACCTACCACGACGCCGACTTGGTCCCGCCTCACGGTTATTTGGCGTTTTACGCCTGGTTGCGCCGGGAATTCGCCGCCGACGCCGTGGTTCATGTCGGCAAACACGGCAATTTGGAATGGTTGCCGGGCAAGGCGGTGGCGCTCGGTGAAAATTGCTTTCCCGAGGCCGCTCTGGGGCCGCTGCCCCATCTTTATCCTTTTATCGTCAACGACCCCGGCGAGGGCACCCAGGCTAAGCGTCGCGCCGGGGCGGTGATTATCGACCATCTCACCCCGCCGCTCACCCGGGCGGAAAGCTACGGCCCGTTGAGGGACCTGGAAGCCCTGGTCGATGAATATTACGAGGCGGCGGGCGGCGATCCCCGGCGCACCCGGGTGCTGCGCCGGGATATTTTGGAGTTGTGCCACGCCAGTGGTCTGGATCGGGATATCGGAATCGAAGACGATGGCGACGAAGAAACACAGCTCATGGCGTTGGACGGCTATTTGTGTGAGCTGAAGGAGATGCAGATTCGCGACGGCCTGCATATTTTCGGCGTCAGTCCGCACGGTGGGCAATTGACCGATCTGTTGACGGCGTTGGTCCGCCTGCCGCGTGGTAAATTGCCCGAAGAGCAATCTTTGCACCGGGCTTTGGCGCACGACCTCGGCCTCGACGGCTTCGATCCCTTGGATTGCGCCATGGCCGCCCCCTGGGCGGGGCCACGCCCCGCCGCTCTGGCGGCGCTGGACGAGCGATCGTGGCGGAGCCACGGCGACACGGTGGAGCGCATCGAAATGTTGGCAAGCGCGCTGATCGGCGGCGCCCGCCCGCCCGATCCCGCCTGGCGGGCCGCCCGCACGGTGCTTGGCGAAATCGAAGGAACCTTGCGTCCCAACGTGCAAAAATGCGGCGAAGCGGAAATCGCGGCGCTGCTCGACGGTCTGGGGGGGCGTTTCGTCGCCCCGGGACCCAGCGGCGCGCCGACCCGAGGACGCCCCGACGTGCTGCCCACGGGGCGCAATTTTTATTCGCTCGACACCCGCACCGTGCCGACGCCCGCGGCGTGGACCCTGGGATGGAAATCGGCGAGTTTGCTGGTCGAACGCCACCTTCAGGACACCGGCGATTGGCCGCGCACCTTGGGATTGTCGTGTTGGGGAACGTCGAACATGCGCACCGGCGGCGACGATATCGCCCAGGCGTTGGCGTTGATGGGGGTCAAGCCGACCTGGGACGGCGCGTCGCGAAGGGTTACCGGTTTTGAAGTGTTGCCGGCGTCGGTTCTCGGTCGTCCCCGGGTCGATGTCACGATACGGGTGTCGGGGTTTTTCCGCGACGCCTTCCCCGGCTTGATCGATCTTCTGGACAGCGCCGCGCGCGCGGTGGCGGCGTTGGACGAGGGGGGCGATGAAAACCCCCTGGCGGAAAAAGTCCGCGCCGACGGGGCCGCGATGATCGCCCGGGGCGTGGATGAAAAAGAGGCGATGCGGCTGGCCGGTTTTCGTGTCTTCGGCTCCAAGCCGGGGGCCTACGGGGCGGGCCTACAGGCGCTGATGGACGAACAAGGCTGGGAAGACGACGCCGATCTGGCGCGCGCCTACGTCGCCTGGGGAAGCTATGCCTACGGCGGCGGGGCCGACGGCGAGGCTTGCCCCGGGGTCTTCGAAACCCGCCTGAATGCGATCGAGGCGGTGGTCCACAACCAGGACAACCGTGAACACGACGTGCTCGACTCGGACGATTACTATCAATTCGAAGGCGGCATGGCGGCGGCGGTGCGCGTGCATTCCGGCCGCCAGCCGGTGATCTGGCACAACGATCATTCCCGCCCCGAAAGTCCGAAAATTCGCACCCTGGATGACGAGATCGGTCGCGTGGTGCGCGCCCGCGTGGTCAATCCGAAATGGATCGCCGGGGTGATGCGCCACGGCTACAAGGGCGCTTTCGAAATGGCGGCGACGGTGGATTACATGGTGTCGTTCGCCGCCACCGCGCGCTGCGTCAAGGACCATCACTTCGACGCCGTCTTCACGGCCTATCTGGACGACGCCGGGGTATGCGCCTTCTTGCGCGACAACAACCCCGATGCGCTGCGCGAAATGGCGTCTCGCCTGCTTGAGGCGCAGCGCCGGGGCTTATGGACCCCGCGCCTGAACGCCACCTACGAGGTCTTGAGCCGCCTTGCGGGCGAAGAAAAGGCATGACGGCGATAAAACACATTGTGTTTTTCAACACAGGGACGTAAATAGCGCTCCCTTTTTTCTAATCTCAGTCTGGAATGGGACCTATCCGATGACGATAAACGCGAACAAGGATCTTGTTTTGGGCTGGGAGGAATGGGTGTCCCTGCCCGGCCTCGGCCTGCCCGCGATCCGCGCCAAGGTGGACACCGGGGCCAAGACCTCGGCGTTGCACGCCTTTTCCATCGAACCGTATGGCCGTGAAAACCGGCGCAAAGTGCGTTTCGGCATTCATCCGATTCCCGAACGTCCCGAGATCGAGGTTTATTGTTCCGCCGACCTTGTCGATCAGCGCGAGATCACCAGTTCCAACGGCGAGACCGAACTGCGCTATATCATCTCCACGTCCCTGGATATCGGCGGTATACAGTGGCCGATCGAAATTTCCCTGACCAACCGGGAAACGATGCAGTACCGCATGCTGATCGGGCGCAGCGCTTTGCAGGACAAGGCCATCGTCGATCCCAACAAATCGTGCGTTCAGGGTGTCTTGAACGAGGGGGCATATGACGATTTTCCGCGCCGCGAGGCGCCGAAGCGCTCGCTCAAAATCGGCATCCTGTCGCGCGAGCCGAACAGCTATTCGACCCGCCGCCTGGCCGAGGCGGCGGAGGAACGCCACCACTTGGTCGAGGTTATCAACACCACGCAATGTTATATGAACATCACCTCGATGCGTCCCGAAGTGCATATTGACGGGCGCAAATTGGACGGTTTCGACGCGATCATTCCGCGCATCGGATCGTCGGTGACGTTCTACGGCATGGCGGTGGTCCGCCAGTTCGAGATGATGGGCGTCTATAGCCTGAATTCGTCGGCGGCGATCGGGGCGTCGCGCGACAAGCTGTACGCCCACCAGTTGCTGGCGCGTAACGGTATCGGCATGCCGATCACCGGTTTCGCCCGCTCGCCCAACGCCACGTCCGAACTGATCAAATTCGTCGGCGGCGCGCCGCTGGTGCTCAAGCTTTTGGAAGGCACCCAAGGCAAGGGCGTCGTCCTCGCCGAAACCAAAAAGGCGGCGGAATCGGTGATCGGCGCATTTCAGGGCCTGAAGGCGAACATCCTGGTCCAGGAATTCATCAAGGAGGCGGGGGGTGCGGATATCCGTTGCTTCGTCATCGGCGGCAAGGTGATCGCGGCGATGAAGCGCCAAGGCGAGGAGGGAGAATACCGATCCAACCTACACCAGGGCGGCAAGGCGGAGCGGGTGCGCATTACCAAGGAAGAGCGGGCGGCGGCCGTCAAGGCGGCGAAGGTTCTGAAATTGGGAATGGCGGGCGTCGATCTGTTGCGCGCCGAGGACGGCCCCAAGGTCCTCGAAGTCAATTCCTCGCCCGGCCTGGAGGGTATCGAGAAGGTTACCGGCAAGAATATCGCCGGTCTCGTGATCGACTATATTGAAAAATACGCACGTCCGATGCCCGTCGGGGGGCGGAGCAAACTTTAAAATACAGGACCGGCGTCCCCTTGGGGGTGCCGGATCTGCGCCGAGGGGGCGGGACATATCGGCGTGGGGCGTGGTGGTGGGCGATCTGGGAACGGTGAAGGTAAAGGTGGATCCCCGACCTTCTTCGGAAACGACCCGAAGCTCTCCGCCGCCCCGTTCGACCAATTCCTTGCATAAGATGATCCCAAGCCCGGTCCCCGCCTCGCCATTGGTGCCTTTGGTTGAGACATTCCCGGCGATGGAGAAAATTTTTCGCGCCACGTCGGGGGGCATCCCTATGCCGTTGTCGCGTACGCTGACGGCGATGTGTTCCGGTAAGGTTTCGGCGAAAACGGATATTTTTCCGGCGGGTGTGAATTTGATTGCGTTGTTGACCAGATTGCGGATCACGGCGGCCGTCATGTTGGGATCGACGAAGGCGCTCTCGCCGTTTAGGCGGCACTCCAGGACGAGCCCTTTTTCCTGGGCCACCGGCTCTAGAATTTCGAACGTCCGCGCCGCGATATCCTTTAGTTTTTCCTGCGATGGCGCGTACTCGGTGCGGTTCATTTGCAGCTGCACCCATTCGAGCAAATTTTCCAGCAACTTGAAGATGTTCGCGCCGGAATCATGGGCTCTTCGTGCGAAATGAGAAATTTTCTCGGGGTCGAGCTTGTCGGACATGTCCGCGATCATGGCGGTGTAGCCCAACAATGCGGTGAACGGGCTGCGCAGGTCATGGGCGATGATCGAGAACAACTTGTTTTTTTCCTGGTCGAGGCGTTCCAGGCGCTCCTTGGCGAGGGCCAGTTCTTCGACCATTTCCAGGTATCGAATTGATTGTTCCTCGGCGCGCTCGCGCCCGTCGCGCAAGTCGAGAATCTGCGAGAGGAGGCGTTCCCTGTCCGCGCGAAGTCGGTCTTCCGCCGCTTTTAGGGCGCTTGTGTTGCGGACGATATAGTGCAAAACGGACCCCAGTGAGGCGTCACGCCGAATAACGCCCCTGGCGCCGCGTTCGATCAGAGACGCTTCGCGGGGCATTTCGGCGGGCGGAGCGATCACGGTGACGGGGACGTTCAATCCGGCCTCTTTTAGGCCCGCGAGGATGGCATGGGCGGCGGTGAAGTCATCGCCAACGAGAATCAGGCAAAGGTCGGGGTTTTCCATAACGCTTTGCGTTAAGGCGTGTTCCGCGCCCCTCGCCTTTAGCGTTTCAAACGGCACGGGCGTATCCGCCGTCATGCATGCGGCGGCGGTTTTTAGCGCCGCGTCTATGCCGCCATCGTCATCAACAACCAATACTTGTATACTATTCATGCATTATCTATCGTTTGTCGGCGTTTGACCATTACGAAATAAGAAGTAGTCTCTTGATACCATAATGACAATGGGCGCTTATTTATAATGAATCTTATGAGGACTTTCCGTCCGGCGGTTTTTTTTGGCTAAGACCCCGGCGACGTTCCCTGGGAACGGGGTTATTGCGACTTGGAATTAAGTTTAAAATTACACTAAGGTCGGGGGCGCGTCCACGGACGCGAATTGCAGTTCTTGAATGGAGTACGCCATGCGTGAAGACGACATCGAAGAAAACCGCCGCCACCAGGCCAAAATGGCCAAAAAGAAGGGGGCGCGGGAAAAAATAATGGCGGAAAAAAATATCCGCAAGGGCTTGTTGATCGTTCACACGGGAAAAGGCAAGGGTAAATCCACGGCGGCATGGGGGATGGCGTTGCGCTGTATCGGTCATGGCAAAAAGGTGGGTATCGTCCAATTCATCAAGGGGGCCTGGGAGACCGGCGAGCGGGTTGTTTTCGACAAGTTTCCGGACTTGTGCGTCATCGAGGCGTTAGGCGAAGGCTTCAGTTGGGAGACCCAGGACCGCGAACGCGATATCAAGGCCGCCGAACGGGCGTGGGAAGCGGCGATGGATATGTTGCGTGACCCTTCCTATGCGATGGTTATCATGGATGAGTTGAATATCGTTCTGCGCTACGGAAATCTGCCGTTGGAAAAAATTCTCGAAGGTCTGGGCGGTCGTCCCGCGATGCAGCACGCCGTGGTGACGGGGCGCAACGCGCCCGTCGCCCTTATCGAAAGCGCCGATCTGGTTACCGAAATGACTCTCGTCAAGCATCCTTTTCGCGGTGGCGTCGAGGCGCAACCCGGGGTCGAATTTTAATGCGCCCGCCCGCCCGCCCTTCGGTGTGTTGGCCGTTTTTCCGTCCTTGCGATGTGCTACACCGATTCAAACCGAGTTCTTCGATGTAAAGGAGTGAACGATGCGCGCGACGGTTCGGATGGCGGCGGTGTTGGTGGCGGTGTTGGTGAGCGCTTGCGCAGCGGTGAACACGCCGTCGCAACGCGCCGAGGCGCTTGTCGATAGCGCGCGTCTCACGGTGCTGGGTTTTGAACGTTCCCACGACAGTCAGATGGATCTGTTTCGCGCGCAGCTTAAAAAAGCCCAGGGCGTGTTGATCTTTCCCAGCCTGCTTAAGGCGGGTCTGATGGTGGGCGTCGAGGGAGGGAACGGCGTTCTTGTCGCGCGCGGCCCCGACGGCACGTGGGGTTATCCCGCTTTTTATACTTTGGGCGCAGGGTCGATCGGTTGGCAAATCGGCGGGCAAAGCGCCGACACCATTATGTTGTTGCGCAGTCCGGGGGCGGTGCGCGCCGTGGTCGAAAACCAGGGCAAGTTGGGCGCGGATATCGGCGTTACGGTGGGCGCGGTGGGAGCCGGGGCCGAGGCGGCGACGACCACGAATCTTGGCGCCGACGTGCTGGTTTTTTCCCGTGCCATCGGATTTTACGGTGGGGCATCCCTGGAGGGCGCGGTGATCGCCCGGCGCAACGACCTGAACGGGGCTTTTTACGCGCCGGGAACGACGCCGCGTCAGATCGTTCTCGACCGCTCCGCGCGCAATCCGCGCGCCGACGACTTGCGTCGGGCGTTGGCGGCGGGAACGGGTGGGTCCATTGCGAAATGACGGTGGAAAATAAGCGTTCCCCCGCCCGCGCCTTGATGGTGCAAGGCACGGCGTCGGATGTTGGCAAATCGTTGTTGGTGGCGGGATTGTGCCGGGCCTATGCGCGCCGAGGACTGACGGTGCTGCCGTTTAAGCCGCAAAACATGTCCAACAATGCGGCCGTGACGGCGGACGGCGGCGAGATCGGGCGCGCCCAGGCGCTTCAGGCGTTGGCCGCGGGGGCCGCGCCGACGGTTGATATGAACCCGGTGTTGCTCAAACCGCAATCGGATACCGGCGCCCAGGTCGTGGTGCGCGGGCGGGTCGAAACGGTGCTTGGCGCACGGCAGTACCACACGTACCGCGCCGAGCTTTTGCCCGTCGTGCTCGATAGTTTCGCGCGCTTAAGTACGCGTGCCGATTTGGTTCTGGTTGAGGGCGCGGGCAGCCCCGCGGAGGTCAATCTGCGCGACGGCGATATTGCCAACATGGGCTTTGCCCTGGCGGCGAACGTCGCCGTGGTTTTGGTCGGCGACGTTGAGCGTGGCGGGGTCATCGCCGCCCTTGCGGGGACCCGGCTGTTGCTTGACGACGCGGAAAACGCCCTGGTGAAGGGGTGTCTCGTCAACAAGTTCCGCGGGGAACCAACGTTGTTCGAAGAGGCGCAAGATCTCATTGAACGCCACACCGGGTGGCCGTTTTTGGGGGTCGTGCCTTTTTTCGACCCGGCGCGCCGCCTGCCCAAGGAGGACAGCGCGTCACTGGACTTTTCCATATCGCCGGCGCGCGCGGATTTAGCATCTTTCGCCGCCGGGCGCGGACCCTTGAAAATCGCCGTTCTACGCCTGCCTCGGGTCTCCAATTTCGATGATTTGGATCCGCTTAGCGAGGAGCCGGACGTGACGTTATCGTGGGTCGAGGCGGGTGCGGCGCTGCCCGGTGACGCCGACGTCGTGATCGTTCCCGGCTCGAAGGCGACGGTGTCCGATTTGCGCTTCGTCAAGGCGCAAGGATGGGATGAAGACATCCGCGCCCACGTTCGCCGCGGCGGTTATGTCGTCGGGTTGTGCGCCGGTTATCAGATGTTGGGCAAGAAGGTAGGCGATCCCGAGGGCCGGGAGGGCGCGCCGGGAAGCGAATCGGCGATAGGCTTGCTTGACGTTGACGCCGTGATGACCGGAGACAAGACATTGGCTCGGGTCGAGGGCTGCGACGCCGTCAGCGGGGCCGCTTTCGACGGCTATGAAATGCATCTCGGACTCTCCGACGGGCCGGCGCGAAAAAATCCATGGTTGCGGTTGCGCGACGGACGGCCCGAAGGCGCGCGTGCGCATGGCGGGCGCGTTCTGGGCGGCTATGTTCACGGGATTTTCGCCGCCGATGGGTTTCGTCATGCCTTTTTGGCGGAAGTCCACCGCAATCGCCGTCCCGGCGTGCGTGGAGTGGGCGCGGCCTATCGGGAAAATGTCGAGCGGGCGCTCGACCAATTGGCCGATCATCTGGAGCGCCACCTCGATCTCGATCGCCTGTTCGCTCTCGCCAAGGTTCCTTGAGTGCGCTTAAATGCCGTAACGCACCACGGCGAGGGCCGCCACCCACATGGCGTTGATCAGGCAGGCGACGAAATAAACGTAAAGCGCGCGGTGGATATCGTTTACCTCGGCGCGGGCGCGTCCATCGCCGATCCACGGCTCATTAAGCTGACCTTCGGCGTATTTGCGTGGGCCGCCCAGCGCCAGCCCCAAGGCCCCGGCCATCGCCGCCTCGGGCCATCCGGCGTTGGGCGAGCAATGCTTTCCGGCGTCGCGCCACATGACGGCAAGCGCCTTCAGCGGCCGGCCTTTGGGGGCGAAGACGGCGGCGATCACGATGAACAGCCCCGATAGGCGCGCGGGAATCAAATTGAGGACGTCATCCAGACGCGCAGCCGTCATGCCGAAGGCGCGCAGCCGTTCGGTGCGATGGCCGATCATGCTGTCCATGGTGTTGACCGTTTTGTAGATCAGCAGCCCAGGCATTCCAAACAGGACAAACCAGAACACCGGGGCGACGACGCCGTCGTTGAAATTTTCGGCGCACGATTCGATGGCGGCGCGGACCACGCCGTGTTCATCCAATTGGGTGATGTCGCGCCCGACGATGTGCGCGACCGCCAGGCGCCCGCCTTCGAGGCCGCCCTGCTTCAGCCCTAACGCGACCCGGCGGACATGATCGTAAAGGCTGCGTTGGGCGAGCAGGAATAAGACCAGGAAGGTCTCTAAAATCCATCCGAAATCATGATTCAAGCCGAGCCACGACACCGCCCAGCCGACCGCGCCGGCGCAGATAACCATAATCAGCACGACAATCGCCCCGCGTGCGGCGCGGTCGGCTGGACTGCGCTGGGGACGGTTGAGCTTGCGTTCGAAGAAATCGATGGCGCGCCCGATCACGATCACCGGATGGGGAACGAAACGAAACAGCACCGCCGCCTCGCCGACGTACGCCTCGACGATCAGGGCCGTGAGCAGCAGGATCAGGGGATCGAAACCGTGCACGCCGCCGGTCAAGCCAAAGGTAAACATGCCGCCAGTTTGCGTCGCGCGCCCGCGCGCGTCAATTGGCATGCATCGCCAATTGACGATACGCGACGACGGGGGAATAAATGCGCGTCACGCGCCCGGGGTTGCCCCCTATCTGCGCCCATGCCATGATCGGCTGTCTTGTCGAAACGGGGCGTCGAAGGACTGTTCAATCGGGGCGTTCAGGGTGTCGCCTCCAAGGTATTACAAGGGGAAGGGGATTTTGCCCCGAAACTTGAGATTGGAAGGCGCGCCATGGACGGTTTCGTGACGGTTCTGCGTGAGGCCGCGGTCAAGGCCGATGCCGTGTTGACGACGCTGTTCAGCGTCCGCGCCCAGATTATCGCAATGCTTCTGCTGGCGGGGAGCACACTTTTTTTTCTGGCGAAAATACAGAACGATCAGGGCGTGGTGCTGCGCCTGGTGGCGCGCTTGCGCGCCCTGTTGGGGGCCAAACTGGGGGCCATGGTGTTCGGTCGCTACGCGGAGAGCGAACCCTGGCCGCCGGTCAAGGTGGCCGGCTTTCGCATGGCGACCGGGAAAAAGCAGGCTCCGGACGAAAATGCGCGCGCGCAAGAACTCGGCGCGGCGTCGGACCTCCCGGGGCCCGGCGCACCTGCGCTCGATGCGCCGGAGGCGGATGAAAACGACACCGACAGGGCGCGCCGCCTAGCCATCGACCCCCGCCAACTCGCCGTTTTCGAGGCGGCCCTTGAGCGCCAAGAGGAACCCGCCGCGGATGCGGAAGCCGAACTGCGCGCCATGGCGGCGCATGCGGCGCAGATCGGGGGCGCCATCGAACGTTTCTCGGCGGGTCTCTTGACCGATGAAAAGGGCGTTCGTGAAGGGCCGGAGGCGCTGTTGGCGCTATTGGGCGGCGGTCAATTCCAGGATTTGGCGGCGACGTTGGCGCAAAAACGCCCTGGACTCATCGATGAAAACGGGGCGTTGCGCCCGGAGAGCGAATCCCAGGCGGTGTTCTACGCCGCCGCGTTTGCGGCGCTGGGCGACTTGATGATGAGGATGCGTGAATATGAAAACGCCATTTCGGCGTTTCGACAGGCGTTGGATGCGACCTCTGTTCACGACTTGATGGAGCGAGCGAAATTTCTTCATAAATACGCCAACGCCGCTTACCGCGCGGGGGAGTTGGAGACCGCCAAGCAAGCCTTCTTCGACGAGTTGAATATCCTGGAGTTAGAACGCGGCGCGGCGCACCCGGACGTCGCTACCGCCTTTAACAACCTCGGTCTCTTGCATTATGAAAGCGGTGAAATGGATGCCGCCGAGCGGTTGTTGAAAAAGGCGGTTGACGCCAAGGTGAAGAATGGCGACCTGGCGAGCGCCCGGGAGAGTCGAGAAAATCTCGCTCAAGTCCTGCGCGCCATGGGGCGGGCCGAGGAGGCCGCCCGAGCGCTGGCGCAGGGCGATGAGCCCGCCGACGTCCCTTCCGATAAATAACCTGACAAGACGGCGGCGCCCTCCTATGATCCGCGAGGCGACGCGCCCGGAGGCCATGACCAAGGCGCGCGCCCCGTTTCGACGGTTTTTTCACGCTCAGAGGCAAGGACCAAGCGTAATGACGAACAATGCACCGGCAATCATGATTTGCGGCCACGGCTCGCGCGACAAAGGCGCGGTCGATGAATTCAACCGTCTCGCGGGACGGCTCAAGGCTCAGTTCCCAGGCACCGACATCGAAAGCGGGTTCTTGGAGTTCGCGACGCCGGTGATCCGTGACGGCCTGGAAAAGCTGAAGGCGCATGGCGCGAAAAAAATCGTCTGTGTGCCTGCGATGCTGTTCGCCGCCGGCCATGTCAAGAACGACCTGCCCAGCGAGGTCAACACCTACGCCCATGACAATCCTGAATTGGATTTAATCTACGCCGCCGACCTGGGCATCGACGCGCGCCTGTTACAGGCCGCGCGCGCACGTATCGAGGCGGCCCTGGAAGCGGCGGACGGGCGGAAGGAAGTTTCCCGCGAGGATACGCTGTTGATGGTGGTCGGTCGGGGGACCAACGATCCGGACGCCAACTCCAATGTCGCCAAGGTGACGCGGATGCTGTGGGAGGGCATAGGCTTCGGCTGGGCCGAAACCAGCTACAGCGGGGTCGCGTTTCCGCTCGTGGATGCCGGATTGGATCATGCCGCGCGCCTTGGCTACAAGCGTATCGTGGTGTTTCCGTATTTTCTGTTCACCGGAATTTTGGTGCGCCGGATCTACGACTGGACCGACGCCGCGCAAGAACGTTTCCCCGGCATCGATTTCATCAAGGCGGGGTATTTGAACGATCATTCTTTATTGATCGAAACCTTCGCCGATCGCGTGCGCCAGGCGCTTGAGGGCGACAATGCGATGAACTGCCAATTGTGCAAATATCGCGAGCAGATCATCGGACGCGAGGCCGATCAGGGCGCGCCTCAGGTCGGGCACCATCACCACGTTCAGGGCATCGGCACCGAGGACGACGCCCGCGATCACGGGTTGGCGCACGTTCATGGCCATTCCCATTCTCATGGCCATTCTCACGTCCACGCCCACGGTCATGACCACGAGCGCACGGCCGTTCCGGCCGACCGGCGGGACGAGGAGGGGTGAATGAAGCCGCCCCTGTTCGACTATATTCGTGAACCGGACGCGATCTACGCCGCCTCGTTCAAGGAAATTCGCGCCGTCGCGGACCTATCGGTCGTGCCGGCGGAGCTTCATCCCTTGGCCGTTCGCGTCGTTCACGCCTGCGGGGACGTCGGCGTGATCGAGGATTTAGCCTGCAGTCCCGGCGCCGTCGAGGCGGGGCAGCGGGCGTTGTTTTGGGGCGCGCCGGTGTTGGTTGACGTGCGGATGCTGGCGCAAGGGATCATCGCGCGCGCCCTGCCGGCGAAAAATCGCATCGTTTGCACGATCGACGACGCCGGCGTCGTCGAGGAAGCCAAACGTCAGGGAATAACCCGTTCGGCGAAAGCGCTGGATCGCTGGGGGCCTCATCTGGGCGGCGCGGTGGTGGTTATCGGCAACGCGCCGACGGCGCTGTTTCGCCTGCTTGAGGGGCTTGGCGAAGGCTGGCCCCGACCGGCGTTGATTTTGGGCTTTCCGGTCGGTTTCGTCGGGGCGACGGAATCGAAGGACGCCCTGATCGCCCACGCCGGCTCGGTTCCGTACGTCACCCTTAGGGGGCGGCGCGGCGGTAGCGCCATAGCGGCGGCGGCGTTCAACGCCCTAACGATTGGAGTACGTTAATGATAAAAGCGTGGCTGCATGTGATCGGAATCGGCGAGGACGGTTTTGAGGGGTTGGGGGCGGCGGCTTTGGAGGATGTTCGTCATGCCGAAGTCTTGGTCGGCGGTGCGCGCCATTTGGAAAAGGTTCCCGCCGAGCTCTCCGTCGAGCGTGTTTCGTGGGGTAAAAATTTCGCCGCCACGGCGGCGCGGCTAGAGGATTATCGGGGCAAGCGGGTGGTCGTTTTGGCATCGGGCGATCCGCTCGATTACGGAGCCGGGTCGCTGTTGATCCGCCATTTCGGGGCCGACGCCGTTAGCGTGGTTCCCGCGCCGGGATCGATCTCCCTGGCCTGTGCGCGGATGGGATGGTCGCGCCCGGACGTTCAGGTGGTTACCGTGCATGGCCGGGCGTTGGAAAATCTCAATCGTTACCTGACCCCCGGTGGCCGCCTGGTGGTGCTTGCCCGCGACGGCGACACGCCGAAGGAAATCGCCGGCCTGTTGTGCGCGCGCGGCTTCGGGCCGAGCGCCTTGACGGTGTTGGAACACCTCGGCGGCGGCGATGAAGCCCGTTTGGACGGCGTCGCCGAAACGTGGTCGCATCGCCGCGCCCGCGATCTTAACGTGGTCGCGATCGAATGCCGGGCGGGACCGAGCGGCGAATATTTTTCCCGTGTCCCCGGTCTTCCCGACGCCGCTTTCGAAAGTGACGGTCAATTGACCAAGCGCGAGGTGCGCGCCGTGGCGATGGCGCTGTTGGGGCCGCTGCCCGGGGAAACCATGTGGGATGTCGGCGCGGGTTCGGGGTCGCTCGCGATCGAATGGATGCGCCAGGGCCAATCGCAGGGCCAATCGCTGAGCGCCGTCGCCGTCGAATGCGATCCGACGCGCTGCGATATGATCCGCGCCAACGCCGTGCGTCTGGGGACGCCGCGCTTGAAAATCGAGCTTGGGCGCGCGCCGTTCGTTCTCGACGAGTTGAACGGCGCGCCCGACGCCGTTTTCGTCGGTGGCGGCGTTTCTCACGATGGCGTGTTGGCGGCGTGCTGGTCGCGCCTCCGTCCGGGAGGGCGTTTGGTCGCCAGCGCCGTCACCCTTGCCGGCGAAGCCGCTTTGACGACGTTCCAAAACGCCCATGGCGGCGAATTGGTGCGTCTCGGGGTTGAACGGGCGACCCCCGTCGGGCCGGATGGTCCACTGGCGTTTCAGCCCAAGCGCACGGTTGCCCTGTATAAGGGGGTAAAATCATGAGCGGGACTCTTTACGGCCTAGGTGTGGGACCGGGCGATCCGGGCCTACTGACCCTGAAGGCCCACGCGATCCTGCGCGCCGTTCCGGTGATCGCCTATATTCGGGCGAAACGTAAAACGGGGGAAGGCGAAAGCCTCGCCCGCGCCATCGCCGCGCCGCATCTGCCGGGAGGGCAGGTCGAAATACCGTTCGATATCCCGATGTCGTCCGACCCGCGCGTTGGCCAGGCGGTGTTCGATGAAAGAATGCCGCGCGTCGCGGCGCACTTGGAAGCGGGGCGTGACGTCGCCGTGTTGTGCGAGGGCGATCCGCTTTTCCACGGCTCGTTCATTTCTTTCATGGACCGTCTGTCGGGAGATTTCCCGGTCACCGTGGTGGCGGGTATTTCGTCGATCAACGCCGCCGCCGCCCGCGTCGGACTTGCTCTGGCGACGCGCAACCAGGCCTTCGGCGCGATTCCGGCGACGCTGGATGAAAGCCGGCTGGAAAGCCTACTCGCCGGGGGAGACGGCGCCGCAATCATCAAGTTGGGCCGCCACCTGGCCAAGGTGCGCGCCGTCATCGACCGCCTCGGTCTGACGGCGCGGGCCTTCTATGTCGAACGGGTTACCCAAGAAGGGGAAGTGGGCCGCGCACTTGGCGACCTCGCCGCCGATTTCGCCGCGCCTTATTTTTCAATGATTTTGATCGCGCCCGAAACGCCGGACGCCGGGAGACGGTACGAATGAGTTCCCCCTTGGGTTTACGGGTCGACGCCTCGGACCTTCCGAGGGGCGCGGCGGTGGTTATTCTCAACCCCCTCGGCTTGGGATTTGGGCGCGTGCTTAAAAGGGCGCTGCCCGGCGCGCGTCTGCATGCCTTGGCGAAGGGGTTCGCCGACATCGAAAGCACCGACGGGCGGGACGAAATCGATATCTGGATCGACGATCTCGGGATCCATTTGCGCGAGCTGTTTACCGGCGGCGTCGCCATCGTCGGAGTTTGCGCCAGCGGGATTTTAATTCGTTTGCTGGCCCCCGCAATCGGGACCAAGGACGGCGATCCGCCACTTGTCGCCTGCGCCGTGGACGGGTCCAGCGCGGTGCCGTTGCTGGGCGGGCATCACGGGGCGAACCGCCTGGCCCAGGCGGCGGCCGCCGCCACTGGGGGCGTCGCCGCGATTACCACCGGCGGCGATCTGCGTTATGGGCTGGCGCTCGACGATCCGCCGCGCGGCTGGCGAGTCGAAAACCGCGCCGCGGCGAAAAGCGTCGCCCGGGAGATGTTGGCCGACCGCCCGGTGCGTCTCGTCGTCGAGGCCGGCGACGCGCGCTGGCTCACGCAGAGCGGCGCACCGTTTATCCGCGACGGGGAAACGGGTGTGGCGGTGGTGGTCTCCGATCGGCGCGCAGGGACGCCCACCCCCGGAGAGCTGCGCCTGCGCCCGCCGGTGCTGGCGATCGGCGTCGGCTGCGAGCGGGGTTGTACCGGCGAAGAACTGATCGGCCTCGTCGAGGAGACGTTGGCGGGGGCGAACCTGGCCCAAGGGTCCTGTGCGGTGGTGGTCTCGCTCGACCTGAAGATGGACGAGGACGCGGTGCATGGCGTCGCCGAAAAACTTGGAATCGCGGCACGGTTCTTCACCGCCGAACGCCTGGAGAAGGAAACGCCGCGCTTGGCCAATCCGTCCGATGTGGTGTTCGCCGAGGTTGGTTGTCACGGCGTCGCCGAGGCCGCCGCCTTGGCCGCCGTCGGCCCTTCGGGGGCGTTGGTGGTGACGAAACGAAAATCGAAACGGGCGACGGTGGCGATCGCGCGGGCGGGCGGCGGGGCCGAACTCGATCCAGAAACCATCGGGCGGGCGCGTGGGCGGCTGTCCATCGTCGGCCTGGGGCCGGGGCCCGACGCTTGGCGCGCCCCCGAGGCGCGGCGCGCCCTGGAGCGGGCCGGCGATATCGTCGGTTATCGGTTGTATCTGGATCTCATCGCCAAGGAGATCGCGGGCAAGCGCATGTACAGTTCCGACTTGTCCCAGGAGGAGGCGCGCGCGCGCAAGGCGTTGGATCTCGCCGCCGAAGGGCGCGATGTCGCCTTGGTGGGGTCGGGCGACGCCGGTATTTACGCCTTGGCGTCGTTGGTTTTCGAGTTGTTGGACCGGGAAAACAAACCCGAGTGGAATCGGATCGAACTCGCGGGAATTCCCGGAATTTCGGCGTTTCAGGCGGCGGGCGCACGGATCGGCGCGCCGTTCGGCCATGATTTTTGCCTGATCTCGTTGTCCGACCTGTTGACGCCCTGGACCGAGATCGAGCGGCGCATCGCGGCGGCGGCGGCGGGCGATTTCGTCGTCGCGTTTTACAACCCGGTGTCCAAACGGCGCACCACGCAGCTCACGCGGGCGGCGGCCACCCTGCGCGCCGTGCGCGGCGATGAGACGCCGGTCGTGATCGCGCGCAATTTGGGGCGCGCCGGCGAAACCCTGACACGCACGAACCTGGGGCGCTTGCGAAGCGCGGACGTCGATATGTTGAGTCTGGTCGTGGTTGGAAACAGCCAAACCCGGCGTATCGAACGGGGCGGCGCAACTTGGGACTATACGCCGCGTGGGTATGCGGCGAAAATGAACGCCGCCGAGGAAATGTGAAAAAATGATAGGGGATATTACGATGCTTAAACGGATTGCGGCGGCGGCGGCGTTCGCGATGCTTCCGGCGTTGGCTCAGGCGCAGAGCGTCTCCGATATCGCCGGGGATGTGTTCACTCAGGTCGAGCAACGGGTTATTCGCGATTATTTTAGGAATAAAGCGCGGCAGGCGGAAGACGCAAGCGTTCGTACAAAGGATCGCCGCGACGAAATGACGCGCGGTGATGATGAAGAAGGCGATCGCCATGACGCCGAGGAAAAGAAGAGCGACGGCGAGCATGACAAGTTTGAAAGGGCGAAAGGTAAAGAAAAAAAGGAAAAGTACCGAAAGCATAAAGGCGAAAGCCGCGATCAAGGGGAAAGTGGGAAGCACGCCAAGGGGCGCGGCCCGAATCGCGGCAAAGGTTTCCCTCCGGGGCTGGCCAAGCGCGAGGAACTGCCGCCGGGGCTGCAAGGTCAACTGGAAAAGAACGGGACACTTCCTCCCGGGTTGGCCCGCCGGGACCTCCCCGAGGATTTGCGCCGCCGGTTGCCCGAGGCGGGAGCCGACAAGGAACGCGTCGTGGTGGGGAACGACGTGGTGCTGGTCGAAAAAGCGACGGGGGTGATTCTCGACATCCTAAAAGACGTCGTCGCCGGGAAGAGCGGGCGATGACGGTTCATTTTATCGGCGCGGGGCCGGGCGCGCCCGACCTGATCACGGTGCGCGCGCTTAAATTGATTCAGAGCTGCCCGGTGGTGCTTTACGCGGGATCGCTGGTGCCTCGGGAAATTCTCGCCGAGGCCAGGTCTGACGCGCGGATATTGGATACGGCGGGGATGCATCTCGATGAAATCATCGCCGAGATCGCCGCCGCCGACGCGGTGGGGCGTGACGTCGCCCGGGTCCATTCGGGGGATCCGTCGATTTACGGGGCGACGGCGGAACAGATGCGTCGCCTCGACGCCCTGGACATCCCCTATGCGGTGACGCCGGGTGTCCCCGCCTTCGCCGCCGCCGCCGCCGCGATCAAAAGCGAACTGACCCTGCCCGATATCAGCCAGACGATCATCCTGACGCGCACCGCGGTGCGCGCCTCGGCGATGCCCCAGGGCGAGGATCTCGCCACCCTGGGGCAAAGCGGAGCGACGTTGGCGATCCACTTGTCGATCAACAATTTGGCCAAGGTGGTGCGCGAGTTAAGCCCGCATTACGGCGTCGATTGCCCCGTGGTGGTGGCCTACCGCGTCAGTTGGCCGGATCAGACGATTGTTCGCGCCCGGCTTTCGGATGTTCGAGAAAAGGTCAAGGCGTTGAATCTGACCCGCACCGTGCTGATTTTGGTCGGTCGGGTATTGGCCGGGACAACGGATGAAGGCGCGCCGTTCACCGATTCGCGGCTTTACGCCGCCGATCACAGTCATGTTCTTCGCCCCGCGCCGGTGGAAAATGCGCCAAAGACGGACGGATCATAAGACGTCCTCAAGCCATGCCAAGGCTTCGTCGAGGCGTGCGGTCGTCGGGCACGGCTCGGGGGCGGGCCGCGCGATCAGCACGACGCTGAGGTCGAGGGCGAGGGCGGCGTCGATTTTCGCCCGCGCCGCCGCGCCGCCGCTGTTTTTCGCCACCACGGTATCGATGCGATGCTCCGTCAGTAGGGCTTTTTCATCGTTTACGGCGAACGGCGGACGGGCGACCAGGGCATGATGGCGGGCCAGCGGCGGTGGCGCGGGCAGCGGATCGATTGTGCGCACCAGGAAAAATATCTCCTCCAGGGCCGTGAACATCGCGAGGTTTTTTCGCCCGATCCCCAAAAATACCCGCCGCGCGAATCCGCCCAAGACTTCGACCGCGGCGGTCATTGTCGCCACCTCGACCCAGCGCGCCGCGGGCGGTAGCGTCCACGCCGGGCGCTCCAGGCGGAGCAGTGGCGTGGCGGTGCGCAAGCAGGCGCAATAAGCATGACCGGAGATGGTTTCGGCGAAAGGGTGGGTGGCGTCGATCACGGCGGCGATGTTCTCGTCCCTCAAATAGCGAGACAGCCCTTCGATGCCACCGAAGCCGCCTCGGCGTACGCCTCCGGCGAGGTCGAGACGGGGGCTGCGCGTGCTTCCGGCAAGGGATGTGACGACCTGGGCGCGTCCGGCGAAGGTCTTGGCCGCCGTGTGCGACAGTTCGGCGGCCTCGGAGGTGCCGCCTAGGATTAAAAGGCGCTTAACCATCGACGCGATCCCGCTCCCGCCGCGTATCGCCGATCAGGCGGCCCGTGCGATCGATCACCAGGATATCGACATCGACCCCGCCGGACAGGGTCGCCAGGGCGGTGGCCCGGGCGCGCCGGGCGACGAGGGCGGCCAGATTGGGGGTCAATTCGGGAAAATCCTGCAACACGGCGTAGGCGGTCGCCGCCCGTTCGATCCGCGCGCAGTCATCCCGCGCCGCACCCGCCGTCGCCGCCAACACGGCGAGGTCCTTGAAATCGATCCGCGAACGCGCCGAATGCAGGTCGCCGTGGCCCTGGGCCAGTTTGACCATTTTGGCGAAGCCGCCGGCGATGATCAGGTGGGAAACCGGGGCCTTGCGCAGGTATTTCAACAATCCGCCGGCAAAATCGCCCATGTCGATGATCGCCGCCTCGGGTAGGGGGATAAGCGCGCGCAGCGCGGTTTCCGAGGTTTTTCCGGTGGCCGCGCCCAGGGTGTCGATGCCTTGGGCGCGGGCGACATCGACGCCGCGGTGAATGGCGTGAATCCACGATGCGCACGAATACGGAATGACCACCCCGGTGGTGCCCAGGATCGATAGCCCGCCCTTGACGCCGAGCCGCCCATTCATGGTTTTTTGCGCCAGTTCCTCGCCGCCGGGGATCGACACCGTGACGCGCACGTCGATCCCTTCGGCCCCGGACAGCAGGCAGACCCGGGAAAGACCCGACGCGTTCAGTTCGCGCGCCACCGCGTCGATCGCCTCGGCGATGATTTTGCGCGGGGCCGGGTTGATGGCCGGCTCGCCCACGGCTAGGGGCAGCCCGGCCAGGGTGACGGTACCCACACCCGGTCCGGCGGCGAAGGTGATGCCGGTGCCGCGTGGACCGGGGGCGACGGCGGCGATAATCTCCGCGCCGTGGGTGATGTCGGGATCGTCGCCGGCGTCCTTGACGATTCCGGCGCGGGCGAAGCCGTCGCCCAGCTCGGCGCGGGCGAGGGGGAACGCGGGGGCGTCGCCTTTGGGCAGGGCGACGGTGACGGGGTCGAGAAAGCGCCCGGTCAACAGGGCGTGATAGGCGGATTTCGCCGCCGCCGCCGCGCAGGCCCCGGTGGTCCAACCTCGGCGCAACGGCGGCTGCGTTTCGGAACCGCTTTTGATCTTGGGTTTTCGTGTCGTCATGGCCATACTGTACCCCTATCTGCGCAGGATCACTACAAAACGGAGTGAGCGAATGGCGAAGAACACACGCAGCGCAGCTACCCCCCCCAAGAAGGCGGAAAATTCCGCCGCGCCCGCGCCGGTTGGATCTGCGGCGGCCTTCCAGTTCGACGATTACGCGCCGGCGCAAATTGCGCAGCGAATCGAAGCGGTCGGGGTCAAGAAAGTGGCGATGGCGTTGACGCCGATGTTCGCCCTGAGCGTGCTCGCCGGGGCCTTTATCGCCCTCGGGGCGATGTTTTTTATCGTCGTGATGACCCAGAACGGCCTCGGTTACGGTCCCGCGCGCCTGTTGGGCGGCGTGGTCTTTTCGTTGGGGCTGATTCTGGTGCTGGTCGGTGGAGCGGAACTGTTCACCGGAAATAGCCTGATCGTCATGGGTTGGGCCAATGGCAAGGTGACGAGTCGGGCCTTATTGCGCAATTGGACCGTCGTTTATGTCGGCAACTTCGTCGGCGCGTTGGGCATGGCGGTGCTGGCGGCGATGGCGGGGTACGCGGACATGGCTTCGGGTGCGGTCGGCGCGCTGGCGGTGTCGATCGCCCGCGCCAAGGTCGAGTTGCCCTTCGTCGAGGCCTTCGTGCGCGGAATTTTGTGCAACATTCTGGTCTGTCTGGCGGTTTGGCTATGTTTTTCCGCCCACAGCGTCAGCTCGAAGATCCTTGCCATCGTCTTCCCCATCTCGGCCTTCGTCGCTTTGGGTTTCGAGCACTCGATCGCCAATATGTTTTTCGTGCCCTTCGGGGTGTTGGCGGCGCTGCACGCGCACTTGGATTTGGCGACGTTGGGCCTGGGTCTGGGCGGGTTCGTTCACAATCTCGCCGCTGTGACGCTGGGCAACATTGTCGGCGGCGGCGGGTTCGTCGCGCTGGCCTATTATGTGATTTATTTGCGTCCGCCCGGAAAAGACAAAAAGCCGCAAACGACGCGATAAGTTCACGAATTCGCCTTCTGGGGGCGAGGATGCTTGATTATGGGGCGAAGTGTTTTTATTGTTGAGCCGCCTTAAGGCGGCGTCCGCCGTGGTGCTCAATGTATGCGGCTGAGGTCTATGCGATTGAGGTGGTTGGGGCGCGTGTCCCGGTTTTGGCGTGGAACGCCACGGGTTGCGTGGCGCGTTGGTTTCGACGAGCAACCCGACGTCCGCGCCGGGCCGTCATTCGAGGGATTGTTGCAAATGAGACGTTATATCGGGCTTTTTTTCGCCGTCGTGTTGGCCGTGGCCATCGCCTTTGGGATGCGCTACATGATGGGCCAGCAAACCGCCAGCCGCTCGGGGGGGGTCGGTCAGGTGACCATCGGCGGTCCCTTCACCCTGGTCAATCAGGACGGCAAGACGGTCACCGACAAGGATTTTCGTGGCCGTTACATGCTGGTTTACTTCGGTTATACCTTTTGTCCCGATGTCTGCCCGACGTCGTTGGCGACGATCGCCGACGCCTTGGACATGATCGGCAAGAAAGCCGACAAAGTGGTGCCGATCTTGATCACCATCGACCCCGAACGCGATACGCCCGCGGCCCTCAAGGCGTATGTGCCCAATTTTTATCCTCGTTTGGTCGGGTTGTCTGGAAGCGCGGCGCAAATCAAGGCGGTGGCCAAGGAATACCGGGTCTATTACGCCCGCGTGGACAGCGAATCCAAGGATGGAAACTATCTGATGGACCATTCCGCGATTACGTATCTGATGGGACCGGACGGCAAATATGTGACGCACTTTAGCCATGGCGTGAAGGCGGAGGATATGGCGAAAAAACTGAACAGCATCCTGTGAGCGAAAGGCCTTACGGTGGGCGCATACGACTCTTGCGACGGGCGTGGATAGGAGGGGAGCGAACATGCCCGAGGGGGTGATTGTCGCCGCGCCGGCGTCGGGTAGCGGAAAGACCTTCGTTACGCTGGGCCTGCTTCGTCATTTTTCGGAGCGGGGCGTTCGTTGCGGATCTTTAAAGATCGGACCCGATTATATCGATCCCGGATTTCACGCCAGTGCGACGGGCCGTCCGTGTTATAATCTGGACCCTTGGGCGATGCGCCCGGAGACTGTGGGCGAGGCCGTGCGTCTGGCCGGGGACGGTGCGGATATCGTCGTCTGCGAAGCGGTGATGGGGCTTTTCGACGGGGCGGTCGGCGATCTGGGCTCCAGCGCCGATGTCGCCCGTATCAGCGGCTGGCCGGTGGTTTTGTTGCTCGACGCCAAGGCGCAGGGCGCATCGGTCAGCGCGGTGGTGCGCGGATTCGCCACCCACCGCGATGATATTGCGATCGCGGGGGTTATCTTCAACCGGGTCGGCAGCGCGCGTCACGAGAAAATTTTGCGCCAGGCGATGGCGCGGGACCTCCCGAAAATTCCCGTCCTCGGCTGTGTCCCTTCCGACGAGGCGACGTTTCTTCCGTCGCGCCACCTCGGCTTGGTCCAAGCAATGGAACATGCCGATTTAAGCACCTTTATCGAACGCGCCGGGGCTGTCGTCGCGGATCATGTGGATGTGGCGGCGGTTCGCGCCCTGGTGCGACCGTGGCGGGGGAAAACACCTGAAACGCGCACGCAGCCGTTGGCTCCGTTGGGGCAAAAAATTGCGATCGCGCGCGACGAGGCCTTCACCTTCACCTATCCCCTGATTTGCGAAGGCTGGCGGCGGCGCGGCGCGGAACTGTCGTTTTTCTCGCCGCTCGAGGACGAAGCGCCCAATACCGACGCGGACGCCGTATTCTTGCCCGGCGGCTACCCCGAGCTTCACGCCTGGCGGTTGGCCAGCGCCGAGCAATTTTTGGGTGGTTTGCGCGACGCCGCGGCGCGTGGGGTGGTGATTTACGGCGAATGCGGGGGCTACATGGTCCTGGGCCGGGGAATGGTCGATGCCGACGGCACCGCCCATGCGATGGCCGGATTGTTGCCCCTGGGCACGTCGTTCGCCGAGCGCCGCCTGAATCTGGGCTATCGCCGCGTCAAATTGATCGCCGAGACCCCATTGGGCCAAGTGGGACACCGCTTGCGCGGCCATGAATTTCACTATGCGACGGCTTCGAACGAGGGGCCCGGCGACGCTTTGTTCGATAGCGTCGATGCGCATGGCGAAAATAGGGCGAGGGTCGGATTGGTCAACGGCCGCGTTTTCGGCTCGTTTATTCATCTGATCGACAAGGAAAATCGTTAAAAAACAATAGGATGAATAAATATGTTGCACTGCAGCATGGTACGTAGGATTATTATTTCCCGCCTTTGATGAAGGTCGTAAAAGTCGGCGCGAACGCGTTAAGAACATAACGGTTTTTTGGACGATATTGGGCGTTCACGCCGTTGTGACAAGAAATTCTTTACTCTCGTTCCCATATCATGGGTAACGAAACATAAAAGGTGGACAACACCATGTTATATCAATTGCATGAATGGCAACATACCGCTCTTGCCCCGTTTCGCGCCACGGCGGAGGCTGTTCGCGAGTTTTACTCGAACCCTTATTCGCCGATTTCTTACACCGGCCTCGGTCGGTCGATGGTCGCCAGTTGCGAACTGGTGGAACGGATGACCCGCCGTTACGGCAAGCCCGCGTTCGGCCTCGAACACACCGTGGTCAACGGTAAACGAGTGGCGGTGCGCGAGGTCGAGGTGCTTTCTCATCCTTTCTGCACCCTGCTTCATTTCGAACGCGACACCCCGCGCAAGGATCCCAAGGTCTTGCTGGTCGCCCCGTTGTCGGGTCACTACGCGACGTTGTTGCGCGGCACCGTCGAGGCGCTGATCGCCGACCACGACGTCTACGTCACCGATTGGATCAACGCCCAGGACGTTCCGGTGGTGCACGGGACTTTCGATCTCGACGATTACGTCGATTATGTGATCAATTTTCTCGATATGCTGGGGCCGGACGTGCATGTTATCGCGGTCTGTCAGCCGTCGGTCCCCGTGCTTGCGGCGGTGGCGTTGATGGCCGAGGACGGCTCGAAATCCGCTCCGCGCACGATGACGTTGATGGGTGGGCCGATCGATACCCGCGTCAACCCGACAAAGGTCAATGAATTGGCGAAAACGAAATCGTTGGAGTGGTTCGAGAGCACGGTCATCCATCGGGTGCCCGCTCCTCATCCGGGGTTTTCGCGCAAGGTCTATCCCGGATTTATCCAACTGAACGGGTTCATGAGTCTGAATCTGGATCGCCACATCGACGCCCATGTCGAACTGTTCAACCACTTGGTTGACGGCGACGGCGATGGCGTCGCGGCGCACCGTAAGTTTTACGATGAATACATGTCGGTGATGGATTTGCCCGCGCAATATTACTTGCAGACCCTGAAAACGGTGTTCATGGAGCATGCCTTGCCCAAGGGAATGTTTACGCATCGAGGGCGTCGGGTCGATCCTTCGGCTATTCACCAAACGGCGTTGCTGACGGTGGAAGGCGAGCGCGACGATATTTCCGGCGTCGGCCAAACGGCGGCCGCCCACGAAATTTGCACCAAAATTCCCGCTAAAAAACAGGCCCATCATCTACAAAAAGGGGTTGGCCATTACGGCATTTTCAATGGCCGCCGGTGGCGTACCGAGGTTCTTCCCCGCGTTGCGAGTTTCATTCGTGAGCACGCCTGAGCATCCTCCGGGGCCGGTGCAGCCGTTTTGGAAGGAAAAGTCGTTGTCCGCGATGAGCGCGGCGGAGTGGGAGAGCCTTTGCGACGGGTGCGGGAAGTGTTGTCTTGAAAAACTGGAAGACGCCGACACCGGTGAAATCGCCTATACCGAGGTGGCCTGTCAACTGCTTGATGTTCACAGTTGTCGATGCGCCAATTACGCCGAGCGGACGCGGTTCGTGCCCGATTGCATCAAATTAACGGCGGGCAATGTCGCTACGTTGGCGTGGATGCCTTCGACTTGCGCCTATCGCCTATTGGCCGAGGGGCGTGATTTGCCGTCGTGGCACCCTTTGCGTAGTGGCGCGCGCGAAAGCGTTCATCGCGCCGGGGCATCCGTGCGCGGCCGGGCGGTGAGCGCCGTTCAGGCCGGCGATCTCGAAGATCATATCGTCGATTGGCCGCGCTAGGCGTTTGGCGATAAAGAGGGGGTCGTAATGGGGGTTTTGCGGACACCACAATTCACGTTTCGTTCAAAACCGCCGTTACGCCGGAACGCGCGGGCTGTTTCCGAGTTGAACCTTAAAATCGCGGGGCGGGATGTCGCCCTACGTATTCGCCGACATGCCAGGGCGCGGCGGATGATCTTGCGCATCGACCCTAAGGATGGCGCCGTGGTGGTGACGCTACCACCTTATGGCGCGGCGGATGACGCCGTGCGCATGGCCCGTGATCGCGCCGATTGGATCGGTGCGCGTTTGGACCGGCGGCCGGCTCCGATCATGTTTGTCGAAGGGGGAAATGTGCCCGTTTTGGGGCGCGACCATGTCGTTCGCCGCGATCCCCGCGTCCTGGGCGCGCGCATCGAAGCGGGGACCATTGTCATCGCGGGACGCCCCGAACACACGGCGCGGCGGGTGCGCGACGCCCTGATCCGCCGCGCACGCGACGAGATCGTCCGCCGCGTTGGCGAAAAGACGGCGCAAGCGGGGTTGAAGGCGGGCCGCATCGCGCTCAAGGACACCCGTTCGCGCTGGGGGTCGTGCGCGGCGAACGGTAACTTGAATTTTTCTTGGCGTCTGGTAATGGCGCCCGAATTCGTTCTCGATTATGTGATCGCCCACGAGGTGGCGCATCTCGGATACCACAATCACGGCCCGGCGTTTTGGCGTCTTGTCGAAGTTTTGTGCCCCGGGCTGGACGCCGCCCGCGCGTGGTTGCGGGCGCACGGGGCGACTCTCCATCTTTACGGTCCCTCATCGTCGTGATTTAGGCCTCGATCATGTTCCCGTCCGCCGCGATTACGGCGAAACGATCGGCCGGCGCGGCGAGGCTAAGCGTCGCCGGAGATGGTCGGACGCCCGCCATGGTCGCATGATGGGCCGCAAACGGGCCGACGTCGGATTCGCGGTCTATGGGGCGCGGGGGCGGCCAAGGGGTGCTGCCGCGCCTCGTCGGCGATAACGATTCGACCCAGGAACGGGTCGGCGGCGCGCGTCCGGTGGCGACGCGGGAATTGTGGCTGCCGATCCATCACGAATTGGCGTCGTGGCCGCGTATTCGCGCCGTGGTAGACTGGATCGACGATTGTATCGCCGTATCGCGGGAAATCCTTGCCGGAACTTGAGGAAAACGGGAGACGCTTTAAATGCATCAGGCGCAGACATCGATTGGCGTTAAAACCTCCGCTCAGGGTCTTTACGAGATCACCGAACCGGTGGCGCGCTGGACGCGCGAACAAGCGCTCACCACCGGCCTGTTGACGGTATTTTGCCGCCATACCTCGGCGTCCTTGGTGATTCAGGAAAACGCCGACCCCCACGTCGCCACCGATTTACAGGAGTTCTTTCGGCGCATCGCTCCCGAAAACGAGGCTTGGTACCGCCACACCAACGAAGGGCCGGACGACATGCCGGCGCACATCAAAAGCGCGCTTACCGCGACGTCTCTCTGCATCCCGGTGGCCGATGGCCGCTTGGTTTTGGGCACGTGGCAGGGAATTTATCTGTTCGAGCACCGCGCCCACGGCCATACCCGCACGCTGGTGATGCACGTGCTTGGGGCGTAACCCAACCCGGCTCTTTTCCTGGCGGAAGAAGGTGTAATGATCTAAGTTATTGCAGCTTTTGCAGATGGCGTCGGCTTCACGGGATGCTGTGGGGGCATCCGGGGCGTTGGGCCGGAGCGTTGGCGTTGGGAGTGGGAAAGGACGATGGACGTGTGGAACCGGCGGATTGGGCGTTTCCTGGTGCTTTGGGGGGTGGCGATGATTCTTTCCGGAGCGCCTTTTCAGCGTGCGGCGACCGGGAGCGGATTGTTCGATCGCGCCAAGGGCTTGTTGGACGGCATGGGCGTGGGCGGCGCGGGCGCCGGAAAAATACTCCCGGGCGACGCCTCGGCGTTGACGACCCAGGATATCGCCAGGGGCCTGCGCGAGGCATTGAAGGTCGGCACGGCGCGGGCGACGGTGAAAACCGGCGCGCTCGACGGCTTTAACGGTAATCCGGCGATCCACATTCCGTTGCCCCAGTCTCTGGGGCGGGTGCAAAAGGCGCTGCGCACCGTGGGGATGTCTGGCCTTGCCGACGACCTGGAATTGCGCCTGAACCGCGCCGCGGAAGCGGCGATGAAGCCGGCCAAGGCGGTGTTTTGGAAGGCCATCGGCGAGATGACGCTGGATGACGTGCAAAAAATCTATAAGGGGCCCAAGGACGCGGCGACGCAATATTTCAAAGCCAAGATGTCGGGAGATTTGCGGGTGCAAATGAAACCCATTGTTGACCGCAATCTGAGCAAGGTCGGCGCGCTGCGTGCGTATGACGAGATGATGGGGCGGTATCGGACGATCCCCTTCGTTCCCGACGTCAAGGCGGATCTTAGCGATTACGTCGTCAAGAAGGGGCTCGATGGGCTTTTCCACGTCGTCGCCCAGGAAGAAGCGGCGATCCGTGAAAACCCTGTGGCGCGCACCACTGATATCCTTAAGCGTGTGTTCGGCGCGCCCTGAGAAGGTCCGGGCGAGCGCGCGAGTGGAACGACCGTGAAGGGGCGTGTCCCGCCCTAAGCCGGAGGGGCGGCGCGCGCCATTTTCACCGTCCACAGGCCGGCGCCCAGATTGGCCAGACCGACCGCCAGAAAAATGCCGACGACGCCGATCCCTTGCGCCAGCATGGCCGCCGCGATCGCGGCGGAGGCGACCATGAACAAGGCGTTGAGCACATTCAATGCGGCGATGTTGCGCGCCCTATGGCGGGGATCGCTGCGCTTTTGGATCGTGGCGTACAGGGGCACGATGTAAAAACCGCCGGTCACCGCGATCATCATCAGATCGGCCATGACCCGCCATACCCAGGGCTTCGCGATCAGGTCGCCCAGTCCCATGATGGGGCCGGGAGCATCGACGCCCTTCGGGGTGGCGAAATAGAGGTCGATGATGAACACACTCATCAAAAAAACGCTCCAAGGGACGATTTTCAGGGAAATCCGGCCCTTGAGCACATGGGCGCACAATCCCGAACCGACGGCGACGCCGACGGTGAACAAGGCCAGCATCAGGGTCACCGCCTGTTCGTCGGCGTGCAGGGGGCCCTTGGCGAAATTGGGAAATTGGGCGAGGAAGGTCGCGCCCAGCAGCCAAAACCACGATATCGCCAGCATCGACGGGTAAATCGCCGTATTGGCGCGGGCATGGCGCATGATGGCGGCGGTTTCGTTGACGATGTTGGGATTGATGCGCACGTTCGGATCGGCGGGCGCGACATCGTCAACGTAAAGCGCGGCGATCCAACCGGCGATGGCGAGAACGACCACCGTGCAGGCGACGATGACCTCGCCGCCGGGCGTGAGCACCAGCAGTCCTCCGGCGATGGTGCCCAATAAGATGGCTAAAAACGTGCCCCCTTCGGTGAGGGCGTTGGCGCCGATCAGGTCGCGATCGGCGACGATCGCAGGGAGGATGGCGTATTTAACGGGGCCGAAAAGACTGGATTGGGCGCCCATGAGAAAGAGAACCCCTAACAACACGCCCTCTTGACGCCACAGAAAACCGACGGCGCCGAGGGTCATGACGGCGATTTCCAAGGCCTTGACCAGACGCACCAATCGCGCCTTATCGAGACGATCGGCAAGCTGGCCGGCGCTGGCCGAAAACAGGAAAAAGGGTAAAATAAAAAGCCCCGCCGCGATGGTCACGAGCAGGGCGGCGTTCTCGCCGCCGAGGCGGTAGGCGATCAGGATGACCAGGGCGTTTTTGTAAAAATTGTCATTGGCCGCGCCCAGGAATTGGGCGGCGAAAAAGGGGAAAAAGCGCCGACTTTTAAGTAGGGCGAGCATCCGAGGCTCCTTTCTCGCGCCATGGCGCTTTATGGAGAGGGACGTCGCCGTTTGGTGGGAGGAACGAAATTTCAACCGCGGTCATGCGCTTAGACCGTTCGCCCAAGATCCTTAAAGGTGGCTTCCGCTTCGAGCCAGGCCTTGCGCAATTTTTCTTCGGCGTCGTCGTCGAAATGGCGGTGGAAATATTGAAACAGCGCGTCGGCCAGATCCTGGACGGAGTGGCGCAGGGGGGCATCGAGTTTTTCGGTGTCGGCGCTGCGATGGAGCACTTGAGATAAAGCGCTGGCGATTTCCTCGGCGGTTTCATAGGTTGCGCCGATTTCGTAGGCTCGGCTGAGCAAGGCGTAACGCCGGGCGGCGCGATGCTGCAGCGCATACAGTTCGTTGAGCCGGTGGGCGGCTTGTTTGTCGCGTTTTTCTCGGTTGAGCTTCTCAAGGTCGATGTGCGACGCACTTGAAGGATCTTCGCCGAGTTCGCTCATGCGCGCCATGAAACCTTCTTCAATTTCCTGAAGTTGGCGCTCGACGTATTCGGTCTCGCCGGACGCCCAGTCCAGCTCGTCTTTGAGTTCTTGAATAAGATGTCGGTCCTTTTGCATGGCGGGAAACGCCTCGAAAGCTATTTCGGATAGCTCATTTTCCACTTAAAAGGGTATCTGGACAAGGCATTGATGATCGCGTGATGCAAAATAATGATAGATAGTCCGTAAGGAGGAACTGGAAACGATGAAGATGCAGGCTTTGATTTTTGACGTGGACGGCACCTTGGCCGATACCGAGGATGCGCACCGCCATGCCTTCAACGCGGCCTTCGCCGAGGCGGGGCTTGACTGGAGCTGGGATCAAGCCCTGTACAAGGAGCTTCTGGCCGTGACCGGGGGCAAGCAACGCATTCGTGCGTATATGGAGCAATTGTTCCTCCCGCCGGCGGACGATCCGGGCGGCGCGCAAAGGATTGCCGAACTGCACGCCCGCAAGACGGCGTTCTTCGTCGAGGCTCTGAAGGGCGGTGCGGTGCCCTTACGCCCGGGCGTCGAGGCGTTGCTGCGCGAGTCGCGCGACGCCGGGGTGCGTCTGGCCATCGCGACGACGACGACCCCGGTCAACGTGCGCGCCCTGGTCGCCGCCAACCTGGGTGAAGAGGCGATAAATTGGTTCGAGGTTATCGGCGACGGCGGAGTCGTGCCGCGCTTGAAGCCGTTACCGGATGTTTATCTTTGGGTGTTGGAGAAAATGCGATTGGATGCGGGAGATTGTTTGGCGATCGAGGATTCGGCCAATGGCGTCGCCGCGGCGCGCGCGGCGCGCGTCCCCGTCGTGGTGACCCGCAACATGTATACCCAAGATCACGATTTTAGCGGCGCCATTGGGGTATTGGATGATCTGCAAGGGGTCGGCCTAAACGCGCTTGGCGCCCTTTACGCCGCCGCGTGCGGGGTACAAAAAAAACCGGGGGACGAATAACGTCCCCCGGTCGGACCGTTTGTCGTAACGGTCTGGATGTTTAATGCTTGACGGTCACATCGACGCGTCGGTTGCTTTGGTTTTTGACGTTGTCTCCGGTCGGCGCGGCGAGCATGTGTTCGCCGACGGACAAGGTATCGATCTTAACGTTAACACCTTTCGCCTTCAGCGCATCGGCGACGCGCTGCACGCGTTTCTGCGCCAAGGCGGCGTTGTAGGCGTTGGACCCGACGGTGTCGGTTCTTCCCACGAGACGCACGCTCGCGGCGCCGTTTTTCTTGATATCGGCGGCGATCTCGTCGATCACGGAGCGTGCTTTGGGCGTTAGCGTGGCGGCGTTGAAGTCGAAAAACACCACGAATTGAGCGTCGCCCAACTTCGCGGCGGGTGCCGGTGCGAGGGTGGGCGCCGTTTTCACATCACACTTGACGATCGCGTCCTCATACCCTGTACGGGCCATGCGAATGTGGTCTTGTTGGCGACCTTCCTCGGCTTGTTCCATCCAATGCTCAAGCCAGGTCTGCGCCTGGGCGCAGGCCTCGGGGTGGGCGTCGCCCTGGCCGGCGGCCAGTGCGCCTGTCAGTCTTTGATAGGCCGCGTCGATCGCCGGGCCGTCTTGTTTGAGGTGGCGCTGGGTGGGGTTCTGTGGGGCTACGATCACGCCCTCGGCGGCTTTTTTGGCCCTGGACGCGAAGAAATCGACCGAGCTCCAATCGCCTTCGCTTTTTTCGAAAGCGGCCCGTTCGACGTAATACTTATGCAGGGCGCTGGCGTAAGCCGAACCCTGGTCGGGTTGGGTGGCGATGCCTTGGACGTCGTATGTTCCGGCGCATGCGCCGAGAAAGGCGGTAAGGCCGACGATTGAAAATTTAAAAATCGAAGAATTCTTCTTCATTGGAGGGTCCTTTACGTTATGAACGTGGTAAAAATAAAATCGACGAACGGAGAATTTTCTTCGTCGCCGTCTTTGTGCGACCGTTTCCCGGCGGATGTGCTTTTAGGAACCTGGACGCCCCCCCTCCATATTATTTAAAATTTTGGGCGAATGTGATGGATGTCACAGGAGCGTGTTTTTTGTTCTTTAAGTTCTCGTAATGCGTTCGTGGTATACTCCAAAGATAGCGCAATCATAAGGATGGCGATAATGATGACTTTCGGTACGTCCCACCGCTTATACGCACTGGTTCTGACGGGCGCGTTTTTGATCGCCTCCGTGAGCATGGCGCGGGGTGGTGAGAAAGCCCCCTCGAAGGACGAGGGGCGCGGAAGATACCAAATCGTCAAGGCGAGCGATAACCGCGTCTGGCGTCTCGACCGGGAGACCGGTGAAATCACGGTTTGCACCCTCGACGGCCCGCGCCTGAACTGCACCGTAAGTTCCGACGCTATACGTCCGCCCAAGGTGAGCTTCGAAGAAAACGAGGCGGAAAAACGCCGTCAGGAAAAAGAGGCGCAGGCCAAGGACCTTGAATTCCTCGACCGCGCCTTGGCGGCGGTTCGTTCCCTTTTCAAGGCGTCAATCGAGCGCGACGGCGCCAATTAAAAAGGTGTTTTAGGGATTTTTAGAGGCCGCCGCGGCGTGAGAAAAGCCGCCGCCCAGCGCCTTGTAGAGGGACACCGCCGCGGCGAGTCGCGCCTGGCGGACCTGGACGGCGTCGTCTTCGGCATTGAGCAAGGTCCGTTGGGCTTCCAACTCGGTCAGGTAGTCAACCGCACCCTCGCGGTATTGGACGGTGGCCAGGCGCTCGGCCTCGCGTGCGGCGGTGATGGCGCGTCGGTCCGCCGCTTCCTGCGCGGCCAGACCGTGGATTGCGGCCAGGGCGTTTTCGGTGTCGAGTAGGGCGTTGAGCACCGCGCCTCGATAGGCGTCCATCAGTTCGCGTTTCTTCGCTTCCGACAGCGCCACCCGGCCTTGCAGGCGACCATTGTCGAAAAGGGTGGCGGCGAACGATCCGGACAGGGTCCAAAACAGATTGCCGGGGTCGAGCAGCGTACGCGCGGCGGTGCTCAACCGTCCGCCCTCGGCGGTCAGGGTCAATTTGGGGTACAGGTCTGCCCGGGCGACGCCGATGTTGGCGTTGGCGGCGACGAGGTTGGCCTCGGCCTTGGCGATATCGGGGCGGCGACGGAGCAGATCGGCGGGCAGCGCGGGGGCAAGCGTGGGCACGCTAAGGCCGTCCAGGGTGACCCGCTTCAAGTGCAGGCGCGCCGGGGGGACGCCGGTCAAAATCGCCAGGGCGTTGATCGCCTGACGGCGTTGGATGTCCAGCGCCGGCAGTTGCGCCTCGATCAAGGCCACGGAACTGCGCTGCTGGGCCGCTTCCAGGGTCGATGTCTGGCCGAAGGATTCTCTTTTCTCCGCCAGCGCCAGCGTTTGGCGGGCGATGGCTAGGTTCTTGCGCGCCACCGCGACGCGATCGGTCAGGGCGAGGGCCTTGAACCAGGTCGTCGCCACCGAGGACGTCAGGGTCAGCGCCACGGTGTCGCGGTCGAAGCGGCTGGCGGCGAGGTTGGCGTTTGCCGCCACGACGGCGGCGCGGTTTCCGCCCCAGAAATCGACCTCGTACGACGCGCTGAGCGATCCCTGGGAGCTGTGGCTGATGCGCGCGCCGCCCGATGCGCTGGAAGTTGCCGTCGTGGTGCGGCGCGTTGTTTGCGTCGATAGGCCGGCGGTGATCCCGGGCAGCAACGGCCCTCCGGCGATGGCCAATTCGCCCTGGGCTTGCTCGATCCGCGCAACCGCCGCCCGCAGGTCGGTATTGGCGGTGAGGGCGGCCTGTTCCAGGGCGTTCAGTTCGGGACTGTCGAAGGCGGTCCACCACGTGCTCGCCACCACCGGGGTCGGGGCGGCCTTCGTCGTTTCGCCGTCTCGGGCGTTGGCCCACTCGCTCGGCAGGTCGAGATGGGGCAGGGTGAGGTCGGGAATTTGCGCGCACGCCACGACGGCCAACAACAACGGGGAAATGAAAGGGAATAGCCGCATGAAAATTACTCCGCTGACAGGGCGACGACGGGGTCGAGATTGGCCGCCTTGCGCGCCGGCGTGGTGCCAAAGACCAGCCCGGTCGCCAGGGCGCAGCCGAAGGCCAGCAGCACCGGCGGCAAGGAGAGCACGATCGGCGAGCCGAGCCGCCCCACCATCAGCGCGGTGCCCAGCCCGCCGCCGACGCCCAGTCCACCGCCGATGGCGCAGACCACCAGCGCCTCGGTCAGAAATTGCAGGCGGATATTGGCCCCGCGCGCGCCGGTCGCCATGCGGATGCCGATCTCGCGGGTGCGCTCGGTGACGCTGACCAGCATGATGTTCATCACGCCGATGCCGCCCACCAGTAGAGAAATAGCGGCGATCGAGCCCAGCAGGACGGTGAGCGTGTTTTGGGTGGCGGTGACGGTGGCGACGATGGACGCCATGTTGCGGACGCGAAAATCGGTGGTGTGATGACGGGCGGTGAGCAGGTCCTCGACCTGTTTTTGCGTCGTTTTCATACCGTCCAGCGCGGTGACCTGAACGATGATCGAACGGAGATAACGCTTCCCGAAGAGACGCAAGCCGCCGGTCGTCAAGGGAACGAAGGCGACGTCGTCCATATCGCTGCCGAAAGGGGTGGCGCCCTTGCTCGCCATTACGCCAATGACCTGGAACGGAACATTCTTAATCAACACGTAAGATCCCACCGGGTTGACGCCCGAGGGGAATAGGGCATCGACCACGGTCTGCCCCAACACGGTGACCGGGGCGTAGCTTTTGACGTCGTCGGGGCCGAAGAAAACGCCCCGTTGCAGGGGCCAGTCCCGCGCCTGGGGAAAGTCGGCGGTGGTCGCGGTGACCGAGGTCTGATCGTCCACGTTGCCGGCGCGGATGGTCACGCCGCCGGCCATTTCGGGCACCGCCGAGGCGACGTTGGGCAGACGGGCGATGGCTTCGGCGTCTTCCGGAACCAAGGTGGCGACATCGCTGCCGCCGCGGGTATTGGGGGCGCCGGGGCGGATCAACAACAAATTCGTGCCCATCGCCTGTATTCGCGTCAGCACGTCTTGCTTGGCGCCGTCGCCGATGGCGAGCATCGCCACCACCGAGCCGACCCCGATGATGATCCCAAGCAAGGTCAGAACGGTGCGAAACAGGTTGGCGCGCAGCGAGCGAAAAGCCATTTTGACCGCTTCGGCGGCATCGTTGAGGCGTCCCGCCGTCGGCCGCGCCTTGGCGGTGAAAATGCGCGCTTCCCCATGCGTCGGCGCGGGATAGTCCTGCTGTGGGCCGCTGTCGGAAAGCACCACGCCGTCGGCGATCGTGATCATCCGCTTGGCTTCGGCGGCGATCGCGGCCTCGTGGGTGATCAGCACCACGGTGTGGCCCTCGGCGTTAAGCCGACGCAACAGCGTCATGACCTCGGCGCCGCTGTGGCTGTCCAGCGCGCCGGTGGGCTCGTCGGCGAGGATGACGCTGCCGCCGTTCATCAGGGCGCGGGCGATCGACACACGTTGCTGTTGACCGCCCGAAAGCTGGCCCGGGCGGTGATGCATGCGTTCGCCGAGGCCCAGCGCGGTCAAAATTTCACGAGCCCGGGCGTGGCGGTCGGCGCGGCGTAGCCCGGCGTAGATGGCCGGCACCTCGACATTTTCCACGGCGTCGGCGGAGGGCAGCAGATTGTATTGTTGAAAAACGAAGCCGAAGGCGTCGCGCCGCAATAGGGCGAGGGCGTCGCGCCCCAGTCCCGAGACGTCGCGCCCGGCGAACAGATAGCGTCCCGACGTTGGTCGGTCGAGACAGCCGATCAAATTCATCAATGTGCTTTTGCCCGAGCCCGAAGTTCCCATGATGGCGACGAACTCGCCGCGATGGATGGTTAAGGACACGCCATGGAGGACCTCTACCGCCATCGCGCCGTTGCGGTAGGTCTTGGTGATGTTTTCAAGCTCGATCAGCGGCGCGCCCGGGGTGACGGTTTCAATCATAGCCGAGGTCCGCGGTTAGGCTTGGATTCGGACTTAGCGCCGGTTTGGCGTTGGTCGACCACGACCTCGTCGCCGACCTTAAGTCCGGAGAGAATTTCGGCCTGAACCCGGTTGCGCACGCCCACCGTCACCGCACGTCGTTCGACCGCGCCGTTCTCGATCAGCCGGACGGCGGCGGCTTTACCCTTTCCCGTCACCGCCGCCAGCGGTACGAGCAGCGTATCTTTCGCCGCGCCATGGACAAAAAACACCTGCGCCGACATCGCAATGCCCAGCGAGCGATCGGGGTTGGGGATATCGAAAAGAGCGTCGTACAGCACCACGTTATTGAGGATTTCCGGCGTCGGCAGAATTTGCCTCAGTGTCGAGCGCCAGCGGTGATCCGGACGACCCAGGGTGGTGAAATAAACCGGCTGGCCGATCTTCAGTTTGTTGACGTCGGCTTCGGAGACCTGGGTCCACACCGTCATGGAGTCCAGGTCGGCAATGCGCAAAAGAGTAGGGGCTTGTTGGCTGGCGTTCACCGTCTGTCCTTGGCGGGCGGTCAGGCTGACCACGGTGCCGGCCATCGGAGCGTAAATTCGAGTATAACCCAGCTTCGCCACGTCACCGGCGAGCTGGGAGGTCGTTTGTTCGATCTCGGCGTTGATCTGGGTAACTTGGGCCGCCGCCGATTTCTCCGCCGCCACCGCGCTTTGATAGGATTCCTTGCTGGTGGCGTTGGCCTGCAACATCCGCTTCTGGCGAGTCAGCTGCTCGTGAGTTAGGTTCAACTGCGCATTCTTCCCCGCCAGTTGGGCGCGCAGGCTGGCCAACAAAGCGCGGTCCTCATCCACTTTAGCGCTATAGAGCGTGGGATCGATCTCGGCGAGCAACTGCCCCTTTGTGACGGTATCGCCGATCGCCACAAGAATTTTGCGCAACTGGCCGGAAACCTGGGTGCCGACATCGACGTAATCGCGTGGTTGCAGGGTGCCCAGTGCGGTCGTGGTGTCCTCGATATCGCCGCGCACCACCGTCGTGGTGATCCATTTCGACGCCGCGCCGTCGCCGGTTCGGGCCAAGGCGATCCACAGCCCACCGCCAACGACCCCGGCGAGGACGATTACGCAAAGGACCCAAAAAAGCTTTGAACGCGAAGAAGGCATGTGCATGAAAATCCACTGAAAACACGGATCGAATGTGTAGAAACAACGGTGGCGCGTCAATAAGGACTTGGTAACCAAGTGTTACAGCGTTGGCGGGGCCGAAGCGCTCGACCGCACGGCGTCAAGCAAGCCGTCGGCCCACCTGAATGGGCCGGGCTGTTTTAAGTTTCGCTCCGCGCCGAAGACCGTTCCGTCCTTACGAAGAAACAAGCCGGATACGCATGGCGAGCCGGGGGAACGAAATCATTTATTTTGCCCGTAAAGGTATAACAGGCGGCCTAGCGCCGGGCGATTTTATGCCCGGCCACGCCCAGGGCGGCCCATTTCTGGGTGATTTCGTCGCGCGTGGCGATGAACCTTTTAAGATCTTTGCCGCGCAGTTTTTCTCCGGAAGGCATTTTGACGGTCATCGGATTGACCTGACGGCCATCGTGCAAAACCTCGAAGTGCAGGTGCGGTCCGGTCGATCGCCCCGTGGTGCCGACGTAGCCGATGACTTGGCCCTGGGTGACGCG